>OY970193.1:0-1690000 GCA_963708055.1 uncultured Acidobacteriota bacterium | reverse complement strand
TGCATAGGGGTGAAAGGCTAATCAAATTTCGTGATAGCTCGTTCTCGCCGAAATAGCTTTAGGGCTAGCCTCGGATGAATCGTCGCGGTGGTAGAGCACTGAATGGGCTAGGGGCCTCACAAGGTTACCGAACCCAATCAAACTTCGAATGCCGCGAACGCATATCCGGGAGTCAGACTACGGGGGCTAAGCTCCGTGGTCGAGAGGGAAACAGCCCAGACCGACAACTAAGGTCCCAAAATCGTGGTTAAGTGGAAAAGGAAGTGGGGAAGCACTGACAGCCAGGAGGTTGGCTTAGAAGCAGCCATCCTTTAAAAGAAAGCGTAATAGCTCACTGGTCAAGCAGCCCTGCGCCGACAATATAACGGGGCTCAAACCACGTACCGAAGTTTCGGATTCATGTAGCAATACATGGATGGTAGGCGAGCATTCCGTAGCTGTGAAGCGGCACCGAAAGGGCCGTTGGAGCGATCGGAAAAGACTCTGTCGGCATAAGTAGCGATAACGCGGGTGAGAACCCCGCGCGCCGTAAACCTAAGGTTTCCTGAGTAAAGTTAATCTGCTCAGGGTTAGTCGGTACCTAAGGCGAGGCCGAGAGGCGTAGTCGATGGAAATCCGGTTAATATTCCGGAACCACTAACGTGTGCTGTGGGAGGACGCAGTAGGGTAGGCGAGACGGCGTATGGATGTGCCGTTGAACTCACCATATCCCGCCGCTTAGGCAAATCCGGGCGGCATCAGGGTAAAGGTAGGGACGAAAGTAGGGGTTAAACCCGAAAAAAGTCGCTGACCCCAGCTGCCAAGAAAATTCTCGTTCAGCTATACACGCGATGTGACCGTACCGCAAACCGACACAGGTAGGTGGGGTGAGAATCCTAAGGCGCTTGTGAGAACTCTCGTTCAGGAACTCGGCAAACTGACCCCGTAACTTCGGGAGAAGGGGTGCCATCCTACGGGATGGTCGCAGAGAAATGTCCCAGGCGACTGTTTACTAAAAACACAGGTCTCCGCAAAGTCGTGAAGACGACGTATGGGGGCTGACGCCTGCCCAATGCTGGAAGGTTAAGAGGAGTGGTCAGCCGCAAGGTGAAGCTACGAATCGAAGCCCCAGTGAATGGCGGCCGTAACTATGAACAGGACACCGCGCACGATCTTGATCGTGAGCGGAATTGTAGTTCCGTGAACAAACTTGGCTATATGCTGGAACATCCGGTTAGAATCCGACGCTACTCGCTCGAAGGGAGCAGTGACAATGTGTTCGGTGCGGACAATCAGCAGGAAAGACAACAGTGGATGCAAGAATCGCGAAAGTGCCTTCAGAAATTGGTTACTACCTCGCAGGCTTTACGGACGGTGAAGGAAGCTTCAACATTTCGTTTAGACCAAGAGGTGATTATCCGGTTCCCTGGAAGGTTTCTGTCAGCTTCAATGTGTCGCAGAAAGATCGAGTGATACTCGCGCTTTTTAAGACTCACTTAGGCTGCGGAACTCTTCGTGGCAGACCCGATGGTGTTTGGTATTTTGAGGTAACGAACATCAATGCCATCGTCGAAAACGTAATTCCTTTCTTTGAAAGGTTTCCGTTTCTTTCTGCCAAGAAGAAGAGAGATTTTGCAAAGTTCAAGCAAATCGTAGCGCTGATGAAAGGCGGTGCGCATTTGACAGCGAACGGAATTAAGCAAATCCTTGAGATTCGAGAAGATATGAATGACGGTGGTAAACGTCGTCATGCTCATGTCGATATTCTGGCTTCACTGATTGAATCCTCAGAGACTACACGCCAAGCGTCAATCGAGGTTGACGATGATATAGTCCGATCTTCATCGCGAGATGAAGGATCATCGGAAGAAATTCCCATGATCGCGCTCGACTCAAATGAAATCGAGCGTTAACACAAATGAACGGTCCTAAGGTAGCGAAATTCCTTGTCGGGTAAGTTCCGACCTGCACGAATGGCGTAACGATCTGGGAGCTGTCTTAACGAGAGGCACAGCGAACTTGTAGTACCGGTGAAGATGCCGGTTTCCCGCATCTAGACGGAAAGACCCCGTGCACCTTGACTACAACTTGATAGTGGGTTCGGGCAAACGATGCGCAGGATAGGTGGGAGGCTTTGAACCGAGGCTTTTGGGCTTCGGGGAGCCAACGGTGAGATACCACCCTTCGTTTGTCTGGACTCTAACCTACTGCCGTCATCCGGTGGAGGGACACTATCAGGCGGGTAGTTTGACTGGGGCGGTCGCCTCCCAAAATGTAACGGAGGCGCTCGAAGGTTGGCTCAGGCTGTTTGGAAATCAGCCGTAGAGTGTAAACGCATAAGCCAGCTTGACTGTGAGACAAACAAGTCGAACAGGTACGAAAGTAGGAGTTAGTGATCCGGCGGTTCTGTATGGAAGGGCCGTCGCTCAACGGATAAAAGGTACGCCGGGGATAACAGGCTGATCCTGCCCAAGAGTTCACATCGACGGCAGGGTTTGGCACCTCGATGTCGGCTCATCGCATCCTGGGGCTGAAGAAGGTCCCAAGGGTTTGGCTGTTCGCCAATTAAAGCGGTACGTGAGCTGGGTTTAGAACGTCGCGAGACAGTTCGGTCCCTATCTGGTGTGGGCGGAGCAGGTTTGAGGGAATCTGTCCTTAGTACGAGAGGACCGGGATGGATCCACCTCTAGTGTACGAGTTATGGCGCCAGCCGTAGCGCTCGGTAGCTAAGTGGAGCATGGATAAACGCTGAATGCATCTAAGCGTGAAGCCAGACCCAAGATTAGACCTGCCAGTGAGACTCCTCGTAGACCACGAGGTTGATAGGGTGGATATGTAAGTGCAGTAATGTGCTCAGTTGACCACTACTAATCAGTCCCTTGGCTTGACCATAAAATTTACTCAAGCAACAAGCAACGCGCTTGCGCGTAAAGCTTGCCTAGTCGCTATTCGATTTTCATGAAGTTTTGACAAGTTTTCCGGTGATTTTGTCGGCAGGGTCACACCCGTTCCCATCCCGAACACGGAAGTTAAGCCTGCTGGAGCCGATGGTACTGCGCGGGAAACTGCGTGGGAGAGTAGGAAGTCGCCGGGATTATTTCGCAAAGCCCGCGAGAGCGTTCAGGTTCTCGCGGGCTTTTGCATTTGCCATAGAATGATTTCTCACCCAGCGACGCGGCGGCGCAAACGATTAAACACCCGTCCTACGTCCTACCGTGGCGCCGCTGCGCCGCCGCGAGAGAAATTCTTTTCTAGTGTCATACAATCTCACCGCTCAAACGACTAATAACTAGAAAACCCGATTTCGCGTGTGATGGACATCCCGGAACTAAAAGCGGAACTTGAAAAACTCCACCCGGCCAGTTTTGGCTGGGCGCTGAGTTGCTGCCGCCGGAACCGCGGCGATGCCGAAGAAGTTTTGCAGATGGTCTATTTGAAGATCCTGCAAGGCAAGGCTCGTTATCGAGGCGAGTCGAACTTGCGAACGTGGCTATTCGCAGTGATTCGCAACACAGCCATCAGCGAACGTCGCAAACAGTTGTTACGCAGTTTGAACCCAATCGGCGGCACATCTGAAACCGTTGATCGTCAACTCGAGTCGGCGTTTGACCACTCAGAGATGCAACGACGATTTCAAGAGGCGTTGGTCCAATTGCCCGCTCGTCAACGTGAGACGTTGCACCTTGTGTTCTATCAGGACTTGAGTGTGAGCGAAGCGGCTGAAGTGATGAACGTTTCTGTCGGTAGCGCACGCCGTCATTACGAACGCGGCAAAAAGCGTTTGCACGCCGCGCTTGATCGCGAAGGAGTTGAGTATGGAGTTGGTTGGAAACGAAAAGAGAATTCAGGCGTTGTTCTCTGAACTCTCGCTCGAGGATCGCACTCGCATCCCCGGCTTTGAGCAGGTTTGGAAGCGCGCCGCGACAACGCGACCCGCACCGGCGTTCCGCGGTTCGATTGCCGCGCTGGCGGCGGTTGCCATAGTAGCCGGCGCGATTTCGTTGTTGATCTGGTCCTGGTCCAATCCGCTAGAAGACGCGTTGGCCATCGCACCACATCAAATTCCAGCCCAATCTCAACTCCCCCAGCTCATAATCGTTCCTGAAACGTCGAAATCGGGGTTGGAACGACGCAGAGTATTCGTTCGAAAGCGCCAGGTTGAACGCAACCAGATCAGCGATGCGGAACTGCTTTCGCGCTGGCAATCACCAACCCGCGCATTAATGGTATCTCCGACCGAAGTGGTCCTCGACTCGTTACCGCAACTGAATCAAGCAGCCAAAGATCTCGAGTCGTTTTTGCCGAAGAATAAATGATGGAGCCGGAATCAATGAAAGCAATAATGATTTTCGTATTGACGTTCTTAGTCGCTGGGGTAGTGGTCGCGCAACAGCCGGCACACCCCGCTCAGCCCGCACAACCAGGTCAGCCGCGGCGAGCACCACATCCACCAAATGCGCCCGGTGAACCCAATCATCCGAATCCGCCGAACCGGGATCCGCTGGCCCATCTCATGTTTCCGCCCGACATGATCCTGAATCACGCGCGTCAACTGAATCTCACTGACGAACAAAAGACTTTCATGCGCAGCGAGATTCAGAGAACGACTACCAGTTTCCAGGAATTACAGTGGAAGCTACACGACCAGATGGAGCTTTTGCATGAGACGATGAAGTCGACGTCAGTCAACGAGCAGCAGGCGCTGGCGCAACTCGAAAAGGTGCTGGAACTCGAGCGCGACATCAAACGTCTGCACATCGGTCTCGCGGTCCGACTGAAGAACCGTCTCACACCCGAGCAGCAGGAGACACTGCACAAAATGCGATCGGGCTTTCATCCGCCAATTCCGCCTGGGCCGGGTGATCAACTCGCGCCAATACAGTAATCGAAACGAATGGAAAAATTGGATAAAGATGTACAAGATGTTTCAAGATAAGCAAGATATATCCTGTCCTTCTTGAAAATCTTGTAAATCTTTATCCAATTGTCTTACGCGGAGACTTCAACCTTCTGACACTTTGCGCAGAAGTAAACGATGCGGGTGCGCTCTTCGTCAGCATCCTGGTGCTGAATCGTCTTTTGCCTGAGTTGTCGAATCTTTTCACCACACCGCAAACACGGCAGGTTGGTGCGGCGAAAGACGAGGTGTCGCGTTCCGTATTCGCGACCCGGCTGGTACACCAACGAGGGATCACCGGCCATTCGTTTTCGATCCTCGTCAGCGGCCGTGGCGCCGCGTTCATATGCGTCACGTGTTAATCGCGGAACGGTTTTGGATAAACAACTCAAACTGCGCTGCGTGAGTTCGCCAACGGTGAGCCACGGATTCAACTTGCAGGCAAACAGCACTTCGGCGCGCAGGTAATTTCCAAGACCTGCAACGATCTGCTGGTTCAAAAGTGCGGCCCCGATGGTTTCATCGTTGTGTTCAAGCAGCCGGCGCAGAAATTCCTCGCGTTTGAAGCGACCACGATACGGCAACGCATCAGGACCAAGCGTCGCGAGGATCTCGATCTTCTCGTACGGATCGCCTTCGCCAACATTAAATATGGGCGCCGAAAGCAGAATCGCCGCCGCGCCCTGTACGACGATGCGCGCACGTTCGCGACGGTCCTTTTCCGGCACCTCGATCGCTTTGGTTTTAGTTGGGCCAAACGTCTGCCACCGACCCCACATCATCAAGTGTGAATGAAAGAAGTAATCGCCTTCGATGTAGCCTAACAAATGTTTCCCATGCGACACGACGCGCTTTATCCGCCGTCCGCGCAGCCTCTCCTCGTTTTCCTGCAGCCACTTGCCCGCGTCTCGCGTACGCGCTTCGAGTGAAACAATCGCGCGTCCAGTTAACGCCGCATCAAGCGCGTCAGCATACTTCCGTACTTCCGGACCTTCTGGCATTTTCTAATCTGTGTAATCTGTGGGCTATTCAAACGGGATGGTTGGCTTCGATCCCGGCACCACGACGCCACCGCGATCGCCTGGCGTGATCGAACCAAACCGCTCCGCGAAAACTTCGGGCAGGGGGCGTGCTTGTCTGGGCGCAATCCATAAACGCAACAAGTGACGTTTGCGTTCAGGTTCGGCGTGATCCTCGAACGCCGTGCGATCGTGCAGAATCGTGTGATTGTGCACGAGCTGAATGTCGCCCGGTTGCAGTTCCATCATCAGGTTTAACTTCGGGTCGTTTGCCAATTCGTCGAAGAGATCGAGGGCTTCGATTTGGAGGGAAGTGAGCGGCGCGACGCCGGGGAAGCGCCGCGCTGATTCGATGTACTGCCGCTGATAGATCGCCGAGACCAGACCTTCGTGATAATTGAAAACCGGAATATTGAAATACGGTTTGCTGCCTTCCGGAACTTCACCACGTCGATCAGTTTCAATCGGATCCAGTAAAACTCTCAGCAGATCCGGTCGACGACGGCGCATCTCGTTGAAGATCGTCGTCGACGAAACCAAACTCGACAAACCACCGGCTTTCGCAGTTTGTAAACACAACAGACCAACGACATCGCACGAGTCAGTATGATGTGTTTGACGTTCACGTGTCTGATAAATTCGCGTATTCGGGTCATCGCTCGAACGTCCTAAATCCCGCACATGCCCGAGCAAGTGCCCGCTGGCATTCTGCATCCGCAAATTTCCCAACTGCATACCGACGATCAGAAACGCAATCGCCGCCTCGCGTTTGGTCCAACGCTCAACGGGTAAGCCTTTAATCAATACAAACCCACGCCCATTGATCACGTCCTCAAGGATCGTAAGCAACTTCGGCCCGAGACTCGGAAGTTCATGAACACCGTTCGCTGCCTGATGTTTCTCAACCGCCACCTCGACTTCGGCAACCTCCGTCTCCGTCAAACGCACAATCCAGTCATCCCGGTGCGCTACCTCAGGCCCATACCAAACCGAAGCATCGACAATCTCAGGCGGCAAAAGCGAATTCACGTTTTGATTCTAAATCATAAACAGTTGCGCTTTTATAACTTTCGGCGCAATTAATCGCTTCGCTCATTTCGCTGATCGACCCAGACCTGCATGAAAACCACAGGTAGGTATGATGTCTCGAAACTACCAACGTGGACGGAGGTCAATGTTTCGAAGCTGTGCGTTCACTTCCTCACGATCGAAGTATTCCGGGTCAAAACTTCCACCAATCCAATATGCGATGAACGCTGTATCACCAGTTCTTCGTAAGGAAGGGCAGCGAGGGCGACGTCTAAACCCACGCCTTGTGTCGATCGGAGAAGCAAAACGCGGTGGTCTCGAGCAAAGTCGGCTGCGTTCGAAATTCGCGGTTCGAAGTGTTTAAGGAGTGTCTCGCTAAATTGCAGTTCATGTCCGAATCCAGCGAACAAAGATAGATCGACGTCAACGGTTTCGCGAGGTTCACCCCTCGCTGAAGTGCGAGGCCTATGAAGCAAAACTGCCAACCCTGCGATTGGCAGATATTTTGAAGTTCAAAGGCAGCCTGAAAGACCTCATTCACGGCCCGCCGCCTTTTTAAACAATCGTTGTTGTTCGATTAATCCGGACCATGGCTTTGGTGCGTAAGGAGGCTTGGTGTAATCGGCAGTACCACAAAGAAGTGCAATAGTTTTGTAAGTATCGAGTTCGCGGATTTCCTTGCGCTTAATCCGCTCAAGCTCCACAGCCGCGCGCTTCCACGTCTCCACCCACCTTTTGCCGAGCGCGATCTGTTCGGGAGTCCAGTCATCCAATGCCGACGACTCTTTCATGCACGGGATCTTAACACGTTTCACGGGGCAGCCGGTGGGGAGTTCCGGCCTTGGTTTACTCACGAAGCAACTCGCGCTCAAGCACTGGAACTTGAGCGTCAACCATTTGCCCGAAGTTCAACTCACCACAACGGGAAAACGCAAGATGCTTCGTCGTATTCGCAAGCGCTCGCGGGTACGTAGCATGTTCAAGTGCTGACATCAGGACCACCAACGCGGCCGACTTCGTCGCTGGCTCATCACCCGCACGACAGATCATCTCGGTCAGTGAAGCGATCTTCTCGTCGCTTACATCGTTGTCTTCGGCAGCTTCGGTGCTGGTGTCGCTACTCTGCAGATTATCGGCGAGAGCTTCACCGGCCTCTGCACGCCGCACAAGTTCTGCCAGCCACGGATCATTAATCTCCATTGCATACCTGAGAATCGCCCGACTCTGTGGATCGAGCGACGAATCGTTTAATCGCGCCAGCGCTCTTCGTTTAAGAGCCTTGCGTATGGTGTTGGTTCTAGTTGTTAAGTTTGCGTGAGGTGCCTCTCCGCGCGCGGTTGCGCTACTATTAGCCATGATCTTCATCCTTTCTTAAGAAGGTTGAGGTTCTAGGGCTGACTTCGTGTGACAGCACAAGTCGGCCCGCTTCGTTTTGGTGGGATCTCACGAACTATAGCGCGCGGATTTTCGGTTGTCAGTATTTTTTGCTTCCGCAAACGCTTATCCGAAATAGCGTCGGATTTCAGCGCCTATCCACTCTCCAACCGGGACCGATACACCATTACCGATCATTCGATAGGCATCATTAGCGCTGCCAGCGAAAGTAAATCTGTCAGGCACGCCCTGCAAACGTGCATACTCTCTAACTGTGTACGGTCGTACGCCGCGCGGGAACCGCGCATCAGCGACAAGTCTGGTACTCAAATCTTTGGAGTAGTGTGCAACGCAAGTCGGAGCGACATCGCCGCGTTTCGGATCGCTGATGATTGGTTTATCGCGGTACTTGCCAGCAAGTCGTCTGTTTACATAATCAGGAATGTGTGGAGTTGGTTCGGGCTCGAGTATCTCAGCAAGTGTCACTGCTCGATTCGCAATTGGCTCTCGCCATCCGAAGTTTCTTCGACTGCCAATGATGATTAGCCTGTCTCGCTTTTGAGGTAACCAAGTCGACGTCTTAACTGGGCAGGCGACGTGCACATAATAGTCCGGCAATTTCGTCATCGCTTCCATCACGACGGGAAACTTCTTCATGCCCGGAACATTCTCCACCACATACAGCTCGGGTCGTCGGATCGCAACGTGTCGAAAGAAATGCAAGAACAGATCATCACCTGTGCGAACGCCGTGAATGTCCCCAATCGGTGAATACTTCGTGCAGGGGTATGTCGCCACCATCACGTGGCAGTCCTTGTCCGTTAGTACTAGTTTCTGGGTAATGTCGCACTGGACCACCTCATGCGAAAAGTTCTGCCGCATTGTGCTGCAACAGACAGCATCGATTTCAAAGCTCTGTTGTAGCGTAAGACCACCAGCCTTGAGACCGATATCCATCAGGCCGGCGCCTGAGAAGTAAGTGTTGGTTAGTATGGGGAGCATTCGACCAGTTTACCCGTCAAATTTTCGGTTGCGGAGTATCAAAACGGAATTCCGAAACCTAGCGGGTAGCGTTTTTGTTCACTGAACTTAACTTGCACGGAATCCTCGACAAACTAATTCTTTCCATGTTACAAAGCCATCCTCTCAACAAGTCAACTTCACTCAGCGAAGCTTCATGAAAATCATGACGAATGAACAGCGAATCTATTTTCGCGATTTGTTTAGGGTGTCTCGATTGGTGGCATCAAAGGATGCCGAGGGCTTCGATGCTACTCTTTTTGCCCTTGAGAGATTAGGTAAATTCTTGAATCCGCGTGTCCGATTTCTTGTTAACTTTAAACCGGACATTTTGGACGTCGCCGGATGGTCAATGCTTTGCCAAAAAATCCCAGACAAATGGCCGGATTTCCATACGAGTTTTGGTGACCTTTTTGATCAGTTTCGTGAAGCTCGCAATTCTGCTTTTCACGAAGGAGCGTTCGCGCGGCATCTGACCTCGCATGCAGTCCTAATATCAATGATTCTGGAGGATGCCCTCATGGACGGTCGAGACCAAATCGGTGATTACATGGTGAGAATGCCCACTTGTGCATGCATGTAGCACCCTCTCAGCTTCATTCGGCAGACATTGCTAGCGAATTCTTTTTCTTACTTGCCTGTGAACCAGGGGGTTGAAACGGATCCGGTCTGGCGATTAATCTCGGACTGCTCTTTAGCTCGTTTTTTAACGCGTAGATAACGATAAAGAGAGAAAGCGTAGGCTAACCATGACTCTTCAAGAGGCTGTGGATAGTGACGATAAGTTATTGATTTGCCCGTATACCTGCAAACCGGATACTTCTTTAAAAGAGGTACTAGCTCGTTGTGAAAATCATCCCGCGCTCGTGCTTTCGCGCGACAATCGGCAACTTCTCGGCATAGCGACCGCGTTTGACGTTTTGTAAGAACCACTACTCAGAAAGGCGCACAAATACTTCTGACCGATGATACTCAAGAAAACCCTGGTGTCGTTTCGATAGACTTCGAAGCCTATCGCTAGCATCGATTCCCAACTTATAAGGTTCGATTTTTTCGATTGCGCGAGATCGGATGAGCCTGCCTTTTTCATCGAAGGAAATTAACCCCTTGTCAAACAGTTGATCGTACTGAGGCAGTAAGAGCAAGCCGTTATATGGATTTAATCGCTCGGCGTTGGTACTGAATCTCCAGGGCTTTATATGTGACGCACGCAGGACGTTAGGTAGTTTGATGTCGGTAACAGCGCATCCTTCCCACATCTCAAGCAATTTCTGACGGAACGTTCCTTGTCCGATTCGTGCTTTGGTAACAGCTTGTCTCTCTGTTGCTGGGAGATTAGCTAATTCGTTCTGGTGCATAAGAATGTCATCTTGTGCACTCAAGTCGTGAATCAGTCTGAAGACAAATCTCGTAGGCTTACCAGGCAGGGTTGCGAGTTTTATGACTGTCACCAATCCTCGATACTCAAAAGGAGAGTGGTGGATTTCTCGGTAAAACAGATGGATCTCATCGCCGGTAACTGCGGAGTTCGCCATCCTCTCATCGTTTCCGTGCCTTTTCTCACCTTCCCAGAACAGATACTCTCCACTGATATAGTCGTTGTACTGCTCTAGACTTTCTTGTTTGAGTCTCGTGACAAATAGAACTATCAGCTTCGAATTGCGGGGGCAAAATACACCACGGCTGAACGCTTGATAGCCGCGGTAGCCCCACTCCTTGGCCAGCCAGGGTCGCTCATATTTCTTGCCGATCTCGATGTTGGTGAAGGTGACCATTACACTCAGGATCAACGATATGATCCACACGGTAAATCCAGTGCAGCTCATGGGAGAACGTGGGAGTCGTAATGCACCTCTTATGGTAGTCGGATCGCGTCATTCGATCCACTGTTTTAATGACGCTTGGTTGGTGGTCCACCAACTAAATGGCAAGACAAGCCGGCCTGATTAGAAACACAAAGCCCGCGAGAAGTGGTCTCGCGGGCTTCGTTGTTGTATTTGTCGTTCAGTTACTGCGCCTTGCGGATCACGCCTTCGAACCACACCTGTGATGGCGGTGTAAGGCCGTTGCAGGGGGTTAGGTTGCTGGTGATGTGGAAGCGGCCGGTGCCGGTCGCGCCGACGTAGGCGCCGGTGCCGCCTGCGACGCGGAAGGGGACGCCGTGCGCGTTGGAAGCTGCGCAGATGGCCGGGTTGGGGCTTAGGATAAAGCTATCGCCTTCGATAAACACTTGATCGCCATTAGTGTAAGTATCGGTTGCTTTGAGATCGAAGACTTCGTTGGTGGTGGTGTTGGTGCAGGCCGAGAAGACAGCCGTGTTGAAACCGCCTTCGGTGTCGATACCCGAGCCGGTAAAGCTGAGTTCGACGTTCTCCGGAAACGCTCCACAACGTGCCACGTTGGGTGCGGCGCCGGCGAGATTGAACGCTGAGCCACCTTTGTAATGTGGGTTGGTTTTATTCCCTAAAAATGCGGCCGAGACCGAATTTCCGCTCAGGGCGTAACCTGCGAATACCATTAGTGCTGCGAATGCCAGCGAAGTCAGTATGAGTTTGATTTTCATTAGTATTTCGTCTCCTTAGTTGAGGTTGATTGTTACTTTTGCTCCTTCACAATCACTAAGGCGTAGCGGTCAGACGAAAACTATCATCGCTTCAGAAAATATTTTGAGTGGACAGCAACGCTCGCGGAAAACGTTTGGCCCAGTCAGCCTCGGAGTGTTTTGCGGCCGAATCCTGCACAAAAACGAAATCCTTTCCCTCTTCATACCCTTTCGCTTTCAACGCACGGATCATCTCATCAATTCCCGGCTGGAGCTGCGACTCGAGCCCGACACCGCCGTTATCGAGGTAAAAGAAGACGTCCTTCTTCTTATCACTCGACGCCTGAATCACCCGGACATAATCCCAGCCTTCCGCTGAAAGCGACTTGAACGCAGGTGACATGCAAATCGCTTTCGAGAAAACTTCCGGATGTTCCCACACCAGCATGAAAGAGATCGTGCCGCCTGCTGATGAACCACCGACAATCGTGTTCTTCCTGTCAGCTTTGGTGCGGTAGGTCGTATCGATGAGTGGCTTTACTGTTTTCACGACAAAGTTCATGTAGGCCGTACCTTTGTCGCCCGGCGTGTACTCCTTCATCCGGTCGCTCGTGTTGTAAATACCGACGACGATAACCGGCTCGATCGACTTCTTTCGAATCAGAGCGTCAACTGTTTCATCAATGGACCAATCGACACCAAAGGCACTGGTAACCGGATCGAAAATGTTTTGCCCGTCGTGCATGTAAACGACCGCGTAGCGCCGCGACTCACTTTCATAACCAGGAGGAAGCCACACGATGAGATCGCGATCCTGAATACCCGCGCCTTTCAACGCACGGTGATATCGCACTGTGCCTGTGATTTGCCCGTGATTGACGCGCTGAGGTCTGCCTTTGGTCCAAAAGAGCACCGTATCGTTGACGGTCTTATCCTGTGTTACGTCAGCGACGAAATTCGGAAGCGGAAAGCCGTTGGCATTTGCGCCCTCACGTGCCCATGTTCCTAGCGTGTATTTGTATTCGATCGAGAGTGGGCGCGTGATGGAGATCTCTTTGGACCAGGTGTGGTTTCCCTTAGGCTCCATTTTGATTTTGGCGGGATTCCACGAGCCGAGTTGCTCCAGGCTGCCGGTGATGTAGACCGTTGTGTCGTTCGGAAGATCGGGAGATGTGAGAATGAAGGTTACGCGGATGACGGTGCTGGTTTGGGCGTGGAGGGTGAGGGCTAATAGAAGAGGGAGCAGAATTGAGAAGGAGATTCGTTTCATAATTGAAGACTCGTCGCGGGCGTTTTTCGGTAGACGGGCGGCCCACGGAGTGCCGCTCCTACGATTGACTGCGAACGACGTGGATTCTATCGTTGCGGATGAGGGCGTTCAATTGTGAGGAGACTAGTTTTACTGCTGATGGTTGTTTGTGTCTTCGCGATGCCGGCGACTGCGCAGGATAAGCAAGGACTGGCCGATCGTGCGCAAAAGGCGTACTACAATTTATTCAGTCGCGGATTCAATGGTTTCACCGCCACCATCGAGCCCAACTGGGAAGTCATACTCGGCAAGGCGGCAACAACTCAGAATCTCAAAGTGTTTCGGGCGCTGCGCTTTACGCTGTCCGTTGATGCCAGAGGCACGGTAGCGGTCACTTATCAAACAGCCAACCCCGACAAAGTTCGCCTGGAGCCATACGCCAAGCAGATTCATGCGAACGTGGAAGGCCTGGTTACCGGCTTCTTCAGCACATGGTCCACATTTGTAGTTACCTCACCTTTTCCTATACGGGACGCGCAGACCAGAATTGAAGACGGCACAAACGAACATCGCCTTCTTTTCAAGACGCGTTCGGCTGATGCGATCCTGACGCTGACAAACGATCTGTTGATTAGTGAACTAAAACTCACTGGTCCGAGCGGTAAACGGACTATCAAACCGGCATTTCAGAAAACTACCGAGGGATTATTGTTGAGTAGCTTCAGCTCAACCTTTGAACCAGTTAACGAAGGTCTGCTCAGCACTACGCTGGACGTGCAGATCGAATATCAGCAAGTAACGGGCATGAGACTCCCGCACAAGGTTCGGATCAAAGGTATGCACGGAAGTGAGCCGATCGAAGCGGAACTGGCTTTCACTCAGTGTGCGCTCAATCCACGTTAGTCGTTGGAGGATTGCAGTCGCTTGCGTTGCAGGTTGTTGCGATAACTGTCTTCGAGATACTCGGCGCCGTCGGCGGTTAAAGACAGGCGCGCATCGTCACTGCTGATCAGTTTTTTCTGAGTGAGATACCAGATCGTAAACTCGAGATGCTCGCGCGGGCGGCCTATCATCCGTTCCAATTCGACCAAAAAGATTCCGGGATTCTGTGGCTCAAGCCGGCGCTTCGTGTACAAAGCCTCGAGTACGGTGAGGCGGATAACGTGTTCGAGTTCGAAATTATTTTCTGACTCGGCGCCGGCGGCAACCACGCGCCAGCGATCCTTGCGCAGTTGTTGGTGCGTAGCGTCGTAACGCGCACGCTTTTCGGGGTTCGAGAGCACCTGGTAGGCTTCGGTGATCTCGCGAAACTTGGATTCGTTACCGGTGTCGCGATTGTCAGGGTGATAACGCTGGGCGAAGATGCGGTAGACACGGTTGATGGTCTCCGGTTCAGCCGTATCGCTGACCTGAAGGATCTCGTACAAGTCTTCTCCACTTTGCGTCATACCGTTTTGAACCCCCCTGTACATGATACAGCAGGCAGTCGGCATGAATGAGATTTCTTTGCGATTTTGACGGGTTGTGAGTAATCTGCGTCATTCCAGAAAGGCTTTCTCACGCGGCGGCCCGGCGACGCAACGTAAACGCCGCGGTTGCCTTTGCGCCGCCGCGTGAGACTTATTCTTCAATCACAGCACCGAGGTTCTGATGACACTCTTAAGCAAACTCCGTCCACATGTTGTTGTACTTTGCTTAGTAGCCCTGCTTGCGAACGTCCCTGTTTCGTATTCGCAAACGAAGCATTCGAGTCATAAGTCTGATACGGCATCGGTTTCCATGCCGCGCAGCAGCCCTGAGCAGCAGGGGATCTCTTCGGCTGACATTCTTGCGTTTGTTGAAGCCGCCGACCGCGATATCGACACGATGAACAGTCTCATGATCGTGCGACACGGAAAGGTGGTCGCGGAAGCGTGGTGGGCGCCTTACGATCGCGACACACCCCACGTCCTCTATTCGTTGAGCAAGAGTTTTACTTCAACGGCCGTTGGATTCGCGATTGCGGAAGGCAAGTTGAGTCTTGACGATCAGGTGCTGAAGTTCTTTCCTGACGATGCGCCGGCGGACACGACACCAAATCTGCGTAACATGCGCGTGCGTGATCTGCTGCGCATGAATACAGGTAATCAAACGGAAGCGCCGATTCAGGTGATGGATCCGTCGAAGCAGACTGAAACGTGGGCCAAGACTTTTTTGAAACATCCCGTTCCGTTCAAACCGGGCACGCACTTCTTGTACAACTCACCAGCGACTTACATGCTCTCGGCCATCGTGCAGAAAGCTACGGGCACGTCGGTGCTTGATTATCTGCGACCGCGACTCTTCGATCCGCTCGGTTTCAAAGATCCGAAGTGGGAAGCGGATCCGAAGGGCATCACCGTTGGTGCTTATGGCCTCGCGATACGCGCCGAAGAGATCGCGCGCTTTGGTGAACTGTACCTGCGCAAGGGAATGTGGAACGGCAAGCAATTACTGCCGGCGACGTGGGTCGAGCAGGCGACTTCGATGCAGACGTCAAACGGTTCGGCGCCGACAAGTGATTGGGACCAGGGATACGGTTATCAGTTCTGGCGTTCACGTCACAACTCGTATCGCGGTGATGGTGCGTTTGGGCAGTTTTGTATGGTGATTCCCGAACTCGATGCAGTAGTAGCGATCACGAGTGGTGTGCGAAATATGCAGCAGGTGATGAATCTTGTTTGGGACAAACTGCTGCCGGCGATGAAGCCCGGACGTTTGCCGGAGAATGCGGTTGCGCGTCGTCAATTGCAAACACGTCTAACAAGCCTCGCCGTTAAATCTCCGAAGGGCTCGACGTCTGCCACGTCGTCAAACGTATCAGGCAAGTGGTATGAGTTTGCCGATAACACTCGTGGCGTTAAAGCAATGTCGTTTGACTTCAACGGCGCTGAGCCGGTGTTAAGTGTGCGGACCGCAACAGGCGAAACGCGACTGTCGATCGGGAAGGAAACCTGGACGAAGAGCCGCGGAACATTTGTTAACGGACTCGAGCGTTTCTTGAGTGTCCCTGCTAATCCGTTAACCGCCGCCAGCGGTGCCTGGACCTCCGAAAACACTTTCACCGTGAAGATCGTCCTGTACGAAACGCCTTACTACTCAACCATCAACTTCAAATTTGACGGCGACCGGTTGCTGGTCGAATCAGAACACAACGTCGCTTTCGGGCCGACACAAGTGCCGCCCCTAACGGGACAGCGTCGATGAAATTTAGCCATGGATAACACGGATTAAAATTTTTATCAGTGTCATCCGTGGCAAAAGATCCGGCCTAGCATTTCGGGCGTTTCTGGTTTATTGTTTTCCTGTTTATGAAAGTGCCTAACTGGATCAAACGGCTCGGTTTTTGGGGATTTCTCTTCTTCCTCGTGAAGGGATTGCTGTGGTTGCTGATCCCAGCCGTCGCCGCTATCTGGGCTACCAGTTGAGGTTACTGCTGCGCGCCTACCGCTATCGCGGCCTGCTTGAGTTTCGGATTCTTCGCCCAATCCTTCGCTGATACAAACGAGACTTTGTCGTACACGAGCACGATCGTTCCGATCGGTAACAGCTTGCTCACTTCACGGGCGGCGAACATCGGCACTCGAATACAGCCGTGACTCGCGGGTCTGGTTGGGACGCTGAGATATCCGTGAATGGCGACACCGCCGCTGATGTAGTTGGCGTAATAAACTCCATCCTGCCAGTCGTCGGTTTTGTCGTAAACGACGAATCGACCGCGCGGCGTGTAAGCGACGCTCATCTGGCCCAGGTCTTCGAAAGGTTTGTTGTTGCCGGTTGAAACGTGAAGCATTCTTACGCTGTTGTCCTCACGCACCAGCATTAACACCTGTCGATCTACATCTACTTCGACGTGCTCGTAGCCGGTTTCTCGGGCTTGAGGTGCGGTGCCGCTGCGAATTGCTTTAAGTTCGGCGAGCGTTAGTTTTTCGGTAATCGGGCGGCCTTCCCATTTCTGAAAAGCAATCAGCGCCGACTTCGTGCCGTCGTCGAATCGCCCGTCAATTGGGCCGGTCCAGTAGCCGAGTTCGGAAAGCCGTTGTTCAGCTTCGCGAATTTGTGAGGCAGGGAGAGGACGTTTCCGTTGCGCATGGGCCACGGATAGCGTCGTCAGGAGTAAACAGATGGCGATAACAGCTCTCATCGGTGTCAAGTTTGGGTCATGGTGAGGTTCACAGTCAAGGCAGGATTTCTCACGCAGTGGCGCGCAACGAGGCAACGGTAAAAGACCTCCGGTAGCCAACGGTCTTCACGCTGCGCCGTTGCGCCGACGCGAGAGACAACCCTCTTTTATTCAATCAATCCTCGCGCTCTAATCGCACTTAGCACGCGTTCGAGGCCGAGCATTAGACATACTATTAAAACAACGAATATCGCCGTGATCGCCGTCGGAGCACCGAGAAGGCCCCAGATCGCTCCGGCCAACACCACCACGGGACGAATAAACGTGAATGGTCCAAAGATCAACGTGCTCGTGATGCTGCGGATGTCTACCGAAGGAAACGCCCTGATAGCCATCGCGCCCAGGATGATCAGCGTGTAAGGAACGTAAACCCACAACATCCGCGCGCCAATCAACTCGAAATCAGCCAACAAAGCGCGAGGATTATTTGAACTCACCAACACCACGGTGGCAATTGCTCCAACAATCACCACCGCGAGTTGACCAAACAGCGCGCCTCGGATCATCGCGCGACGGTAGTAGGCATTCTTTTTGATCAACGCACTGCGACCCGCCGCTTCGCGGAAGCCAATGAACGCCGAATCCAGCGTCGCAAGCAACCAAAGCAGGAAAAAAATCATTCGATCTTTCCTAACGATGCGATGCGCTTGCCCATGTTGCTGATGAATGCTTCACGATACGTCGGACGAATACCGACCAGTGAATGAAAGACGCGCGGTACCGGCAGTCGCCATAACTGTGTGCCATAAATCGCGGAGACAAACTCGGGCGCGGCGCTTCTGGCGGCGTCCAAAAGATACCGGCTCTTGTGCGCGCGCACGGCCGAGAGCACGCCGTCATGGCGCGCGAGCGGTTCGCGCATGCGCACGACGTGGAAGAGCCATGAACCGAGTGGCGCCATCGGCGAGCTGTGAAAATCGAAGTGAACGAAAGCGCTTGTTTCCGGACGGCAGTGCTGTTGCAGCAGGTAGTTGAGATCCTGATCGCGAAAGTGATGCAGGATTCCGGTTGAGATGAATATATTTGCCGGTTCGTCCAGGCGAAACGCGTTTGCGACCGCAAATTTGCAACGAAGATCTTCGATGATTGCGAGCCGCTTCGCTTCGTTGATCAGGGCGACATTGAAATCAACTCCGAAAAGCTCGACGTCCGCCCCGAGATCTCCAAACGTCGCCAGCCACCGGATAACGTAACCAGTGCCACAGCCGATATCGACGATGCGAATCGGCCTTGCGACACCGCCAGCTCGCATGGCATTGAGGATCGGTTTGAGCAACTCGGCAACGCGGCGTCCGTGTTGAAATTCTTCAGACATGCGCTGCATCTCGCAGTGAGACGTAACAAGAATTTTGTCTACTGCGGCGGGATCGAGCACGCCATCATGATCCGGTATTTGCTGGACGATTCTGACAGCTTCGCTGTTGCCCAGTTCCCGGAACTGAACCAGCAGATCCGATTTCCTGACCGGTTTGCGTTGGAGGGTGACCGGGTCAAACGACACGATCGCATCCGAAATCTCCGGTCCCTGACTTCTGATGGTTGCGAGGCTCATCTGGTGGCGCGATTCTAACGTTCAACGCAAAAGGTCGTCTATAACTAATGAACCAGCCCAACTCTTTCTTCGTACGATGTCTAATGCACTTAATAAAAGGAATAACAGGATAACTATGGAACGAGAGAAAGAGCTGGTGAAGTTGATCAATGTGTTGCGACGCATTTCACGCATGGCGCTGCAATCGGAATGGGTGGGCGGCAAAGCCGACGCGGCTGCGTACTGCACTGAACAATACAATCGCGTGCTGGGGCGGTTAAAGGAGCTCGACCCGGCTGTCGACACGATATTCCAGCCGCTGCCCGCCGGGAGTTCGCTGACTGTAGTGGCCATGGCTTCGCGACAGTTAGGCGCGTATTACGAAGATGAACTCGGGGCAGCCCGGGGCTTCGGTCGAGGATTCGCGTTTGATCCCAGTAAATTCAAGGAGTTTTGGGAGAAATCGGCACGCGAACTCGAAGACATGGGCGAGTTTATCCGCAAGAGCATCGACGAATGGCTGCGACACAAGAAAGAGGGCGGCAGTAGCTCGGCGAAGGAAAAAACAACCTAGCCAGGGATTACACGGATCTTCGTTAAAAATTACAGGGACTGACGAGTGCCGGTGTTTTTGCCGGCACCGTGTCCTGGAACTTAACTGACTTGCGACGCATCGCCTTCACCGCGGCGTCGACTTGTTCGGGATTGAGCGCGGCGTTGGCGCGGAAGAACACCCAGTCGATATCTTCCTCGTAGGCCCGGCGCTCGGTCGATTTGATCAGGTTGTCGCGAATAAACCAGAGATTGAAGTTAATCGACATCGTGTCTTCGGGATAATACTCGCCACCGTGCTCGGCAAATAGATTCCCATCCAAAAAGTAACGCACTCGCTGGTCCATAACCTGCGTCACGAGCGTGTGCCAACCTGCCTGGCTGCCGTTAGTGGTCTTAAAAACATTGTCTTTCTTCCAATTTGGTTCCGGACTAAAAGTCTCCCAGGTCGTGGAATAAAGCGTTGGACCATCAATGCCCCAACCGCCATTGGGCAGGTATTCGAAATCAAGTTCGCTGTAGTGGAGATCCATTGGCGCTTTCAACGGGCTAATGGTGTAGAAGCTCTGTACGAGTTGATCGCCGCCTGGTCCAAAAATCGGTTTATCGCTGAAACGAACACGGGCAGCATACGTGCCTTCGAGAAACTTGCGTTGATGACAGATCTGAGTCTGGCGTGTGGATGGACCAGCGACGCCGTCCGTTGACGAGGTCATGCGAATGATTCGATTGCCGGCTTGATTGGGATCTTTGAGAAGTGAAACACCATCTTCCGCCCACGTCGCTCCCGGGACGCCGGGCCAGCCGGGTTCGGTGCGGACGATCCAGCCGTTCTTCTTCAGTTGTTGTTTATTCGTGTAGCTAAAGTCGTCGAATAAGACCAACTCCGGCGCCGCCGCTTGTTGATCAGGCCCAGTGGTAAGTGTGAGCGCCGCAATGATTACGCCAATAAATATCGAATATAAGTTTTTCATTGGTTGGATTATAGCCACAGATGAACGCGGATGAACACAGATCAGAATTTCTGTTTTTAATTCTGATCCGCGTTAATCCGCGTAAATCTGTGGCTAATTTCCTTTAAATGGATTTCTCTCAGGTGGTTCTTCGTGATCGTCGATGGTGTGCAGCAGCCCGCGTACGATTAGGTTCAGCATTGGGATTCGATGACGAATCCAGACGCGCATCGGATCGGGTCGCGCGCCGAGACGTGCTTTGGGTTCGAGCGCGGTGCGACCGAGGGAAAGTCGTTTGCAGCCCAAAGCGATCGCATGTCCGATTACTGACTGCAGCAAGCGGAAGTAAATAGGAATGTCAGCATTCGCTTTGCGATCGAAGCCAATGTAGTAACCAACGGCTGTTTCACCATCTTTTACAGTCGTCACAAACCCCAGCAACTCGCCGTCTTTCTTAAGCACTGTGAAGCGCATGTCATCGCCGAGTCGTTCGGCGAGCGTAGGCAGAAAACTCACCGGCAGCGTCACGAGCCGCAAGCGAGCGTTCTTGTGAGTTTGCAGGTAGAGCGCGTGTAACTGATCGGCGTGTCGCGCGACATCGTCCTGCATGATCTCCTCGAGCACACAACCGGCGGTTGTTACTTCTTTTTCGATCTGTTTCGACTGCTTGCGGTATTTCGAAGTAAGACTGGCGAGATAGTCGTCGTAACTCTTCCAGTGGGGCGCGATGTCGAGCACCATGTTGGGCTCAGTTTCCAGTTCGCGATATGAAAAACGCCCGAGCGCTGAGGCGGCCGCGGCGTATTCGTCGGGAATATCCTTGACCATCACAAACGCCGTATCACCGAAGAGTTTTTCTACCCGGCGCAGTCGATAGATCGCCTCCGCAACCGCGGGCCAGATCGGTTGATGGTCCGTGTTTGCAGCGAATGAAATCCCGTGCATGCCCCACGACAACAGGTTGCCGCACACCAGCATCTTTTCTTCATGACGGCTGAGCGGATCGTTGCTCGTCGATGAGCGGCGCAGCCGTGCCACGGAGACTGACACGCTCTGCGCCGCGACCGCCGCCACCGGTTCGCGATCGCGAAAGATAAGCGCGTAGCGCGGCCGCAGATTCTCTGGTCCTGCTTCTTCAAGCACGCGCAAATATCGAGGCGAGAGGAACATCGAGTTATGAGCCGTGACTTTGCTCCAGTGTGCCGCATCAAGGTAGTCGATACGGTCAGCGAGGGCGAAACCAAATCCACTTGGCGTATGACGTTCGCGGTGATGGTCGCGCAGGTCGCGTGCTTTGCTGACGAGTTTGTCGATGGGTTTTATCTTTGGCATGTTGGCGCGTGATTATAGCAACCTCACTGAAAGTTGACTGATTTCTGCAAAAGATTTGCCACGCAAAGACGCAAAGGCGCCAAGCTACCGCGCCTCTAAGTCTTTCTTTGCGGCTTTGCGTCTTTGCGTGGCAAATAATTCATTGGCTAACATTCTCCCCACATGAAACAACTCAGCGACTGGCGGCCACCTGAACACTGGACTCGCATCTCCACGATCGACATGCACACCGGCGGCGAACCGCTGCGCGTGGTGATTGATGGTCTACCGCCAATCGAGGGCGAAACAGTCCTCGCGAAGCGGCGTTACTTTCGCGATCATTACGACTATCTGCGCACCGGCCTGATGTGGGAACCGCGCGGTCACGCCGATATGTACGGCGCGGTGATCACCCCATCTGCCGGCGCCGACTTCGACGTCTTCTTTCTTCATAACGAAGGCTACAGCACGATGTGTGGTCACGCGATCATCGCACTCACGAAACTCGTCGTCGAAACCGGTCTCGTTGCTAAGAACGAAGTCACTTTTGACGTGCCTGCCGGACGGATCGTCGCGCGAGCGTCTGTGGCCGAAGGAAAAGTGGTCGAGACTTCGTTTCGCAACGTCCCTTCGTTTCTTTATCTGCGGGAGCAACAGGTTGAAGTGCCTGGAATCGGGCGAGTTGAGTTTGACATCGCATACGGTGGCGCTTTTTATGCATTTGTCAGCGCGCCGGATCTTAATCTGATCCTTGCACCGGAACACGCAAGCCGCCTGATCGATTACGGCCGGCGCATCAAGTATGCGGTGATGGACCAGTTTTCCATCAAGCATCCATTCGAAGACGATTTGAGCTTTTTGTACGGCACGATCTTCACCGGACCATCAGTAACCAATCACAGTCGCAACGTTTGCATTTTTGCCGAAGGCGAACTTGATCGCTCCGCCACCGGTAGCGGTGTGAGTGCGCGGGCCGCGTTGCACTTCGCGAAAGGCGAACTGGCGTTGAACGAACGGATCACGATCGAGAGCATTCTCGGAAGCACGATGTCAGTCGAGGTGGTGGAGATTACGAAGTTTGGCGAGTTTGACGCAGTCATACCTGAGGTTAGCGGTACCGCATCGTTCGTCGGGCGGAATGAGTTTTACTTCGACCCTGAAGATCCTTTTCGGACCGGGTTTATTTTTAGCCGCGGATGAAAAACGGATCCTACTTTAAACTGCTAGAATAACCTCGTATGCAGTGTCCACGGTGCAAGAGTGAACGGATTCAGCGGGATTACGATGATGCGGTCGTGCTTTTAAGGATGGTTGGGCTTCATAAGTTGCTTTGTAATAACTGCGGGCTTGTCTTCAAAGGCTTCGATCCTTTAGGAACTCAAAAACGTGCGCCGGCGAAGCAGGGCACGCAGATTGTGAATCGACGACGCAGCCCGCGCTTTAATGCTCATTTGCCCAGTGCGATCTCGTTGATTGACGGAACCGTCCAGGTCGGCAAGGTCTCTTATTCCCAGCCATCCCGAGGTCACTGCGAAACGATCAGCAAATTTGGCATGCAACTGTCACTCGTCGGCACGCGTTTTTCCGAAGCCGAATTGTCGCGCATCGGCGGTCTGCTGTTTGTGCGGGTGGATTTGCCTGATGGGCCAATCGAAGCAGTCGTCACTACGATGAATGCAAAACGCGTGGGCGAAAAAGGAAAGCAGAAGTGGGCGCTCGGCGTGAAGTTTCATCAGATTGCCGACGCTGACAAAGATCGTTTGAACGAATATCTCGAGAAACGCCAGAACAGCGAACCCATGATCTTTTCGGAGTGATGCTTGCCGAGTCTCGCAAACGAAGTCACAGTTGAAAACGTAACCAAACCCCGACACGACTGGCGGTTGAAGTTAATCGTCTTCGTTTCCGGAGCGGTTTTGATGGGACTGGAGATGACGGGAAGCCGTATTCTCGCCATCCATTTTGGCTCGTCGATCTACGTCTGGGGCGCAATCATCGGCATCTTTCTCGCCGCCCTCTCGCTCGGATACTACACGGGCGGCAAAATCGCGGATCGTCGTCCCTCGTACTTACCGCTCAATGTGCTGCTACTGATCGCCGGTTGCTGGTTGATGCTGATCCCGTTTTATGCGAACCCGGTTTGCCGGCTGCTCGTCCGTTTTAATCCAGGCGAACGACTTGGACCACTGTTCGCAACGCTGATTTTGTTTGGTGGTCCAAGTGTGCTGCTGGGAATGGTTTCACCGTACGCGGTGCGTTTGGCGGCGCAAACGGTTGAACGAATCGGCAACGTCTCCGGCAGTCTCTATGCACTCTCAACTTTCGGCAGTATCGCCGGAACCTTATTGACAGCGTTTTGGCTCGTACCGGCACTGGGTGCGCGTGTGTTGCTCCAGATACTTGGTTTCTCGCTACTCGTATTGCCGTTGCTGGTGATTGTGAGCTCGACGCGAAAAGCTCAAGTAGCCGGCGCGATATTGATCATTGCCTCGGCATTAGCTTACCTGAACTACAAGCGGCTAACGCCGCCGGCCGGAACTCTCTACGAAGGTGATTCCGCTTATCACTACATCAAGGTTGTTGACGACAAGCGACGAAACACTCGCTTTCTGCAGTTCAATAACTACGTTGAAGGCGCAATCGATCTCAACCCGCCACACGAAACGCGCGTTAGTTACACAAACGCGTTTCATCTCGCGAGGATTTTCAAGCCGAACCTGTCAAACATCCTGATCATCGGTGGTGGCGGTGGCATCGGCGCGCGCAAGTTTGTTGCTGACGACCCGCAAGTGACTGTCGATCTCGTCGAGATAGACCAGAAGGTGGTCGATCTGGGGCAGCAATATTTTTATCTTGAACCGAGCAGTCGTTTGCGTATTCACGTTGACGATGGGCGCAACTTTGTTCGTCGCACCACGACGAAATACGACCTGGTCGTGCTTGACGCGTTTACTATCGGCGGGCAAATACCGTTTCACTTAACTACGCAAGAGTTTTTGAATGAGATTAGGCAGGTGCTGACTGCTGACGGTGTGGTGCTGGCTAACATTAACGGCGCGCTGTTTGGTAGTCGCAATCGCATCATGCGTTCTGAGTACAAAACGCTCGCCGGCGTTTTTGACCACGTCTATCTGTTTCCGCATCTTCATGAGAGCGAACGTGGCGGTTGGTTGGATCCGGACCGGATCCGCAGCCTCATCGTCGTTGCGATGAATGGTCCATCACGTTGGACCAAAGATCAGATCGTCGCGAGTGCGGAACAACTGGTGCAGGCGAAAATTGTGCGCATCCCGACTTTTCTTGAAGACGCCAATAAATTCTACGAAGGACGCGTTGTGACTGACGACGTGCCGTTGCTGACCGACGATTATGCACCCGTCGATACGATGGTCTATTAGTTTTACGGTAACGCTGGTGGTGCTGGTCTCCGCAGCCTGCGAGAAACCGGCGCCTCCACCAATTAAGCAACCGCGGTTTAATCAGGAACGGGCCTTCGAGCGTCTGCGTGAACTCTGCGCGTTTGGACCACGCAACCACGGCAGTGAAGGGAAGCGTAAAGCTGAAGCCTGGATTCAACAGATGTTGCGGGAGACAGGCGCCGAGGTAAGTCTTCACCCGTTTCAACACACGCCTCAAGGCTCTTCGGCTGCCGTCACTTTTCAAAACATCATCGCGCGGATCAATCCATCTCAAACGCGACGCGTGCTGATTGCCACTCACTACGACACCCGCTCGACCGCAGACAAAGATCCGGATGAAACACGTCGCAACACGCCCATACTCGGAGCGAATGACGGCGGTTCGGGCGTAGCGGTTCTGTTGGAGATGGCTGCGTTATGGAAAGACGAACCGCCGCCAGTCGGCGTGGATCTGATTTTCTTCGATGGCGAAGACTTCGGTCGCGGACCGGAGTTGGACGACTACTTCCTCGGATCGAAAGCCTTCGTCCGCGACCATCCTGACTATCGACCTGAATGGGGGGTAGTGCTGGACATGGTTGGCGACGCAGATTTTTCAATCCGAAAGGAGCGCGATTCTTTAACGCGGGCTCCCTCCGTGGTCGAACGTTTATGGAGCGCCGCGGCGCGCGTTAAAGCTCACGGCATCCTCGACGAACGCGGAGGTTTGGTGTACGACGACCACACAGCCTTTCTCGCAAAGGGCCTGCAAGTAGTTCTGCTGATTGATTTTAACTACAAATGGTTCCACACGACCTCCGACACCCTCGACAAATGCTCCCCTGACAGCCTCGGACAAGTCGGGCGCACGGTGATGGAGGCGGTCGAAGCTCAGGAGGATTTCTCTCACGGCGGCGCAACGGCGCAGCGTTAAACCGCCGTGCCGTTGCGCCGCTGCGTGAGAGATCTTCTGTTAACACCTTTTGTCTTTTATTAGCGGCTCACGCACAATGCCAACATGAAACTCCGGCTGCTTATCCTGATTCTGGCCGTGCTATCCATTCACTGCCAGAACGGCGCTAATACTAACCAACCGCCTAAAATGACGCCGACTCCGCCTCCCGCCGTGGTCTCGAAATACGGCTATCAAATCGTCAATATCTACCCCCACGACAGCAACGCTTTCACCCAGGGGCTAATCCTAAGTGAGGGACAATTGCTGGAGAGCACTGGCCAGGAAGGCATGTCGAGCCTGCGGCGCGTCGAACTCGACTCCGGAAAAATCCTTAAAAAAGTCGAAGTCCCTGTGCCTTATTTTGCTGAAGGCATCACTGTGTTGAATGGCAAGGTGTATCAACTCACGTGGCAGCACGGTCTCGGCTTTATCTACGATTTCCGGAGTCTTGAGCGTCAGGGAGAATTTAAGTACGACGGCGAGGGATGGGGTCTAACAACTGACGGCCAGTCGTTGATCCTGAGTGATGGATCCAACCGGCTGCGATTTATCGATCCGGCGAGCTTTCGTGTCACCAGAACTTTGACTGTGTTGGATGGAACGAAGCCGGTACTGGATTTGAATGAACTCGAGTTTGTGAACGGCGAGATTTACGCAAACGTTTGGCACGATAACCGGATAGCATCAATCGATCCGAAGAGTGGTCGCGTAACAGCCTGGATTGATTTGACTGGCTTGATCCCCGAAGGTGAATTGCAGGACCCCGAAGCGGTGTTGAATGGAATCGCCTATGATCAGGCTAACGACAAACTCTTCGTCACCGGCAAGCTTTGGCCGCGACTATTTGAGATCAAGGTGAAGAAGTAATTCTAATGCCTGTTTGGATTTCTCTGTGCAACCTTTGTGTTCTCTGTGTCTCTGTGGTTGTTGTATCGCGCATTCCTATAACCACAGAGACACAGAGAACACAAAGGTTGCACAGAGAAGACAATCGACGTCTTAATCGATGAACTTTCTCACGTACTTTCGAGCATTTTCATACGCCATGGTTGCCGTGGCGATGCTGGCGCTCGTCCTGGCTGGAGGGCTTAGCCAGCGGCTCGCGCTGCTCTTTGTCGTGGTGATGGTCGGCAGTTGGTTTCTCGAAAATACGAAATGGCAATTACCCGAACGCTATGGTTTGGCAATCGTGCTCCTGTCGATCCCGCTCTTCTATCTCGATTGGCAGTATCAAAAAGCCATCGGCGAACCGCCCGAGCGTCTCGGCGTCAACGCCCTCGCGCACCTCATCGTTTTTCTGTCGGCTGTAAAACTGCTGCAGGTCAAAAAGGATCGCGACTGGGTTTTTCTCTATCTGATCTCGTTCTTCGAAGTGCTGCTCGCAGCCGGTCTGAGCTTCAGCCCGACGTTTCTGGTAACGCTTACGCTGTACCTGTTGTGTGGTCTTTCGGCAGTCACCGCTTTTGAAATTCAAAAAGCACGGCGGGCAATCACCCACACTGAAACACGCCTGCTCGTGCCTCCTGATTCGCGCGTTTTCAAAAAAGGTGAACGCCGTTCCTGGCGTAATACCGAAGCCGCGCGTCTTCCGTTTGTGGCGCTGGCTTTGCTCTTCTGGATCTTCATAACGGCATTTCCGTTGTTTCTGATCGCGCCTCGTTCCGGCGCAGCCGCGCTCACGCGCAGTGGTGGCGGACTCACAAACTTCATTGGCTTTTCTGAAAACGTGACGCTCGGACAGATAGGCACACTCAAACGCGACGATGGGATCGTGATGCGTGTGCGCGTCGAAGATAATCCGCCCTCACGCGAACTCAGGTGGCGTGGTGTTGCGCTTGATGAATTCAACGGCATTGGATGGAAAAAATCAGCGCCGGCGCGTCAACTGGAAGTTGTAAACGGTCGTGGCGGGCTCTTTCAGTTTGGAACCACTGAAGCGCTCCATCGCATCACGACCCAAACATTTTTTCTAGAGCCGTTGGATTCGGCAGTGCTCTTCGCTGCACCGCGCATGGTGGCGGTTCAGGGAGATTTGCCTTTCGTGCGAATCGACTCGGAAGGTTCGGTCCAATCGCGTCGTCACGACTTCGAGCGCCTGATGTACAAGGCGCTTTCAGACACGACTGAACCGCGCGTGGAGCAGCTACGCAACGATCGGCGTCCACTGTCTGTCTCTTATTACCGCTACTTGCAGTTGCCGGAAAATCTCGACCCACGGATTGAGTTGCTCGCAACCACCATCATCATTCAATCCGAGGCCAGTAACCGCTACGACGCGGCCAAGGCAATCGAGTCGCACTTGCAAAACCTTTACGGCTACTCGCTCGAGATGAAGGCGACTGGCGCAGATCCGCTGGCTGACTTTCTCTTTAACGTGAAGGCAGGACATTGCGAGTATTTTGCGAGTGCGATGGTGGTGATGTTGCGGACTCGCGGAGTTGCGGCGCGCATCGTTAACGGATTTCTGCCGGGCGAGTTCAACGAAGCTGCGGGTGCTTACACCGTCCGGCGCAGTGATGCGCATTCGTGGGTGGAAGTTTATTTTCCCGAAACGCGTTCGTGGGTGACGTTTGATCCGACACCGTCCGCCGGGCGCGTTGAGCCGGCGCGCACTGGTTTAGCGGCGCAGTTACAAAAATACGGTGAAGCCCTCGAGTTGCTCTGGTTTCAGTATGTGATTGGCTACGACAAGCAGGAGCAACGTTCGCTGGCTACGTCGTTACACAATCGCGTATTCGACTATGGCCGCATGATCTCGAGCGTGCTGGCGACGATCCAGAGTTATCTGACCGGCAACACGTTGCCGATCGTTTTTGGCACTACAGCGTTTGCGCTTACGCTGTTTCTTGTTTTCTTCGGCAAACGACTCGTGCAGTGGATGCGCCTTGGTGTGGTCAGCGCTCCGACCGAAGGCCCGACCTATTCGCGAATCGAGTTTTACGAGCGACTGGTCGCGGTCCTGGAGCAGCGTGGTTACTTGCGCGCGCGACACCTGACGCCGCTCGAGTTTGCCGATACTCTTAAATCAAACGAAGCAATTTTAATCACACGCGCCTATAACCGCGTACGCTTTGGCGGTGAACGACTCTCCGCCTCCGAACAGAAAGAACTTGAACGCGCCTTGGGTGCATTAGAAGCCACGGATTACACGGACAAACACAGATAAAAAGAACTGCTTTATCCGTGTTAATCCGTGGCGAAAACTAAATATGAAAAAAGTTGGATTTATCAGTCTGGGTTGTCCCAAGAACCTCGTTGACAGCGAAGTGATGATGGGCCAGCTCAAGCAAAGTGGTTATGAGATTACGTCGAACGCCGAAGATGCGGACACGGTAGTCGTCAATACTTGTGGTTTTATCGACTCAGCCAAAAAAGAATCGATTGATACCATTCTCGAAGCCGCGCAACTGAAAACAAACGGCGGCGCGAAGCGATTGATTGTTGCCGGCTGTTTGGTGGAACGTTATCGCGATGAGTTGAAAGCGGAGATTCCTGAAGTTGATGCCTTTATCGGCACCAACCAGATCAACGACATTCTTGCCGTTTGCGATCCGAAGACAAATACGCGTTCGCTCCCTGTCGTGACATTGGGCAATCAAAGCGCGACGTACCTGTACGACGATTCGACGCCCCGCGTACTCGCGACGCCTAATTACTATGCCTTCGTAAAAATTGCCGAAGGTTGTGATCGGCCCTGTGCGTTTTGTTTTATCCCGCAGATGCGCGGGCACTTTCGCAGTCGTCGTTTCGGATCGATCATTGCCGAGGCTCAGCAACTGGCGGAAGAAGGCGTGAAAGAGATCATCCTCGTGGCCCAGGATTCGTCACGTTACGGTGAAGATCTCGGGAAGCAGGACGCACTCGCGCGATTGCTGCGCGAGCTCTCACACCTTGACGGCATCGAGTGGGTGCGTGTGATGTACACCTACCCGACACACATCAGCGATTCGTTTCTCGACGTGCTGGCCGAAGAACCAAAGGCAGTGAAGTATCTCGACATGCCTTTGCAGCATGCTTCGCAGAATGTTCTGAAACTGATGAAGCGCGGTGGTAATCGAAAGAGTCTCGAGCGTTTGATTGAACGCGTGCGACATCGCGTTCCCGGCATCGCCGTCAGGACCACGTTCATCTCCGGATTTCCCGGTGAAACCGAGGCGGATTTTGAAGAGTTGCAGGGGTTCATTAAGAGTGTTGAATTCGATCGTGTCGGGATTTTCACTTACTCGGACGAAGAAGGCACGCCGGCGTTTGATTTGCCTGACAAAGTTCTCGCGCGGACGGCCGCGCGGCGCCGCAACAGTTTGATGAAACAACAGTCGAAGATCTCGCGACGCAAGAACAAGGCTCGTGTTGGAGAGGTTGTACGAGTGTTGTTTGAAGGCGAGTCGAAAGAGAGTGAGCTGTTGTGGCAGGGAAGAATGGAGACGCAAGCACCGGACATCGATGGCTGTGTGTTGATTAACGATGTGCCTGACGGTGTGGTCCCATCATCCGGAGAGTTTGTGAACGTCGAGATCACCGAAGCCCACGAATACGATCTTGTCGGAAGAATTATTTAGCCACCGATACACGGATTGAAATCCGGATTTTTCTGTGTTCATCTGTGGCCAAAAATAATGGCGATTAAAGAATCAAGCGACGAGTTGAGTCCCGGCGATTTCATTGCTCTTTCGATCGCGACTTGTGGGGTTGGGTACTTGCCGCTCATGCCCGGGACGTTCGGATCCATGGTTGGGGTGGGGATCTTTTGGTTGCTAACGCGAGTTGCTGTTGGGGGTGGATTGATTGCGGCAGCGCTCGTAACCATCGTCGCGGTTACGTTTGCGGGGATCTGGGCCGCGTCGCGAACCGAAGTGTTGGCGGGTCGAAAAGATCCCGGCAAGGTGGTCGTTGATGAAGTTGCCGGTCAGTTGATCTCGTTGTTTCCCTTAACCCTCGTCGCCCAGTGGTCCATCTCGGCAGTCATCGTTTCGTTTATTCTTTTCCGTCTTTTCGACATTGTTAAGCCATATCCTGCGAGTAGGTTGGAAGCGTTGAAGGGCGGCTTCGGCATCATGTGCGACGATCTCGTTGCCGGCGTTTACGGCGCGATCGTCACGTCGATTTTCTTAGCGGTTATCTAGGAGCAGGTTATGGAACGAGAAGAATCAATTGGCAAAGACGCCACCAGCAAAGAGACATTGAAAGACGTTGAAGAGAACGAAGCGTCACAAGGTAATGCTGCTGACGAGACGAATGTGCCGAGTCCTGACGGTGCGTTTGACGACTCAGACGAGTTGAAAAAAGCGGATCCGGTGTGATCACTCTTTCTCGGTTTCCTCTTTGTCCGTTCCTCCAAGCCATCCGCGCCTCCAGAAGAAAAGCAGCATGCCCACTGCTACCACAAGCATGATTCCCAAAACTGTGAAATAACCATAACGCGATCGCAACTCCGGCATGTTGTCGAAGTTCATGCCGTAAACTCCCGCAATAAACGTTAACGGCAGCATAATTGCCGAGAAGATAGTCAACACCTTCATGATCTCGTTCATCCGGTTCGACACCACCGACAAATAAGCCTCCAGCGAACCGCTGATCAGATCGCGATAACTTTCCGCCAGATCAACCACGCGCACCAGGTGGTCGTAAACGTCGCGATAAAACGGGCGCATCTCCTCAGGTATTAACGCAAACTCACCGCGACTCATACGGAGCAAAATGTCCATCTGCTTGACTGAGATCCTCCGCAAACGCAGGACACTTCGTTTCAGGTCCATGATGTGACTCAGGATCACGTTGTTTGGCTGTTTCAACGCAAAGATATCGGCTTCGAGTTGATCGATGCGTTCGTCAAAATCATCCAGTACGGGCGAGTAGAAGTCCACGACTTGGTCCAGGATCTGGTGCAACAGAAAAGCAGAACCACGCTGGCACGCCATCGGCGTCGTGCGTAGCTGCTGCTTCACGTTGTTGATGCTGCGAAACATGTCGTGGTGATACGTGATTACATAATTTGGACCGAGGAAGCCGTCCAACTCGATCGTGTTGAAGCGGTCGGGGCTGGTGTCGGCTCGCACGCCGTGCACGATGAAGTAGATATAATCGGCAAACTCTTCAACCTTCGGGTAGTGGCGATTCTCGCGACAGTCCTCAACCGTCAAAGGATGGAACTCAAAGACGTCGAGTAAAACTTGTTCATCGATTTCGGTCGGCGATTCCATATCGACCCAGATCACGCACGACTGCTCTTTGAGCAACTCAGGCAGATCCTCCACCATGTATTGCTCCTGAATCTTTGGAATACCTTTTTGGTAAACAAGAATCTCCATACGCTCCTCCTAAGCAACCACAAAGAAGCACCAAATACACAACAATAAACCTGTAAATCTTTAATGAGATCTGGGTGCTGTCTTAAATTGAATTCTCTCTGCGGCCCTCTGCGTAATCTTCGCGATCTCTGTGTTACATGAGCTCGTATCGACGCAGAGAGCGCGGAGATTATGCAGAGGGCCGCAGCGGTGATTATTTTAAATTAAGATACTACCGAGCTCTGTGCTTCTTGTGCCTTTTGGTGACCTAACTGTTACCATACCGGATTTTTACCGGCAAGGAACAATCAAAAACGATGACGACGAAGATTTTTGTGGCGGATGATGTGAGCGAGAGCGGTCTTGGACCACTGCGCTCCTCGGGGTTCACAGTAGAAAAACGGCCCGGACTCCCGCCTGCTGAATTGCACGAAGCCTTGCATGATTGCGAAGGTTTGATCGTGCGTAGCGAAACCAAAGTCACCGCGGATCTCCTCGACGCCGCCAACAGTCTGCGCGTCATCGGGCGTGCCGGTGTCGGCGTTGATAATATCGACGTGCCTGCCGCAACGATTCGCGGCGTAGTGGTGATGAATGCTCCTGATGGAAACACGATCACGACAGCCGAACACACCATCGCGATGCTCATTTCGCTGGCCCGCTCGATTCCACAAGCCAGCAGCAGCCTCAAATCCGGACGCTGGGACCGCAAGAAATTTATCGGCGTCGAATTACAGGGAAAGACGCTCGGGATTGTCGGGCTGGGCCGCATCGGACGCGTCGTCGCTTCACGCGCGCGCGCGATGGGCATGACGATCGTCGCTTACGATCCCTTTATCGCTCCCGAGCAGGCACGCGATCTCGAAATTGAACTGGCGACACTTGATGAAGTTTACGCGCGCGCCGATTTTCTCACGGTCCATACACCGCTGACTCCGGAAACCAGAGGCATCGTCGATCGCGAAGCACTCGGTAAGATGAAACCCGGTGCACGGATCATCAACTGCGCTCGCGGAGGTCTGGTTGATGAAGACGCTCTTTATGAAGCCCTCACGAGTGGCGCGATCGCGGGCGCCGCTCTCGACGTTTTCAATCAGGAACCACCACCTTCCGATCACCCGTTGCTGCAACTCGATCAGGTAATCGTCACACCGCATCTTGGTGCTTCGACCAAAGAGGCCCAGGAGGGCGTGGCTTTTACGGTAGCAGAGCAAATGCGTGACTATCTCCTGACCGGAGCGTTGCGTGGGGCTGTAAATGTTCCGGCGATTGGGATCAAAGAGTTCAATCTGGTCCAACCGTACGTGAAGCTGGCCGAGAGTTTGGGCCGCTTCCAGGCGCAACTGGTTGACAAGGCGGTGAGTGAGGTCAGAATTGAGTACGCTGGTGAGATCGTTGAGCTTGATGCTGCCCCGGTGACGCGTGCTTTTCTCGCCGGATTGTTGCGCGACGTCAGTGCGCGAGTAAACGTCGTCAACGCTTTTCTGATTGCCGATGAACGCGGCATTAAAGTAACGACTACTTACATCCGCACTGCCGCAGACATGGCGCCCGCTATTCGCACCGAGATCAACGCCGGCCAGTCAACTCAAAGCCTGGCGGGCTCTCTGCTTGGCTACGGTGGCGAGCGACGCGAAGGGCGCATCACCGAGATTGATAGCTTTCATCTCGAGGCAACACCCCACGGTCACATGCTTGTGACGCGTAACCACGATGTGCCTGGCGTGATCGGCAGTATCGGCACGATCCTCGGGAAGGATGGCGTGAACATCAGTCGTTTTCATCTTGGGCGACGCGAACGTGGCGGGGAAGCAATGGCTGTGATTGAAGTTGATGCGCCGCTGAGCAAAGGCACGTTACAATCGCTGCGCTCGCTTGAGCATGTTATCTCCGCGCAACCGATCGAGTTATAGAACAAGATTTACAAGATAGGCAGGGTTTACAAGATGATCCTGTTAATCATGTGAAACTTGGTAGTCCTGTCTGACCAAATGCACAGCTTGGCGTTTGTCCTGCTTTTCTTATTGCTGCCCCAGGGCGATACCGGACAGCTAAGTGGCAGTGTGATCGATCCTCACCGTGCTGTGATTGCTAACGCACAGGTAAAGCTTACCAATCAGGCGACGGGTCAGGTGCGTGAACTTGTCACCAACGACTCGGGAGATTTCGCTTTCAGGCTCTTACCGCCGGGAACCTACCAGTTGGAAGTGTCTGCCCCAGGCTTCACGCCCGTTAAGATCGAAGCCCGTGTAAGCATCACCCAGACCACTTCCGCTGTGGTCATTCTCGATCCGGCAACCATGATCAATGTGGTCACTATTGACGAGGCCGTGCCGCTGGTCCAGGAAGAGTCGTCCCAAATGGGTCGCGTGATCGAAGGTCAAACGATCCGGCAGTTGCCATTGCCTACCCGCAACTTCCAGCAGTTACTAACACTTTCACCGGGCACAACCTCGAGCGTATCTAACAACACCGAGCTCGGTCGCGGAGATTCGATCATCTCCGTTAATGGACAACGCACCACCAGCAACAACGTCCGCATCAACGGCATTGACGCCAACGCAATTGGAACTAATGCGACACCCAATATCGCAGTTCCCGCTTCGGATAGTTTGCAGGAGTTCATTGTTCAAACCAGCCTGTACGATGCTTCGCAGGGACGAAACGCGGGAGGCAATGTTGAAGCTGTAACCAGATCTGGCGGTAACGATTTTCACGGCAACGCGTATTACTTTGTACGCAACAAGGCACTCAACGAGAATGAATTTTTCCTGGAGTCGGTTGGCCAGCCCACGCCGGTACTTTCACGACATCAGTTTGGCGGCACGCTCGGTGGTCCAATCATCAGCAATCGCCTGTTTTTCTTCGGCTCGTACCAGGGAACACGGGAAACAAATGGCGCGTCGTTGAATAATAGCCTGCTGTTTCCTGTAATGCCGCCGCAGTTACGCGACGATAATCGAACCGTGGCGGCACTTCAGGCGACTTTTGGTGTGACACCCAACCCCGTCGCCGTTACGATTCTCAATCGACGTCTTGCTGACGGCAGTTTTCTTATTCCCTCGGCAGCGTCGCCGACAGGCCTGACACCGATTTCCGCGATCTCGCGCTTCCGTGAGAACCAGTTCAACGCCAACTTCGACGCGAAGTTCAGCGACGCGCATACGCTCTCGATAAAAAGCTTCTTCGCGCGCAATCCTACATTTCAATCAAATTTCAACTTTGCGGCACTCGGGAATGGTCCAACGCAGCTACCCGGTTCGGGTGCGGAGCTGGTTTTTATACAGGGAATTCACTCGATCACAGATACCTACGTCTTTAGCGGCAATGTCGTAAATCAGCTTCGTTTCGGTTATGCACGTTTGCGTAATACTTCGTTCCCCGACGAGCCATTCACCGCCTCGGATCTCGGCATCAGCAGCCCGCTTCAGAATCTCTTTCCGGGCATGCCGACTGTTATCGTGACCGGCTTGTTCACGTTCGGTGCTTCACCGTTTGCGGATCAATCTTCACGTATCAACGCTTTCACCGCGGGCGACACTGTTTCCATCGTCAAGGGAAATCACCAACTGCGCATGGGCGGCGAATACCGTCGTTCGCAAGCCAACTTTTACTTCAATGCTTTCTCGCGCGGCCAGATCTCTTTTGCAAGCTTTAACGATTTTCTGATTGGCAATGGCGTGTCAGTGATTGGCTCCGGTGTGTTTGATCGCGCGGGACGCATCAACGACCTGAGCGGTTTCTTTCAGGATGATTGGAAGTTTAGTCACCGGTTGACGCTCAATCTCGGAGTTCGCTACGACTTCTTTGGTTTTGTGAGTGATGCGCGCGGCCGTTACGTCAACCTTCTCCCGGAACAATTGCGACAGGGAACAATTGCGAATCCTGCTGGTCCACCCAATGGATTTGTGCAGGCTGCCGGTGGAGGGTTGCCGGGCGTTCCTGAAGTAGATTCCACATTGGTTCCGAGTGACAAGAACAACTTTTCACCGCGGGTCGGGTTTGCGTTGCGTATGAATCGTTCGGCGTCGCTCGTTCTGCGTGGCGGTTATGGGATCTATTACGATCGATTCTCCTCGCGTTACGCCGCCACGCAACTGCTCAACTTTCCTTACCTTGCACTCGCAGTAGGATTGCCCGGCATCACCAGAACGTTTGCGGATCCGTTCATACCGGTGCCGCAGCCAAGTGCGTTTCCGCTCAATCCAACGATTCCATCTCCACTCGCACCGCTCGCGCCGATTACAGGTGTGCCGATCAGCGGTCTCTTCGTCGATCCTGAAATGAGTACGCCGTATGTGCAGCAGTACAACACGAATATTCAATGGGAGTTTCGGAAAGGCTATCTGCTCGAGGTGGGTTATGTCGGTTCGAAGGGCACGAAGTTGTTGCAGGTGGTGAGTTTGAATCAGCCGGTTTACAACCGCGCGGCCAACGTGTTTTTCGCGCCGCTTGGCACTGCGCTGGTGACGCAAAAGATGGTGGCGAATGGCATTCAGCAGGCTCAAACCTCTTCGAATTCGCGTTACAACTCGTTGCAGATAAGCGTCACGCGGCAGTTCAGTCGCGGGCTGCAGTTTCTTACTGCTTACACGCTCGGCAAATCGACTGACTATTTTTCCGGTGGTCCGTTGAACGAACTAGCCACGTCGTTGGGGGACCAGCTTGATTGGAAACAGAACTATGGACCATCTGACTACGATCGACGACATCGTTTAGTCAGCAGCTTTGTGTTCGACCTACCGCGTGTGCGCACGGACAATCGTGCGGCAAAAGTTCTGTTTAATAACTGGCAGGTAAATGGCATTCTGACTTTGCAGACCGGCACGCCGTTTTCAATCATCGACCAGCCAAACCTCGCGATTATGCAACGCGCAAACTTTGCGCCCGGCGGCGGTACTATTTTGACGAGTGGCGATATCGAATCGCGGCTGAATCAGTACTTCAACACGGCGGCGTTTGTAGCGTCGCGCCCGTTACTCAACGGCATGAATCTCGGGACGCCAAACAATCCGACGTTCGATCCGGGCCATCCGTTCGGCAACACGCCACGAAACTTTCTATATGGACCAGGGCAGAAGAATCTCGATCTGTCAGTGGTGAGGTTTGTTCCGTTTAATGAGCGTGTGCGGGGGGAATTGCGGGCGGAGTTTTTCAATCTCTTTAACTGGACCAACTTCGCGAATCCGAACACCAACATCGCGGTGCCGTCGACGTTTGGGCGTATTACGTCAACCAGTTCCGGCCCGCGGGTGGTGCAGTTTGCGGCTAAGGTGAGTTTCTGAGAGTGGTTTTCTCACGCGGCGGCGCAACGGCGCAGCGATAGACCGTCGCGCCGCCGCGTCGCTGCGTGAGGAGATCTTCTTATCGATGTCGACCACCGTTGCAACAGCTCGTGAGGAAGCAAAAACCAGTGCTTATGCGTGGTACGCACTGGGCCTGCTGACCATTGTGTCGCTGCTCAACTACCTCGATCGCACCCTCATCTACATTCTGTTCACTCCAATCAAGCGGGAGATGTCGTTCACGGATTTTGAGCTCGCGCTCCTGGGAACGACTTCGTTCGTCATTTTCTTCACCGTGCTTGGCGTGCCTTTCGGCCGTCTCGCGGATCGTGGCTCCCGGAAAAACATGATTGCCGCCGGTCTCGCCGTGTGGAGTCTGTTCTCGGGTTTGACCGGATTCGCCAACGGATTCTGGGCCCTGTTTCTGTGTCGCGTGATGGTTGGCGTTGGTGAAGCGACCCTCGGTCCAGCGGCGCTTTCGTTGTTGAGCGATTACTTCCCGCCGCGGATGCGCGCGAGCGTGCAATCAATTTACGCGGCCGGCATAACGCTCGGGTCGGGGATGGCTTTCTTTCTCGGCGGCTGGATCGGTCTAAACCTAGGTTGGCGCTTCGCGTTTTACTGGCTGGGATTCCCGGGTTTGATCTTTGCCGTGCTGGTTTTTTTTCTGAAGGAACCGAAACGCGGTCGCACCGAGGTAACTCCACCTAAATACACGAGCAACGATTGGAAGCAGCTCTTTCAGTCACGACCGTTACGTTATCACTATGCCGGCTATGCTTTCTTTGTTTTAGCAGCCAACAGTCTTACGATCTGGGCGCCGACATTTTTCACCCGCGCTCATGGTTACAATATTCAAACACTCGGCATAGTTGCTGGACTCACTTCGTTGGCCTCGGGCATGCCCGCGACTCTGCTCGGTGGCTTTCTTTCGGATCGACTGAAACGAACTTCCGGACCGGGTGGTCGCATGCGACTTGGCGCCGTCGCTTCGTTACTGGCGATTCCGTTCTGGTTTGCGTTGCTCTTCTCCGCGAACGTGCCATTACTGCTGCTCGCAAACTTTGTTCTGCTTGGTCTATCGCTAATCTGGATTGCACCAGCAATGGCTGACGTCCACGACATTACTGGACCACACCTGCGCGGTCTCGGCATTGGCACGTTTCTTTGTATCGCCCACATTGCCGCCTACGCCATTGGCTCGCCTTTGATTGGCAAAATAAACGATCTCCTCGGCGCGGCCGACAATCCGCAGATGATGCGATATGGATTCCTCGTTAGCCCAATCTCCTGCGTTCTGGCCGCAATATTTCTCTGGCGCGGTAGTCGCGTGCTCGAAAAAATGCGCGAATAGTCGTAGTCTTTCCGGTGGGTGGCTATCGTATTTATAAATCCGTGTTCATCGGTGGCAAATAGTCTTTCAACTCACGAAACAAACGTGCAAGATCGGGCGCCTGGTAGTTTGCATTTAAGCCACTCGGATTGGGCAGCACCCACAACACCGTGTCTCCGATTCTTTCTTCTTGACGCCCAACGTTAGCCTTTGGTTGATTGAACGCCGTGCGATAGGCGCCCATACCAAGCATCGCCAAAACTGCCGGACGATAACGCAGCACTTTCGCTCGCAGACGTTTTCCACCCGCAATGATCTCGTCTTTAGTCAACAAATCCGCCGTAGCAGTCGTGCGCATAACCACGTTTGTGATTCCATAACCACTCTTCAACAACTCCCGTTCGTCAAAGGGCGACAGGATTCGATCAGTGAATCCGCCCGCGTGGAGCGCGGGCCAGAAGCGATTTCCCGGGCGCGCAAAGTGATGGCCTACGGCGGCAGTGTAGAGACCGGGATTGATGCCGCAGAATAGCACTCGCAGGTTCGGCGCAATCACGTCGCGAACCGTCTTTTCGGTTGCCGCGAGGAGTTGTTCTTTTGTCGGTTTCCAGGGAGTCGGCACAGGCGGCGATTAGTAAACGTCGAAATGAGTTTGTCGTGAGGTACTCTGTTTTGACACGCGATCGATCACCGTGACTTGCAGCAGATACCGGCCCGGTAAGAGTTCGTTCAACGGAATTTCGGCGGCGTAGGGAAGTCGCGTCAAATCGGAAACGCCCTCCGTAGTCACTTTGCGCAAAGCGGTTGTGATCACCGGTTGATCGTCTCTGATTACCTGCACCTGCACTGCGATATCCGGTTTTTGGTCTGTAGGCGAAAGCACGCTGTTGTAAGCAAAGATCAGAAATCGCAAAGTTGACGCGCGCCGGAAGCGATGACTCGCACTGAGTGCGATCGGGCTAACGCCTGCGGTATTCGACACGTTCGTCATCATCCCGGCGGTGCGTTCGCCAAGCAGCAGACTGCTCATCGTCAGTTTCTTTTTGGAAAGATCAGGAATTTCGATCCATGCATGAGCACTGCCCGCCTTACCACTCTTGTCGTCGCGCACAGCGGCTCGCACCTGATAGAGCCCGGGCGGCAACTTGGCCGGATACGTGAACGTGATGTCGTTGCGATAGGATTTCGCTTCATCAAGATTCGGCGCCGTGGTAACAATCCGATCCATGAAACTGTGTTTGACGACGCCTTTATCGTCGAAATAAACCGCGCTCAAATCGATTACTGCCTGAACTTTTCCGTCAGGTTGCTGACCGAAGACCAGAAACTCACCGGGCATTTGAATCGCCGTGGAGAGCATTGGTCCTTTGTCCGGCAGGTCGTAATAGTCGGCACTCAGAAGTATGGGCAGCGTGCGTTCCGGATATGGAGAGGTGATGGCTTCGCGTAACTTGGCCGGCGCGCTTTTCATTGGAGTCGGCTGCACTGGCGTGGCTTTCGCGACTGCCGCCGCCGGATCGAGATCGAAATAACCCTTCCGAACTCGCACCATCAGATCGGGTCGGTTGACTAATCTTACCTCGACATTTCTGAAACGTCCCTCTTGCGATTGAGCTTCAGGTTTCCAGGCAAGCAGGTAGTAAGTTGATGTCTCCTTAACTGCCGGCGCAAGCCCCCTCGACAAATCGTTTGTATTGAAAATCGCCTTACCGCCGGTGTCGACCGCGAGTGCATTCAAACCGTCTTGTGATGCCGATAACGCCTGATTAGAGGAGAGACTCAGGCGCGCAAACGGATCGAAGGGTTTTTCCACAGTAGGATCGTCAAGCGAAGCAACCAGCCCGCGAGTGTCCATGGAATAAATAACTACACCACTTCTGGCCGAGGAGTTGGTGATATCGCGCAACTTATCACCGGAATCGCCACGACGGTTCTGGATCAGAAATCCGCTCGAGAGGAAAAACAAGACTTTTCGCCCCGGAAGTGTCTTGGCTGATTGGACCAGCCGCTCGAGACCTACCAAAGTGTTGTTTGTAATACGAGCCGCCTGGGCCTGAATCGACGATGCGCGTCCACGCACAATCGCTGCAGCTTGATCGCGATTGATGCCGGGATTCATTCGCATCGTTTCGCCGATGAAGAAATCCAGCACTTCACGATCGAGACGATCGATCAACAACGCCTCGTACTCGGTCATGCTCGGTCGTTCGTAATCGCGGGTCGAATAGCTTCGCGACGCGACCCGTTCCAGTGCCAATCGCAGAATCGCACGCTCGCTGGTCAACTGTTGGAGAAAACCGATCTGCCCGGTAGCCGAGACGATGGCTGCCTGATCGTTCTGGCCCATCTCCTTGTCGATGAAGGTCGTAACTACTTTCTTAGCGGCTTTAAGATCGGCGAGATCCATGTGGAAATCGTCAATGTAGAAAAAGACGATGCGGCCGCGGTCGAGTGGCACGGGGCGTTTAAGGTTGATGCTGGTTGAGCCGCGGGCTGCCGCGAGTTGGCTCTCTTCGTCGCTGCCTGCGAGGATCTGTTCGAAACCATCAATGGCCCGGGGCTTTCCGTCGATGCGGAGTTCGAAGTCGGAAGCTTTTAGTCCGTCGATGAATTTCCCCTGCTTGTCAAACACCATGACGTCGGTCTGAACCAACTCGGTGTAAACGCGTACTACATCATCCGGTGGTTTTGGTGTAGGCGACGGCGTTTGAGCGCGTACCGCTGCTCCGCCCGTGATCAGGATAAACGACAGGAATGCCAGAAATTTTCGACAGAACGACATAAATAGTTCGAGGCTACCAGAATTGCAGGGGTGACGTAGCCTAAATATGTATCAAAGAAGCTTCTTGTGGCAATCAAAAACCATCATCTGTTAGGCTTAGCGTGAATTTTAGTCTCCCTGGAGTGCGGTACCTTGGCACCGCTTTAGTCAAAAATAAGGCCAAAGCGCCAGCAGGGTGGCGCACTCCAGGGAGGCGCCCTAACCAAATTGCACTATGGCTGCTAACGAAGTCACCGTAAAAGTCGATGGCGTCAGCAAGAGTTTTGGTGAGTTCACCGCTGTTCGCGATCTGAGTCTTGACGTGCGCGCCGGTAGAGTATTCGGACTGCTCGGGCCCAATGGCGCAGGCAAGACGACCACCATCCGCATGATCGTCAATATCACCGCGCCTGATTCCGGCAGCATTTCTTTATTCGGTCATAAGATTGACGCCGAGACGCAGAATCGCATCGGCTACCTGCCTGAAGAGCGCGGCCTTTACCGGCGCATGCGCATCGCCGATCAACTCAGGTTCTTCGCCGAAATCAAAAATGTCCGTGGCAAGCAAGTCGAAGTAAAGATCGATGAGTGGCTGGAGCGGGTAAAGCTTCCCGAGTGGAAAAACAAACGCTCGATGGAACTCTCGAAAGGAATGCAGCAGAAGATCCAGTTTATTACCGCGGTGATTCACGATCCTGATCTGCTGATCCTTGACGAACCATTCTCCGGTCTCGATCCAATCAATGTGGAACTGCTGAAAGAGATCGTGCTCGATCTCAAACGTGCGGGAAAGACGATTATCTTTTCAACGCACCAGATGGAAGTAGCTGAGAAGATCTGCGACGACATCTGTTTGCTCAACCGTTCGCAGAAGATCTTTGAAGGAAGTTTGCGCGAGATCAAGAGCAGCTTTGGTCGCAACTCCGTGGCCGTGCGTTGCGAAGGCGGCGACGGAGGAGTGCTCGATGATCCTGCGTTGGTCAGTAAAGTTGTCCGTCATGCCGACGAAGCGCAGGCGCTGCTCGCGGCCGGCGCTGATGCGCAGACGTTGCTGAAACGACTGATCGCGTCGGGTGCAGTGATTGGAAAGTTTGAAATGGTGGAACCAAGCCTCAACGATATTTTCATCACGAAGGTGACTGAATCCACATGAAAAAGTTTCTGGCGGTGGTGAAGCGCGAATATCTTCAGCGTGTGCGCGCGAAGATGTTTATTGTCTCGACGATTCTGTTGCCGCTCGTGATGTCGCTTTTTGTAGTGGTGCCCGCGCTGATTTTCAGCATTCAAACTCCACCCGTGCGCGTGGCGATTGTTGACCAAACGGGCAAACTCTATCCGCAACTAAAGCAATCGCTGGTCAGCGAGGAATCAAGCCAGGAAAACAGAAACGATAACAGTAATGCGCCACGTGGTTTTCCGCGACGAGCTTTTGGCACATTCGTTGTGGAAGAAGTTAACCCGCAACAACAATCGATCGACGAGATTCGCGCCGCCCTGGACCAGCGTTTGAGCGCCAAGGAACTCGATGGCTACATCATCCTGCCGCCCGACTTCATCAGCACCGGCCAGGCGGATTTTTTCAATCGCAATCCGGGTGATCTCTTTTCCATGCGCCAACTGCAAACGGCAATTAACCGGGCGGTGAGAGAACAACGCCTTATTGATGCGAAAGTTGATAGCCAAACCAGGCTGGAGCTGTTTAGGCCCGTCGAACTTCAGGGCGTAAGAGTCGGTGGCACGCCCGGTCAGGAACGCGATTCCGGCGCCGTTTTTGGGTTGGTTTTTGGAGTTGGGTTTGTGATGTACCTCGCGATCCTGATGTATGGACAGATCGTGCTCGGCGCAGTGATCGAAGAGAAGGAAACGCGTATCGCGGAGATTCTCTTCTCGTCTGTAAAACCGTTTGCGCTGATGATGGGCAAACTGGTTGGCGTCTCGTTAGTGGCTTTAACCCAACTTGCGATTTGGGGACTGGCGTTCAGTGCATTTGCTTTGTACGGTGTGAACTTGCTCGCGTCGCGCGGTTTTAGAGCGAACATTCCGGGGATTCCGTTCTCGTACTACATTTACTTTGGACTCTTCTTTCTGCTGGGCTACTTCATCTACGCAACGATCTACGCGCTGGTTGGATCGATGGTCACTACCGCTCAGGAAGGTGGCCAGCTGGCGATGCCGATCATTCTCATCCTCGTGGTCAGTTTTTATTTATTCTGGCCGGTGAGTCGTAGTCCTGATTCGCCCTTTTCGTTTTGGGTTTCGATGTTTCCCTTTACATCGCCAGTCGCAATGGTTGTGCGTATCGTGACGCAGACGCCGCCGTTTTGGCAGATCGCGTTGTCGTTGTTTATTGGTTTTAGCAGCGTACTCGTGATTATGTGGGTAGCGTCGCGTATTTATCGTGTGGGCATGTTGATGTATGGCAAGCGGGCGTCAATTCCTGAAGCAATACGCTGGGCCAGGCAAGCATGATTGAAGTCGAGAAAAAATTCCGGCTCACTAAGCGGCAGCGAGACGCGGTGTTGAAGCGTTTGCCGGAAATTGGTGCGAAGCTGGAAGGCGAAGAATTCGAGGAGAACACTCTTTTCAGTGGCGCTGCTTTACAGAGTGGATCATCAATATTGCGTTTGCGTCGTGTGACAGGCAGAGCGACGCTGACTTATAAGAAGCGTCTTCCCGGAACATCCGCGATCAAACAACAACGTGAAGAGGAGACGCAGATCGCGGATCCGGAAGCGATGGAAACCATCCTGGAGGCACTCGGATTTACGCCTGCCCTCGTTTACGAAAAACGACGCCAGACGTGGCGACTCGGCAAGGCGGAGATCGTCATCGATGTTTTACCGTTTGGCTTGTTTATGGAAATCGAGGGCCGGCCCAGCGAGATCAAGATGGTCGAACGAAAGTTGGGCCTGAAAGGTTTACGAGCGGAACAAGCCACCTACCCACAACTCACCGCCAAACATGGAAAAGCTTACGATGGCCTGATCGAAGCACGTTTTAGCCACGGATTAGACGGATAAACACAGATCAGAATTAAATTCTTTGTGTGATCCGTTTTTATCCGTTGTAATCCAGGCTAGTTCTTTTTAAGAAGATATTTACATGACAAGTATTCTTCAACGATGTAACCGGCATTGAGCGCGCGTGTGAAGGCGTCTCTCGTTGCCATTCGCCATTGTTTGCGTTTGGCGGTGAGCTCTCTGGGGATTTCGATCAGGACACGGTTTTCTTTAAGAGGCTCATTGTTGATTATTGGCTTGAGCTTCTCTCCCACACGGACCAGGTGATGAAGTTGATCAATGTCGCTGGTATCAACAGTCAATCCGGCATCCAGTCGGGATTTAACGCGCTCACTTTGAACCAACCAGGTTACCCACAGTCGATCGGTCCCATGGCGGTGCAGAAAACTGGAGGTCACGCCGTAGTAATCGGGGTAATAACGATCGGCGATCGCGCCGAGCTTGTTGATATTGAGGTGCGCATTTCGGGATTGCAGAGGATCGTAGGTCCAGGTAATGCGTTTGACGCCGAGTGCGATTGCCGCATCACGCTGGGCCAGCTTCAATAAATAGCCGAGATTTTTAGAACGATATTCCGGCAGGATCCCCACCATGTCCGAATGAATGATCGTTTCTCCATTCAGTATTCCCGGAAATCCAAATGCAAAACCCACCATCTGGTCTTCCGCAAACGCGCCCGTCAGCACCGCACCCACTTCTTTCTGCGGCTTTAATCCCAGCGCTGGATAGACGTCGAGACGCCTAACACCCCAGATTTTTCGCTGGAGTTGCTCGATCTCTTTCATCTCAGCAAGAGTTTCGATGTCTCTGATTACGATGGTTGATGTGGGATTGCTCATCAAATTAGGCCTGCGATCAATTCCTTGAGCCAGTTTACGTCGATCGGTTTGGTGACATAGGCGTCGAAGCCGGAAGCTTTCGCGTCGGAGCGAAAGTCTTCTTCCTGATGGGCCGTGACCGCGATAATCGGGACAGTCTTGAGATGTTCATTCTGGCGGATCAGCTTCGTGGCAGTGAAGCCATCCATCAACGGCAGCGTCAAATCCATCAAAATCACGTCGGGATTTTCGCGAATTGCAGTATCGACGGCGATCTGGCCGTTCTCCGCTTCGAAGACGATGAATCCCTGTTCTTCAAGCTCCAGACGCATGAAAAGGCGGGTGTCCTCAAAGTCCTCGACCAAAAGCACCTTCAAATCCTTTGAATCCCGCACTCCCATGGTCGAGCGACTCTATGTCTCGCGTAACGTGCTGTCAAGGCCCATCCACAGATTACTCAGATTAAAAATCTGTGGATTTTCGGCGAAACAAAATCAGGATGGCTGTCGTTAAAGACCCCGAGTTCCATTTTTAATCTCAATTTAGAGGCGGATTTATGAAACGAATAGTGATATTGGTTGTGCTGGTTGCGATTGCCGGCGTTGCGGGTGTGGTTCGCTCTTCGGTGGGGTCCGTCTCCGAGCTTCGTAGCCTGGTCCACCACAAATCTCATCAGGATGCCCCGTCGGCCGGCGACGTGCGTCAGGAGATTCGCGAGAAATTTGAGCTGGCCCCGGGCGCGCGAGTTGAAGTATCGGGTCTGAACGGTTCGGTCAAGATTGAGACATCTGATACCAAAACCGCCGAGATTTATATCGAGCGATCGGCCTCGTCGCAGGAAGCACTCGACCGTCGCAAGGTTTTGGTCGAAGCTGATGGAAGCAGCTTACGCATTCGCGGTGAGAAGAACGACGACGGATTTTTCTCGCGTTTCTTTGGTTCGTCGGCGAGCGAGCGCACGACCCTGAAGCTCCCGCGACAGATTTCGCTCTATACCAAGGGTGTTAATGGTCCGGTGACCAGCGGTGAGATCGATGGCGCGGTGGAAATCACCGGGGTAAACGGTAAAGTTCAGGTCGGCAGCGCAGTCGGGCGCGCGCAGTTCAAGGGAATTAACGGCAGCCTCGTTGTTGGTCTGAAAAAGATTGATCTCGAAGGCGTAACGCTTAGCGGGATCAATGGGAACATCGAATTGCAATTGGGTGCAGATGTAAACGCCGACTTCGAAGCACGCGGAATGAACGGCAGCGTAGTTTCAGACTTGGCGAATGTAGCGATCGATAAGAACAAGCGCAGCAGCTACACGGCGCGCATTGGTTCGGGCGGCGCTGCGATTTCGGCGAAGGGAATTAACGGCAACATTCGCTTTACGCGCGGTGCAGTGGCAGCGGCAGCGCCCGCGGCAGAAGTAGCAGCGACTGATAAGCACTAAATAGGTTTTCTCGGCTTTGCCTCAAAAGTCATGTTGAAGGCCACAAAGAGGCACACAAAGCACAATGAATTCTTAGCAGTAGAGGTAATCCTTAAGGTTTTAATCATTTGCGCTTTTTGTGCTGTTTGGTGGCCTACTCTCTGTCTTTGAAAGCGGACTTTTGAGGCAAACCCGGTTTTCTCTCGCAGCGGCGCAGTGAAAGACGCGTTTCCCCTCCTTTTAGCGTCTTCGCTGCGCCGTTGCGTGAGAAATCTTTTTAGAACTCCAGCGGTTTACGCGTTGTCAATGTCGGCGCGTTCCAGGCGCGGAGTTTTTCATTCCACTGCGGCAGCGTATCGCGTAGAAACTTGTTCACCTCTTCCATTCGCGTACGATACTCCGGCTGAATCTCACCGAAGAATTGTCGCTGTCCAACCGTTGGACCAAAGTTTGTATCAAGCGCAAAGAACAAACTTCCAATGTCATCCGTCACCTGATCTTTGCCGGCAAATCCCAGTCCTTCATTACGCGCAGCCAATCGATCCTGCATCGTGTCGAGTTCCTTGATGTAGTCGTCAAGCGCCTTCATCAGATCCTTGTCCGGCTCTTTGTGCAGCGTCTTCATCGTCGTTTGGGTTTGTTTGAGCTGCTCTTTCAAACTATCCAGAAACCGCAACGAGAGATTGATCGTCGTTTGCATATCACGCAACTTGACTTGCATCTCTTGCGCTTCACGCAGTTCAGCCACCGTGGTTTTGATTCCCGGATCTAACCTTACCTCAACAGGTTGCTCAAACACCTTGTCATTAACTGTGAGCTTCACAGTGTAAGTTCCCGGCAATACTTGTGGACCACGTGGGCCACCGCCAAAGGCAATCTGCTGCTCTGATGGTGGACGACGCACTTCCGGACCGCCCAGCCTGAGGTTCCACGCCATCCGGTTCAAGCCTTTCTCACGCGAAGGGCGTTCGATGTCCTGGATGAGTTTGCCGTCGCGATCGAAAACTTGCAGCTTCAACGTCGCTTTTTCGTCGAGCTTGTCTTTCAGATAGTAGGTGATCAATGCGCCGGGTGTTGGATTTGGCCCGGTGAAGAGTTTTTCGCCGATACCGTAACGAGTGAAGCGAGCGGAGTAGCGCAGCCCCGGCCGAGTTGGAAACAGATGCGCATTACTATTCAAAATCTGTTGCGTCATCTGTTGAATTACGCTCGCGTCGTCGAAGATCCAGATGCTGCGACCGTGCGTGGCGAGTATCAGATCGTTTTCGCGAGGATGGACCATGATGTCGTGCACCGAAACGTTTGGCAGGTTCTTTAGATTCAGTGGTATCCAATCTTTGCCGCCGTTGTAAGAAGCAAAAAGCCCGAGTTCGGTGCCCGCGTACAGCAGGTTAGTGTTTTTCGGATCTTCGCGGACCACCTGCACGTAGGCTTTTGCCGGCAGGTTGCCGGAGATGTTGGCCCATGATTTTCCGGCGTTGGTGGTTTTGAAAATATACGGACGGAAATCGTCAAACATGTGCCGGTCAAACGATACATACGCCGTGCCCGCACTCGTTCGCGATGGCTCAACGTGCGACACCGGCGAGTTGTTGCCGATACCAGAAACGTTCTTGATTAAATTCGACCAGTTCTTGCCGCCGTCAGTGGTGAGTTGCAGGTTGCCGTCGTCTGTGCCGGCCCAGATGTGGCCTTTTTGCGCCGGCGATTCGGCGATGGTGATGATGGTCGAGTGATACTCGGCGGTGGAGTTTTCGATCGCGATTGGACCACCGGCATCTTTCAGCTTCTCCGGATCGTTGGTGGTTAAGTCAGGACTGATCTGTTCCCACGTCTTGCCGAAGTCGGGCGTCTTAAAGACGACATTGCCGGCGAAGTAAACCGTTGTCTTATCGTGTGGTGAGAAGACGATCGGTGTGTTCCAATTGAAGCGATACTTTTGACCAGCCGCTGGTCCACCACCGCTGCCGCGTCCCCACGGATTAATCGACTGTTGTTCACGCGTGTTGAGATCGGTCCAAACGATGTCGCCGCCCTGCGATTCCGAAAGATAATGGTCGGGATTATCCGGATGATTGATCACGTAAAAACCGTCGCCAAAGCTGACCATGCGCCAGTCGTCATTCATGATGCCGGCCGGTTCGCGCGTGCGACTTGGGCCGGTCCACGAGCCGTTATCCTGCAAACCGCCCATCACGTAATAGAAAGGCTGACGATTGTCGGCGTGAATCTGATAAAACTGGCCCAACGGAATGTTGTAAACCGCTTCCCACGTTTCGCCGCTGTCGTAGCTGACGGCAATGCCGCCGTCCTGCCCGTGCCACATTCGTTTCGGGTTCTTCGGATCGATCCAGAGCGCGTGAAAGTCAATGTGCGTGCGACCGGTGATTGATCGAAACGTTCTGCCGCCATCAACCGAAGTGAACAAAGTCGAGGCGACCGCGTAGATGCGGTTTTCGTTGGTCGGATCAACACGCAGGCGTGTGTAGTAGAAACCGCGGGAAACAATGTCGGTATTTTTGGAGACTTGGCGAAACGTTTCCCCACGATCGTCTGAGCGATAAAGCGTACCGTCTTTAGATTCAACGATCACGTAAACGACGTTTGGATTACTGGGCGCGACGCGCACGCCGATTCGTCCCATCAGTTTTGGCAAACCGTTGCTGAGCTTGTTCCAGGTGCGACCGCCGTCGATCGATTTATAAACTCCGCCCTTTTCGCCGCCACTCCGATGCGTCCATGGCTTGCGCTCAAAACTCCACATGCCGGCGTAAAGGATGTTTGGGTTCGTCGAATCGATCTCGAGATCGGCAACACCGTGCTGGTTATCGATATAGAGTGTCTTGGTCCATGTCTTACCACCGTCCGTAGTCATGAACACGCCACGTTCATCGTTGGGGCCAAAAGCATGGCCCAAAGCGCCGATGTAAACGATGTCGGGATTCTGGGGATGAATGGCGATCGCGGAGACTCGCTCGGTGTCTTTGAGACCCATGTGTTGCCACGTCTTGCCGCCGTCGGTTGATTTGTAAACTCCATCGCCGAACGAGACGCTGTTGCGAACGGCTGACTCGCCCGTTCCAACCCAGACAACTTCGGGGTTGCTCGGTGCGAGTGCGATGTCGCCGATCGAGAGAGTGCCCTGACGTTCGAAGATCGGTTTCCAGGTCACGCCGCCGTTAATCGTTTTCCATAAACCACCGGAAGCACTGGCGACGTAGACCACGTTCGTATCGCCGGGGATGCCTTCAACGTCGGCAATGCGTCCACCCATAATCGCTGGGCCAATGCTGCGATACTCGAGACGTGAAAAAGCCTCTTCAAGAGGTGATTTTGGGGTGCCGCCATTTTGCGCGAGTGCAGTCGACGCGAGTAGACAAACGACGAGCAGGGGAACTGAAAACCGCATATTTTTCTCCTTGAGTTACAGGTTAAGCGGATGATACCGATCTATGGCATATTTAACACATGACACTGCTTGAAACCGAACGCACAAAGCTTAAACGATTGCCGAAGCGCGGTCACTTCGATCGCGAAACTGTCTACGGAATTTTGGATGAAAGTTTTATTTGTCATGTAGGGTTCGCGCCTGAGGGTAAGCCAGTGGTGATTCCGACGGGTTATGCGCGCGTTGATGACAAGTTATACATTCATGGTTCGCAGGCGAGTCGCATGTTGCGAACACTGTCGGGGGGCGTTGATGCGTGTGTCACGGTGACGATCGTCGATGGGCTCGTGTTGGCGCGGTCGGCGTTTCATCATTCGATGAATTATCGATCGGTGGTGATCTTTGGGCGAGCGACGCTCGTTGAAGACAGAGAAGAGAAGTATGCGGCGCTCGTGGCGTTGTCGGAGCACATTATTCGGGGACGATGGGCTGACGTTCGCGAGCCGACGGAGTTGGAGATGAAGGCGACGACGGTGCTTTCGTTACCGATTGAGGAGGCGTCGGCGAAGATCCGGAGTGGGCCACCGTTGGATGATGAAGAGGATTATGAGTTGCCGGTGTGGGCGGGGGTTGTGCCGTTGAGGATCGAGGCTGGGGAGCCGATCAAAGATCCGCGTCTGCCGGAGGGTGTTGAGGTGCCGGCGTATGCGAGAAATTACAAGCGATAGAATATTTCACGCAAAGACGCAAAGTAAGACGCAAAGACGCAAAGAAGACTCCGAGTTCCCTAAAGTTCTTCTTTGCGGCTTTGCGTCTTACTTTGCGTCTTTGCGTGAACTACTTCTTCAGCGCCTCAATTAATACGCGTCCGGTTGCATTGCTGGGCGGCGTGATGCGAAGGAGAGCGGAGAGCGTCGGTGCGATATCCGCCGGTGTGGCTGCCTCAAAGTACGGTCCGGGTTTGATCCCTGCTCCCATGATCAGCGTCGGCACGTGCGTGTCGTAGGTATACGCCGAACCATGTGTCGCCGTAATCGTCTCACCCAAATACTTAAACGGCTCCGCAAGCACCACCACATCGCCACTCCGCGCCGGTGAAAAACCATGCAGCACACGCCGTTCAACCGGATCTGTGATTGACGTCGCCCCGCGCATTAACTGTGTACGCGTGAAACAACGTGCAATGCCTGGCGCCGTCAGCGCGCCTCGCACCACCACCTGTGAAAACTCCTCGATATCCACTCCATCACGACGCAGCGCATCGTAGTTGAAATAAATATTTCCGTTGATAAACCACTCCCGCGCGATCGTGCCTTCGTTCCATTTCAACAGGTAATCGGCTGAAGGATCGGGCGTCTTGCCTTGCGGGTTGTAACGCGCGGTAAGCGCGGCGCGAATCGCGTTAAAAAGATCGCTAGTGCGCAAACGCGCCCCTCCCAAACCCATTTTGGCGGCGTGTTCGGGAATCGGCGCCACACCGTGATCCGCGGTAAACGCCACAATCGTATTTGCGAGTCCGATACGTGAATCGATGAAATCCAGCAACGTGCCGAGCTGCCGATCGACGCGCAACGTTACGTCCATCACTTCCTGGCTGTATGGACCAAAGCGATGGCCCACATAGTCGTTAGCCGAGAAACTGACTGTCAGGACATCGGTGTAATCATCCTGGCCCAACTGTTCGTTGATAATGGCCTGTTGAGCGAACGAAACGAGGATGTCGTTGGTAAACGGCGAATAATCGAGGGCGCTGTAGAACGCCCTGCCAGGGGCTGTCACTCCGCCGGTAATTGTGTGTGGAAAAGCGTTTGTATCATTCCATGTGCTGGGCACAGCTTCCCACGCCGGTGTGTCTGGTCCAGCGCGTCGTTCGTACTCCTCAGGGGATAACAGTCGGTCCCATTTGGCGCCGAAGTATTTGTCCGACGGTTTGGCGGCATTGAAAGCTGCCACCCACGCGGGCAATTCGGGAAAGTAATAAGTGGACGACATCATGTTCCCGGTGTTGATACTGAACCAGTAGGCCGCATTTGCGTGTCGCCCGGCGGGAAGAATCGCTGACCGATCCTTCACCGACACGCCAATCACTTTCGCCTGATCGTTAGTGGCGAGACGCAGTTCGTCGCCGACTGTCGTGGCCATCAGGCGTGACGGACTGGCTCCCGGTTCGTTTGGACCACCTCCGAGTTGCTTCACGGTCTCGTCATAGACGCTGGTTACGCGTTTGCCGGTGGATCGCTCCAGCCACTCGTTGCCGATAATGCCCGTTTCAGCCGGATAAGCTCCGGTCATCATGGTGCCGTGTCCGGGCGCGGTGTACGTCGGCACATGATCGTAATGCGATTGCGTCCACGACGCGCCATCACGCACCAACCGGCGGAAGCCATTGTTGCCAAACAGATCGCCGAAGCGCTCGAGATAGTCGTAGCGAAACTGGTCCACCGCGATCAGCAACACCAGTTTTGGTCGCTTCTGGACCGGCGGCTGAACGCGTCGTTGCGCAACACCAACTGAACTGAAAAGGAAACTAACTGTTAAGAGAAGGGCCAGGAAGGTTCGTCGCATGCGCCGCATGTTAACCGATCCACAGATTACACAGAAAGTTATCTGTGTAATCTGTGATATCGGTGTAAGCTGTGGATTATTCGTATCTCAATGCTTCGATTGGATCCAGCGCCGCAGCTTTGCGTGCGGGATAGTAACCGAAGAAGATTCCGACCGCGGCTGAGAAGATCACTGAGCCGACGATGGCCATCATCGACACGAGCGTGGGCCAACCCAGAAATGCCGGAATCGCCAGCGATAGCGCGATGCCGAGAATGATTCCCACCGTACCACCCGTCAAACTCAGCACAATCGACTCGATCAAAAACTGACTACGAACGGCCGATGAGCGCGCGCCGATTGCCATGCGGATGCCGATCTCGCGTGTGCGTTCGGTGACCGACACGAGCATGATGTTCATGATGCCGATGCCGCCGACGAGTAGTGAAACACCGGCGATACACGCCAGCAGGATCGTCATCGTTTTGCTGGTTTCATTCGCCGCTTCAGCAACGTCGGTCATGTTTCGCACGGTAAAGTCGTCCGGCTCATTTGAAGTGAGCTTATGACGTTGACGCAGCAAATCGGTGATTTGCGACTGGGCCGTATAAGTTGCGTCCTGTGTGATCGCTGACACGTACGCGATCTGGATACGGTCACGTCCCAGAATTTTTTTCTGCACCGTGGTGTACGGTGCGAAAGCGGCGTCGTCCTGATCACGACCCTGCGGATCCTGGCCCTTGCGCGCCATCACACCGACGACGCGAAACGGCAGATTCAACACCCGGAGGTCCTGGCCAATTGGATCCTGACCAGGAAACAGGTTGTCGGCGATTGATTGACCAATCACGATGACGCGAGCTGCCGTGCGTATATCTGCGTCGGAAAAGAACGAGCCGCTGGCGACGGACCACTTGCGGATCTCAGGATATTCTTCGCTGACACCGGTAACGGTTGTGTTCCAGTTCATGTTGCCGGCAACGAGTTGTGATCTCGCGTTCACCGACGGAGTGACCATTGAAACGCTCGGCACTTCGCGTTTGATTGCTTCGAGATCGTCAACGGTTAACGTATTCGTGCCGGTGTCGCCCGTACCGCTGCGCACGCCGCCGACGTTCTGCGCGCCCGCGCTCACGAAAAGCAGATTCGTACCGATGCTCTCGATCTGGGCCTGAACGGAAGCTGACGCACCCTGTCCGATACTCACCATCGCAATCACCGCCGAAACGCCGATGATGATGCCGAGCATGGTCAAAGCCGCGCGCATCTTGTTACGAACAAGAGCACGAAAGGCGACGCGAATGATCATTAGAATATTCATTTTCAATTTTCCATTTTTGCCACGGATTACACGGATTTCACTGATAAATCTGTTTTCTGATCCGTGTTCATCAGTTAAATCTGTGGCTTATTCTTCTTCGTCTTCGTCATCTTCATCAATCGCCGGCAGATGCTTTAGTTCTTCTGCGGCGTCGCGTGGGTTTTCGACCTGTCGATCCGACTTGATCTTGCCGTCTTTGAAAACCACTACGCGGCTGGCGTATTCGGCGATGTCAGGTTCGTGTGTAACCAACACCAGCGTGATGCCGCGTTCGCGATTAAGACGTTGAAATATTTCCATCACTTCAACTGACGTACGCGAGTCGAGGTTTCCGGTCGGTTCGTCAGCGAGAATCAACGCCGGATTGTTCACTAGCGAACGCGCGACTGCGACGCGCTGCTGTTGTCCCCCTGATAACTGGTTCGGATGATTTTGCTCGCGTCCCGCGAGTCCAACTGCCGCAAGAGCTTCCATCGCGCGTTCGTGACGAGCAGCGGTATCGACGCCGAGATAAAGCATTGGCAGTTCGACGTTTTCGAGGGCTGAAGTTCGTGACAGCAGGTTGAAGCCCTGGAAGACGAAGCCGATCTTCTTGCAACGAATGTCGGCGCGTTCGTCTTTCGACATTTGTGAAACGTCTTCGCCGTCGAGGATGTACGTGCCCTTGGTCGGGCGATCGAGGCAGCCGATAATGTTCATCGTCGTCGATTTGCCGGAACCGGAAGCGCCCATGATTGCGACGAATTCACCTTCGCGAATTGCGAGGGAAACGCCGCGCAGGGCGTGCACTTCGACGTCGCCCATCGTGTACGTTTTGTGGATGTGGTCCAGTTGGATCACCGTACGCGATTCGGGGATGGGGGTGTCAAGAATTACCGCCGGTTCCTGTCTTTCTACTGCGAATGTCGTTGACATCGTTTACTCCTGAAATGTTCGTGCCGTTTGGCGCTTAGTTCAACGCTAGGGTGGCCACGGAGGGCCACCCCTACAGTCGGCCCGAGGGCCGCCCGCATTGGCGACGGCGCGTTAACGACGGCCGCCGCCTCCGGCACCGCGCGGAGCGTTACCAAATCCTGGGGCTGTCTGAGTGGTTGAAGTCCGGTTAGCGCCGGAGATTTGTTGGCCGGTGATCACGGTGTCGCCTTCCTTTAGATCACCATCAACGACTTCGGTCGCAGAGCCATCACTCAGACCAACCGTGATTCGACGTCGTTCGGGTTTGCCGTCCTGGCCCATCACCCAAACCACTCGTACCTGGCCCGGCAGCACTGGAGCCGACGCCGGCGCGAATCGATTTTCACCACCGTTGTTCTCACCACCAGCGGCGTTGTCGCCCTGCTGCTGACGTCTGCGTCCCTGTCCCTGACCTTGGCTTTGACCACCGCCAGCGGCGCCTGTTCCAGCGTTAGTCCGCTGTCGCGTCGCGTCTTGCGGCGTGAATCGCAGCGCGGAGTTTGGCACCTTCAACACGTTGTTTCGCTCGTCGATAGTGATCGTTAAATTCGCTGTCATACCGGGTTTCAATTTCTGCTCCGGATTCGCCACATCGATCACGACGTTGTAAGTGACAACGTTCTGCACGTTCACCGGATTGAGACGCATCTCTTCGATCTTGCCGTCAAACTCTTTGCCCGGAAACGCATCAACCGAGAATCTCACTGACTTCGCCTGTTCGACGAGACCGATGTCAGCCTGGTCGATATTTGCAATCACCTGCATCTGTGTCAGGTCGTTCGCGATCGTGAAAAGGGTAGGCGCCGATAAACTCGCCGCCACTGTCTGGCCCACGTTCACGTCGCGCGAAACCACCACACCGTCGATCGGCGAAGTGATTGTTGTATGACTCAGGTTTACTTCTGACACGCTTAACGCCGCCTGTGCCTGCTGCACTTGGGCATTGGCCTGTTGGACCTGTGCCTGGGCCTGAACCACCTGCGCCTGCGACTGTTCAACCGCTGCACCCGATTGCGCCATACCGGCACTTGCTGCCGACTGTTCAGTCAGTTTTGCCTGGTTCAATTGAGCAACGGCCTGGTTGTAACGCGCTTCTGCTGTTTTGTAAGCAGTTTGGGCCACTTCGTAATCACGCTGCGCAATCACACCGGCTTTAAGTAACGATTCCTGTTGTTTCAGCAGACTGAGTGCGTCGTCCTGTTGTGCTTTTAATACAGCCACGTTTGCCTCAGCACCGGACACTCCGGCCTGATTGTTCTGCACTGTCGACTTAGCCGCCATGTTTTTTGCCTGTGCATCAGTGACGCCGGCACGTGCATTGGTAACCGCGGCACGAGCGTTTGCCAGGCTGGCGCGAGCCTGTTCGAGGTTCGCACGGGCTTGAGCAACTTGTGCCTGAGCGGTTGACGGATCGAGCTGCGCGACCACCTGACCTTTTTTCACGACCGAATTGAAGTCAGCGTAAAGCGCGGAAATCGTTCCCGACGCCTGACTGCCGACTTGGACCGTCGTAACTGCCTGCAACGCACCAGTTGCGGTCACCGTGTTGCGGAGGTTGCCGCGTTCGATGCGAGCCGTCATGTACTGGGGCGTACTCGAGTCAGTGCCTGCAAAGTAAAATCCAGCCAGCACAATCGCCGCCATAAAGCCACCGCCGAGCATCAGTTTCTTTTTGCCAAGCAGTAGTTTTGTCCAAAACTGTTTTAACAATCCAAGACTTCGCTCGGTGCCAATTCCTGTGACTAAAGGTTGTTTAATTGTTTGAGTCGACATGCAGTTTCCTTAAACTCTCCAAATTTGGTCCCGTGTTCTAAGACACCGGGTGGAATCCTTTGGTTACGGCATTTTCCATGCAAAATCCGTGTAACCAACCCGTGTAAATCCGTGTCTGACTGTTTCGGGAAGCTCCCCTGGGTAATTAACAAGGAACTTAGGAGAAAAGAAGAACGACGATGAACAAAGGACGCTTTAAGAAATTGGCAATAGCCTCGGTGTCGGCGATTGTATTAGCCGGCTCGATTGCTGTCGCCCAAACCGGTACAACCACCGAACAGGGCAACACGCAGCAGGACCAGCGCACTGAACGGCGCGGTGGTCGGCGAGGTGGAAAACATGGCTGGGGAGGAATGCGCCGCGGTGGTGGATTCTTTAAACAGCTCAATTTAACTGAAGACCAGAAAGCTAAGATGAAGCAGATCCGCCAGAGTTTTGCTGAGCGGAATAAACCGCTGCATGAACAACTGCGGGCCAAGCGCCAGGAGTTGCGTCAGGCGGGCGAAGGCGGTACGTTCAACGAAGCACTGGCTACTCAGAAACTGACGGAAATGGCGAGCCTCCAGGCTAAGCTGATGGGTGAGCGACAGAAGCTTCATCAGGAAACACTTTCCGTCTTGACGGCTGAGCAAAAAGCCCAGTTGGAGCAGTCGCGTGAGCAGTTCAAAACACGACGTGGTGAAAAGCGTCAACGCGGCATTCAGCAGTAAGCGTTTCCCCCACGGATCAGGCGGATTCGAATTGCAGAATCCGCCATCCGTTAGACCGATGAGGAACCGCAACTGGCGAGTGGGCTCGAACACGCCTTGGACTTGGATCTGGCGCGGCAGGCGCAGGAAGGCGACGAGTCTGCCTTTGCGGAGATTGTTCGACGCTACAGCCCGCGAGTTTTTAGCGTCGCCAGCCGATTCTTCCGTCAACGAAGTTTGGTTGAAGAAGCGGCACAGGAAGTTTTTTTGAAAGCTTATACTCAGCTCGGCTCGTATGAAGGTCGTGGTTCATTCGAAGGTTGGTTGACGCGCATCGCCACCAACACTTGTTTGAACATGATCAGAGGCGCGAAACGGCGACCGGAATTGACCGTGTCAGATCTTACTGAGGATGAGACGACCTGGTTGGACCAGCAATCAGCCGGTAACGCCGGCGAGCAGCCGTCAGTTGAGCAGAGCGTGGTCGCTACCGATCTTGCCGATCGCTTGTTGTCGGTTTTAGAACCAGAGGATCAACAGACGTTGTTGATGATCGACGGTGAACAGGCATCGATCAAAGAGGTTGCGGAAGCGACGGGCTGGTCGGAGTCGAAGGTAAAAGTGAGGGCGTTCCGGGCGCGCCGCAAGGTTCGTGAAGCGATGGAGAAGTTGTTGAGTTATAAGAGCAACAGGGTTGATTCAGCAGCCGACTGAACAGGTGATCACAATGAACGAAAAGCACATCATTGAAATACTCGACAGTGCCTCGCTCGTGACTCTGTCTGAGAGTCAAATGCAGGAAGTGCGTACGCATACGGTGGCTTGTGCGTCGTGTCGCGACGCGTATGAAGCGGCTCGACTTTCGGCGGTAATGCTACAAAATCGCGCGCAAGCGACGATTGAGCCGTCGCCGTTTTTTCAAACACGGGTGATGGCGGCGTGGCGAGAACAGCAGGCGGTCGAAAGCGTGCCGGCATTCTTCCGGCTTTGGAAGTCGGCGAAAGCGCTCGTCTCTTCAATGGCACTTACGACTGCTGCACTGGCAGTGCTGAGTTTTGTCCTGCCGTCGCCGGTCGCAACGGCGGACGAGCAGGTGGTTTCGGCTTATTCGGCCGAATCGGTAATCATGGGACAGAACTCGGAAGAGCAGATGACGTACGAACAGGTTTTGAGCACGATCTACGAGGATGATGACGAAGCGAGGTAATTATGAACAACGTTACTAAGAATCGGTGGCAGGTACGTGTAGCAGCCGCGATCATCTTCGTGCTCGGGTTTACGGCCGGCATACTGGCGTTGAATGTCTATCGAAGTTGGGCTCGTACTGGTGGTGGACCAGGCGGTCGCATGGATGAGTTGTCAGAGCGATTGGAATTGAATGCGGATCAGAAGTCGAAGATGCAGGAGATCCTGGGCGATACACGCGAGCAGTTGCGAGCAGTGCGCCATGAGATGGAACCTCGCATGACCGAGATTCGCCGGCAGGCTGATGGTCGACTGCAAACGGTTCTCACACCAGAGCAGTGGCAGAAGTTTCAAAAACTCCGTGAAGAGCGTCAACGACGTCGCGGGCCAAGGCCCGAGATGCGATAGCCAAACCGGCCACGGATGACACGGATTTGGAAAACCGATCTATTTCCAAATCCGTTTTAATCGTCTTGATTTCAATCCGTAAAATCTGTGGCTGGTTTTATTAACGCTTTCAAAACCTTTCCCGAGGCAACATCCCTCAACGCTTCGTTCGCTTCGTTCAATCCATAAGCATCGAGTTTCATGCTGGACCACGCTTGGGGCCGGTGTGCGGCGAGTTGGGCGGCGCGATAGAAGTGGGAAAACTCGGAGCCCCAACAACCACGAACATCCAGGTGCTTTTTGTTGAGATCCAGGTGCGGATTAAACGCCACGGGTCCGTGGTCGGTGTATTGGCCGACTACAACAACGGTGCCCGCATCGCGTGTAAAGCGCATTGCTTGCACCACTGCTTCGGGAGCGCCGGTTGCTTCAATCGTCACATCAGCACCGCGGCCGGCAGTCTTTTGTAACACCCATTCCAACCGTTCTTCGTCGTTATGAGTTTCGATATTGAGCCCCGCGGTCGCGCCCGCTTCGAGAGCAGCGTCGAGCCGGATTTGTGGCGCGCCGATGCAGAGCACGCTCAAAGCCCCGCGCATCAATGCGAGGACCACGGCGTTGATGCCCACTGGTCCAGAACCAAGCACGAGAACAGTGTCGCCAATCTTTATGTCGCCACGTTCCACCGCGTGTAGCGAAGTCGGCAACGCACAACCTCCCGCCATGAACGTTTCGGGAACGGCGTCGAGCCGAATGCAGCGAGTGCCGGGTTTGATATAGATGTGAGTTGACCAGCCGCCGCAGAGTCCATCGTCGAGACCGTAAGTGATGCCGTAAACCTTTCGCTGGGGACATCTCGTGCCGGCTTTCGCCACGAGACAATGCCAACAGGCGTTACAGGTGCGATGAACATCGAGAAATGTGACGCGCTCGCCTTCGCTGAAACGCCGGCCTTCGATGTCGAACAGTTCGCCGCGAATTTTTTGTAACCGACCTACGGATACGTGGCCGGGAACGAGGGGATAAGGCACGCCGGCGAGTTTTCCTTGCTGCAGGTAAACGTCCGTGCCGCAAACTTCCGAGAGTTCGACTTCGAGCAGTGCTGAGTTTGGTTCAAGATCAGGTTCGACAATTTCGCGCAGCTCGACGGGTGTATTTGGTTTGGGTATGACTGCTACAAGTGGCATTTGATCATCCTGTTAATCTTGCTAATCGTGGCAATCTTGTTAACAGGATTTACAAGATTTACAGGATGAACAAGATATTTGCGCCTTTGCGCGCTGCGGTGAGAATACTGTATAAGGATTCTCCCACCAATCACTAAACAGAAAGTAGGTCTTTCGTTCGTGCCCCAAAGTCGAAACCGGAAAATCACCAAGGCCAAAAAGCGGCCTCGCGTCCCCTATGCAAATCCGACTGCCGGTCCATCATCGTCGAGTGGTGGTGGAGGCGTAGATCCAAAAGTGAAAATCGGCGTCATTGTTCTCCTCGCGGTGATCGTGCTGGCGGGTGTGGCGTACGTCGTCTCGCGTCGCAATACTCCCGAGGCGTCGGCGGAAGTGGTCACTCCATCGGGACTGCGAATTACGGATTTGAGAGTCGGCGATGGGCCAAGCCCGAAGATGGGTCAGTCGGTTTCCGTGCACTATGTCGGCCGATTTGAAGATGGACGTGAGTTCAATAACTCATACAACATGGGCCGCCCGGTTGATTTCAAACTCGCCATGGTTATTCCCGCCTGGCAGGAGGCTTTGCAGTCGATGAAAGTCGGTGGCAAACGCAAGATTTTTGTTCCCAGCAAAATCGGCTATGGCGCAGCGGGGAATCCACCCACAATCCCGCCCAACGCCAACTTAGAATTTGAGATTGAACTGCTGGCCATCAAGTAACAGGTTCTAACAAGAAAAGTCAGCCACGGATGACACGGATTTCTTAAATGAATTCGTCAATTCCGTGGCTAATTTTGTTTCGAGGTTTATTTGTGGGAGACTTCCAGACATGAGTGACGACAGCCTGACAATCACTGATAATCGCACCGGCAAGCAGTATCAACTACCAATTCACGACGGCACGATCAAGGCCATGGATCTGCGTCAGATCAAGACCTCCGAAGACGACTTCGGCTTAATGACGTATGACCCGGCGTTTATGAACACTGCGTCATGCAAGAGCCGCATCACCTTTATCGATGGTGATAAAGGCATCCTCGAATATCGTGGCTACCCGATCGACCAGCTCGCAGAAAAGAGTAGTTATCTCGAAGTCGCTTATTTGCTGCTCTACGGCGAACTGCCCAACGAAGCGCAACTCACCCAGTGGACCAAAAACATCACCTTTCACACGTTCATTAATGAAAACATCAAGAAAGTAATCGATGGTTTTCACTACAACGCCCATCCGATGGGGATGTTTGAAGCCACTCTCGGTGCTTTATCGACTTTTTATCCCGACGCAAAAGATATCTTCAACGTCGAGCTGCGCTGGAAGCAGATCTATCGTCTGATTGCCAAAGTGCCGACGATTGCGGCTTTTGCTTTTCGCCATCGCATCGGCATGCAGTATTCGTATCCGGACAACGATCTGAGTTACGAAGGCAATTTCCTTAACATGATGTTTAAGACGACGGAGTTGAAGTACACGCCGAATCCGGTGCTCGAACGCGCGCTCACCGTGCTTTACATCCTGCACGCCGATCACGAGCAGAATTGCAGCACGAATGCGATGCGGAGTATCGGCAGTGCGCACACTGATCCGTTTTCGTCATTGGCGGGCGCGGCGGCGGCGCTTTATGGACCACTGCACGGCGGCGCAAACGAGATGGTTTTGCGGATGTTGAAGGAGATTGGATCCGTACAGAATGTGCCGGAGTATATCAAGCGAGTTAAAGCAGGTGAGTTTCGGTTGATGGGCTTCGGTCATCGTGTTTACAAGAACTACGATCCGCGTGCTCGGATTATCAAGCAGGTGGCGTATGAAGTATTTGAAGTGACGGGGAAGGATCCGTTGTTGGATATCGCGATCGAACTCGAACGAATCGCACTTGAAGACGAATACTTTGTCAAACGACGGCTTTATCCCAACGTTGATTTCTATTCCGGCATCATCTACCAGGCGATGCGATTCCCGGTGGACATGTTTCCGGTGATGTTTGCGATCCCGAGAACGTCGGGGTGGCTCGCGCAATGGGTGGAACTACTCAAGGATGAGGACCAGAAGATCGCGCGACCGCGGCAGATCTACCTGGGCCATCGCACACGTGATTACGTGCCGATTAAAGAGAGAGCTTAGCCACGGATCAACACGGATTGTTTTTTTATCAGTGTAATCCGTGGCTAAATCTATTCAAGCATTCGAGCCGCGATTTCTTTGAAGAGCTTTGCGCAGACGGTGCCGGTGATGTGAAGCGGATCCATGCGGGGATTAAACTCGACGATATCGGCGCCAACAACCTTACCTTTTAACCGCTGAATCAGATCGATTGCCTGACGCGTCGATAATCCGCCGGGCTCACGATGAGAAACGCCCGGTGCGAACGCCGGATCGAGTGCATCAACGTCAAACGAGATGTAGACGGGTGAATCGAATTCGAGTTGGAGATTGTCTTTGAGGTCGCGCATCTCGATCGATTCGACGCCAAACTTCTTCACCTGTTCACGCTGATCCGCCGTGAACGTTCTGATACCTACCTGCACGAGCCGCTTCACCAAATTCTGTTCCATGATGCGCGCGAACGGAGAAGCGTGCGAATTTCGATTGCCTTGAAAGTTGTAGTAGATATCCGGATGCGCGTCGAAGTGAAGCACGCTCAAGTCTTTGTATTTTTGAGCAAAGGCCCGGACGATCGGATAGGTGATTGAATGATCGCCTCCGAGGGAAATCGGCGCCAGACCGTCGGAGATAAGTGTGTAAACCGAGTTTTCAATCAACGTGCCCATATCGCTGCCCGGTACGGGTTCGATATCGCCGGCGTCGAAAAAGATCGAGTCGCTCGAAAGATCGGTGCCGTTCTCAGTGGTGAGATTCCAGGCATCGGAGCGCAGTGCGGCCCGAATTTGTGGCGGCGCATCAGCCGCGCCCTTGGTAAATGATGAATTTTCGTCGTAACGGATGCCGATGATGGCGAGTTTAGGGCGTTGTTCCAATATGTCAGGCATGATGGTGGTGCACCCAGCAGGGCTCGAACCTGCGACCTTCTGATCCGAAGTCAGACGCTCTATCCAACTGAGCTACGGGTGCACGCGAGAGATGGTAAATGCTTCGCGGCGAATGGTAAAGCGAGCATAGCCACAAAGAAGCACAAAAAGCACAAAGTACAAAGGCAAAGTACAAAGTACAAAGCACAAAGCACAAAGCACAAAAGCACCAAGTGTTGACTTTGCCGTAGTTTCCTTATTTACCCTGGAATTCTTTGCGGACGAATTTCAGCATCTGGGTGATTTCCGCGCCTGACATTTTGTCCTTGAATGCCGGCATTTGTTCTTCGCCGTTCGTGATGATGTTCAGCAGTTCTTCGTCGGTGTGCTTGATGGCGTGTTCTGCCTTTAACGATGGAACTTTAATTTGCTTGTTGTCGATTTTGACGAGGCCGCCGAGTCCGGCTTCGCCGTGACAACCCTCGCAATTTTTCGCAAAGTTGGCGCGGGCCGTGGCGAATTCGTCTACCGATGCGGACGGCGCCGGAGCTGCCGGCGACGGAACGGTGCGCGCGGTGTTGGTATTGGTTGGTGTTGCGGTTTCAGTACAGCCGGAAACGATCAAGGCGATCACGACAATCGTAAGAGCAAGCGAAATTAGTTTCATCAGAAAAGTTTCTCCGCGTTGAATTGTTCTTCCAGGGGGCAAGGGAGTATAGCGAATGGCGCCCGGGTTTTTGTAGTAGCGAGATTAAGTTTTCTCTGCGGCCCTCTGCGTATCTTTGCGATCTCGGCGTTAAGATAGCGCTGTTCGACGCAGAGATCGCAAAGATACGCAGAGGGCCGCAGAGAAGACTAACTCCTTAGTTTAACCACCCATTCTCCAATCTCTCGCATCTGCTCCTCAGTAAGTTTGGTTGAAAACGATCTCATGGGTGGTTGGAGTTCATAGGCGAGCGGGTCTTTCAACAGTCCAACGATGTCGTCCACCGAGCGGCGCGGTTTTGTGCCGACATTGATCAGCGGCGGGAAAGTCAAATTATTCTGCCGCGCTCCTTCGCCGTTCATGCCATGACAATTTGCACAAAACTTGACGTACATGTCCGGTGGACCATCAGCGGTTGTGTTTGCAGGTGGCGCGGCTGTAGCGAGGCTGATGGTCGCCGGTTGGAACGGTTCACGGCGAAGCTTGAAATCTTCTGTAGCAGCTTGCCGCATTAACTGTTGTCGGATGTGTATGTCGCGGTGATCGCTGAGATATGAAACCGCTGTCATCGAGAAAGCCAGCACCACTCCAACTCCAAGGATCGTCCCTCCAATCAATCGTTGTTGTCTAAGCCAGGGCAACGACAACAGAATCAATACAACGATTCCAGGCAGGACCACGCCGGCCAGCGATCCCAATCCTCCAGGGATGTACTTCAACGATTGATACAGCCACAAGAACTGCGCACCCGGGCGCGGTAAATATTCGGCGCCCATTTCCGTTACCGGCGGTCCAAGCGGCGCCGAATACTTCAAGCACCAAATCGCGAGTGCGAGAAATACAAGTCCACCTGCTATCGCATGCCGGTATCCAAACAGTTGCGCCAGGTGCTCGCGAAACAAACGCCAGAAAATCACGATCACAAACAGAGCCGGAATCACGAGCACATGAAGCGCGAAAAATCGCGAGAGTGTGAGAGTGGAAATGTCGTTACTGCCCAGCAGCCACAGTCGCGCCATTCTCCCAACAAAAGGAAGACCTGACATCAAGCCTTCAGCCACGCGAGTGCTGAAAAACGCGCGCGCATCCCACGGAAGTGAATAACCTGTTCCTCCCGCCGCCATTACGAGAGCGAGGATCAGAATCGCGGCAATCCACTGAACTCTGTTACCGGAATAGGCTCGATCAAAAAAGAGCCGCACAACATGAAGAAGAATAGCAACAGATAGCCACTGCGATCCGTAATGGTGCAGTGAGCGAATCCACGATCCTGACGATACAACTTTCTCGATGTAAGAAACGGTTGTATACGCGTGGTCCACCGACGGCACGTAATAAAACGCGAGCAGGATGCCGGTGCAGAACTGGACCAGGAGCAGAACGAGCACCATCCCACTCGTGGTCTGCAACCACGCGCGAACGCCGGTTTGATTGTCGGTCGGAAAACTCATACGCGTGTCTGCTCGCTGGAAGTGTATTGCACCTGGATTTTTCCATCCTGAACTCGCATCGGCAACGCATCCAGACCGCGGGTAGCAGGCCCACTAATTCGCGCGCCGTCAGCCGCGAAGTAGCTTTCGTGACACGGACACGAGAAGCGATTCGCGTTTGGCTCCCAGTTAACTTCACAACCCTCATGCGGACAAATCGCCGACAACACCTCGTTATTCTTCGCCGGCAGGACAAAGACGTTGTGTTCCTCCGTAGTGATGGACCATCCCGCGAGATGTTCGGCGACGATTTTGCGATTCAGCGGCGTTGGTCCTTTGACCTCAGAAAGCGACATAACATCGAGCCATGACGCAGTAGCAGCAGACAACTTCGGGCGCAAAAAGCGAAACGCGGCGCCGCCAACCGAGGCGAATACACCGGCCAATACACCGAGTGGCAGGAGTTTTAGAAACGAGCGTCGCGATTCTTTTTCCATAGATAGTTAGCCTTTGACGCGCCGGCGTTGCAGTTTCTTCCTTAATCAACAGCATAAACAGCATTTACAAGCTTAACAGGATTGCGGCTTGTGAATCTTGTAACTCCGGCCAATGATGTCACAGGTTGCATTCATAGGGCAGACTCGGCAGAATACCTTGCCATCTCGAATCTTCAGGGTCAGTTAATTTTCCGAACCAAGAGGTAGAAACAATGAGTAGCGACAAGGACCCCAATAGTGCCACCCGAGGTTCCCTTCGTCTCGCTCCCGCCGCTGCGGAAGTCGAAATAGAGAAAGCAAAACTTCCGAGACAGTTTGTTAATTTCACGTTCTATCATGCGCGTCCGGAGTGGCGGCTGCTGGCCGACGCCGACAAACAGCGCTGTCGTGAAGAGTTTGTTAAGACGGTTAACGAGTTTCGCCCCTCATTGTTGATTCACTCATATTCGACTATCGGATTGCGCACGAATGTTGATTTCATGATCTGGCGGATCGGCTACGAACTAGATCCCATTCAGGAGATGACGTCGCGACTCAACAAGACGGAGATGGCTAAGTACATCGAACCAACGCAGTCGTTTCTTTCAATGACCAAGCGGTCGATGTACATCGATAAAGACAACCCGGAACACGTCGAAGATCGACTGCACATCATTCCCGGCAAATCTCAATATCTGTTTGTTTATCCATTCGTCAAAACCCGCGAGTGGTATTCGCGCCCGGCGGAACAGCGCCAGGAGATGATGGACGAACATATCCGCATCGGATCGAAGTATCGCTCCGTCAAACTACACACCACCTACTCCTTCGGTCTCGACGATCAGGAGTTTGTGGTTGCCTTCGAAACGGACTATCCGTCTGACTTCCTTGACCTGGTCCAGGAACTTCGTGAAACCAAAGCCAGTTCCTACACCCTCCGCGACACGCCGATGTTCACTTGCCGCCAGCGTTCGTTGAGTGAATGTTTGGAGGGCTTGGGTTAAACCACGGATTACACGGATGACACAGATCAGAAAGCATCTGCGTAATCTGTGGATTGTTCTGTTTCTCCTGTCCTCAACTATTTATTCACAAACCAGACCGCCCGGAGAGTATCTCTGGTATGAGGCGGAGAATATGCGCGGTTTCACGACGGGGAAGATAGGTGCGCCGCTGCTCAATCCGTCGCAACTGAACCTGCCGAAAGAGAAAGCGCCGGGGTGGGGAATTAATGGACCAGGTGTGTCGGCCGAGTGGACGCAGGGTGGTGAGAGCGAGTGGAACTCTGCTGCCGCGAGCGCCGACGAGACGCGCGCCACGATCTATCAGGATCTCGAGATACCGCGCGCGGGACAACACACCTTATGGGTGCGTTATGCTGATTGGGCCAGGAAAGGTGAAAACTTCACCGCCACGATTGCGCAGAATGGCGTGGAAGTCTTTCGTCATGAGTTTGGCGTGAAGGACGTTATCGATCCGCATGACGAAGTCAGCATGTACTGGCAATGGGCGTTTGCGTGGTCCAGTGCCAACGTCACTCTGAAAGACGGCCCGGCGCGTTTGTCGTTTGTAATTGAGAAAGCCGCTGACGCACGCCGTCACATCGACTGTTTCCTGCTCACCAGCGATCCGGGTTTCAAACCAACCGGCAGACAAAAACCTGAGTTCTCCGCTTGGCGTTACCTGCGTTCGTGGTCCACGACGCGCAAGCCATTCACACCCCTGCTGCGAAACGAAGAGAGTGTGCGTGTGCCGGACGGGTGGGTGCGACCGAAACTTGCCGGACGCGATTTTCTGATGCCGTGGAATATCGCGAAGGAGTTCTGGCCGCTTTTAGACAAGCCGGCTGAAGAGCGGCCGCTCTTTCCATTTAACGCCGAGCCGATCGAAGAGTTTGTGACGAAGTACAAAGGCGCGCGCGATGTTCCGCTCTTTCAGTCGAAGCTCGTCGTTCCGGTTATCTACATCAACAATCTGCCGGAGTATTTGAAGGAAGGCAGCCCGTTTCTGCGCTACCTGCGCGAGACGAAGGTGCCTTTCGGCGTGCTTATTAATTACGGCGCGGCGACGTTGAATGAAGCTGACGGACAGGCTGCGTGGCAACTACTCAACGGTGAACTCAAAAATCAGTTTCTCGGTTGGGTGTCAGGCGAGAGCGTTGGTTATGTGTGGGACTTTGCGCAAGTTGAACTGAAAGTCTCAGCGTCTATGTCGCGGCGCGAACTACTGGAAGCTCATCGACAGTTTTATACAAATGCGCTCGCGCGTAAGTGGCGCGAGACTTTTCAAACTGAAACCGGGGCGATGTGGGATCGTTTGATTCCCGCGCAGTCAACTTCGAGCACTTCTTTTGCGCATGCCCTGAGCCAGTGGGGCGTTAACCTGCTCGGTATGGAGACTGCCGCAGTGATGCCGATGACTGGGATGCGCATCGCGTTCACACGCGGTGCGGCCCGACAATTCGGCGGCACATTTCTTTACTACCACGCGCCCAACTTCGGCGACACGGCCACCACGTTCACCAAACAGCAAAATTTCGCCGGGCCCGACTTCTTTTATCACTCGCGCTATGGTCCAACCATGGGACCATCGCTCTCGTGGTATCGCAAGAGTTATTACCTCTATTACATGGCGGGCGCTTCGGCGATCTATCTCGAGCAGGGACAGGACCAGTTCTTCAAACCGGGCCCGGGCGATCATCCGTTCCAGCTAAATCCGTTGGGCCGAATCACTGATGAGTTTGTGCGTTTCGCCGAGAAGCATCCGGATCGCGGCACGCCGTATACGCCGGTCGCTTTTCTGCTCGATCCGGCGCATGGGTTTGAGATGACGGATTATCCGCACTGGCCATTCGAAGTGTCGCAGATCGACCGCGGCGATCGTGCGATCCGGGAGTTGTTTGGAGTTGCGTACTATCCCGGGCTGGTAGTTGAAGGTGAACCGGCGATTGCCGATCGACAACCTTTTGTCGCCGGTGTTTTTGGCGATATCTTCGACGTGTTGACCGCCGCTGATGCTCGCGGCACGCGCTCAAAGATCGATACCTTGTTGCCGTCGTATCGTGCGGTGGTAGTTGGCGGACGCGTGGAGTGGTCCAACGAATGGATTCAGCGTCTCAACGAGTACGTGCGCAATGGCGGTACGCTCGTGGTTAATGCGGCACAAAGTGCGAAACTTCCCGAGCAGCTTTTAGGAGTGCGACTGCTCAATGAGACCGGCGAAGCTCACAACGCTCGTTGTCTCGCGACCGGCGAAGAACCTCAGGACTTGCAGAGCCAGATCTTCCGTTTTGAAAAAGTCGAACTGAAGGGCGCGACGCCGTTAATGACCGTTCCGGTTGAAAACGGCGATCCCCTCGTGACGGTGAACAAGGTTGGTAAGGGAAACGTGATCTTTGTCGCGCTGCCCGATCTGCTTGGCGAAGACGAACGCATCACTCCCTTCGTCGCGCATTTGTTGACGCATGTATTTGCCGGCGCAACTCCTGTTCAGGTCACTGGCGACGTTGAGTATCTGATCAATCGCACTGCGACTGGCTGGATCGTTACGCTTCTGAACAACAACGGCGTCTTTAAGCCACAGCAGGGAATGGCCCAGGTCGATCGCAGCGCATATGTGAATGTGACGATCGCTTTGACAGGTCAACAAATCAAAAGTGCCACCGAATGGACCAGTGACACTTCGTTAAATCCCACCAACGGAACCATCTCCCTCCAAATCTCCCCCGGCAGCCTCGCGATTGTGGAAATAAAATAAGCCACGGATTCCACGGATAAGGCGCTCAGTGTGATTTTTGCTGTTGACCTCCACGAATCATTGTCCGAAATCCGGTAACACAGATAACACGGATTTTAAATCAGATTTTATCCGTGTTATCCGTGGCTAAATTTACGGCTTCTTGCCGCGGCCCTTACCGCCGCCCGGCGCTGGTTGCGAAGCCGGGCGTTCCTGCTTTTGCTGCTGCTGCGGTTTCACACGCTGCTGCTGTTGCGGTTGCGCACGTGACGCGGGAGCAGTTTGCTGCTGCCGCGGTTGTGGAGCCGGTCGGGAACTCTTAACCGGACCAGGATCGCGACGCATCTGCGGTTGCGATTGTGGTCGCTGTTGCGGAGTCACTTGGCGACGCGGCTGCTGACGCTGCTGTGGTGCCGCAACACGCTCGCCTTGCGGCTGCTGCTGTCGCTGGCGTTCCACGCGCACCGGACGCTCCGCTCGGGCCGCGCCCGTTTGTCGTTCAACACGCTGCTGCTGCTGTTGTTGACTACGCGGCTGTTGCGCGCGTTCCTGACGGCGCTGTTCCTGTTCCACACGGCGATCCACCCGACGCTGTTCGCCTGGGGAACCGGCTGAGTCACGCAGCACTTGCTGCGGCGGACCAGCCGGCTGCGAGGTTTGCGCCGCTTGCGGCGCACCGCGTCCCCGACGCTCGTCTCTCACCTTAAACTGCTGTCCTTTCGCCCGGCCCGGAGCTGTGTCAACTCGCATTGCCTTTGCTAGGTCAGGACGAAATCGCGGCGATACCGGCGCAGTGCTGGTAATGACCGTCGTGTCGTTTAGTTTTTTCGCGACACCTGGCGGAACGTCGATCTTGCCGCGACCCCAGGCTGACTTAACCACTGCATTTCGCAATGGCGTGACCAGCAACGGATCTAATACGGGATTAACTGAAGCCAGCATGTGCTTGTCAGCTTTCCTTCCACGCTTCCAATCAAAACCTCGCGAGAAGTCGTCGACACTCACTACAGTCACTGCACCCGGCACGTTCAAATTCACAACTTGCCGATACAGATCATCATTCGTCAGGTAATGAGGCTGCCAACTGTTGCTGTAATAATGCGGCACGTACGTGTCGCCCGGTCCCAGCGGGACCCACCCGACGTCGTTCCCACCAAACGGAAGAAACGCGACGAGGGCCGGCGAGTAGACCGGTGTTACCGTTGACGATTCCGGTACCCAATACCAGCGATCGCCGACGAAGGCCCAACGACCATAGTGATAAGGCGCATAGCCCCACGGCTCGCTGGAAACCCAGGTTGGACCATACGGGTAATCCGTGTACCAGTAACCATCCTGATACGGCGACCAGCCCTGATCAACTCGCGGTGACCACGCGTGACCGTAGCCATCGAGATTGTTCCAATCGCCATAGTAATCGAGATCATTGAGGCCGGGGATGTACGAGTTTACGTACTGGTAACTGACGTTCCGGCGATAAGGATCGAAATAGTATGGGTCGTTTTGATAAACGTTGTAATCGCGATAACGACCATCGTAGTAACGCGGATATTGATAGGAGTAATAGTCATCAACCGCATAACCCGCATCGCGCCCGTCGAGCTGTGAAAGCACGACGTCAGCCGCGGTCGAGCCAATCAGTGTCAACATTTCACCTTTGTCGATGCGACCGCTGCCGCCCATTCCAACCACCTGCGCCAATCCGCTCAGCACTGACACCAGCACCTGGCCGTTGTCGATGCCGACGTTGTACAGACCGGGTTGTTCAAAATCGACGGCGCCGTAAGGCGTCGCTACTTCAAACATATCTCCCGAGTCGAGATAACCAACGTCAAACATCGCCGAGCCGTCACGCAAAGCGAGCTGCGTGCGCTCGTCGTTTAGCGTCAACACGTCAAGCGATGTGTTGGGGTTGAGCCGCGCAAAATTGCGTCCGGTAAATGCCAGACTCGCACGCGAATTTTCGCGTGTGTAAACGCGGTCGCCAACTGAAACCGGTTGGTTGTCGGTTGCTGCAACCCATTGCTCGGTTTGCGCGTCCCCGGCATCGGTGCTATCGAGTGCCACCTGACCTTCCACTCGTTGAATGCGGGCAGCGTTTGGAATTGCTTCCGCCGATGCGGTGCTCTCATTCTTCATCCACATCGCTACGCCGACGCCCGCCACAACGGCAATCACCACCGCGATGATTGTGAGGTGTGGCCACACTTTTAGGTTCTTCATAAAGCCCCCTCAAATTGTATTCACGAGGAATTTGGCAAGCACCATGCCCGCAGGCAGGCTGTGACGGAATCGCTAGGCGATCGCAACAGGGCGGAAGTTTTCAGCCCCGGATTACACGCATTAACACTGATTTGTATTGATTGGTGTCACCTGTGGCTGAGATTTCTTAACCCATATCGTTAGTAGGTGAATCAAAACGTTCCGTCCTTTGAACGTACTCGCGCGTCTTATCTCAATTTCTTTTGTGGAATAGCCGTTGCTATTTTGTGGAATAGCCGTTGCTATAAGGTCCAGTGTCGACCACTCTCTCTCCGCGGCACGATAGAAAGGGATCTTTAATGAAGAATTTCAAAACACTAGGATTATCTCTCGCGATATCCGCAGCGTTGTTGGGAGCGAGTGACCTCGCGAATGCCCAGGGAAGACGCGGCCGCGGTGAAGAGCGGAGTCAGGAAAACCAGGCTGCGCGTGAACAACGCCAGCAGCAACGACAAGCGGAACAACAAAACCGCGAACAACAACGCCAGGCGGCGCAGCAACAGCGTCAAGCCGAACAGCAACAGCGCTCGGAACAACGACGCCAGGCACAACCAGACAACAGTCAGGAACGCCAACAGCGTTGGGAACAGCAGCGCCAACAGCAACAACGCGATAGCCAGGAACGGCAGCAGCGTTGGGAGCAACAGCGCCAGCAGCAACAGAACAACAATCCGCAGCAGCGACAGGAGCAGATCCGGCAGTCGCGTGAGCGAGAAGATCGCGGGCAGCAGCAACGACAGAACCAGGTGCGGGAGTCGCAGGAACGCGATCAGCGTTGGCAGCAACAGCGCCAGCAACAACAGCAAAACCGCGACCTTGAGTTGCAACGTCAGCGCCAACAGCAGCAGCAACAACTCGAGCAGCAGCGTCGCCAGCAGTCGGATCGTGATCGCGATCGAAACTGGAATGGCCGGCGTGATGACGACCGGGATCGGGATGGCCGCCGCGATGGCAACTGGAATAACAACAACAACCGCCAGCGCAATTGGCAGTCGGAACAGCAACAGCGTGCCGAACGCTATCGTCAGGAATGGCAGCGCCGGCAGAATTACAGCAACCAGCGCCAGCGATTGCTCGAACAGCAGCGCCGCATAAATCAGTTGCGTTATCAGCAACGTTATCTGGAGCAGTTACGTCGCGATCAGTTGCGGTTGCAGCAGTGGCGCTATAACGATTACGGGCCGTACAACTACCGTTATCGTCGAGGTAACAGCTATTACGAAACCAACCGCTATGGCGCGGAGATGTTGCAGCGCGCCGTCAACGATGGTTATCGCGAAGGCTTCGCCGCCGGACAGGCTGACCGTCAGGATGGATACGGCTTTGATGCTCAGGAAGCTTATGCTTATCAGGATGCGAGCTACGGTTACGACGGCTATTACGTCGATCTGAGCGAGTATCAGCACTACTTCCGTGAAGGGTTCAGACGTGGTTATGAGGATGGTTACTACAGTCGCTCAAACTACGGCCGCTACTCGAATGGGGGTTACAGCATTCTCGGTACAATCCTCGAACAGATCCTTGGGCTTCAGTTACTGAACTAATTGTTGCCACGGATTAAACGGATGGACACGGATTAAGAAAAATTTCTTATCCGTGTTCATCCGCGTAAATCTGTGGCCTATTCTCTTGTAAACGTCCACAGGTAGATGATATTCAAAGAACCGCCCAAAGCATCCTTGCCAGTGCCGCTTAGCTTCTTTCCGTCAGTGGAGAGTTTGCCGATGTCTTCGCCGAGGCTCCAACCTTCGCCGCTTAAAACTTCAGTTTGCGTCATCGTCAAGGTTCGCGTCTCGGGATCGTAAGTTCCTCTGAAGGCGACGCGAAAAGCACCTTGTTCCAACACGCCGTCGAGATTGTTTCCGACGTGATGGTTGATGGTGAGTTTGGAAGCGACGCCACTCGGTCCGTAAGTTCCGGCCCACGTGCCGCGCAGATCCTCGGTTGAGGTGGAAACGACCGTAGGTGTGTTGTTGTTGGTTGGAATCCCGTTCCAGCCAAAGCCAACAAAGATGCCAATCGCAACCGTGATGACGAGTCCGGCTAAAACTAAAGCCGCCGCGAGAAGCCATTTCAGCGGCGAAATTCGCCGGGTGACGACCGGCGACTGATAGATCTTTTGAGTCACCGTATCCTGAAGCTGGCGTCCCAAAGCAAACGCGTCTGACGGCCGCTCGTTACGGTCCTTCGCGAGTGCACGCATGCAAATCGATTCGAGTTCACGTGGCACCTCGAGCGATGGCGGTAGCGCTGGTGGGCGCTCGTGAAGATGTTTCGAGATAAGTCCCGCAAGATGGTCGGACCGAAACGGCGGCACACCGGTCAGCATCTCGTAAAACATCGCTCCCAAACTGTAAACGTCCGCGCGCGCGTCGAGCTCTTCACCGCTGAACTGCTCGGGAGACATGTAATACAGCGTGCCGACAACGGCGCCGGTTTGCGTGAGCGCCGCGGAGGTCGCGAGATCGCTTACCTTTGCGAGGCCAAAATCAACTACCTTGGCCCATTCTTCACCGCCTTCGTGAGTTGGTGGAATCACGATTACGTTGTCAGGCTTAAGATCGCGGTGCAATAACTTCTGGCTATGGGCCATGCCAACGCCGGCACAGATTTTGAGCATCAGTTTTACAGCGCGGGTTGGCTGCATTCTTCCTTCGCGACGCAGCAGGTTGCCGAGCGAAACACCCTGGACCAACTCCATCACGATGTAAGCTTCGCTTGCTTCGCCGCTGCCGTCGCTAAAGTCGTGGATACTCACGACGTTTGCGTGACGGATCATCGCGGCTGCACGCGCCTCGCGACGAAAACGTTCGAGCGCAAATCTCTCGCGCACGAGATCGCGATGCAACAGTTTCACTGCTACTTCGTCGCCGATGTGAAGTCGTTGTGCGCGAAACACGCAGCCCATGCCGCCTTCGCCGAGAGGTTCGATCAGTTTGTACTTTGAATCAAGAACGAGACCAATGCGCGGATCTGGAGCGTGGCGATCGTCTGTTATTCTGGGCGCAGCGGTTCTGGTTTCTTCGCCATAACGTTGAGTGACGGCATCACTCGCGTGACGCGCAGTCGCCATCCCGCAACTACCGCAGAACTGCGCATCGTCAGCCATCCCATTCTGGCAACTTTGACACGTCACTTGCATAGCCAATAAGGATTGTTTTGAGCTTTTTGTGGCCACAAGAAGGCACAAAAAGCACAATCTCAAAACTTCAGTTGAAAGCCTTTGCGCCGGATGCTCTTCACGCACGTGGTGTCGAGGGATTTGTTGGTTCCACTTTCGACGAACTCGCGCATGAGGCGATTGACGCAATCGCTGCCATCGAGACCGTTAAGCCCGTGTGCTCCGCTCGGGACCACGAGATGAAGACTGTTGGTTAACGTCTTCGCTACGCGATCGCCGTTGGAGGGAGGCGTTACCGGATCCCAGTTTCCCGTCACTATCAACACCGGCACATCCGATCGGATTGGCCCAGAGTAATCTCTCTCGGTCTCCGCCCGTGGCCAAAGTGCGCACGCTTCGCGTTGCTGGCGCAGTCGATAATCGCCGAGAAAAGTATCAACGGCTGCTCGCTCGCCTTCACCGGGTTTGATCCACGGCAGATCCTCAGCGCACGTCACCGTAAGATACATACCGTTACTGCCGGTTCCGACCAGATTGGTGCGATAGAAGAGTGCCGTGCGCGCCAGGGGCACAAAATTACCTTCGGCGGCAAGATTCAGCACGAGCGGAATGCGACCGGCAGAAACGGGGTTGTACAACATGTAGCGAATCGCTTCCGCCGCCAGATCGCGAGAGAGTTTAACTTTAACTTTCTCGGTGGAGTTAGGTTTGGGAATCTCAACTTCAACCGGACCTTTGATCAGTTGAGCGAGAACCGCTTTCGCTTTCTCTTTTATGTTTGGAAACGTCTCGTTGCAAACTTTATCGGCCACGCACTCCGAGAGCACTCCCTGAAGCGCTCGCTCGGTTTGAATCGGATAATCGCCGGGCAGGAAATGATTTGTTGGCGAAACTCCTTGTAACATCGTGGTGCGTACGCGCTGTGGATAACGCTTGAGATACGTGAGCGCTGCGCGAGTGCCGTATGAAGCGCCAAAGAGATTGAGCTTTTCGTATCCGAGCCTTGCCCTGACCTCATCCATATCGTCCATCGCGATCGTGGTGGTGTAGAGCTTCAGATCTGCCTTGGGCTCCAGTTCGGTTCGACACTTACGAACTTCCTCGAGCGGGAAAAAGTATCCGAAGTAACTTTGCAGATCGGCGGGATTGAAAAGGGAGCAATCGAGCCCGTGTGATCCGCCAGTGCCGCGCTGGTCCACAAATAGCAGATCGCGATGCTTGCGAATTTCGGCGAAGGCGGGAGCGATGCCCAGTGCATCCTCCGTCGCTGCCGAACCAGGTCCGCCGGCAAAATAAACAAATGGATCGGGTTCGCGTGGTTCGCCGGTCGCCGGAAAGACCACAATCCTCAGATTTATCTTCCGGCCTTTCTTCGTCGCGCGATTCTCCCAGACCTCGAGCGTTCCACACTTGGCGGCGAATTCGTCGATTTTGCAATCGGTTAGCGTGATCGGTTTGGAGGATTCCTGGCGCACCGCACTCGCCGACTGGAGGAACAGTAACAATGCCAGGGCTATGAGTTTTGTGGGTTTCATCTTGTTTATCCTGAAAATCTTGTAATCCTGTAAAACCGGTTCACATGATTAACAAGATATACATGATTTACAAGATTTTTCATCTTGTGACCCAAAAAGCCGCGACTTTGCGCGTTTATTTTTGGAATCTTATCAGTCCGAGCCTGACAAACCTGGAGTCGCGATGAGTTCGGTCGAGGTAGAGCGCCAGTTGCTTCATTACCGCATCCTCAACAAAGTTGGTGAGGGTGGCATGGGCCAGGTGTACCGCGCCGAAGACACCAAACTCGGGCGGCACGTTGCGGTCAAACTGCTCGCACCCGACGCCACGCGCGACCAGACCGCCAAACGCCGGTTGCTGGCGGAAGCGCAGTCGGCGTCAGTTCTGAACCATCCAAACATCGTCACGATTCACGCCATCGAACAGGAAGACGGCACTGACTTTATCGTGATGGAGTTTGTCGAAGGTGAAACGTTGACGTCGCACCTGACGCTTAACGGTGCATTGTCGTTGACGTCGCTGCTCGATATCGGAATTCAAGTCGCCGACGCTCTCGAAGCCGCACACTCGGTTGGACTTATCCACCGCGATATTAAACCGTCCAACATCTTAATCACGCCGAAAGGCGTAGCGAAAGTGGCTGACTTCGGGCTCGCCAAAATGGTTCGTGTCAGCACCGAAGAGATCGATCGCGAAGCGTTAACGCTGGCGGCAAATCTTACCGGGCCCGGCATCGTTCTCGGCACGGCGGCTTACATGTCTCCGGAACAGACGCGTGGCGAAACTCTCGATGTGCGCTCGGAAATCTTCTCGTTAGGAAGTGTGCTTTACGAAGCTGCCACGAGGACGCGCGCGTTTACTGGTCCCAGTGTGCTCGCGATCATGCACGCGATCGCGGCTGTTGATCCACCGCCGCCCAGCAAGTTGCGTCCGGAGTTGCCGCGCGAATTCGATCTGATCATCGAACGCGCACTCGCCAAAGATCGCATGCACCGTTATTCATCGGCGAGCGAAATGGCGGACGCGCTTCGCAGCCTGCGCGGATCGATCACGGGAACGTGGGCGGGAATACCGATTGTTTACGATTCAGATTTGATCGATCGGTCGGGGCCTTCGTTTGTTGGTCGCGAATCGGAAATGCGCAAGCTGGACGGTCTGTTGCAACAGGCGGTGGAAGGCAAGGGGCACATTGTTTTCATAACCGGTGAACCCGGCATCGGAAAGACGTCGCTCTCCGATGAATTTCTACGCCGCGCCCGAAAACAGCAGGGCGGAATCTTGATCTCGCGTGGCCGTTGCGTTGAGCACTACGGTACGGGCGAAGCTTACCTGCCGTTTCTTGATGCAATGGGAGGATTGCTGCAGGCGCCGGGTCGCGAACGTATCGCGGCGGTGATGCGCACTTACGCGCCGACGTGGTGCATGGAGCTACCGACTGCATTTGCTACAAGCGGTTCGCTGGAAAAACTGCAACAGGAAACGATCGGCGCGACCAAGGAACGCATGATGCGCGAGATGGGCGACGCGCTCAGCATGCTTTCGAGCGCGACTCCGATCGTTCTGTTACTCGAAGATCTGCATTGGGCCGATCCGTCGAGTGCCGATCTTTTGCGTCATCTCTCGCAACGCATCGGCACGCAGCGTTTACTGATCGCCGGCACCTTTCGCCCCGAGGATGTTGAACGCAGCGGTCATCCGTTGAAAAGTTACAAGGCGGAGATGAAGGCGCATAACCTTTGCGAAGAGGTGGCGCTGGGCTCGTGGAATCGCCAGCATATTTCCGAATATGTTGACGTCACGTTCTCTCCCAACGACTTTCCGGCCGAACTGACTGAGCTGATTCACGAGAAGACTGAGGGTCATCCGCTGTTTGCGGCAAACTTGTTGCAGTATCTCGGCGAGTGCGGCGATCTTGCGAAAGTGAATGGACGCTGGTCGTTGGTCCGGCCACTCTCGGAGATGGATCTCGCGGCTCCTGAAAGCGTGCGCGCGATGATCAGCAAGAAGATCGACGCGTTGGAGCCGGAAGAGCGAAGAGCGCTTCAGTATGCAAGCGTCGAGGGCACCGAATTTCTTTCAAGCGTAACCGCCACGCTGCTTGGCGTTGATGAGATCGATCTTGAAGAATCGCTCGCTCGCATCAGCAAGAGTCATCGTTTGATCGAGATACGCGGTGAGGAAGAGTTGCCGGATGGGACGCTGGCCACGCGTTATCGATTCGCTCATGCGCTCTATCAAAATTTTCTTTACAGCGACCTGGTTAACAAACGACGCATGCTGCTGCACCAGCAGGCCGGCGAACAGTTGTTACGTCATTACGGCAAGCGTGCGCCGCAGATTGCCACTCAACTGGCGATACACTTCGAGCAGGGACGCGATTTTCCTCGCGCAGTCGAGTATCTGATTCACGCGGGCGATCACGCGGCCAAACTCTATGGCTATGCCGAAGCCGAGAAGCACTACTCGCAGGCGCTGAATTTGGTCCAGAAACTTGCTGAGGAATCACAGCCCGAACATCTGGCCACGCTCTATCACAAACGCGGCACGGTGACTCATGCCCTGAGCAACTTCGAACAGGCGGCCAAAGATTTCGCCAACATGCTGGACCAGGCCCGTGCGCTCAACTCACTCGAGCTACAGTCAACGGCGCTTAACGCGTTGACGATGACGCTCTTCTTTTCACATAAGCTGGACGAGACCGTGGCCCGCGCGAGTGAAGCCCTGGAAGTCGCCGAACGTTCCGGGGATGAAAAGCTTCGCGTCGAGACGATGTTTCTGATCGGTTTGAAACATCTTTGCTATGGCGAACTGAAAGAAGCAAGGGTGTTGCTGGATGAAGTGGTCGCGACCTCGCGCCGGCTCAATCACAAACCGGGTTTGTGCAGCGGCTTGACGTGGCGCGGCTGTTTGCACTTCTTCCAATCTGAATACGCGAACGCAGTTGAATTGACGACTGAAGCGCTGCGATTGGCTGCGGAGCTGCGCGACGGATTTTTGATGTTGACGTCGTTCTTCTTCCTCGGTTTATCGCAGGGGAATCAGGGAAAGATGTCTGCTTCGCTCGCGACGTTGAACGAAGCGATGGAAAAAGCGCGATGCAACGGAGATCTATTCTGGCATCCGCGATTCCCAAACTGCATTGGGTGGATCTACCGCGAACTCTTCGACTTCGAATCGGCACGTTTTTACAACGAAGAGGGAATTGAGGTGTCGCGACGTCACCACGTACTCGAAGCCGAAGCAAATTCGTTGATCAATCGCGGCATCGATCACACGCAGGCGGGAGAGCCCGAGCAAACCGCCGCAGCGTTTCATCAGGTGCGAGACATTTTTGAACGCGATGCGTGGTTCCGCTGGCGCTACAACATTCGTCTTGAAGCGGCCATGGCGGAACATTGGTTGAAGAAAGGCGATCTCGATAAAGCGCGTGAGTTTGTTTCAAGATTGCATGCCACGGCCATTGATCATGAAGTTCACAAATACATCGCCGTGGCCCACAACCTGATGGCGCGCATTTCGATCAAGGCCGGCGAACTCGTTGAGGCCGACAAACATTTCGAGGCTGCGTTAGCTGAGTTTGAGCAATATCCATCACCGCTGGTGGCGTGGAAGGTTTATGCGGGGCGCGCGCGTTTGAAGTCGCGGATGGGTGACGAAGCAGGAGCGGAAGAATCGAGAGCGCGTGCTGCTGAGATCGTCAACGCAATCGCCGCGAATGTGAATGATGAAAAGCTACGCGAGACGTTTTTAACAGCGGCAACAGCAAAGTTCGCGAAATCTGTGTCATAAAAGAGGATTTCCCACGCGGCGGCGCAACGGCGCAGCGACGAGCTGCGATTTCCGTTGGGCCGCCGCGTGGGAAACAACATCCGCATCGTCGAAAAGTGTGAGGCGATCTGTCGCTGCGCCGCCGCGCCGCCGCGTGAGAAAACCTGCTGAATAATCAAAAGATTACACAGATTAGATCATCTGTGTAATCTGTGGATGGATCTAGCTACTTGGTTACAACATTTCCCTCAGCGTCGTAGATCGTGACATCACCAAACGGTGTCACCTGGTCTTTAACTTTTTCCCAATCGCCGACAATCACAATCGCCGCCCGATAAGTATCGAAATACTTAGCCGCCGCCTTCTGAATATCCGCAACGGTCAGGCCTTCGATCTTTGGTCGGAAGTCGTTGATGAAGCTCTTGTCGAGATCATAGGTGTAGACCGAGTTGATACGACCCGCGAGGCCAGACTGGCTTGCCAGTTCGACCGAGAAGTTGCCGGTGCTGTATTCCTTCGCCGCACTCAGTTCTTCATCCGTAACCGGCAACACCCGCATGCGATCCAGTTCATAGAAGATCTCCAACAGTGTTGGACCCGTTACCTCGTTGCGCACAAAAGCGCCGGCCAGAAACGATCCCGTCTTCAAACGCGTGCTTGACGAACTAAACGGCGAATACGTGTACCCCTTCGACTCGCGGATGTTGCGCGTGAGTCGCGAGTAAAACGAACCACCGTAGATCGTATCGGCCGTTCGAATCGCAAAGTAGTCTTTATCTTTACGCGGAATGCTGACGTTGCCGATGTAAATCGCCGACTGAATTGAGCCAGGGCGATTCACGAAATAGATGTGACGCTTATCACGTTTTGGCACCGCCGGATTTTCGTCAGCCGGTACGGTCCCGCTTTTCCACCCGCCAAAAGCCTTTTCGATGTCGGCGAAGGTCTTATCCACATCAATATCGCCGACGACGACCAGGTGAGCTGCATTCGGGATGTAAAACTTCGTCACGAATGCTCGCAGGTCGTTGCGCGTCAAAGCACTAATCGATTTCTCATCCGGTAAGACGAATCCGTATGGATGATTGCCGAAGACTGCTTTCTGAAAACGTTCATTGACGAGAAAACCCGGATCGGAGCGGGCCCGCGAATCTGCTGGATCGTGTTTTCCTGGGCCAGCTTCACTTCCGTTTCCGGAAAAGCCGGATGTTGGGCCACGTCGCTCATCAATTCAAACAGCCTGGCGGAATACTCTGAGAGGGCGGCTCCCGACATCGTGGTCGAGTCGGCGTCGCTGCCGAGAGACAGCGAGCCGCCGATCGAGCGGAGGTCTTCTTTAAGCTGTTTGCTGGTACGTGTGTCGGTGCCTTCGTTTGCTACTGAGGCAGCGATCTGGGCAATGCCTGGATGGGCCTCACGATCGCTCGCGGTGGTAGCGGAACGAAAGGTCAGTATCGTCGAAACCTTGGGAACGTTTGGTAAAGGAGCCAGCACCACGGTTAGACCATTGGCTAGTTTCTTTTCGGTGACCTTGGGAAGATTCAGCGGCCGGGCTGGTCCAGGTGGTGGCGCAGTCTTCTGCTGTGCAAATGCCGTGGCGGTGAACAGTATTATCGCGAGTAGTGTTTTCATAGTTACGCCTTTCATGACCTCATTGGCCCGACTTGGGTTGTGCCTTTGCTTCCGGAACGCGATCGATCACCGTGCGATTGCTCGCCACCAGATACTTCGCGGCAGCGGCCTTCACTTGAGCTGCGGTGACGTTTTCGAATGGTGTCAGCAACGAGTTGATCTGTTGCGGATCATCGCGGAAGAGAGCCAGCACTGCCAGCAGGTGCGTTTTGCCAAAACTCGATTCGAGCTGGCTGTAGAAATTTGAACGATAACGGACCTTCGCATCGGCCAGTTCCTTGTCAGTGATGCCCTTCGAACTGATATCGGCCGTGACTGAGTCCATTTCTTTCAAAATCTCGTCAGCGGTACGCCCGGGTTTGTAGGTGGTCCGAGTGGTCATGATCATTGGACCAGTGTAGTCAAATTCGTTGCCGAAGTAGTTGAGTCCACCCGTGAGATCGAGTGTCAACTCTTTCTCTTTAACGAGTCGCTGGTACCAGCGAGAGCCGTCGTCGCCTTGCAGAATTTGGACCAGCAGGGCCATCGCCGGAAAGTCGGGCGAATTTTGTGGCGGCAGATGATAGCCGGTAGCAAGCGCCGGGAGATTCGCGAGTTTGTCAGTCTGCGAAACTCGTTTTTCCTTCGTTTGTGCCGGCTCGCTGAGATCGGCGCGGGCAGGCATTGGCTGGGTGGGAATGTTGGCGAAGTGTTTCTCAACCATCTTCTTCACTTCGTTCACGTCAACGTCGCCGGCGATCGTCAGCACCGCGTTGTTGGGTGCGTAATACGTTTTGAAGAAGCTGCGCACGTCTTCGATAGTGGCGGCGTTGATTTCCGCGAGTTCGCCGTAACCGTTGTGCGAGTTGTTCCAGTTCGTGAACGCGTTTTCCCAGAGGCTGATCCACTCGAAGAGTTGATACGGTTGATTCAGCACATTGACGCGCACTTCCTCGCTGACTACTGCCTGCTGGTTTTTGAGATTCTCTTCGCTGATATCGAGCGAGCGCATGCGGTCTGACTCGAGCCAGATACCAAGCTCGACGCGATTGCTGGGCAGCGTTTGATAATAATTTGTGTAGTCGAAATCGGTATGGCCATTTAAGCTGCCGCCGTTAGCCTCAACAAATTTCGCGTGTTCAAACTTCTTCACGTTTGCGGAACCCTGGAACATCATGTGTTCGAACAGGTGCGCAAAGCCGGTGCGGCCTTTTGGTTCGAGTCTGAAGCCGACGTTGTAATAAACGGCAACAGTAACCACCGGGGCCATGTGATCCTCGGAGATCACGACCTTCAGACCGTTGGGAAGTTTGTAATAGACAACCGGGATATTGATCGGTTTGGCATGGGAGTAAGAGACGTTGGCTATCAGCACGAGCAGTGATAGACAGGTCACAAATAAGCGTCGCATTTTGGGCATCCTCACTTTGAACAAACTAAAAATAAGAGAACAGGGTTCGATCGAAGGATCAAACCCTGTCTCGCGAGAGAGAAGGTGACTGAATCCAATTAAACGAAAAATCAGTTTGAGCTACGCAGATTTGGATGAATGGTCGTTCTCACCCGACAGTGTGAGTTATTACGCGATGAGTTGTAAATAAGTTTCTTCGCTCGAGGGTCGCTTTGCGCTGTTGCGTCGTTGTCCTACAATGCGACGGAGCATTATGTATTGTAAGAAACGAACCGGTATTCTAATTATTGTTCTGCTGTCGATTTTTTCGTTGGCGGTGGCGACTCAGAAGATGCAGCGTATTGCCAAAGGTGTGTGGGGTGGTCAGCACATAAATCTTAACGTCGGCGCAAACTCCGCGACGATTGAATACGATTGTGCCAGCGGCGTGATCGATGGACCACTCGTCATAGACAGTGAAGGCAAGTTTAACTTGCGCGGCACACACAGTCCGGAACGCGGTGGACCAATGCGCGCTGATGATAATCCGAACCGGCAGCCGGCGAGTTACAGCGGCTCGATCAAGGGCAATACGATGACGTTAAAGTTGAAGCTCGGCGACTCTGACGTTGAAACGTTTACGTTGGAGAAGGGAAAGCCGGGCGACCTTTTTAAGTGTAAGTAGGACCATGGAAGCACGGAAATTTTTCATACGAGGAGAAGTCCAAGGTGTTGGGTATCGATATTTTGCGCAACGCGCCGCGGCCAGACATCAGGTGGTCGGCTATGTGCGCAATTGTGACGATGGAAGTGTTGAAGCGTTAGTCGAAGGACCGGCGAACAACTTGGAAGCCTTCAAACTCGATCTGGCCACCGGACCGCAATGGGCCGTAGTGAACCAGGTAGAAGAGATTTGTCTGGAGCCGACCGGCACTTATTCCGCATTTCGAATTGAGAGATAAACAGTAACGATGGACCATCTAAAATCTTTGATCCGCGAAGTGCCGGACTTTCCCAAGCCCGGCATCAATTTTTATGACATCACGACTTTGTTGAAGCATCCTGAAGGACTGCGCAACACGGTCGACGCGCTTGCCGCTGAGTTTGAGGGCGAGAAAGTTGATTCGGTGATCGGAATCGAAGCGCGCGGTTTTATTTTTGCACCCGCCGTTGCCTATCACCTCGGCGCCGGTTTCGTGCCGGTGCGCAAACCTAGCAAACTGCCGGCCGAGTGCGCGTCGATCTCCTACGATCTTGAATACGGCCAGGACACCTTGCAGATCCACCGCGACGCCGTCGGCGACGGCCATCGCGTGATCATCGCCGACGACCTGCTCGCCACCGGCGGCACCGCCCGCGCAGTTATCGATCTGGTGGAGCAACTCGGAGGAACGGTTGTTGGGCTGGTGTTTGTAGTCGAACTCGAATTCCTCCCCGGCCGCGAGAAGCTATCCGGGTACGACGTGCGTTCGTTGATCAAGTATCAATCTTGATCGGCTCGCTCAAGCTCGTCGCTCGATTCTGATTGGCGCCCGTATCTTGTAAATCCTGTTAATCCTGTAAATCTTGTTAACAGGATTTACAAGATTCTCAGGATTAACAGGATATCGAGTTCGCCCGCTTTACCTTTCTCAGCTTCCCCATTAGGATTCACACCCTGTGCTCCCGTAGCTCAGCTGCATAGAGCGCTCGCCTCCTAAGCGAGAGGTCGCGCGTTGGAATCGCGCCGGGGGCACCAGTTTTCTGCGCATTAGAACCTCGCCACCAGCTAATAACGATGTGAATGATCACTAACTTCTCGCCCCACGAAAACAAAATCATTAATGTGTCCAAAAATGCACACCTCATCTTGGATTTGTCTACAGTTGGAAACACATTCCCGTTTCATGGAATGAACCCTTTATATTTCCCTATACCCGAGTTCAACTCGTGATGGCATAACCCTTGCTCGCTTCAAAGTGCGACCGGCTAATTCTCAAGAGATGAGAGAGAGCCTCACTCGTTAGACTCTCTCTTTGAATAGGAGTAGGGAATGACTCACCATCACTTCGAAACAAAACAACACTCAATTTCTCCCGTCAGCGCAAGCACTCCGAAAGCAGACTGGAGCTGCTAATCGATGCTGTCGATCGTCACTAAATCTTTCGGGAGGCGACTATGAAGACACGGATTTTAAGATTTGAGTGTTGGCATACTGGCAATTCCTCTCATCATTGCGGCCCTCTACAAACCACCCCTGGGTGCAGAGCGTCAAACCGTTATTGTAGATGCTCAACCAATAGCTAATAAAAAGACAAGCTAGCATTCTCACCTGATCAAAACCATGGGTGGACGAGGTTCCACCTTCTACAAGTTTCACGGGCGAGTGCTGCCTTACCTCTCAATCAAAGCCAAAGGAGACACAAAATGATTCGTAAGATTTTCATCTTCACAGTTCTCGCTGTGACCGCTGCCGCCATAGTCTTACCGTTATGGAAGTCAGACGCTGCACCACAACAAACGTCAACTGGATCACCAAAAAGCAACGCACTACCAAATTTTGACATTCGCCTGCATGACAGTGGCGAGTTTGTTGACATGGACCTTAATTCAACTTACGGCAAGCAAGCTGCGGTTCAAAACGCACGCACTCGCTCCCGAGCTGCCGCGGTCGATCAATTCCGTTCGTCGATCGGAGCTGAGAAGGCGGCAAATCTTCGCGCAGTAGTTAACGACACCGGCGCGATGAAGAACTTCTTCATCGATGGCGCCGCGCTTTCAGAACCACAATCGGATACCGCCGATAACATCGCTCGCAGATTTCTCGAGGGGCATAACTCGCTCTTCGGCCTTTCACGCGCCGGCATCCAGGAGTTGAAACTCGAAAACGAAGACAACGATCAGGGAACTAGCTTCCTCAACTACACGCAGACCGTCGGCGGTCTGAAGGTGTTTGAAGGACAGGTCCAGGTTGTCGTCAATAAGAACGGCGAAGTACTCAATGTACGCCAGGGATTTCTGGCTGATGGTCCACCACTCAGCCGCGAGGGAGCGTTGAACGAAGCAAGGGCCATCGCGAAAGCGTTTGAACATGCGGGCAGAAATGTCTTCGCATCTTTTGTCGAGACTCATGCTCGACAGTCGCCGACGGAAATGTCTCGCTTCGCCAATCCCATCGATGTAAATCTCGAGGACGTACTCTCAGAACAGGTCGTCGTGAGAGTCGGCGATGAGAGTCGATTAGCCTGGCACGTCTTTGCAGAAGTCGGCCCGGAAGAGTGGTATGAAATTCTGCTCGACGCTTACACCGGCGAGCTTATGCTTCGTCACAATCTTTACGTGCATCAAGCGCGAGGCACTGTTTACACCGAAGCGCCTGACAAAGGCGCACGCCAACTCGTTTCATTCGTCGGCGACACCGTCATCAACACGGCCGCCGGATGGATGGGAACTTCGACCGTAACCACCGGCAACAACGTCGAGGCGTACCTCGATACCAACGCTGACAACGTGCCGGATGCTAACAACAGCTCGGGCCTGTCAAACGGCCATGCTTCGTCGGCGACGCAGAACTTCACCTTTCCTTTCTCCACTACAGTCGACCCGCGAACACAGCAGGCCGCTGTGGTGACAAATCTTTTTTACTACAACAACGTCATGCACGACTTCTCGTACAACCTTGGCTTTACCGAGACGTCGCGCAACTTTCAGGTAAACAACTTCGGTCGTGGCGGTACCGGAAACGACTCAGTTCGAGCAGAAGCACAGGACGGTTCGGGAATAAACAATGCAAACTTCGCCACACCGCCTGACGGTTCGCGTCCGCGCATGCAACAGTTTCTGTTCATAGCGCCCAATCCTGACCGCGATAGTTCGGTTGATGGCGATGTGGTGTTCCATGAATACGGGCACGGCATCTCAAGCCGGCTTATCGGCAATGGCCCTACTGGGTTGAGCGGCATACAGTCGGGCGCAATGGGTGAAGGCTGGTCTGACTACTGGGCCCTCACCATCAACAACGATGGTGCGGTTGGCGAGTACGTCACCAATAATCCAAACGGCATTCGACGCGCTGCATATTCAGTTCCGGCCGCGGCCGTGCACGACTCTTACGCCGACCTCCAAGTTGACCCCTTAGGAGGGTCAGTTCACGCTGACGGCGAAGTCTGGGCCGCAACGCTTTGGGATTTGCGAACGCGGCTTGGCGCCGCGATAACAGACCGTCTTGTGCTCAACGGAATGAAGTTCACGCCTACTCGTCCATCATTCCTGAACGCACGCGACGGTATTCTTCAGGCCGATCAGAACCTGAACAGCGGAGCAAATCGCTGCGCGATCTGGACCGTGTTTGCACGTCACGGCATGGGCGTGTCGGCGGTGGGTAACGATGGCACAACTCACGTTGCCGCAACTGACTTGCCCTCAGGCTGCGGAGGCGCTTGTTCCTTCTCGATCAATCCGACGAGCGCGAGCTTTGAGGCGGAGGGGGGAACAGGAAGCGTGACGGTGACTACGCAAGCTGGTTGCAATTGGACTGCTGTGAGCAACAACTTGTTCATTAAAATCACTTCCGGCGCTAGTGGCTCGGGCAGTGGCACAGTGAACTATTCTGTTAATGCCACCCTTCGCTCAAAAGTCGGTTCATTAACGATTGCGGGTTTGACGCACAGCGTGTCACAGGAGGGTGGGAATCCACCCTGTCCCCTATGCCGCGAGCCATTCGGTGGAGAGGCGCTGTCAACGAATTTCATCGGCTTGACGTGGTCAGGCAATGGTGGCGACGGTTTTAGTATTGAGCGTTGTCAGGGATTTAATTGCAACTTCATCGCTTGGACTGTTGTACAGGTGGGTCCGGGAACGACGACGTTCAATGATAGGAACCTTACTCGAAATACGTGGTATAGCTATCGAGTGAGTGCGTTTAATGGAGCCGGCAATTCAGCGTACTCGAATGTGATTTCGATTGCGACGCCTCTTGTGAATTTATTCGGAGGTGAAAACGCCTAACAGGTAAGTCAGTTTGCCAGGATTCAGGATTGACAGGACTTGTAAGATCAACCTGTCAATCCTGTCCTCCCTTCTAAAAATTTCTCAGTTAGAAGCATTGCCCGAAACTATCAAAGTAGAAATCGCCGGTGTCGAATGCCTCTGCCTCAACTAGCCTGCGGCGCACGTACTAAACTTTGCGCTTTCATCTGAACCGGTGAACTCGCGACTGAAGTCTTAATCATCGGGTGTTGTTCGAACGTCGTGATTGTACGACCTATTTCACCCTTTAAACTCAGCGTCCAATGTCAAATTATTAGTCAACTCATTCCTCAACCGCGTCCGGTGCAATCGCTAGTTGGGCGGCGTCCCAGCCTGCGGTCACGACCCCTCCGACGCTGTCGTGGGCGGCCACGCGCCTATCCGCTGCCGCAACGCAACGATCTTGCCAAGGTGATATGCGTTATGCACTGCCACACAGTACAGCTCGTCGGCCATTGTCACGCCCGGCTCTACCTCACGCGCCAACCGCTCAGGCGCCTGCTCTAACGCTGCCGCAGCGTGAGCGCCCTCCAGGAACACTCCCACCAAGTCGTGCCATTGGTGCTCATGCTCCGGCACCGCGCTCGGGTACAAGTCGCCGGCCGGGTCGCCCGGCTTGATGATACTCTGCTGGTACCCCACAGCGTGCCACAGCTCCTCGTAGATCGAGTGCGACGCGCCGTCGGGACATAGTGTGACTTGCTCGAGCGTTAACCCTGACAGCAGGTGGGCTCGCACGGGAAACTCGCCGACCAGAAACAAATGTTCCAGGATATGCATCGCATTGCTCCTTTTCTCTCTATGTTCGTCACTGCAACATTTTAGCGCCCACCCGCGCTGAGCGGTACGCTCACCCTCACGCTTCAGATAGATTATCCAATCTGGCCCTTCATTAGCTGGATACAAACTTTCACTCTCGAGAAACATATGCTTAATCTGCTAAGACTACGAGAGCTGGGCTCTGAATCTTGATTTGATTTGCGACTGTCGTGATAAGGTTGTGTTAGCCTAACGCTAACCCCACTTGATTGTCTCCGCGGTAGCGCGATGTGCTAAAAAACAGATCTATGAGTGCTCAACTTGAAACTAGTGAAGCAGCTATTCTCAGTCGGGTGATCCAGCCGGATTCCGGTGATTGGTCACCTGCGGCCGCTGAAGCAATTCTACGAATAGGCTTCAACGACACGGACCGAGAGCGCATGACTGCCTTGCTCGAAAAGGCGAAGGCAGGAGCGCTCACGAACGAAGAGTCAGAAGCTCTGGAGCACTATCGACATATCGGCAAGTTGCTCGAATTAATGAAATCGCGGGCTCGGCGTTCGCTGCAAACTTCTCCTGCGTGAGATGGTGCGTCTAAGCCGTACGCTCGAGCTCGAAGTTCGTCACCGCGCAGCCAGGCGCTGCGAATACTGTCTCTTCCCAGAATCCGCAAGCGAGCTCCCTTTTCATATCGACCACATCGTAGCGCAGAAGCACGGCGGCTAGAGCAAGTCTGAGAACCTGGCGTGGGCATGTTTTTCCTGCAACCTTCGCAAGGGACCGAACATCGCCGGCCTTGATCCACAGACAGGCGAGTTAACACCGCTCTTCAATCCGCGCGTTGACGGATGGGATGATCACTTTGCCTGGGATGGCCTCTTGCTGCGCGGTAAGACCGCAATCGGTCGTGCGACAGTGGCGGTTCTAGACATCAATCATGTGGACTCGGTTACGGTTCGTGAAGCGTTGCGGGACGAAGAATCCTACATGGGATAAATGTGACATACACATTCGCACAAGTAGGTCTTTCAGTCTGAACATGTTGAGTTGAAGATAAGTGAACTTGCAATGCGTCGACGCCGGCGGAGAGCAGAAATACAGGATTATCCTTCCAGTTCAAGGAACTACAACTCGGCTAGCGATCGACGACATTAGGCATATCTTGTCCAATTTCCATAGCTTGCGGCTGTTGGTGTCGAGAGCGAAGAGCTCGCCGAGTCTTACCGTCCACTTGTATGCCACTCGCTTGTACTCTCAAGAACACAGCAAAGCTTGCAGCAGAGTTCGTTTACCACGTTGGTGGTATGGCGGCTTCTCAAAAGTAGTAGGTAAAAAACACTCGATATCGTGATGTATCAGGTTCTCGATACAACCTACCATTTGAGTAAAGACCAATCAGCATGACAAAGGAAAATCCTAAAACTCGCGCCAATCCGTCATTGAGCGGTACTGGCACATCAGGCTGATGGTCCAAATCTGTGCAGAAACGTTAAATATGTCATGCAAGTGATAAACGCTACCTCGATCGAGTGATCTTACAGTCGCACGATCTGGGGTTTCGAGAGAAAAAGAACAGGCGCAAGATGCTTCCGATGACTTAGTGACCACGCAGCCACTCTGGTGAGTTTGGGGTTTACTTACATCGGGAGGATTTCAATAATGAACTGCTGTTCGCATTTGTTTGAAATTGGCGATGTTACTTCGAGAAGCCCGAACGGCTGTGAAGAGTGTTTGAAAATCGGTGACCGGTGGCTTCGCTTGCGGCTTTGCCTCACCTGCGGTCACGTGGGTTGTTGCGACGACTCAAAGAACATGCACGCGGCTAAGCATTTTCATTCCACCAATCACCCGTTAGTCAAATCCATTGAACCGGGTGAAGAGTGGGGCTGGTGTTACGTTGATGAATTACGCTTCGAGTCACTTCCGGGATCGTTGACGACCGAATGGTGCGGTGTGCTTGGAGCGACGCCCTGAGAAAAAATCCTTGAATGCTGTCTAAGCAGCTTCACACCACTCGCGAGTGACGGCGTGACGGTAGTCGAAGAGTTGTTGGAGGCGGGGCACAATTATTAGAGGTGCGGCTAGTTGGCCGATGAAGCCGAGTGGTGGTTCGTATTCGATCTCGTCACGTAACACCGCGCCCGCTGCGTGCGTTTTGATGAGATGGCGATGACGCCAACTTCGAAACGGACCTTCAACCTGCACGTCTTCAAACCTATACGGTGGATCATACACCGTGTGTTCGGCCACCCATCGCGTCGTGAATAGACCAAGGATACGCGTCTCGATGATCGCCCGTGAGTCAACCTTGATATCGGGCGCGGCTTGGATGATGTGTGCAGATTCCCATGGTGGCGTCAATCGTTGAAGGGCGTCAGGCAGTTCGTGAAACGCGAAAACACGCTCCGGCGACGCTTGAATGACGCTCTCTTTAATAAAAGTCCGTTTGCCCATCGCGTTTCTCAGCAATCATTTTTTCAATAATCATCCGTCAAATCGTGATCCAACCGAATCCACAAACTTCATTCGCGCACTCAAGTAAAAATCTCATCTCTCTTCATCATCTCCGAAAACGTGAAGACGCGCTATCACGGATTCGGATCTCCATGTCTGCAAAAATTATCACCCGTTCGTTACCAGCGTACGTTTTATCCGAACGAATAGAGTAAGTGGTCTTTTTATCCCAAAAAACAAGCAACGAGCTCCTCATTCTTATTTCTCATTTGATGTTAGACCAAGGAAGCAAGCGGGCGCGTTGCGTCAGCGGCGAGGGCATGGTTCTTGCAGCGGCGATCGAGTTTTAAGTTAATGCTGACGATGAATGTCCGGACTTGCGATTGATCCGGGTGGAGGAGACTTTTCGAATGACATTAACAATTACAAAATACGCTTCGTGCTTTGCTTTGATATTACTGCTTACAACGCCACTGCTGGCGGCAAGAACACGGCAAACCACTGCGAAACCTGCTCCTGGTCCATGTGAACGCCAGGAGCATTACAATCAGTTCGATTTCTGGATCGGCGAGTGGGATGTGAAGGACGCGACCGCAGAAACTGGTCCATCGGTGGGGGCAAGCAAGATAGAGAAACGGGTGGGCAAATGCATCATGCAGGAAAACTGGGAAAGCCCGGGTTTCTCGGGAAAGAGTTGGAATTTCTACGACGTCGGTTTGAACAAGTGGCGTCAGATCTGGATCGACGTCACCGGCCGCAAGGCAGAATTCAGCGGTGAGTATCGCGATGGAGCGATGCGCTTTGAAGGCGAGGCGGTTCTGGCTAATGGGAGACGAATAAAGAGCCGCATGACATTCTTCAACTTATCCGCGGATAAGGTCAGGCAGTTTGCCGAGCGCTCAACCGATGAAGGTAAAACCTGGACCACCACGGTCGATTATATTTATTTCAGAAAGAAATAGCCTCGATTATCCAATCGTTGTACGGGCAGCTACGGAGGGCCGCCTCTACAACGAAACCCAGCTTCGCTCATGCAACCAAAGCATCCCGCTTCGTCACTCATTTAGCGGATGGTTACTCCCGCCTTAAATTCCGAGTCGGATCAATCTCTGGTCAGCAGATTTGTGCGGACACAGGACGAAGCCACCTTCAGAGCGCTTTACCGTCGTCATACACCTGCTCTTTATCCGTTGGCCCTGCGATTAGTTGGAGGTTCAGAGTCGGAAGCTGAGGAGGCCATTCAGGATACCTGGATGCGCGCCTGCAGAACGCTGTCAGTGTTCGAATGGAAATCAACTCTGCGGACCTGGCTATGCGGCATTCTGATCAACTGCGTTCGTGAAATGCACCGCGGCGTTCAGCGTCGCAACGAGCAGGAGTTGCTGGAGGAATGTTTGGATCCAATCAATGCGTCGCCGGGAGAGCGAATCGATTTGGAGCGTGCCATCGCACGACTGTCGCCCGGTTACCGTCACGTCCTGGTGTTGCACGACATCGAGGGCTACACCCACGAAGAGATCAGCCTGCAGTTAGAAATAAGCACCGGTACTTCAAAGAGCCAACTCTTCCACGCGCGAAGGGCTTTGCGAAACGCTTTCCAAGTGAGGTCGGCATGAACGAAGAGTTTGAAAACGAACTGAGCCCGGAAGAACGTCAGGCGTTTGACCGCTTGCCGCGGGAAAAGGTGCCACCGGCTTTCCTGGAAGATCGCGTGGTGCAGTCACTAAAACAATCCGGGTTGATCAGTCGTCCGGAGAATACTCGGAGATTTAACTCGTCTCACATTGGCGTGGCTGTCGCCGCATCACTGTTGTTCTTCTTTCTCGGCGTTGCCGTCACGAAGTGGTTAGCTGGTCCAACTGCGTCAAGTAACTCTCCGGAGTTTATGCTCGTACTGCGACAGAGCGATTCATCGGAGCAACTTTCGCGCGAAGAGGAATTACGTCTGGCAAAGGAATATGGGGCTTGGGCGCGGCAATTGAGCGATCAAGGATTAGTTACCGATGGGGAAAAACTCAAAGATGAAAGACGTTTCCTGAGTGTCGTCGATGGGCAGACTGTGACTTCAGAGAATCCTAACGATCTGAATCGCTCAAATATCGCCGGTTATTTTCTGATCAAAGCCCAAAGTTATGAGCAGGCAATCCAGATCGCCGGGAGCTGTCCGCACTTGAAGGCCGGAGGAACGATCGAGGTCAGGGAGATCGATCGGTTCTGAACGCGCAAATTCGAATCAACCAAGGAGACGTGAGTGATGAATCCGAAACTTTCTGTTGGTCTGTTTCTAATTGGCCTGGTGATTTACTGCACGACGGCTACAATCTCGGCTCAAACAGCAGATTCCGAAATACCCATTCGCACTCACGGCCTGAAGATCAACGTTGACGATATCAATAAAGCGATTGCTTTTTACACTGAGAAGTTGGGATTCGAGATCGAGAGTCGCCAGGATTATCCGCAAGAGGTAGTTCTGAAAACCAATAATCGAATCAAGCTGACTTTGCGTGCCGTCAAGAGACTGATGAAGACGGCCGCTTCCGACACGCGTGTTTCGTTTACGTTGCAAGTGAACGACCTGGACCAGGCAATCGCAAAGATGAAAGAGCGCGGTGTTCAGGTTGATGGTGAGAAACGCAAAGAGGGCGTCGGCTCTGCCATCACGATCTTTGACGCGTTTGGCCGCAGAATTTCATTGATGCACCAAACGGTCAGGGCGGTTGAGCCTTTCAAGGAACCGCGAATCTATAACTTCGGATTTTACATTCCTGACATGGATGAAGGCCGAAGTTTCTATCACGACAAACTCGGTTTTATCGAAATGACGCAGAAGTATTTACCGGGCGACATGCCGTTGATGCACCAGAATTCGGCGTTGGGCTACTTCATGCTGCACTCGCGTCCCGGGGTAAAGCCCATCACCAGCGTCTATCCTCACGAGATGCCGTGGTACACGATCGTTTTCGAAACTGAGAATCTGGCATCGGCCATGCTTCTGTTGAAAAAGAACGGAATCAAAATCCTGAACGAAGAACCGCAAACAGGATCGTCCGGACGATACGTCGCATTCGCTGATCCATTCGGTAATGTTTCGGAATTGCTGGAAGTGACCGCGACGAAAGTGGCCCGTCAATAATCCGCGAACTTAGCCATCATGTAGAGATTTTTATTCCATCCTTTTCTGCCAGTAATTCGGTTCGCGACTGCAGTGCATCACTGCAACGATTAGTAAGAACTCCGATTCAATTGTGTAAAGGATTGCGTAAGGAAAGACGCGAGTGAGACAGCGACGAATATCGTCTTCAATTATTCGCCATCGTGTGGGTGATTCAAGAATTCGTTCAATGGCATCTTCGACTGCGTCAACGAACTCGATTGCAACGCGAAGCTCACGCTTCGCATACCAAGCTGTTGCTTCACGATATTCGTGCAGAGCCTCGGGATGAAATTCATATCGCATTAGCGAAGGGAATCACGCACCTCTCGCAGAGCGTCTTCGCCTGATACTGTTTCGACCTTTCCGAGGCGCACTTCATCTCGTCGTCGTTTAGCCTCTGTGATCCACAGTTGCTCAATCTGACCAAGATCGTCGCCTTCAAGGCTTTCTACCAGAAGATCTGCGAGCCGCGCTCTTGACTCACTTGGTAGTGACATCGCTTGCTCTGCCAATTGTTCAAAGTTCGTAGCCATCTGTAACCCTTCTGCAAGATAAAGTTTACCACTTTAGCTATCAATTACAGGCTTAACGGACCTACATTTTCACCCCGGCCATTTCAAGTCCTGATCGATGCTCGCTACGCTGATCGGGTGATACGTGGGACGGGCGCGGCGGTAGATCTCGAGCGCGCGCTCGCGGCCTTCAGGCGTCTTCGCGAGTTCCTGGTACAGAGGCCGGATGAACTTGCGACGTCCGACCGAAAGGAGAAACTCTTCCAGCCGCGGGTATGCCGCTTCGTACTGGTTTTGAATCGACATCATCAGCCACTGAAACGCGATCTCGGAATTGCCTGAGGTGGTCAGGGTGAAGGCGCGATCGAGTTCCTGCATCAACCTCAATCTCTCGGTTTGGCTTAATTGAGTGGCGGATGCGTCTGCTGGTCCACCCGCTGACGCGGGCGGTTCAAGGGCGGTCTGAACAAATCTCAGGAAATGCAGTCGTTCCTGCGTGGTCCACTTTGCAACCGGAATTTGCGCAACCGGTATCTGGCCTCGCAACCAACGTTGTGCCTGCTCTTCAACTCGCGCGAACGCCGGAGACGTTGGCTTCGGAGCGCTGGCGGGAAGTCCCGGCTTGGTAATCCATTCATCAACCGGAACCTGTGCGGCCAGCGTGGGATTCTTATCAAGCAGATTCTGTTTCAAGTAAGCCAGAAACTGTTCGGTCGTGATGCTCTGGAAAGCGAAGTGATCGAAATAGCTGCGCAGAAAACGATCGAAGGTGGCGCGCCCAAACGTTTTCTCGAGGTGCCGTAAAAAGAGTGCGCCTTTTTCATAAGGCACATTTGTGAAACCTTCATCGGGATCGCGCCCAGTGAGATCGACATGCAAAATCTCATCGCGGTCTTCCAGCGTGGCCATCTCTTCCAGCAGGTCACGCAGACCCAAAGTCGCTTCCATTTCTGCACGTGCAGGACCATAAACAGCTTCCTGAATGCGACGCTCGAGATAGACAGTGAACCCTTCATTCAACCAGAAGTCGCGCCAGGTGGAGTTTGTGATGAGATTGCCCGACCACGAGTGAGCCAGTTCGTGCGCGACGAGCGCGACGAGGCTCTTATCACCGGCGAGAATAGTCGGCGTGGCAAACGTGAGTCGCGGATTCTCCATCCCGCCGAAAGGAAAGCTGGGCGGCAAAACCAACAGATCGTAACGGCCCCAGCGATATGGACCATAAAGTCGTTCGGTGGCGACAACCATTTTCTCCGTGTCGCTGAGTTCACGCGCTGCTCTGTCGATCACCGGCGTCTCGGCATACACACCGGTGCGTGGTCCAAGACTGCGGAAACGGAGATCGCCCACGGCGAGTGCAATCAAATAAGACGGAATTGGATTGCGCATGCGAAAGCTGTAGTCGCCATCGCGGGGTGTGCGCGCATCGTTTTCGGCGCTCATCACCGCAAGCAGATTCCGCGGCGTGCGCACGTGCGCGTTGTAAGTCACTCGAACCGCCGGCGAGTCCTGCAGTGGAATCCAACTGCGCGCATGAATCGCCTGCGACTGAGTGAACATGAACGGATCTTTCTTGCCGGAAGTTTGAGCCGGATCGAGCCATTGCAGACCCGACGCTCCCGGAGAGGTTGAATAATGAACGCGAACGCGTGTGGCCCTCGCGGGCAAGGGAATCGTCAGCGGTGCACCGAGAATCTTGTCACTGTTTCCGAGCGTGAAAGTCCCGGCCGTGTAACTCACCCCGTTTACGGATGTTTCAACCTTCTCAACTTTCAAATCACGCGTGTCGAGAATCAATGGCTCTGCCGGCGAAGTTCGTTCAATCGTAAGCGTAGCGGCGCCCTTGAGTATCTTCTGATCAAAAAGGACGTCCCAATCGAGATCGACGTGCCGGACCCGAACCGCCGAAGGATTCGAGTAAGAGTGGGAATCCTGTCCCGCGACATTTACGGCGATGGCAGTTAAGACAAACAAGCAGTGAATCATCCGTTTCATATTTCCTCCGAAAGCAACCGGCCCGCGTCGCCAGTTATCGAACAGATTACGCGGATTAGGTTTTTTAGAAAAGCGGGGGGTGTCTTACTCTGCGGTTCTTCTCTGCGTACCTCGGCGATCTCTGCGTCTAAACCACTACTCTCACGCAGAGATCGCCGAGGTACCGCAGAGGGCCGCAGAGAAGAACCGCAAAGTAAGTCATTACTCAAAGCACATCTGGACAAGCATTTACCCATCAGCCTATTCTGTTGTAGCCCAGGTACCCTTATACAAATGGAAGATATCGATCTGCAGCTGGTATTAGCCTGCCGACGCGGTGATCAGCTTGCGTGGGAAAGACTTATTAAGCGTTATCAGCGTCTGATTTACGCCATTCCGCTGCGCGCCGGACTCGATGAGGATCAGGCTACTGAGATCTTTCAGGACGTATTCACGACGCTGTTTCAAAAGCTGAATGACATCGAGCAACCGGAAAAACTCCACGCCTGGTTAGTTACCACCACTCGCCGCAAGACGTTGCACGCGATCTCCCGAGCGCAACTGCGGCAGCAATCACATGTATACACGGATGAACCGCCATACGCGGCCACATTAGTCAGGGATGAGTCGCCTTTACCAGATGAACAGCTCTTGATTTTGGAGCAGCAACACCGCATTCGGATGGCGCTTTCGTCATTAGACGAGCGTTGCAGAACGCTCCTGGAAATGCTTTTTTACGCCTCGAATCCGCCTTCTTATGCGGAAATCGCGGCTGCTCTCGGAGTGCCTGAAGGCAGTATCGGCCCGACGCGTGCCCGTTGCTTAGCCAAGCTACTCCGGGTGTTAAACAGTTAGTCTCATGTATTTTTCGGGATAGTAGGAACCTCTGTCGATTGGTGGGTAATTAGACACCTTAGTTATGACACACATCTCACTTGAAACATTGGCCAACATTGCTGAAGAGCGATCCACACCCGACGCTCAGGAGGCTGCCATGACTCACATCTCAACGTGTTCAACGTGTAATGATACGTTGCAACAACTTCAAGAACTGATCCTCATGATGAGAACCGACAGCACGACTGATGCACCGCCCGACGTGCTGACTTCAGCTATCAACATCTTTGCACCGGAAAAGCCGGTGCCACTGAGACGTATCGTTGCGATGCTCACGTTTGATAGCCGTAACGCGAGTCCGGCTTTCGGTGTGCGCTCTGTGCTCGCGACCTCGCGGCAGATGCTTTATTCGGCCGAAGACATTGACCTGGAATTGCGCATCACGGTGCAGAACGACGAATGTATTCTCGCCGGTCAGGTTATTGGTGAAGGGTGTGCGGAAGGTCTTGTTGAGATCTCCGGTGTGGCAGGAACATCGACAGCCACCCTGAACGAAATATGTGAATTCACGCTTCCGCCGATTCCAGTTGGCAATTATTCGCTCACAGTCAGAATGCAAGATCGTGAAATTGAAATTCCTGAGCTCGAACTCAAGGTTTAAGCGATCAATGCACCATGCGGAACTTGCGACACGCCTAGTTAACGCGAGCAATGCGAACCGGGAGACATTGCTCTCGGAGAATTCTGTGCTGGCGGATGTGGAACTTGCCTACCGGTTAAAAGACATCTGTCTCGAGGGTTGGAGCACGCATCCCGCACAAGCGCTTGGCGCTGCGGCCTCGCTCCAGTTACTTGCGGAACTTCAAACTCATCCTGAAATCAAAGCTCTCAGTGCATGGGCGGCCGGTCTTCAGGCACTCGTCGGCGGAGAGATGGAACAAGCAATCTCTGAGCTGGAAGATTCTGAGCGAGGGTTTCTGGATCTGGGAAAGACGCATACGGCCGCGGCCACACGCGTCAGCAAACTCATCGCACTCTCGATGCTGGGACGTTACGAGGAAGCGATCGCCTGTGGTCTACATGCGCGCGAAGTTTTCCTTGCGCACAACGATTTTCACGCCGCCGGCAAGATCGAACACAACATCGGCAACCTGCATTTCCGGCGTGATCGTTACCATGACGCCGAGATCTTTTTGAGTGCCGCTCGCGCTCGTTTTGCGGCGATTGATGATCAGAAACAGCTCGCCACGGTAAACAATTCTTTAGCCACCACGCAGGCTTCACTGCACAAGTTCAAATCTGCTGAAGATATCTTTGAGCAGGCACTACAGCAGGCTGAGTCCGCTGGACAACCTGTAACTCTCGCTGGAATTGAAGGCAGTATTGGACTCTTCGCACTGCTCCAGGGTCGTTACGATCGAGCCCTCGATTTTCTGGAACGATCGCTCCAGCGTTACACCGCGCTGGGTCTGACTATTCAATCGGTTCTGGCCGAGCATGACATCGCTGACGCATATCTCGAACTCAATCTCGCTCCCGAAGCTCTCGCAATCTACGAGCGAGTAATACCGGTTTATACCGAACATGGAATGCGTGCGGAACAGGCGCGCGCACAGGCTTATCGCGGCCGCGCACTAATGTTGCTCGGGCGAACAGCGGAAGCATTGCGGTCGCTCGATGATGCACAACGACTTTACGCGGCAGAAGATAATCGAGTGGGTGCGGCTTTGGTCGCGTTGACGCACGCGCAGCTACTTTACAGAGAAGGGAAGTTTGAAGCGGCGAGATTGAAGGCGGGTCAAGCGGAGCCCGCACTTTTATTCGCGGGAAGCTGGCAGCGATTGCTGGTCGCACGTTGGTTGCGCGGTGAATCTGAGCGCGCTCTTGGAAATCTGGCGCCGGCTCGCAAACTACTCGAAGAAACCGTTCGCAACGCAGAAATACACGGACAGCCGCAGATCGCGGAGCGTTGCTTTAGTTCTCTCGGAGCACTTGCCCTCGCGGAAGGAGATCTGAAAGTTGCCGAAGAGAACTTCAAACGTGCGATTGATCTAACTGAACAACTACGAGCGCCAATTCCCGGCGAGGAATTTCGCACCGCATTCTTCTCCAATCGCATGTCGCCGTATCACGAACTGGCAAAACTCTGTCTTGTGGAAGGCGACACACGAGCAGTCGAAGCACTGACTTTCACCGAACGCGCTAAATCTCGAGCCCTCGCAGACACTTTGGCAGGCCGGATCACGCTTGCCACTGACGCCCGCGACGATTTCGAAGCCGCCCTTCAGACGCACGAAGCAAAACTGAGGGAGGAACTGAATTATCTGTACAACCAGATGCATCGCTCGGTGCGTGGGACTGTCGAAATTCCGAATGCTAACTCCCGACTCGAACACGAGATCCTCGGGCGCGAGCAAAAGATGCTGGAGATTACACGTCAACTTCAGCACCGTCGTGGGAACAACAGGCCCGCTGAGGAGCAGGATCTGTTTTCGCTTACTCAACTCCAAACCGCACTTGGCGCCGATCGCGCGCTCGTTGAATACACTACCGTTGATGACAAACTGGTTGCATTCGTCGTCACCGGTGATCGCATCCAAGTGGTGAGGGATCTAGGAGCGGAAGCGGAGATCGTCGCTCAAATCGAGAAGTGTCGATTTCAAATAGACACGCTGCGTTATGGATCGACCCGAGTTCGAAATCACTTGCCGACTCTTACGCAGCGCACTCAGAAACACCTGCGCTCACTCTACGATCGACTGTTGCGTTCAATCGAACCGATGATCGGTGACCGACACCTCGTGATCGTGCCGCATCGAGGCCTCTACTATTTACCATTCCAGGCGTTGCACAACGGTACGAGTTATCTAATCGAGCGACGCGAGGTTTCGTTTGCGCCCAGTGCAGTAGTTTTGCAGCAGTGCCTGGCGCGATCTGAACCGCAGTTTGGTTCAGCGTTGCTTTTAGGAGTAGCGGATGAGCGAATTCCCGGCGTGCATCAGGAACTTCACGCTCTGGACGAGATCTTCGGCGAAATCAAACGATACTCAGATGAAGCAGCTACCACTGAAGTGCTGCGCTCGAACGCTGCCGGCGCGGATGTGATTCATCTTGCTTGTCATGCCCAGTTTCGGTCTGACAATCCACTGTTTTCCGGGTTGAAATTAGGCGATGGGTGGTTTACCGCACGAGACGCCTACGGGTTGAAACTGAATTGTGGGTTGGTAACTCTCAGCGCGTGCGAAACAGGCATGAACGCAGTTGCTCCCGGCGATGAGCTCATGGGGCTTACGCGTGGTTTCTTTTCCGCGGGATCGCCAACCGTTTTGATGAGTCTTTGGACCATTGATGACGAGGCGACGACCGAGTTAATGCAGTGGTTTTACGCTGAACTTGTCAGGACGAAGTCGCCGGCGAGCGCGCTACGCGCTGCACAAATCAAGTTGCTGAAGCAAAAACCGCATCCGTTTTTTTGGTCACCGTTCGTTCTCGTCGGTCGCTGGTGATTGAGCCATTTTTAGCCGCGGATTAACACGGATAACACAGATAAAAATAAATCCGTGTTCATCCGTTAAACCCGTGGCCTTATATAACACTGAAAAAAATTGGCAACCGAACAGATTTTAGTTAAGTTATCGTCTCCCCCGCTGCGTTCTCCCAACCTGCCTATAAATAAGAGGGTTCCGCTGTGCGAAAAGGTCTAACACTTTTGACTTTGTTGCTGGTTGCCGTCTACGTGCTTTTTGATTTGCGGTCGACCAGTGTTTCGAATGCGACGAGTGACAACGACGAGTTTGTCGCCTCAGAGGTCGTCGTCAAACTGGCAAGCGCTGCGGATTTACCTGCTGTTGCCTCCCGTTATTCACTTGATCCGGCGCCGATCGATCAGTTTGGCAGCCGTCCGATCTACAGACTGCGGATTAAGGACAACGCTTCTGTAGAGGATCGCGTTGAGCAATTGGCTGACGATTCGCGGGTTCTTTTTGTTGAGCCAAACTTTATCGCGACACCGCCCGAAGGTGGCGGCATCACGTGGAGCGTTGGCATCACCTGGAGTGTGGGTGGCAACGATGGGACATTCGCGTCGCAGTGGGCGGCGCAAAAGATTCAGTTGCCTTTGGCTCATCAGATCAATAGAGGCACTGGACCAAACGGACCGATCAGAATTGCGGTGCTTGATACCGGTGTTGATACCGATCACCCGGCACTTGCCGGGCATCTGTTGCCGGGTTGGGATTTCGTCGACAATGATTCGGACCCCAGTGAAGAAGGCGATCAACTGACTGGTCCATACGGACACGGCACGCACGTCGCCGGATTAGTCGCGCTGGTGGCGCCGGAAGCCAAAATCATTCCGATCCGTGTGCTCGACAAACGCGGCGTGGGAAACACGTGGGTGCTTGCGGAAGCTCTGGCCTTCGCTCTTGACCCGGATGGCAATCCAGCCACAGCCGACGGAGCCGACATTATTAATCTGAGTTTATCCACGATCCGAGAAACAGAACTGATCTCCAAGCTACTCGAAAAGGCGTGTGGCGGTTCAAGTGACGGCGAGATTTTTCCAGTGTCGACAAATGCGCGTCTGGTGGTTGTGGCCGCTGCGGGTAATGGCGGTGACGATACTAAGCAGTACCCGGCCGCGGAGAATGTTGACGGGCTCATTGCAGTTGCAGCGACGACTTCGAGTGATAGGTTGGCGTCGTTTTCCAGTCGAGCTTCGTGGATTCAGGTTGCGGCGCCGGGTGCTAGCATTATGAGTACCGTGCCTGACAATCTGTATGGAACGTGGAGTGGGACGTCCATGGCTGCGCCGTTTGTTGCAGGCCAGGCGGCGCTCGTTCGTGCGGCTTTCCCGAAATTGTCGAATAAGGATCTCGTTCAGCATCTTGAGGAGACGTCGGTCGAGATTAGTGGTGATGTGAAGCATCGGATTGATGCCTATCGCGCGCTCACACGATTCCCCGACGGCGCTGCATCACCGTCGCCAACACCAACATCCCGAAGACGCCGCGATTAATGTCGGGAGATCTTCGTTGGGGCGCGCTCGGGCGACTGTAGGGGCGGCCCTCTGTGGCCGCCCTAGTCTGGAACTCAAAACCGTCTCACCCTGGAGCGATACGATTGGGGCGTCCTTCCGTGGCTCTCTAATCGGGAGACAAAGAAATTCGTTCGCTAGGGCGGCCACGGAGGGCCGCCCCTACGGTTGCTTGAGCGCCGCCCATCTCCACCCGCGTCAAATTCCTCACTCGATGTATTTTCACAACCCGAAGACGCCGCGATTAATGTCGGGAGATCTTCGTTGGAGCGTGCCCGAGCGGCTGTAGGGGCGGCCCTCTGTGGCCGCCCTAGTCTGGAACTCAAAATCGTCTCACCTGGAGCGATACGATTGGGGCGTCCTTCCGTGGCTCTCTAATCGGGAGACAAAGAAATTCGTTCGCTAGGGCGGCCACGGAGGGCCGCCCCTACGGTTGCTTGAGCGCCGCCCATCTCCACCCGCGTCAAATTCCTCACTCGATGTATTTTCACAACCCGAAGACGCCGCGATTAATGTGGGGGATCTTCGTGGGACGTGCTCGGGCGACTGTAGGGGCGGCCCTCTGTGGCCGCCCTAGCGTACGTATTCTTGAATCCTGTTGAAGGCGCTTGTTTAGCGGCCGCATCAATCGACGATTATTAGTTCAAGACTAGGGCGGCCACGGAGGGCCGCCCCTACGGTTGCTTGAGCGCCGCCCATCTCCACCCGCGTCAAAATTCCTCACCCGATGTATTTTTCACAACTCCCGCCGCACTGTTGGGTTGACGAATAGAAACCCGAAGTTAGCGAGACACTTCCCCCAACGTCCCCGACCTAATTCCGCGGTGTTTTTGGCGCGTTTATAAAACGGTGTGAACGTACTTGGGGAGGACTCCAGCTGTGCTTAGCAAAAACTACGTCCGTTATTTGCAAATAGCCGTTTCATTTGCACTGCTATCGTTAACAATTCAAATCACTGCATACGCTCAGTCGGCGACTTTCATTCGAACTAATTATCCAATCCTTGGAAATAATCACATCGCTGCCGATCTGAACGGCGACGGTATTCCCGATCTCGCCGCCACCGGCGCTGGCGGAGTTGGCATCATGTTAGGCAATGGTGACGGAACGTTTCGGCCGCGCGTGAATTTCTCCACTGGCGTTCAGTCGCAGGATCTGGCAGCAGGAGATTTTAACGGCGACGGACAAATGGATCTCGCCGTATCGCTCAACAATTTTGAGTTTAGTCTTGCGTTGCTGAAAGGCAACGGAGACGGGACATTCGCCGCGCCGGTCATGTTTGATAACACAGCGGCTCAGGACGATTCGCCTTCGATCATCGCGACCGATCTCGATAACGATGGTCGCCTAGACGTGGTGTTGGCCCACATGCTCTCTTGCTTTGTAAGTCCCTGCGTGGCCGCGCGCAACATCACGGTCATGCTGGGATTCGGCGACGGCACCTTTCAAACTCCTTTTGAACTCGATGTCGGCACTGGCATGTCGCGAATTGCGGTCGGCGATTTCAACAGCGACGGAATTAAGGATCTCGGAATAGCGGGCGACCAGGCACAGGTCTATGTCCTTCTCGGAATCGGGAATGGATCATTTCTAAAACAGCCGACCATCACACTCGCTACGAACGCGATCGGCGTTGATGGCACTGACATCGACGTCGCGGATCTTAACGGCGATACGATTCAGGACTTGGTGGTTGCGATAGGTCTTAATGGTAGCCGGACAGCCGTTCTCCTCGGCAACAACGACGGCACTTTCCAGCCCGCCCGAATCATCACCGAGCCAGGCCTGCGTGTGCCGCAGTACCAGGCGATCGCAGACTTCAACCGCGACGGTTTTCTCGATCTGGCCCTCTCACTGGCAAACGGAACTAATGGATTATTTGAGATCCTGCTCGGGAATGGCGATGGCTCATTTCGTTCGCCGCTCTTGTACGCAGTGCCTCCACCGTTGTCGAGTGTCGGCGGTGGAATGATCGTTACGGGTGATTTTAATCGCGATGGACGTCCGGATATCGCACTCCCGATCACTGGAGCAAATCCAGGGCTGGCGGGACTGTTGAATTCGACTGGATCAGTTTCAGTTGGTCCAGCATACGGCAGCGTTACTGCGACACCATCAACCGTAGCCGGCGGATCTTCAACTCAGATCAGAATCAGCCTGGTTGCCGGTGCGGTTGCGCCGTCGAATGGCTTTTCGTTTTCAATCTCCAGCAGCAATTCAACGGTGCTGCAAGTGCCCTCGAATGTCTTCATGTCTGCAGGAACCTCGAGCGTAGCGTTCGTTGCGACCACAAGGAACGTAACCTCGACGCAGAACATAAACATCAGAATTCGAAACAACCAATTAGGCCGTCGCGATTTGACCGTGACTGTCACTCGTGCCGCCCCAAATCCGACTCCCACACCGACACCCACACCAACTCCAACGCCGGTACCAACACCAACGCCAACGCCACTTCCAGTTACGTTGACATCGGTAACGCTCGCGTCGAGTTCAGTGGTGGGTGGAAATCCTGTTCAAGGCACGGTCAGGCTGAGTGCGGCGGCTCCATCCGCCACGGTTGTGAGTCTCGCCAGCAGCAGTGCCGTGGCTACTGTTCCGCCGAGTGTGACTGTCGCTGCCGGCGCGTTGTCAGCGAACTTTACGATCAACACAACCGCGGTAAGCGCCACAACGAACGCGACCATCAGCGGTACTTTCAACGGCATAACGCGCAGCGCTGCACTGACTATCAATCCGGCTGCGGCACCGAGCACTGACACCGTCAGGATCTCACGCGCCGAATATGAAAGCGGCAAACGCACATTGCGTGTGGAAGCAACCAGCTCGAGCAGCAGCGCCACGTTGCGAGTGTTTGTTACTTCTACCGGACAACTTCTCGGCACGCTGTCGAATAACGGTGGTGGCCAGTATCGAGGTGACCTGAGCGCGTCAACGAATCCACAGAACATCACCGTGCGAAGTAGTCTCGGTGGTGTTGCTACGTCGTCAGTGGTGGCGAAGTGAATCATGCGGCAAGCTCCGAAGAGAATTCCTTTCGCAGCAGCGCGGCGGCGCCACGAGTTGCGCTGTGCCGTCGCGTAAGAAAACTGAGCACCGGTTTGTAGGAATTTACAAGTTCTCTTTGTGCAACCTCGGGGTTACACAGAGAAAAGATTACAACTGAATTCGTCCCGAAGTTGTAACCCCCAAGTCCCAGGGACCGTTTTTATCTCCACTCAAAAACTATTCGAGTTAGTGGATGTTTCCTAGCCTTCACTGACTCCGAATAGTAAGCAAGAAGATCACGGGTTACCTCGCAGTATCTTTCGCGCCATTTACTCGACCTTGCAGAAATGACGGTTGAGTAAGTGCGCGTCGACTAAACGATCCAAGGCACGGAGTTTTTCCCGACTCCCAAAAATGAGTGTGGGAGTGTGGGAATTCTCAATCACTTCAACCGAGCATCGAGACTGGTCCGAATTTTACCCCAGCTCTCAATAGGAGGAGTTTACCGATGGCGTACATCTCCAAACGGAATCTAAAAAAAGAAAAGGAAAAACAAACAGCAGCGAATAATCGTCGCGAGCTGATTGCGGCCGGATTTAAACGGCGCGACCTGCTCAAGATGGGTCTGCTTACCAGTGCGGGTATGCTGATCCCCAAGAAAGGTTTGAGTGCGCACCCCCTTAACACGCGAGGCTCATTCGACGACGACGAACCGAACAGTCCCGACACCACGCCGTTTCAGGAACTGATGCCGCGATTGACGGTGCTTCAGCCCGTGGCGGCTCTCAATCCGGTGCCCACTGCGGCGCCGAACACGGCGGCCGGCGAAGCGCGAACGGTTGCGCATCAGGCTTTCGCACAGTTTCCGCCGCAGCGTTTCTATGAAATGTCGCAACAGGCAGGATCGGTGCTTATGGCGCCGCCTGGCGAACTGCCTCCGCAACCCATCTGGGGCTTTAACGGCATCACTCCTGGTCCACTAATCGTCGAGCGCTATGGAAATCTCGGCAGCCCCGGCAACGGTTCGGTACTGCTGCGCTTGCGTAACAATCTACCTGCAAACAACGGCGGCTTTGGTCTACCATCCGTCACTACCCACTTGCACAACGGTCACACGCCGCTCGAGAGCGATGGCTTCCCCTGTTTCTTCATGGAACGTGGGCAGTTCTATGACCATCACTATCCGAACGTTCTGGCCGGCATCAACTCCACGCATCCGGGTACCGGAGACATTAAAGAGGCGATGCACACCTTGTGGTATCACGATCATCGCATCGATCACACCGCCGAGAATACGTACAAAGGTCTCGCCGGGTCCTATATCCTCTTCAACGAATTCGACACTGGAAACGAGAACACCGGATTCAAGTTGCCGAGCTTCGGCGACGGACAGAATCCGCTCACCAGTTTCGATATTTACATGGTGTTCAACGACAAGGTTTTCGACAACCAGACCGGACTGCTGAAGTTTGATCTGTTTAATACAGACGGCATTCTGGGTGACAAATTCCTGGTCAACGGCAAGATACAACCTGTGTTGCACGTAAGCCCGCGCCGGTATCGTTTCCGCTGGCTGAACACCGGACCGTCGCGTTTCTACCAGATGTTTGTGCTTGGACCAAACAACACGACCAAATCGTTCTGGCAGATCTCGACAGACGGCAATCTGCTGGAGCGGCCCGTTTCGGTAAATAGTTCCCGCTTCTCAGTGGCTGAACGCGTTGACGTTATTGTTGACTTTACCAATGACGCCGGCAAGACATTCTATCTCGAGAATCGACTCGAACAGGAAGACGGGCGTGGTCCAACGGGAGATGTTTTGGGTGCTGGTCAGGGAGATAAGGTCCTGAAGATCGTCGTTGATGGACCAGCCGTACCTGACAATAGCGTCAACCCGGCCAACATTCCGGCGGGCACCTATTTTTATGGCTTCCCAAACACTAACGATGCCCCGCGCATCACTCGTACCTTCCGGTTCGAGCGCGGTAACGGGCAATGGCAAGTCAACGGCCAGCTTGTCGGCGGTTGTAACCAGGCCCCGCGTTTCAGAATTAAACGAAACTCGGTGGAGAAGTGGGTTTTCCAGAACAACTCCGGCGGGTGGCAACATCCGATTCACATGCACTTCGAAGAGTTTCAAACCCTTTCGGTAAACGGTAATCCTCCGGCAAGCACAGGCTTGATCACGAGGGGCCGTAAGGATGTTTTCAGGTTAGAACACAACATGGAGACAACGGTCTACTTCCGTTTCCGCGACTTCGTCGGAAGAATTCCGCTGCACTGTCACAACGTGGTCCACGAAGATCACGCGATGATGGTGCTCGGCGAGATCGACGATGTCGGCGACAACCGGACGAACCCTTAAGCGTCGCGTTGTGTTACCGCGATCAAACTGCGCGGAAACCTGAACTCACAACCTGAAGAAAGGAATGTTTATGACGGACTTGAAACGAAGAAGTTTGATAGCGACGCTCGCGGCGGCTCCGATTGCAGTCCCGCTGCTGGCCCACGCGCAAACGTCGGACACAAACTCGAAGTTCAAGCAAATACCTTCGCGAGAAAGGATCCGGCAACGGTATTTTCCAAATCTTCGAGCTGACTGCTCACGATGGTCGGAAGTTGAAGTTCTATGATGATCTGGTCAAAGACAAGATCGTCATCTTCAACATGTTCTACGCTAAGTGTGAGGGTATTTGTTCACCAATCACCAGGAACCTGGTGCGACTACAAAACATACTTGGCAATCGCGTCGGCAAAGACATTTTCATGTATTCGTTTACGCTGAAGCCCAAAGAAGATACGGTCACAGCCATGAACCACTATGCACACATGCATAAGGTAAAACCTGGCTGGTTGTTTCTGACGGGTTCAGCTACCGACATGGAAACACTGCGACGTAAACTGGGCTTTGTTGATCCCGACCCCTTGGTTGATAAGGACCTTTCCAATCACATTGGGGTGATCAAATATGGCAACGAACCATTGGAACGATGGGGCGGCTGCCCGGGAATGTCAGCGCCTGAGTGGATTGCTGAAACGCTAAGCTGGGTTGATTTTCCCAAGGACCCGGCGAAGAAGGATGCGAATGGAGGTGGCAAATGATTCTTCTTAAATGGAGAGTTTTCCAACTGGGGTTGTTACTGGCGATTGCGGCAACAATGCCAAGTGTAATCCGGGCGCAGACTGCGATGAACGAAATCCAGCTCGGTACCGGAGCCGGTGGTGGGGCAGCTCAAGGCTCCGCGGCCGGAACTTTGGAAGGTGATTTGGGTGGCGGTGGAATTACAGCCACCAGTACCGCTGGTCCGGAAGCAGTCGCTTTTGACGGCACGTACGTTTGGGTCGCTACCCAATTCAACAACTCGATCACCCGAATCAGAGTCAGCGACGGTGTAATCTCGGGAACGTTTGCCGTTGGTAAACGGCCGGTGGCGTTGCTCTATGCGGGTGGATCACTTTACGTGGCGAATTTGCTGAGCAACACCGTGACCAAAGTGACTACTGCCACAGGTGCTGTCGCCGGCACGTTTACCGTCGGCGATGGTCCAGGTGGGTTGGCGTTTGACGGCACAAATCTTTGGGTCGCCAATCGTCACGCCAACACCGTCACGAAACTAACCACCAAGGGCGCCATTCTTGGTACTTACGCAGTTGGCAAGCGCCCGATTGGTTTGACGTTCGCTGCTAACAGCATTTGGGTAGCTAACAACAAGAGCAACACCGTCACTCGTTTGAGTACGGCTGGAGCAGTGTTGGGTACTTATGCAACCGGGGATGGACCATTCGGAGTTGCTGCTGAAGGTCAAAACCTCTGGGTAACAAACTATTTCGGCAAGAGCGTTACCAAGCTCCGCGCCAGTGATGGATTCAATCTTGGCGAATTCAACGTTGGGGATGGAGCTTCGGGAATAGCTTTTGACGGGGTCAGTCTTTGGGTCGTCAACAACGGTGACAGCACGGTGGTGAAAGTCAGTCCATCGAGCGGCAGCGTGGTCGCGACCTACGCAACGGGCAAAGGTCCGTTTTCAATAGCCATCGGTGGAGCGAAGATCTGGGTGCCGAACTTCGGAAGCAATTCCGTTTCGACGACGGCAGCCAACTAAGGGCGCCACAAAAAGGCACAAAAAGCACAAGGGTTGTTAGGAAACATCTTGTGCTTTTTGTGCTAATTGTGGTCGAGATGGTCTTATTCGTTTAACACCAAAAGAAAACCGCTAAGCTACGCTCTACTTCTTCGGGTAGAGTCTTAAATCTATTCAATTTAAGACAGTACCCTTCTTCGTTACGTAATCCACTGCCGTCAGCAACTCTTGCGAAGTGAAGTTGCCGCTGCCGCTGATCCACACACCGGTTTTATCGTTGCCAATGAAGGTTGCTGGGAGGTGCATTCCGCCGCCGGCAGAACTACCGGTGAAGGGAAGCAGCAGCGTGTTCATCGCCGGCACCTCACCTGTTACCAGCGACCAGCCTGGCTGAACATTGAAACGTTTGCTCCAGGCTTTGAGTTGTGCGGGAGTGTCTTTGGCTGGGTCGGTAGTGACGGAGATCAGAATCACTGACTTCCCCAGCCGTTCACCGAGCAGCGACTGCAGGTCTGAAAAGATCTTTCCTTGCCTCGTGCACCGGTAATAACAGCTCGTGTAGACGAAGTTCAAAACCACGACTTTGTCTTGAATCAGATCGGAGTAGAAGCGAACCTTCCGGCCATCTTGATCAGTCAGTAGCAGATCCGGAACTTTAATTCGCCCACTTCCGGCGACATTGATCTCCCGCACCGCCGGACTTTGCACCTGACTTGCCTGCTGAGTGGCGCTCGAACTCAGCGCGAGCAGGAGCATAGTTGCAATTGCTGTAATGCCTCGTCTCATACGCGTTCCCATTACTTGAATACAACGTCAACAAAGAAATTGTCCGTGCTCGCGGTGGACGGAAACGAGCCGGCTGGTGACGTGAGGAATGATGACCACGCTACTAATGGTCCATTCGAAATCGGAACGCCGAAAATACTTCCAGACCTCGCTCGCAGGGTGTGGATGTTGTAACTGACCCGGTATTTGGTGTGGGCGGTGATGTCGAGCGGTGTTTGCAGCATCGCTGTCTGCCAACCGGAAGCAGTTTCATTAGTGAACGGCGCCGAGACGATCAGCAGATTAGTCGTAGCATTCCAAATGCGTGCGACGTGATTGCCGTTAGTTTCACCTTGCGCTTTCCAGAACTTGACATGCGTGATCTGCCCACTCACTGACGATGAAAATTCAATTCCTTGTTCCCATGTCTGGCCACTGCCACTCGCAGTTCCAGTTGGCGTGTCGCTCGCAAAGAGTGAACTATTCTGCACTCTGATGATCGCTGCTAGTGAAGGCACGCTGCCGTTCAAAACGAACATCATGTAATAACCTGGAGGAAGCTCGGCTGATGATGAAGGTACGGTTATCCGAATTCCATTAGCGACCAGCTCGGGAGTGACAGGCACAACTCGCTGGTCCTGGTTTGTGCCGTGAGTCACTGAAGGCAGCCTCACGAAACTAACCGTCGGTTGTGATCCGGTATTGGAAGTGTTGATAGTAAATTGTTCGCCGTAGGTAACACTTTCAGGCGGCGTCGAAGTTATCTGTGGTCGGGTTGCCGCATTTCCATTAGCGTCAAACAAGTAAGGCGGCGAAAAGATTTCAATGTTCTTGTGTCCAAACAAGCGCGCTTTGTCATGGATAAAGTCGGTGATGACATGACCGGTCGGATCTACTTCACCGATGGCCCCTGGCAGTCCACCACCGCCGACGAGAACGCGACCATCCGGCAAGAGTGCCGCGACCGAATGATAAGCACGAACCTGCGAATGCGAATTCATCGTGGTCCAGGTTCCGTCCTGCGGATTGTACAATTCCGGTGACAGCGCTGCTCCCGCGGAGCACTTTAGAATGCCATTGTCGAAGATCGAGATGTTGTTAAAGCCCTGACAACTCGTTCCGCCGGTAACCAGCACCTTTCCATCCGGTAAAAGTGTCGCCGTGTGATGAGTTCGGGGAATCTTCATCGACTCCCGGGTAGTCCAACCGAGTGGCGAATCGGGAGAGGGCGATGGTGTCGCAGTTGGCTTTATAGATTCCACCTCCCGGGTCGGAGTGTTGTCATTGTTGCGTCCACCGATCAACAGAATCGTACCGTCGCTGAGCATGACTGAACTTCCCGTCGCATGCGGAAAGGTCGTGTCGTTCAGTTTTGGATTTACAGGCCATGACCCACCCGCCTTGGGATCGAACAACCGGCTCACGTGATCGACTGGGCCACCGTCAATGAATCCGGATTGCGCCTGGAAAACTTTCCCATTCGACAGGAGGTGGAGGTATGGATAGGGCGGCAGGCGCTCGAGCGGCGGCGCCGGCATTTGTCTCAAACCTCCGCCCGTTGCGGGGGTATAAATCTCAGAAATAAGATTATCCGCCAGGTCAACAGATGGCGATGGATTTGGGGGAGGATCGTTTGGATCGTAAGGATCCCACCCCAGCGTATTCTCATTGACCTGGTAAGAGCCGGCCATGATTAACGGTTCCCCGGTGGCGAGCGTGACGTTGTATGGATACCAACGACCCTTGTTCATATTCGGACCACTGGCCCAGAAATTATTTCGGTAACGAAAGATATTTGTATGGGCTTCGCCGGCGCCGTCGAAGTGCGCGCTGCGGTGTCCTCCCGTAACGAACAGATCTCCATTCGGCAAGTGGGTGTGACCGGAGCAGAAAAGATTCGTTCTCTCGTTGGAAACAAATGTGAACGGGAAAGGAGGCTGCGATATGTCCCAGAGGTATGCGTTGCTGCGGGCGCTGCCTTGTTTCAGCTCGTTCGCGTTGTTACGGATCATGTCGCGTCCCCAAAACAGGATCTGGCGGTTTGGCATGACGCTGAGATGGACCGGCACCGTCGTAAAATCAATCGGCGTACTAAACTCACCTCCCACCGCCTTGCTGGTGGTCAAATACAATGGACCAGAGCTATTGCTGATTCCACGCGTCGCCTGATCCTGTAGTTCTTCAATATGAATCGCCTTGACCTTCGTGCCATTGCTGCCGGTCTGCAAAAACTCATCGGTGACGAGCGTGGATAACAACATAGTCGTGCGGGCTTCAATCAATTTGGCCCGTATCTCGTCCACGTCGCTCGCCTTGACCTCATGTCCTGACAAGTTTCCGTTAGTCCAATTGGCCTTTGGCAGACTCGCCAGTGTGCGAACCCCGTTGACGGCATCGCGCAAATCGTAGATATGCCGCGCACTGATCGTCTTTTGTGGCAACTGATTAAACTCGAACGTGATCGCTGTTCCCAGCGCCATGTTGCTGGGCGGAGATATCGTGAAACCACTCTGCGAAGAACGAAGTGCAATCACGCGATAAAGGTACGACCTCTTGGTCTGAACGGCAGTGTCGGTGTAGGTAGTGGTGGTCCGGATATCCTGTCTTACAAACGGGCCGGACATGTTTTCGGCGCGTTCGATCTGATACTCAGTAGCAAGCGGTACTGAATTCCAGGTGACTTTGATACTGGTGTTTGTAACCTCCGTCACTTGAACAGTGGGAGCATCAAGAAACACTGGCGCACTTTCCACTGGCGCCGGCAGGTAACTGACGATCATCATCAGCGCGACTACCAAACCGCTGACAACCACGCGAGTATGCTTGCGACACAAAAGCGCAACAGCGCGCACGCCTCTTAGACCAGCTCTGCTAACAACACTTGTGATCATGATTGCCTCCGGAAAGATCGACAGCCTCGAAATTTATTGAATGATCTTGTTACTGAAGACTCAGCAGCACGAGAATCTTGCCGGTGCCGCTGCGTAACGGTTCGAGTGCTTTGCCGATCAACGTGCCGGGACGATGCATGCGAGCGCTACCCACCTCGACCGGTACTGACTTCATCGCGAAGCCTTCGCGGTCGCTGGTGACGAGCAAGTCGCCGATTTCGATTGGTCCATTCGTGGCGTCGACGTTCACAGTCACGCGGCCGGTGGTTGCAACCAGCACCTTGCTGTCGCTCTTTTCACCAAGCACGATTCCTGGTTGTGCCGAAATAACTCCGGCAACGCGCGTGTCATAGCTCTGGCTTGAAAAAGTAACCTGGTTTGATTTGGAGGAGTCGAGAACTACAACCGTGCCCGCTGCAAGTTGTTCCGCCGCCGGCACCCACTCAGCGAGGTCCTGGTATTTGGCCGCGATATTTCCATCAACCGTCATGCTGCCGGTGACTTTGGCATCACCGCCGACATGAAGTCGGAACGTTGGGTTTGATACACCAAGACCGACGTTTCCGTTCGTGTAATGAATATTAGACCCTGAAGTGGTCCATTGACCGCCAATCTGTGACCACGCCGTTTTGCAGTCACCGTTAATGCAGAGTCCGCCGGAAGCGTTGACTTGACCTCCCTGAACATCGAGTTGGTAATTCGGAAGGCCGATACCGATGCCAACTCTTCCGTTAGCTCTGACTCGCATCACCTCGGTGTAATTGCCAATGGTGCCGCTGGTAGTTGTATAGAAGGCAATATCTCCGGGCAACGAGGGAACGCCGACTGTTATCTGTGCTCCAGGAATCGCGGTATTGAAATTCGCGCCGGTGCCGGGATGCCGGTTGTTGGTCAACAACATCATCGCGCTGCCGTCCCAATTACCTATGAACCCCGCGTACGTGTTTCCACCTTGCAGGCGCATCGTTCCGACGGTTTGGGCGGTGCTGAAGAGATGAAAAGCATCTTTTGGATCGTCGGTGCCAAACCCAATCCGGCCGTTCGACTTAAAACGCGCACTTTCGAACAGTGTCCCGGCGTTGCGCAGGCCAATAGCGAAGTCGCCCGACGTCGCTGCGGGTGTGTTGTTGGTGGAAATGGCGACCAATCTCACTCGCGTCTGTGGGTTGCCGGCCGAGTCGCTGCCGCCGAGGTCGATCTCGACTGCGTTATTGAGCGTCGAATTGTTGTTGATGAAACGAAAGCGTGCCGGTTGCGTTGCGGTCGGCGTGTAGACGGCGCTGGCGGGTGTAAAAATGTCGAGCACCGCAAGTGGATTGTTGGTGCCGATGCCGATGAAACCATCCGACGTGATTCGCATGCGTTCCGCGCTATTAGTTGAGAAGAGAAGAGGATTTGCCGACGTGGTGCCTAGTTCGGCGCCGCCGCTTGTCCCGTTCCATTGCAAAATGCCGCGACTGCTTCCGGCTCCCAGCATTTCGAGAAACTCGCCGTTCGCCAACGTGATGTTGCTGAAGAGGTGGTTGAGATTAACGGCCGGACGGCTCGCTGTACTGTTGCTCTCGCTCGGCGGTGCTTCGTCATCTTTTTGCTGCGCCATAATCATATTTGAGCAACTGAGCAAAATTATTAGCGTCAAGATCAGCTTGCCTGTAACTAAGAGTTTGACCTGACCGTTCGGTTGTTGCGTTCTCATCTCTACCTCTTTCTCGTCGCCGGTTGGGCGTAGTCGTGGTTAGTTTCGCGGTATTAGCTATTTAGATACGCGTCGGATCTGACTGAAAGCTATCAGCCACAAGGAGATGAGATCAGGACAAAAAGCTCGGTGTGTTGTTTTGTGCTTCTTGTGCCTCTAGGTGGTTAGGGGTAATGCCTGATCATGGTCACCGGAAGGCACAAAAAGCATAAGTGAGTTTTCAATACTCGTGAGGAGAATCTGTGAAATGGAGATGATTGACTAATCGCCAGAACAGTCAGATTGCAACCTCCGATTTTAGGTTTATAACTCTCAGTCCATCCTGACATATTTCAAAGGCGAGTCAGTGAGCAGTGCTTCAAGTTTGGCGCGTTGTTCCTTCGTGGTGTCAATCATCCAGCCATGGGGAGCGAAGGCGTTGGCCCGTTCATAAGTGGCTTCAGCTTCCTCCTTTTTACCAATGCCCAGATAAGCCTCCGCTTGCGAAGCGACTACCCAGTATTTGCTTTCCAGGTATTGCATCATGGCCTTGGGGGTCGGCGGGTCTGGTGGCGGATTGGAGTCCGGCCATTGCTCGCAGATCGAAAGCACCATGGTGCGCACGCGTTGACTCTGAAAGAAGTCGGTAATGGCGGCGGCACGCTGTGAGAGTGTTTCCGAAGTGTTAGTCGAAGCTTTGGTTAATTCGTGTGCAGCTCGGACGTTTAGCAGATAGGCGAAGTTGATGCCGTTGTAGTAGTCGTTACGTAGATAGAAACCACGTTTATAACTGCCCACAGCTTCATCGAGAGCCCCCTCATCCTTCGCTTTTTCCCAGAGTCGCTTGTGTACCGCACCCCATAGTCCGAGGGTTTCGGTATCGTTGGAGGTTGCCGGATCAAGTGTGGCGAGCAACTTGGAGGCCTCCCTAAGTGCTGCGATTTCTTGCTCGGGAGTGTCCTGTTTGGCCTTGTATGTAACCAGTGCGAGACGTTGGGTAATGTAAGGATCGTCAGGACGCATTGCACGCACGGCGCCCAGCAATGCCTTGGCTTGAAGGAAATCGCCGTTCTGCTGCGCCTCGTCTACTTTTTGCATAAGGGCATGATGCGTCTGGTCGGGAGCTACTGCGACACTGGCAGCCGGGGCCGCTGATCGCATAGCACCCGCTTGGTTTATATTCATGTCAGCAGGCAAGTTTAGCCGTCGCAGTCCCTGAAGAAATGTGTAAACCGGACTATCGTCTTTCGGCGGATTGTTGGCGAGGATGGTCGTGACGACCGCTTTGAGATCGGCGATGAATCTCTTCGCTTCACTGACGCCAATGTCCTCACCCAGGTGCTTATATTGCCGGATAGAAATTTGCTGGATGTCGAACGGAAACTTGAACTGGTCTTCCGAGATGATGATGGTGGTGGATGGCCGCAGCGCATGGCGAACGCCGAGTTCATAGAAAGCGTTGCAATTCGCCGTCGACACGTCAGCAACGACCACATCCGCGAGCAGTATTTGTTCGTACATCGGGACATTAATGTTACCGGAGTGAGTGATTTCATCGGCGCGTATGCATTCCAAACCCGCCTCTTCAATCGCCGGCTTAATGAGGTTGTGGTAGCTCGCGTCGAGGTTTAGCTTACGCCCCGACTGAAAGTCTATCTTTTCTCCAAATCCCATCACTACAAAGCATTTTCTTGGCATTGTGAGTTCTCCAGGTGAAGTGAACTACGCGATGGAACTGCGCAGTTAGATTCCGATGTCTTGGTTTCGATGCTCGGTTATTTTCCGCACAAGTCGTTGTTCTGCGATTGCACTGAATACTCAGCTCTCTCATTCGTCGTAAGGCTTCGATTGGCTATTTGGCAGGCTTTTGAAACCATGGTGTTTATGTTCCAGTCCCAAAATAAGACTGTTCCTTGCTGGTCATAGGTAGCGAGTTTTCCGTCACGCATGAAGGCCAGGTTCTGATCTATTCCAAAGTCGCCGGCGGGTATTCTCGCTAACAATTGATTCGTTACAACGTCCCAGAGTTTAACTATTCCTTTTCTGTCGACCCAGGCGAACATTGAACTATCGCGATTGAAAGCCATGCCACCGCCAAAATCATCGTTAACCGTTAAAGGTGAACGAAGCAATTTGCGACTCGGAAAATCCCACAATGTAATTATGTTTTGAGGATCGCCGGAAAGACTTACGGCGAGTTTATTGCCGTCGGGGCTAAATGCCATGCCCCTCATTCGCTGCTCGTCGCGAAGAGGCAGCTTTTCCTGCTTAGAGGTAGCGAGATCCAAAATGACAACTTCGCCATCCTGCGTACCCATTGCCAGGGCTTTATTATCTGGACTGAAATCCAGATGGTAAACAGATGCGCTAAGTTTGATCACTGATTCCTTGAACGAGGTTAGATCCCAAAGGCTCACGGTGCCGTCGTCATTGGCGGAGGCCAGAATTTTTCCGTCCGAACTGAATGACACTCGCCAAACAAAGTCATGTTTGCCGTCCAGCTTCCGCGGAGTTTTTTGCTGACTTGTCAGGTCCCAGAGAAGGACTCCGCTCTCGTTTGCGGGCGACGCGAGCCATTTGCTATCCGGGCTAAATGCGATGCTGCGTTGACTCTGCGTATGGCCTTTCAACGAACTCATAAATAGCTTTTTCTCCGGAATACTCCAGACGTTGAGAGTCCCGTCTGCACCTGTCGCAAGTAATTTCTGATCCGGGCTGACGGCGATCGTTTCGGTCTTTGTATTTGTCAGGAATACGTTAGCAACGCCATACGAACTTGTATCCCACAGGATTGCGTTTCGATCATCGCCAACGGATGCCACCATCACGCCATTTGGGCTTAAAGCAATGCCATTAATTGAGCCGTCGTGACCGATTAGGGGTTTGGTGAGCAGCTCGTCAGTGTCAAGGTTCCATACGACGATACTATCTTCTCTGTGACCGGCCGCGATGATTTTGTTGTCTTTGCCGAACGCTACACTGCTGATCCTGCCGTTGCCCCGACTTGTCACTTGCCTGAGTGGTTTGCGACTGGACGCTTCCCAGAAACTTATACTTTCAGCAGAACTTGAAACCATGGTTTTACCGTCAGGGCTGAAGGTTAGACTGGTGGGTGCTGATTGATGTTGATTGGGCAGAAATGAAAGTTTGAGTGGTTTGCTTTCAATCTCCAGAAACAGAAGTTCAGCACCCACACAACCGCCACCTCCAACGCTTTCGTCACGTTCATCCTCTTTCCCGCAGCGGCCGAACACCAGCGTCTTTGCATCGGGACTAAAAGCCAGGGCACTGATGCCATAGGAAATGTCTGAATTCGGCGAATCTATCTCCTCACTTGCAAACTCTTTCCATTCCTTTGTCTTCTCATTCCATAACGTAATGGTCCCATCACCTCTGCCGGTGGCCAGCAAACTCCCATCCTTGCTAAAGGCCAAACTCGTAATCGTCGTGTGATTCAGAATTGCAGGGGGTGTAAGTGGTTTCTTTGTATTGACGTCCCAAATGCTGACGCTTCCATCAAAGTTTCCTGCAGCGATTTTTTCTCCATTTGCGCTGAAAGCCACACACATATCTTGTTCCTTTGGCTTTTGTTCGTCGCCATGTAAGAAGGAACTAATATTCCGACTGCGCAGAAGCAGCTCAAATAAACCGCTCTTGGCCTCGGTTGTGAGATCGGGGTCCATTTCATTGGTGATTCTATAACTCTCAATTGCCAGCAGTAGAGCGAGGTCTGGTTGACGTGCCTGGAGGTTGAAGGCCTTACTGGAAAGCAGATTAGCTGAACTTAGTTTTTGCTGCTTTTGAGCGTCGGCTCTGAAGCCCCAGCTGATTATGACGCCCGCCAGCACCAAACCTACTATTCCTAAAGCAGTGAACAAGAATATTCTGCGCAAACGCTTATCGCGCCGAGTAAAACCCTCCGCATTGACCACACGCGAAATCACGGGTTCACTGGGCTTCCCAAGCCTCAGCGCATTGCTTGTTTCATCAGTCAGAGCAAGGCCCTTGATCGATGGGTACCAGTTCGCCTGTAATACCGATCCTGCAAATGATATCGGCAGGATCGGCCGCCCGGTTTTCAAGAATTCTGTAATCTCTTCGCCAACGGCAGCGGAACGGGCTGCTTTGCAGGTACCGATTATTACCAGCATTGAGCTTCGTTTCAGCGCGGTCTTGATCGCCGCCGGAATTGTTTCGCCTGGAGGTGCATTCCATTGATCCAGATAGCACGTGAGGTTTTGCTTGGTTAACTCATTTGCCAGTGCCAGCGCATAAGCTGCTGCATCAGCTCTCGAATAGGAAATGAAGACGTCATTGCCCAAAAGAAAAGTGCTGATTCGAGCAAGCGCTCCGACCTTCTCGACGGCAACATTTGGTTTGGTAAGGCGTTCGTTGTCGACATTCGCGCGTTCATCAATCATCGGGATTTTCCTTTGCGGGCAGCACCGCTAGCCCATTGGTTTCACTCTTAAGTGACTTTGCGCGGCAAGAGATTTCGTAGCAGTTGCAGCGGTCCGGTTTTCTGTATGTAAATTATACGGCAGGTTTGCTGGAGAGCATCCGTTAAAAAGATCAAGCCACAGCTTGACGCAGATGAACACAGATCAGATCAATCCGTGTTATCCGTGGCTGGTTTTCTTTACAAAACCGGCACTTAAAGCAGAATATAGGACCAACACACAACTGGTTTTATTAGACGCGTTGGAGGTGCATAGAGATTCATGGCCGTTTGGCATCTTGACGAACTTCGCAGTGCGCTCGAGCGCAAGGGTTGGCGTGTGGTGACGGAACTTCCCGGTGACGACTACTCCATTTCCGCCGGCTGGGAGATTCAACGCTCAGGTGATCCACGCAAGCCGGTAATCGAATTTTGTGGGTTTGACGATATGCAATGCCTTCCGCTGGACCAAAGTTATGCCTGCCAGATACGTGATACAAAAGTCTCGTTGTCATTCAGTCGTCGCGGTGAAACCGGTTCACCGGCCAGAACTCGCTGGCGCAGCGAACTAAACTCTTTTGTTGAAAGCATCAACGACCTTTCACAGCAGTGGTAGTGACTTAATTAGGTAAATCATCTCTGCGGTCTCTGCGAAATCTTTGCGCTCTCTGCGTCGAAACGAGCCTCTGTAACACAGAATCGCAGAGATTACGCAGAGGGCCGCAGAGAGAATTCAATTTAAGCCACGGCCCAAAGATGGATCGCAAACCCTAAACGTGCTATAAAAAGTTACCCCTTCGAATCCCCTCCAGACATAAAACAAACAAGCCGGAAATGTAACGTTTACGTCGTTAGCAACAAGGAGGGTTTGAATGCTCCGGTCAATTCTCGTCCTGGTCGTCCTGTCTCTTGGTACTTCAAACGCGGCAGCTCAAACACCCAGCCACAAGACATCGCAAACAGCCAATAATAGTTTTGATTGTGCAAATGCGAAGAAGTGTTATGAACGCGGGTTGGAACTCACTGAGTCAGGCCAGTTCATGCAGGCCGTGGAAAGCTTCCGCCAGGCAGTGCAATTCGATCCCGAGTACGCAGACGCTTATGCAGCTCTCGGTCGTACGTACTTCAAACTCCGCGACTGGCAAAAGGCCATCGATAATCTCAATCGTGCTGCCGGCATCAATCACAAACAACGCGAAGCCAGTGAAGCAATTCTCAAGAAGCGTGAGACCGAAGCACAGCCAACCTCTCTTAAACAAAATACGGCAGCCATAATCGAAGTTAAGAAACCACTCCCGCAAGCACCTGTGCCGCCTGCGGTCAAATTAAACTACGGTACTTCGCTGTCGAACAAAGAACCTGGTCCACAAACCGTCGTTTTCACCAAGCCTGCGGTAAATGAAGTTGCCAGGCTTCCGTCGCCACCGGAGCAAACCGCTTTCGGTGATCGCGTTGCGATGATTGTCGCACCACCCCCTCGTACTGAACCAATATCGCTAACGAAGATCTATCGCGTTGGTCCAAGCGATGTTCTCGACGTTCGCTTGAACACTTCCGGGCAGGAATCAACAGCCGCGAAAGTTACGGTGGTTCGCAACGAGTCGAATGAAATCCATGAGATCGATTTGAGTCAGGCTGCTGAAATGAACTTTCTGGTGCGTGCGGGCGACGTTATTACTCTCAGCCCGAACAAGACTCAGTTCATCTACATCGGTGGCGAGATCAAGTTTCCGGGAGAAAAGACCTTTCGCCGTGGTCTAACCTTGATGCAGGCGATGCTGGCCGCGGGAGGGCCCGGTACAAAGGCAAAAGTTGCGGAGATCGCGCGTGACGATGGAAACGGTTTCCTAATCCCAACGCGTTACAAACTGAAGGAAATCATCTCCGGTAAAGCGGTTGATCCACTTCTCAAACCAGGTGATCGAATATCGATCCTGCGCTAGTACGGAAGGTAAATATGGTAGCCGTACCAAAAGACAATTCCTGCGAAATCCTGTGGCGCGTTGCGGAAGCGGGAGAAGCAAGCGCGCTTGCTGAGGTGCTCCGTAAAGGTATCGATATCGACGTCGCGACTGTTCACGGCATGACGGCGCTGATGCGAGCCGCCGCGGCCGGCAAATCAGAGATCGTGCGACTGCTCCTCGAGCATGGCGCCGATCCAAATAGATCGCGAAACGACGGCTTCACTCCTTTGGTGCTGGCGGCGTTCTTTGGTCACAAAGACGTTGTAAAGATTTTGATCCAACACGGAGCGGATATTGATGCAGCAACTCGCTTCGGAACGTCGGCACAGATGTGGGCCGCCGCACGAACCTGCAAAGAAGTGGTAACTTATCTTCAAAAGCCGGATAAGCCACTCCAACCGCGTAGACAAGTCATTCAATCCGCCGTGCCAACAGCAGGTTCTGAGCACCCGTCGATTCGATGGCCAACGCTATTCACTCCAGCCCGGCTCATTGCTGCCTGTGCTTTGTTTGTATTGCTTGGAGCAGGTGTCACGGCGATCAATCTGCGCTGGACGCGCAAAGACACTCCGACGATAAATAACGCCATTACCGAAGAAGTACGACCGGCAGTTACTGAACCAACAAAAGAAACACCAATGTTGTCTCACGAACCGGAGACACTACGAGAAGAGAAGCGAACCAAGCCAGAGCCAACCCGCATAAAACAACGAATAGTAGTGACAGCAAATTCAGAACCGTTTGCAGCACCAAAAAGAGAACCGAAAGTGCTCAACGAAATTCCGGTGCCGGCAACAAATCCCGTGATAGCTACCGAGATCAAAACCACCACTCCAAAACGATCTGGTCCAACCAGAACAATAGCGCCACCGAGCAGTCAATTGATCAGTCCTTCAAAGAGTTCTTCAAAATCCGGAAAGGTTATTGCGTGGCCGTGAGAGTTTAAGATGGTCCGCCACGGATGAACGCTGATAATGCAGATCTTGATCGGCAAGGCTTTGCCTCAAAAGTCATCTTGAAGGCCACAAGAGGCACACAAAGCACAAAATGAATTCTAGCGGCGGAGGTAATCCTTAATGTTTTAATCATTCGCGCTTTTTGTGCTGTTTTGTGGCTTACTCGTCTGTCATTGAAAAAGGACTTTTGAGGCAAAGCCGCACCTAACAATCCTGTGCCCAGTAGAGTTGGGATCCATCACTATGTTCGAAAGCGCACAGTGATCACCCGGCGGATTCTTAAAAAACGATTGCCGGTTGTTGTCGGGAAAACGCAGGCAGGTATTACCTGGTCTTAACTGCAATCACGTTGTTTCGGGAATCGTTTTGGCTGGGGAAAAGCGCCAAACGATCGGGGCAAAAGCTAAGGGCAAGTCTTGTCGTTTTCGTGTTGACTTTGTACCGATTGATTGATATCTGGCCGCAATAAACGCAGATAAAAACCAGATTAAATCCGTATTTAATCCGTGCAATCTGTGGTCAAGTATTGTAAACGTTTCCTTGATCTAATGACTGACCCTGCAGCTTCAATTGTGGTTCACGATCTTGAACGTCCTGCATCCGTGTCGTGGTCGCAGCGTGTGAAACCGATTTTCCTGGTGGCGCTGTTGCTCAGCACGTGGTTGCCGATGGCTTTCTTTCTATTGAGTGCCGGCCTGGCGCCATCGATGCCGGGGTTTGCCGGAACGCGAACGCTGTTGCTCTTCCTCGGTACGGCCCACGTACCAGCCACGCTCTTCTTTTACGTCGATAAAGATTTTTCCGAGATCATCCGTAAACACAAAGGACGATATATCTATTTCCCGATCCTGTTGACGGTCGTCACCGGACTGCTTTTCGCTTTCACCAGCACAGTCGTACAAGCCTACACGTTGCTCATTTACTGGGCGTGGCAGGCTTTTCACTATGGACGGCAAAACTCGGGCATCTATTCGTTTGTGTCGATTGCCACACGCGGTGCGCCGGCGGATAAGTTTGAGCGGCTGATGATTGAACTCGGAACGTGGTGTGGAATTATCGGGACATTCAAGATTCTTGGAACGGCGGTCGCGCCAAACTACCTGCACGGGTTGTTCAATGCGATGTACTGGTTTGGTGGTTTCGCGTTCGTATTGATCCTGGTTGCAAGTGTGGTTGTTTATTTCAGGAATTTACGACTCACCACGCCGTTGTTGACGCTCTACTATTTCACCCTCGTCTGTTTTTTCCTGCCGGTATTTCTTTCGACCGAGATGAGCGTGGCTTTTTATAGTTATGCGATTGCGCATGGTGTGCAATACATATTGTTCATGTCGGTGGTTTCGCTGAACTTCGATCCGCACGACGTTTCGAAGCGATGGCAGATTGGTAACTTCGTAAAACTCCTGCTGCTCACGATTGTGATTGGTTTTCTGTTTTACCGGACAATTGATTTGAAGGGCTTCGAGTTTATTGTGCTCAATCCCGCGCTCTTGAAGGTTGTCGACTTTTTAATCGGCGCCACTATCGGAGCAACAATGGCCCACTTCGTGATCGATGCCGGCGCCTGGCGATTGAGCAAAGCGTTGCAGCGGGTGTATATCGGGAAGAGATTTTCGTTTGTATTCGACGGGCAGCGTAAGAATTCTGTGTAAGCGATCGATTGTAGGGGCGGCCCTCCGTGGCCGCCCTAGCGCACGAATTTCTTTGTCTCCCGATACGAGAGCCATGGAAGAGCGTCCCTATCGTATCGCTCCAGGTGAGACGATTTTTGAGTTCCAGACTAGGGCGGCCACGGAGGGCCGCCCCTACAAAGTTTTGGGCCTTAGGTGTAAGCTTGCCGCAAAGGAGTCGACAAAATGAGAAAAGCTTTACTTTCGTTGAGCGCTCTGGTCCTCATCTGGTCAACAGGTTCGCAGGCGTTCGCTCAAGAGCCCACCCAAACCGAACGACCTAAAAATGCAGTCGAGCTTGCTGTCGAAGAGGCAAAACAGAATGGTGAAATCGTTATTGGCAGTTGCTTTCAGGATTGTGAAGGAGCGCCTAAGTTAGAGGGCGTTGAACCAGGTCGCGCAATCCAGTTAGCGAAGCCCGTCTATCCACCAATCGCAAGGGCCGCACATGCAACCGGTTCGGTCGAGGTGCAAATCCTGATTGGTCTTGACGGAAGCGTAATCGCGGCGGCTTCGATTAGCGGTCATCCGTTGCTGCAGGCGGCCGGCGTTAGCGCTGCCCGGGAAACACTGTTTGCCCCGACAAAGTTGAACGGGCAGCCGGTGAAGGTAACCGGCATTCTGCGCTACGACTTTCAACTTCCTTAACGAGAATTGTTATGAATCGAAACAGGTTCGCAGCCGCTCTGCTGCTTGGCACAGGCCTGTTGATTGTTGGACTGATGTTCGCGACGGTTAGCGGGCAAAAACCGAGTAATGCAGGGAAGAAGGTAACTAAGGTGTCTAAGACTGACGACGAGTGGCGCAAGGAATTAACGCCCGATCAATTCCACGTACTGCGGGAAGCCGGTACTGAGCGTCCGTTTACCGGCGCTTACTGGAACAATCATGAAAAGGGCACTTACTTGTGCGGAGCGTGTGGCCTGGAACTTTTCAGTTCAGACACAAAATTTGACTCCGGCACCGGTTGGCCCAGTTACTACGCTCCGGTTTCAAAGGAGAGTGTGATCGAAGAAAGCGATCGAAGTTTGGGTATGGTGCGAACCGAAGTGAAGTGCGCGCGCTGCGATTCACATCTGGGCCACCTATTCGACGATGGACCACGCCCGACCGGCTTGCGTTATTGCATCAACTCGCTGGCGCTCAAATTTGAGAAGCCGTAATTAGCCTGACAATCGTTGCGCCCAAACCGCCTGCGTCAGGCGGCGCGTCACTCCAATCGGCCACGAAGCTCGTGCGTGCAAGGATCGCGCGAACCATCTCACGTTGTACGCCGATTCCTTTCCCATGAATAATGCGCACACTCTTGAAGCCCTTTTCGTGAGCAAGACGCAAGTATTCCTCGACCACGAGCTTCACATCACGCGGTGGAATGGTATGTAGATCGAATACGTCGGTGATCTCGATTTCAACCGGATCGGGAAACGGGTTGTTTAAGTCGATGTCGTCCATGATTTGACACTCTCTCCAGCACGCCTGTAAACTCGCGCGTTTCAAATCCTACAATTAAATCAAAGGAATTAACGAAATGGGTGCGCGAAAGAAGATTACGGTGGTGGGCGCAGGCAATGTCGGCGCGACTGCGGCACATTGGTTGGCGGCCAAGGAACTTGGCGACGTAGTGCTGGTTGATATCGTCGAAGGAGTGCCGCAAGGCAAAGCCCTGGACCTGGCGCAGGCCGCACCTATCGAGGGTTTCGATGTGCGTTTGACCGGCGCAAATACTTACGACGAGACGGACAATTCCGACGTCGTAATTATTACAGCCGGACTCGCTCGCAAGCCGGGAATGAGTCGTGACGATCTGCTGAAGACCAACGCCGGCATCGTTTCCAACGTAGTTGACGAAGTTGTCAGGCGTTCGCCAAATACGATCTTGATCATCGTTTCGAATCCGCTCGACGCGATGTGCCAGGTGGCGCTGAAACGATCGGGATTTCCGAAGCACCGTGTAATTGGCATGGCCGGCGTGCTCGACTCGGCCCGCATGCGTTGCTTCCTCGCCGAAGCGCTTGATGTTTCGGTCGAGAACGTCACCGCATTTGTTTTAGGTGGACACGGCGACACGATGGTGCCGTTGCCGCGTTTCTCAACCTGCGCCGGCATTCCGATTCCGGAGTTGTTGTCGACAGAAAAGATCGAAGCGATTGTGAAGCGTACCGCAAGCGGTGGCGCGGAGATCGTGAGTTTATTGAAAACCGGATCGGCGTATTACGCGCCTTCAGCAGCGGCAGTTGAGATGACGGAGTCGATTCTGAAAGACAAGAAGAAGATTCTTCCGTGTGCTGCGTATCTGGAAGGTGAGTATGGGATCAACGGCTTGTACGTCGGTGTGCCGTGCAAACTGAGCGCTCGCGGACTCGAGCAGATCATCGAGATCAACTTAACTGCCGAAGAGAGAATCGCTCTGCACAAGAGCGCCGCGTCCGTGCAGGAGTTGGTCGATGTACTAGGAATCTAGGCAAAATCAGCCACGGATAACACAGATAAACGCGGATCAGAATTGAAAACAGTTTTTCTGATCCGCGTTCATCCGCGTTTATCTGTGGCTAAATTCTTCCTAGCCTTTGAGCCAGCCGAGTAAGCCATGGATTACTGTTTCGCGGTTTTCTTCGTAGATTGCCCGCGTGAGTGGGATGCCCATGGGACAGGCTTGCACGCAATTCTGCGCGTTGCCGCAGTTGGTGATGCCGTCGTCTTCCATGATCGCTTCAAGACGTTCATTGCGATTCATCTTGCCGGATGGGTGCATGTTGAATAAACGCACCTGCGCGATTGCCTGTGGCCCGATGTAGTTGTCGCCCTCATACTGCGGACACGCTTCCAAACAACAGCCACAAGTCATACAACGCGAATAAGCATAACGTTCCTGCACTTCATCCTGGTCCATTCGTGGTCCAGGTCCGAGATCGTGCGTGCCGTCTAACTCCACCCATGCATGCACGCGACGCAGATGATCAAACATCTGCGAGCGATCGACGATCAGATCCCGAATGTTGGGAAACTTCGACATCGGTTCCAATTTGATCGGCTGGTCCAGATTGTCGACGAGGGCGGAACACGACTGTCGCGCGCGCCCGTTGATCACCATGGTGCAGATACCGCATACCTGTTCGAGACAGTTCATGTGCCAGACCGGCGGCGTGGTTCGTTCGCCGGCTTTGGTTACGGGATTCTTCTGGATCTCCATCAGGCAGGAGATGATGTTGAGATTCGGGCGATACGGAATCTCAAACTGTTCCCAGTACTGCGGCGAGTCGGGATTGGCGCGACGCCGGATGTGGATCTCGACTGTTTTCGACGATGGCGGTGTAGGTTTTGCGTGTGCTGACATTTGACGTACCAAATAAACGTTTTCTCTCGCGGCGGCGCAACGACGCAACGAAAGCGGAATTACGGATTGGGTTTGCGTCGTTGCGCCGCCGCGAGAGAAATCCTCATTATGCCTTTGCGGTTTCTTTCTTCGCTTTGCTGTAATCGCGTTTGCGCGGCACTATCAAAGAAATATCGACCGGATCGTACGAGAAGACCGGGCCTTCACCGGAATACTCAGCGATCGTGGTCTTCAGAAAATTCTCATCATCCCGATCCGGGAAATCCGGTTTGAAGTGTGCGCCGCGCGACTCGTTGCGATTCAACGCGCCGAGCGTGATCACGCGTGCCAGTTCGAGCATGTTTGCGAGATGGCGCGCGTGCGGCAACGCCATCGTGGCCCAAAGATTCGAATCGTTAATCGAGATTCGTTTGTAACGATCCATCAACTCGAGCAACTTGTTGTCGGTTGCCTTAAGCTTGTCGTTATAACGGACCACGGTAACGTTGTCAGTCATCCACTTGCCCATCTCCTGATGGAGAATGTACTGATTTTCGCCACCACTCTGCTTGATCAACTTGTCGTTGATCTCCTGCTGTAGTTTCAATTCCTGATCGTAGATACGCGAACCATCAGCGCCATTACGCTCGACGTTCTTAGCGTATTCGATTGCCGCGGGCGCAGCTACAAAACCACCGAAAACACAGCTCACGAGGGAGTTTGCACCCAAACGATTCGCGCCGTGAATCGAGTAGTCGCATTCGCCGGCAGCGAGCAGGCCGGGAATGTTGGTGCGCTGGTTGAAGTCAACCCAGAGTCCGCCCATTGAGTAATGCACACCGGGAAAGATGCGCATCGGCACATGTCGCGGATCGTCGCCGACAAACATCTCGTAAATTTCAAGAATCGCGCCGAGTTTTCGATCGAGTGTTTCAGCGGGAATGTGCGTCAAATCCAAATAGACCTGATTGTCACCACCGACGCCCATGCCATCGATACACACCTGAAAGATTTCTCGAGTCGCGATGTCGCGCGGGACGAGATTGCCGTACGCCGGATATTTCTCTTCGAGGAAATACCAGCGTTCCTTGTCCGGAATCGAAGACGGCGAACGAACGTCGTTCTTGCCGCGCGGCACCCAAACACGTCCACCTTCACCACGCGCTGATTCCGACATCAATCTGAGCTTATCTTCGCCGGGAATCGAAGTTGGATGAACCTGGATAAACTCGCCGTTCGCGTATTTCGCACCCTGCTGATAACAGGCGGAGACGGCGCTGCCGGTGCAGACCATCGAGTTGGTCGACTTTCCGAAGATGAGACCTGGCCCACCAGTGGCGATGATCACCGCGTCAGCCGGAAATGCTTTCAGCTCGAGCGTCTGCAAATCCATCGCGATCAATCCGCGACACACCTGATGATCGTCGAGGATGAGCGACAGCATTTCCCAGTGTTCAAATTTTCTTACTTTGCCGTTGACTTCGTAGCGCCGGACTTGTTCATCGAGAGCGTAAAGCAGTTGCTGGCCGGTCGAGGCTCCGGCAAATGCAGTGCGATGATGTTTGGTACCGCCGAAGCGTCGAAAGTCGAGCAAGCCTTCGCTGGTGCGCGAGAAGGGAACGCCCATGCGGTCAAACAGGTAGATGATCGCGGGCGCCATTTCGCACATGGCTTTGGCTGGTGGTTGATTCGCGAGAAAGTCGCCGCCGTAAACGGTATCGTCGAAATGTTCCCAGGTGGAATCACCTTCGCCTTTTGTGTTTACGGCGCCGTTGATGCCGCCTTGAGCGCAAACCGAATGCGAACGTTTCACCGGCACGACGGAGAAGAGGTCCACCGCATGGCCGCCTTCCGCAATCTTCATGGCCGCCGCGAGGCCTGCCAGTCCCCCTCCGACGATGGCGATTTTCATTCCGTTACTGGCCATTAATGAATGAGTCCTCCTAACAGTCCGCCGGGACGGATGAAAGCAACCGCGGCATTGATACCGACTAAGAGCAGCAAGACGCCGAATCCGATGCAGGCATAACCAGTCAAACGTTGGGCGCGTTCACCAATCGTGATACCCCAGTCGACCATGAACAACCAGATACCGTTCGCAAGATGCCAGACCGTGGCGGTGATGCCGATCAGATAGACGATGAAGATCGGAACCATGCGAAACTCTCCGGCGACAATGTCGAAAGCCTGATCCGGGTGATCGGCTACGGAGATGTTGTTTAATCCCGGCATCAGTCCAAACCTGAAATTGAGCACGTGGAACGTGATAAACAGGAACAGAATGACGCCGGTGGCTCGTTGGACCAGATAGAACCAGTTACGCGGATACGGATAGGCGAGATTGTTGGGGCGTGCTTCAACCGTGATCACGAGTCCATAAACAGCGTGATAAATGAGCGGAATGAAGATGCCGCCGATTTCTACAAAGATGATGTAGGGAATCGATTGCAGATCATCGACCGCTGAATTGAAGTCGGCTGCGCCGGTCAGCGCCTTTGAGTTAGTGTAAAAGTGTTCTAAAAGAAATAAGCCAAGAGGGAAAATACCGGAAAGCTGATGCAGCTTGCGCAAGACGAAAGTCCTGCTCAACCGAATAGCCAAGAATTCACTCCTTTGCCGTTACGCTTTGACATCGACGCCAGTCGACATGGATCAGGCAGGTTGTTAATGAGTCTAAACAGAGCAGTTGAATTATATTGGGAAGTTGAAGAAAAGCAAAACCGCCACCTTGGAGTGCGGTGCCTTGGCACCGCTTTGGCCTTCAATCGGGCCCGATCATACCAAAGCGGTGCCAAGGCACCGCACTCCAAGGAGACAAAGGATTATTGTGAGTGAGCTTGTCAAACAGTCATTAACAAGTATTGCTGAGTTGATTCGGCGACGAGAGGTGTCGCCGGTGGAAGTTGCGCAAGCGCATCTCGACCGGATCGCAGAGTTGAATCTGTCGTTGAATGCGATCGTGACGCTCGCTCCTGACGTGTTGGAACAGGCGCGGGCGGCGGAAGTTGCAACTATGCGCGGTCAGGATGTTGGCGCGTTGTGTGGGGTGCCGATCACTATCAAAGACACCATCGAAACCGCGGGGTTGTTGACGACTAGCGGATCGGCCGTTAGGAAGGATCACATCCCATCAAACGATGCTCCGGCGGTCGCTCGATTGAAAGCCGCAGGTGCGATCGTCCTGGGTAAGACAAACACTGCCGAGATGGCGATGGACTACACGGCTGAAAATCCCGTGTTTGGTCGAACAAATCATCCTCAGAATCCAGCTTTGACTCCTGGTGGATCAAGCGGCGGCGAGGCAGTGGCGATCGCGACCGGCATGTCATCCGGTGGTCTGGGAAGTGATTTAGCCGGCTCGGTACGTATCCCGGCACATTTCTGTGGCGTTTGCGGATTGAAACCCGGAACCGGTCGGGTACCTGGCGAAGGCCAGTTTCCTACCAGCTCTGGTCCATATTCGCTCGGAGCGGTTATTGGACCACTCGCGCGTTCTGCCGAAGATCTGCTGTTGCTTTTCCAAGCGCTTACTGAGCATCGCGGCCACGAATCGCCGGAGCTACGCGGTTCGCGTGTGGCCTGGTACACGGACGACGGCATCGCACCGGTCACTTCTGAAACTGCTCACGCCGTGAAGACAGTCGCAAGCGTGTTGCGGGACACTGGATTGTTCGTGGAGGAACGCCGGCCGCCGCATGTGGAGCGCGGGAATGAGTTGTGGCTGAAACTATTTTCGTGGGCTTCCGTAGTTCAACTGCGCAAAGCGTATGCAGGACGCGAGCATGAAGGAGGCTCGTTTGTAAGTTGGCGACTCAGCACGGCTGAAAACACTGCGCCGCCGAATCTCAATGATTACATCGCTGATTGGATGGAGCGCGATCGACTGCGCGAAGAATTACTCAACTGGATGAAAGAAACGCCATTCATTATATGCCCGGTCGGTGCTACACCTGCATATCCTCACGACACGTTGAAAGTTACTGTCGGGGATGAGACGTTCGGAACTTTTCGCGCCTTCAGTTATGCACAAACCTTCAATTTGTTCGACCTGCCTGTGGTGACAATTCCAGCAGGACGATCAGATGACGGCTTGCCAATCGGCGTTCAAATCGTGGGTCGCCCTTTTTCAGAAGAGACGATTCTGAAGGTGGCGCAAATCGTTCAAGGCGCTTTATCCGTAGCATCCGATATATAATCCGTGTTTATCTGTGGTTGGAATCTGCGGTCGGGGGTCTAGTTTATGGAGCCAATTGCTTCAGCTCTTGCCTTTCTCTTCTTCGGTTTTCTCGCGATAGTGCTACTCGTTGTCGCGGTTAAGACCATCAGGATTGTCCCCCAGGCGACGGTCATGCTCGTCGAGCGGCTGGGTAGGTTTGATAAAGTCGCCACCAGCGGGCTCAACATTCTGGTGCCGTTTCTGGACAAGCCGCGCGCCGTGTATTGGACCAACGCGCGACCCGGCCTCACCTCAATCGATCTGCGCGAGCAGTACATCGATCTTCCGCCGCAGCCGGTGATCACGCGCGACAACGTCACGATTCATGTCGACTCAGTCGTTTACTGGCAGATAACCGATCCGATCAAGGCAGTGTACGAGATAAACGATCTGGTCGGCGGCATCGTCCAGTTAACCATTACTGGCATGCGCGCTGTCATGGGTGAGATGGACCTGGACCACACACTCTCGCAACGCGATCAGATCAACGCGAAGTTGCGCGTGATTCTTGATGAAGCAACCGACAAGTGGGGCGTGAAGGTAACACGTGTTGACGTGAAGAACATCAATCCGCCGGAAGATGTGCGGATCACGATGGAAAAACAGATGACCGCGGAACGCAATCGCCGCGCGCTCGTGTTACAGGCTGAGGGCGATCGTCAGGCTGCCATCACACGCGCTGAAGGTGAGAAGCAGGCGGCGGTAACGCGTGCTGAAGGTGAAAAGCAGTCGTCGATACTGGCTGCTGAAGGTGCGGCGCAGGCACGTTTGAAAAATGCTGAAGCAGAATCGGAGGCAATAACTCGTATTGCTCAGTCGATTCCCGGCGGCGATCCGGGCCAGTATCTGATCACTGTGCGTTATATCGACAGCTTGCGCGATATGGCACGCTCAAACAATTCGAAAGTAATCTTCATGCCGATTGAAACCTCGGCGATGCTTTCGAGTATTGGGGCGATTAAGGAAGTGTTGTCACAAACGGGCGAGAAGGACGACAAAGATCAACTTCCTCCAACGCCTCCAAGGCCGCGAGAGTTGCGGTAACACGGATAGTACGGATTTTTGAAAACCGATCTGCACTGATCTGGTTTTCTATCCGTGTAATCCGTGGCTGGAAACTGCCGTGTATTTCGATCCTTTGGGGCTGAGTTCGCTGCGAAACAGGATCGCTTCGTTCACGTTAATCGCCAGAGGTTTGAAAGTCATTTGCAGGTGAGTTTCTGCAAGACGGCGGGCGCCCTCGGGTCTTCTGATGCCCGCGATCGTTAGGTGAGGACGATAGGCGCGGTCTTCTTTAGGGAATCCTTCAGCCCCACACTCAGCTTCGATCCTCTGGTGTAGAGCAGTTAACTGGCCTGACGGATCACTGACACCGATCCAGAGCACCTGCACGCGGCTCGCTCTTGGAAACACGCCCACGTCGCCCACGTTAATCTCAAACGGCGAAAACTCTTCAACTGCTCTGGCAATCGCACCCGAGATCTTAGCGATGCGATCAACTGCGACATCGCCGAAAAATTTCAGCGTCAGGTGAATATTCTCAACGCGTGTCCAACTTGCCGCGACATCAGGCACTTCTTTCCGCAGCCTGGCAACGTGATCCTCGAGTTGCGCGCGCACCTCATGCGGGAGTTCGACAGCACAAAATACGCGCCACGAGGTCGTCATTTCGCCGGTTCAAGCACCAGAGTTTCTTTCGCGGCTTTCGTAACTGCGTCAGCAGTAAACGGAAACACACGCGGCGTCGAAGCGCGCCAGTCTGCGAGTTGATCGGCCCAGTGCGGACTCTTCGGTGATCCTGATTGGCCGAGTGCGATACCTTGCTGCGTCTTATCCCAATCGCTCGGATCGGCAATATGTCGCATAGATACTGCCGAGCCAACATTTACGGTGGCGCCGAGTAATCCGCCGGTACCGTTTTGTGGGACAGGCGGAATGGTAAACTGCACTCCGATCAAGGGCGCGCCGCCGAGCGGATGCGGAAAGCGCGATTTAGCCATATCGCCCCACGTCCATTTGGTTTCATCTTCACCAAGGCTCCGCTTCAGATTACTCACCGCCTCGTCGTAGCAAGCGCGCAACAGATCCGCGTAACTCGCATACTCCTTCGGCAGCCACGCGGCCGGTTGATCTTTCAAGACACGATCAAGCGTGGTGTCGAAGTTGCTCCATTGATAACCGCGAAACAAATCCTGTCCGAGAAACGCGTTAAGAATTTTGGTACGAAAAGCCAGTCGCATCTGCGAAGCGATCGGAGCGACTGTTGATTCGACGTTCATTCTTCCGTCCCACTTTTCAAACGCATCGAGCGTCGCGCGTAATTTTTCATCCGCCGGAGTTAGTTTCGGACGCAGGAGTTTGACGGCCTCTTTAGTGAACATGACACCCGCGATCGAATAAACGTCTCCGATAATACGCCGGAAGTCGTCGCTCGACAGTTTTGGCTTTTCATTCAACAGGTCGAGAATCCGGCGTGCGCGATACGGTTGCGCCCAGGAATGGGTCAGGAAATAGGGATAATCGGTGCCGACAATTCGCTGGTTGGCGGTAACGATGATTCCCGAAGGCGGATCGAACAGCGTCGGCATTTTCGACATCGGAATGTAACTGTTCCATTCGCCGGCATCGGTTGAACCATCGTACGGCACGCTGCCATCGCCTGACTTTCGAATCGGCACCACTCCGGCGGCGTGATAACCGATGTGCCCATCAACGTCAGCGTAAACGATATTCTGGGTTGGCGCCGTAAATGATTCGAGCGCCTCGTTGAACTCTTTCCAGTTGCGCGCGCGGTTCACTGCATGGGTTGACTCGGAGTTGTTTCTGGCCGGATCCAATGCCGTCCACTGCAAAGCGTAGCGCTTGCCATCGCCCTCGAAGATGATTGGACCATGACGAGTGACGGTTACGTCGTGATTGACGATGTCGAATTCGGAACTCCCAATGGATTTTCTGACCTTGATCTCTTCACGACGGATTTCAGCATCGCGCCAGCCCGAAGGCGTCTGGTACTGCTTAGGATTGTCAGGATTGAATTTCTCGATATACAAATCCTGGACGTCTGGTCCAACATTCGTGAATCCCCACGCGATGTGTTCATTATGACCCAGTACTACGCCAGGCAATCCGGCAGTGCCGACGCCGGCGACACGCATTCCCGGTGCACTGAGATGGACCATGTGCCAAATCGAAGGAGCTGTCGGACGCAGGTGCGGATCGTTTGCCAGCAATGGTTTTCCAGTGACGGTTCGTTTACCACTGACAACCCAGTTGTTGCTGGCGGCCAGCGCTTCAGCATGAAATCCGATGCGATCGAGTGCCGCTGCCGCGATCTCCTGGTTGTGCGCCAGTTTTGCAAGCGTTTCGGAAGAAACCGGATCGCGTTTGATCTTTGCTGTTTTAACTTTCGACTGTGTGTCTTTGCCGACTACGAGCACGTCGATTGGCGAAATCACCGGCATCAACTCGGCGCGTTTCTCAGCCGGCAGAACGGAGAGCGCCTGGCGCATTACATCCAGTCGCCACGTGTCTGAAAGCGCTTCGTGGAAAATTTTGACGACGACGAGTGTGTCAACTGGTGTCCACGGGCGGAATTTGTATTGCAGGATTTGAAACTCCGGCGGCATCGACTTGGGATCGAGCGACGCTGCGTACGCGTTGACACCGCGCGCATACGCCTCCAACACCGCCCGCGCTCGCGGAGGCGTTCTGGCCAATTCAGCTTCGGCGGCCTGCCCAAAACCGTAGGTGCGATGGAGTTTGTCCTGATCGATGGCGATATTGTTTGGTCCAAGACCCAGCACTTCTGCCAGTTCGCCGCGGGCCGTGCGACGGAAAAGATCCATTTGCCAAAGACGATCGGCGGCGACGGCGTAGCCCTGGCCGAAATAGAGATCTTCGTCGTTTTGTGCTTCGACGTAAGGAATACCGCGTTCGTCGCGCCGAATCGTGATGCGATCCTTGATGCCCTGGATCTGAATTGCGTTCTGTTGCGGGGCCGTTTGTCCCGTTGGCGGCACGGTTACGAGACAAACAAGGGTGAGAACGAGAGCTGCAAAGCGTCGCATACGGTTTTCCTTTGTCGTCGAAAGATGGAGGCCTGATACTAACTCAATCTTGTAATTCTTGTTAATCATGGCCTAGAATCCAAATCGCCCATGACGCGCATCGCTTCCATCCTGATATTGCTCGCCTGTTTCGTATTTACCACTCAGGCACAACAGCGACCGCTGATCACCGAAGACGTCGACATCATTCCTCCGGGATCGATTCGTATCGAGGCCGGTATCGACTTCATGCAGGGCGCTAGATATACAGTCTCCGGATTGAACGGCGATCTGACACGTGTAGGCGTTATCGGTGTCAGTTTTGGCATGGGGCCAAACGTCGAATTCCAGATCGAAGGCGTGGCGCAGAATTATCTCAGCATAAATTCCCGCGGCGTATCCGCGATCCCCCTCGACCTCGCACCCGGCGCTAACTCGACCAATGATACTGGCGATTTCACACTTGCGGCGAAGTTCAAGCTCCGTAATGAAACGCGTCGTGGCCCGTCACTGGGATTTCGGTTTGGCGTACAACTGCCAAACTCGAGCCAGGCTCAGGGCATTGGATTGAATCAGACGAATGCCTTCGGTTCGATTCTCGTCGGGAAGAAGTTTGGACGCGATGGACGGCTGAATACGTTCGGCAATCTTGGGATGGCGATTCTCACTGCGCCGACTGAGCTGTTTTCACAAAACGACGTGATCACGTACGGCCTCGCAGGGATCTTTCGCATCAACAAGCAGTTCAGCGTTGCCGGCGAAGTTAATGGACGCAAGAACACTCGTCCCGGCGATGGTCCGCTCGGTACGGAGTCGCAGGGTGAAGCGCGACTCGGTATGCAGATCCGGGCGTCGGGTTTGCGATTCGACTTTGCGGGTATCAAAGGCCTTACTGGTTTCAGTCCCAAATCCGGTTTCACTGTCGGCGTAACCTACGACACGCCTGCCGTTTTCGCTCCCGTTAAATAGGCCACGAAAAGGCACAAAAAACACAAATAAGATAAGGAAGCCATTGTGCCTTTTGTGCTTCTTTGTCGAGATATGCTTTATTAGCGCCGCATGTACGACTGGTTAGCCGCGATTGCAAGGTGGTTGGAAGTAAATGTGATTGGGTTGCCGCTTTATTACGCGGCGCCGGCGATGATCATTATCGGGGCACTCGATTCCTCGCTCCTTTCCTTACCTGAAATTAACGACTATCTCGTGGTTGGGCGCTGTTACAAGTATCCGACGGCGGCGTTCTACTTTCCTCTGTTTGCCGCTACCGGCAGTGTGATTGGTTGCAATCTGCTTTACACGATCGTCCGCCGCGGCGGGCAGGCGGTGCTGCGTAAACGCTTCAAACTGTCGCAGATCAAACGGGTCGAGCGTGCTTACGAGCGTTTCGGTTTTCTCGCGATCGGTATTCCTGCGATTCTGCCGCCGCCATTGCCGTTCAAGATATTTGTTGCGACTGCCGGAGCACTCGAATATCCGCGCTGGAAGTTTCTGTTGACGGTGATGATCGCGCGCTCGCTGCGTTATTACGTTGAAGGAATTCTGGCTGTTTACTATGGCCGGCGCGTGCTGTTGTTTATGAAAGACAACGGGCTCGTGATCGTGAGTATCGTCGGCACGATAGTTATCCTGGCTCTCATTACCTACATCATCGTTAATCGCCGGCTGAATGCGCGCGACGCGGCCCTGGATCCCGAAGCCGAGGAAGCTGCGCCGCCCGAAAGGACCGCTGATTGAAATCTTTCCTCCATCCCGTTACGAAGTGGCTCACGCGTCTTTCTGAATATCTGATCAGCTTTGGCGCCTTTGGTCTGTTTGCGGTGGCGTTGCTTGATTCGACGTTTGTGCCGCTGCCGAGCAGTGCCGACGCGCTGATGCTGTTGTTGTCGACAGCAAATCCGAGTTGGATGTTGCTCTACGCTTTCATGGCCACGAGCGGATCGGCGATTGGATGTTGGATCTTGTATCTGATCTCGCGCCGTGCGGGTGCGCGTGCACTCAACCGGTTTTCCGAGGCGAAGCAACGACGGGTAAAACATCTGATCGAGCGTTACGACATGATGGCGGTATTGGTAGCGACGTTGTTGCCGCCGCCGTTTCCGTTCAAGTTGTTTGTGGTGACGGCCGGCGTTTTTCGGTTCAGTTTGTTGCGGTTCATGCTGGCGATTGTGGCGGGGCGGGCGTTTCGGTTCTTGTTAGAAGGGTATTTTGCGGTGCGTTATGGCGCCGAGGCGAAAGAGATTTTGGCGAAGTACTATCCGTGGATCGGGTTGGGATTGGTGGTCGTGATTGTGTTGTTTGTGGTGGTGAGGCGCTGGTTCAATCGAGATACAGGAACGGCGTTAGAGTCTGGGAGTTGAATTTCTATGCGTCGCTAAGTTCGGGAAACTGGAAATTGCGCGCTGCTGCCAGGTTTTTAACGCCGTGTGTTTCTTCGAGTTCAGTGAGTAGCAGCAGAAAGATCTCCGCGGTGGCGAGTGCGTCGCTGCCGGCTCGATGACGACTCGCGATTCGGATCGAGAAGTGGTGCGCAATCGTGTCGAGACGGTGATTTGCGAGATCGGGCAGCGCGCGTCGCGAGAGTCTGACAGTACAAAGATGCGGGTTCACCATGCGATGACCCGGATACACTCGCGAGATTTCGTGATTCAGAAAACTGGTGTCAAACGGCGCATTATGAGCGATGAGCACTGAATCGCTTACGAAATCGAGCCACTGCGGCGCAACATCGGCAAACACCGGCGCGGTCTTCACCATGTCATTCGAAATGCCTGTGAGCGACGCAACGAAACGCGGGATCGGAATCTCCGGGTTCACCAGCGACTGAAACTTATCGACGATGCGCCCGCCACGAATTTTGTAAGCGCCGAGTTCGATAAGGCGATTTGGAGGAGTCTTCGCGCCGGTTGCTTCAACGTCGACCACTACGAAGTCGAGATCTCTCAATCGTCGCGAATGCCTATCGTCCTCGAGTAGTTCGACGGTGTTGTTTTCGACGAGCTTGAAGCGTCGATCGTTTCTGATCAGATCGGCAACCAGCAGCCCCGCGAGTTCGTCGTCGATGTGCGACATCTTGAAGACGGCATCGACAATCTCCGAGGCAGCGGCGCGTCCTCCCGAGCAAGTTAAAAGGTCGATTGTGTCCTGAACGAGAGTAGAATCAGAAACTAAATTCGGATAAGGCAGCATTCGGGCTCGGATTGTAGCATGCCAATACTCTGCGAGGTAAGAAATTGAACGCTGAACAAGTGATCGATCAATTCAGAACCACCGGCGCATTGCTGGAGGGTCATTTTCAACTTTCAAGTGGATTGCATAGCACCGTTTATTTGCAGTGTGCGCTTGTGCTGCAGTTTCCGGAACGCGCGGAGGCGTTTGGCCGCGCAATCGCGCAGAAGTTTGAGGGGCAGGGAATTCAACTCGTTGCCTCACCCGCGATTGGTGGAATTGTGATCGGACACGAGGTTGCGCGTGCACTCGGCGCACGGTTTGTGTGGACTGAACGCGAAGGTGGCCAGATGACGTTGCGTCGCGGGTTTACGATTGCGCCGGGTGAAAAGACGCTCGTGGTTGAAGACGTGATCACCACCGGAGGCTCAACGCGCGAAACAATTGACGCTTTACAGCGAGCGGGAGCGGAGGTAGTGGCGGCGGCCTCGATTATCGATCGATCCGCAGGGACTGCGAGTGTCGGCGTTCCACTCACCTCGCTCGCTTCGCTCAAAGTTTTGTCGGTTGAAGCGGCGGATTGTGATGCCTGCAAACTCGGTGATGCAGTGGTTAAACCGGGCAGCCGGAAGGCAGCGCCGTGAATCGCAAACTGCTGCTTCAGTACGACGGCACTGACTTTCACGGTTGGCAGATTCAGGGTGAGCTGAGAACAGTTCAGGGCGAATTGACCCACGCGCTTACTTTACTCGAAGGTCGCAGCGTTAATGTTCATGGATCTGGTCGAACCGATGCCGGTGTTCATGCAGAGGGACAGGTCGCGAGTGTTGAGATTGAGCGTGAGATTCCAGACGACAAACTTCGGAATGCGTTGAATGCCAACATCGGTCGCGATGTGCGTGTGTTGGCAGTGGAGACTGTTTCAGGCGATTTTCACGCGCGTTATTCAGCGGTCGAAAAAACGTATGTGTACCGGATTGTGAATGAGTATGTAATATCGCCGTTCTGGTGGCGTTATGTACATCAGGAGGCGCGTCCGCTTGACCTCGAGCGTATGAGCCGAGGTGCTGAGCTGTTTTTAGGAAAGCATGATTGGACGGCTTTCTCGGCGGCTCAGTCGGATGTTGAGGATCGTGTGCGGACGGTTACTCAGGTAGATATCAGCGAACGTGCCGACACGCGCTTACGCGGATCGATGATTGAGATTCGAGTGAGTGCGGAAGGTTTTTTGCGATACATGGTGCGGGCGATGGCGGGAACTTTAATGGCCATCGGTCGCGGGGAACTAGCTCCCGAAGCGATTGGCGAAGCACTCGAAACCGGAAACCGACCGACCGCCGCAGCCACCGCACCGGCATGTGGATTAACTTTGGTTTCCGTACGTTACGAATAGTCCACAGATTACGCAGATTTATCTGTGTAATCTGTGGATTCAATTGACACCTCTTCCCTTAAAGTCAAGAATGACACGTTTATGCTCTCTGATTTCTCCGGCGTAATTCAAAAAGGCACCCGCGAAGAGGCTGTACTCGCCGCGATCGCGTGGGATCGTCTCCCGCGACACATCGCCATCATCATGGACGGCAACGGGCGTTGGGCCGCTCAACGCAGCCAGCCACGCATCGCGGGACATCGTGCGGGCGTTGAAGCCGTGCGGGCCGCCGTCGATACCGGCGCGCGTTTGGGCTTGGGCGCGCTGACGCTCTACGCATTCTCCACGGAAAACTGGAAGCGCCCGCGTTTCGAAGTTGACGCGCTGATGCGCATGCTTCGCAAATACCTGCGCCTCGAGCTCGAAGAGATCCATCGTCAGAACATTAAGTTTCAAGCCATCGGAAGAATCGGCGCACTTGCCGAAAACGTTCGCAAAGAAATTCAGTACGCCACGGAACACACCGCGCGAAACAAAGGCATGATCCTGTCAGTCGCACTGAATTATGGCGGACGATCTGAAATCGTTGACGCTGCACGCGCCGCGGTCAGGCGACTGCTTGATGAAGGCAGCCGCCCGGATGAGTTAACCGAAGAACGAATCGCCAACGAGCTTTACACGCGCAACCTGCCCGAACTCGATCTGCTCGTGCGCACGAGTGGTGAACTGAGAATCTCGAATTTTCTGCTCTGGCAGAGCGCGTACAGCGAAATCTACGTTACTGAAACCTTCTGGCCTGATTTTCGACGCGTTCATTTGCTCGAAGCGATCGTCGACTATCAACGACGCGACCGGCGTTTTGGTGGATTGAAGTTAGTAGTTAGCAAAAAATAACTCTGCGGCCCTCCGCGATCTCTGCGTTTGAAGCCCGGTAGACAGAGAGCGTAGAGATACGCACAGAGCCGCAAAGAGCGGCAAACTGAATGAAAAGACTCCTAACCGCGGTCATCGTATTACCCTTCCTGATCGCTTCATTTCTCGTTTCCTGGTTATGGTGGCTGTTTGTTGCACTCGCGGTGGTGGCGATGGTTTTGGGCCTCTGGGAGTTTTACCTGCTTGCCAAACGGCTAAAACTAAAACCCGATGTGACTGCCGGGTTTCTCGCCGGCGCCGCGATGCTCACGATCTCGCTGCAGAATGATCCAGCCGTAACGGTGTTGCTGGTCCAATTTGTGATTATTGTGCTGACTGCCGGCACCATGATCGCTACCACTCTGCGAGGCGGGGCTTTCGATACGATGATGGCTTCTTGCGGAGCTACCATTCTCGGCGTGCTTTACGTTCCGTTTCTGGGCAGTCATCTGATTTCCCTTCGGATGGGTTTTGACCCAACCTTATCCGCGCATTTGTTGTCGTTCTTTTTTCTGGTGGTGATGGGCGCGGATGCGGGCGCGTATTACGTCGGACGCGCAATCGGCAAACACAAACTCGCGCCGACGATCAGTCCCGGCAAAACGTGGGAAGGCGCGATAGGTGGCGTTGCGGCCGCGATGGCAATGGCGGCGCTCGCACACTTCTGGTTCTTTCGCGAACTTCCGCTCAAGTTCATGTTGCCGCTGGCCGCGGTGATGACTTTGGTGGGAATTCTCGGCGACCTCGCGGAGAGTGCACTCAAGCGTGGCGCTGGGGCGAAAGATGCGGCCAACACACTTCCCGGACATGGCGGGATCCTTGATCGGTTGGATAGCTTGCTCTTCAATGCGCCACTCATCTACTATTTTGCCCGCTTCTACTTCCATAGCTGATTGCTAAAAAGAAGAAGGACGATGACCACGAAAAGAATCGTTTTGATTGTTGGCGGAGTGGTCGTCGTGCTGGCATTGATAGTGGTCTGTTTTGCGGCTGGAATTGTAGGTTTTGCTGTTTATCAAATCGGAAACAGCCAGGCAGCGGCAAAGGCCAAAGACTTTCTGCGCCAAAACGAGAAGTTGCAAGTCGAAACAGGAAAGATTGAAGACTTCGGCAGCATCGTTACCGGAAGCGTTAATCTTCACAGTGGCAGCGGTGAAGCGACGATAAATTTGAAAGTGATTGGCGAACGGAGTACCGTTCAGGCAAAGGTTGATCTGGTGTTGGTCAGTGGCGCCACGTGGCGTGTAAGTGCTGCGTCTTATGTAAACGGCGCCGGCCAAACGATCAATCTTCTTAACCCCTACGAAAGCAGAACTCTCATCCCCCGCTTGATTGCATGAGCGAACCACCAACAGATATTCGCGGAGTCGCGATCCTTGGTTCCACCGGGTCGATCGGCTGTAACAGTCTGCGAGTTATTGAGTCGTTATCAACCAGCCGTATGCGTGTGGTTGCTTTGGCGGCGGGTACCAACGTCGAACGTCTCGCGGATCAGGTTGCGATTCATTTGCCTGAAGTCGTTTCCGTCGAAAATGAAAGCGCGGCACACGACTTACGCGCGATGTTGTTTGCGCGTGATGTCGATCTGCCGCGTATTGTTACGGGCGAAGCCGGACTGATTGAAGTCGCCACTCACAGCCAGGCGCACACGGTTATTTCCGCCACGGTGGGTGCGATCGGTTTTGTTCCCACGCTCAAAGCCTTGCAGTTGGGAAAGCGAGTGGCACTCGCGAACAAAGAAACGTTGGTGATGGCCGGGGAGTTGATGACTGAAGCCGCGCAACAATCAGGCGCTGAGCTATTGCCGGTCGACTCTGAACACAATGCTTTGCACCAGTGTTTGCGTGGCGAGCGACGCGAAGAAGTGCGACGCATAATTCTGACCGCTTCCGGTGGACCATTCCGCACCAAAAACAAGTCAGAGATGCAACATGCGAGCGTAGCTGAAGCGATGCAGCATCCGACGTGGAACATGGGTGCGAAGATCACCATCGACTCGGCAACTTTGATGAACAAGGGTCTGGAGGTTATCGAAGCTCGCTGGCTCTTTGGCTTTGAAGCCGATGCGATCGACATCCTTGTGCATCCGCAGTCAGTGGTGCATTCGATGATCGAGATGGTCGATGGTTCGGTGATCGCGCAGATGGGTGTAACGGACATGCGGCACGCGATTCAATATGCTTTAACGTATCCGGAACGGCATGCGTGCCAGTTGCCGCCACTGGATCTGACCGCGATTTCAGGGCTTCACTTCGAAGCCCCGGATATTGATCGTTTTCCTTGTGTAGCACTGGCTTATCGGGCGTTGCGGGAGGGCGGAACGTTGCCGGCGGCTATGAATGCGGCCAACGAGGAGGCGGTCAGTGCTTTTCTTAACGAGCGGATCTGTTTGACAGAGATTCCGCAGGTAATCGAAACCGTAATGAACGGGCATGAAAATCAGCCCGCCAGCGATATCGAAACCATTCTCGCGGCCGATCACGACGCGCGCCACGCAGCCACCGCAGCGATTGAAAAAATAGCGATAATTAGCCACCGATGAACGCAGATAAACGCAGATTCCCAAATGTTTGACGGGTCTTTGCCTGACGCGTAAACTCGGTTTGTGCAACCCGGCTCGATATTGGCCGAGTCTAACGGTGGTTGATTTGATAAGACTTCAACAAGAAGGGCGCTAAATGACTTTATTCGTAGTTATTGCATTCATCCTGATACTCGGCTCCGCGGTTGTCATTCACGAATTCGGCCATTTTATCGTTGCGAAGCTCTTCAAAATTCGTGTCGAGACGTTTTCGGTCGGTTTTGGCCCCCGAATATTCGGTAAAAAAGTGGGCCACACCGATTACCGCTTCTCAGCGATACCGTTGGGCGGCTATGTAAAACTCGGTGGAGATGAGTCGAATGCGCCGCTCGAAGGTGAGAGTGCCTCGGACATCCCAGCCAAAGAACGGTTCGATCTCCGTCCCCGTTGGCAACGAATCCTGGTAGCTTTGGCAGGTCCGGTGATGAATATCATCACGGCCATGGCAGTTCCGTTTGGGGCCGCCTTTGTCTATGGAATTCCAACCACGCCGGCGCCAGTCGTTTTCCACATGGATGCCAAGGGCGCGGCAGAGACTGCCGGTCTTCAACTCGGTGACCGGATCGTCGCTTTTAACGGCACCAAGAATCCGAGCTGGAGATCGATCGAAGGCGATGCCCTACTTTCGCCAGGCAAACCATTACCGGTGGTTGTGAACAGAAATGGTTCGGAAGTTTCACTGACCATCACGCCAAGCATTGATAAAATTGACGGTGACCCGGTGGGTTCCCTGGATTTCGTTCCGGATTACGGCGGATTGCCGGTGCTCGTAGTTGAAGTCAACTCCGGCTCGCCTGCCGAAGCAACCGGTTTGAAGGAAGGCGATCGTTTCGTTTCGATTGGTGGCGAGCAAGTCAGAAGTTCGGCTCAAGTGACTGAATATGTGCGCACTCACGACGCCCAGCCGATTGCGATGGTGGTGCAACGCAATGGTCAGCAAATTCAACTGACCGCTGACGAGCGGCGCATTGACAGCCGGTTGGGATTCAAAGTTAGTGAGCAATATCCGTTTTACCCAGCCAACGTTTTTTCGGCTACCAAATACGCCTACGAACAGAATCTCCAAATCCTGCGTTTGACAGGCAAGGCGCTTTCGCAGGTCTTTACCGGCGAGCGCTCGGTGCGCAATACGGTTTCAGGCCCAATCGGAATCCTTCAGGCGACGCAAAAGTCCATCGAGAGGCTTGGGTGGGACGGCGTTTTTGGAATGTTTGGTTTTCTGAGTCTTAATCTCGGCATCTTCAATCTACTTCCCATTCCGGTACTCGATGGCGGCGCAATCTTCCTGCTTCTAATCGAAGGACTGCTCGCTCTCATCGGTTTGTCGATCTCCAATGTGGTTCGCGAACGTATTCAGCAAGTCGGTTTCGTCATGGTGTTGCTGTTGATGGTCTTTGTGATTGGCAACGACCTCGTGAAACTGATTGGAGGATTTCGCGAACCGGATAAACCGGCGGCCACAGCCCCTGCAAAACAGTAATGCGCCAAACGCGTCCAGTTAAAATTAAAGATATTCAGATCGGTGGTGGTGCGCCTGTAGTGATTCAGTCGATGACGAAGACTGACACTGCGGACGTAGGCGCCACCGTCGAGCAGATCCATGAGATGGTCCGCGCGGGTTGTGAAGTCGTGCGCCTTGCCGTTCCCGATAACGACGCCGCGATAGCGTTGAAAGAGATTCGCAAGCGTGTGCCCGATGTTCCGCTCGTTGCAGATATCCATTTCCACTATAAGCTGGCGCTGATGGCGCTCGACGCCGGCATCGATAAATTGCGATTGAACCCCGGCAACATTGGCGCTCACGAACGCGTGCGAGAAGTGGTCAGGGCCTCGCAGGCGCAAAAGGTTCCCATTCGCATCGGGGTAAACGGCGGGTCACTGGAAAAAGACCTGCTCAAGAAATACGGCACTGCAACACCTGAGGCGATGGTTGAGTCGGCGTTGCGGCACATCCAGATCCTCGAAGATCTCGACTTCACCGACATCATCATTTCGTTAAAAGCTTCTGACGTCCATCGCACGGTGGCTGCTTATCGTTTGCTCACTGAGAAGGTGGATTATCCGTTTCATCTCGGTGTCACCGAGGCCGGTACTTCATTCAGTGGCACGGTTAAATCCGCCATTGGTCTTGGGATTCTGCTGCACGAAGGAATCGGCGACACGATTCGCGTTTCGCTCGCGGCTGAACCACAGGAAGAGGTTCGCGTTGCGTGGGAAATCGTCAAGTCACTCGGTTTGCGCACTCGCGGTGTGACTGTGGTTGCGTGTCCGACCTGCGGCCGGTTAGACGTAGATGACTTCGTCGGTATCGTGACCGAGATCGAACGTCGTTTGGCGCACATCGAAGAACCACTGCATCTCTCAATCATGGGATGCGCAGTTAATGGTCCAGGCGAAGCTCACGACTCGCAACTTGGGATCACATTTGGACGCGGTGTGGGGATGATCTTTAAAGACGGCGTGCCGATGCGAAAAGTCGCGGGTGAGAACATCGTCGAAGCCTTCGTGATGGAAACCGAGAAACTGCTGGAAGAGATTAAGAACAAGCCACAGATTGAAGCAGAACCAGAACTGGTCAGCATCACCCGGTAAAATCGTAAATAAATCCGTGTCACTTCACTTTGGGACGCTTCGTAGCCGGAACGTCGCCCGCCATCACCAGGAATAGCGAATCAGTTGTAATCTTTCGATTGACGTTCACGATTAGCTGTTCTCGCAAATCTTCAATCTGCAAAATCCAATCGCCTGCGCGGGACGGATCCATTTTTTGACTTACCTCGCGCAACTCCGGCAACAGATCCTCATTTACCAGTTGTGATGATTCAACTCCCAGCGACAACATCCACGCATCGCGAATCAGCGTCTCGAGCACCTCGAGCCGTTCTTCAAACTCGTCTTTGTACTGAGCTTCGTTGAGTTGTTCCGCCGAGCGCAGCAACTGGGCGCGGTCTTCGCTGACTACGAGGGCATTCAAAACCTTCAGCATCGCTTTGCGTTGCGAGGTGAAGGTCACGAGATCGCCTGAGAGGGCTCGTCCGATGCTGCCACCGGCGGCACGTGCCCGTACGCGTGCTGTCTTCTTGTCTGCGAGATCCTTTTTTACCAGGTGTGTCTCGATCTCGTCGGGGGTTAGAGGCGAGAAACGGATCATCTGGCAGCGCGAGAGAATTGTCGGTAACAGCATCGCCGGACGCGCCGTGATCAGGATCAGGTACGATGTTCTGGGAGGCTCTTCAAGAACCTTTAAGAGCGCATTTGCAGAGGCATCGTTCAACTTATCAGCCTCGTCGACGAGAAACACGCGAGCCTTGCCCTCGAACGGACGGAAGTTGGCTTCCTTCTCGATCTGACGCATCTGTTCGACGCGCAAAACGCGCTTTGGCGCGACAACCAGTCCCACATCCGGATGATCGGTCCAGATTATGTGTGACCAATCGTCCGAATCCTCGCGTTGCGGATAATTCAACTTCGCGATGCGAACACATGACGAACAAGCGCCGCAAGCTTCGTTATCTTTCGGCGTGCGACAATTCAACGCCCGCGCAATCTCGAGCGCGAAGCGTTTCTTGCCGATTCCTTCTTCACCGGTGAACAGCAGTGCGCCCGGAAGCCGATCCGAAACCATCATCCGTTTCAGCGCCGTTTTCACACGGGAATTTCCTGTCAGCTCGTCAAACATTTGTCATTTCGAATTTCTTCTCTGTGCAACCTCTGTGTCCTCCGTGTCTCTGTGGTTAATCATCGCGTACAACCACAGAGACACAGAGGACACAAAGGTTGCACAGAGAAATCCATCAATCGGCAATTGGCAATCGCCAATTGGAAATTTTCAAGTGTCCTCTTTCGTGTAAGAACGGAACAATGATCTCCCGCACACGTTCCTGGGTGCTTTCAACTGGACCAGAGGTGTCGATCAGTTTTACTCGTTCGGGTTCGGCGCGTGCTATTTGTAAATAGGCATCACGCACGAGCGCGTGAAAGTCGCTGTTTTCGATGTCGAGGCGATCGCGCGCTGGTCTGCCCTGGGCGTTTTTTCCGTTCGAACGTCTGGCAGTGCGGCTGGTTGATTCCTCAATCGTGAGGTCGAAAAGGAGTGTCAGCTCAGGTTTCAAGCCCTCGGTGGCCAATTGAACGATCTGCGAAATCAATTCCGGTGAGAAGCCTCTACCGGCGCCTTGATAAGCCACGGTGGCATCGGCATAACGGTCTGAAATCACAACCTGCCCGGTTTCAAGCGCCGGGCGTAGCTTGCGTCGCACGTGCTGTGCTCGGTCAGCCGCAAACACGAGCAGTTCGGTCAACGGATCGACTTCTTCCGCCGCATCCAGTAAGGCCGCCCGCAATCGCGATCCCAACGTCGTGCCGCCGGGTTCACGCGTCAGCAAAACATCACAACCATTGGCTTTCAGGAAATTGCCCAGCAAACGTAGCTGGGTTGTCTTTCCACTGCCATCGATACCTTCGAAGGTAATGAAAGTTCCGGGCACAGGTCCTCGAGATTTATCAGATAAAAATGCTCGCGAGAGTTTAATCGAATGTCACGCGTCAGGCGAGTTGCCCTCGTGACCGCGAGGGTCCCGCGGATTGGTTTCGGTGCCGGTTTGTGAGTGCAATTCGCCGGTCTGGCGTCGCGATTGTGAGATGGTGGAGATGGCGTGTTTGAAAATCAGTTGCTCCTGGGAACCCGACTCGAGCAGGACTGAAAACTTGTCGAAACTTCTAATTCGCCCGGTGAGTTTGGCTCCGTTCAGGAGGTAAACGATCACGGAAGTCTTCTCACGGCGAACCGTGTTGAGAAAGGCGTCCTGAATGTTTTGTGGTGCCTGTTTACCGTCCGACATGATGAAACCTGGGGGTTGTATTACAAGACCTGCGGGATGAACGCAGATTACAACAGTGATCTTTGCCTGACAAGAGGTTGAAGGAGATGTGAGAGAAAGATGATTATTTGGACCGTGTATCGGCAGAAATGGATTCCAGAACTAATCCCAGAATAGCTTTTTCCTCACCAAATCCGTCAAACCACTCCACGTCCGCTTCATGGCGAAACCATGTCAATTGGCGCTTAGCGTAGTGCCGCACATCAAGTTTTGTCTGTTCGATCGCGCTTTCGAGGGTTCGCAGGCCCTGAAGATACTCGACCACGCGACGGTAACCATGAGCGCCGAGCGCGTTCGAACTGGGTGAGAAACCGCGTGCGAGCAGTTGCTGAACCTCCTCGACCAGGCCGGCGCGAAAATGCGCTTCAGTGCGTTCGTTAATACGCTGGTAGAGTTCCGCCCGGGGTGGATTGAGTGCCAGGATTCGCAACCGGCGCGAGCTTTCGTGTGGCTCAGGTCGTTCGGGTTGCTGGTCCACAATTGAGCGCCCGGTTTGAAAGTAAACCTCGATCGCGCGCTGCACCCGCGGCCAGTCGCGTGGGTAAAGTTGTGCTGCGGCTTGCGAATCGATGCGACGCAGCAGTCGATGAAGATGCTCGGGGCCGTGTCGGTCGCGGAGCTGGTTCAGACGCCCGCGTAGTGATTCGTCGGTAGGAGGACTGACAAAGAAAGGTTGGCGCAGTGAGCGTAAATAGAAACCAGTGCCGCCCACGAGGAGCGGGATGCGTCCCCGGCTTTCGATCTCTTCAATCTTGACGGCAGCTTCGCGGGCCCATTCACCGGCCGTGTAGTTGATATCGGGAGAAACGAAGTCGATCAGGTGATGAGGAATGCCTTTGCGTTCTGCGAGTGAAACTTTGGCCGTGGCGATTTCGATCTCCTGGTAGACCTGGACCGAGTCGCAGTTGATGATTTCGGCGTTGATCTCGAGGGCGACTTCGATTCCGAGTGTGCTTTTGCCGGAGGCGGTAGGACCGACGATGGCGATAACTGGATTATCAGAGGGCACGCAGAAGTATAACTAGCCAGATAGCGAAAAGCAGCAGGAGACCGCCGAGGATTTGGTTGCGTGAGAAAACCATGGATAAAGATGAACAAGATTTTTCAAGATGAACAGGATGACCATTGAATCGGATCCCGTCTTATAAATCGAAACTACCCTGTAAACCGAAACTACCCTGTAAATCGAAACTACCCTGTAAATCGAAACTACCGTGTAAATCGAAACTACCCTGTAATCGGATCTATCTTGTAAATCTTGTCTTCATCTTGAAAATCTTTATCTAATACATGCGTGTGAGTTCAATGCCGGTATAGTAATTCTTAAGTATCTGCTCGGCGGAGAAGCCTTGCTTCGCTAGTCCATACGCCCCAACCTGGCACATCCCCACACCGTGTCCCCAACCACGCCCCACAAAGACAAACTCCCTGACGCGTCCATCATCATCATATTCGCGATCGATCACGAAAAGCTGTTCACGCAATCCGAGCGCGGATCGAATACGTCCTCCACGAACGTGCGCGGTGCCGTTAGTCCCCACGATTTCGAGGTCGGTAACGCGGTGCGATGCGCCACGCGACACAACTCGCAGATCAACAATCTGCCCAATGCCTCTCGCGGCACGCGCGAGACGCGCCTGGACCTGGGCCACAGACAAGCCTCTGGTCCAATTGGCAAACGGAGAAAACCTATCCGCCGCGGCGCCATTCGGCGCTGGCTTCACTTCGAGAAAATCGATCTGCCCGTTTGGCGCGAGGTGATATGTAACCGGCTCGCCGCCCACTAACGCGACAGACGCCACCGGATACGGCCGCTCTCCGAGATAGCGAAACAGAAACGCGTCAGGATTTACGCGAATTGTCAGGTCTTTGCCTTTAGACGAACGCAGGATCAGTTGTCCTTCACTGGTTGGTCGTGCAGTCGCTTTCTGAAGTTGCAGCAGATTGCGCGCTTCGAGCAGACTTGCGATTGCGTGTAAGACGCGCGCTCGCGATAAAGGCATACGCGGCCGCAGCGTCGCATCCGGATAAACATCCAGATGCCCATCGCGAAGCAGCATTGCGAGATCCGCACGATTTTGAACCGGTACTTCTGCAACATCTTTCACGGCCAGTAAGTAATCCGCATCAGCGCTATTCAACAACGTACCGCCGCTGCTCTCACCAAACACGGCGGCCATCAGCGCGGTCGCGAATCCCGGCGGTCGATTAACGTCGTCGGAGGTTACCGGCGCAGCCTGACGCGCCACGCGAGCTACATTTGCAAGCCAGTTTCGCACTTCCGATAACGAAGCTTCGCCGGACAGCCACGTATCCGAAATGCGCTCACGTAGAGTGCCGAAGTTTTGTGTCAGTAGCAGACTGACGTCTCGAGCAAGCACTACGTTGGCATCGTTCTGCAACTCGGCAGGTTCGCGCGAAGTTTTGATTACAAAGCGGTCGAACGACGTTCCTTCCGCGGCGCATTCGCGTGCACGTAAGTAGGGAAGCGCGTCGTTGAAAATTTTTTCTGAGTCTTCGGTGCGACCACCGCACGTTGAGGTGTAGAGTGCATTGATTGGTTCACCCTGAAACGTCGCAACCAGACCTCGTGTTTCCTCAACAGCCCTGGAGGAAAGCGGATTCTCGGACGTGAGACCACGATAAACCTGTGAGCGTGTGGTGGGCAGGACATCGAAACCCTGGGCCATAAACTGTCCGCGATTTTTCAAAGCGTAAGTGCGAGCCGCGATGGCCTGCGCCTTCAGCGCTTCGATCGCGGGATAGCCACCGGGCGAAAGTTCATTGGCGACCACGCCCTTGACGTAATCTTCCAATCCCAATTCGTTAACTACTGTCAGATTGCCGCGAGTGTTGGCGAAGACCTCAATGCGCCCGCGATAAGGCCGGTCGTTGTAACGCACCGGAGCACTCGTCTCGTCGTCAGATGCAAACATCACCGGAGCACCGGAACTGAACATCGTTCCACCACCGCTCGACGAAGCCACTACCTCACGCGACGGCAATGCGGGCCGCGACGTCAAACGAATCGGGCTGTTGTTAGCAACTGATGGCTTTTGTTCTTTGGTTTGTGATGGTTGGGCTTCGACGACGGCATCGATGCCGGCGGCTTCGAGTCGTGCTCGTAATTCTTCGGCCCGTTCACGTGAGTGTGTCGAGCCAAGAATCATTCCCCACGTTTTGGTCTCGCTGTCGTAGATCGTGTGCGCGTCTTCACCGCTGGCCTTCTGAATTTCTTTTTCGTTCTCTTCAGCTTCTTCGCGCGTTGGCGCCGCTCCAACGATCACGCGAAACGCCGTCTCCTGAGTCGCGGCCGGCAGTGGCGACAAGAGTCGCGGATCGACACGAACGCGCGAACTATCCAACGCCACCAACGTCGAACCGCCGCCACTCGCATTCATCAGATGACCGGTGGTCGAGATCACCGCGGAACGTGAATCTGTGGAGAGGGCGACGCGGATCTTCGGTTCGGGTCCACTGAGCGTGGTCAGGCTTGGCGCTGGAATAACCGGAGTGGTGGCAGACGGCGGCGTCCATGCCGGTTGCGTCCGGCGTGGTCGAGTAGCTTCCTGAGATTGTTGTTGAGCAGATGCGATGGGGAGAAAAAGCGACTGCAACAGCAGGAAAGTTGTGACTTTCCTTACGAGGGAACTACACATCGCGGAGCATACTACTACAAGTCCACAGATTTCACAGATGAAAAAAGTCCACCGATTTCAGCCACACAGTCTCCCAAATTACGCAGATTTGATAACCAAACTTTGAATACTTTCAGCGCAATCTGTGCAATCTGTGAAATCTGTGGTATAGACGAGCAACCCCCTTAGTCAAAAACTAGGAGCGGCAGCGGCTTTTTTGGTCTGTCCAGAGAATCAGGAGGCCTAAGGGTCCTCATGAGGAAGACTTCTTCCCAAAACTTTCCGTTGCTGGCGAGCGCTGTCATTGTGTCGGCGTTGCTCGTTGCCAGTTGTCTGCCTAAACCACCCGCCGAAAGTGGCGACATCACCATCACGCTGTACGGATTTTCGATCATGAAAGAATCGCTCGAGAAGGCGATCTTTCCCGGCTTTGCAGCGAAGTGGAAACAAACACATGGACAGGTGGTGCAGTTTCAATCGTCATTTGCTGGGTCAGAGACTGTTACCAATCAGATTTTGCAGGGCGCGCCTTCTGAGATTGCGATTCTTTCGATCGAACGAGATGCCCAACGGTTGCAGCAGGGCGGCTTTGTTACATCCGACTGGCATTCATTGCCATCGCGCGGGGTCGTCAATAAAACGCCTTTTGTGATCATCGTCCGCCAGGGCAATCCGAAAGGCATTCGTGATTTTGCGGACCTGGGTAAACCGGGAATTAAGTTGATTCATCCGGATCCGGTCAGTTCCGGCGGGGCGCAGTGGTCGATACTCGCGATCTACGGTTCAGAGTTGAAAAAGTCGGAAAAGGATTCTGGTGAGCCTGACACCAGCCGCGCACTGCAAACTTTGCGTGCGATGTGGGCCAACGTTATTTCGACGCCGGGTTCCGCACGTGAGGCGCGCACGACCTTCGAACTCGGCAACGGCGACGCGTTGATAACCTATGAACTTGAAGCTTTGTTGATGAAAGAAGCGAAGGCGCCGATCGAGGTGGTGATACCTCAATCAACGATCTTCAGCGAGCATCCGGCTGTGATTATCGATAAAAACATCACTGCTGCAAAACGACCGATCGTCGATGCTTTCATCCAGTATTTGTGGAGTGACGAAGCGCAGCAGGCGTTCGTGAAGTATCACTTTTACTCGGTCACGAACGAGGCTTTCAATCAGGCAAACACGGAGTTTGGACACATCGCGATGCCGTTTACGATTGAGTACTTCGGTGGTTGGGAAAAAGCGTATCCGAATGTGATTGAGAAGATTTTCAGGGATCAGGTGCAGAGGAAGTAAGGGCTTGGAGCTTTGTACTTTGGACTTAGTATTTAGTACTTAGTACTTTGTTTTTTGCTACCAAGTACCAAAAACCAAGTACAAAGTACAAAGCACAAAGCACCAAGCACAAAGCACAAAGAAATGAGCACCGAAGCTCCAGCAATGCGTCACGTTCGCGGGTTCGATCTGGCACGACCGCTCAGTATCGGCATGCTCGTTTTCATGATGCTGCCGCTCGTCTTCCTGCCACTCGCTTCAATCTTCATCTTCGGTACCAGCAACGGGCTTGACAAATTCCTGGCAGCACTGACGGCACCCGAAGCCATCTTCGCGCTCAAGCTTTCGATGGCGACGAGCTTCTGGGCCACCGTCTTCAACGTGTTTTTCGGATTGTTTGCGGCGTACGTCTTGTCGCGTTACAACTTCTGGGGTCGCAACGCGCTCATCGTCACGATCTCGCTTCCCACCGCGATCCCGACCGCTGTTGCCGGTTTCGCCTTGTTGTTGCTGTGGGGCCCGTACGGTCTGCTCGGACGGCTGCTCACGCCTTACAACTTTGAACTCATGTTCACTGCCGGAGCGATTATTCTGGCGAATATCTTTGTAACGTTTCCGCTTGCGTTCGGCGTGATCAAACCAGTCTTCGACACGATGAGTCGATCGCTTGAAGAGGCTTCGGCGACGATCGGCGCCACTCGCTGGCAAACCTTCTGGTACGTAACGTTGCCTTCGTTGCGCGGTGCGATTGTTTCCGGCGCGTTGTTAACCTTTGCGCGTGCGGTTGGTGAATTCGGTTCTACAATTCTCGTTTCCGGAAACCTTGCTGGTCGAACACAAACCGCGCCGCTTTACATTTTCGCGAAGTTCAACGAAGGACAGATCGAAGCCGCAAACGCCATCGCGATCGTGCTGGCGCTGTTTTCGTTTCTGATTTTCAGCGTCTTGTTTTTCGCTCGTGACTGGCTCGACGTCGACTAAGGAATGGTTGTGAAAGCTAAAGAGACACTGATCCCAAAACCACCGGAGCCGGAATCAAACGCCGCGCCGCCACCGGCTGCGGCCAGTGTGTTTGGAATCAGCAAACGCTTCGGCAAAACAAGCGTGCTCGAAAACATCAGTTTCGACGTTGCCGAAGGTGAGGTTTTGGTGCTGCTCGGCGCGTCCGGCAGCGGCAAAACGACGATCCTGCGCATCATCGCCGGACTGGAGATGCCGTACACGGGCAAAGTGATTCTTCACGGCAAAGATGTAACCGAACTGCCGGCCAGGGAAAGAGGCGTGGGCGTTATCTTTCAATCGTACGCTTTGTTTCCCAAGATGACGGTGGAGAAGAACATCGGTTACGGCCTGCGCATCCGCAAGCGAAAGCGCAAGGAGATTCGCGAAACCGTAAAAGAGCTGCTGTCACTGGTCCAACTCGAAGAACATCGCAAAAAGTATCCGTCGCAACTATCCGGCGGTCAGCAACAACGCGTTGCCATTGCGAGAACGCTCGCCTACAAACCCGAAGTGCTTTTGTTTGACGAACCTTTCGGCGCCCTCGACACGCAAACACGCACTCATCTGCGTCGTGAAATCAGGGCGCTGCTGAAGAAAGTAAACGTGCCGGCGATCTTCATTACCCACGATCAGGAGGAAGCGCTCGAGCTCGGCGATCGCATTGCCGTGCTGAACGTGGGCCATATCGAACAACTCGGCACTCCTTTTGAAATCTATAACCAGCCTGCGACCGAGTATGTCGCCACTTTTCTCGGCGCCGCGAACGTGCTCGATGCAACAGTGCAAAAAGATTTTCTCGAAGTGGGCTCAGCCAAGATCTACACCACGCTCGATCGAACAAAATTTAATATTGGCGACTGTGTGAAGATCGTTTTTCGACCCGAAGATATTCTCCTGAGCCGGGGCGAACTATCGCGTTCCGAGCATCATCGACTCGCGAGTGCCCGGATCCAGGAGATTACTTTTGTTGGCGCCTATGAACGGCTTCGACTGCGCCTCGATCTCTCCGGCGCCAACGAATGTAGAACCGATGAAAAATCGTTTTTACTGACAACCCAACCGCCGGATCGACAATCAAGCAAAGCGATTATCGCCACGCGACCAAAACCTGAAGCGAGCACCACGCGACTGCATATCGGTGAACGTGTGATGGTCGCGTTAACCTCATTCACAGTGCTGCCTCCACAGCGGAACAGGGAAGCAAGTTGAAACCATTAACCTGTCTCCTTTCCGTGCTGCTCGTGGTGTTTGCCTGCCAACAAGTTCAGGCCCAGTTGCAGAGTGATAATCAGCAATGGACCGATGTGCAGCTTGCGGTGCCGGTCACCAAAGATATCGATTTCAACTTACTGGGCACGTTGCGATTCGGTCGAGATTTCAGTCATCCGGTGGATGAACGCGTCGGTGTGGGTTTTACTTTTCGCTTCGGAAAGTACCTGACGGTTGCGCCCAACTATTTACATATCGGAATGCAGCCATTTGCCAGACGGAAAGTTTGGGAGAACCGGCTGGTGCTGCCGGTGACGCTGCGTTTTGCGGTCAATAAGTTTCGGTTGAGCGATCGAAATCAGTTTGAGCGAAGAATCAGGAATCCCGGCGTTGAAGCCACGAGATATCGCAACCGATTTCAGGTTGAGCATCCCGTTGGACGAGCTAAGTGGAACCTCTCGCTGGTTGTAGCGGATGAAGTCTTTTACGATTGGAGTGTCAATCGCTGGGTGCGCAATCGCTTCGCGGTGGGTGCTTCGAAAGTTTTCAATAAGTACTTCACACAGGACTTTTATTACCTGCGGCAGAATGACGGCCTCAGCATTCCTGGAGATCTCAACGTCATCGGAACGACCTTGCGATTTAAACTTTAAATCTCACGCGGCGGCGCAACGACACAGCGAAAACGCAGCGCAAATACGTTTTGTTTGTTGGTTATTGTTACTTCTTACGTTGCGGTCTTCCGCTGCGCCGTTGCGCCGCCGCGTGAGACCAATTCTTATCGCAACGCCTGCACAGCGAAACTATTAAACTCGCGTCTCACCGCATTGATATTCATAAACGGCAGCGCGTGCGCGTGCGTGCGATTCGTGAGCAAAATGAAAACGCGCTGGTGCTCCGGATCGATCCAAACACAGGTGCCGGTGAAGCCGTTGTGACCGAAGCTGTCTCGCGGTAGATCCGCTCCTCCCGTCGAGTCTTTAGTCGCTGCTAACTGCCAGCCAATCGAACGCGCCTCATCCAAATCCGGCGTCATGTTTTCGCGAAACAGCGCGCAGGTTTCGGGTTTGAGCAACCGGCTCGACTCACTCAGAAACTCCCGCGCCAGCAGAAAAGTTTCAGCCGCAGTTGAAAATAGTCCCGCATGCCCCGCCGCGCCTCCGAGGAAATACGCGTTGCCGTCGTGCACTTCGCCCCAGATCATGCGTTGACGTGAATTTGTGTAAGCTCCGGCGCCCATTTGTTCGCACATACCGAGCTCGTAAGCATTGCCGGTTTCACACGCGGCAATTCCAGTTTGCAGAGCGACCTCAGGATTGAAGAAGGTTTGTTTTAGGTTTAGTGGTTCGAAGATCTCGTGGTGGGCGAGGTCAGCCAGACGCTGCCGAGTCATGCGTTCCAGTACAATGCCGAGCGCGATGAAGCCCAGATCGCTATAGACCACGCGCGTGCCCGGTTTGTATTCGAGATCGAGATTCGCAATAGCACCGGCGGCGCGATCGGGTTGCTCCTCGGTTAGGAGATAAAGCGGGCGCCACGCGGGAAGACCGGAAGTGTGCGTCAATAGCTCCCGGATCGTAATCATCTGTTTGTCAGTGCGATCGAATTCCGGGAGGTAGTGCGACACAGAACTGTCGAGAGTCAGTTCGCCAAGTTCGATCCGTCGCGCGCAGAGTAAAGCAGTGATGAGTGGTTTCGTTAACGACGCGAGATCGTAGATGGTGTCGAGCTTGTTGGCGATGCGATATGGTTCGACAACGGAGTAACCCAGCGCATCGGTGTAGACGACTTCACCGCGTTGCCCAACGAGATAGACGGCCGAAGGAAACTCACCTGCTTCGATGTGCCGTTCGAGCAGTGTCGATAGTTGTTCGTTCCGCGTTCCCATGAAAGACATTTAACAGGATTTACAAGATTTATCCTGTTATCTTGTTGCATCTTGTAAATCTTGTATCCTCAGGTCGCTGACGCCGGGGTGCTCCGAGTGTTCGCGGATCCGGTCGAGTGTTCTCAACGCCAAACTCAGAGCATTCCGACCTTCAAGTCCCGAGACTGCCGGCGGCGTTCCTTCGCGCGCCGAATCCAGAAACGAAACGATCTCCGCGCGCAACGGCTCGATGTCCACAATATCAAGATGCTTTACGTGCACACCGGGCCAGGCGCCACTTGCTGTCGGGCGTTCCAGGCTACTCACCGAAGCGCGTTTGGTCGCGTAATCGATCGCGATGTAATCGTGCGGTTGAAAGAAACGCATCTTCCGAATCTTTTCCGTCCCGACTCGCGACGCCGTGATATTCGCCACCGCCCCTGACGAAAACTCGAGCCGCGCATTCGCCGCATCAACTCTATTGGTGAGAATCGCGATCCCCACGGCGTGAATACTGGTGACCTCAACATCCTCGCCGACGAGCCACTGCACGATATCGAGATCGTGAATCATCAGATCAAGCACGACGTCGATATCGAGTGATCGAGCAGTAAACGCACCCACACGATGAATTTCAAAATACACCGGCTTGCGTATGTGCGGTCGCAACGCGACCATCGCGGGATTGAAACGCTCGAGATGTCCGACCTGCAGCACTGCGTGGCCGCGTCGGGCGGCTTCGATCATGCGATCTGCTTCGTCGAGTGTTCGTGAGATCGGCTTTTCTACCAGCACGTGAATACCCGCTTCGAGTAATCCACACGCGATCTCGCAATGCGCTTCGGTCGGGACTGCGACACTCGCTGCGTCAATGCGACCGATCAGATCGCGCCAGTCAGTGGTCCAGGTAGTTTCTCGTTCACTACCGACCGCGCGTGCGGTTTCTTCATTCAGATCGCAAACGGCCACGAATTCCGACAAGCCTTCTTTGGCGAGTGTTGCGTGTATGCGCGCGTGCTGCTTGCCGAGGCTGCCAACTCCGATCACTGCTGTGCGTAACATAATGTGTTAGTCTGAGCGACACCGTTTATTTTAATAGAAGAACGATAACGGAGCCGAATATACTTGCATCCTTCAACGCTTGCAAAGCGGGTCTACCTTCTACTTTTTGCCATCATCATCGCATTTTATTTCTACGGCCTCGGTAAGCTGCCGCTGCTTGGACCAGACGAGCCACGCTATGCGCAGGTGGCGCGTGAGATGCTTCTGCGCGGCGATCTGATCACTCCCACGCTCGGTGGTCATACATGGTTTGAAAAGCCGGCATTGCTTTACTGGCTCATCGCTGCGTCGTTCAAGATTTTTGGAGTCAGCGAATGGTCTGCGCGGCTGGGCCCGGCAGTTTGTGGGCTTTTGACTATCGTTGCGGTGTGGCTGGTGGGGCGCGAAGTTGATCGCTCAGGCGAAACACAGAGCTTTGGATTCTGGAGTCTGGTTGTAACGGCGTCGTGTTTAGGTTTGATCGTGTTTTCGCGCGCGGCGAGTTTTGACGTTGTGATTACTTTTACGACGACCTGGTCGCTTGCGCTTTTTCTTTTACACGAGCTGCCGGCGACAAAACGAAAGCGATTGCTGTTGGCGGGATTTTACGCCTTCGCGGGGTTGTCGTTGGTGGCAAAAGGCCTGGTGGGGCTTGTAATACCGTTCGGGGTGGTGGGACTGTTCTTTCTGCTCAGGCTCCGCTGGCCATCACGATCGGTATTACTCAGTTTGCTGTGGGGCGCGCCGTTGTTGTTGGCGGTGTCGGCCATCTGGTATGGACCAGTGATAGCAAAACACGGCTGGAGTTTTGTCGATGAGTTCTTCGTGCAGCACCACTTTGCGCGCTACGTTTCCAATAAGTATCACCATCCCCAGCCGATCTATTTTTATCCGGTAATCATTTTGATGCTCGCGGTGCCATGGGCCATCCATTTGATCAGCGCGCTCGTGAAGGCGCGAAGATGGACCTGGCGCGCTGTTGATAACGTGAGTATCGTTCGCGTCTTTTCACTTGCGTGGCTGTTGCTGCCGATCGTCTTCTTTTCGTTTTCCGGATCGAAACTGCCCGGTTACGTTTTGCCGGCATTACCGGCCGCGACATTGCTGGTCAGCGAACGTCTCACAGTTGTGCGTAATTGGAAATTACAACTTGCGATTCCGTGCGCGATCGTTGTGCTGGTTGTGAGCGCTTTGCATTTTTCTGAGCCTTTCACGAAGCGTGAATCGGTGCGCGACCTGCTTGCCCTCGCGGATGCGCGTGGTTACGCAGGCGCGCCCGTGTTGGCGCAACGCGGTGATGATCGTTCGGCAGAGTTTTATGCATACACGAGAGTGGTGTATGGCCCAACCGGTGAACCTGTGACTTTTGATGAGATATCAGTCGATGAAGCGCGTGCGCTGGGGGGGAAGTTTGTGGTGATGGTTCCGTTGGAGCATGTCGAAAACTTCCGCGCGACGCCGTCGGTCGAGATCATCGGCGATAACGGAAAAACCGCCGTGCTCGGATGGAAACCTTAGATAAAGATGAACAAGATTTTTCAAGATTAACAAGATGTCTTACGATAATCGGAACATTCCTGTTCATCTTGAAAAATCTTGTTCATCTTTATCTATCTAAGGTTACGCACAAAGAACTCAATCACAATTCTGTCGTACGCCTCGCTTTGCTCTCCGGTGGCTGACGGCAACCCAAACCCACTCAACGGCAGATCTGTTCTCATCTCCACATTCGAGGCATTAGGGAAACACTTCTGCAACGAAGCAGTCGCCTCACGCAGCTTTTGCGGTTCACTGCCGGACAGCAGCAATACACGTTGATCCCGCGCTGTTGCCGCAAATTCACACGCGCTTCGATTGTCGAAAGCACCGAGCAGGTAAAACCTCATCGCGATGCGCGAAAAGGTCTGAATCAGGCCGTTATCTATCCCGACACAATCCGCGACGGCGGTGTTCAGCAGCTCGGTCGGAGAGTTAGTAATCGAATCAAGCACCAGCACTTTAATCTGTGGTTCACTGCCGGCAATTTTGAGAGCGGTGTAAGCACCGAGTTCTACGCCGTAAACTCCAAGACTCTCTCCAACGAGCTGTTTCTGACTCTCTGATTTGAGACTGCGCAGGTAGTTGAGCGCCGCGGTCAAATCATCGCTTTCACGGACACCGAGCGAACTCCACTTCACCATCGGGTTTTCACCGTGACCGCGTAGATCCGGCCAGAGAATTGTAAAACCAGAGGCCTCGTTGATCTTTACTCCAAGATTGAAGAGCCATGAGCGGTCGCCCGTGTAGCGGTGAAGTAACACAACGGCAGGCGCGCCCTCAGCGCCCTTCAACAACCAGCCGCGTGCCCGTTTTCCATCAAGGTTGGTCCAACTCTCATCGGTGACTTTGATCGCGCGTCCACTGATGCGCGAAAACGAGGCAGGCGTGACCACATAAGGCCGTTTAGCCGGGCGCGAAACGCAGTAAACGATAAATGAAAGCGCCCCCACAACCGCCAGCACGATGACCAGTGCGATGGGCAGTAAAGACTTGACGAGTCTTTTACCGATTCTTCGTTTGGGTGGCATTGAAGTGAGTAACTCGGATTAAACCGTATCAGTTTGCTGCTGTCTGGTCCTTCCGTGTCGCTTCATAATAGTCGTCGGGCGTGTTGATGTTAACAAAAAAACTTTCCGCCCGTTCCAGATTAGTGATTTCCGCAAACGAAACCCAGCGTGTTTTGACGGTTTCGAGCAGGTCGAGAGGCCGCCGGCGACCGGCAGCAATTAGTGTCTCGGCTTGCTGCCGGCACGGGTCGACGCGATAAAGGGCCGCCAGTGGTTGTGGACGTCCGTCAGGCTGAACCGGCACGATGGCGTCGTGGTCCAATCTCAACTGCGACAGAAAAGAAAAGAGTTCGGCAGTTACAAACGGCAGATCACAGGCGACGACGATGGCCCAGTCTCGTTTGCAGGTGGCGAGCGCAGTGTGCAGACCACCGAGCGCTCCCCATTGTGGATACACATCCGGGACCGCCGGCAGGTTTGTGTGATCTGCGTGCTTGCCGACTAACGTTACCGATTCGGTGAGTTGCAATAGCGTTGTTGCGATCCGCTCGGTAAACGTTTGGCCTTCAATCAGCAACTGACTCTTATCGGTTCCCATTCTTCGGGAGGCACCACCAGCGAGAATGAAAGCTTCGAATTCATACATGGTTTCGCGACAGGATAGGGATTTCTCTCGCGGCGGCGCAACGGCGCAGCGTAAGGACGGATTTTGACGTTGCGTCGCTGCGCCGCCGCGAGAGAAATCTCCTGCGGTGATCGCCCGTTCGAATCCTGTACGAAACCCATGAAATCCTGTACCTTGGGCGACGGAGGTTGTTTTAATGAGTAGGTTTACCCCCTTAGTTCTTAGCGCGATTTTGACCGTGCTGTTATCAGGCTTTGCGGTAGCTCAAAACATTGCGATGCTGCCACCGCAAGCTCCCGCACTATTCCCGCTCGAGGACCTGCGACCGGGTATGAAAGGAACCGCCCGGACTGTATTTAGTGGTTCCGACACACAGGAATTTGGTGTCGAAATTCTCGGGGTGTTACCTGGTTTTCCGGGTCCACGCCAGTCGGCAATTATCGCGAAACTAAGTGGGTCAAACGTCGAAAAGACCGGCGTGTTTGCCGGTATGTCAGGCTCGCCGGTTTACATCGACGGCAAGATCGTCGGCGCAATTGCTTTTAGTTTTCCTTTTTCGAAAGAACCGATTGCCGGGATCACGCCGATCAAGCAGATGATCGATCTCTTTGATCAGGGAACGGGTAATCTCAAACCGAAAGAGCCGCGTGTAGTTTCGTTTTCACAGCTCGCCGGCACTGATTGGAAACCAAACCTGCCGAAGCCGGCCGTGTCGCCCGTCTCATTGCTCGCGCCGGTGTCAGCCGGATCACCGCTAATGCCGTTAATTGGGCAACAGATGACTCCGATCGCAACTCCGCTGGTTTTCAGTGGAATCAGTCAGGAATCACTGTCGACGTTCGCGCCGCAACTGGTCGCGAGTGGGATGCTTCCGGTGTCGGGTGTCGGAGGTTCAGCCGCAATTACTTCGCTGGCGGAGGTAAATGGCAACACGTTTCCGCCGGGCAGTTCGATCAGTGTTCAACTGGTGCGAGGTGACTATTCACTGGCTGCCGCGGGCACGGTGACCATGCGTGACGGCGATCGCATTTACGCGTTTGGCCATCCGTTTCTGAGTTTGGGTGCTTCCGACATGCCGATGACGGAATCGTCGGTGGTGACGGTCATTTCAAACATGAACAATTCGTTCAAGCTGTCAGTGCCCGGCCGCATGGTGGGCGCAATTTCGCAGGACCGCGCCTCAGGAATTTTTGGTTTGCTGCGCCAGGCGCCGAAGATGATCCCGGTGAAGGTCAACCTGCACACCAGCCGAGATCGCACCGAAACCTACAACTACGAAATCGCAAACGACACGTTTTTGACGCCGTTGCTGTTGAATATCACGCTTTTCAACACGATTACCTCCAGCGAACGCGCTATCGGCGATTCCACGATCACCGTGAAAGGGCAGATAAAAGTTAAAGGACAGGAAGCGATTGAAGTCGATCGTCGCTTCTCGGCCAGCAACTCCGCGATCCTGGCGTCAAACTCGATTGCGGCTCCGGTGAGTGTGTTGCTGAATAGTGGCTTTGACGATGTTCAGCTCGATGGCATCACTCTCGATCTTTCGTCTTCCGAGACCAAATACGCTGGAGCACTCGAGCGGATTACGCTTGACCGCACCGAAGTTCGACGCGGTGAGAAAGTCGAAGTTCAGGCTTATGTGCGAACAGAATCAGGGAAACAGTTTGTGCAGCGAATCCCGATTCAGATTCCGGACGATGCGGCCGCGGGCCAGTTGCTGGTGTTTGTCGGCGATGGTGGAGCGTTGCAGGAGGGCTCACCGGCAAAGGCTTTTGTGCCGCAGGATCTGAGCCAATTAGTGAAGGCTATCAACACCGTGAAGAAAAGCGATCGGCTGTACGTGAAGCTCTTCCGCATCACTTCAGGCGCCGTGATCGGAACCAGCGAACTTCCCAGTTTGCCGCCTTCAGTTGTGGCGACGTTGAACAGCGATCGCACTTCGGGTGGTTATACGCCGACAGTTCTTTCGCCTGTTTTTGAAATGGAATTACCGCCTGCCGAATTCGTGATCACTGGACAGCAGGTGATCATGATCGACGTCGTGAAATAATAATCAGCCACGGATTTTCACGGAAAAACACGGATAAGAAATTAAATCTTATCCGTGCTTATCCGTTTTATCCGTGGCTGATTTACTTACTTGTTTGCAACTGCACTAGCCGGGTTTTCGAGAGCTTTGATGCGTTCCTTGAAAGCAGCCGCAAGCAGGTCAACCTCTTCGGCTGAGTAGTTCGCTGAACGAAACGCGTCTTTAATCTGCTCATCACTCAAGCGCTTCCAAAGATTACTCATCCAGCGCGCATCCGCGAGGGTGATGTTTTCGAATAGCTTCTGATTCTTGCCTTCATATTTGAAATCGATGAGGTCGCCATTGACCTTCTCGATGAAGATTGCTTTCTCGTAATCGGAAGGCTTATTGCGACTGCGCGAGAAGAATCCGCCTGTCTTTCCAAACGATCCACCGAGGTCGCTGATGATGTAGCGAAGCTCTCCGTCACCGGAGGTATTGCCGCGCTCAGCCAGGATCTCGTTGTTGTCGTCTTTCATGTCCCAGTTGTTGATCATCAACATGTAGATCTTCAGACCCTTAAACTCTGGAGAGTTCTGGAACGGGTTGTTTTCCCACATCCAGTTTCCGGCTCGCTTGACGCTGGCCGGTCGGGCTTCGAGTCGAACATTTTCGAATTCACCCTTGCCTTCAATCTTCACTTTGGGAACGAGGTAGGCAATTTCCGTTTCGTATCCAATTGCCCACAAGAGGCGATTCGCGGCGGTGTCAGGTTGTGCTTCTTTACCAATCTTCGCGATCCATTCATTGCCTTTGGCGTCGCGGACGCGATACTTGGTTGAAAAGCCGCCGGTTTTTTGCTCAATAAAAGTTAACTTGCTGATGTCGGGCTTCATCGCCTCGCCACCCGCTCCGAGCAGGAGATTCCGGCTCTCGAGATCGGCGGGTTCACGCCACATTACCGGAGTTCCGGTAAGCGGCTTCTTTTCGGCTTTATCGTTCTTGCCTTTGTCGTCCTGGGCAACTGCGGCGAAAGGCAGTGCCAACATTAGAACCATTAACCAAATTGCTGAATAAACGGATTTAGTACGAAACATGGAAAGTGTCGCTCCCTAGTTGTAAGTTTCTGGTACATGGCCCTAGCAAAATCGAGAGGGCGTCTACACTTAGCAACGCGGATACCGGGAGGAAAAAAGGCCACACAGATCATACTGATTATTAAAAACAGATAGACGCGGATCTGATCCGCGTCTATCTATTCTTTAAAATCCGTTAGATCTGTGTCTACGGGTTGGGTGGTGTGGCGCCGGCTGGAGTTATCCAGAGTTCCACCTTTAGCTCGTCGCGTACCGGACCCTCGAGGGTTACGATTCGACTCTTATCAAGCCCACGCGAGTGGACCAGATATTCGACAATTCGGTTGGCGTGATGCCGGACGTCGCCGCGTTTTGCACCCCGTCCGGGATAAACGATCACGTATGCTGTGGATCTCGGATCGTTTTGCAATGAGACGCCGTAGTTATCAAGACGTGCCTTTTCGTCGTTGCGTGGAATATTCAGGAAGTCGTCAAACTTGACACTTGTGCCTTTCAGCAACGGTATTGAAACGCCACAATCGCCGGCACATTCAAGGTTGTAGCCGCCCACGGAAAGCGATGCGCGAACGATTTCACCAGCCAGGCCGGTGGTATCGACTCGAATCGTGTCCGTTCCCTGGCCGGAGATAATGGTTCCTGCCGAAACGGTCCAGTTGTAAACCGGACTGACGGTCGCCGGAACTCCGCCAGCCAAACGCGAGCTGAAAGTAAGTGGCTGACCCATGACAGGATTTGTTGGACAAACAATCTCAACTGCCGGACAAACCGGTTGCACCACCGCACACGGATTTACCAGCACGCTTACCGATTGGAAAGCCTCGCAGCTACCTTCGTCGCCCACGCTCTGAATATCGAGCGAGGCCTTGTGGTAACCGGGTTTCAAGCCGGCCATGTTCCACATCACAACGGGGCCTTCGCCGCTGATCGTGCCGCCGGTCGTGGTCCAACGATATTTAATCGGGTTGCCTTTAGGTGAAACTGCATTGGCGGTCAAGCGAAGCTGTGGTGCACCACCATTAGCGCAAGCGCTAACGATCGCTGAGTCGGCTTTCAAATTCAACGTCAATGAAGCGGAAGGAATCGGGTTAAGGATTCTTTTCTGGGCGAAAACTGCGGGAGCGGATAGGGCCACCAGGGCAATTGGCGCCATATATCCGAGTAGCCGGGAGTAATTTCTAAACATTTGCACTCCTTACAATGTGAATGGCCGGAATCAACCAAGCCGTTTCACTTCCTAAATGAAACTGTTTGCTTGAAGAAAGGTTTAATTGGGTTCGGCTTCCACCAGCCTCGTGTCGCTGGTTTGACTCCTTTACCAAATATGCGTTAGATAAGTTTGCTTCTTCCCCAACCTGCGTGCTGTTCAAGAGAGATTCTAAAAGGATGAGATCGATTCTCTTAATCTGCTCCGTGTGGCTAGCGGTTTTTGCCAGCGGATGCAATCGCAGTGGTCAGCAAGACACGAATAATAGTGCTGGAAGCCCGTCAGTGTCCAACGTTCTGCCCGAAGATCGCACTCGCGCGCGAAGTCAGTTGGATAAGGGTAAGGAGCTGTTTCGCAACGATCAGGACGCTGAAGCGGTGCTGGCGTTTCTCGAGGCGGTCCGGCTCGATCCGGACTTGGCCGAAGCTCACTTCCGGCTCGGTTTAGGCTACGAATCCTTAGGAAAAACCGAAGAAGCCGAGGCCCAGTACAAGAAGGCGGTGACCGCTTACAAGAAGCATTTTGGGGATAATCCGGACGATGCGGAGGCTCATTACCAGCTCGGACAGACCTTTGCGAACCTCGGACAATACAGCGAGGCGATTCGAGAGTATCGCGAGGCTACAAAGATAAAAGAGGACGACGCAGACATCTATTACGACCTTGGGGTGGCTCATACCAAGCTGGCGCAATATGACGCGGCGGCGGCTGCGTTTAAGAAATCTTTAGAGATTGACCCGGATTTCTACCGGGCGCAGGACGGGCTGGATGAGGCAAAAGAAGGGATTAAGCGTATCCGAACCGGCCGCAAACACCAGGAAGATCTGCTGAAAAAACAGAAGGCTGAGGAGTTGAAGAAGGCGGCACAGGGCACGGCTACTCCGTCTCCGGAGGATTAGTTATGGCTACTTACACACCACCACCGTATTTCCCGCAGAGTTCGCTGGCGCCGCCCAGTAAGAACCGGTATCGGAAGTTCAAGTTGTTGATGATCGCGCTGGCGCTGGTACTCATCGCGGTGATTGGAGCGGCGGGATATGGGGTTTGGTATTTGATTCGGACGGTTGTTTAGATAAAGATTTACAAGATTTAACAAGATGAGCAGGATGGTTTCTCGGGTGAACTGGATGGTTTCTCGGGTGAAGTATGGTTTTCCAGTACTCACGGGATTTATCTTGTAAATCTTGTTTCATCTTGTAAATCCTATTGAAGCCGGACTCCCGTTCAGCGCTTGACACAGGGGACTTGCGTCCGTATAGTCTCCCGTTTCGGACGAAGAGTCTGAGCAAACAAAAGCAACGTCCATTTGGTTCTGTTGGTGTGGAGGCGTTGCTCGACCATGGCAATACGGTCGTTTTGACAATTATTGTGGCGTAAATGGTATGCGTCGCTGCGGTTGTTGGGAATTAAACCGCTGCTCCAACACATACCCGCGTGGAAGGAAACTTCTCGCCTATAATGCGACGCCACAGAAAAGTTTCGGCTCAAGGGAAGCCACGATCCACACCCAACCGCATAAACAGCGAAGTCAGAACGTCCCTATCAACTAATTTTTAACAGGGCAGCCGCCTGCGCTGACTGCCGGACTGGTTCCGGAAAGAGGCAGGTAAGGGGCTCTTTTGCGCGCTTAAAGCGCTCGCATTTAAGAGGTTAACAGTGCCGACGATTAATCAGCTTGTTCGCAAAGGCCGCCAGCAGGTGAAGTACAAAACGGCCAGTCCTGCGCTTCAGAGTTCCCCCCAAAAGCGTGGTGTCTGTACCCGTGTTTACACACAAACGCCGAAGAAACCGAATTCGGCGCTGCGCAAAGTCGCTCGTGTGCGACTCACAAACGGCATTGAGGTGACGACTTACATTCCGGGCGTGGGCCACAACCTCCAGGAGCACTCGATCGTGCTCATCCGTGGCGGCCGCGTTAAGGACCTTCCGGGCGTCCGCTATCACGTGATTCGCGGCACGCTGGATTCCGTTGGTGTTGCCGATCGCAAACAGGGCCGCTCGAAGTACGGAGCCAAACGTCCCAAAGCGAGTGCTAAATAACGAGAAGAAGATATGCCAAGACGACGAGTAGCCGAACGACGCGAAGTACTCCCCGATCCTGTTTACAACAGTCCGCTGGTCACCAAATTTATCAGTGGCGTGATGTGGCAGGGAAAGAAGAGTGTGGCGGAAACCATCTTTTACGATGCCATGCGCCATATCGGCGACAAGACCGGCGAAGAGCCTTTGAAGGTTTTCAAGCGGGCAATTGACAACGTCAAGCCGACAGTTGAAGTGAAGTCGCGACGCGTTGGCGGTTCAACTTATCAGGTACCGATCGAGGTACACCAGGAAAGGCGCGGTGCCCTGGCGATTCGCTGGATCGTTTCCTATGCACGCGGTCGTGGTGAGAAGACGATGACCGATCGTCTCGCGGCCGAGATTCTCGATGCCGCCAACAACCGCGGCAATGCGGTGAAGAAGAAGGAAGATACGCACCGCATGGCAGACGCGAACAAGGCGTTTGCTCACTATAAGTGGTAATTGGAACTTTGAGCTTTGTGCTTTGTTCTTTGTCAAAGTACTAAGTTCAAAGAACGAAGTTCAAAAAAGCAATGGCTAAACACGATTTAAGTAAGTTCAGGAATATCGGCATCATGGCCCACATTGATGCCGGCAAGACCACGACCACCGAACGTGTCCTTTATTACACGGGCATCACGCACAAGATCGGCGAAGTGCACGAGGGTACGGCGACGATGGACTGGATGGAGCAGGAGCAGGAGCGCGGTATCACCATTACCAGCGCTGCGACGACCTGTTTCTGGGAAAGAAATGGCGTCGATCATCGCATCAACATCATCGACACTCCGGGTCACGTCGATTTCACGATGGAAGTGGAGCGTTCGCTGCGTGTGCTGGACGGTGCCGTAGCTGTGTTTGATGGTGTCGCCGGTGTCGAGCCGCAGTCAGAAACCGTTTGGCGTCAGGCTGATAAATACGGCGTTCCCCGCATTTGCTTCATCAATAAACTCGATCGCGCCGGTGCGTCGTTCGATCGCTCGTTTGAGTCGATCATTACTCGCCTGGGCGCAAATCCCGTCGCTTTGCAGATTCCGATTGGTCTCGAAGATCAACTCAAAGGCGTTGTCGATCTGATCGCGATGAAGGGTTTGATCTGGAAAGACGAGAGCAAGGGTTCTGAGTACGAAGTTGTCGACATACCTGAGGATCTGAAGGAAGCGGCTGCTGCAGCGCGCGAAAAGCTGATTGAAGCGGTTGCCAGCATCGACGACGACTTGATGCACAAGTATCTCGAAGGCGAAGAGATTTCGGATAAGGAGATTCGCGCCGCGCTTCGAGCCGGAACAGTTAGTCTGAAACTCGTGCCGGTTGTTACCGGTTCGGCTTTCAAGAATAAGGGTGTGCAGACGCTGCTCGACGCAGTGGTCGATTACCTGCCGTCTCCGCTCGACGTACCTCCCGTTGAAGGGCTCAATCCGAAAACAGATGCGATAGAGAATCGTCCCCCGGAAGCGTCCGCGCCATTTGCGGGTTTGGTCTTCAAGATCATGGCGGACAAGCATTTGGGCCAACTGTCGTTTGTGCGCATCTACAGCGGCACGATTAAGGCCGGTTCCTATGCCTACAATCCCATCAAGGGCAGCAAGGAGCGTGTCGGCCGGTTGATGCGGATGCATGCCAACAAGCGTGAAGATATTGAAGACGCGAGTGCGGGTGAGATCATTGCCATCGGCGGCATGAAACAGGTCACGACCGGCGACACCGTTTGCGACGAAAATAAGCCAATTATCCTTGAGAAGATGGAGTTTCCGGCGCCGGTTATTCGTGTTGCCGTGGAACCGAAAACGCGACAGGATCAGGACAAGCTAGGGGTCGCATTAAATCGTCTCGCCCAGGAAGATCCTTCTTTCAACGTTTCAACAGATCCCGAGACCGGCCAAACGATTATTGCCGGTATGGGTGAGTTGCATCTCGAGATCATCGTCGACCGCATGAAGCGCGAGTTCAGCGTTGAGGCAAATGTCGGCAAGCCGCAGGTGGCTTATCGCGAGACTATTACTCAACCTGCGCCGGGTAAAGAGATCTACAAAAAGCAGACTGGCGGTCGCGGTCAGTTCGGACATGTGGAACTCGAGATAGAGCCGGCTCCGGGCGAGGGTTTTGTCTTTGAAAACAAGATTACTGGCGGCGCGATTCCCAAGGAGTACATCAAGCCGGTCGAAAATGGGGTCAGAGACGCGCTGGAGCGCGGGTTTCTTGCCGGCTATGAGTTGGTGGACATCAGGGTGCGCCTGGTGTTCGGTAACTATCACGAAGTCGATTCCGATGAGCGGTCGTTCCACATCGCGGGCTCGCTCGCTTTCCAGGACGCGGTGCGAAAAGCAAAGCCGGTCTTGCTGGAACCCATTATGCGTATCGAAGTGGTCACTCCTGATGACTATATGGGCGCGGTCAATGGTGACCTGATGCGTCGACGCGGGCAAATTGAAAAGACTGAGCCTCGACCCGGTGGCGCGCAGGTGATCACTGCTTTCGTGCCACTTTCAGAGATGTTTGGTTACACGACCGACTTACGGTCAGCGACCCAGGGCCGCGCAACCTCAACCATGCACTTCGAGCGTTACGATCAGGCGCCGAAGAATATTGCGGAAGAGGTCATTGCGAAGGTCCAGGGGGTTGCAAAATAGCGGCGTTCGAGTGGCACAGGCTTTAGGGCCTGTGCCTTTTCTTTTCAAACTTAAATGCAGCTTTAGTCTGCGCACACGGGGACAAAAAGATGTCGAAGGAAAAATTTGACCGTTCAAAGCCGCACGTGAACATCGGGACGATCGGGCACGTGGACCACGGGAAGACGACGTTGACGGCAGCGATCACGAAGGTGCTGGCGAAGAATAATCCGAAAGTGCAGTTTGTGGCTTTCGATCAAATCGACAAGGCGCCGGAAGAGAAAGCACGCGGCATCACGATCGCAACGGCGCACGTGGAGTATGAGACGAAGAATCGTCACTACGCGCACGTTGACTGTCCTGGTCACGCTGACTATGTGAAAAACATGATCACGGGCGCGGCGCAGATGGACGGCGCGATTCTGGTGGTAGCCGCGACGGACGGCCCGATGCCGCAAACGCGTGAGCACATCCTGCTGGCGCGACAGGTCGGCGTGCCGGCGATGGTGGTGTTCATGAACAAGGCCGACGCGGTTGACGATCCGGAACTGCTGGAGCTGGTGGAACTGGAAGTGCGCGAGTTGTTGAGCGCGTATGAGTTTCCCGGCGACGAGATCCCGGTGGTGCGTGGCAGCGCGTTGAAAGCGCTGGAAGGCGATCCCGAATGGGAGAAGACGGTGGACGAGCTGATGGCGGCGGTGGACAGTTACATCCCGACGCCGGAGCGCGACATTGAGAAGCCGTTTTTGATGCCGGTGGAAGATATCTTCACGATCCAGGGTCGCGGTACGGTGGCGACTGGTCGCGTAGAGCGCGGCAAAGTGAAAGTGAACGAGCAAGTGGAGATCGTGGGTATCCGGCCGACGAGAGTGACGGTAGTGACGGGCGTGGAGATGTTCAAGAAATTGCTGGACGAAGGCACTGCGGGCGACAACGTAGGTTTGTTGCTGCGCGGTACAGAGCGCCGGGACATCGAGCGCGGGCAGGTAATTGCGAAGCCCGGGAGCATCACGCCGCACACGAAGTTCAAGGCAGAGGCCTATGTGTTGACGAAGGAAGAAGGTGGCCGACACACGCCGTTCTTCACCGGATACCGGCCGCAGTTCTACTTCCGCACGACGGACGTGACGGGAGTGGCACACTTGCCGGAAGGCGTGGAGATGGTGATGCCTGGTGACAACGTGCAGATGTCGATCGAGTTGATCGCGCCGATCGCGATGGAAAAGGGTTTGCGATTCGCGATTCGCGAAGGCGGCCGCACGGTAGGCGCCGGCACAGTGTCGGAAATTATTGAATAGTCCAATTGGCCTGATAGGGCCTGGAAACAACTATGAACGAAAAGATTCGCATTCGTCTGAAAGCTTACGACCATCGCGTGTTGGATCAGTCAACGACGGAAATCGTCGAGACTGCGAAACGCACGGGCGCTCGCGTAGCTGGTCCAATTCCTTTGCCGACGGTGAAGAACAAGTGGACCGTGTTGCGCTCGCCGCACGTCGATAAGAAATCGCGTGAGCAGTTTGAGATCCGCACGCACAAGCGATTGATGGACATTCTCGACCCGACCCCGCAAACGGTTGACGCGCTCATGAAGCTCGATCTGCCCGCAGGCGTGGACGTCGAGATCAAGGCTTTCGGCAGGCAGTGAGGCCATTGCCGATTGCCGATTTCCAATTGCCAATTGGAAATCAGGCGGCGATGAACTCAAATGATTAAATCGACAGTTGGCAATTGGAAATTGGCAATGATAAACGGGATCATCGGAAGAAAAATCGGCATGACGCAGATCTTTGCGGCTGATGGCACGGTTACGCCAGTGACGGTAATTAAGGCTGGTCCATGTGTCGTCGTGCAGAAGAAGTCTGCGGCAGGTCCTGACGGTTACGATGCCGTCCAAATCGGTCTGGTGGATGAGAAGCCGCCCAAGTTGAAGAATGTTAGCAAGCCGATGCGCGGGCACTTCGAGAAGACCGGCGGCGGAATTCCGCCGACGCGGATTCTGAAGGAGTTCCGGCTGGATGGCTCAGGCGACGGCGCTAACGTCGGCGACAAAATCCTGGTCGATCAGTTTTCTGACGGCGAGATGGTTGAGGTAATCGGGCGCTCAAAAGGCCGCGGTTTTGCCGGCACTATCAAGCGTCATCACTTCAATCGTGGACCAGAGTCGCACGGTTCGATGAACGTGCGTGCGCCGGGTTCGATCGGTGCGTCGGCTTATCCGTCGCGCGTTATTAAGGGAAATCGCTCGTCCGGACACATGGGCGATGCGCGTATCACCACCAAAGGGCTGACGGTGGCTCGGGTTGACGCTGAGAACAACCTTTTGATGATTCGCGGCGCGGTGCCGGGAGCGAATGGCAGTGTGGTGGTGGTTAAGAAGGCGACCAAAGGTAAGTAGGAACAAAGCACAAAGGACGAAGCTATGCCGACCGTAAAGGTGCGCAACGTAAAGAATGAAGAGATTGGAGAGGTCGAGCTGTCTGACGCAGTCTTTGGCGCGCCTCTGAATGAGGGCTTGATTCACGCGGCCGTGCGAAATTTCATGGCCAATGCGCGCCAGGGTACCTCTGCAACCAAGACCCGTGGCGACGTTTCGGGCTCCGGGAGAAAGCTCTGGAAGCAGAAGGGAACCGGTCGCGCTCGTATCGCGTCGCTCCGTTCACCGCTCTGGAAGGGCGGCGGCAACGCGCATGGACCACAGCCACGCGACTGGTCCTATAACATGCCGAAGAAAATGCGCCATGGCGCATTGCGCTCAGCATTGTCGGAACGCATGCGCGAGGGAAAACTTTTTGTGGTCGACGGCTGGAGCCTCGATCAACCCAAAACCAAAGACTTCGCGCAGTCGCTGGAGAAGTTGGGATTGGGTGGCAAGACGCTGATCGTTGATTCGCTCGATAACGACAACCTCATGTTGTCAGCGCGGAACCTGCGCCAGACGAAAGTGGTAAACAGCTTTGGTTTGAATATCTACGACCTGCTTTATCACGATCAGCTGGTGCTTTCACGCACGGCAGCGACCGAGATCGAGCAGTTACTCGGCAACGGCCAGGGCGAAGGAGCGTAACGATGAGAACAGTTTGGGACATCATCAAGTCGCCGGTGATTACTGAAAAGGCACTGGCTGCCAAAGAAGAATCGCAGGACACGCACCAGTTGCTGACTTTCCGTGTCGACCGGCGCGCTACCAAGCCGGAGATTAAGTCGGCGGTCGAGACCATCTTCCAGGTGAAGGTGGACCACGTGCGAACGATCAACTTCATGGGCAAGATGGCGCGACGCGGCCGCTTCGAAGGCCGTAAGCCTTCCTGGAAGAAAGCGTATGTAACTCTGAAGCAGGGCGAGAAGCCGGTTGATTACGGCGAGGCGATCTAAGGCATTGCCGATTCCCGATTGCCAATTGATCGGCAGCTTGGATGGTCAAAATTGAAAATCGGCAATTGGCTATTGGAATAATGAGATGGGTATAAAGAAACTTACACCGACATCGGCGGCGCGACGTTATCAAACGTATCTGACGCGTGACGAGTTGACAGTTGGAGCGGTCCCCGAGAAGTCTCTGCTCGAACCTAAGAAGCGTATCTCGGGACGTAACAACGACGGCCGCATCACTGTGCGACGGCGCGGCGGCGGTCACAAGCGTTTTTACCGGATCGTGGATTTTAAGCGCGACAAAGACGGCGTGCCCGGGCGCGTAACGCAGATCGAATACGATCCCAATCGCTCGGCTCACATTGCCTTGATTACTTATCTCGACGGCGAGAAGCGTTACATCCTCGCGCCGACCGGATTGGAAGTTGGCAAGACGATCATGAGCGGGGCTGACGCCGACATTCTGGCGGGCAATACGTTGCCGCTGATCAATATCCCGCTGGGTACGCAGATTCACAACATCGAGCTGCGTCCCGGTAAGGGCGGACAGATGGCGCGGTCGGCGGGCACGTTTGCGCAGCTCGTTGCGAAAGAGGGTGATTACGCACAGTTGCGTATGCCTTCCGGTGAAGTGCGACGCGTGCCGTTGGTTTGTCGGGCAACGGTGGGCCAGGTCGGCAATATCGAGCACGAAAACGTATCGTTGGGTAAGGCCGGCAGGTCGCGCTGGAAAGGCTTGCGTCCGAAGGTTCGTGGCGTGGCGATGAACCCGGTGGACCACCCGCACGGCGGCGGCGAAGGCAAGACGTCAGGCGGACGAAATCCAGTGACGCCGTGGGGCCAACCGACGCGCGGTTACAAGACCCGCAGCAACAAGCGAACGCAGAAGATGATCCTGAAGGATCGCAGAACCAAGTAATTGCCGATTGCCAATTGTCGATTGCCAATTGGCTTGAATCCGGCAGGTCTTAAAAAAATTGGCAATCGGAAATCGGCAATTGGAAATGACAGCGGAGGCTTAATGGCTCGTTCAGTTAAAAAGGGACCGTTCATCGACAAGGGCGTAGTGAAGGCAGTTGAGAAGGCCCGCGCGGGCGGACAGCGTCCACCTGTGATCAAGACCTGGTCGCGTCGTTCGACGATTACGCCTGACATGGTCGGACTCACGTTCGGCGTTCACAACGGCAAGCGTCACCTGCCGATCTATGTGACGGAAAACATGGTGGGCCACAAGCTTGGCGAGTTTGCTCCGACGCGCACGTTCAAAGGCCACTCGGGCACCAAAGTCGAGAAGGCCAGCAAGGTGGCAGGAGCGCCGAAATAGATCGGATGAACGCGGATTAAGAGCGCGGATTATTCACTGATAAGGAATCAAGATGGAAGCAACAGCGAGTGCTAAGTATTTGCGAGGTTCGGCCCAGAAGGCCCGGCTGGTCGTGGATATGATTCGCGGCAAGGACGTAAACCAGGCCCTGGCTATTTTGCGATTCACGAAGAAGCGCGCAGCCGGCCACATCGAGAAGTGCATGCGTTCAGCGATCGCGAATGCCAATGAAATTGCCGAGAAGGCAAACATCTCGATCGATCCGGATGACTTGTGGGTGCGCACGGCGTTTGTCGATCGTGGGCCAACCAAGAATCGGCGTCGTGTAAGACCGGCGCCGCAGGGACGCGCCTATCGCGAGCAGCGACATTTTTGTCATGTGACGATCTCGTTGAGCAACGACGAGCGACCGGCCGCGAAGGGGTCACAGCCGCAACCTACGGGAGAACCAAAGGAAGCTAAACCGGCTGAAAGCAAGAAGCGCAAACGCGGTGGTGCAGCCGCGGCGCCGCGAGCGAAGAAGGCCGCTGCCAAGGCAGAAGAAGCCGCGACTGAAAAGCCGGCAGCAAAGAAGGCTTCAAAGAAGAAGGCTAAGACCGAAGAGTAATTTCGAAATGCGAATTTCGACTTTCGAAGTTCGTCTGGGAGAAGATTGTGGGTCAAAAAGTTCATCCATACGGTTTCCGGCTCGGCTACAACAAAGACTGGCATTCACATTGGTTTGCCAAGAAACAGTTTGGCGAGTTTCTGCTTGAAGATCTGAAGTTGAAAAAAGATCTCAAGCGACGCTTTGCCGGTGCCGGCGTGTCGCACGTCGATATCGAAAGAGCTGCCAACCGCTTGAAGATCATCATCTACACCTCGCGCCCGGGCATCATCATCGGTCGCAAAGGCGCTGAGATCGACAAGCTCAAGAGCGATCTGTCGTCGAAGACTGGTCGTGAAGTGCTCGTTTCGATCCAGGAGATCCACAAGCCGGAACTCAATGCGCAGCTCCAGGCCGAGAAGATTGCGGCCCAACTCGAGAAACGCATCGCGTTTCGCCGGGCCATGAGAAAGGCCGTGGAAGAGTCGCTGCGATTTGGCGCGCAGGGAATCAAGGTCAAAGTCAGTGGTCGTTTGAATGGAGCAGAAATCGCCCGCAGTGAGTGGCACTTGCAGGGACAGTTGCCGCTGCACACGTTGCGCGCCGACATCGACTACGGTCTCGCGGAAGCGCGAACCACGTTTGGCCAGATCGGTGTGAAGGTGTGGATTTATCGCGGCGAGATTCTCGATCCGAAAGCAGCGATGGCGCGTGGCACCGGTTCGGATCCGATCAATGAAACACGTACCGGTGAGCGTGAGCGACGTCCACGTACGCGACGTGAGCGCGAAGGTCGCGAAGGCGGGCCGGACGGAAGAAGGCCACGACCAGAAAATCAATAGGAGCATTGCCAATTTCCAATTGCCAATTGCCGATTTCAAATTGGCAATCGGCAATCGAAAATCGGAAATGAGTGAAACATTATGTTGATGCCGAAGAAAGTTAAGCACCGGAAGCAGATGCGCGGACGCATGACTGGCGTTGCGACTCGTGGCAGCGAGATCAGCTTCGGTGAGTATGGGCTGAAGTGCCTGGAGCCTGCGTGGATTACCGATCGGCAGATTGAAGCCGCTCGTATCGCGATGACGCGCCATATCAAACGTGGCGGCAAGATCTGGATTCGCATGTTCCCCGACAAGCCGGTCACAAAGAAGCCGGCCGAAACACGTATGGGCAAAGGAAAGGGCGCGCCGGAATACTGGGTAGCCGTGGTCAAGCCGGGACGAATCCTTTACGAAATCGAAGGCGTTGATGAGACAACCGCGCGCGACGCAATGCGGCTGGCGGCTCAAAAACTTCCGATCAAAACGAAGTTTGTAACCCGAGCCGATCAGGAAGGAGGCGCGATCTAGTAATGAAGAGACGGGAAGAAGTTGATAAGTATCGCGAGCTGGGTGAGGACGAATTACGCGCCGAAGCAACACGTTTGCGGGAGTCGCTTTTTCGACTGAACTTCAAACTGGCCCTGGGCGAAGTTGACGCGGTCAAACGCATTCGCCAGGAAAAGAAAGCGCTGGCGCGTATCCAGACTATTGCGGGTGAGCGGAGCAAATAGGAATAACAAGAATGGCAGAGAATCAAGAAAACGAAACCACGAATACCAGCGAGGCGTCGCCGGAATCGAAGCGCAGTGCACATCGCTCCCAGAAGGTTGGGACGGTGGCTTCCGACAAGATGCAGAAGACCGTTGTGGTTCGCGTAGACCGTCTGGTCCGGCATCGCAAGTATCGTCGTTACGTGCGACGCACTTCGAAGTTTATGGCCCATGACGAGTTGGGTGCGACGGTCGGCGACAAGGTGCGCATCGTGGAAACGCGTCCACTCTCGGCGCGCAAGCGTTGGCGTGTGGTTGAGATAGTTCAGAAAGCGGCGAAGTGAGGAACCAGTCATGATCCAGATGCAAACCTCCCTGGAGGTTGCTGACAATTCGGGGGCAAGGCGGGTGGAGATGATAATGCCGATTGGCGGCTCCACCGGAAAAATTGCCAGTCTGGGTGACCGCATCAAGGTAACGGTCAAAGAGGCTTCGCCCGACGGGACGATTAAGAAAGGCACCGTTCAGGATGCCGTGATCGTGCGCACACGCAAGGAAGTGCGCCGTGCTGACGGCACCTATGTGAGATTCGATCAAAACGCGGCCGTGCTGATCAAAGAAGATGGCACTCCGATTGGCACTCGCGTTTTTGGACCAGTTGCGCGTGAGCTGCGCGATAAGAATTACATGAAGATTGTTTCGCTCGCGCCGGAGGTGATTTAGGAATGGCAGGAACAAAGCGCTCGAAGGTTAAAAAGAACGATCAGGTTGCGATTATTGCCGGGCGCGACAAAGGCAAGCGTGGCCGCGTGCTGGAAGTTTTGCCGAGCAAGGGCAAAGTGAAAGTGGAAGGCGCCGGCATGATCAAGCGTCATCAGAAGGCAAATCCGCAGGCGAATAAAGGTGGCGGGATCGTCGATAAGGAAGCGTTCATCGATATCTCCAACGTGCAGTTGATCGATCCGCAATCCGGCAAGCCATCGCGTGTGCGTTACCAGGTGGAGAGTGATGGCTCGAAGACGCGTGTCGCGGCTTCCAGTGGCCACTCAATAGAAAAGTAGTTTGATTGCCAATCGGCAATATTCGAGGACTGATATGTCTGCAAGGTTAAAAGAGCGATATCAAAAGGACGTAGCGCCGCAGATTGCCAAAGACTTTGGCATCGCGAATCCCATGGCCGTGCCGCGTATTGAGAAAGTTGTCATCAATATGGGAATGGGCGAGGCCATCGGTAATGCCAAGATACTCGATACGGCGGCTGATGAACTGCGGGCTGTCACCGGCCAGAAACCGGTGGTCACGAAAGCGAAGAAGTCGATCGCATCGTTTAAGTTGCGCCAGGGAATGCCGATTGGTGTGGTGGTGACGCTGCGTGGCGATCGTATGTATGAGTTTCTCGATCGGCTCGTGTCGGTGGCGCTGCCGCGCGTGCGAGACTTTCGCGGAGTTTCACCAAAGGCTTTTGATGGTCGTGGCAACTACACCATCGGAATCCGCGAGCAACTGATCTTTCCGGAGATCGATTTCAACAAGGTAGACAAGCTGCGCGGCATGAATATCTCGATCGTGACCACGGCGCCTAACGACGAACAGGCCCGCGCATTGTTGAAGGCATTGGGAATGCCCTTCAGAAGTTAGAGCTTAGTGTTTTGTACTTGGTACTTTGGTTGAGCTAAGGGCTCGAAGTACAAAGCACGAAGAACAAAATACAAAGAACCAAATCTATGGCAAAGAAATCACTGATTGCGAAAGCTGCACGGAAACCGAAATTTTCGGTGCGGGCCTACACTCGTTGCAAGCGTTGTGGGCGGCCGCGGGGTTACTTGCGGAAATTCCACCTGTGTCGCATCTGTTTTCGCGAACTGGCACTCCAGGGACAGATCCCCGGTGTAGTTAAATCGAGTTGGTAAAGAGCATTGCGAATTTCGAAAAGGCGAAAAGCGAATTTGAAGAACAAATTCGAAGTTCGCACTTCGCAATTCGATATTGAGATGGAGTTTGATACATGACAGATCCTATTGCCGATATGTTGACGCGAATCCGCAACGCGATAGCGGCTAAGCATTCGCGAGTTGATATTCCGGCTTCAAAGCTCAAACTTGAGATTGCCCGCATTCTGAAAGAAGAGGGTTACATCAACAACTTCGTCATCAAAGGCGAAGGGCTGAAGCGCACGGTGCGAATCTTTCTGCGCTACGACGCGCGCGGCACCTCTTCAATCACGCACCTGCAGCGCGTCTCGACGCCCGGACGGCGCGTTTATGTTGGTTCGAGTGAGATCCCGAAAGTGCTCGGTGGTTACGGGATCAATATCGTTTCCACTTCGAAGGGTTTGATGAGTGGCAAGGCCGCGCGCCGCGAGAACATCGGCGGCGAGCTGCTGGCCCAAATCTACTAATTCATTGCCAAAGGCCGATTGCCAATTTCCGATTTTTGGAGATTGAAGATGGAAAAAAATCGGCAATCGGCACTCGGCAATTGGAAATAAGAAAAAATGTCACGAATTGGAAAAAAAGTAATCGCGGTCCCGAAGGGCGTGACCGTTACTGTTCACGACCAGGAACTCGAAGTTAAAGGACCGAAAGGCACCTTGAAGACTCCGATTCCGCAGGGTATCAACTTCAAGATTGAAGGCGAAGAGTTGCGCGCTGAACGTTCGTCAGACGAACTGGCAGCGTTGCACGGCCTGGCTCGTGCACTCGCAAACAACGCCATCGTCGGCGTCACTGAAGGCTTTACTCGCCAGATGGATGTGGTCGGTGTTGGTTACAAAGCCGACGTGCAGGGCAAGAAGATTGTCTTCTCGCTCGGTTATTCGCATCCGATCGAATTTCCGTTACCGCCTGAAGTTGAAGCGAAGGCCGAACGCCTGACCACCAAGGGAAGTATTCAGCAGTATCAAACCACGCTGACGTTGACGAGTATTGATAAGCAGAAGCTGGGCCAGGTCGCGGCGGAAATGCACAAGCTCCGCAAGCCTGACGCTTACAAGGGCAAGGGCGTTCGTTACGCAAATGTGCCGATCAAATTGAAGCCTGGTAAGACAGGCAAGTAATTTACGATTGTCGATTGCCAATTGCCGATTTGAAGCTGAGCGCCGGCTCAAACAAAATCGGCAATCGGCGATTGGCAATTGGAAATGGTGAAAGATGGCTAACACAAATAGAGCTGAAGTGCGGAACGCGATTCACTCGCGCATTCGCCGCAAGGTAAAAGGAAACACCGAGAGGCCGCGGCTCGCGATCTATCGCAGCTTGAACCACATCTACGCGCAGGTGATTGACGACCGGCTGGGACAAACGCTCGTGTCAGCATCGTCGACCGAAAAGGATTTGCGCGGCGGCACAGGCGGAAACCTCGACGCCGCGCGCCGGATCGGCCAGGCAATCGCCGAACGCGCCATCGCGAAAGGGATCGAGCAGGTGGTATTCGATCGCGGCGGTTATCTTTACCACGGTCGTATCAAGGCTTTGACCGATGCTGCGCGCGCCGCCGGTTTGAACAAGAACGAAGTGGTCGCGGAGCCCGAGGCAGAGGAACCGCCAGCTGCTGAACAACCAACTGAGAAGAAGTCAAAGAAGAAGAAACAAGAATAGACTATGAGACAACCCAAGCAACGCATTCCCGCGCAGGGGCTGGATCTGAAAGACCAGGTCATTTCCATCAATCGTGTGACGAAGGTCGTTAAGGGTGGTAAGAACCTCTCCTTCGCGGCGCTCGTAGTCGTCGGCGACGAAGGTGGCCACGTAGGTTTTGGTACCGGCAAAGCACGCGAAGTGCCTCTGGCGATCAAAAAAGGCGTCGAGGCGGCGAAGAAGAATTTGATTCGCGTCCCGCTTATCAACCATACCTTGCCGCATCAGTTGATCGGCGAGTATGGCGCGGGCCGGGTGCTGGTAAAACCGGCATCGGAAGGTACCGGCGTGATCGCGGGTGGTGCGGTGCGTGCGGTGATGCAGGCGGTTGGGGTAAGGGATGTGCGCACGAAAGTGTTGGGGTCGACCAACCCGCACAACGTGGTGCGTGCTACTTTTGATGCGCTCTTGCGGATGAAGGATCCGATGGAACTGGCTCGCTTGCGTGGCAAGCAAGTTGAGGAGATGTAAGCGTATGCCGCGTAAAGCTAAAAACAGCGAAGCCGCACAGGCAGTGATCAAGATTGAGTACTATCGCAGTTTTATCGCTGCGCCGAAAACGCACAAGACGATTGTGCGCAGTTTGGGTTTGCGAAAACTCAATCAGGTCGTCGAGCGACCGGACAATGATTCGACTCGCGGAACCGTTGCCAAAGTGCCGCACTTGCTGCGAATAGTAGAATAGTCACCAAAAAGCACCAGCGGTACAAAATCGATTTTGTGCTTAGCGTGCGTTGTGGCAGAGAATGGAGTTCAAAGATGGCTATTAGTCTTAACAGCCTTAAGCCGGCAAAGGGTTCGACCCACAAGAAGAAACGAGTCGGACGTGGACCAGGCTCAGGTCTGGGCAAGACCGCGGGTCGCGGAGAGAAGGGACAAAAGTCTCGCTCTGGATATTCGCGCAAGATCGGTTTTGAAGGTGGTCAGATGCCGTTGCACCGGCGTTTGCCGAAGCGCGGCTTCACCAATATCTTCAAGAAACAGTGGCTCGAGGTCAGTCTCGCTGCTTTGGATCAGCATTTCAATGCCGACGAGGAAATTACTCCCGAGGTGTTGCACACGCGCGGCTTGATCAAGAAAGCGAAGCATGATGTAGTGGTGCTCGGAAACGGCGAGATTTCAAAGCCGCTTCGTATTTCAGCACACAGATTTACCAAGAGTGCTCGCCAGAAAATCGAACAAGCTGGTGGCGCAGTGATCGAGATTGCCGGGTAGCCTGGGAATCGCCGGCAGGAGAAAGTTATGGAAAAGTTTTTCGCCGCGGTTCGAAATATGTTCAATGTGCCGGACTTGCGCCGGCGCATTTTCTTTACGCTTGGGCTGTTAGCCGTCTATCGGTTTGGCGCCCACGTTACCGCTCCCGGAATTAACGGGCCGCGTCTGGAAGAAGTTTGGAACGACGTTGCCGGCACCCTCCTGGGTGTGCTGGATCTTTTCTCCGGCGGAAATTTTCGCACCATCTCGGTCTTCGCCCTCGGCGTCACCCCTTACATCACGGCTTCAATCATTCTGCAGCTCATGACCGTCGTTCATCCGCCACTCAAGAAGTTGCAGGAAGAAGGCGAGATGGGCCGCCAGAAGATCAACCAGTGGACTCGTTATCTCACGGTGGTCCTGGCTTGTATTCAGACACTGTTTGTAGCCCACTGGCTGCAGGTCAACGGCGTTGGCGCGCCGGGCTGGGGTTTCCGTCTGAGCACGGTTTTGACTTTGACCACCGGCACGATCTTCGTCATGTGGCTTGGTGAGCAGATCACGGAACGCGGTGTTGGCAACGGCATTTCGTTGCTGATCTTTGCGGGTATCGTGATCGGATTACCGAACGGCGTGAAGCAGGTGGCGGATCGTTTGAGCGGTGGCGACACGATGGCAATCGTCGGCGTGTTTGCAATGCTCGCGGCGATGGTTTTGATCATCGCGTTTATCGTTTTTGTGGAAGCGGCGCGTCGCAAAATTCCTGTTAGCTACGCGAAACGACACGTAGGCCGGCAGGTAGTAGGTGGCCAGCAAACGACTATGCCGCTGAAGATCAATATGGGTGGTGTGATTCCGGTGATCTTTGCTTCGTCGGTGTTATCGATGCCGCAGAGTGTCTTTGCGGCTTTCCCGCCCGATCCAGCCAACCCGAACACCTGGTGGGCCAAAGTCTTCGGCTTCTTTCAGATCTTCCATCCGGGTGATCCGTATTACGAGTTGGTTTTCCTGTCGCTGATCATCTTTTTCACTTTCTTCTACGTCTCGATCGTTTTCAACGTTGAAGAGGTGGCGGATAACCTGCGGAAGCATGGTGGCTTTATGCCTGGCATCCGTCCCGGCCGGGCGACCGCTGAATATCTCAACACGATCCTGACACGCTTAACAGTTGTGGGTGCTGTTTATCTCGCACTCGTCGCTTTTGTACCGCAATTCATGCTGAGCGGGTTCAAGGTGGCACGTCTGCCGCTGATTGGAACCTGGGTCGATTCTTTTGTCAGCACAACACCCGGGTTGTCGTGGATCCCGACCGGCATGGGCTATAACTTCTTCTTTGGCGGAACCTCGTTGCTGATTCTCGTAGGTGTGGCAATGGACACGGTGGCCCAGATTGAGGCCCAACTGGTGATGCGCAACTACGAAGGATTTCTCGGTGGGGGCGGCCGCCTGCGCGGACGACGAGCCTAATCCGTTATGGCGAAGATCATTGTGCTCATGGGTGCGCCTGGTGCCGGAAAAGGTACGCAGGCGCGCTTGCTTCAGGAGCGTTTACATTTACCGCAAATCTCGACGGGAGACATCTTCCGCGCGCTCAAAACCGCGGAAACTCCGCTGGCACAGGAAGTCAGAGATCTCATGGCGCGGGGACAACTGGTTCCCGATGAGTTGACAATTCAGTTAGTGAAAGAGCGCACGGCGCAGGACGACTGCAAAACCGGCTACATTCTCGACGGTTTTCCGCGGACTCCGGCGCAGGCCGCCAGTCTTGAAAAGCTCGCGGTTGAACAGGGAAACAGTATCGTTGCCGTTCTCGTGGATGTGCCTTACGACTTTTTAGAGAAGCGAATGACCGGGCGCCGGAACTGCCCGATATGTGGCGAGATTTACAACCTGTATTTCAAACCGCCAAAACACGACAACGTCTGCGACTTTCATCCTGACGCGCAACTCGTACATCGTGCCGACGACAATGTGGAAACGGTAAAGGCGCGACTGGCAACGTATGAAGCGCAAACCCGGCCGTTGATTGAATACTATCGGACGGCAGGTTTGTTACGCACGGTTGACGGCACGGACAACCCGGAAGCGATTTACAAAGAGATCATGCTGCAGATTAACGAATCAGTCGCGGTAGAGCGGCATTGACCTTTGGAATCTGCGTTCATCTGTAGCTAAAATTAGTTCTGCAATGATTATTGGTAAGTCAAAACGCGAGTTAGAGAAGATGCGTGCGGCCGGACGTTTGGTCGGCCAGGTGTTGTCGCATCTCCGCAGCATAGTTAAACCCGGCATCACCACCATGGATGTCGATCAGACGGCGGAAAAGATGATCCGCGACGCCGGCGCTTTGCCTACGTTCAAGGGATACAACGGTTTTCCGTATTCGATTTGCGCCTCCGTCAACGAGCAGATCGTGCACGGCTTTCCCTCAAATTATGAACTGAAGGAAGGCGACATCTTTTCGATTGACTGTGGCGTAACCCTCGAAGGTTTTGTAGGCGACACGGCGACCACGGTTCCGGTGGGAAATGTCGACGACGAAAAGCTGCGGTTGATTCGGGTCACGGAAGAGTGCCTCGAACGTGCCATTCAGCAGTGTTATGCGGGAAATCATCTGGGTGACATCGGCTGGGCGGTGCAGCAGCATGCGGAAGGCAATGGTTATTCGGTAGTGCGCGATTATGTAGGCCATGGAATCGGCCGTCGCATGCACGAGGATCCGCAGATTCCGAATTACGGGCGTCCCGGACTGGGGCCAGAGATCAAGAATGGATACGTCTTCGCAATCGAGCCGATGGTCAACCAGGGGTCGCACTTCACGAAGGTTTTGTCGGACGGCTGGACCGTGGTGACGGTTGACGGAAAGCCGAGTGCCCACGTCGAACACACGATTGCAATAACTGAAGAAGGCCCGGAAGTGTTGACCCGGGTAACGTCCGACGCTGCGATAGAGCCTGCAGCGGCGATCGTTTAGGTCCATCGTCTGGGTAGTGTCTTACTCTGCGTATCTCTGCGTCTAAGCATGGTTTAATCGCAGAGATCGCTGAGCTTACGCAGAGGACCGCAGAGAAATACTGCAAAGCAGGTGCCACCAACCGCCAGCTCGGCTTGGCAAAGAAAAGAAGCGCGTGCTATTATTCGCAGTTTGTCGGCAGCGTCAAAAATCCATTCTGAGAGGATATGGCGAAGGAAGAAGCGATAGAGGTAATGGCAAAGGTGCTGGAAACCTTGCCTAACGCCATGTTTCGGGTTGAGTTAGAGGAAAGCCAGCATCAAGTGCTTGCGCACATATCAGGAAAGATGCGCAAGAATTTTATACGTATTCTTCCGGGTGATCGGGTTTTAGTGGAGCTTTCGCCGTACGATCTCAATCGCGGCCGAATCACATATCGCTATAAATAGGACGAGGTTCAGTTAAATGAAAGTCCGTGCGTCAGTAAAGAAGATGTGCGACAAGTGCAAGGTCATCCATCGCAAAGGCGTGGTCCGGGTGATCTGCGTGAATCCAAAACATAAACAGAGACAAGGATAACGAGAAATACAATGGCACGTGTAGCAGGAGTCGATCTACCACCCAACAAGCGAGCTGAAGTCGGTCTGACTTATATCTACGGCATCGGCCGCTCGCGTTCGAGTTCGGTGCTCAAGGAAGCTGGTGTCAACGTCGACACTCGCGTGAAAGATCTGAGTGAAGATGAATTGAGCCGGATCCGCGCCATTCTGGAGGCGCAGGGCGAGATCGAAGGTGACCTGCGCAAACGTGTTCAGATGGACATCAAGCGACTGATGGACATCGGTTGCTATCGTGGCTTGCGTCATCGCCGTGCACTGCCGGTGCGTGGTCAGCGCACTCACACAAATGCACGCACCCGCAAAGGTCCGCGACGTGCGACCATCGCGAAGAAGAAGGCACCAGGCAAGAAGTAGTTTGGTATTTGGAGCTTTGTACTTAGAGCTTTGTACAGAGCACAAAAAGCAAAGCACAAAGAACTAATTTATGGCTAAAGCAGGCGGAAAAAAGAAGGTCTTTCGTAAGAAAGAGAAGAAGAACGTTCCCAACGGCATCGTGCATATTGCGGCTTCGTTCAATAACACGATGATTTCGATCACCGATCTCGAGGGGAATCTGATTGCCCAATCGTCGGCTGGTGCGCGTGGTTTTCGTGGTTCACGCAAGGGGACGCCATTCGCCGCGCAGCAAGCAGCGTATGAAGCCGCGAAGAAGGCCCATGAAGCCGGCATGCATCAATGTGAGGTGCGTGTTAAGGGACCAGGCGGTGGTCGCGAGTCGGCGATCAGAGCGATCGCAAATGCCGGTATCAGAGTGATTACCATTCGCGATACCACGCCGATTCCGCACAATGGTTGCCGGCCCCCGAAGCGGCGCAGAGTTTAAGTTAAAGAGTATAAACGCGGATTGCGAAACTAAACTTTCGCAACCGCATCAATGTAAACCCAAAGGATGAAGGGTTCGCACTAAGTGCAACCTGTAAACTTTTCCGTCTAGTAAATAGACTGGAGGCAATTACTTGGCTAGGTATAGAGACGCAGTGTGTCGCCTTTGCCGTCGCGAAGGCGCAAAACTATTTTTGAAGGGCGATCGTTGTTACAAGCCCGCTTGCCCGATTGAAAAACGTGGTACGCAACCACCGGGACAGCACGGTAATTCGTTGCGTCGTGGTAAGGCGTTGGTCGGTTATGGCCAGCAGTTGCGCGAGAAGCAGAAGGTAAAACGCATCTACTTCATTCTCGAAGGGCAGTTTCGAAACTACTTCGAACGTGCCGCTCGCATGAAGGGGATCACCGGTGAGAACCTCCTGTTCCTGCTGGAACGGCGCCTCGATAATGCGGTTTATCGCGCCGGTTTCTCCACCTCACGCCGTCAGGCGCGCCAGTTGGTCAATCACGGGCACATTCTGGTTAACGATCGCAAAGTAGATATCCCCTCTTATCAAGTGAAACCTGGCGACACGATTAGTGTGAGAGAAGCCAGCCGGAAGAACTCTCATATCGAGGGTGCATGGCAAACCGCGTCAGGTCGTGGTCGCCCGTCGTGGATCAATGCCGACGGCGGCGAGATGTCTGCGCGCGTAGCGAGCAGTCCGGTGCGCGACGATATCGATCGCTTGATCAACGAGCAGCTCATTGTTGAACTTTATAGTAAGTAATTAACCCGACCAGCAGTGACGCCGCCCATCGTCGCTGTTGGTCCGTTGCCTTTTCCTAGGAACCTGAACGATATGGCTATGGATCAAAATAATCTTTGGACAGGATTTCAAATGCCGCGACGCCTCGCGGCCGACGCGGAGACCCTCACAGAACGATATGGCCGTTTCTCAGCACAGCCATTTGAGAGAGGTTTTGGAACGACGGTAGGAAATTCCCTGCGTCGTGCATTGCTGTCTTCAATCGAAGGCGCTGCAATTACCGCGGTCAAAATTGAAGGCGTTGAGCATGAGTTTTCATCGATTAAAGGCGTGGTGGAAGATGCCACCGACGTCATTCTCAATCTCAAGCAGGTGCCATTCAAGCTGCACAGCAGCGAGCCGAAGACGTTGAGAATTTCAAAGGAAGCGGCCGGTGAAGTTACCGCCGCCGACATTGAAACTGATGCTGACGTCGAGATTCTTGACCCGACCGTGCACATCGCCACCGTGAGCGATAACGGATCTCTGAAAGTTGAGATGCGTTTGAAGCGCGGCCGTGGTTACGTTTCGGCTGACAGAAACTTCGACGAAGATCTGTCGCTTGGTTATATCCCGATCGACTCGGTCCATACGCCCGTCAAGAAGGTCAACTACAACGTTGAAGCTGCTCGCCTGGGCCAAAACACTGAGTTTGATAAGTTGACGATTGAGGTTTGGACCGACGGTTCAGTGAAACCCGAAGACTCGATCGGCCTGGCAGCAAAGTTGATCAAGGATCACATGTCGATCTTCATCAATTTTGAAGAAGACACTGATGACTTCGCTTACGCGAAGATGGAGCGTCCGCCACTGCCGCGTAACGATCAGTTGGACCGATCGGTTGACGAACTGGAGTTGTCAGTCCGCTCCTACAACTGTCTCAAGAATGCCGATATCCGGACGATTCGAGATCTGGTCCAACGCACCGAACGAGAGATGCTGGCGACGAAGAATTTCGGTAAGAAGTCGCTCAATGAGATCAAGGAAATCCTGAACGGCATGGGTCTCGATTTCGGTATGGAGTTTGACGAGCAAGGCAATCCGATTCCGGGTACCGGCGGCCGCGATGGCGCCGATCTTTCGGATTTTGACGGCGACGACGAACAGTAAGTTAAAGAGTCATGCGACACCTAAAGGCACATCGAAAACTTGGTCGCACCAGTGAGCATCGTAATTCGATGCTCCGCAATCTCGCGACCTCTCTAATTAACTCGCGCGACGAGCGTATCGTGACGACTTTGCCGAAGGCGAAGGAATTGCGACCGTTCGTGGAGCGCGCTATCACCTTGTCTCGCAAGGCCCGCAGTTTTGCTGCTGATGGAGCAGATGCCCGTGCACTTCACCTGCGACGTCAGGCGGCCGGCTACTTTCACGCTGGTAACACTACCGCCGGCGAGATCTCCGGCAAGCGCGGTCAGCTTCGACCGGCGCGCACAGCCGGCGTGGCAGCGTTGCGCAGGCTCTTTAGTGATCTCGGAGATCGCTACGCGGACCGACCCGGCGGTTACACGCGGATCCTGAAACTGGGAACACGCGATGGCGACCGTGCCGAAATGGCAATCATTGAACTGGTCGATAATCCGCGGGAAGTTGAAGCCGCTGAGGCCTCGAAGAAGCGAGCCGCAAAAGCTACAAGTTCCAAGAAGAAGAAATCAGGACGCAGTAAAGAAGCAAAAGACGAAACCGCCGCTGAAGCCGGCGAGGAATAGCAAAGGAACACAAAGAAGCACAAAAAGCACAAATGGTGAATTTGTGTCGTATGTGCTTTTTTGTAGTTTTATAAATGGCAGCTAAAGAACAGGACGAATCGCCCGCGAAACGCGTTCGTACCGCGTCACGCCCGGCCGCTTCAGTCAACATGGATGAGCTCCGCGACTTGATCGGGCTCCTGCGCGAGAACGGCCTGGCGGAACTCGAACTCGAGAATGAAGGTTTCCGGGTTCGCTTGCGCAGGGAATCGGCGGTTGCTGCGCCGAGCGCGCCCTTGCCTGCTCCCGCACCAGTTCCCGAAGCGGCGTCTGCTGCGGCAACGGCTCCGGCCGCTCCGGCACAACCCAGTGCTCCTGCTGCACCAGAACAGGATTTACACATTATTGCGTCGCCAATTGTAGGAACGTTTTATCGTTCACCTTCGCCGACCGCCGAAGTATTCGTGAAGATCGGAAGCAACGTTGAGCCCGAATCGGTAGTTTGTATCATCGAAGCCATGAAGCTCATGAATGAGATTCAGGCCGAAACGTCGGGTGAAGTAGTTAAGATTTACGTCGAGAATGGGCAGCCGGTCGAATACGGGCAGCCTCTCTTTGGCATTCGCAGTTAAGCTACAAAAAAGCACAAAACGCACAATAAGTAGCTGGTGCGTTTTGTGCTTTTTTGTGGAAGTTTTATATGGCTTTTAATCCGCGAAAATTCAAGAAGATCCTGATCGCAAACCGCGGCGAGATCGCCTGTCGCATCATCTGGACGTGTAAGGAAATGGGGATCAAGACGGTCGCTGTTCACAGTGACGTCGATCGCGATTCGCTGCATGTCCGTTTCGCCGATGAAGCCGCCTGTATTGGACCAGCACCGTCCGCGCAGAGTTATCTCAACATTCCCTCTATCATCAGCACTGCTGAGATTTTCAATGTCGATGCGATTCATCCGGGCTATGGATTTCTGGCTGAGTCGGCGTACTTCGCCGAAATCTGTGATGCGTGCAACATCAAGTTTATTGGACCACCCGCAAATGTCATCCGTTTGATGGGCGACAAGATCGAGGCGCGCAAGACGATGCACGAAGCCGGGCTTCCGATCGTCCCGGGAAGTCCAGGCGCCGTTACTTCGGAAGAGGAAGGCCGCGGGCTAGCTCGCGAGATTGGATATCCGGTCATCGTAAAGGCTTCGGCCGGGGGTGGTGGTCGCGGAATGCGTATCGTCCGCTCCGAGGAAGAGTTAGGCAAGGCCCTCGAAACGGCGTCAACTGAAGCAGCGGCAGCGTTTAACGACGGCAGTGTTTATATCGAGAAGTACCTCGAACAGCCGCGACATATCGAGATCCAGGTGCTCGCGGATGAGTATGGCGAATGCATTCACCTCGGCGAACGTGAGTGCTCGATTCAACGTCGCCACCAGAAGTTGATGGAAGAAGCGCCTTCAACCGTGCTGACTCCCGAGTTGCGCAAAGAGATGGGTGAAGCGGCAGTCGCGGCGTGTAAGAAGCTCGGTTACTCGAGCGCCGGCACGTGTGAATTCCTGCTCGACAAACACGGCAAGTACTACTTCATGGAGATGAACACGCGCATCCAGGTGGAACATCCCGTGACGGAGATGGTGACGCTGGCTGACATCGTTCGCAACCAGATCCGGATCGCTGAAGGTGAACCACTCGGGTACACGCAGGACGATCTGCTGATCGTGGGCCATGCAATTGAATGTCGTATCAACGCCGAGAACCCGGAGACGTTTGCTCCCTCGCCAGGGGTTATTTCGGCCTTTAATCTTCCCGGTGGGCCCGGTGTGAGAGTCGATACGTTTGTCTATTCGGGTTACCGCGTGACCCCGTTTTATGACTCGATGATTGCCAAGGTGATCGTTCACGCTCGCACACGTGAACTCGCGATTGCACGCATGAAGCGAGCGCTTGAGGCGATGGTGATCGAGGGGATCAAGACGACCGTCCCGCTTCACTTGAAGATCATGGACGACCCGCGTTTCCGGGCCGGGGATATTGGGACGGATTTTATGGAGTACTTTTTGGCCCGAAACAAGAAAGCGGCAGCGTCTTGATGGAAAAGATGTTTCAAAATTGACAGAATGTCGCCTGATTTTACCGGGAATATCCTGTTAATCTTGAAACATCTGGTAAATCTTTAGCCCTCACGCGCGGTTGCCGAGGCGCCCATAGTTACCCTATAATGTCCGACTTTTCTATGACGACCTGATTCGTCTGAGAGGTAAGAAGAAGATGTCACACGCAGTTATCAGAGCCGGTGGAAAGCAGTTCCTGGTAGAAGAGGGTCAGACCATTCGTGTCCCCTCGCTCGAAGCAGAGGCGGGCAGTTCGGTCGAGCTCGAAGCCTTGTTGAGCACAGGATCTGACAACAAGATTTCCGCCACGGTGGTCAATCACGGCAAAGATCAGAAGATCGTTGTCTTCAAGAAAAAGCGTCGCAAACAGTACAAGCGCACGCGCGGTCACCGGCAGGGCTTCACAACGATAAAGATTGATTCGATTGGGTAAAGACAATGGCACACAAAAAAGGCGTCGGTTCATCTCGTAACGGCCGCGATTCACATTCGCAACGGTTGGGCCTGAAAAAATTTGGTGGTGAGAGAGTGCTCGGCGGCAACATCATCGCGCGTCAACGCGGCACCCGCTGGAAACCGGGTAACAATGTCGGCCGCGGCAAAGACGATACGTTGTTTGCCTTGATCGACGGTGTCGTCAAGTTTGAAGACAAAGGTCGCTCGGGTAAATTCGTCAGCGTCTATCCACTGGAGCAAACTGCTGCTTAGAACAGTTTTGAGAAAACTAAGCGACGCCTGAGCAGCCTGAGCGCGCCCGGGCGTCGTTTTCGATTTTTGGATGTTTATTGATCGCGCCAAGATTCTTGTGCAAGGGGGTGACGGCGGTAACGGTGTTACAGCTTTCCGGCGCGAGAAGTTTGTACCCCGCGGTGGTCCATCAGGTGGAGATGGTGGACGCGGCGGTAATGTGATCCTGCAGGCCGATGCGGCGCTCAATACGCTCCTGCATCTGCGTTACAACCCGCAACACATTGCGCCGCGTGGTTTGCACGGCGAAGGATCGAATCGTTCGGGACGCACTGGGGAAGATTTGCTCGTTCGAGTCCCGGTGGGTACACAGATCTTTGATTTTACAACCGGAGATCTGCTTCACGATCTGAGCCATGACGGCGATCAATGGTTGGCGGCACGTGGCGGTCGTGGAGGTTTTGGCAACGCGCACTTCGCCACCTCAACCAATCGTGCACCTCGCTATCATCAACAGGGAAGCAAGGGAGAAGAGTTGCAACTGCAACTCGAACTCAAGCTGCTGGCCGACGTGGGGTTGGTCGGTTTTCCAAATGCTGGGAAGTCGACCTTTATCTCAACCGTTTCTGCAGCGCGTCCGAAGGTAGCGGATTACCCGTTCACCACGCTCGAGCCGCATTTGGGAGTGGTCGATCTCGGCGACTTTCGCACCTTCGTAATCGCCGACATTCCGGGATTGATCGAAGGCGCACACACGGGTGCGGGCCTGGGCGATCGTTTTTTGCGGCACATCGAACGCACGAAGTTGTTGCTGCATCTGGTTGATGTTTCGTCGGTGTCGGGCAGAGACGCAGTTAACGATTACGAAACCGTGAATCGCGAGCTCGCTTCGTACAATCAGGATCTGGCGACGAGGCCACAGTTTGTGATTGCCACCAAGACGGACGCGCTCGACGAACCGGAACGATTGGAGTCGTTGAAGCAGCGCGCGATGGCCGACGGAAAACCGTTCTTCGCCATCTCATCGGCAACCAATGACGGCGTGCGCGAACTCGTGCATGCGATTGCCGCTAAGTTGGACGAACTGGCGGCTGAGAGCAAAACGGATACGGTGGAGCTGGCTTTGTAAGAAATGTGCGCGCAAAAGCGAATCGCTTTGTATGGCGGAACATTTGATCCGGTTCACGTAGGGCATCTGGAAGTTGCACGTAGAGTTTCAGAGTTATTTGAGATTGGGAATGTTTGGTTGATTCCGGCGCAAGTGGCGCCGCATAAGATCGGGCGGCCTGTAACCGATCCGCTGCATCGCTTTGCGATGCTCGCGCTGGCCACGCAACACGATCCGCGGATATCGATTTCAACTTTCGAACTCGATAATCCGGATCGACGTTATACGGTCGATACGATCGCGCACTTTCAGCAGTTGTTTGGTGACGAAGTAGAGCTCTTTTTCATCATGGGTGCTGATTCGTGGTCGGAGATCACGACCTGGCGAGAGTGGGAACGTTTGTTGACGATGACGAATCATATCGTCGTTACCAGGCCGGGATATGAACCGGAAACCGCTCACGTTGGTGCTTTGGCGGATCGGATCATTGATTTGCGATCCTCGGTGGAGCGCACTTCAAAGAGCGGCTCGATATTCATCACCGATGTGGTCATGAAAGATGTTTCGGCGACCAACATTCGACAGCTTGCGAGTGAGGGTCGAACAGCAGAGTTAACTGAGCTCGTACCAGGGCCAGTGCTTGAATACATCACGAAGTACAGGATTTATAAGAACTGAATGACTCAAAACACCGTTAAGGAACAGTCGTTGAATCCGCAAACGAATGTGCGCCCGGCGCCGGCGGATGCGGAGGTCGAAAAGCTCGACGAGCGCGTACTGGTGGCGCTGCATGCCGCTGACGAGAAAAAGGCGCTGGAGCCCGTCGTGTTGGATTTGCGCGAGATCGCGAGCTTTACGGATTACTTTTTGATCGTGAGTGGCGCCAATGAGCGGCAGGTCCAAGCGATCTCTGACGAAGTTTATGAGACGTTGAAGAAGTCGGGTCATGCTGCAGCGCGTGTCGAAGGTTATAAAACTGCCGAGTGGATCCTTTTGGACTACGGCGACTTTGTTGTGCACGTGTTTGAGCAGAAAGCGCGGAAGTTCTACGACCTTGAACGACTCTGGCGCGAGTCGAAGCGCGTTGAGCTGCCGGCTGAATTCAACGCGGGCAGCACCGGATCTTTGAGAAGCGAATCGTGATTGAACTTTTTGCGCGCTCTCCACGAATGCGCGAGGCGGTTGGTCTCGCGGAGCGCGTAAGTTCAACTGATGCGAATGTTTTGATTACGGGTGAATCGGGCGCGGGCAAGGATTTGCTGGCTGCGTTTATTCATTCGAAGTCACGGCGTGCGTCGCAGCCGTTTGTGAAGATCGATTGTGCCACGTTGCCGGGATCACTGCTCGAAGCGGAGCTCTTCGGTTACGAACGTGGTGCGTTTACCGGTGCGGTCGAGAGTAAGGCCGGCAGATTTGAAGCTGCCGACAAAGGCACGCTCGTTCTCGACGAGATTGCGCATCTTTCCAATGACGCGCAGGCAAAACTATTGCGCGTGATCGAGCGGCGTGAATTCGAGCGGCTCGGTGGTCGCAAGACGATTCGCCTTGATACTCGCTTGATAGCGCTGACCAACGTCGATTTGGACGAAGCGGTTAAGGTTGGACGATTCAGAGAAGATCTTTTTTATCGTCTGAATGTAATCAAGATTCGCGTGCCGGCGTTGCGGGAACGCAAGGATGATCTTTCTCAACTAATCGAGTACTTCCTGAAGCACTACGTTGCCAAGCATGGTCGCAACGTACAACGTGCGTCAGCCTCGGCGCGAGCTATTCTCAAGGGTTACGACTATCCGGGAAATGCGCGTGAACTCGCTAACGTCGTCGAACGTGCCGTGATTGTCGCGACCGGAACTAAGCTTGAAGAGCACGACTTGCCGCCGGGATTGAGAGCGGCGGTCGACGCGCAGCAACGAAAAACGAAGCGGCTTAGTCTGGCAGAGATTGAGGCGGCTTATATTTCGGAGACGTTGGCTGCGACCGGAGGCAATAAAACTGAGTGCGCGCGCATACTCGGCATCAGCCGCAAGAATCTCTACGAGAAAATTGCGCGCTACAAGTTATCCGCGGATAACACGAATTAGATGCGTTTTCGAATCGTCTGGACAGGGAAGACTCGTGACGCAAGGTTGCGTGCGCTGATCGAGGATTACGGCGAACGGCTTTCCCATTTTGTACGCTGGGAAGTGACTGAGCTACGAGAGCTCGGACGTTCAGATAAGGCGGGCATCGATAAGGAGACCAAACGCATCTCAGACGCGCTCCGGCCTGCGTCGGTGAGCGTGCTTTTGGATCCCGGCGGTACCGAATGGACTTCCGAGCAGCTAGCTGCTCAGGTGCAAAGTTGGGAAGGAAGCGGGGTTAAGGAGGTCGCGTTTGTCATCGGCGGACCGCATGGCTTTGGAGGCGATTTGAAGTCGCGCGCGGATAAGCTTTGGTGCTTGTCACGGTTGACGCTGACGCATGAGATGGCAAGGGTGCTGTTATTTGAACAGTTGTATCGAGCTTATACGATCATTCATGGGTTGCCATATCAAAAATAATCCGGAGAGTTCATAAACAAGTAGGGTGGAGGGCTAAAACAAATAATGGATAAGAGACGCACTAAAGTTTTTAGAGATAAGCTGTTGGACCGTCGCGAGGGTCTCGTCGGACAGGTGCAGGCAGCGGAATTGTACAGTCGTGAACGAGATGCGGAAGCCACGCAGGATCCGGCGGACATGGCGGCTAATGCTTATACCAAGGAACTGCTGGTATCGATGTCTGACAACGATCGGCAGTTGCTGAATCTTATTGACGAAGCCCTCGAGCGGATTGAAACCGCCGGTTACGGAAAATGTGTTCACTGTGGTGAAGTACTGCCGGAAAAGCGTCTCGACGCTGTGCCCTGGGCGCGCCACTGCGTTCGCTGTCAGGATCTTCAGGAGCGCGGGTTGTTAGGCGACGATGAAGATTAACCGCCGGCGCGGATGAGATAAAATGCGGCCTCCTCGATATTCGGGGAGGCCGTTTTGGTTTAGGGCCACAAAAAGGCACAGAAAGCACAACGAAGGGAAGACACAAAATGATCCTCACTCATGGTGTTCGACTGTTGGGCGACGCGCTCCTTGCGTTGGCGTATCCGCAAGCATGTGCAATTTGTAATTGCAGTGTCGAGGAGCGTCGGTTCGGAGTGGCGTGTGAGAGGTGTTGGTCGTCGACGAAGATTTTCCATGGCAGCGAAGCGATGTGTTGGAAATGTGCATTGCCCTTTCCGGGTGAGATTTCGGTTGAGTTTCGTGAGCAGGGGAGGTGTGGGCGCTGCGATTCGCACTCGTATACGGTTGCACGATCGACCGGGCTCTACGAAGGAGCACTTCGTGAATCTGTGCTCTGGTTGAAGCGACAACCACACGTTCCACCACACCTTGAGACTCTATTGATGGCTGCCGCCGAGCGTGAGCCGTTGAACGCCAGTACCCGGATCATGCCTGTGCCGCTGCATGAGAACCGCCGGCGGGAGCGAGGTTTCAACCAGGCTGCGGTGCTGGCGAAGTCGCTCTCGAAAGAGCTGCGACTACCTCTTGATGACGCCAACCTCGTGCGTGTCAGAGAGTCAGAAAAGTATCGAGCCGGCTTGGATATAAAAGGACGCGCCGCCACGGTTGCCGGCTCGTTTCAAGTACGGCACCCGCGCCTTGTTCGGGGTGAGACGATTTTGTTGGTAGATGATGTGCTCACCAGCGGTGCGACGGTCTCAGCCTGTGCCGAAGCCCTAATTGCGGCAGGCGCAAGCGATATCTACGTTTTAACAATCGCACGAGCGTCGTTGTAATGGCGGTTACCGTACCGTTCACACCTCCGTAACGCCACATTATTTTGACACTCTCTTCCGGGCTCGCGTAATATCAGCGCTAATATGAATGGCCGGGTTTTAGTCCTGAATACCTCTTTTGAGCCCATCAACGTGTGCACCGAAAGGCGCGCAGTGGTGATGATCTTCAAAGGGGTGGCGCGAGCGGAGGAGCACAACGGCCATATGCTCCATTCTCAACGACTTGCCATTCACGCCCCTTCAGTTATTCGTCTTACGGAATATATTCACATTCCTTTTGAACGGCGGTCGCTTTCGCGGAAAAACATTCTTCTACGTGACCATTCGACCTGCCAGTATTGCGGCACGCAGTACCCGCCTTCAGAATTAACTCTCGACCATGTCCAGCCACGCTCGCGTGGAGGGGAGTCGGCGTGGGATAATCTGGTTGCGTGTTGCAAGCGTTGCAATCATAAGAAGGGCAACCGGACTCCCGAGGAATCCGGGATGCACCTGCTACGCAGGCCTCGTGGGTTCTCACTCCACGTAAACCGGCAAATCATGCGTTACCTGGGCAGAGCTGACGAGACCTGGAGGAAGTACCTGTTTTACGAATCAGACAGTAGAGACTAGAAGCCACGGATTCGTGGCGGTTAGTGCCCCCTGGGAAAAGAGGAAAATATGGATCAAACAGTATTCGCGTTTGCGGGGCTCGGTACCACGGAGCTGATATTTATCGTGCTCATCATCTTTCTACTTTTTGGCGCCACCAGGTTGCCGCAACTGGCGAAGGCGTTGGGCCAAAGTAAGAAAGCCTTTCGAGACGGGATTGACGAAGGGGAGCGCGAAGTTCGCAAGGAGATGGAGAAGTAGCGCTTGCCGGACTGGCTCAGCGCTGAAGTCCCCCGCCTTCGCTTCAGTGACTATGAGCCTTTTGTCCGATAATCAGCGTTGCTTTCACCGAAAGTGCGAACTCCGCCTCATGCCTCTCTTCGTTAATTAACCGAGAGATCTCATCGAACAATCCGGCCCTCTTATCGTCAGGTACGAGGGCCAACCAATCTCGCATTAGAAACTCTGCTACCAGTGGGGAGTTCAAAAACTGCTCACCGGATTCAAAGTCGAATTCCTCGACGCGCGTCCACGTTTTGACGTCGCGCAGTCCTTCATCTTCCGCCAGCTGCTCGATGTCTGAGACTGTCGGCAACTCGGTAATCAACTGCTCCACATCGGATTCGTAATCGATCAATCCGTTGTTATGCAGTGCTTCCCAGTAGATAGAAAAGAATTCACCAAAGCTCGACGAGGTCGGCAGCGTTAGCGCAATGGTTGCGCCCGGCGCAGCTACGCGAACCAGCTCTGAAAACATTTTACGCACTCGCTGTCGCGAGACTAGTGAAGCGTTTCCGATAACCAGGTCGAAACGGTTGTCATTTAGATCCAGACTGTCCACTTGAGTGGTTTTGAACGTTAACTGTTCGTTGGTTGCCGTTGCTTTTGCGCGAGCCAGTTCCAGGCATTCCGGATTTTCGTCAACGCAAAGCAACTCGACTTTGTCACCCGCGCGTTCGTGAAGCGCCAGGGCGTGTCCACCGGTACCGGCTGCCACGTAAAGCGCTTTTCCTTCTTTCGGAAGCTTTAAGTGCTCGTCGATAAGTTCTGCAAAGCGCTCACCCCAGTCGGGGGCAATAAACAGGTCTTGCAGGAAAGCGATTTCTTTGTCCGACTTTCTGCTGGTTGTTGTCACTCTCGATTTTCCTCACCCTTGGTGTGTTCTTGTTCTGGTAAGCCTTCGTCTGAAAAATATTTTCTGCCACGCAGTTGTTCCGGAAAACATTCCATCTCTTCTTTGGCAGCCGGATCGCTATGAACATAACGGTAATCCTTGCCGTAACCGATCTGCTTCATGAGTGGCGTAGCTGCATTTCGAAGATGCAACGGGACAGGGACGCGTGCTGTTTCTTCCGCATCGATCAAGGCGGCATGATACGCGTTTTTAACTGCATTCGACTTTGGCGCGCGTGCGAGATAGATAGTCGCCTGAGAGAGGGGAAACAATCCTTCTGGCAGACCGATAAGTTGCACGATGTCGGCTGCGGCTGCCGCCTGGACCATCGCCTGTGGATCGGCGAGTCCGATGTCTTCCGAAGCGAGAATACATAAACGGCGCGCGATAAAAATTGGATCGGCGCCGCCTTCGATCATTCGCGCCAGCCAGTAAAGCGCGGCATCGACATCGGAGTTGCGCAACGATTTTATAAGTGCCGAGATAAGGTTGTAATGTTCTTCGCCGCCCTTGTCGTAAGCGTAATGGGCGCGTCCGAGTGCCTCGATGACGGTCGGTTCGGAAACCGTTCTGAGTCCGTTTTCGTCAGGAGATGTTGACTCAACTGCTGCATCCAAAGCCGTCAACGCGACGCGCGCATCGCCGTTGGCAGAGTGCGCCATTCGCTCCAGCAACTGATCGGAGACTGAAGGTTTGAAGCCGGCCAAACCGCGTTCCTCGTCGCTGAGTGCGTTTTGCAGAATCGACTTGATGTCGTCGTTCGTAAGTTGATTCAACACCAAAACGCGAGAACGCGAGAGTAGTGCTCCGGTGACTTCAAAAGAAGGATTCTCGGTGGTGGCTCCGATTAGTGTGACGGTGCCATTTTCGACGGCGTGCAGGAGTGCGTCCTGCTGCGATTTATTAAAGCGATGAATCTCGTCGATGAAAAGCACGGTGCGTTTGCCGTAGCGCTTATCGTTCTTTGCCTGTTGAATTGCTTCGCGGAGGTCTTTGACGCCTGAGAACACGGCGGAAAGAGCGATGAACTTGAGGCCGCTACTTTCGGCAAGCAGTCGAGCGAGTGTTGTTTTGCCGGTGCCCGGCGCACCCCAGAGAATCAATGATGGCAACGCACCGCCGCCGGCGATAATGCGGCGAAGTATACGACCTTCGCCGACGAGATGAGTTTGGCCGACAAATTCCGCCAGCGATCGTGGTCGCATGCGTTCGGCCAGAGGCGTGCCCTCGAGCGGACCGGGTTCCGGCTCCGGAGCATCGTCACTAAACAGACTTCTTGAATTCCAGCGGTCCATGGCGTAAAAGTATGTATAATTATCGCCGAAATGGATTAAACGCGCGACTGGTAAGTTAACTGGTAAGCGGCGTTGGGTCTCCGAAGTTTTCGGTCAAAAAACAGCGATTTTATGGGTAAACCATCCAGAATCTTTCATTGGAACGCGATCGCGATAATCTGCGTATAGTTGGCTGCGGGCGATAGAACCCAAGATTTAGGGGCTCGCGGTAGCGATTGGAGAGTAGACGATGAAAAACGGAAAGAACGTTTTACGAGTGGTAGGCATGATCCTTCTCGGATTATTTGTCTTCATGGTGGTTTTGCCTATCGTAGCGAAGCTGGTGGGAGTTACCCTCGGAATCATAATCGGACTGGCGGTGCTGTTGATAAAAGTGGCGGTTACACTTGCGATTGGTTATCTGATACTCGTTGGTATTCGTGCCCTGCTACGTTAGCTGTACGCGGGCAATCGGGAGTTGCTCCTTCTTCCGGTTGCCCGCTTTGGTTTTCTCCCTCCTCGTTCCTCGCAATCACAAATTGACTTCAGTTATACGCACATGCGATCATGCGAAACGATTTTTTCACCTCACCTGAAGGACGGAAGTGATGACACCAGAACAGCGACTCAGACGAGCGGAACGCATTTTACTAACAATGGTAAAGTCCGGGCGACGCACCCGGAGTGAGTGGCGGTATAAGATTAATAGTTTAGTCGACGCCCAGATCAGGCACGAAGCGGTCTGGCACCTTGAGTCTGAAGCCATTAATACCCAACTAAAAGAAGTTGCAATCGCCCAGGCTAAGAATGAAAAGGCAATAGCAGATTTGACCAGGTCTCAGAAGCTGACGGATAAAGCCTTAGCAGGTTTGACTAAATCTCAGAAGCTGACGGATAAAGCCTTAGCAGATTTGACTAAATCTCAGAAGCTGACGGATAAAGCTTTGCGCGCACTTCTCGAAGGTCTTCGTAAAGATCGAAACTGAAAGCATTAAATAATCACTGGAGTGCTAAACATTAAAGCGGAAGTGCACCACATCGCCTTCCTGCATGATGTACTCTTTGCCCTCGAGTCGTAACAAACCCTTCTCACGCGCCGCGGTGTATGAGCCGGCCGCCAGCAGTTCGTCATAACTCACGATCTCTGCCCGAATAAAACCGCGCTCGATGTCTGAGTGAATTGTACCGGCGGCAGTTTGTGCGCGAGTGCCCTGGGGGATGGTCCAGGCACGCACCTCTTTCTCGCCTGCTGTCAGAAACGACATCAATCCCAGCAGGTGATAGGCGCTCTTGATCAACTGGTCTACGCCGCTAGTCGCTACATTCAAACTCTTCAAATAATCAATCCGCTCTTCGGGTGGTAACGCGACGAGATCTGCTTCGAGTTGCGCGCAAATGACAACACATTCCGCAGCTTCTTTAGCCGCCACCTCGCGTACCGAGTTGACCATGGTGTTGTTGTCGAGACTTGTTAGTGCAGCTTCCTCGACGTTCGCAGCGTAAATGGTTGGCTTGGTGGTCAACAGAAAGAAGTTGCGAGCAATGGCGCGCTCGTCATCGCTGAGAGCAATCGTTCGTGCCGAGTGACCCTGTTCGAGCGCAGGCTGAATCTTATCGAGCACTTCCAACTCCTGCCGCGCAGTTTTGTCTCCACTCTTCAGACTCTTTTGTGCTTTCTCACGTCTTCGTTCCGCGGTTGCGAGGTCGGCAAGCGCCAGTTCAATCTGAATCGTTTCGATATCACGCACCGGATCGACTTTGCCTTCGACGTGAATGACGCTCTCGTCTTCGAAACAACGCACAACCTGGACCACGGTATCGGTTTCGCGGATGTTTGCCAGGAACTGATTTCCTAACCCTTCACCTTTTGAAGCGCCGCGCACCAGCCCGGCAATATCAAGAAACTCCACCGTGGCCGGAACTATCTTTTCTGTCTTTACCAGGCGAGCGAGTGGTTCCAAGCGTTCGTCCGGAACGGAAACGACGCCGACGTTTGGTTCGATGGTCGCGAAGGGGTAGTTTGCGGCGAGTGCTGCTGATTGCGCTGTTAGCGCGTTGAATAAGGTCGACTTGCCCACGTTGGGCAGCCCGACAATGCCTGCTCTTAACATTTATTAGCCTCGACGAGAAAACTAACCGATCAATGCACACGGATGCAAAAGCAGCGTTTGCTTACTAACGCCTTTGCACGTTTACGCCTGTGCGTGGGTATAATCCGAAGCTGACCTGGCTATTCAAAACAACGGCGGCGGCAAATTCTCAGCTCCGATAGATGATTGCGTCCTTACTACTGGCGTTACTAGTCACTTTAAGCGGTACTGTCGCGACGTATCTCTACGATGAGAACGCCTCACTGGGTGCACGACTGTGTGCCGGTGCGACTCTCGGACTTGCCGCGCTCGGTTTGGTAAGTTTCGTCGTTGCCTCATTCGTCGGACTCAGCGGCATTGCCGTACTTTTCAGCGCCGCCATCTGTTGTAGCCCACTGGCGTTATTCACCGACGCGTCGATCTCGAAACGCTTCAAACAGGATCTCGATGGTGTATCGCGAGCGACACGGCAATTGATGCGTTTTGAACTAGCCACTGTTGGCTATTTTCTCTTCTACGCAATTGTCGCAGTCGTTCTCTGGAAAGTTTTTAGTCGCGCGGTTATCGAAGACACAACCGGAATGAGCACAGGCCTGCTCAATAACTTCGGCGATCTTCCTTTCCATCTGAGCGTGATTACGAGTTTTGCTTTTGGTAACAATTACCCTCCCGAGGATCCCACGTACGCCGGGGTGCGTTTCACCTATCCATTTATTTCCGACTTTGTTTCCGCGGTTTTCGTGCGTTGTGGCGCGGATCTTCGGCAGTCGATGTTTATCGAGAACTACCTTCTGGGCATCTCGTTTGTCGGCCTGGTCCATCGTTGGGGTTTAGTAATGTTGCGCGACAAACTCGCGGCCATTCTGACCCCTTTGATAGTTCTTATGAACGGTGGACTCGGTTGGAAGCTGTTGTGGGACAAGGCAGTCACAAACGAAGGCGGGCTCTTCGGTGTGTTCATGGACCTGCCGCCATCGTTCACCGTGATTCCGGAAACGACGTGGCGATGGGGCAACGCAATCTCCACGTTGCTCGTGCCGCAACGCGGCTTCCTCATGGGACTTCCACTGGCCGTGATCGCTTTTACGCAATGGTGGATTGCGACTGACAAATCAAAGCCGGCGGAAACAACCGGCCCCGTTAAAAAGTCGCGCGCGCACGACCGGCAGAAGAATGTCTGGTCTGAGCCAACTCCCGGGCGTTTCCCGATTGAAATGCGACGCATGATCGCTGCCGGCGTCGCCGCCGGATTACTGCCGTTGGTCCATGCACACAGCTTTGTGGTAGTGATGGCGATGGCTGGCTGCCTGGCTTTGATTCATATTCGCTGGCGCGCGTGGATCACGTTTTTTGTAGTGGCTTCAGTAATAGCGATGCCGCAACTGCTATGGTCCACGTTGAATAGTGCGGTGAATGCGGGAAGTTTTTTTGCATGGGAATTGGGATGGGACCATGGGCAGGACAATCCGGTCTTCTTCTGGTTAAAGAATACCGGCCTCTTTATCCCACTGATAATTACCGCCATTCTGATGCGGGGAGACGGATACCTCGTCCCGAAACGGCTGCTCCTTTTTTATTTGCCGTTTACGTTGTGTTTCATAATTCCCAACCTCATCAAAATGGCGCCGTGGATTTGGGACAACATCAAAGTGCTCTACTACTGGTGGCTCGCCTCCGCTCCGATCGTTGCATTGTTGCTCGCGCGACTATGGCGGCAGAGTAGAATTCACCAACTCGTTGCGTTGGTATTATTCGTCGCCATCACGCTGGCCGGCGCGCTCGATGTGGCTGGAATCGCCTTGCGGTCGGTCAAGTACCAGGTATTTGACGCTGCGGGTATTCGCTTTGCCGAACTCGTGAAGGCGCAAACCGCGCCGCGCTCGTTGATTGTTCACGCCCCGGTTCATAACACGCCCGTATTTTTGACCGGACGCCGATCGCTGATGGGTTATCCGGGACATATCTGGACGCACGGCCTGGAATTTTTGCAGCGCGAAGGTGAGGTCAAACGCATCTATCTCGGCGCACCTGATGCAGAGCAGTTAATCAGAGATTATGGCGTTGAATACATTGTAGTTGGACCACAGGAAAGAGTTGTCACTCAGGTTAACGAAGATTTCATCAATCGATTCGAAAAGGTTGGAGAAGTTGGTGAGTACAAGCTCCTCAAAGTCAGGAAGTAAAAAGGCTCGCGCTAAGAATCGTGAGCCGGAGGTGAAAGTTGCGGCTGAGGCGGGAATTCCCGAGCTCGCGTGGCGAATTAGTATTGTTGTGATCCTTGTGGGCGCGGCGGTGCTGCGCTTGTACGATCTGGATCTCGTGCCGCTTCATCACGACGAGGGCGTGAACGGAAATTTTCTCGTCAGGTTAGTTCGCGAAGGCTACTACAAATACGATCCGGAAAACTATCACGGTCCTACGTTGTACTACTTCTCCGCCGTGATCCCGTGGATAGCCAAACTCCTCTTTGGCGCAGCAGCGCGCGACAAATACGGTCTCACGACATTTACAGTTCGCCTTATCCCGGTGGTCTTCGGGCTGGCGACGATTGGTCTGATTTTTTTGCTGCGCCGGCGTTTAGGAACGATGGCTACACTTGCCGCCGGGTTGATGTTGGCCGTTTCACCAGGAGCTGTTTATCTCTCCCGTTACTTTATTCACGAAACGCTCTTTGTGTTTTTCACGCTCGGCATTGTCGTCGCCCTCGTGCATTTTTATGACAACCGTAGTCCGGCTTACCTCATTCCTGCAGGCGCCTGCCTCGCGCTTCTTTTTGCAACCAAGGAAACGTCGATAATTTCAATCGCCGTTTTGCTTATTGCTCTCGGGTTGACGATTATTTACATGTGGTTGACCGGCAAGAGTTCAAGCCGGCGAGAAACGCTGTCGGGACATGTCAATGAGGTGTTTCGTGAAATGGGCGGAACCGGAAATATCCTTGGCAGTTTTGCTCTCGGGCTGTTTGTTTTTTTGGTCCTTTACCTGATTTTTTATACTTCGTTTTTCACCAACTACAAGGGCCTCAATGATTCGCTGCGAACGTTTGCCGTTTGGACCAAGACTGGATCGAAGGATCACGTGCAGGCGCCAATAATGTACCTCCGTTGGTTAGGGCGACAGGAGTTGTCGCTGTTAATTCTCGGTACTCTCGGAGCTGCTTATGTCGTTTTGAAACCGAAAAATTTTTTGGCGCTGTTTTGTGCTTTGTGGTCGTTTGGATTGATTGCGGCGTATTCGTTAATTCCCTACAAAACGCCGTGGCTGGTGTTGAACTTCATCATTCCGTTGTCGTTGATATCAGGGTATGTGATACAGAAGATCTACGACATCGATGAGGGAGAGTTGCGATCGCTCGGAGGGGCTTTGGTCGCAGGGGCTTTGACGGTTGCGCTGGGGCTGGCCACTTACCAGTCGATCGATTTGAACTTTGTGAATTATGACAACGACGATCCAAAATATGTTTACGTCTACGCCCACACGACGCGAGGCGCACTCGAGCTCGTCGATCAAGTTGAGCAGATTGCTAAAGAACGTGGTGGCGCTCAGATGGGGATAACGATTGTGAGTCCTGATTACTGGCCGTTGCCGTGGTACTTCAGGAACTTTGATCGAGTGGGCTACTTCGGAAAGATGGCGGCATCGTCAGAGCCAATCATCATCGCCCGAGAGGATCAGAAGTCGACGATGGACGATGATTTCAGTGCTTTATACCGGCAGGTCCCTTCGAAACAACCCAACGGGACTTATGAGCTGCGGCCGGGGGTGAAGTTGCTACTCTATTTGCGAAGGCCAGACACCGGTCCGCTCGTGAATCCGCCATCGATCCGGAATCCGTAATAAAGATTTCTCTCGCGGCGGCGCAACGAAAAACCGCGACCAGTTTTTCACCGCGCCGTTGCGGTCGCCGCGAGAGAAATCGATCTCCATCTGCTTAACTTTTCCCCTCACTTCAATTACCCCCACCTCACTACAAGTTGTTGTTGACATCTCTGTAACACCCACTTATAGTGATTCACCCGTAAGAAAACGCCTCTCAGACTTCATAATCGCGGTCCAGAGGCTAGTCAACCCTGAGCTCTTTAGCGAATGTTCAAACTCCAACGCCTGGAAATCACCGGCTTCAAATCTTTCGCCGACTACACCGAAATAATCTTTACTGGAGACGGAATCACCGCCATCGTTGGCCCTAACGGATGCGGCAAGAGTAATGTCGCCGATGCCATCGCGTGGGTCCTCGGCGAACAGCGCGTCAAACATCTCCGCGGCGGCGAGATGAAAGACGTCATCTTTCAAGGCGCGCGCAATCGTCCGCCAAGTGGCATGGCAGAAGTTGTCATGCACATGGTTCGCGACGAAGTGATCGAATCCGAACCTGACATCGAAGATATCGATTCGACGCTTGAGAAGATCGACGATCGACTCGTCAATCTCGATGCGATCATTCCGCAGGAACAAGCACAGCCAGTCGAGGTCGTTGCGACGGAAGTTGCAACCGAGAACGAAACACCTTCCGATGCCGAACCGGCGACAACTGAAGTAGTCGTACCAGCAAACAAGCCGGCGCAAAAGCGACACTGGCGCCGGCGAAATCTCGCGCTCGACTTCGCTCCCGGTGAAGCAGTATCGGTGACGCGCAGGCTTTATCGATCAGGTGAGAGCGAATATTTGCTGAACGGCAAAATCTGTCGCTTGCGCGATATTCAGGATCTGTTTTCCGGAACCGGTCTCGCCGGTGGTCACTATGCGATCATCGAACAGGGTCGCATCGGGCAAATTCTTTCCGCCAAGCCGATGGACCGGCGCACGATCATTGAAGAAGCTGCCGGTATCACAAAGTTTCGTGTCCGTCAGCGCGCGACTGAAGCGCGTCTTGAATCGGCTCGTTCAAATCTTTCACGCATTTCTGACATCGTTTCTGAAATCGATCGACAAGTTAACAGCCTTCGCCGGCAAGCCGCCAAGGCTCGTCGTTACGGTGTGCTGCGCGAAGAATTGCGCGAACTGTTGCGTCAGGTGTACGTAGCAGAAGACCAGAAGCTCGCGACTGTGCTCGAAGAAACAAAGTCGCGGCTGGCTGAGATCGCCGAACTCGAACTCGCCATCGCTGACGATCTCGCCAAACGAGAGGAAGCGGCGCGCGCGGCGACGCAGGAAGCACGCAATCTCGAAGATGAGTTGACCACAACGCGAGCGGCGGCAGCCGAAGCAGTTTTACGGCGCGACCGGCAGGCTCGTGAATGCGTCTATCAGAAAGAACAGTTAAGCGAGATCGAGAAGCGCAAAGGCGAAGTCACTGCCGAAATCGAAGCCCTCACGTCACGACTGGTGCTGATCGAAGGCGAATGCCGTCGTTTGCAACAGGAAGACGCGAGACTGCGCGAAGAATTTGATCAGAGCGCGTTGCTTTTGCGTGGCGCGGAAGAATCGTACGGGCAACGGCTTGCTGCGGCAAACGCGGCGGAAGTCGAGATTGAAAGCTCACGCTCGGAACTGCTTTCGCAAACAGCCACCGCCGAAAGAGTGCGCGAGATCGCTCGCCAGCTAGAGGCGACGTTGGAACGCTTGTCGCAACAAGCGGAAGGTTTGGCACGCGAAGGTGATCGAGCGGCTAGCCAGCACGCAGAGAAGAAAATCGAGGCCGATAAATTTTCGCGTGAATTGGGTGATGCACGAACCCGCGTCGCAAAACTTCAGGCCGAACGAGAAACGGCTGTTGATGCAGTTGTGCGTGGTCACGAAGCGGTCAGTGATATTGAGGCAGAATTGACGCGAGTACGCGATGAACATTCACGCGCCAGTCATCGTCTCGAAAGTTTGAAGGAGCTGGACCATCGCCGGGCCTATTATTCACCGGCCGTACAGCTCATCTTTTCGCCAACTGAAACGCCACGCGATTTTCATTTCATTGGCACACTCGCCGACGCGCTCAACGTTGACGCGAAGTGGGAACGCGCGGTTGAAGGTGTGCTTGGTTCGTCGTTGCAGTCAATAGTGGTGCCGACGCCTGATGACGCGGTGCGCGCCGCACAATGGTTGCGCGAAAATAACGGCGGCCGCGCCAGTTTCCTCGTTGCGGGTCTGCACGGAGGCAGTGACGAAGAAGTCAACACTATCACCGCCCTTGCCTGCCGTCTTGAAGAGCGTCCGGCGCTCTCGTTTGGTCAGGTTGAAGGCATTCGCCAGGATCTCCGCATCTGCGATCTGCTTGGCGCTCCGCAACAACTGGTCACGGTGCTAATGCGCACCTTGCCCCAAAAGATGACTGCGCGTCTCGCCGCCAATCTTGAAGACGCAATGATGAGGTCGATTGCGACCGGCGAGATGTATGTGACGCTCAACGGCGACTGGATTGCGAGTGGTCAGTTCGTCAATGCGGGCGACGCTCGCGACCTCGAAGAAGGCGCGGGTCTGTTGGCCTTCAAACGTGAGTTGCGAGAACTCGAAACTCGCGCGGAAGCATTGGCCCGCGAAGTTGAGGTCGCTTCGGCATCGGCCAAAGACACGCGTGCGCGGCTGGTTGAACTGGAAGATGCTGTGGTGTTTCTCAACGAAGCCATTGGTCGCGAAGAACGCGAAGCGATGGCACATGAGCACACGGCTACCAGTCTGGAACAGGAAGTCGAACGGGCCGAACGTCACATGCGCGTGGTCGGACAGGACTCAGCGCGGGTTGACGAAGAACGATTGGAAGTCGAAAGCCGTCGGGCGCAAGCACTGCTTGAGGCGGAAGCGGCTGAGACAGCGCGCGAAGCGGCGGCTGACAATGTAATCAAAGCTTCGGCATCGTTGAACGACCTGAGAAGGGAAGCGGAGATCGAGAGCGAGTCGCTGGCCCAACAGCGTGCCGCCGCGGCAGCCGCTTCAGAACGTCGTCGTGCTACGACCTCCGAACTACGACGCATTGAAGGTGAACTGGCTGATTTTGCTGCTCGCGTTCAGCGACACCGCATGGAACTCGCCGAGATGGATGGTCGCAGCGACGAGTTAAATCTATCAATTGCCGATCTGGAACTCGCTGCGAGCACGGTTGAAAGCGATCGCGCGCGTGAAGAAGAACAGATCGCCGAGCTTTCAAGTCGTTTGCATGATGCTCGCCGGCAAGCCGATGAATTTTCCGCAGAGTTGTCCGAACTGAATCGCCGCGCGGCTGAGGTGCGAGAATCTCGTGCCGCTTTGGATGTGCAGCGGGCCGAGGCACAGGCGCGACAGACTTTTGTTCACGAGAACTGCCAGACGGAGTTGGGCCAATCGTTGGAAGATCTGGCCCGCGAACTTACGTTCCCGGATGAGTTTGATCTGGACTCGAGTCACACACGCGTCGAAGAACTGCGCACCCGCCTCGAAGGTTTTGGTGCCGTGAACATGATGGCGCTCGAAGAGCTTGCTGAAGCCGAAGAGCGTTTGTTGTTCCTCACCGTGCAGCGTCAGGACATCATCGAAGGAATCTCGGCTACTGAAGAAGCGCTGCGCGAAATCAAACGGCGGTCGCGTGAGCGCTTCCGTCACGCGTTCGAGGAGATCAACAAAAACTTCAGTGCTTTGTTCCTGGAGTTGTTTGGTGGCGGACGCGGTGAGATGAGCTTGATTGATGCTGACGACGTGCTCGAATCTGGCATCGATGTAGTAGCACAACCGCCGGGTAAACGTTTACAGAATGTGTTGTTACTTTCCGGTGGTGAGAAGGCGATGGCTGCGCTTGCTCTCGTGCTCGGCATCTTCCACTATCGCCCGGCTCCGTTCTGTTTGTTGGACGAAGTCGACGCGCCACTTGACGAAGCGAACGTTGGGCGCTTTACTGATAAGGTCGTCCAGATGTCCGCTGACACTCAGTTCATCGTGATCACGCACAACAAGAGGACGATGGAAATGGCGCGTGCTCTTTATGGCGTAACCATGGAGGAGGCAGGCGTTTCGAAGCTAGTGTCGGTAAAATTTGAGTGAATAAACAAAAACTATCTTTGCCTGGCCTCCCCGCCGCGCTAATGATTTTGAGCGCGGCGATTTCCATTTGTGCTCAGGATCAGGGCACTGGAAAGCACAACGTGCGTCCGCCGGCGCCGGCAGCTACAGCCAACAGCGGCGAGAACAGCACGGACAACGTCAAATATTCTTACGAGTTTTCGCAGCCCAAATTTTACGTCAAACATATCGTGATCGAGCACGACGCGAATGGCCGAGGCACGGTTACGTTTGAACGTTTGAATGAAGATACACCGGTGGAGGAACCGTTAGCGTTGTCGCCGGAAGTGTTGGCGCGCGTGACCGCTTCGTGGCAGGCTTTACAATTTCTCGATTCGAACGCCGATTATCAGGCGGACAAACAATTTGCTCATCTCGGCACGATGCGCATCGGTATGCAGCGTGGCGAGCGAAAGCGCGTGGCGGAGTTTAACTGGACCGACAATGCGAACGCTGAGACCCTCATTTCCGAATATCGAAAGGCAGCCGATCAGGCTATCTGGATTTTCGATATCTCAATCGCGCGCGAGAACCAGCCGTTGAATGCACCGAAGTTGATGGAAGTGATGGAGTCGTATTTGAAAAGAAATGCGTTCTCTGATCCGCGCCAGCTGCTGAAAACGCTGGAACAACTCAGCACTGACGAACACATACCGTTAATCGCCCGTAATCACGCCCTGCGATTGATTAAGAAGATCCAGAAGTAAAGTAATCCTGTAAATCTTGTTAATCATGTAAATCCTGTTAACAAGATTTTCAGGATGAACAAGATTTACAAGATTCATGCATGTCTACCAGAGAGCAATTCATCGTCGAGGTGTGGGAGCGAATGGGGCTCGAGGTTGCCGGTGCGGCCGAGTTGGCCGAGATTCAGCAGGCGCTCGCTAAGCGGTTTGGTCCGATGAGTCCGGCATCAGTTGCGCGAGTGTTGGCCGATGATGGGGTTCGATTAGGGCATCCGGAAATTCTTCAGGCTGATAGTCGCTGGCGCGAACAGAATTCGCTGTTTACCGCAGAAGAACTGGGGCTCGAATCTGTAGCCGACGCCGTGAGGCTAATGGAAAAAATCACCCGCCTGCAGGGTGAAGAATCGATTGAACCTTTGCGGCAATCAGTGCGACAGCTAAAAACCGAACTCGACCTGGTTATGAAGAGCTCTGAAACTCCGCGAAATCAGCGCGAATTGGCCAGTGAAGTGGCGCAATGGCTGACAGTTTGGCTCCAAAATCCGCAAATTTTCGTTCAGTGGCTCGATTTGCGCCGCGCCACGCCTGAATTCCAGGAGCGTTTCCGTTAAACTTCCCAAGATTCTGGAACTTTCCCGCCTCCGCAAGCGAATACCAATGACCCGGTGGTCTCCAATAGCGGATGAACGTGAAAAACGACCTTAGCGATAGCGAATTATTGCGGCTGATGCTGGCCGGAAACGAAGAAGCCCTTGCGCTTCTTTACCAGCGCCGCCAGGGCGGAGTCTATCGTTTTGCCCTGCAGATGAGCGGGTCGAAGGCGATTGCTGAGGACGTGACCCAGGAGGTTTTCCTGTTCCTGATGCGCGATGGCCACGTTTTCGACCCGTCGCGTGGAACGGTCAGCGCGTTTCTGCTGGGTGTGGCCAGGAACCACGTACTCCGGCGTTTGCGAGTGGAACAACTGCTCGCGCCGTTGGGTGATGATTCGGACGACGATTTTCCAGTTTTGGAGCCGACCAGTGATTTATGTCCGCTTGACGATCTGACCCGATCGGAAACGATTGAATCGGTGCGCAAAGCGGTTTTGAGTTTGCCGGCGAAGTATCGAGAAGTGGTTGTCCTTTGCGAGTTGCAGGATGCGAGTTACGGGGAGACGGCGGAGATTCTAGGTTGTGCGATCGGCACCGTCCGTTCGCGGTTGCATCGGGCTCGAGCGCTTTTGCTGGAAAAGTTAAGACCGGTCAGTGAGGTTAAGGATACGGGTTCAGCGACTGTGAAGTCAGCGAGGTGTTTCGCATGAACTGTCAGAAATTCGAAACTGTAGTGAGTGAGTTGGCCCGGGGCCAGATGATGGCCGCCGAGCAACGCGGCGAGGCGTTGGCCCATAAAAATGCCTGCGACGATTGTGCTCTGCGCCTGCGTAACGAAGAAATTTTAACTCGCGGATTGCGATCCTTTGCCGCCGAGATGGCGCCACTGAATGCACCCGGCAATGTCGAGATCAATTTGCTCCAGGCATTTCGAGCACAGCATCAGGTCGCTCCGATTGCGAAGCGACAATCAACTGCACGTTTTTGGTGGGCGGCAGTGGCGGCGATGTTGCTGATCGCAATCAGTGTAGTTGCATTTCAATGGACGGCGGCTGGCAATGACGAACCACAACAGGCTGAAACGCGCGAGGAACCACGAAAGCAACCGGAAGTGATCAAACAGCAACCGGAGCCTCAGTTTGCTAACGACGTTGCAGTTCCGGAGAACGAATCGGTACCGGAGACTTTCAAATCTCATCGGATCCGCCCGCCACGTACGCGCCGGCCGGCAAACACGCAAGTCGCCAATCACGTGAACAGAGAGATCGCCACCGACTTCATTCCGCTGAGTTACATGAGTGCGGCGAATTTGCAGGAAGGCGGCCAGATCATTCGGATGCAGGTGCCGCGTTCAGCGCTGGTGAAGTTTGGCGTGCCGGTAAACATGGATCGTTACAACGAGAAAGTTAAAGCTGATGTTTTATTCGGGGTCGATGGAATGGCCCACGCAATACGTTTTGTTCAGTAGCTCACACCCGGCCACACAGGCCGGCTGAAAGGGAAGAGAAGATGAAAAGAATATCGGGAATTTTGACGGCAGCGACCCTGTTAACGCTTGCGTTTGCAACCGTCGTATTTGCACAGCAGCCTGCAGTGGAAAGCAATGTCATCGTCAAACAGCGAATAGTCCAGGGGCCGGAAGGCACTCCGCCACCGCCCGACGGCAACATCGTGTTTATGGCTTCGGAGAGCTTTGGCGGAAAAGTCGTAAAGGGTGCTCCGTACTCAGCGGAAGCAGTCACCGAGACGATTCAAACACTCGGCGACGGCAATCGCATTATCAACCGGTTCACGAGTTCGCTTTATCGCGACAGCGAAGGTCGCACACGACGTGAGCAGAGTTTCAAAGGTCTCGGCATTCTGGGCGCAAATGAAGAACCGTTGCAGACGATCTTCATTAACGATCCGGTTTCGGGTGTTACTTACTCGCTCGACTCGCGTTCACACACTGCGCACAAGAGCGTGCCGTTCACCTTTCAATGGAGCAGCAAGGCAGGCGAAGGAGTTAATGTGGTCGAAGGCCAGCGCTTTGAATTCAGAGTTTCACGCGGAGCAGCAGCGGGCGGCAGCGGAAACATGATCATGACGACGCCGCTTGGTCCACCGCCTCCGGGCGTACGGATGCCGCATCCTGATGTTGACCACTTCGCGGTGGGTACGCCCGGCGTTTCCGCTTACGCTTTCAAAACGAAGCCTGGTCCAAATGCCAACGAAGTGAAAGAACAACTGGGTAAACGAAATATCGAGGGCGTTGACGCCGAAGGCACGCGCACCACGGTGACGATTCCGGCAGGTGAGATTGGCAACGAACGCGCGATCGAGATCGTCAGCGAGCGCTGGTATTCGCCGGAGTTGCAGATGGTGGTGATGACTCGTCACAGCGATCCACGCAATGGCGAAACCACCTACAAGTTGACGAACATCAGCCGCGCGGAACCGGCCAAGACGTTGTTTGAAGTGCCGGCCGGCTTTACGGTCAAGGAAGGTCCGCAGTTTACACCAGCCACGCCGCTACCGCGCACGCGCAAGCTAGCGAATCCGGAGTAACCACCGCTCTCTCAGTCACGGTTACACCGTAAAAGGAAAAGGGCCACTCGCTTTAGCCCCGAGTGGCCCTTTTCATTTGTGCGGTGGTCTTTTCGTGACGCGTGGGCTTTCATTTTACGCCGAAGTTCACGCCGAGGTTACGCCGAGTACGCCGCTATTAATCTTCGTCGTCGCCGCCCTTAATTCGGCCTTCGGCGCGTGATTGTTCGACAATCTTCTGGGCCAACTGGCCGGGGACCGGATCGTAGTGTGAAAACTGCATGTGGAACGAACCGCGGGCGGCGGTGATGGAGTTGAGGGTCGACTGGTAGTTCAACATCTCCGCCATCGGCACCTGGGCTTTGATCACCTGTTCCTTGCCGCTCGTCTCCATTCCCTGCACGCGACCACGGCGTGAGTTCAGATCGCCCATGATGTCGCCCGCGTACTCCTGCGGTGCGGCGATCTCAACGTCCATTACCGGCTCCAGCAACGCCGGTTTAACTTTCTCTATCGCCGCGCGAAAGGCCTTGCGACCAGCCGCTCTGAATGAATGTTCGTCCGAGTCAACCGGGTGATAGGAACCGTCGACTAACTGGACCTTGAAATCAACGAGCGGATAACCGGCGATCGCGCCTGTCTTCGCCGCCTCAACAATTCCTTTTTCAATTGCCGGTCGAAACTGCTGTGGCACCGAGCCACCGAAGATCTTGTCTTCAAAAACAAAGCCTTCACCACGAGGCAACGGCTCAAACACACACTTGCAGTCGCCAAACTGTCCGCGACCACCGGTCTGTTTCTTGTGTCGTCCCTGAACTTCGGCGCGCTGAGTAATCGTTTCCTTGTAAGGAACTTTCGGCGGGTGCAGCGTCACTTCAACGCTGTAGCGCTTCTTCAACTTTTCGACAACTGTTTCGACGTGCAACTGTCCCGAACCGGAAAGCAGAAATTCTTTCGTCTGGGCATCGCGGCTGAAGTGCAGCGCCGGATCTTCTTCGAGAATCTTGTGTAACGCCACGCTGATCTTCTCTTCGTCCTGGCGTGACTTTGGTTCGATCGCAAACGCGATAGCGGCTTCGGGATATTCGACCGGGTCATAAACGATCGGCGACTGTTTGTCGCACATCGAGTCGCCGGTTTGTGTCTCTTTCAGCTTAACGCACGCGATGATGTCGCCGGCGTGGGCTTCGGTAATCTTGTCGAGCTGTTTGCCCTGGACCACGTGCAAAGCGCCGAGACGTTCAGAAAGTCCGCGAGTCGAGTTGAAGACATTGGCGTCTGTTTGCAGATGACCGCTGATGATTTTGAAAATGTTGATGCGGCCGGCGAAAGGGTCCGCAACGGTGCGAAAACAATAAGCAGAGAACGGTTCGCTGTCGTTGTACTTACGACCGATCCGTTCCGCATCCGGAGCGGCATCGACGGGTTTGCCCCACTCGGCTTCATGATGGGCCGGATCGGGAGCGTAATCGACCAGGCCGTTTAGCAGTGCGCGTAAACCGACCTGCGTGATGCTCGATACGGCAAACACCGGGCAGAGTTTGCTTTGTGCGATCGCGTTGTTGATGTTTGGCAGAATGTCGGCTTCGTCGAGGGTGCCTTGTTCGAAATATTTTTCCATCAACTGATCGTTCGACTCAGCCACCAGTTCAACCAGTCGTTCACGCGTCTTGTCAACGATATCGCGACCCTCGCTCGGTATATCAATCTCCTTCGCTTGCCCGTCGGCGCCCAGTTCGTAAGCCTTCATATGGACCACGTCCACTACGCCGCGAAAATCTTTCTCTCTTCCAATCGGTAACGTAAAAGGAATGATGGCTCTGCTAAAGCTCTTCTGCGCACTCTCCAGCGCGGCGCCGAAGTCAGCATGTTCCTTGTCGAGTTTGGTGATCACCATCACTCGCGGAACCATGAATTCGTTGGCATAGGCCCAGGTCTTTTCGGTTTGTACTTCAACGCCTTTAACACCGTCGACTACGACGAGGGCGCAATCAGCGACGCGGAGTGCAGGACGTGCGTGCGCGACAAAGGCGGCGTAACCGGGTGTGTCAATCAAATTAAGTTTTGTTTCGCGATGATCGAGATGTGCGAGTGCGGTATTTAACGTGATCTTGCGGGCAATGGAATCGTCTTCAAAGTCGGTAACCGTAGTTCCTTCATCTACCTTTCCCCAACGCGGTGTGGCTCCGGCGACGTAGAGAAGCGAACTGATGAGCTGCGTCTTCCCTGCGTCGCCATGTCCAATGACAGAGAGGTTTCTGATGGCTTCGGTCGGATAGACTTTCATACGTTTGATTCCTTTCAGGCATGCGAATTTTGGCGAAGGATACCCATCCGCGTTTTGCTCAAAAACTAGCTGAAGATTTAGCGGGGATGTCCGTGATTTAGCTGTAATTTATCTGACGGCGAGGTTCAAAGGCAAGTTAGGGTCTTAAACGAGGTAACGATTGGGTGTCTCCTTGCAGTGCGGTGCCTTGGCACCGCTTTGGTACTGATGGCGCCGTTACCTTTTTAGTGCCTGCGTTGATTAAAGCAGGGCCCAGGCACCGCACTCCAGGGAGACGTCCAATTTTAAGTTACCTAAAGAAAGGCTGGTGCTTTTGTTACATGTTTCTGTGAATCTGTTTACATCCGCTCCTGAGCCATCTTTTGGACCCCGAGTTGCATCTGAATGCGCTGAATAGGAGATTAGTGAAAGTCATGCTGTACAGAAAGACACTCGCTTTGGCGGCCGCGTTTTTAATTGCCATTTCATCGCTCGGAATGGCCTCAGCCAGGGCGAACATCGATAACAAAAACGAGCAGAGAAGCCTGCAAGACATCGAACCATTGAACCTTGCAGTTTTGATTCAGGATGATCTTATTTCGCAGGTGAGCAATGAGATTGGTGTAACACGTGATTTCATTCGTTCATTGCCGCAGGGATCGCGCGTGATGGTAGGTTACATTACCGCCGGTTCACTGCAAGTCAGACAACCATTTACCACCGATCTCGAGAAGGCTGCGCAATCATTGCGAATTCCGATTGCAAGCACCAGTAGCTCGCCGTTCAATCCGTACATTGAGGTGCGAGAGGCGCTGAAGAAGTTTGACTCGAGTTGGACCAATGCCAACGCGTTGTTGCTGGTCTCCGATGGGCTCGACACCTCGCGTGGTTTCGATTCGTCGGCAGCCGGTCGTACGTTAGACATTGATCGTGCGATATTGGAAGCAAACAGACGTCGTGTTGCGATTTTCAGTTTCTACGCGCCGTCGGTTGGCCTAACCAGCCACAGCCGGTTGGCGGCCAGTTACGGACAGAGTTCGCTCAATCGAGTTAGTAATGAAACCGGAGGCCGTGCATTCTTTCAGGGAACCACTGGTTTCGTGACTTTCGATTCTTACTTCAAACGGCTGCGCGAGACTTTGAATCGGCAGTACGCTCGCGTTCGGTAAGGAAATTTCGGTCAGTTGGGTTTGGAAGAAATAGGTCCTGTGGAACACATAGGGCCTATTTCTATTTTTGCGCCTGAGTGGTAAAGTTAAGCCAGTCCGGACACCTTGCCGGCGGCGCTCTTGGTCCTGAAAACGAACCTACACAAGTCAAAAGAAGTGCGCGAATATTGTCTCATCGTCGAAGGCGCGTATCTTTCCGAGTCTGAGGCCGAACACGCTCTGCGTGATCCCTTCATTGAAGATTGGGTTGAACAAACGGGCCACTTTCGTATTCACAACATGAATGAAATTCTGGTCACTCCCGGTGTCACACTTGGGTCGCTGGGCGTAGTGATGCTGGATGACGGCGTGTTTGAGATCGCCAGCACCGATCCGGAACATCCATTGACTGAGCACACGGCCAAAGGTCTCACCGAAGCCCTGCGTCGCCAGGATATGTTCGACGAAATCACACCCGAGCCACGTGGTGAGTAGTTCCACTCTCGAATCGTTTCTCGACGGGCGTATCCTCGTGGTGGTGGACGACATCACCCGCCAGGACGTCGATGCAATCGTCAATGCCGCAAACTCTACCTTGCTCGGCGGTGGCGGCGTGGATGGCGCGATCCATCGGGCTGGTGGTCCTGAGATTCTTACAGAATGCCGGCAGATTCGAGCGACGACTCATCCGGATGGTCTGCCAACCGGCGAAGCTGTGATCACGACTGGTGGCAAGCTGACGGCGAAATATGTGATCCACACGGTTGGTCCAATCTATGGCCGGCAACCGGAACGCGAAGCCGAGTTGCTCGCTGCTTGTTATCAAAATTCGTTGCTGCGAGCGCGTGAGAAGTCGCTCCCCTCAATCGCATTTCCCTCAATAAGTACTGGCGCATTTGGATATCCAAAGCCCGAGGCGGCGAAAATTGCCTCCCGCGCAATCAAGCAATATTTGCTCAACGACGACCAGATCCAGCAGGTGCGACTCGTCTTCTTTCAGCCCGGCGACGCGCGCGTGTTTCTCCACTGCCACGATTTTTAGTAGACTCTCCGGTTTTGCAGCCGCGCAAACACACGACGAATGATTGACACTACTGAAATGGAACACCGAGTGGTGCGGAAAAGCCCTTTACCTGCACCGTTAACCCCCCTCGAACGTCTGGCCTGGAATTACTGGTGGAGCTGGGCAGCCGATGGCGCAAGTATCTTTCGCGATCTGGACTCCGAGATCTGGGAAGAGTGTGAGCACAATCCGCGACAACTGCTCGCCAAAACTTCCGCTTATCGTTTAGCCGAAGCAGCGACGGATCCCGTTTATCTCGAACGAGTACGGCGCATCGCGTTGAGTTTTCAGTCGTACATGACTGCACCGGCGCAGTTGCAGCAAACAGCCATCAGTGCTGAACATCCAGTCGCATATTTTTGTGCGGAGTTTGGAATTCACACATCGCTTCCGCTCTACTCCGGCGGGTTAGGAATTCTCGCCGGTGATCATCTCAAGTCTGCGAGCGATCTCGGATTGCCGTTAGTCGCCGTGGGATTGCTTTATCGCTATGGTTACTTCCGCCAGCGTCTGCGTAACGACGGTTGGCAGGAAGAGCATTATGGCGAGACGTTTCCGAACGACTTGCCGATTCATCAGGTCAAGAGTGCAGATAACACACCGCTACGCATCGAAGTTCAAATACGTGAGCGCAAAGTGTTGGCCCAGGTGTGGCGAGCTGATGTGGGCCGGGTGACGCTTTATTTGCTCGACACAAACATTCCTGAAAATGTCGAAACCGATCGCTGGGTTACGGGCCATCTATACGGCGGCGATCGCGAAACACGGATCGTGCAGGAGATGCTGCTCGGAATCGGCGGCGTCCGCTTGTTGCGAAAGCTCGGTATCACACCACACGTTTTCCATTTGAACGAAGGACATTCGGCATTTCTCACGCTTGAGCTCGCGCGCGAGATCGTGCAAACGCAACCACAGCCATTCGCGAAAGCGATGGAGACAGTAAGAAGTCAATGTGTGTTTACTACACATACGCCGGTTGCCGCCGGCAATGATGAGTTTGATCCGGCACTGGTAACACGAGCCTTTGGACCAGGCTATTTCAAAGAACTTGGTTTAGCCGAAGACGAATTTCTGGGGTTGGGTCGGGTTGATTCGGCCAGCCGAACGGAGCGATTCGGACTGACGCCGCTTGCGATCCGCATGTGCCGATCAACCAATGGTGTGAGCCGCAAGCACGGCGAAGTGTCGCGAGAGTTGTGGCAAAAACTCTGGCCGGAAAAGAAGCTGGAAGAGATTCCAATCAGTTATGTAACCAATGGTGTTCACGCGCCGACGTGGGTTTCACCGTTGTTGCGATACTTGCTGGAGAGTCACCTGGGCCAGGATTGGACCACGAGGCTTCGCGACGGGGCCGGGTGGTCTGAAGCGATAGAACGTATTCCGGATGAAGAACTCTGGGAAGCCCATGTTCGTTTGAAGGAACGGTTAGTCGCGTTTATTCGCCATCGCTCGTTGCAAACGCGTATTACTGCCGGGGAAAAAGCTGATTACATCGAAGCCGCGAATACGATGTTTGACTCCGCCGCGTTGACCATCGGTTTTGCGCGCCGCGTCGCGGGTTACAAACGATGGAACTTGTTGCTTGCGGATAAACAGCGACTGTTGCGATTGATCAATAACGAAGGACGTCCGGTGCAGTTTGTATTCGCCGGCAAAGCGCACCCGCAGGATGAAGGTTCCAAGCTCGTGTTACAGCAGCTCGCGCAGTGGAAATACGATCCGTCGGTTCGACAACGCGCGGTGTTTCTCGAAGACTACGATCAGGAGATCGCGCGCCAGTTGGTCCAGTCTGTTGACGTTTGGTTGAACGTGCCGCGACGTCCTCAGGAAGCCTCCGGGACCAGCGGTGAAAAAGTAGCCATCAATGGCGGATTGAACCTGTCGATACTGGATGGCTGGTGGATGGAAGGGTATGACGGCACTAATGGTTTTGCAGTTGGAAACGGACACGACAGTGCCGAGGTCGCGAAGATCGACGCGCTCGATGCGGAATCACTGTATCGCACGCTCGAGTTGGAAGTGGTGCCGCTTTTCTACAACCGCGATAGCAATGGAATTCCTCGCCAGTGGATTGCAATGATGAAACGCGCGATTCGGACGCTCGCCCCCCAATACAACAGCGATCGGATGGTTGAAGAATACGCCCGAAAGATCTATCCACAGATTACATAGATTAGCTAAACTCGGTTACACGGATTAGCTAAGCTCAGTGTAATCTGTGCAATCTGTGGACTCCCGATGAAATACTGCATTTCCTGCAACACAAAATACGACGACAGCGTGAGCTTCTGTGCGGTTGACGGCGAGGTGCTTGAGGCCGATCCGGCGTCGATCGTGAATACTGTGCTTGATGGGCAGTATCAGATGGAGGCTTTGCTGGGGAAAGGCGGGATGGGGGCGGTCTATCGCGCCAGACACATCCTGCTCGGCGATCGTGTTGCCATTAAAGTCTTGCCGCCCGAAGTGCGCACCAATGCTGAGTGGCTTAGACGGTTCAGAAGAGAAGGACAGGCTGCTCGTCGCTTCCGTCATCCAAATTCGGTAACGGTTTACGATCTTCGCACGGCGGCTGACGGTACGATTTACATGGTCATGGAGTATGTGGAAGGACATACTCTTGATGCCGAGCTCAAGTCGCGGGGACGATTTACTGCGGCCGACGCCTTGGAAGTTCTCACTCCTATCATGAGTGTGCTCGACACGGCGCATTCGATGGGCGTCGTGCATCGCGATCTAAAACCCGAAAACATCATGGTTGGGAAGTCGGTGGACGCTGGTGGACAGCCGTTCGTGAAGTTGCTTGACCTCGGCATTGCCAAGATGCGCGAGATTGCCGGTGGCGATAATGGCGGCAACACCGCATTGACGATGGCCGGACAGGTGCTCGGCACTCCTTATTACATGTCGCCGGAACAGTGGGGTGAGATTCCGCGCGACGAGAATGAGGAGATCGACGGTCGAGCCGATATTTACAGTTTGGGCCTCGTTTTTTACGAGATGATTTCCGGCCGGCGCGCTTTTTCCGGAAATACGCTGCATGAGTTGCGCCGCGAACATGTCAGTACCAGACCGCGACCATTGCGCGAGGCTGTGCCTGACGTGCCCGTCGGTTTTAGTGATGCGATCGAACGCGCGACTGCAAAGGATCGAAGCGATCGGCAAGCGACAGCCAGCGTTCTTGCAGCGGAGTCTGCGTGCCGGTCTATCCACGCCGAGTAGCACGCAATCTTCTGCGGGGGCGCCTGATTTTTCGGAAACTGTGCCGCTGAAGAGAGGCGCTGAAACAAATTCCGACGTCAATGCGCCGACGATAATAACGGTTGATGCTGCATCGACGTCCCCTCCGGTGGTCCGTCCACCGAAGAAAGACGATGCCACGGTTTTTGAGCCGGCAAAGCCCCAGCCTGCGCGCGACCACTCGTCCACCGTAGTCGAATCAGCCGCAATGGCCGAGAGCGTGACACACGTGCCTGGACCGGCTCCGTCGCAGCCTGTGGTTCAGCCCGCGCCGAAAACCAAGAGCAAAGTGGGACTGTTGCTTGGAGTGGGCGCTTTGTTGGTTGTGGTTCTGGTGGCAGGTGTGGGAGGTTTTCTTCTCTGGAACAAATCGCGATCGAACGTCATCACGAATACGAATACCAACACGGCAACTCCGGTTGTCACTACCCCGGTTGAGTTCAGCCGTTATTGGCTCGTGCTTGAGCCCGCAGCCGCAGGTGGTCCAACAACCCAGGTGGCAGCGTTGGTGCCGATTGCTTCCGGGCAGTTTTTCAAGTTTCACTTCGTCTTCAACGAAGAGGGCTATCTTTATATATTTGGACCAGGTGACGGGAACCAGCCCACTGCTTTTCTGACGACGAAACCGGCAGCGCGGTCGGGGCTGACGACTAATAAAGTCAGCAAGGGCGTTGAGTTTAGTTTTCCAAAAGGAGCCGACAACAGCCTGCGGCTCGACACGAATCCGGGTACTGATTACTTCACCGTCATCTTTTCGAAGACGCCGTTGGCGTCGCCGTCGATCTTCAATGTGCCGGTCACTGGTGAGCCTTTGCCGGCTACCGAACAGGCCGATCTGAAAGCGTTTATCACGAAGTTTCAGGGAACACCGCCTGTCACTGAGCTTGATGAGTCAACTCCCCGCGCACCTTTCGTTAAGGTAAAAACTGTGCCTGATACTTCGGGCAATCCAATTGTTTTTCAGATTCGTATTCAGCACAATTAGCCGCTCCCCGGGCGTGCTACAACGACTCAACCGGGAATAAGGAGATTCGGTTATGCGATTGAGTGTTATGGTTTTTGGACTGGTTTGTGTTTGTGCTCTGGTCATCGCGACCGCTGCGCCGTTTACGCAGGACGAAGATGTTCGTGGCGCTTTTTTAACTTCGCGGCCGAAGGAGAAACCGGCAAGCACAGGTGGGACGGCAAACAAGGGTCGACGCAAACCCCGGTCGGGTGGCAGCACCAATTCTTCGAATAAACCAGTAGTAGTTAAGACCGATAAGACCCCGGTCAAACCGGACAACAAACCGACGCCATCGGCACCCGTAACCCCGGTAAACGTTTCGCGTCTTGGCCTTGGCGTAACATTGTTTATGCGCGATTCAAATGGACTGGCCGTACGCACCGACCCGGGGCATGTTTTCCGTCGCGGCGATCGCGTGCGCATTCTGCTTGAGACTAACGCTGATGGATATCTCTACATCTTCAACGCGACCAACGACGGGCCCGCGACGATGATTTATCCGGACGCGGAACTTGATGAAGCGGGAAACTATCTGCAAGCCCACGTTCCTTTTGAAATCCCCTCGACCGCGGCAACCGATGAGCGTCTGCGTTGGTTTGCTTTTGACGAAATTGCCGGCACTGAACGTTTGTTCTTCGTTTTTACGCGTGAACCTATTAGCGGTGTTCCGATCGACGACGAGTTGATCGCGCTTTGCCGCGACTCGAAGGAGCGTTGTCCTTTTAAACCGACCACGGAAGTGTGGGCACTCGTGCAAAAGGAAATGCAAGAGCCACTGAAAACCGACAAGTCTAAACAGTATGGGCGAGCACAGACGGAGGGTGAGCAACAAGCGACCACCCGCGGGCTCGGGTTGTCAAAAGACGATCCAGGGCCATCGTTGGTGCTGATGGCATCAGCGACTCGTCCGACGCTCGTGGCCACGCTCGATTTGATTCACAAATAGTATTTCTCGAAAGGAATTATGATGAGCTTTGCAGGCAAAAGAGTGATTGTTGTTTCGTTAATAGTCGCTCTACTCGTGACGCCGGCCACGTTTTCTGCGCACGCCAATACGCCCTCGGTGTTGCCGCAACAAACCAATTCTGCGAGCAGCGCTTTGCACGAAGGAAGGCGTTTGTTGAAACGTGGTCACGCGGACAAAGCCCTGATTCAATTACGGAACGCGCTAAATCTTTACACAGCGGCGAAAAACAGCAGCGGCGTCGCCGCAGCGCACAACGAACTTGGCGATCTATTCCTGCGACAAGGTCAATATCCAGTGGCGCTCGATCACTATCAAAAAGCACTCGACGGTTTTCTCGCGTTCAATCCGAAGAACGAAGCAGTTAATGCGGCCGTTGCGTCGGCAGTAGCTCCGGCGGCAGCGGCAGTGCCGGTTGGCGACGACAAGTTCAATGCCAATCTGATGCTGGCGAAGATCGGAGAAGTGAATTTCCGGCTCGGAAAACTCAGTGAGTCGCGTTCTGCGTATGGTCGCATGGTAGTTAAGAAGCCTGAAGGCGCGGCTGCAAAGGCGGGCCGACGATTTGGGGGCTTCGGTGCAATCACCGGCGCGATTTCAACGGGTAACGTCAGTGTTTCAGCGCCGACCAGTGCTTTGACCCTTGCTCTTGAAGCCAAGAAAGAACTCGATGAATATCGGGTATCGATTGTTTACTCCAGCTACGAATTGGGGATGGGTCGCCTGGCATATGCTGATAATGATCTCGAAACCGCGAGGAAACATTTCACTAACGCGCTTGACGGTGCGGGCAGCAGTATCGCGGGAATCGCAAAGATGGGGCAGGTGCGACGTTATCGCGCCGCGTCGCGTACCAGTTTAGGCGACGTGGCACTGCGACAAGGGAAGTTCAAAGATGCTTCCAAGTTTTACAACGACGCAAAGAAAGGCGCTCAGGACGATAAGCGCCTGGATTTGATGTGGCCCGCGCAACGCGGTTTAGGTCGTAGCTTGTGGTTGCAGGCGTCACAGGAAAAAGATCCGAAGAAAGCTTTGTCATTTCGTGAGCAAGCGGTGGGGAACTATCGCGAATCGCTTACCACGATCGAAACGTTGCGACAGGGAAGTTTGCGAGCTGATGAATCGCGTACTACTTTTCTTGCCTCGATCAAAGATGTGTTTGACGAGGCGGCTGCCGCTAACGCTGAACTGGCGTTGCTATCGAATCCAACTGCGGGCGCGCCGCTGAGTGGCAAAGCGCTTGAATATGCGGGGGAGGCGTTTCGTATTAACGAGCAGTCGAAAGCGCGGTCGCTGCTGGATCTGCTTACCGAAACCGATGCCGCGATAACCGAAGGTGTTCCGGCTGAACTGCTCAAGCGTAAACAGGAGAACCTCGATCGGCAGCAGGACATCGCGGAAATCCTGACAGGGGTAAATGTTTCCACGGAAGAACTCAAGAAGAAGCCCGCTGAACTCGATGCAGAACTCGAAAAGCTGCAAACTGAATTCGAAGAGATCGAGAATCAAATCCGAACTGCGAGCCCGCGTTATGCAACGTTGACTGCCAACAAGCCGTTGACGCTTGCCGAAGTGCAGCAAAACGTGCTCGACGACCAGACAGTGCTCGTCGCATATGCACTGCAAGTTGACGATTCGTATTTGTTCGCAGCCAGCAAGTCTGCGGTGAATCTGTTCAAACTGCCGCCGCGAGCAAACGTTGATAAGGCAGCCATGGATCTGCGTGCACAATTAATTCCGTCGCAGCTTCAGCGCCGGATTGTCGGTATTGACGTTGCGGAAGCGAATCGTGGACTTGGTGTTGCGGCGGCTGCGCCGGCCGATGTGGCGCCGTTTGTCAGCGCTTCAAATGCACTCTACAAAATGGTGCTTGAACCTGCCGCGGGAATGTTGGGCGAGAAACGTCTGATGGTGGTTGCCGACGGAGCCCTTAACTACATTCCGTTTGAAGTGTTGCTCAAAACGACAGACGGCAGCGACTTTTCATCACTTGGTTATCTGGTGAAATCGAACGAGGTAGTTTACGCACCTTCGGCGTCGGTAGTAGGAGCAATCAAACAGCAACGAACAAAAGCTACCGGACGCTCGATGCTGATCGTCGCTGATCCGGTTTTCAATTCCAACGACACTCGTGCGCAAAAGCGAACCGGCGCGCCTACAGGCGATGCTGAGACGAGAGGTCTTGGAATTCAAAGCGCGGTTACAGACGTAGCCGGAACCGCCCCAGCCGCTAATTCCCAGATCGAGGGGTTGCCGCTGGCGCGATTAAATGGCACCCGCATGGAAGCCGATCAGATTTCGAAACTCGCGAAAGCCTCCGGTGGGCAGGCGGATGTATGGCTCGACCTCGACGCAAACGAAGACAACCTCGCCGCACGCGACATCAGCAAGTATCGTGTGATTCATATCGCTACGCACGGCCTGCTCAATGCAGAGCGCCCGCAGTTTACGGGCGTCGTGCTCTCGTTAGTCGGTAACAAGACACACGACGGCTTTGTACGCACGGATGAAGTATTCAATCTTCGCCTCGGCTCGCCTCTCGTGATGCTGTCAGCCTGCGAAACAGGTTTAGGCAAAGAGAGACGTGGCGAAGGCGTAATGGGACTCACGCGTGCGTTTATGTACGCCGGTGCTCCGACGGTTGGCGTTAGTCTTTGGTCAGTCGCCGACAAATCGACGGCCGACTTGATGACAGACTTCTACAAACGCCTTTTGAGCACGGGCGAAGGCACCACCTCCACAAGCGCCTTGCGCGGCGCGCAACTGGCCATGATCTCCGGCAAGAAATACAGCGCACCTTTCTACTGGGCACCGTTTGTTCTTGTCGGCGATTGGAATTAGAGAATCCTGTAAGTCCTGTTCATCATGTCAATCTTGTAAACAGGATTGACATGATTTGCAGGATTAACAAGATTCAGGCTTGCTAGCTCATTGCGCCCGTAGTGTCTTTCGGTTTACGTCTCCATCTGTACAGTCCACCCAATCCACTCAACAACAGCAACACCGTCGCTGGTTCGGGAACGCTGGCGCTGGCCAGCTTCGTTCCGTCGACCACGATGTTGTCGATTCGATTGTTTCCCGTCGCCGACGTCGCTCCATTGAAGACGATTCGAAACGCGGCATTTGGATTGTTATTGAGTCCCGCAATCGCTGCGAGGCTGAATACCACCGGCAAGGTTCCAAATGCGGTTGTCGGCGAATAAGGCGGACTGACGTCCACGAACGTAATGCCGTCAAGACTGTACTGAAACTGGTTACTGCTGAAGCCCGTGCTCGTTCCCTGAGTCGCAAAGCTAACGACAATATTCGAAAAGCCGACGGTACTAACGCTGAGCGTGATATTCCGCCCATTGTTTACGTTGCCGGTTCCACCTTGTAGCGAGAGGGCCTGACCGGCTGTGTCGCCCTGTCGCGCGTTATTCGTAGTTCCTGCTGCAAACAGGATGTTCGCAGTGTTGAGATTGCTGGTCAGCGTTCCGCTTCCATGGTCTACGTTCAAATCGGAATCATTGAAGTTCCAGATTGCGAGTTCATCGGCCATGGCCGCTTGTGATGCTGCCAGCAAGATCAGTGTGGCGCAGATGAGGTTGAAAGGGATTCGTCGGGTGAGACGAAAATCCGGAGTTAAAAACATACAGTGTCTCCTTTGCTGAAGTGTTTTGGACGCAGATTCGTCCTCAGTGAGAAAGCAGGAGAACTCTTTTAAGAGACTCGTGAGGTTGTCGGAAAGTAGGCCAGGCTTTGAGGACAGCCGAGCTTTCTCTGTTGTGGTGGGCACAATAAGACGATTTTGTTTGGTCGTCAACAGTAATCATTGGTTTAGCGAAAGCAATGAGTTAGAAAGGCGCACAATTCAACTGATCCGGTTTATAATGGCCCGCTATGGGAGACAGCTTTTTCAAGATCGAAGATCACGCAACGCTCGAAAATCTACTGTCTGACTCGGCGCAAAAGCCGGTCATCGTGTTCAAGCACAGTAACGCCTGTTCGATCAGTGCGAGGGCGTATCGTGAAATGCAGCAGGTTGAGAACGTTAACATTCTCGTTGTTCAATCAGCGCGCGACGTTTCGAGCGAACTCGCTACTTTGACGGGTATTCGTCACGAAACACCTCAGGTAATCGTTTTGCGCGACGGCAAGGCCGTCTGGAATGCATCGCATTTCGATGTTACTGCGGGCGACGTTATGAAGGCCGTCGAATCCCATTCATGAGTCAACCAATGGAACGACGCGGCCCGGCGATTGAGCCGAAAGAGGTAAAGCAGGACGACGACTTTACCGTTAGTATTCTGTGGGGCGACGACCGTCGCTGCAGTTATCGTGCGGCAGACCTCAGGCGTTCCTGCCCTTGTGCACAGTGCGTTAATGAATGGACTGGTGAAAGAGTATTGAAGCCCGACACTATTTCTGACAATATGGAAATCCAGAACATCAGCATTGTCGGGCGTTATGCGCTCAACTTTCGCTGGGGCGATGGCCACGACACCGGAATTTACAGTTTTCGCTACTTGCGCGAGTTGTGCGAGAGTCGGGATACGGAATCATGAACGAACGCGATTTCTTTAACGAGAAAGAGGAAACTAAAAAAGCGACCTATAGCTGTCCGCACTGCCGCGAACGTGCCGAATACGACGTTCGCTGGTTGAAGCGAACCAAGAAACAGCAACCGCCACGCGGCGCCAGTGAACTGGACAGGGCGCGCTTTCAGAAATCTCGCGATTACCTGGTACGAATCGACGATATGCTGGCTTGCCGCAACAACCGCTGTCGTCGAAGGTTTGAGATACCCAGCGCACAATCGGTGGTCTTTCTCTAAACTCCACAGGCCCTCACAAATCAAGCAAAAAACCGACACTCGTCGGATTCAAATTTCCCGCATCTCTCGAAAGTAGTGAATTTACGGCCAAAACTGCTGGCGTATGTATTGCACATCGAGTCGCTGACAGAATTCGCTCTCCCGTCTATAAAAAACATGATCGAAACACAGCAATTCGCCGGCGCTACTAAAACCAATACTTCCTTTTTAACGCCTATTGAGCGTCGCCTCGCTCCGCGGGTGCTGCCGCTGATTCCGTCGTGGCTGGAGACCTACCACCTCACCATGCTGACGCTGGTCTGGTCGGGTCTAATTCTCCTTTTCTCGTACTGGGCCGTCCGTGATTTGCGCTGGCTCTGGGGAGTTTCAGCGATGATCGCGTTGCAATACATCACTGATCATTACGACGGAAAGATCGGTAAATATCGTGGCACTGGTCTGGCCAGGTGGGGTTATTACATGGATCACCTGCTCGACTACTTTTTTCTCTGTTCGATCATCATTGGTTACTCATTTATTCTTCCGGAACGCTCGCGATTTCAGATTCTCATCATGCTCGCACTTTTTGCCGGGTTTGAATTCAGCACCTTTTTGGCGTTCGCCGCGACGGATCGTCTCAAGATCAGTTATCTGAAGTTTGGTCCCACCGAATTTCGTCTCGCCATCATTGTTATCAATGCGCTGCTGGTGGAGTACGGCACACGTTACATGGTTAACGGGTTGAAGTATGTGAACATCGGCGCCGCTATCGGACTGGCCCTGGTCATCTATCGGACTCACAAAGCGATCTGGGCATTGGATATGGAGCACAAAACCGCGGCAGTTACCAAAATGCGACAGCATGTGTCTCGCTAAGGTGTCGGTGTTTCGTTCCGTGTGTACGGTTTTTGACCGAAACTCGGTCACGACCGATCTCTTTGGAAAAAATTCTGCGGGAAAGTGGTCCTTTTTTCTCTTGGTGTGCGCGTTACCGAATGTGGCCCCTTCTTTGCAAGGAAGTTGGCGTCCGACGTTCTAAGGATATTAAATTTGGGAACTGTGTGGCGAGAATTTCGTTGGATACAACAAGAATCAAACGGGAAGCTCGAAATTAAAGCAATGTCAGAAAAGAAAACAATCCGTATCATAAAGAAGGGCGAGAAAACCCGCCCAATGGTTAAGGCAAAGGCAGCATCCGCCCGTGAAACGGCGCGCGATATGGTTGGAACGGTAACCAATTGGGTTACCGAGTTTCAGCAAAAGCGCCGGAATGAAACGACCAACGCGCTGAGGATGCTCTCGAAAACACCGCGAGGTAGCGAGGCCTAAGCCACCACTTATAAGAACGCCGGATAATAACGCGGCGCGAGACGGCTCCGGCCATCTCGCGCCAATTTTATTTACGTCTGCGGGTATCTTTATTCCGTGGCCGCCCGTTTTACCTAAAAAGACGCGTACGTTTCGCGGGCGGGAACGGACTCCATCCCGCCGCAGCCGCCGATTTCCCTGATTGACAGCCGATTTCCGCTGGGGATAGCATCGCCTCCTGATCCGAAACAATTCGAGTGGAGGCAAAGATGGTTAAAAAGAGTTCTCCACGAAAATCAAAACAGGTTCAGGCGAGGCCTGTATTTGATAGTATTCGCAAGCCAAGTGCGCCTCCCGGCCATCCGATGTCGCGGGCCAAACCGGACGAAGTTGCTCGTCCCTCTGGTCGCAAGGCCAAACATAAACGACGTCCAGACGAGGACGTTTGAGAGCTACCGTTGCAAAGTAGAACGAGTACAAACGAGCACGCCGTCTCGAAGGAATTCATCGCCTCCGCCGCGGAGTTCCTGACGGGTCATTACTTGCCCAAAATCGAACGCTGCCTTGAGAAGCTCACGGACGAGCAGATCTGGTGGCGTCCGAACGAAGAATCAAACAGTATCGGTAACCTGATTCTTCACCTTTGCGGCAACGCCCGCCAGTGGATTATCTCCGGCGTCGACTCTCAGCCGGACAACCGGGTTCGCGACGCAGAGTTTGATCAGCGAGACCCGATTCCGCGCGACGAATTACTCGCGTTGCTTCGTTCAACCCTCGCGGAAATCAAAACCATCCTTGAGAATCTCGATCCCTCGACGTTGCTGGAGCGCCGCCAAATCCAGGGCCACGACGTCGCCATCCTCGAAGCCATCTTCCACGTAACCGAACACTTCTCGATGCACACCGGTCAAATTTTCTTATTGACGAAGCTACTGACCGCGAGCGACCTGTGCTTCTACGATTTCGAAGCCGGTGCGCCAATTGAGCGCTAGCGCCGTGGTAATCGGTTCGTTTTTAAGCGCCCGCGTACAGCCTCCCCTGGATGGTTGTTTATAGGATCTCGATAGCGGCAGACGCGGCCATCGCCGATTCGATTGAGCCATAGCCGTGAGCAGGATGACGATTACAGAACTCCTGCGTCTTTCACCTCATGTCTACTCGCGATATTCAATTTCTCGTCATTTCTTCTTCAACGAAAAAATCGTCGCCGAGCTTGCGAGCCAGACGTTTAATTGAGTCTTCATTGGCTAAGACGGTTACCTGATCAGAGGTGCCTCCTTGAATCTCGACTCCAGCAAAATCACGGACCCGGTCAACCCAGTCTTGCTGCACCTCATTTTCCTTTTCACTCTTTACGGCGATGACGTAGATCTTATTTCTCATTGATTTTATATCGCTTGCACCACCGGCATACCATAACCCTGATATTGCTGGTTCAGACCTAACGTACGAACTGATCGTAGCAATGTTCTCCAGGCATAGGAACTTCGCTCGCGGTTACGCGGCAACGATTTATACGTGGGATCCCGGCTCAAGATAGCGGCCAGTGTTCCAGCGACCGCCGGCGCAGACATTGAAGTGCCACTCATTGAAACGTACGGGACTTCATCTGAGCCCTGCGCCGGGGCAGTCGAAACAATGCCGACACCAGGACCCGTACATTTTGTCTCCATGCCGACACTAATAAAGTTCGGAGCAAAAAATCCGGCGAAACTAAATCTATCCGGCTGCGGCGGATAAGAAAACATATCCAGAACTCCAAACGGAACGCCGCCGGTTGGGCCCAGCGCTGACACACCGATAGCGGCTGGTTCTGCTGCTGGATACATAATCGGAAGGCCATTGCCGTTACCAACCGAGCAGATAACAAGGGTTCCTTGATTCAGCGCGGCCGTGATGCGATCGGCCTCGATTCGCGAACGCATCGGTCCAGCGGAGCTTAAATTAATGATGTCGCATTCCTCGTCTCTGGCCAATGTCAGAATTGCTTGGGCAATATCTCCATTGGTAGTAGGTCCCGATTCCATGGTTGGTGGTCCACCGCCTGGATAAACGCGTGCTGCGACCAGTTCAACTCCAGGAGCAATACCGGCAAAATCTTTGGAACCTGGAGTTGGCCGAGCTCCTATAATGCCGGCGACGTGAGTTCCATGTTCGGCAACATCGTACGTGCTGCCAGGCGACTGCAAGCGTTTGCCATTTAAAAATGCACCGGCACTGCGGACATGCGAAAGGTAAGGATGCGGTCCGACGCCGGTGTCAACGATTCCAACACGGATGCCTTCGCCGAGATGTTCTGAATAACTATTCAAGCCTAACACCCGGTGCCACCACCCCAATGGCCCATCGCGGAGCAGTGAGGGCAAAACAATGTCTAATCTTTGCCCGAAGATCTGCGTAAATACCGGCCAAGCCCTAGAGCGCGGCAAGATAGCTACCCCAAGTGTTTTCCAGACGTTGGGATTGTAGGTCAGCAGCACACGACCGTTTTCATCGGTTACTCCAAATGTCGTATTGGAAAAACCGCCGCGAAACGCCACAGACGTCATCATTACCTGTGCCGTCCGCACCGGTGCACCAGCGGATGAGACGTTTAGTTCGATGGTCGCACCGAGGCCGGAAGTCAGTTCTTGCTGACTGGGAGGTGATGCAACTAAAGGATGAAATGGCCCTGGCCGGCGCAGCTTTTCTGTCTCAATAATGGAATCTGCGGGAAGTTCTTTCCGTTTGGCTTCTATATTCGCAGGATCTCCTTCCATGATCAGAGTGTCACCTGCATCTTCCTCTGTGGTTTCATCTGCTGTCTCAACTATGTCCGCGACGTTCGCAACGGCTCCTCGCAGATTGGTCAAGGTAGCTTTGGATTGAGCCGGCTCAGGCTTCTTATCCGCCACCCTCTGTGTGATTAGAAAACGGGCCATCGCATCCTCCTTGTCAATTATTTATTAGAGGCATCATAGAAGACTAATGAATCTCAAGGTCGGTTATGAGGCGTAAAGGTACAAGGAAATTCCGCTAGTGGAATCATTATACGCATCTGCTCGATCCTCGTCGTAAAAATCTGTGAAAACTGAATCCAAGTTCAGTTGGTGATAAAGAGCAACGCTCTGTCAGCATCATTGATCTTTTCATTGACTTCTGAATGTAACAGGCATATTGTTCCCCGCATCGACTCGATGATTCTCACGAGCCTTGCGGATTCCTGTTAATACATAATTGTGTGCAGCCTTTGAAAAAGTAATCGAACGGCCCTCATTTTCTTTAACGATGAATGAGAGCTTTCACAGGTATCCAGTTAACCAACTGGTAGCGAGTTTCCACCAAGACTCGCTTAGTAGTAACCTTTATGAATCCCACCAACACGAGCGCTCATCGCCCACTGGAGAAGTCTCAACCCGGGCTGACAGAGGTGGGCAATACTCCGATGGCGCCGATCCAGGTAAACATTAACGGTGATTCCAGGACCATATACCTGAAGCTTGAAGGTCATAATCCTGCCGGTTCTTCAAAGGACCGAACCGCGCGCGCACTCATTGAAGATATCGAAGCGCGGAACCGGATCTCCAAATCAACTATTGTGTTGGAGTCCACATCAGGCAATCTTGGCGTGGCTCTGTCGTTTGTTTGTCACGCAAAAGGCTATCCTTTTGTGGCGGTCGTCGACCCTCACACAACTGAAGAAGCCCGCCAGAACATGCGGGCTTTAGAGACTCGAATTGAAATGGTCAGTGAGCCGGACCATACCGGCGGTTACTTGAAGGCGCGTCTGAACCGCGTTCAGCAACTCCTGCAATCATCGTCACGTTATGTTTGGCTGGATCAGTATTCCAATCCTGCAAATCCGCAAATTCATTACGTCACGACGGGGCCTGAGATCTACTCCCAAATGGAAGGCAAGGTCGATGCGGTTTTTATTGCCGTGTCTACTGGAGGCACGTTGGCTGGTATTGCACGCTATTTTCGCGAGGTCAGTCCGAAGACCCCGATTGTGGCGGTAGATGCAGTCGGCTCTGTGATTTTCGGGGGAGAAGCAAGACCGCGACGATTAACTGGAATTGGTTCGGCACGTGTTTCCAACTTCATTGAGAAGTCGCATTATGACCGCGTTTCCATGATCACAGATGAAAATGCATTCTCGTTCTGCCGCCGTTTGTTTGAAAAGACGGGCCTGAAGATCGGCGGTTCAAGCGGAGCCGTACTCGCCGCCTGCATTGATTATCTAACCTTGCGGCCTGAGATAAAACGGGCCGTTTGTTTATGCGCTGACCGGGGCGAGAATTACGACTCCACTATTTTCAATGACGAGTGGTTGGCGGAAAAGCAGATCATCTTGTCGCAATCGTGGTCCGCAGTTGATTTTTTGCCTTCTAAATCAGCCACCTTTGCTGGATTCGAGAATAAAGCATTTGCGAGCGCAAGTAAGTTGTAGCCTTCGGGGAAGTCTTATGGTTAAAGATGAACCTTTGCTTTACCTGCGCAGGAGCGATGTCAGGACATTATGCGAGAACCTCGATTGTGTTGGTTTACTGCGCGAAGCGTTTAGCCTGCACGCTTCAGAACAGACCATCGTACCGGAAGAAGCCTACCTGAGTTGGCGTACTGGATCTGAACAACTCAGGAGTCTTGGCATGCCCGCGTATGTCGGCGGTCGATTCCAGACTGCTGGAACCAAAATCATTAACAGCAATCCGTCGAACATCAACCGCAACATACCTCGAGCTGACGGTCTTACTCTCATTCATGATAACGAGACAGGTCGAATCTCCTGCGTTATGGAAGGAGCGTATTTGTCTGGTCTTAGAACGGCCGCGGTGACGATGTTGGCGGCGGAGTTGCTGGCCGTTGTACCAGTCGAAAGAATTGCGGTTATTGGAGCCGGTTTTTTAGCTAAATCGCATATTGAACTGTTTCCAACATACCTGCCTTCGTTAACGGAGGTGCTTCTTTACGATATGCGGCCGGAGCGGTCCAGGCAGTTGATCGACGAGACGGTTTCTCTGTTGCAATCCGCAAAGATCGATCTCCGGGTTGTAGCGGACGCGGAGACCGCGATTCGCTCGGCTGATTTAGTGATCCCGGTCACTACCACCACCGAAAGTTACATTAGCTACGATTGGCTCAAACCGGGCTGTCTCGTGGTAAACGTTTCGCTGGATGATGTTGACGCCGAAGTAGTGCTCAAGGCCGATCTGCTCGTGGTCGACGATTGGAACCTCGTTCAGCACGACGAAAAACGATTATTAGGTCGAATGTTTCGAGCGGGGCAAATCGCCGGCCCTTATTCGAGCAAACACGACCCGCGAGTGCGTGCTGTCGATGCAGAGATTGGGGATATTGTCCGCGGCACAAAAAAGGGCCGAAGCAAACGCGACGATATTATCCTGATGAATCCGTTTGGTGTAGCCATTGACGATGTGGTGTTGGGTGGAGAAATCTATCGTTTGGCCAGGGCGCAGGGAATCGGCATTGAGCTACCGAGATAACGGTAATAGTTTCCATGGCTGCGAGACATCTCTTATCAATTGCGAATCTGAAACCCTCGGACATCGAACAGATTACGCGTCGCAGCGTCGAAATTGCTTCCAAAGGTTTTCAAACGAGGTCTCTGGATGGGAAAGCGGTAGGCATTTACTTTCGGAAAACGTCAACTCGTACTCGAACCTCGTTCACGGTTGGAGCTGCCCGGTTGGGCGCGATAACGATCAGTTACGGGCCGAATGATTTGCAGATCAACACAGGTGAAACCATCGACGATACTGGAAAAGTTCTTTCAGGATACCTGGATGTTTTAGTAATTCGAACAGCCGAAAGTCTTGCTGAGATGGGGGCGTTGGCCGCACAGGACAGGATGGCAGTCATCAATGCCATGAGTGAGAACGAACATCCGACTCAGGCCCTGGCAGATTTGGGGACTCTGACAGAGCATTTTGGTAATCTAGACAACCTCAAAATCCTATACCTGGGTGAAGGTAACAACACTGCCAGCGCACTCGCGCTTGCCTTCGGCAGAATACCCGGTGCGCAGTTGACTATCCTTTCGCCGCGTGGCTATGCGCTCGATCAGAATGTTATCGATCGAGCAAGAAAATGGGCCGATTTGTATGGCGCGGACATTCAACAACACCACAGCGTGGACGGAATCCGGGAAAAAGTGGACGTCGTTTACACAACGCGTTGGCAAACTACAGGAACTACCAAGAATGATCCCCACTGGTTAAAGGATTTCAAGCCGTTCAAAGTAACTAATGATCTTTTTGACAGAGTTTCAACATCACGAACTGTTTTTATGCATGACTTACCGGCAGTGCGCGATGCAGAGGTGGACGCCGATGTTCTGGATGGTCCAAAAAGTATTGTTCTCCGTCAAGCGCGCTACAAACTCTTTAGTGCAATGGCGGTCCTTGAGTGGTGCATTTTGGGTCACTGATTCGCGAGTCTAAAGAGGCGATTGTGCTTTATTTGTAACGATTAGCTCTCGCTAACTCAGCAGTTAGTTTGTTGTTTGACAGGATAAATCAAAAGGTGTATATCGAACTGGCAAAGCTCGCATGTTTGTTGAATTGAAAGCGTCTTTCCTACGGGAAAGGCCTTAGTCATCACTGCTATCGTCTCGTCCTCCCGCACCCAGAGAAGCTTTGCCACATGCGTGATCTGCCGGCCTGAAGGACACCTATAGTGAGCTGCCATCAATGAATCGCCCTGCAGAAGATGTAGTTTCCCCCAAGTCGCCGGCCCGAGATCTTGGCTAAAGCATGTTCGTTTAGGACAATTAACCTAAACGCACATTTGTCCCCATGAATAGACACTCACAGGAAGGACGCTGAAATGGCAAACGAACCACAGAAGAAGACAGAACAAAAGGCCAGCGCAGAACGAGCGCCAAGGCAAGATAGAACCGCAGGCACTTCATCCACTCGCTCAGGTCGGTCTGATTCAAAGTTTCGCCGCAGTCTGGATGATGCCGCATACAACTACATGCAGGATGTCAGATCCGCATGGGAGGAGTATCAGGAGCACATTGGAGATGCCAATGAAACGTTCATGAAAACGCAACGCGAGGCTCACGTCGAAGCTCAGAAGAACGTCTTGCAAGCTCAGCGGGATTATTCGCAGGTCCTACAAGAGTCAGTGGGCGCGGAGGAGAACCGGGAACGCGTTGAAGAGGCGCAGGGTACATTTGTAAAAGCGATGCGTGACGCAGGAGAAGCCAAACAGAAATCAACCACGGAAGCCTTTCAGGAATATGTGAGCGCTTTGTCCGGCGATAATGATGCTGCTCAGACACTTAAGCAACGGCTAGAGGCGGCTTATCGTAGTTATGTGAACGCGATAGAGCAGATAGATATCAGCGGTCTTGATCCGGAATCGTTATCGCTCCTCAGTCAGAATGTTTCGACAGTCGCAGCCTACGCGCGTGGCCAAGTGGGTGGCTCAGGTAAATAGGATCTGAGCCCGAGGAGTTTTTGATCTCCTCACCTGTTACGACAACTCACGCTTACGATTAGCCCCGCGACAACTTGGTATGCCGGGGCCTGGCGCGAATGAACGCCTGTGCCTGGGCTTTTAAGTAACCGCTGCTGGCGGTGCTAGGGTCGTACTCACTGGCGTAATGGAGCAACGCATTAATCGAGGTAACTAGATGAGTCAGCTTGCGCAACGCCTGGCAGCACTCTCTCCAGAGAAACTCATGCTCCTTGAGCGACGAATCAGGGAACGAAACGGGAGTGTCTCTCCGTCCGCACTTTCGCGAGACAAGATCAAGGATGAAGAAGCACAGCTACGAGAGTGGAACAAGACGCAGGTGGAGTATGAGCATGCGGGAGTTTGTCTGCATGAGCTGTTTGCAATGCAGGCCGAGCAGACGCCGGAGCAGGTTGCAGTCATCGCTGGGCAGCAGCAATGGACTTATGGAGAGTTGAATGAGCAAGCCCGGCAGATAGCAGGACATCTACAGCAGTTGGGCGTCGGCGTGGAAGAGCGAGTGGGGATCTGCGTGGAACGGTCATTGGAGATGACCGCGGCGATTCTGGGAGTATTAAAAGCTGGAGCGACATATGTGCCGCTGGATCCGGCGTATCCGGCGGAACGAATCAAACTGATGTTGCGAGATGCGGGCGTCCGGGTGGTGCTGACGCAGTCGTGGCTATCCGACCAGTTGCCGGCGGAAGTAGAGCTGGTGCGTTTGGATGAAAGCCGGGAAGGGAATGCGCTATTTAAAGCGGTTGCGGTGAGTCCTGATAACCTGGCGTACGTTATTTACACCTCGGGTTCAACCGGCGTCCCCAAGGGTGTGATGATCTCGCATCGAGCGGCGCTCAATCACATGCTCTGGATGCAGTCGGTTTTTTCTGTAACAGAAACGGACCGCGTACTCCAAAAAACACCCTTTATCTTTGATGCTTCGGTCTGGGAAATCTTCCTGCCATTGTTGACTGGCGCCTGTCTCATCCTAGCGCGTCATGGCGGACACACCGAATCGGATTACCTCGTGCAAATAGCGGCTGAAGAGAAAGTTACTATTCTGCAAGTCGTTCCTTCTTTGCTGCGAATGCTCCTGGACGAGCCCGGTTTGAGCAATTGTAACAGTCTTCGCCTCCTCTTCTCCGGGGGTGAGACGCTTCCGGCAGAGTTGCCGGAGCGCTTCTTTGCACGTGTCGATGCCGGCTTGATCAATTTTTATGGACCCACCGAAGCTACGATTGATGCAACGTTCTGGACTTGCAAGCGCGACGGCGGAGACACCGTACCTATCGGCCGTCCTCTGGCCAACGTGCAGATACACATTCTGGATGCTCAGCAACAATTGGTTCCTCTCGAAATAGCTGGAGAAGTGTATATCGGAGGAGTCGGGGTATCCCGAGGTTATCTCAATCGACCGGAGCTGACGGCCAGTAGTTTTGTTCCTGATCCTTTTAGCGCTGAGCCGGGACAGCGCCTGTTTCGCACAGGCGATCTGGCGCGGCGTAAACCGGACGGCGCGATCGAGTTTTTAGGACGAGCTGACCATCAGGTCAAACTTCGTGGCCTTCGCATCGAACTGGATGAGATTGAAGCCACACTCGAGGAGCATCCGGAGGTAAGGCACGCCGCTGTGTTGCTGCGAGAGTTTACGCCGGGCGATCAACGTCTCGTCGGGTACGTACTGCCTAAGAACGGAACGCCAACCTCGAAGGAACTTCGCACGTTCCTTAGTGAAAAACTTCCGGCGACGATGGTTCCATCAGTGTTCGTGCTGCTGGATACATTGCCACTCCTGCCCAACGGAAAACTTAATCGACAAGCGCTCCCGCTTCCCGACACAAGAGATCTGGAGACCGACTATGTCGCGCCGAGTGATACTCTCGAAGAGACACTGACGACTATCTGGGCTCAGGTGTTGGGCCTGAGACAGATTGGTATTCACGACAACTTCTTCGAGTTGGGCGGCCATTCGCTGCTCGCTACGCGAATTCTCTCTCGCGTGCGAGAAGTGCTGCGAATAGAGGTGCCATTGCGCAGTCTCTTCCAGACACCCACCATTGCCAAAATGGCTGAAATCGCACGAGGGCTCAAGCCTACAGCCGAAGAATTCTCGGCTCCTTCGATCTCCAAAATCCAGCAGGAGGCTGACGCGGAACTGGCGGAGACAGTCGCTCGACTCTCAGATGAAGAAGTGGACCAACTGCTGAAGCGCATGTTGGCTGGTGATGAAGCTTTTAAAGATTTGAACGGAGTGCTGATTTCACCGCCTGGCGAAAGCAGCAAGGAAGTTTCTAAAAAAGTTCCTTCTGCTCCTGCGCCCAGTTCCGTGACGCCCATCAACGGGCAAATGAACTTCGAGGAAGCATACGTTCAATACGTCCGGGGAACGCAGGAGGCGTGGGCGGAAGCTCAGCGTCGATCAATAGAAGCATACGTTGCTTACGTGAGAACTTTGCAACAGATCTGGACCAATGTGGACGTCACAAAACTCGATCCACAAACTCTAATGGCGATTAGTCAGCACATGGCGTTCGCTGCCATCGCGACGGCAAACATACAAGGTCAGATGTCGTGGCCGCAAAACAACGGGTTTTGGTAAGAACCGATTCTTATCATGAGCAATTCGTTTAGACAGTTGGATCATCTGGGCATGAATGAGAAGCGTGCTCTCCTGTTGGGAGCTGCTTCGGAAACAGTCGGCGCGCCCAAAGGTATGTCCGGCGTCTTTTGCACAAGCGCGCCTTTGGTTTTTGGATCAGTTGGACCCGGGCAGTCCGGTTTACAACATACCATCGGCGGTAACGGTGCCTGGGAACATGAATCTGGATGTATTGGAATGGAGCTTGAATGAGATCGTAAGGCGACACGAAGTGTTGCGGACGAGCTTCATGAGTGTGGATGGAGAGCCGTCGCAGGTGATAGCGCCGCATCTGAGGTTAGAGTTGCCGGTGCAGGATCTGCGTGATTTACCGGCAGCAGAGCGGCAGGCGGAACTGGAGCGGCTGAGTGACGAGGAAGCACGACGGCCGTTCGATTTGGGCCAGGGACCGTTGCTGCGAGCACGGGTGTTGCGGGTGACGGACGAGCAGCAGGTACTGTTGCTGAACATGCATCACATCATCTCGGACGGCTGGTCGGTGGGGATATTCTTCCGCGAGTTGTCGCTGTTATACGAAGCGGCCTATCTGGGGCGACGCTCGCCTCTGCCGGAGTTACCGATTCAGTACTCAAATTATGCGCAATGGCAGCGGGAGCGGCTGAGTGGAGCGACGCTGGCCGAGTTGCTGGGTTACTGGCGCAAACAGTTGACGGGCGCCCCGGTTGTGTTGGAGTTGCCGTTGGATCGAGTACGGCCGGCGGTGCAGAGTTTTCGCGGCGAGGTGCGGACGTTCCAGTTAGGAGAGGAGTTGACGCGGCGGCTGCGCGAATTGAGTCAGCGACGTGGGCTGACCTTGTTCATGACGCTGCTGGCAGCCTTCAAGGTGCTGTTGTATCGCCACACTGGAGAAGAGGACTTGGTAGTGGGCACGCCGATAGCGGGGCGGAATCGCGCGGAGATCGAAGGGCTGATCGGGTTTTTCATCAACTCGCTGGCACTGCGAACCAGGCTGAATGGAAATCCCAGTTTCGCAGAGCTGTTGCAGCGGGTACGTGAAGTAACGCTGGGGGCATACGAGCATCAGGACCTGCCGTTTGAGAAGCTGGTGGAAGAGTTACAACCGGAACGCAGCCTGAGTCATGCGCCACTGTTTCAGGTCGTATTCAGTTTACAGAATGCGCCAACGATGTCTGGTTCCGCGGATGAGCAGCAGACCCCACCCGACACGTCTGAGGCTGCGCCGCAAGTACATACGAGCACCTCGAAATTTGATCTAACCGTATCAGCTGCTGAAATCGGAAAAAATCTGATGGGCTCATTCGAATACAACACGGATTTATTTGAGGCCGCCACGATCGAACGAATGATGGACCATTATCGCAGGGTGCTGGAAGCTGTTGTTGACAATCCTGAGCAACGACTTTCCGATATTCACTTAATCACCGACGCAGAGACTGGCGGTTACGGCCGTGCGGACTTTCCCGACGCAGAGTTAAGTCAGATGGATTTTGAGAATCTGGTCGCGAATCTCAGTCAGATAGACGCATAAAAATACCGGAGCCGATCGAGTGATCATCAACGACGCCGAAACAATCCTTCCGCTCTCGCCTTTGCAGGAGGCCCTGCTGGCCCACGAAGTTGAGCGAAGTGAGCGGGGAACCATGAGCGATCAGTTGCGTTGTCGTTTGTCCGGTCCGCTGAATGTATCCGTATTCGCGCAGGCGTGGCAGCACATGATTTCCCGTCATCAATTATTACGTGCGCTCTTTGTCTGGAAGGACCTGGCTAAACCAGTTCAGGTCGTGCACAAGCAGTTAACAGTCTCGCTGCTGCATAACGACTGGCGCGGAATGTCCGCTGCAACTCAAGCAGACAAACTGAGCGATTTTATTCAGACCGAGCGAGATCGCCCAATTGATATCTCGAAAACGCCGTTGCTGAGGTTGAGTCTTTGCCAGTTCGCAGATAATGAGTATCACTTCTGCTGGAACTACCATCCTCTAATACTGGATCAATTGAGTTCACAGGTGGTCTTGAAGGAGGTTTTTGCCTTCTACGCGCACCAGCAAGGACACACTGCGACTCCGGCCCCGGGTCTCTCCTATCGTGAATACCTGGCCTGGCTCAAGCAACAGAACAACATTACTGCGGAGGCGTTCTGGCGCAAAGAATTGCTGGGCTTCAGTTCACCGACGTCGCTTGCGGTAGGACGAGCACCGGGTGACTGGCTCACTCAGGAATCTGGGTATGACCATCGAGAGATCGCGATCTCTCAATCCAGGGCGACGCAGTTGCAGTTGCTGGCGGAGACGCATGGACTCAACCTGCGCACGCTCACCCACGGTGCGCTGGCGCTACTGTTGAGCCGGTACAGTGATGACGAAGATGTGATTTTTGGCTTGCGCGTTGAGGGCCGCCCACCGGAGCTTCCCGGCGCCGGATCTATCGTTGGTCCTTTCGCGCATACATTGCCGCTTCGAGTGCGCGTCTCACCTGACACACCAGTTATAGATTGGCTGCAAGAGATCCAGTCTCGCTATGAAGGGGCCTGCCGTCATCAGTACAACCCTCTGGAGCAGATCAAAAAGTGGAGTCAGGTGCCTGAGGGTCTACCCGTGTTCGAAAGTGAAATTGCTTTCGATCACGATTATGCGGAAGGGTTGTCCGGGTCCTATGCGGGCATACACGTTTCGAACGTAGAGAATTTCCGGCGATCGAATGTGGCCTTGACTCTACAGCCACGGCTCAGTCCTGAAATGACCCTGAAGTTGACTTACGACCGGCATCGTTTCGATGAAGAGACAGTCGTGCGTATGCTCAATCACCTGCGAACGATACTTGAAGGTATAGCCGCGCAGCCGGATCAGAGTGTTCACACAGTTCCACTGCTGGACTCGCAGGAGTTCAGGGAATTGGTTGCGGAACTTAACGACGCGAATATCGGTTATCCGCAGGATCAATGTATCCACTGGATGTTTGAGTCACAGGCAGAGCAGATACCAGAAGTTGATGCAGTCGTGGTCGGTAACGACCGTTTAAGCTATGCGGGATTAAACGAGCGAGCTAACCAACTCGCACATTATCTTCGTAGCCTCGGTGTCGGCCCGGAAGTACGCGTGGCGATCTGTGTGGAGCGTTCTTTTGACATGCTGGTGGGTATCATCGGCATTCTTAAAGCCGGGGGCGCTTATGTTCCGCTGGATCCATCCTATCCTGCTGAGCGTCTGGCGTTCATGCTTGAAGATGCGCACGCTGCCGTTTTATTGACTCAGGAACGACTCGTAAATCAACTGCCATCGAACAGCGGACGGAGAGTATGTATCGACTCTGACTGGCCGCAGATTTCCGAAAACGAGAAAACGAATCCAAACAGCGGCGTGGTTGGAGATAATCTCGCCTACGTAATCTACACGTCCGGATCGACCGGTAAACCCAAAGGCGTCATGGTCACGCACCGCGGAATTTGCAACACGTCTGAGGTGATGGTTCGTGTTTACGACTTTCCGCCGGGAACACGCATGCTTCAGTTTGGCTCGCTAAGCTTTGACATGGCAGTGTTCGACATTATTCCGGCAATCATTTCAGGCGGCACACTCGTTCTGGCGCCCCAGAACCCGCCGACAGGACGAGACCTGCTCGACCTGGTACGCGACCAGGAAATTCAGGTGCTCACACTACCGCCATCAGTTTTAGCGACGCTCCCTTTTGAAGACTTGCCGCACTTGAAATTTGTCCGAGTAGCGGGCGAGCCGATTTCTTCAGATCTCGCGGCGCTTTGGTCACCTGGACGCCGCTTCTATAACGCTTATGGACCAGCCGAAGGAAGCGTGTGGGTGAGCGGGGCATTTCTGGATGGAACCGGCATCTCTGCCATTGGAGCTCCTATTTCAAATACGAAACTTTATGTTTTGACTTCCCAGCAATCTCCAGTGCCGGTCGGCGTGCCTGGTGAGTTGTGCATAGGCGGTATCAGCGTCAGTCGTGGCTATTTGAACCGGCCCGAAACGACCGCGGAAAGGTTCATTCCGGATCCGTTCAGCGAGCAACCCGGGATGCGTCTCTACCGCACTGGAGACCTCGCTCGTTATTGGCCCAACGGCGATCTCGAATTCCTGGGACGCAAGGACCACCAGGTGAAGCTTCACGGTGTCCGCATCGAATTGGGCGAGATTGAATCAGTGCTCAGAAAACATCCGGCGGTTCGTGAAGCCGCTACCCTGCTCCGTGAAGACGTCCCGGGTAATCAGCGTCTGGTTGGTTATGTTTTGCCAAAGGACGGAGATAAACCGGCGCCACAGGATCTCCGTAACTTCCTGGCTGAAAGACTGCCGACGACGATGGTGCCGACCGCATTCGTCATTCTGGACAAACTGCCACTGACACCTAACGGGAAGTTGGACATTCGAGCTCTGCCGTCACCGCCAAGTTTCGACAACGAAGCGGGTTACGTTGCGCCGCGAAATGAGATTGAGGAGAAGCTTACCGGTATCTGGGCTGAAGTGCTGGGCAAAGATCTCATCGGCGTTCACGATAATTTTTTCGATTTAGGCGGACACTCGTTGCTCGCCACACAGGTCGCTTCCCGGATCCGCTCCGCTTTCAATGTCGAATTGTCACTGCCACGTTTATTTGAGGCCACAACTGTGGCCGAGGTTTCGGAACTAATCACTAACATCAAACCCAGCTCCGAGGTATCACAGCAGCCTATTGCAAGGGTACCTCGCGACACGCGACGCAGGAGGTCAACTGTCCTCTAACAGACGGCCGACACTGCCTCAAGTAACTTTTTAAGGAGGAGATATGGAACTCACCCCGTCGACGCTCGATCAAGAAATAGCCGATCACCAAGCCAAAAGCTTTTCTCAACAAGATATGCTCACGCTGTCTCAGACCTATAGAAGACACGGCTTTGTAAAAGTGCCTGAGATTGTGACTCCTGAAATTCGCGCTGCGGTTAAGCAGGAGGCTTTAAGACTGCTGGATATGTTTGCCGAGCGCAGAGATCTCAAGCTGGCCACGACCAACTACACACCAAGAAAGATGAGTGTTGTTCCCAGCGAAATGATCGCCGAAAACAGCGAACTGGTGAATGCCATTTACCGTTCCCAACCGGTATTGAAGTTCCTTGAGTTTATTGCCGGCGAGCCGCTTTCTCTGTGCCCCGCCAAAGACGAAGAGTTTCTCATCACGCGCCAGGAGAAGAAGGGCGATACTCACGGTTGGCATTGGGGCGACTTCACCTTTGCGCTGATCTGGATCTTGGAGACGCCACCATTAGAATATGGCGGGATGTTGCAGTGTATCCCACACACCAATTGGGACAAGTCAAATCCCAGAATTCATGAATACCTGTGCGCAAATACCATCACTACTTATCCCTTCGTGTCCGGCGACATTTACTTTCTCCGGACGGACACCACACTACATCGAACAGTGCCACTGAATCGTGACGCTACCCGAATCATTATCAACCTGACCTGGGCCAGTGCCAAAGATTTAACCCGTAAACTGAAAGACGACGATCGCTGGTGGGCAGAAGAGGATGTTGCGGCAGCCGTACAGGAAAAACCGACAGAAATCGCCGTGGAAACCGCCGCTGGGAAGTGACATCAACAGAAAACCGCTGGGACGCAAGAGAAGCGTGCCGGTTCAGCGTAAGCCTAACGAAAGGAACTTCAATGACATATCAATCCGCTCGGCGATTTGAGGAAGTCGATAATCCTGAAGTGCGCAAGAGAATGAACTTTGATGGCGACGAGACGAAAGATTATCTCAATAGTCTCATCGAAAGGATCGTCACGGATCGCGCCGTCCAACATCCTTTTTTAGATTGGTACACGACTAACAAGCTGACCAAGAGTCAGGAACACAAGCTCTACCTGGAATGTTTCTACTTCTTCCAGTACCTGCCCTTCTACATCGCAGGCATGGCGATGAGCACCAGGAGTTATGACGTTCTTCGCGAACTCATTCTCAATGTGTATGACGAAGTAGGAGGCGAGGTCCTGCATGCCGATCTCTACCGTGAGTTTCTACACCGTATCGGCATCACTGATGAAGACATCGGGGTTTATAAATGTTTGCCGACAACCACCGCGCTTAACGATGGTATCCGGAAGCTCTACACGGAAATGCCCATTAATAAATCTTTGGGCGCGTTATATGCGGATGAAACTATGTCGGCCATCATGACGGGCAAGCTGGGAGAAGGACTCAAGAACCAGGGATACGATGATTACATCAGGTACTTCTGGATTCTTCATACCGAGGTCGAGGTGGGTCACAGTAACTCTGTTTTTAATGCCATCTTTCCTTACGTGCAGGAAGAGAAGACCAAACAGTTGTTTGAAGAGGGTCTGACAGAGTTTCTGGATCTGGTTGAAGTCTACTGGGATGGCGTTCAAGCGCTGTTGCAGGAAGACAAGGCTTCGACAGCGTCAGCTTAGCCAAACATTTTTGGTGCGCTATTGATATGCCTCCTCTGTCTCCGTGGTGATCTGTGCCCGGGGACTAACAACTGTGAGGAAGTCTGATGAGTTCTGCTTTTTCCCCTGAACCTACCAAAGACAGTAAGCCGGTCGACAATGTTGCAGATGAGGTCTTCGTCTTTCCGGTTTCTTTCGCCCAGGAACGACTCTGGTTGCTGGACCAATTGGAACCCGATCGCGCAGTCTACAACATACCATCAGCAGTGACACTTCCAGGTAATGTGAATGCGGACGTATTGCGGCGGGCTCTGAATGAGATTGTGAAGCGGCATGAGGTGCTGCGCACCAAATTTATGAGTGTCGATGGGGAGCCGTCTCAGGTAATCCTGCCCAGCTTGAACATCGAGTTGCCGGTGGTGGATTTGCGCACGTTCTCCGCCGAACAGCGGCAGAAAGAAATAGCACAGCTCAGTGAAGCAGAAGCACGACGGCCATTTGATTTGGGCCAGGGGCCGTTGCTGCGAGCGCAACTGCTACGCGTGACGGACGAGCAGCAGATGCTGTTGCTAAGCATGCATCACATTATCTCGGACGGCTGGTCAGTGGGGATATTCTTCCGCGAGTTGTCGCTGTTATATGAAGCGGCCTATCTGGGGAGACGCTCGCCTCTGCCGGAGTTGCCGATTCAGTATGCTGATTATGCGCAATGGCAGCGAGAGCGGCTGAGTGGAGCGACGCTGGCCGAGTTGCTGGATTACTGGCGCAAACAGTTGACGGGCGCCCCGGTTGTGTTGGAGTTGCCGTTGGATCGAGTACGGCCGGCGGTGCAGAGTTTTCGCGGCGAGGTGCGGACGTTCCAGTTAGGAGAGGAGTTGACGCGGCGGCTGCGCGAATTGAGTCAGCGGCGTGGCGTGACGGTGTTCATGACGCTGCTGGCAGCGTTCAAGGTGCTGTTGTATCGCTACACCGGAGAAGAGGACTTGGTAGTGGGCACGCCGATAGCGGGGCGGAATCGCGCGGAGATCGAAGGGCTGATCGGATTTTTTACCAATTCGCTGGTACTGCGGACCAAGCTGAATGGGAATCCCAGCTTCGCAGAGCTGTTGCAGCGAGTACGTGAAGTAACGCTGGGAGCTTACGGGCATCAGGATCTGCCGTTTGAGAAGCTGGTGGAAGAGTTACAACCGGAACGGAGCCTGAGTCATAACCCGCTGTTTCAGGTGTTTTTCAGTCTTCAGAATAATCCGACGTTAGCGACTGGAGGCAGTGACCAGGAAGCAGCCGCGAAGGCATTGCGGGAAATGCCGGAAGTCAATACGGGGAGCGCAAAGTTTGACCTCGCATTGATGATGTCGGAAATGGGTGAGCAGTTGATAGGCGGCTTTGAATACAACACCGATTTGTTTGAGCCGGCGACGATTGCGCGCATGGAAGGACACTACCGGCGGCTGCTGGATGCCATCCTGGCTGAGCCGCAACGGTCCGTAACACAGTTGCCGCTGCTCAGCGATAACGAGCAACTACAACTGCGGCAGTGGAACGAAACAAAGGTCGAGTATCGCGAGGCAGGAGCTTGTTTGCATGAATTGTTTGCGGCTCAAGCACAGCGCACGCCAAAACGAGTGGCGGTGATAGCCGGCGAGCAGCACTGGACCTACGCAGAACTGGATGAGCGCGCGAGTCAGATTGCGCGGCGCCTGCAGCAGCTCGGCGTCAGCATTGAAGAGCGAGTGGGGATCTGTGTGCAACGCTCCCTCGAGATGACGGCCGGTATGCTGGGCGTGCTCAAGGCGGGAGCTACCTACGTGCCGCTCGATCCCGCTTATCCGCAGGAACGACTCAAACTGATGGTGCGCGATGCGGATGTGCGCGTGGTGTTGACACAGTCGTGGCTCGCGGAGCAGTTGCCGGAAGGCGTGGGGCAAGTAGTTTATTTGGATGAAGACCTGGAGACAGAAGCTCAGCACGAGTATCAACCTCCTAAGGTGAGTCCGGATAATCTCGCTTATGTCATTTACACTTCAGGTTCGACCGGCATTCCCAAGGGCGTTGCGCTGAGTCATCGCGCTGTTGCGAATCTCATCCTCTGGCAGATCGAGGATTCCCGGTTTGCCGAGGGAGAGAAGACGGCTCAGTTCCACTCCTTTAGTTTCGACGTTTCCTGCCAGGAGATGTTCAGCACATGGGGTTCGGGTGGGAGTTTGGTCCTGATCACTGAAGAAGATCGAAGAGACGTTAATCAGCTAATCGAGACTCTGTCTGAGAAGGGCGTCGAGAGATTGTTTCTGCCACCGGTTGCGCTGCAACAACTTGCCGAAGCGCCTGTTGATCGAACTCTCCCCAAAACTCTGAAACATGTAATCGCGGCCGGCGAACAACTGCAAATAACTCAGCCGCTACTTAGTCTGTTTCGACGACTAGAAAACTGCGTTTTGCATAATCAGTACGGGCCAAGCGAGAGTCATATCGTTACAGAGTTTGCTTTACCATTGTCTCCTGACGACTGGCCCACGTTTCCGCCAATCGGCCGCCCGGTCGCCAACACCCAGATGCATCTCCTGGATGAACATCTACAACAGGTACCCGTTTCCGTGCCGGGCCAGTTGTACATTGGTGGAGTTTGCCTGGCCCGTGGCTATCTGAACCGTCCGGATATGACCGCCGAGCGATTCATCCCTGATCACTTGAGCAATCAACCGGGGGCGCGGCTGTATCGGACTGGCGATCTGGCTCGCTATCTGGTCGATGGCAATATCGAGTTTCTCGGTCGCATTGACAATCAAGTGAAGGTCAGAGGATTTCGCGTCGAACCGGGCGAGATTGAAGCAACATTGAGACGCCATCCGTCTGTGCAGGAAGCCGTAGTCGTTGTCCGCGGCCAAAAGGACAAGCGGTTGGTGGCGTATCTCATTTCCGATCACGATCCACCTCCTTCAACTACGGAATTGATCCGGTTCTTAGGTGAAACGCTCCCGACGTACATGATCCCGTCGAGTTTTGTGTTTCTTGGTGCATTGCCGCTAACACCAAGTGGGAAGGTGGACAGGCGATCTCTGCCGGCTCCCGATCAACAGCGCCCGACCCTGGAGCATGTGTTCGTGGCGCCTCGCACGCCGGTAGAACAGACTTTGGCGGAGATATGGAATAGTGTGCTTGGGTTGCAGCAGTTGGGTATTAACGACAACTTTTTCGAGTTGGGTGGACACTCATTGCTGGCGACTCAGATTGTTTCGCGTGTGCGCTTAGTTTTCGAAGTGGAGTTGCCGTTGCGCTGTATCTTTGAGTCGCCGACTATCGCGCTGCTTGCATTGGAAGTCACCTCTTTGAAACTGAAGGACATGGATAATAGTGAGCTTGATTTACTGCTGACGGAAGTGGAACAACTTTCGGACGAACAAGCGCGCGCATTTCTCAGTGCAGGAGCCTAATCGCTAGCTCATCCCCGCGAGCGAATGAGAAACCTTCGTATTTACGTTTTGATGGTAGGGACGCCCCTTTTTGGCGTGGCCCTTGTCCTGTACCTGGGCCAACGCATACAACCACAATCCTATATCGGAGGTGCGTGGAACCTTGAAATAGATTCGACTGCTCTCAGCAGTTCACCATGCGCGGAACTGCTCACCACTCTAAAGCAGCCGGCCTTGAACATTTCACAATCAGGCAGGCACTTGCTGCTTCGGCTAAATAATCGAGCAGAGACAACTGTTGAGGGACAGATTCGCGGAATAACAGTCAGAGCAGGGCCGACATCCGTATTCGAGGCCGGATCTCCTTGCAATGGAAAGAACGCAGTCAATCTTACAGCGGAGCTGAACAAAGCGACGCCGGAGTTGAACGGTGAGTTACAGATAGCCGGCTGTGCAGGATGTGCTCCGGTTGCTTTCAAAGCAATTCGTTAAAGTACGATGCTGAAGCTGAATCTATTACTAATACAACTGGGAACGATCCTTCTTATTGCGCGAGTCGTCGGATTGTTGTTCAAGCGCATCAATCAGCCCCAGGTTGTGGGTGAAATGGTCGCGGGAATCCTGCTCGGACCTTCATTCCTCGGCTGGTTGTCTCCGCAAACAATGGCTGCTCTTTTTCCGCCCGAAAGTTTGGGATTCCTCAACGCGTTTGGCCAGGTTGGACTGTTAGTGTTCATGTTTCTGGTCGGACTCAAGGTTGATGTGAAGTTATTAAAAAAGCTGGGCCATACTGCCGTCCTCACTAGTCATGTCAGCATCGTACTACCGTTTTTTCTGGGGACGTTTCTTGCACTTTATCTTTATCCCCGACTGTCGGACGAGAGTGTAACGTTTGTCGGCTTTGGATTGTTCATGGGCGCGGCTATGAGTGTTACCGCGTTTCCCGTGCTGGCTCGTATTCTTGCCGAGCGTCGCATGCTTGAGACAAGGCTGGGAACGCTCGCGATCGTTTGCTCGGCAGTTGACGACGTGACGGCGTGGATCATTCTCGCGTTTATTGTGGTCCTGGTGCGGACGACCGCACAACACGGCTCTATCCTGCTGAACTTATTATTCATCATCGCTTACGCGCTGATAATGGTTTTCGGCGTCAGACGTTTGCTGGCGCGATTCGAAATTCAATATCGGCTACGAGAAAAATTCACGCCGAACATGATCGCCCTCGTATTGCTTCTCGTTCTGGCCTCCGCCTCGATAACCGAATGGCTGGGAATTCACACGCTCTTTGGAGCTTTTCTCGTCGGCGTCATCATGCCCAAGGAGCATAACTTCGTTCGCGACCTCACTGAAAAACTTGAAGGTCTGCCGGTCATTTTGCTCCTGCCGCTGTTCTTCACTTCAACTGGTTTGCGGACGAGAATTGAATTGATCAGTGGCGCCGAGATGTGGTTTTACTGCGCTCTGATCATCGTCGTCGCCATTGCCGGTAAGCTCGGCGGTTCAATGCTCTCGTCCCGTATTTCAGGCCTGTCCTGGCGAGAGGCCGGTTCGCTGGGAATTCTCATGAACACCCGAGGGTTAATGGAATTAGTGATCCTGAATATAGGGTTCGATATAGGAGTCATTTCACCGGCGCTATTTTCAATGATGGTATTAATGGCGATAGTTACCACCTTTATGACCTCTCCAGTTCTCGAGCTGGTCTACCGTGGTCAGCCAGACACTAAAGAATCAATGATTGTCAACGAGCAGCTTGCCTGATTGCAATCACTTTACCGGAGGACTAAATGGCGGCGTACCTGGTAGTGCAGATCGACGTTAAAGATCAAGTCGAGTTTGAAAACTATAAAGTAATGGCGCCGCCCACGATTTCCGCCTACGGCGGCAAATACCTGGTGCGCGGTGGTGCGATGACACTGCTGGAGGGCGACTGGAAACCCGAGCGTTTTGTCATCGTTGAGTTTGAAAGCGCTGAAAGAGCCATGCAGTGGTGGAATTCCAAAGAATACGAGGAAGCAAAAAATCTGCGACAACGAATCGCAATTACGCGAATGATTCTGGTTGAAGGAGTTTCGTAAAACCTCCAACTGTCGCTATTCTGCTTCACCTTCCTAAAGTAAATATATGTTGCACCGCAGTGGTTGCCTTAAAGAGCGCTGGCAATTTCGATGTGATGATGCCGTGATCTCGATTGCAGCGACAGCAAATTGCTCGACGATTGCGGCCACAACAGTCGGAAAAACCCTTTATCTATTAAATTCGGAAGGCACGGAGCTTTGGAAAAAATCTGCACTCGAGCACGAGGGATGGAGTACGGCGATTTCTCCCTATGGCACCGCGGTCGCCGTTGGCACTGCTTCCAAGAATCCGGCTGATGGAAATGTTTACGTTTACAACTCACAAGGCGATCTGCTTTTCGCTGAGAAACTGAACTCGCCAGTCTGGTCACTAAGCTTTTCGCACGATGGGACCACGTTGGCAGCGAATTGCTGGAATGGAAAATCTTATAAGTTCGTTAAAGACTGTTGCACCTATCGTCTGAAATCTGTTTACGACTCACACTCACCCAGCGGCCTGTACGGAATTAAGCTCGCCAAAGATGGTCAAGCTGCTTATCTCTGCGCTTACGATTCAGCCATCATTGTGCTTGACGAAAATTGGGAAGAAAGCAAGCGATACGATTGTACTAATGGCGCCTACAACATTGCTTTGGCGGAAGCTGTGGAAACACTAGTCGCGGGCTTGAGACAGGGAACGTTAGTTAAGATCGATCTCAAGCATGAGACCATCGAAGAGTTGAAGGTGTTTGGATGTGAAAGGCCGGTATGCGGTGTTTCGATGTCAGCCGATGGGGGACTCTTGGTTTGTGGCAGCTTTGATGGCTGGGTCTATCTGATCAATCACACCGGTATACCGCTGGGCAAACTGGAAACTAGTGGAGAAGTTTGGTCGGTAGTTTCATCAGACGATGCGGCGCGCCTCTGTATTGCTTCTGGTGATCACATTGTCCGGTTTCTCGAAAACGATTGCAGCGTTGCGCCGCAGAAGGAAATGTCCGAATTCGAGCAAGCGTTGGATTCGACTAATCCAGTTGAGCTTCGGTCAGGGTTGGAAAAGCTGGTAAAGCTCTATTCTCAATACGGAGTTTACGAATATGGCTACTTGCGCCTGCAAGCGATAAAAGAGCAGTACAACGGCGAGATCTCAAACTTGTTTGATAAGACGTGCAATCAGTTGTTGCACAATGCGCTTACATTCACCGAGAGCAACCATTGGGCGCATTACGAACTCGGAATCGTGGCCCAAAAGGAGGAGCGACATCGCGACGCTATATTTCACTTTCAACAAGCAGCGCGAGATTCAGCATTTACCTCAAAGGCAATGATAAATTGCGCCGCCTCCTTTTCCGCCGAGAAGCTTTCTACTGCAACGGCGGCGTGCTATCGCCGGGCGCGCGAACAGCAAATCGACAGCGATACGAAACAAGTGCTTTACAACCTCGGTAATTCTTACGAGGAGATTAACCAGTGGGATGGTGCGATCAGTCACTTCCAGCTATTGGCCTCGTGGGACATTAACTATAGAGACATCTGGGATCGTCTGGAAAGATTGATTTCTATTGCAGAACAATCTCAACCACCCATTGACCAGATGCGCTCTGATTTTGCTGGTCTGACCATCGGCCTAATTGGTCCCAACGCGCCGAAACACGATCTGGCAGACGAGCTTAAAAGCGTAATGCAGGCGAGAACGGCGGAGGTCCTGATTCGACCCAGTGAGCGCGAGCGCGTGGCTCATATAATTCAAGAGCTCAGAGCCAACGAGCGATTTTGTCGCGGAATTACGGGAACCCGTCTCAACTACGATCAAGAGCTGTTTTTAAAGTATGACTACGCCTTACCCGAAGACGAAACAAAGAAGTTTCTCGAGACTGTCAATCTACTGTATCTGCTAGGTGATTCCATCCCGGTTGTTACCCTGGATATCGGCTCTGCCACTGGGCGCTACCCGACGTTGATGATGAGACTCGGTGCGAAATCATACGGCTTGGATCTTGAGCCCCAAGCGATCAAGTATGCGATGACGAAGATGGAAGACTCGGAGTTCCCCAAATACGTTATTGCTGATGCACGACATCTGCCATTCAAGTCAGCCCAATTTAACCTGATCATTTGTATGATGGGTACGTTTTCACATGTTCCTCGTGAGGATCAACAGTCGACATTGGACCAGGTATTCGACGCTCTTTTACCAGGAGGCAATGTGGCGATCTCCACCTGGGACATGGATTGTAGTCATCTGTCATATTTATCTATTTACAACGAAAGACAGAAAGATCTCATTCGTCAAAACTCGCCCAGCACCGAAAGAATGCATGAGTTATTGACAACAGCAGGTTTTCAAGAGATGCAGATCCGCCCGTTTTGCCTGCTGCCGCAAATTGCAGTTTACGATTTGGGGATAGAAAATCTTCGCTCAGGTGATATTCAGCTCGCAGCTCAAGCTGATTTAGCGGTGAGATCTCTTTATCCTGAGAAGCATGGAGAGATGTTTATAGCGTTCGGAAAGAAGGTGGGTTGAGATATTGATCTATGGCTGAAGAAACCAAACCAATTGTCTCGAAAGAAGAGATCTTCGATAAGCTAGATATACGCCTTGGCCGTGTACTTTCAATCGAACAAGCCGAGGAAGTATTAAAACCAGCCTATGTAATTAAGGCAGACTTCGGAAGGTTTGGCGTCAGAACGTCAGTGGGCCGGTTTACTAAACACAGTAACGAGGAGTTGGTTGGCAAGCTTATCCTCGGAGTCTTGAATTTTGCGCCAAGGCAAGTGGGAGCAACAGTATCGGAATTTCTTTGTCTCGGCGTGCAGTATCCCAAGGCTGACAGCGGAGAGGCGACGATAGTAACCCCTCTCGCCAATGCAAAAATCGGCAGCAAACTGTTCTAGCGTAAATTCAAAATAGATGCGACCGCCGGGAATGGTAAGGATGATCGTCTTGCCTGGCAAATGCTGCGGCTGATGCTAGTCGCGACTTGATCTCGCTGACTTTCCCAAACAGCTATTAACTGCACAGACTTGCGTTTTTACGAGTTTGAGGAAAGGTGTGCCTCCACAGCGTTGGCGTTTGCCAAAGTCAAGTTCATCTAATGAGATTTGAAACTGGCATTAGTTTATTGTGTCTTCTCACTGTTTCTGGTTAAGATTCGTCCGTCAGACGTTTCAAAAATTCCTTTTCCCTTCAAGGAGCCATAGTTCAAATGACTTACGTCGTCGCCGAACCGTGCGTTAACTGTCGTTACACTGATTGTGCGCTTGTTTGTCCGGTGGAAGCTTTCCACCTCGATGACGACATGTTGGTCATCAATCCTGAGACGTGTATCGACTGCGACGCGTGTGTGCCGGAATGTCCGGTGGAGGCCGTTTTTGCTGAGGCCAGCGTGCCGGCCGAGTGGACCAGCTTCACGCCGCTAAATGCGGAACGAGCGCTCAGCGGTTTGCCGACGATCACCGCGAGACTCGATCCGCTCTGCGAATAAATAATGAAAAAGAGCACTCGATGGCTGCTAGGCGGTTTGGCTATCGGCGCAGGAGCCGTCGGCGCTGCCAGTGCTTACTGGAAGAAAAAGAACGTGCCCGCAGAAAAGAAAGTTATTGGTGTTTGGGCCAGGCCAGGGATGCAGGTCACGTTCAGAGCTGAGCTGATGCCGGGACGTGACCGGCAACAGCGAACGTTCTTAGTTAAAGAGTTGCTCGCCAGCGGGCGCGTTTCGCTGCACGGCGTTGACGGCGAACACGCGGAAAAGGAATTCGACCCGATTCAATTCGACCGGCCGGCTACTTAATTGCCAATTTTCCTACCACTCGTAAACCCGGCCGGGTTCCATTACGCGCAGTTTGGGAATGTTGAGGGCGTTGAGCTGCTGAATAATCTCATCGCGGTAACTCGGTTTGAGATGGACCGCCATGATGTCCATGCCGTTGTGCGTCAGTTTCTGTAACTCCTGGCCCAGTGAAGCGGGCGTGAAGTGACGCGAAACTGTCGCCAGTTTCGACATGCGATTCGGAAACGACGCCTCAATTAATAAAGCGTCGAGCTTTTTCATTTCGTTGAGAATTCTCCAGAACTCTTCTGTCTCCGCGGTGTCGGAACTAAACGCCACGCTCTTCTGTCCGTCTGACATAACCAAACCCACCGTCGGCACGATATGGTTGACCGGCACCGCAATCACCGTCAGATGGGCCACTGAAAATGGTTTGCCGATCGGTATCGGACAATACTCCATCACTGGACCATAGTCGTTTCTCAAATCAGAAAACCGCGGGTAAAGATTCCAGTTGAAAACATCGCGCTCGAGCAGACCGATCACTTCCTCGGTGGCGTGAACACGCATCGGTTCTTTTAAGGTGGGATAAAGATCGTCGATAAAGATCGGCAAACTGGCGACGTGGTCCATGTGAGGATGGGTAACGATGATGTCTCTGACTTTAGAGCGTTGCTCGTTACTCGTAGCTATAGCTATGCTGCCGGCGTCCACCGCTACGCAGTCGTCGATTAGAAAGCAGGTCAAACGCTGATCCAGGGTTGCCATGCCCTGGGCGTCGAAGGTGCTAGGTAGAAGTTGGATTCTCACGAGCTTTCAGCTCTGCTGAAAAATTGCCTTGCGCAATTCGCGCCAAGTATAAGCCAGAAACTAGACAGTCAGCGAGCACTAATAACGGGAGGAGTGCTGCTAGCCCTTTCGGAGTTCTTTGATCAGCTCATGCAACGCATACAGATACGCGGCTTCCCGATCGCGCATCTCCTGTGTTGCCTCTTGATCGCCTCGAGATAATCTACAGCGATGGAAAGCCAGCTCACTTGCCAGTTGATTGAAGCGTTTTCGGGCGCGCCATTCTTTGAAACCGCTTTTGGTGAGTGCGCTCAATGAAGATCCCATTCGTCCCGTGATCGAACCGAGCTGTTTATACTCGTCCTGCGTAAACATGCCGCGCTCGAGGTCGATTACCAGAAATTCGCGCACTACCTGTCCCTCACGACGAAGCGCCAGCCCAATCACCACCAGCATGATGAAAAACGCCGGAACCATCACGAGTAGATAGGTGAGTACAAATATGCCGCCGCCACCGAATACCGCCGATCCGTTCCAGATGCTGTGCATGAAGATCGCCATCAACAGACCGAGGATCGGTGTCGCGATCTTAACGGCGATGTTAGAAGACTGCCGCGCGAGCCCTAAGCCAATTCCGGTCATGCTGGTGAACAACGGATGAGAGAACGGCGCAAAGAAACCACGAATGATCATGACGAGCGTTAATGCTCCGCCACCGCCCGCTGCTGCGGCTTTGCCGTAGTAAAGGACGTTCTCCGTCATCGCAAATCCCAGTGCGGCCATCGAGGCGTAGACGATGCCATCCAGGACACCGTCAAATTCGTCTTTCTTCCAAAAGAAGAAGATGAAAAGTATCAGTGCTTTTCCTGTTTCCTCGACAATCGGAGCGGAGATGACGGCCGAAAATGCCATTCCGGCTTCGGCATTGGCGAGCAGACTGACAATACCCATGCTGCCCGTGTTCACCACAAAGGCGAAGAAGGTTGCGATCAGCGCGCCCCAACCGAAAGCCGTCGCCAGCATCCAGAGCGGTTCGGCCTCATAGCGATCGATCCACAACACCAGGGCAACATAAATCGGCACTGGAATCGTGGCCGTTATTAATCCAAGCAGCAACGCGACCGGACCAGTCTCGATTCCGATAAGCAGCAGGACTAACAAACCCATGAATAGCGCGATCAAGATCGCAACGATTGCGAGCACGAGCCGGATCGCGCTGATCCGCCGTGGAGTGCTAATCACCACGGTTGGCGCTGTACTGGGATATGGATTTGGTGCGGTCATTGAGATTGCGGAGTATAGCAGGCTACAAAAAGGCACAAAAAGCACAAATGCCGATCACCGCTGCTTAACTGTCAGTAGTTTTTCAAAATTCGCCAACCATTAGCGGGCACAGGTTTGGGCGCGACCACCGTCGATCGAGTAGGTTGCGCCAGTGATCCACGACGCCTGATCCGATGCGAGAAACAGGACCAGCGAGGCGATCTCTTCTGGTTTTCCAGTGCGCCCGAGCGGATGTGTCGTTCTAGAATGTTCGAGAAATGCAGCATATGCCTCTTCGCTCATGCCGCCACGTTTGTGAATTTCTGTCACCACAACTCCGGGGTTGACGGCATTCACTCGTACGCCTTTAGCCGCGAGTTCGAGGGAAGCACATCTGGTTAACTGGTCCAATGCTGCTTTCGAAACGCAATAGGCAAGCACACCGGGAAACGCGCGCAATCCCGTCACACTCGAGATGTTGACGACGTTCCCGCGCCGCTCAATCAAGCTTGGCAGCGCTTTTTGTATCAACTGAAACGGCGCTCGGGCGTTAACGTTCATCATGTCGTCCCAGGCATCGAGCGACGTGTTTTCGATCGTACCGCTGCTGATGTGGCCCGCCGCATTAACCAAAACGTCAATGCCGCCAAAGACACTAGTCGCATGCTGGACCGCGCGTTCAGCTTCCTGCTCATCAGCAAGATTTGCCCGAATGGTTAATGCTTCTGCACCGAGTTCACGAATCTTTGTTTCAATCTCTCGGAGCGCTTCTTCGTTTCGTCCTACGCCCACTACTTTCGCTCCAGCGGCCGCAAAAGCGATCGCGCAAGCCTGTCCGATACCGGAAGTGGCGCCGGTCACGAAAGCCACTTTGCCTGTGAATTGCCTGTCGTTCATATTTGTTTGTCCTTCAATAAGGCTGCGGATTTGTACTTCAGAAGTCATATATTGACAGCACAATCCCAAAAAGCCGACTATTATCACCCTGAGTGCCTTGTGAGGTCATCCCCCCAGATAAAGCGGTGACACTGTTTGTGTAACGTTTCGTAGCTGGTTCGGCCCGAGCCCTGAGGTTTAGTTACTTGCGAAACAACTCGGCGGATCAGTTTTTTCCTAGAAACTCGCGCACCCATTCGCGTCCTGACCTGCGCGAGCGTCCGCATCGTAGTCGTATGCCTTCGAGTACAGGTTATCTGATCTGCGCGATTGTAATTGCTGTAGCGCTGTTCTTTGGACTGTGGTGGATTCTCGTTAGCGGCGGTGATGAAGCTCCTTGGCTTCCTGCTGGGCTCGCCGCGAGCGTGGTGCTGTTGGTGGCGCTTTCGGCGCGTGAAGTGGTGATGCGACGTGCCTGGACTCGTTATCTTTTAGAGAACGGGATTCATGAAAAGCCGTCGAGCCGTTCTCGGCAAACTGGACGAAGCCAGAAGAAGGGATTCTCAGCCTCGGTACATTCCGCTGCCTTGCGAGCGATACAGAAGCACTCTGCCGCCGCCGATCGCCCGGGTTCCAGTCCTGAATCACACCTCGATGTGGCCCAACTTTGCCACGACTATCTTGCCAACACTGAAGAGGCAATCCGATCGGGAAGCCATGGCAGCGAGAAGGGAATTGCGTTACGCGCCGGACAAGACCGCGTTCGTGCATTGCATCGTCATCATCTCTTGACGTGGGCCAGAACACAGTCGCAGTTATTGGCTTACGAGGCACAACAGCGCGCCCGTACGTTCGATAAGATTGAGACCGCCACCCGAGCGCTTGAATGTATCGATTCAGCTTTGCGGGTTTATCCGGATGAAGCGGAACTAAATGAATCGCGAGTCGCGATCAATGAACTCATTGCCTCAGTGAAAGTAGCCCACTGGGTCGAACTGGCGGAGCGATCGGCGTTCAAAGGTCATTACCGCCGCGCGATCGATCGTTATCGCGACGCGCTCTTTTACCTCAACCAGGATGTGGTCAAAGCGGATGTTCGGCTGGCAGGAACCGCGAAAATCGAAGCTGAAATCGAACGATTAAAAGCAAGACTTCGAACCGGAAATGACGTGCAACAACGTCGGCCGGAGGAGCCTGGTCCAAATCATCCTTAATGTTTGCTCAGAAGTGCCCGAAGTGTGGTAGTTCGCGAATTCGCAGGGGCTATAAACGCACGCCCTTGCCGATGCGTCTGGTTGGCATCTATCACCTTTTGTGCGATCATTGCAACTTACTTTTCACTGGTTTTGTCATGCCGGGAACGTTGCGACGGCGGAAAAAACACCGGCGCTCCAAAGTAACGGAACGGCAGCAATAGTTCGCTGATCTCATCCTTTCGAAAAAGGCCCAGAGCTTATGAACATTCAACGTTCGGTCGGTGTGTGGATGCTGCTCGCGTGCTGTGCTTGGGGTTTAGTCCAGGCGCAGAATCCGGCGTCGAAAAGTAACTCAGCGACACCGGCAAATCGTCCGTATCTGCTTGGACCGGGCGACGTGCTCGAAGTGAGTGTATACGACACTACTTTTACCAGCCGGAATGTGCAGGTTGATGGCGATGGATATGTGAGTTCTTTGCCTTTTATCGAACCCGTCATCGCAAAGTGCCGCACTGAACGGCAGGTGCAAGCCGATTTAACGGTTGCCTATGCGCGTTTGATTAAGGATCCGCAGGTTTCAGTTCTCGTTCGCGAACGCAATAGTAGGACGCCGGCTTCGATTTACGGCGCGGTGCGTCAGGCGACGAAGGTTCCTACGCTGCGTCAACTGCGTCTTAATGAGGTGATTGCGGCTGCGGGCGGCTTTAGTGAGAAAGCGGCGGGCACGATTCAAATTCTGCATACCGAACCGGTGATGTGTCCGGAACCGGGCGAAGAAGGGCAAGCAGCGCCAATTAATGGAACGGCGGTGCCTCTGCAGGTGGTAGCCATCTCGGATTTGCACAAGGGGGCGGCTAATCCATTTATCAGGCCTGGCGACCTCGTTTTGGTGACAGAGGCTGAACCGGTTTACATTATGGGCAGCGTAACCGCACCCGGAAGCATCTTGATGCGAGACCAGCTAACACTGAGCCGCGCCCTGGCAATTGTTGGTGGTCCGCGAAAAGACGCGAGCCTTTCGGAAATAAAGATTTACAGACAGAAAGTCCCTGGTTCAACCGAACAGGAGATAATCAAAGTCGATTACGCGGCGATCAAGAAAAATCAGAGTCCCGACGTTCTTTTGAAAGCATACGACGTGATTGACGTGGCCGATTATGGAATGTTGGGCGGTCTCAAATGGTGGGAGGCGCTCGCCAGCATATTTCTTAACGTGCCGCGAAGTAATCTGGTGCGCCCGATACCATAAAACGAGCGCGCTGGCTATTGCCCCCAGGAAAACGTAAGCTTCAGTGTTTGAGGTGCTGAGAATGAATATTAAGCAATCATTGGTTTTAGTTTTGGCGTTGATGTGTGCGTTTGCGGGATCAGTTTACGCGCAGGAATCTCAGCCACAACAAACTGCGCCACCGGCTGGATCGCAGTCGTCCGGGCTCGACATCCAGGGGATTAAGACGTATTTGCTTGGTCCCGGCGACGTGGTCGATGTCCGTGTTTTTGGTCAGCCTGAGTTGAGCAGTACTGCGTCGATAGATGGTGACGGCAATCTGAGTTCACTACCGTTTCTTGAGACGCCCATCAAGGCCAAATGTCGCAGCGACAAGGACATTCAGAAGGACATCGCTGCCGCCTACGCGAAGTTCATCAACAATCCGCAGGTGAGTGTACGTATCACCGAACGAAATAGCCGCCAGCCGGCGACGGTTTTTGGCGCCGTGCGTTCCCCGACGCGAGTTGAGATGAAACGAAAAGTGCGCTTGAACGAGCTTATGGCTGTTTCAGGCGGATTTACCGAGCGGGCCGCAGGCACGATTCAGATTCTTCACACGGAACCGTTAATGTGCCCGGAGCCAGGCGAAGAAGCTGAGGCCGCTCCAATTGACGGCACCAGAATTCCGCTGCAAATCATCAAGATCTCAGAACTACGAACGGGGAAAGCGGACGCTAATCCGTTTATTCGTCCCGGCGATTACGTCCTCGTGACGGAAGCAGAGCCCGTTTACTTTACCGGTTCGGTGATGTCGCCCGGCGGCATCTATTTACGCGACCAGTTGACCCTGACGCGTGCCCTCGCGATGGTTGGCGGAGCCAGAAAAGAAGCCAAATTGACTGACGTGCGTATTTATCGACAAGTGCCCGGGTCAACCGCTCAGGAAATCATCCAGATCGACGTAAATGCGATCAAGAAAAATCAGAAGCCTGACTTCGTGTTGCAACCATACGACGTGGTTGAAGTGAGCGAAGCGGGCATGTTTTCATCCACTCGCATTGGTTCCACTTTGGTAGGCGCTTTAACTGGAGGCTTAACGGGCGCCATCACCAACACGGGAACTTTCATACCGACTCGAATCATTTATTAGTGCATAAATAAAAATATGGATACGAAAACACTGGCCGGCGATCGCCGGCGTAGAAAAATGATCACGGTCCTCTGGGCCCTGGGTGTTGCCGCAGTAGTAATCGCTTTGATTTACCTCGAACGCACCGCCATCTTGTATATCTTGTCAACCATCAGCATTGCTGCGCTGTTGTTGATCGTGGCTTTTTCGGATCTTGCACACACGGATACACCGGGATCTGAGATGGCCCAGGCGAATGATGCACCAGGTGTTGCAGGGCGAAAGAGATAACTGTTAGCGACGCCGTTGAGAGAAACGCTGAGCGTTTCCGCGCCTCTTTCAATTGAAGTTGCTTATATGGTCTATAAATTTTTTCTGCACCAGCGTCTCTATGCAACGACTGTTGCGAGTTTCCACTAAAACAATAACCAGGTTGAAACTTTAGACGGACTATTGCATAATCCGCTTGCGTTCACCTCCCCGGTGGACGAAGTGGTCGCGTGGGGTGAGGACACGTGGCCTTAGGGTGGGGACTGTGGGAGGTCCCCGCCCGCTTTTTTTGTCAGGCGTGAAGTGCTCGGCGGCAGATGTACAAGTGGGTCGCATGAATTGACGTTACGATGGGGTTGCTGCAGAGATCACGACGCAAGTTTCAGCTCTGGTTTTATGAGGGCATAAAACGAAGCGGCGCAGGACACGACTCCACCACGCATAAGCAACACTCGTGGTGGCAGGTAATGTGTCTGACCGGTGTGGATTATTTTTCCACGCTCGGTTATCAACCCGGTATTGCGTTCCTGGCGGCCGGCGCACTCTCTCCGATTGCCACTCTCGTTCTCATACTCCTGACTTTATTTGGCGCGCTTCCGATGTACCGGCGTGTGGCTGCTGAAAGCCCACACGGTGATGGCTCGATCTCGATGCTCGAGAACTTGCTCTCGCGTTGGAAGGGAAAACTTTTTGTTCTCGCTTTGCTTGGCTTTGCAACTACCAGCTTCATCATCACGATAACGCTTTCCGCGGCCGACGCTACGGCTCACATCGTCGAGAATCCATTTGTTTTGGAGCATATGGATTTTCTGCATCATCGGATCATCGTGACCCTCGTTTTAATCACGGCTCTGGGCGCGATTTTTCTGCGCGGATTCAGAGAAGCGATCGGTATTGCCGTTGTTTTGGTAGCGATTTACCTCGCGCTTAACCTGACGATTGTTGCCGTTGGGTTTTACGAGATCGCCACGCATCCCACAGTGCTCTGGAACTGGAAAGGCGCGCTGTTTGGTAATTACGGCAGTCCTTTTCTGATGATCGGGACTGCTCTCCTCCTATTTCCAAAACTGGCGCTTGGTTTGTCGGGATTTGAAACCGGTGTGGTAGTGATGCCCCTCGTGAAGGGCGACGTGAATGGCGATTTTCACGCACCTGAGGCAACGCATGTGACGCGTGGCGGCGAATCGCCGGCACAGTTAATGGGCCGGATTCACAACGCTCGCAAGCTGCTTACAGTTGCGGCTCTGATCATGAGTTTCCTGTTGCTCGCGAGCAGCATCATCACCACGATGTTGATTCCGGCCGAGGAGTTTCGTCCCGAGACTGATACACAGGAAGCCGGAAGTGCTAATGGTCGCGCGTTGGCATTTCTGGCCCACTACTATTTGGGCGATGTGTTCGGGACGATTTACGACTTGAGCACCATCTCGATCCTCTGGTTCGCGGGATCGTCCGCACTTGCCGGTTTGCTGAACATTGTGCCCAGGTATTTGCCGCGTTATGGAATGGCGCCTGAATGGGCTCGCGCTACACGTCCCCTCGTAGTTGTTTTTACGTTGATCTGTTTTATCGTCACCATTCTCTTCAAGGCTGACGTCGATGCCCAGGGTGGAGCTTACGCGACCGGCGTGCTTGCACTTATGACTTCTGCCGCGATTGCCGTCACGCTTTCAGCACGGCGTCGGGGTCAAAATGTGCAGTGGTTGTTTATGGTGATCTCACTGGTTTTTATCTATACGACCGTCGTCAACATCGTCGAGCAGCCTGAAGGAATAAAGATCGCGTTTGTCTTTATCGTGGCGATCGTAGCGAGCTCTCTTTTCTCTCGTGTTTGGCGGTCGACCGAGTTACGCGTGGATCGTATTGAACTGGACGATCAGGCGCGTGAGTTTGTTCGCCGGGCCGCAAAAGGCACGGTGCGGATAATTACCAACCGCATCGATCGCGGTGATGCGCTGAGTACGAACTAAAAGAGAAGGAGAAGCGACTCGATAATCATATCCCGGCAGGTGAGCCCATTCTTTTCTTTGAAGTCACGCCCGGTGATGCTTCGGAGTTTTCAGGTGTGTTGAAGATTCGGGGTGAGACGGTTGATCGGTTCAAGATACTGCGTACTGAATCACCGGCAGTTCCGAATGCCATTGCGGCGTTTCTGCTGTTTCTCAGAAACGAAACAGGAAAACTGCCGCATGTTTACTTTGGCTGGAGTGAAGGAAATCCTGTTTCGTACCTGCTCAAATACATCGCGTTTGGCGAAGGTGACACCGCCCCTGTAACGCACGAAGTTTTGCGGCAGGCTGAAAAGGATCCGGATCAACGGCCAATCGTGCACGTTGGTGGTTAAGGCTTCAATGGTAGTGGTTGCTTCCGCTACGCGCCGGGAGTAACATCACGTTCGTTGATAATTTAATGTCTGCCGAAGTTGTAGATCATTTACAACGCGGGGGAACCACTGTTTCGCAAAGTTCGAAACACCGGGGCTAATCGTGGCGCAAAGCTCACGACGAACACTTCCAGTTCGAGTCCGACAGCTAACCTCGTAGGCCAAAGGAAGGGCAGCAATGCTCAGTCGGTTGACTCGTAGAGTCGCAGGAAGACGTTTTAAACTCTGGCTATTCAAAGGCTCCGCGCAAAAAGACGCCGAGCACGCCGCCCCTCACAAACAACATCCATGGTGGCAGGTGATGTGTTTGACCGGGGTCGACTATTTCTCGACTCTGGGATATCAACCCGGTATCGCGTTTCTCGCCGCTCAATCGCTTTCACCTATCGCAACCTTCGTCCTGGTCCTGCTCACACTTTTTGGCGCACTTCCAATCTACAACCGCGTTGCTGAAGAGAGTCCACACGGTGAGGGTTCGATATCGATGCTGGAACATCAGCTTTCCCGCTGGAAGGGAAAGCTGTTTGTATTGGTATTACTCGGGTTCGTCGCTACCGACTTCATCATCACGATCACACTCTCTGCTGCAGACGCCACCGCGCACGTCATTGAAAATCCTTTCACTCCTGAAGTATTGAAGCACCAGATCGGCGTAACGATCGCCTTAATTGCAATCCTCGGCGCGATTTTTCTGCGCGGCTTCAAGGAAGCGATCGGAATTGCGGTGCTGCTTGTTTTCAGTTACTTGTTTCTGAACGTAATCGTTATTACCTTTGGTCTCTACGAACTCGCCACTCATCCACAGCATTTCCCGGAATGGAAAGAAGCACTCTTCCAACACCCGAATGTTCGCGGAAATCCATGGCTGATCATCGGTTTCTCGCTAATTTTGTTTCCCAAGTTGGCGCTTGGACTTTCAGGATTTGAGACCGGTGTGGCTGTAATGCCGCTGGTTAAGGGTGAAGAAGATCTCAGCGAAGACGACTGGGCCAGCATTCAATCAACTCGTGCCGGCCACACGGCAATCAGAGCGCGACATCTGTTGCGCGGGCGCATTCGTAATACCAGGAAACTACTTCGCTCAGCGGCATTAATCATGAGCGTGCTGCTCATCACCAGCAGCTTTATAACGTCAACATTGATCCCACCGGAGAAATTTGCTGAAGGTGGCGAAGCAAATGGTCGCGCTATTTCGTTCCTGGCCCATGAATTCTTTGGGGATATTTTTGGAACGGTATATGACCTCAGCACGATCTTGATTCTGTGGTTTGCAGGCGCTTCGGCGATGGCCGGATTGCTGAGTATTGTGCCGCGCTACCTGCCGCGCTATGGCATGGCGCCCGAATGGGCCAGGGCTGCGCGTCCACTCGTGATCGTAATCACCGTAATCGCTTTTGCCGTCACTTTGATTTTCAGAGCCGACGTCGATGCGCAAGGTGGAGCTTACGCTACCGGTGTGCTGGTGTTGATGACTTCGGCCGCTATCGCTGTAACACTCACGGCGCGACGGCAACAGAAAAATTGGTATCTCTATTTGCTGATCGCGTTGGTCTTCGTTTACACGACGATTCAAAACATTCACGAGCGACCCGAAGGCATAAAGATCGCTTCATTCTTTATCCTGACGATCATTCTCGCTTCACTCTTCTCGCGTGTGTATCGTTCAACCGAACTCCGCGTCGAACGAATTGAGTTGGATGATCAGGCGCGGCAATTCATCAAAGACGCGGCGAAGGGAACGATTCGTATCATTGCCAACCGGCGTGATAAAGGCGACGCGGATGAATACTCGCTCAAGGAAAAAGAGAAGCGAAATAGTAACCATATTCCGGACGGAGAACCGATTCTCTTTTTTGAAGTAACTGCAGGAGATGCTTCCGAGTTTTCCGGCACCCTCTCGATTCGTGGCGAGAGTGTGGATCGATACCGGATCCTGCGAACTGAGTCGGCTGCAGTGCCAAATGCAATCGCTGCGTTTTTATTATATCTGCGAGACGAGATGGGCAAGCTTCCGCACGTTTATTTCGGCTGGAGCGAAGGAAATCCGATCTCTTATTTGCTGAAGTACATTGCGTTTGGTGAGGGCGACACGGCACCAGTCACACACGAAGTATTACGCAAGGCAGAGAAAGATTCGAACCGACGCCCGATCGTGCACGTTGGCGGGTGATTGGTTGTCGAAAACAGTTGTTAGAGCTGTGCGGTTTCGGCGTTTGGAGTTTTTCCTGCAAGGAAACACGAACGACAATAAACCGGGCGTCCCTGGGATGGATAGAAGGGAACGGTGGTCTGTTGTCCGCATTGTGCACATTGCACTGAGACCTCGATACGCTGTCGCACTCCCGACGACTGCGCGGCGGCGATGGCAGCCAGGCGTTCGTTCTTTGCCTGTTTGCATGGCTTACATCGCTTTGGTTCATTTTTCAAACCCTTGTCGTGAAAGAACACCTGCTCGCCGGCAGTCCAGATGAAGTTTTCGTTGCAGTCAACGCACCTGATCGCGCGATCCTGAAACTCACTCTCCTGGGTTCTTTCCATTACCTGAACGGCTTCCGTCTGTGCCATGATCTACTCCCCCTCGGGTCCGATAACCTAGATAACATGATGCCGGCGGGCGATAAAGAAAAATAAATTCGAACAAGTACGCTCTTCGGTTTGTTACCAAGGAGGGTAAAGGTTCCAGCCGAAGCTGTGATAGGCCAATTGGTATATAACTATGGCGAAATTGTGTCAAGGTAAATCCTGCCTAAAACACACTAGCTTGACAGCTTTCTTGCAGGATGCGAGCATCCGCGCTTCAAAATATGAAAAGAATATTGGTTATCGGGTCCGGCGGACGCGAACACGCCATCGTCTGGGCCATTAAGAAAACCTCTGAGCCCGTCGAGATTTTCTGTGCTCCGGGAAATGCAGGGACTGGTCAACTAGCACACACCGTAGATATCTCGGTGAACGATCATGAAGCGCTACTCGAGTTTGTAAAGGCAGAAAAGATCGATTTGACGTTTGTCGGTCCGGAGGCGCCGTTGGTCGCAGGAATCGTGGATTTGTTTAACGATCACGGGTTGCGGATTGTCGGACCTGTCGCTGACGCAGCTCGACTCGAAGGCAGCAAGATATTTGCGAAGGATTTCATGGCGCGTCATGGAGTGCCGACCGCAAATTATCGTGTCGCGGAAACAGCGGATGAGGCTAAAAGATTTTTAGAAAGCGGAGTGTTTGGACCAACGCAAACGCCTGTCGTCATTAAGGCAGATGGACTGGCGGCAGGTAAAGGTGTAGTTGTTGCTGGTAATCGCGATGAGGCGATGCACGCAATCGACGATTTGATGGTCCATCACGTTGCCGGACGCGAAGCCGCACAGCGGGTAGTGATCGAAGAAGCGCTTTCAGGGCGCGAAGCGTCACTTTTGGTTTTCGCAGATGGTCGTGACTATGCGTTGATGCCGGCTGCTCGTGATCACAAACGCATCGGTGAAAATGATACTGGTCCAAACACCGGCGGGATGGGAACTATCACGGACGCGTCGGTCCTGCCAGAAAGTGTGCAGGACCGAGTGGTGCGTGAGATTGTCGAGCCGACTTTGGCAGGCGCACGTGCGGAGGGTTTTGCGTTCAAAGGAATTCTGTTTTTGGGCTTGATGCTCACCGAGGATGGCCCAAAGCTACTTGAATACAACGTACGTTTTGGAGACCCGGAAACGCAGTCGATTCTCGTTCGTTTGCAGACTGATTTAGTTTCGATATTCGAAGCCATCGAAAGCGGCACGCTTGGCTCGTTGAAAGTTGAATGGTCGGAAGGGGCGTCCGCCTGTGTTGTGGCCGCCAACAAAGGTTATCCCGGAAAATACGACTCGGGTGCGGTTATCGCGGGGCTTGACCAGGTTGAGCAAGTTCAGGTGTTTCACGCAGGCACAGCGACGAACGAAGATGGGCAAATTACTGCCACCGGCGGCCGCGTTTTGGGAGTTACCGCCAACGGCGATACGCTTTCGGACGCACTCGGTCTTTGCTACCACGCATTGACGAAAATTCACTGGCCCGGCATTCAATTCCGCCGCGATATCGGTCTAACTGCTTAACGGCGATCTCGACCCCGAGGCCCGCCCCTACAAAGCTTTTAATAGTGCTGTTATACTCCAAGCTCAGTTTTTGCCTGGAGTTGAAACCGCCTGCGCGTAGGCGTCGTACATAAAAACGTCGCAAATGCCGGATTTAGCGGTGATTGAAGCAGGATCTATCGTTGGGTTTTTCACATTTCGCTGTCGGAGGATGAGCGGGAATGGGACTTTGGACAAGAATGAAGCGCTCAATGCGCGCCCTCTTTGGAGGGATTATCGAAAAGACTGAAGACCCGGAACTCCTTCTTCAGCAAACAATCCGCGATATGCGCGACCGCGTGCCGGAATTAAATAATTCCGTCGCGCAGGTGATGGCCACCGAGAAACTACTCGCCAAAAATAAAGAGCGGCTGGAGACGCAGGTAGTCGATCTCGACTCCAAAATTCGCGCCTCTGTGAAGATGGGGCGCGATGACATTGCAACTGCTTATATCGGCCAGTTGCAACAGGCACAGGTCGATCTGCAAAAGACTTCTCAGCAACTGGATCACGCGACCGCGGCATCGAAACAGGCACTTAAGGCGCGCGATAATTACGTGCTTCAGATGCAACGCCGCACCGCCGAGGCGATGCAGTTGATAAACCAGTCGAAGCAGGCAAAACTCCAGGAACAGCTTGCTCAGACAATGGAATCGTTTCAGCTTGGCGACGACGCATCGACATTTAACGAGATGCGCGACAAGATCGACAGGCGTGCAGCAGCCGCCGAAGCCAAGATGCAGTTGGGATCTGCTAACGTAGATACGCAAATGCAGGACATCGAGCGCGAAGCGATGGACATGCAGTTGCAGGACAAGCTGCTGGCGTATAAACGCGACATGGGGTTATTGGGCGCCGGTTCAGACGCCCCGAGACCCCAAGCTCTTCCTGCTGAAGGCGAAACCAGTAGTGGTGGTCAGAACGGCACGGGCGGGAGCCGCATAGGCTGAAGACTTGAATTGAAAACTGCGCTTAATCGGTGGCCATAATTCTCTATGGAATTACCTAAGATCGATCTGAAGTATCTAAAAGAGGCTTTCAAAGAACCAATAAACTTTTGGGGTATGGCCGGCTTTGCAGTGGCCGCTGCATACGTGCAGGACGTGACGCCACTTGTCGCCGCCTTAGCGACCGAGACCCTTTACCTGGCCACTGTGCCTGCGACTACCGTGTATCGTCGTCTCGTAGATCGAAGAGAGAAACAGCGTTTACTCAAACTGCGTGAGCAGCAACGAGAAGCACAAATTAAATTGTTTGATCCGCGCGAGCGTGAAGCAGTTGAATACTTGCGCTGGATGAAAAATCAGATCTATTCAAACTACAAGAAATTCACCGGCACCAAACAGATTCCTCACAACATTCAAAGTTTGGATCAACGCTGGGAAGACTTTGTCGATCTACTCGACGTCTACCGCCGTCGCAAACATCACCTGCGTTCGATCAATCGTCAGGCCGTGCAGAACCAGTTGGTCCAGGCAGGGCGTTCCGTCGAAGCTGCGAAGGACGATCGTGAGCGTCGCATTCAACAGGCGAACGTTGAGATATTGAAACGCCGCGTCGCTGCGTTTAACGACATAGAACGCTCAGTGAAGTTGGTCGAAGGTCAACTCCAGTCAATCGAAAACTTCTTCGGACTGGTAAACGACCAGGTAGTCACACTGCCCACTCCCGAACGTGTGTCGTCACTCGATTTCGAGCAGCTTAGCGACTCCATTGCGATGACCAAACAGATGCTCGAGGAGACGTCAGACACGTTTGCCGCCCTCGACAGCCACAATCGCGATATCGGTAATTACGAGCTGATGCTGTCCAATACCGGAACCTCCGGAAAGTAAACCCGTTAAATTCACTGGTTTTAACTGTCTGATCGCGCTACAACGGGCGAACTGGCCGTGGTTCAGTACTTTAGTTTGTTAAGGTGAATGCTGAGGGAACACCCTCTATAGCGTTGAAAAAAAAGATAGCCACAAGATATTGACACTCCGCCTGCAAAGGAGTATATTCCGCTCCGCTTGAGACGAAGTGACGACTGGTGCAGCGGCCGAACCCCTTGAGCTGCTTTTCCAGGCTAGGTTCGTCACTTTGAAAGAGCCAACCAGAGTAAAAGCAACACACTCTAAGTTAACGCGCCGCGTAGTAAGTAGTAATACGCCTGGCAAAACCGTTTTTGAAATTCGATTCTTCCTTCGGGCTCCCCGTTAGAAAGGCAGAGATTAATGAGCGCAGCCATCGGCAAAAAAGTCGGAAATAACAATGTCGGTTCCACCGCAGTTACACCCCGTCGCAGATCGCAGCAGCTTGGAATTAATGCCAGAAAAGTAGTCAGCAAGCGTTACTCGCTGAAGGATTCAAAGGGTAAGCCGTACGAGGAATGGTCCGATATTGTGGAACGTGTTGTACGTCACGTTGCGAAGGCCGAAACGGGTGAAAAGCGAGGCTTATTTTTTGACGCGATGAGCGAGGTGATGTTGGCGCGTGAATTCATTCCCAATACGCCGTGCCTCGTTAACGCCGGTAAACCCAACGGCCAGCTCGCCGCTTGTTTTGTGCTGGACGTTCCGGATTCGTTGACGGGAATCATGGACCACGCAAGAGCTGCCGCCACTATCCATCAAACTGGTGGTGGTACTGGAATGACTTACGAGTTTCTGCGGCCTCATGGCGCGATGGTGAGTTCGGCGACTGGTGTTGCCTCTGGTCCAGTGTCGTTCATGACCATCGTCAACCAGGTGACTGACGTTGTGAAACAGGGTGGCGTACGACGTGGTGCGAACATGGGAATGATGCGCGTCACTCATCCTGACGTGCTGCGTTTTATTCATGCCAAGAACGATCAGCATTCACTCACGAACTTCAACATCTCAGTTAACGTCACCGATCGGTTTCTGAAAGCGGTTGATAACGATGAGTGGTTCCAGTTGGAATTCAACGGCGAGCCATGGACCGACTCTATTTATGATCCGGTTCGCGACGGCGATTATGTGATCTATCGCCGTGCCGATGGTTCGACAGTGACATTTTGCGATCGCGATTCATTCCTGAACGCTGATCTTTCCCGTTGCGCAATCGAAGAAGCGCCTCGACCGGGAATGATCTTCGCGCCTGATATCTGGAACCGGATTGTGGCAAGCGCCCACAAGTATGCAGAACCCGGCATTGCGTTCATCGACGAAGTGAATCGTCACAATCACATGATGACGTCGATGGGCCCGATCTATTCGTGCAACCCGTGCGGCGAACAGTTTCTCCACTTTTCAAACTCCTGTAACCTCGGTTCGATCGATCTGGCGAAGTTCTACGATCCGCAAAAGCGAATCGACTGGGATCGCCTCCGGAATGTGACGCATCTTTGCACGCGTTTTCTTGATAACGTGATTGATACCTGCTCGTGGCCGCTGCCCGAAATCAATGACGTGGTCCACCGCACGAGACCGGTTGGCCTGGGCATCATGGGATTTGCCGATCTCTGTTTGAACCTGAACATTACTTACGGTTCAGCAGAATCGATCGACTTGATGGACGAAGTGATGGGATTCGTGCGCCGCGAATCGTGGATGGAAAGTAACCGGCTTGGTGCTGAGAAGGGCGCGTTTCCGGAGTTTGAGCCAAACCGCGAAGCTTACACGGAGTTTCTCTACAATCAGATTGGTATTCCGAAAGACACTCCGCTCACGCCGCGTAACTATGAAGTGACGACGATTGCGCCTACAGGCACGATTTCTCTGGTGGCGGAAACGTCTTCCGGTATTGAACCAAACTTCTCCTGGGCTTACGTTCGCAAAGACACGCTTGGGACTCGCACGTATGTGCACACGCTTGCGGCGCAGGCACTCGGTATTGATGTTGACCAATGCGATCAGGAATCGATAGATGCGGCTGCAATTCACGTCGTGGAACACGAGCATGAGATGCCGTCGCATTTTATCTCGGCGATGAATATAAGCGCTGAGCAGCACGTTCATGTGCTCGCGGCTGCTCAGCGCAACGTCGACAACAGTGTGTCGAAGACGTGCAATGGTGCGGTTAACGACACAGTGGAGTCGGTAGATGCGCTTTATCGCCTGGGTCGTCAACTTGGTTGCAAAGCGGTCAGCTACTATCGTGATGGTTCGCGAGATAATCAGGTGTTGACGTCGATGAAAGCCGAAGAGCCAAAGGGTGAAGTGGCCTGCAATCCGGAAGCGATAGTTGAGCCGTTGGATGAGGGTGTGAGCGCAGCGGAAGCGACCGCCGCCGATGATTCTGCCGCGCGACAGGAAGCGATTGCACGCGAGCATTCCGAAACGATCAAAGTGCCCGCTGTGACTGCAATCAGAATCGAACGGCCACGCGAGTTGCGCGGCGCTACCTGGCAAATTCCGTTCGACGGCCAAAATCTCTACGTCACCGTTAATCACGACGGCGAAATGATCCAGGAAGTTTTCGCTACTGGTCCAATCTCGGGTGGCGTGGGTCTGCTTGCTTCGAAGATGCTGCGCGGCGGATTCGATGCGGCCGAAGTAGCCTATAGTTTGAATAAAGTCACCGGCACACACGCTGTTTGGTTCAACGAGCGCTTGCTTACTTCACCGGAACAGGCCGTTGCCGAATGCATCATGATCACCGTGCGCCGCGTTCAGGATCTTCCTGATTCAGCACGTGCGGTTGCGAGCAAACAGCAATCTCAACACCAGCAAAAAGCCGTCACCGGCGCCATCATGTCAAACATGATCGGCATCTGCCCCGAATGCCACGGCCAACTCGAGCACGCGAGCGGTTGCGACTTTTGCCGTGATTGCGGATACAGCAAGTGCAAGTGACGGTTTTTTACATTGGTATCCCTCACAACCGTAAAGTGAGTACTTCCCCAATTTAATGAGGGCGCGGGTATACATTCCCGTGCCCTTACTTTTTTGCGGTATCGGAGCCTCAAAATTCCAGTTAGAAACTTTCAGTTTCTGAGCTGCGAAAGCAGCTCTTATCGACCTCCTAACTTTCAATTCCTGTAAAAATGCAACAAGCGCATTTGCGAAACCGTTCGGTTGCGCTTGCGACCCGCAACCGTTTCATTGCACAATGCTATCCAGATCATGAGAAGAGACATTTTTCAAGCCATAGCAGACCCGACAAGGCGGGCGATCATTGCTCTGATAGCGATACAGGCGATGACGCCCAATGCCCTTGCCGAGCATTTTGATACCTCGAGACAGGCCGTTTCCAAGCATCTGCAAATACTGACGGAATGCGAGCTGGTCACACAGGAACAAAAGGGCCGAGAAATTTACTATTCGCTGGAGATCGAAAAAATGAAAGAGATCGACAAATGGTTAGAGCAATACAGAAAGATCTGGGAGACCCGGCTCAACCAGCTTGACGACCTACTGGCAGCAATTAAAAAACAGGAAAAGGAAAAATAATATGAAGATGGATTTTATTGTCGACAAACAGACGAAGACGGTCTCCATAACCAAAGAATTTGCGTTCGAGCTTTCATTGGTTTGGGACGCATATACAAAACCCGAGCTTCTTGACCAGTGGTGGGCGCCAAAACCGTTCTCATCAAGAACAAAGGCTATGGACTTTAGAGTCGGCGGGCGACGATTTTATGCAATGGTAAGCCCGGATGGCCACGAGCGTTGGGCACTTCAGAAATATACTTCCATCAGTCCAAAGACCAATTTCAAGTTCTTTAATGCTTTTGCGGACGAAGATGAGAATCCTGAGCTGCCGGGCTCAGATTGGGACCTGACTTTCAGCGCGCAAGACGGAACGACAAAGGTCAGTATTTCTATTTACAACGAGTCCCTCGAACGCCTGGAGAAGATGGTCGAAATGGGCTTTAAGGAAGGAACGATGTCGCAAATGGAAAACCTGGAAGATCTGCTGGCAAAATTATAGGGGACGAAAGGTGGATCGCGAAGTCGGCTTTATTTGAACGTGTTAGTAGAGTCAGTGCCGTAGGCATGTTCGCCACATGAGGAAAATTATGAATTGGAAACCAAACATGAAGACAACAGCTTTTTTCCTATCGGTGGTGCTCACGATGCTCCTTTCGGGTGTCGTATTAGGGCAGAAAAATGCGACGGGTTACGCGCCGGTTAACGGACTGAAAATGTATTACGAGATCCAGGGGAGCGGCGAGCCAGTGGTGTTGCTCCACGGCGCGTTCATGGCAATTACAGACGACTGGCGTGTGTGGATCAGCGAACTTTCCAAAACGCGGAAAGTGATTGCCGTTGAAATGCAGGGCCACGGGCGTACAGCCGACATCAACCGCGATCTATCTTACGAAAACCTCGCCGACGATGTGGCCGGGCTGCTCGACTATCTCAAGATCGAACGCGCGGACATCATCGGCTACAGCCTGGGCGGTGGCGTCGCGATGTTGTGTGCGATCCGCCATCCGGAAAAAGTGCGAAAGGTTGTCAGCATTTCAGCGCCCTACGCCAGGGACGGATGGGTCAAGGAAGCGAACGACTTTTGGCCGACATTCAGGTGGGAAGTGTTCAAAGGCACTCCCATGGAAGCCGAGTATAAGAAACTTAGCCCGACGCCCGACAAATTCCCGGATTTTGTCAATCACATTAAAGCGACGGCTTTGCGACCATACGACTTTGGCGCCGACAAACTCAAAGCCACCAAAGCGCCGATGTTTTTCATCCACGGCGATGCCGACGGTGTACGGCTCGATCACATCGCCGAAATGTACCGGCTGAAGGGCGGTGAGATCCACGGCGACATGCGGCCGCGCTCGGCGTCGAGATTGGTAATTTTGCCCGACACAACCCACGTTACCGTGATGAACCGCATGTCAACGATCGTCCCGATGATAAACGACTTTCTCGATGCGAAGCCCGCAAAGCAATAGGGTAAGACCTGACCTAAAAAGTACTGCAATTGCCACAAGTGTTGCTGAACAAACTTCAGGGTATCCGGGGATACATTTCAAATCGACCCCGCTGTTAAAATGCAAGTAATTTGATTTTGTATTACGCAAGACGCCGGCTGAGTGCACGGCCAAGGCGAAACGCCAACACGCAGACAATTGCGCTGCCGGGCAAGATCAGCGCACTTGCGACAACGGCGAGCCACTTGACGGCCTCGGGTGACGCGAAAGTTGGATCCATCGTTGATCCGGGTATGTAGGGTGGCATGCGGCCGAGGTTGAAGAGAAACCACACGGCAGCGTAGCCCAATACGAAGATTGCCAGCCCCGCGTAGATCAGCAAGGTGCGCGCCCGCTCAGTGTTACGCAGTGACCACGCCGCTACACAGCCTGCCATCGCAGGGGGAACCCAGAAACCGACAAGGACGATCAGGCTAGGGAGGCGATCAGGTATCAGCATAGCCCTCCAACGTTGCGCGCAAATTCATTCAACGGTCAATTAAGAGTACGCAGGTGGATCGATTTAAGACAACCGGTTCTTACTGTCGATCTAATTTCAGCAGCGTGTGCAGCAGCACGTTTGCGCCGTTGGCGATGTCGTCGGGATGGGAGAATTCACGCGGCGAGTGGCTGATGCCGGCGACACTGGGAACGAAGATCATGCCGACTGGTCCAAGACGCGCCATGTCTTGTGCATCGTGACCGGCACCGGACGGCAGCAGTTTGGTAGTTAGACCAAGCTCGCGAGCGGCGTCAGAAATCAATGAACGAATCTTGGGGTCAGTCGGCGCCGGGATGTTGACGTTGATCTCCTTGAAGTCGAATTTCGTCTTGCTATCAGTCGCAATCTTTTGTGCTTCCGCCTGAATCTTTTCAAAAAGCATGTTGATTTTGGCGGCGTCGAGGTCGCGTAGTTCTAGACTCAGCACTACCTTTCCAGGAATTACATTCGGCGCGCCTGGTAGTGCGTTGATCCGTCCGACAGTGCCGACTTGTCTGCCCGGCACACTCGTCACGATGCGATTGACAGCCTCGATAAACTTCGCCGCTGCGAGTAGTGCATCCTGACGATTATTCATCGCCGTGGTGCCGGCGTGGTTTGCGAAACCTTCGATTGTGACGTCCCACCAGTTGATTCCGACAATCCCTTCAACCACTCCAATGTTGATCTTTTCTTTGTCGAGGACGGCACCCTGTTCGATATGCAATTCGAGGTAAGCGGCAATATCGCCTTTGCGCCGGCGTACCTCCGCGAGTTTCGAAGTGTCTCCACCGATGAATTTGATCCCGTCGCGAATGGTCTTTCCGCTGCGGCTGACGAGATCAAGTTCTCTTTCCGTCAACTCGCCGTCCATGGCGCGGCTGCCGATTAATCCGCCTTCTTCGTTTTGAAAAATGACGACTTCAAGCGGGTGACGAGTTGTCAGGTTGTTTTCAGCCAACGTCTGGGCCACCTCGATGGCACCCATGGATCCGACAACGCCATCGTAATTGCCGCCTTCGGGAACAGTGTCGACGTGTGATCCGATCAACAACGGTTTCAAGCCGCTGGCACTACCGCTCCGGCTTCCAATCAGATTCCCGGCAGCGTCGATTTTGACGTCGAGCTTCGCAGCCTGCATCAGCCCAAAAACATACTCGCGGCCTTGTTTGTCGGCATCGCTGTATGCAACACGGCTGACGCCGCCCTGCGGGTTCTTGCCAAACTCCGCGAGAGCGTGGATATGGTCCATGATCCGTTTTCCGTTTACACGAAGTGCGGCTTGCGTGGGCAACGGAGGCAACGCGAACGATCCGAGAGCAACCACAAGGCTGTAATTAAATTGTCTGCGATCCATATTGGTTAAGCTGCGCCAGCCTATCGCAATGGCTTCAGGCGAGCAACCTTGTTGCGCACATTTCGCTAGAATTCAGTTTCTCTACTACAATGCCACAGCTCGAATCCCAACAACTCTGGTTCAGAGGCATAATTTTGAAAAACTTCAAACTAATCGGCGCCGCACTGTTCCTGGTCCACTCAATCTGCTTGTCTGTTTTGGCGCAGACTCCGCCGCCGCGGATCACGCCTGACGCTCCAATCGGAAAAGGCATCGTGGTGTTAAAGGCTGCCAGATTGATTGACGGCACCGGAGCAGCTCCAATCAACAATGCAGTGATTGTTATCACTGACAACATGATTACGTCAGTTGGAACAGCGGCCACAGTCAGAGTGCCAGGCAACGCCAGAATGATCGATCTTGGCGACGTCACGCTCATGCCCGGTTTCATCGACGCTCATACCCATCTAATCGGGCGCGTGTTGGGTGATCCAGCGGGCGACAACGCCGCCGTTAGGGACTACGAGTCATTCGGAGCGATTCTCGGTGTGCAGCACGCGCGCGCCACTCTGATGGCCGGTTTTACGACTGTCCGAAATGTGGGCGCCGCGGGAAGATTCGATGACATGGCCTTGCGCAAGGCCATTGACGAAGGCTGGACTCCTGGTCCACGAATCATGACCGCCGGCCACTCACTCGGCATGCGTGGCGGCCACTGTGATCAGAACGGTTTTCGGCCCGGGTTGCTCGAGCGTGGAATTGAGGACGGCATCGCCGATGGACCAGACGAGATTCGCGCCGCCGTTCGTTACCAGGTCAAATACGGAGCCGATGTAATCAAAACCTGTGCGACTGGTGGCGTGTTGTCGGAAGGAGACGCGGTCGGTGTCACGCAGTACACATTTGAAGAGATGAAAGCCATGGTTGATGAAGCGCATAAGTTGGACCGCAAAGTAGCCGCTCATGCGCACGGCACGGAAGGGATAAAGATCGCGGTCCGGGCGGGTGTCGCGTCAATTGAGCACGGTTCATTTCTCGATGACGAAGGCGCGCGTTTAATGCGTGAACGCGGAACATTTCTGGTACCGACTCTCTCAGCCGGTGAAGCAGTCGAGCGAGCGGCAAAGAGTGGGATACTGACAGGACTGCGCGCCGAGAAAGCCCTTGCAGCGGCCGCGGCCATGCGTCAGGGCCTCAAGCGTGCAGTGGCTAATAAAGTTTTGATCGCCTTCGGAACAGATGCCGGTGTGATACCTCACGGAACCAACGCACACGAGTTCGAATTGATGGTTCAATGGGGCGGCATGACCGCCATGGAAGCAATCGTTGCCGGCACCTCGAACGGCGCGAAGCTCCTCGGCTGGGACAATCACATCGGCTCATTAAAAGCCGGCAAGTGGGCCGACATCGTGGCCGTTCCCGGTGATCCGCTAAAGGATATCGCGACTCTTCAGAAGGTAGTGTTCGTGATGAAGAACGGGGTTATCTATCGAAGCGATAACTAGAACCTAGGATAAGCTGAGAAACGACGCTAGTTCATCGGACTCGAATACTTCCAATGTTCCATGATGACGACGAAGGAGATTCGCAACATCAGTAGTGGAACAGTTGCCCAGACGCACCCACACCACCTTAGGTGGCGAGCCGAATACGAAACTACGTTGATGCATATCCGCATCCTTCGACACAATTATGAATTGATTGTTTTGCGCATAGAGCCAAACCGATTGGTCGTCGGACGTTTTTAGACCGACATCTCGAACGTGCACAGACTCGGGAAAAAGATCGGCGAGGAGCTGGACGAGCCTCGGTGAGAGATTCTCATCAAAAAGCAGCTTCATGCAGGAATAGTCATTAATTTACGTTCGCGGTCAGCGGCAAACGCGATACATGCCTTTAAATCTTCCCGAGTGAGGTCAGGAAAATCGGTGAGGATTTCTTCTTCGGTCATATCCGAAGCCAAATATTCCAAAACCTCATAAACCGTGATGCGCAACCCGCGAACACAAGGCTTTCCACCTCGTTTGTTTGGGTCGATAGTTATGTAATCTTTGTAGTCCATAGTCGCAGATTACGTCTACCTCGTAATAGCGTCAAGAACTCGTGACAAGGGTTATTTAACCTCGTCCCAAATGAGTGTGTTCTTCGTCTCTTTCAATAACAGCGATCCCACAACAAAAGTAACGCTGGCGACGATGATCGGGTAGTACAAGCCGGCGTAGATGTTGCCCGTGTCGGCGACGACCCAGAGGCCGATGACGGGAAGGAGGCCGCCAAAGACGCCGTTGCCGATGTGGTAGGGAAGCGAGAGCGAGGTGTACCTGATCTTTGCCGGAAACGCTTCGACCAGGTATGCCGCAATTGGTCCATAGACCATCGTCACAAAGACCACCTGAATGAAAATCAGCAGGATCAACTTCCAAGCGACCGGCGATCCCAGCAACGTGCCAATATCGGTATAAGGCAAGACTTCTTTGGCCGCTTCGAGCTGGCCATTAACACTGGTTTGCGGAATTAGACTGATAGCACCGGTAACATCATCTGCTTTCGAAAGCGTGGTCACCACGTTCGAACCAGCCGCACGTTGCATTGCGCCATAGATCGGCATGTACGAGATGGCAGCCAGCAAACACCCAAGCATCATGATCCATTTACGCCCGATGCGATCTGACAGCGCACCCATAAACACAAAAAGTGGCACCGCGAGTAACAACGCGATCGCCACAACGTATTGCGCCGATCGAGGATTCACTTTCAGTACCGTCTGCAAATAGAAAAGCGCGTAGAACTGGCCGGTGTACCAAACAACTCCCTGACCTGCCGTCGCTCCAAAAAGGGAGATCAGAACGCGTTTCAAGTTGTCCCACTGTGTAAATGCTTCCACTAAAGGCCGGCTTGATGTCATACCGGCGCTTTTAATCTGCGCGAAGATTGGCGACTCTTTCATGCGCAGTCGAATGTACAGCGAAATGCCGACGAGAAAGATCGAGATGATGAACGGCACTCGCCAGCCCCACGAACTAAATGCTTCGCGCGACATCGAGTTTTGCACCACAATACCTACGAGCAGCGAAACAAACAGACCAAGCGTCGCGGTAATCTGAATAAAACTCGTGTAGAACCCGCGCTTTTCATCCGGGACATGTTCGGCGACATAAACCGCGGCGCCGCCATACTCACCGCCAAGCGCGAGTCCCTGAAGCACACGAATGAGAAGCAGAATAATCGGCGCGGCAATTCCGATCGTCGCGTAGGTCGGTAAAAACCCGATCGCCGCGGTCGCGAAACCCATCACCAGCAACGTCACGAGAAACGCATACTTGCGGCCCACCAGATCGCCGATGCGTCCAAAGAACAGCGCGCCAAAAGGTCGTACGATAAACCCGACCGCAAATGTCGACAGATACGCAATCAGCGCGAGTGTGTTGTTGCCTTTTGGATAAAAGAGCGGCGAGATGGTTACGGCAAGACTGCCGAAGATGTAAAAGTCGTACCATTCGATCATGGTACCGACGGCGGAGGCTGTGATTACTTGCCAGATGCGGTAGTTGGGCGCTGGGTCTATGGGAGTGGTCTCCTTAAAGTAAGGCCACAGATCTTCACGCGGAACCGTGAAAATCCGTGGCCACTACTGGATTTGATTACTACTACCGGTTCATCGTTCCGGTCATGTTGCGCATCGGCATCTGGAGTTTGCCGTCAGCGCCACTTGTCAGCGCGAGGAATGCCGAATCCTGCCGCAGTGAATCAAACACCGCATCCACACGCGCTTCCATCATCTCCTTCGCACGAACTGCCTGATAACGTTCGTAACGGAAGAAGTGCCGGTGCAAGAGCGCGAGAGCTTCGCGCCGGTGACCTGTTTGTGCGTAGATTGCCGCCAGGTTATACGAGGCAGGCAAAAGACTGCGATTCTCCCGCGCGATCTTCAATGCCTCATCGCCACGTCCGGACGCCGCCATAAACACCGCCGCAAACACGAGGTTATACGGATCCTTTGGCTCGAGCGCGAGTGCTTTCTGTGTGTAGGCGTTGCCTTGTTCCAGATCGCCTTCCGAGTTCCAGTAGACGGCGAGATTTCGGTATGCAAGTGCCAACGGATATTCAGCCACTGATTGTTCCATCAACGACAAGCCCTTTTTGAACTCACCATCGTGGATCGTCATCTTGCCGAGACCGTGAAGAGCTACGGCGCGTGCGATCGCATCAGAGGGCATGTTTAAGATCTTGTTGAAGACCTCTCGGGCCTTGTCCCACTCGCCAGTGTGATGGCGATAGAGTTCGCCGAGGTAACGAAGCGGAGTTGGATCCGCAGGGTCCATCTGATGAGCCTTGAGATAGAGTCGTAGCGCTGTGACATAACGCTCGGCGATCTCGGCACGTAAACCATTGCGCATAACGGCTTCAACACGCGCGCCGTTAACTCGATCGAGAATTGGTGAGTCAGGAATGCTGCCGATCTCTTCCACGCCCAACTTCTTCAATTCTTTCGCAGCATCTTTCGCCTTTTTGGGAAACAAGCATCTTTCTTCGGCGACTGGTTTGAGCAATGCAATTGCGCCTGGATTGTCACCGGCTTTTGCTTTTTCTTTGGCTTCCTTTAAGGACGTCTCAAGGGTCGTCTCGCGCTGCTTCATTTCGCCTTCAACGAGTTTCTCCACTTGGTCGACCTTGAGTTTGCCCGCGGTGTTTTCGATTTTCTTGATCGGAGTTCCGTCAGCGTTGGCCAGTACGGCGACGGGAACCTGTGAATCACCGATGATTGGTTGCAACTCAGGTGTTTTGGCGTCAGCCACCGTCATCGAGACGCACTGTCCGGAATAGATAGTCAGAATCCGCGACGCCAGCATGGCTGATTTTTTGACCTCGTCGTTGCTGGCCGGAAACCAATACAAGACCAGACCTTTATTAGGTGCAGTTCTTGCTTCCCAAAGCTTCCATGGCACTTTATAAACGGCAGGTGCCGGCCCTTCGTTTCGGGCTCCGCCGGCCACACCACCAGTTCCTCCCCCTCCCCCGCCACCACAGGTGGCCCACGCCGGAGAAAGTGCAAAGAATACGATTAACAAGGTAGCAAGTGCGCGTGAAAGCGGTGTCTTCATAATGCGATATACCTTTCGTAGTGCCGCAGATTTGCGTTGTTCAGACGTTGAGGGTTGTTTCGTCCAGTCGTCTTTCCCGCTGATCCCACAATTCCGTGATCCCACTAGTTTCCGGAATTTCGTTTTCAAACTCCGCTAACGCCTCGCGCAAAGTCTGAATCTGTTCGCGGGTAAGAACCACTGATGCAGATCTTTCACCTTTATAACTGACGCTCAATTGCAGCAGCGCCGGTGGATGCGGTGAAAGTCTTACGATGCCGTCAGTGGACCGGCGTCCGACTTTTAATTCAATTTCCCTTGATAAAGTCATACTAACTCCCCATTTGCCTGAAAGACCAATGCTGGTGACAGGTCTTCGCGTTCGAGTATCGGGCGAGTTAAGCAGTGGATTTTATAGCACAATAACGCTCAATTCCGTGATACAGATCAGGGCGGATTACGAGATCTGATCTAATCCGTGTACAATCAGTCATCATCTGCCAAACCCTATTTTTACAGAATTATTACTCGCCCGAATTACTTTCGCGTCTAACATCGCTTATACCTTGTGAGAAGAGTGCGCCCACGTCTGGGAGGACGTCGTAATGAAGATCCTGCTTGTTAATCCGGAGTTCCCCGAAACCTATTGGAGTTTTCGACACGCGTTGCCGTTCGAGGGCAAACGCTGTGTGTTTCCGCCGTTGAGTTTGATCACGGTCTCGAGTTTATTACCGGCCGACTCCGAAAAGCGTCTGGTCGACTTAAACATCGAGCGGTTGAAGGACTCTCAGATTGAGTGGGCCGACATGGTCTTCATCACGGGCATGCTGGCTCAGAAAGAGTCGCTGCACGAAGTAGTGAAGCGTAGTAAGCAGCGGGGGAAACTGATCGTGCTCGGTGGACCATACGTGACCAGCACCATCGAAGAGCTGCCGGACGCGGATCATATTTTCCAGGGCGAAGCCGAAACCACGTTGCCGCAATTCTTTTCGGATCTTGCTCGCGGTGAGGCCAAACGGAGTTACAAGGCACCCGAGCGCCCGCCGTTGTCGCTGACGCCAGTTCCGGATTTTAGTCTCGTCAATCTCAAGCGATACAGTTGCATGTCCGTTCAATACTCGCGCGGCTGCCCGTTTTCATGCGAGTTCTGCGACATCATCGAAATCTACGGACGCTCACCGCGTACCAAGAGTAACCAACAGATGATCGCGGAGTTTGATGCTTTGAAAGAGCTTGGCTGGCGTGGTCCATTGTTCATCGTTGACGACAATTTCATCGGCAACAAGAAAAACGTGCGCCTGCTTATGCCGGAACTGATCGAATGGCAAAAGAAGAATGGTTATCCGTTTTCACTGTTGACTGAAGCGAGCGTCAACCTCGCTGACGACGATGAGCTGTTGAACTCGATGAAAGAGGCGGGTTTCCGTCGCGTTTTCCTCGGTATCGAAACTCCGGTGGAAGAGAGTCTGAAGGAAGCTCAGAAGACGCAGAACCGCGGCAACCTGTTGGAATCGGTGCGCAAGATTCAAAGTCGCGGCATGGAAGTCATGGCCGGTTTCATTGTTGGCTTCGATAATGATCCCGAAGACATCTTTGAACGCCAGATCGAGTTTATTCGTGAGAGCGCCATTCCCCTGGCGATGGTGGGCATGTTGAACGCCCTGCCTGACACGCAGCTCTGGAGACGACTCGAAAGGGAAGGACGGCTGCTCGGCGCCGATGCCACCGGAAACAACACCATTGCCACCGTTAACTTCATTCCCAAAATGGACGTCGAGAAACTGATCACTGGATATCAAAGGATCATGCGCACGATCTATAAACCCAGCGAGTATTACCGCCGTGCGCTCGACTCTCTGCAACGTACCCCGCAGGACGTGCCCGAAGCGCACCAGTACCACGGCTTGAAAGCAGTGGCAGCGTTTGCGCGGATTGCTTTTAAACTTGGCGTGCTTGACAACGACCGCCGCGAGTTCTGGCGCTTTTTCATCGAGGCGGCACGCAAACACCACGATCGCATGGCGGAGTTGCTGCGACACGCGGCAATGGCCTACCATTTTCGTAAGTTGAACGAATCCTACGGCGATACGTGAGTTCTTCGGATCATTCTGCATTTGCTGCCTTACGTCACCGCGACTTTCGCCTTCTCTGGTTGGGCCAGATTGTCTCGGTTACCGGATCGCAAATGCAGTTTGTTGCGATCAACTGGCATGTCTATCTCCTAACCAAATCACCCTTCGCACTCGGCCTCGTCGGACTCTTCCGCGGTCTACCCATTATTCTGTGCTCTCTCGCGGGCGGCGTAGTTGCTGACGCCATTAATCGCAAGCGATTGATGGTGGTGACGCAGACCGTGATGCTCACGTGCGCGGCTTTATTGACTGCCGGCACACTCGCGGGTGTGGAGAGTGTTTGGCCGATTTATGTATTGAGCGCGATTGCAGCCGCGGCGTCTGCTTTCGATGTTCCTGCGCGACAGGCGCTGATGCCTGCCCTCGTGCCGGCCGAAGATTTTCCCAACGCAGTTAGCCTTGGAATCATGGTTTTCAACGTGGCCACCATTGGCGGTCCCGCAATTGCCGGCCTTTTGCTGGCGGAAACTGGGCCAGGCATTATTTATGGACTCAACGCGTTGTCGTTTCTGGCCGTGATCGCGGCGCTTGTGGCCATGCGAACGAGCGGCAAACTGGAACTCCAAAAGGAACGCAAGGATGCACTGAGTTTCGCGGCACTGAAGGAAGGACTTCGTTTTGTTCGGCACACGCCGATCATCGTGCAAACGATGACCCTCGACTTCGTCGCCACGTTCTTCGCCTCAGCAACATTGTTGCTGCCCATCTTTGCGCAGGAGCAACTGCACGTCGGCGCGCGTGGCTACGGGTTTCTTGCTGCGGCTCCGGCAATCGGATCGGTATTGACCGCCCTCGTGCTGGCTCGTTTCGGAACCTTGCAGCGACAGGGACGTTTGGTAGTCGCATCGGTGGCAGTGTTTGGCGTGGCAACGGCTTTGTTTGGTGTTTCAACTGCTTACTGGTTTTCGTTATTGATGCTCACGGTTACTGGCGCGGCCGACACTGTCAGCACAGTATTACGACAGACGATTCGGCAGCTCGTCACACCCAATCATCTGCGTGGGCGCATGACCTCAATCAACATGATGTTTTTCATGGGTGGACCACAGCTCGGCGAGTTGGAGGCGGGCGTGCTGGCGGGATTAATCGGCGCGCCGCTGTCTGTTGTTATTGGAGGATTAGGGTCGCTCACTGCGGCGGCTATCGCGGCGCTGAAGTCAAAGAGTTTGATGAAGTTTGAGATCTGAAATGGCGTGGACTGTTCTCGACACAAACACACATCAGGATCACGTGATTGCGCACGTGATTGGCGCTACGCCCATTGGTCATTTCATCTGGGACGAAACTGCGTACCTGCTGCTCGATATCGGGTTCATCTGGAATATCTACCTCGATCTCGAAATGGGATTAGTGCCACAGCGAGTCGCGATCGCGGAGTTGGAAGCTGAATTTCCGATTAAGGTTGATCAGTTGCTGCAGAACAATGAAGCCGAGGCTGGTCCGATTGAGTCAGTTGAAGCGTTTGAAGATGGAGATGAACGTCGCCTGGTCTTAAACTGTGAATCGGGAAAGCTTGTTATCGAAACATCGTTAAGCCACAGATCGACGCGGATTGAAAACGGATAAAATCCGTAATCAATCCGCGTTTATCCCTGTTACGCGATCACGCTAATCTGGTTATCGACGCTCTTCACGCCCCTCACCTGTTTCACCATTCGTTCGATCTGAGTTTTCACCGCTTCCGTCTTCACGGTTCCCATCAACATCACTTTTCCGTCAATTACAGAGGTTGTAATACCGAGTGTTGAGATTTCCGGATCATCCGCCAGCTTCTTGTCGACCGCGGCCTGGATGGTCGAATCCATGTTCACACTCTCAGCAGGTGCAGTGCCGCCTGCCGGTGGCGTTACGATGATCGGGGCCGGTTGGGCTGTCGCCGGCGCCGGTTGTTGAATGATCACGGGCGGCTGTTGTACCGGTGCGGGCTGCTGCACAACCGTCGTCGGTTGTTGCTGGCTGGCCGCCAATTCGGCGTTATCAGTCGTAGGTTGAGTGCTCATCCAGAATAGGACCAGCATCGTGATCAATGCGATAGCTACCACAACAAGTACACCGACCATACCGGCAGAGATGCCGCTGTTGTCCGGCGTTCGCACCGATTGTGAATGCACGACCTCACGTCGTTCGGTCGGTGTTTCCACTACTACTCGGCTTCTTCTTGCCTGTTCTTCATCGTATGCCATCACTTGCCTCCGTTTTGTTCGAAACAATTTGCCAAATCTAAGTAAATGAAACCTCGGTTATTAATATGCGACTGCGATATTGCTGGTGGTGGGGGTTACTTCTAGTGAGCGTTTCGTTTGACGTGTGCGCCCTTCTGCCGACACAAGCGTTCCAGTGACTACCAGCACGCTTAGTAACAGTATTAAGACAAGTAACCGTTTCATCTCCTGACCTCCCAATAGAATGTTCTCGATGTAGTACTGACGTTGGGTCGTCAACTACCGGCTTGGCAAACGCTATTCCTCAGGTTGAAAGTGCAGAATTGTTTGAAGATCATGCATATTCAGTCTTCGTCACGATCTTGCTCGCGTTTGAATTTCATACGGTTTTTGAATGTGTATTGAGACAGTTCGTGTTTGTGCTTTGAGCTTTGTAGTTGGTACTTTGTCAGTGACGGCTCCTTAGAGTGCGATGCCTTGGCTCGCTTTAGTCAAAGTATGACCAAAGCGCCAACAAGTTGGCGCACTCCAAGGAGGCGCCCATTCCCTTAAACGCTGAGAGCTTATGACTACCGCAATCGTCCATCACCCTATCTTCCGCGAACACGACACTGGCCCCGGTCATCCTGAAACTCCGTCACGCTACACGGTAGTGATGGACGCGTTGCGAGGTGATCAGACGCTGTGGCCCAAACTAAAAGAGGTCGAAGCGCGCGAAGCGCCGCGTGGCGACATTCAGGGGGCGCATTCACCGCAGCTCTACAAGCTGGTTGAGAAAGTTGTGAGCGAAGGCAGCGGTTATCTTGATTCGGACACAGTGGTGTCGATGCGTTCATTCGACGCGGCGAGACGCGCGGCAGGTGCGCCGTGCCAGGCTATTGACCTGATCATGTCAGGCGAAGCGAAGAATGCGTTTGTTCCGGTTCGTCCTCCGGGACACCACGCCACTGAAGAACGCGCCATGGGCTTCTGTCTTTTCAACAATGTCGCCGTGGCGGCGCGGTATGCGCAGCAGAAGTATGCGGAGATCGACAAAGTGGCGATCATCGACTGGGATGTCCATCACGGTAACGGCACGCAGGGCATTTTCTACAATGATCCCACGGTCTTCTTCTTCTCATCGCACCAGTATCCGTGGTACCCCGGCACGGGAACACGCGGCGAGACGGGAATGGGACGCGGACTTGGCTACACTTTGAACCTTCCGTTGCGAGCAGCAACGCCGGCCGTTGAGCAGAAGCGAGCTTTTGAAGCCGCAATCGAGCAGATGTCAGCCAACTTTAAGGCTGACCTGATTATCATCTCCGCCGGTTTCGATTCTCATCTTGGCGATCCGCTGGGACAACTGCTCCTGATGGACCAGGACTTTATAGACATGACGCGCACTCTGAAACAATGGGCTGATGGCAGTTGTCAGGGCCGCCTGGTGTCGTGTCTGGAGGGTGGTTACAACCTCGAAACACTTGGCGAAACCGTGCGCGCACACGTCACGGAGTTGTCCGCGGATTAGTTATTGGGCCAAATTCAAAATACGCCGAAGGCGAAAGCCAGATTCAGCAGGTAAGGATTGTCGAAATTAGCCAACGCCTTCGGCGTTCATTTTATCCAGTCCTCGCGGCGTTCAATCTAACCGTGCCCGCGGCGTTCACTAACCCCGTGTCCGCGGCGTTCAACCTAAACCAGTGTCCGCGGATCACGCTGATTGATCTGTGTTATCTGTAGGTTTATGATTTCCTCACATGCCTGCCAAAGAATCTGTCAGCAAAAACGAGCGGCCTCCACGTGTCTTCTTAATCGACTCGATGTCGCACATCTTTCGGGCGTTTTTTGCGCCGATGCAGAACCGTGCCGCGCCGCTCGCGACGTCGCAGGGATTTGTCACACAAGCGGTTTACATCTTTACCAACATGCTTCTGAAGCTGTTGCGTGAAGAGCAGCCCGACTACATCGCCGCGATTTTCGAGTCAAAAGAAAAAACGTTTCGACACGAGACCTTTGCCGATTACAAAGCAAATCGTGAACAGATGCCCGAAGATCTGTCGAAACAGATGCCTTACATTTTCCGAGTGTGTGACGTGCTCAATATCCCGATGATCAATTTTCCGGGATACGAGGCAGACGATGTGATCGGTACACTTTCGCAGCAAGTTGCCGATAAACAAATGCAGGCAGTCATCGTTTCAAACGACAAGGACATGTGCCAGCTTGTGCGCGACCCATACATCGTCGGCATGCGACAAAACTCGCAGGTGGTAAAGCGCAAAGAACCTGTGCCGCCGATCGAGTGGTGTGACGAAGCCTGGGTGGCGAATAAGTTTGGCGTTACCGCCGACAAGCTGGTCGATCTGTTAGGACTGATGGGCGACTCAATCGACAACATCCCCGGCGCACCCGGCATCGGTTCGAAAGGAGCCGTGCAAATCATTCAGCAATTCGGATCGATTGAAGCGGCGCTCGCCGGTTGGGAATCGGTAAAACACAAAACTTATCGCGAGTCGTTGCGCGACAACGCCGACATAATTCGCCAGTCGCGCGAGTTAGCGCGCATTCGCTGCGACCTCGAAATGACTTTGAATCTCGACGAAATCAAAACCCGTCCTGCAGATCGCGCCGCGGCCTACGACCTCTTTCACGAACTGGAGTTCACCCTTCTTACCAAAGATTATGCCGATGCCGCAGTGGCAAAGCCTGCAAGCGCCGAATCAGCGCGTAATTACAAAATCATTCAGACCAAAAGCGACCTGGAAGCTTTGGTTCGCACTCTTTTCGACGCGGAAAATGTCGGGATTGCAATCGCTGATTCGACTCCGGCGGGAACTGGCGCGCAGGAGTGTTTCACCGAGTTGCAAGCCACGCGTGGAATCGCCTTTGCCACCAAGCCGGGTGTCGCAGCGTATATAGATCTCGAGAAATTCACGGGCGGAATTGATATCGCAATTGACACCTTGCGTGATGTGCTGTCGAACGGCTTGATCGAAAAGTCAGTTCACGATCTGAAACGCGCGGTTGGACTGCTTGACCGTTTCAACATCGCGCTCGAAGGAGTAAAAGACGATACTTACCTCGCTGCCTATCTACTCGATCCGGCGCGCAGCAAATATGAACTAACTGATCTGGCCCGCGAGGCACTATCAATCGAACACAACAGCACGCCGGCGGCGAATTGGCCCGACACGGCATGGCAAACTGTTACCGCCGCCGATCTCACTGCGCAAACAGCTCACGTTTTGCGAACGCGGATCCTGGAAAAGAATCTCGAGACGATCTATTCGGAAGTTGAATTGCCACTCGCGCCGTTGCTCTATCGCATGGAACGTGCCGGATTGAAAGTCGATCCAAAAGTTCTGTCCGATCTTTCAAGCTATATCGGGCAGGAGCTGCACAAACGCACGGTCCAAATCTATAAACTCGCCGGGCGAGAGTTCAACATCGGTTCTCCGAAGCAGGTAGGCGAAGTCTTGACCGATCTCAATATCGATCTCGGCAGAAAAACTTCCACCGGTCGCATTTCGACCAGCAAAGCGGTACTCGAAGAGCTGGCCCAGGAATTTGAGTTGCCGCGCTTGATAATCGAATACCGCGAGCTCGATAAGCTGAAGAGCGTTTACACCGATGCGTTGCCACAGCAGATTGCGACCGACGGCCGCATTCATTGTCAACTGAACCAAACCGTCGCCGCTACCGGGCGCCTATCGTCCAGTGATCCTAATCTGCAAAACATTCCGATTCGTAGTGAGATGGGCCGGCGCATTCGTCGCGCGTTTGTAGCGGAGAAGGGAAACAAGATCATCTCGGCTGACTACTCGCAACTCGAGTTGCGATTGTTGGCCCACATTACGCAGGACGCCGTGATGCTCGAAGCGTTTCAGAAAGGCGAAGACATTCACGCACGCACGGCGCGTCTAGTCTTCGGCGCGCAAACTGACGAAGAACTCAAAGAGGCGCGTCGCTTCGCGAAGATTGTTAACTTCGCCATCGCATACGCGATCGAGCCCTGGGGCTTGTCGCAACGCGTGGGAATTACCCGTCAGGAAGCAAAAAAAGTCATCGAAGATTATTACAACACCTACAAAGGTGTGCGACGTTACATGGAAGAGGTACCTGTTCGTGCCCGCGAACATGGCTATGTCCGATCGATCTACGGTCGCATCAGGCCACTCGCCGGTATCGCGGATCGCAACGCAAACATCCGCAAAGCCGCTGAGCGTGAAGCGATAAACATGCCGATTCAGGGAACAGCGAGCGACATTGTGAAGATCGCGATGTTAAGAGTTGACGAAGAGTTCAAACGCGCGCGCCTCGAGTCGCGTATGCTGATGCAGGTTCACGATGAACTGTTGGTGGAAGTCCCCGACAAAGAGGTGACACAAGTCACTGAGATATTGAAACGCGAAATGGAAAATGCCGTTTCCCTCGACGTGCCTCTTGTCGCTGACGTTGGGGTCGGGGACAATTGGATGGACGCGAAACCTTAGAGATTGTTCATGCAGCAGCCATCCCCAAAGAAACCTGAAGTCGTTTACAGGAAAACGCCTGATCCGAATTCTCCCGCGGGAAGCGAACAGGGGCGGGGGTACGCGCCCGCCATCACTCCGCTCATTATCGGTTTCCTGCTGTTGTTGTTGGTCCTCCTGGTCCTCGGGTTGAAGAGTGCAAACCAGATGACGACTGTCGGTTTCAATGCCCGGAACCTTAGCCTTGGATATGCGACGCTGCTGAATAAACTATTAGATCTCAGACTAAAAGCTCTCACCCTCAACAATGAAGCGCGCATACGAGACGCCGCTGAAAAGCGCCGCGAATCGGGAGAGCGCCGCGAACTAGCACCTCCGCTCGACGTCAGGATAGACAAGGCACGTGATGAGCTGCGGGCTCTTCATGAAGGCTTTGGGCCTACCCCACTGAACGTAAAGGCTGAAGAGTGGGAAAATCTGAAAACGGATCTCGGCGAATATATCGAGGTGACAAAGGATCCGCGCACTTATAGCTTGAAGGGTTTTGATAAATATAAAGACCTGGAAGACGATCTAAACGCGCTGATACCCAAAGCCAAAGATAACTTTGACCATGTTGACACCCAAATAAAAGGTTTTCAGCGAGAGGGAAAAAAGACGATTGTCATCTGGAGCGCTTTCGCTCTCCTGGTCGGTGTTCTGGTAGCGGTTGGTACCATTTGGCAAGTGCAGCGACATTTCAGCGAAATGCGTCGCAGCATGTTGGAAACCCGACGTGAGCGCACTTTCACCACGCAGTTACTTCAGGGAATGGTGAGCGCTGTCGCCGCCATCGACGAAGAAGATCGAATTCGTAGCGCAAACGCGGCCTTCCTGCGAATCTTTCCTAACGCCTCAATTGGCGCTTCTGTCTTCGAGAAACTGGGGCCTGACGATGCCATGAAATTGTTGGAAACGATCTCGTCGATCCAGGTTTCGAAGGCTACTTATCACGGTCGTTTGATCGCTCGCGTTGAGGAAGAAGATAAGTCATTTGACGTCTACTCATCGCCACTCGCCATCAACGGCGATCGCGGCCAGATCGTAACTCTCGTCGATGCCACTGAGGCGGCCGAATCAGAGCGTACGCTACGTCGCAGCGAATCACTCGCAGCGGTTGGGCAGGCAACCACGCAGGTGGCGCACGAAATTCGCAACCCGCTCGGCAGCATTCGTCTGGGAGTTTCGATGTTGCGCGACAGCGTAAATGATGATCAGGAAGCGTTGAACACCATCGAACTGGTCGAGCGCGGCATCAAGCATCTGAACAAACTGGTCGTGGACGTCACGCAGTTTTCACGTCAAAAGGAATTGGAACGATCTGAGGTTGATCTGCACGAGTCGCTGGACCGCAGCATTGATTTGATAACCGATCGAATTCGCGAGAAGAACACCACGGTAGAAAAACATTTCGATGCCGGCACGATCGTGGGCCACTGGGATCCATACCAGCTGCGACAGGTGTTTGTTAACGTGATCGCTAATGCAGTGGACGCGAGTCAGGAGAATTCACCGGTGTTTATCTCCACTGAGATCTTGACGCCTGATACCAATGGCGACGGCCGACCGGCAAAGAGTTATGCGCGCGTCACGATCACTGACCAGGGTAAAGGAATGGATAAGGCGACACGTGATCGAATCTTTGAGCCGTTCTTTTCAACGAAGAAGCGTGGGACTGGGCTGGGATTGGCGATTGTGAAGCAGATAGTGGAACTGCATGGCGGACGGATCAGCGTCGCCAGCGAGCCGGGGCTGGGCTCGAGATTCAATATTGATCTACCAGTCTAGTCCACAGATTACACAGATTTAGAACGGATTATAAATCTGATTTTATCCGTTTAATCTGTGGATTGCTTTACGTGCGGCTTCAAGCGTTCTTTCGATAACTTCATCAGTGTGGGCCAGACTCACAAAAGCAGCCTCGAATTGTGACGGTGCAAGGTAAACGCCTTCGTCGAGCATCGCATGAAAGAACTTTCCGTACATCTGCCGGTCGCATTTGTTTGCACTGTCCCAATCGACCACCAGTTCATTGGTAAAGAAACTGGTCCACATCGAGCCGACGCGGTTTATCGTTGTCGTCAAACCCGCTTCTATCGCGGCGGTGGCGAGTCCGTCGCACAATTTCTTACTTGATGCTTCGAGACGCTCATAAACAGTCTTGTCTCGCAGGCGTCTGAGTGTTACCAAGCCCGCTGTCATCGAGAGCGGATTGCCCGATAAAGTTCCGGCCTGATAAACCGGACCGGCCGGCGCGACGTTATTCATGATTTCGCGGCTGCCGCCGTAAGCCCCGACCGGTAAACCACCACCGATTATTTTTCCGAGCGTCGTGATGTCAGGCGTGATGCTGTAACGTTCCTGCGCGCCTCCGCGAGCGAGGCGAAATCCCGTCATCACTTCATCAAATATGAGCAGCGCGCCGTGGTCCTTCGTCAGTTTGCGCACCGCTTCGAGATATTCGTCGCGTGGCGGCACGCAGCCCATGTTTCCCACAACCGGTTCGATGATCACGGCGGCGATATCGGCGTGCTCGGCGAAGACTTCTTCCAGCGCGGCGATGTTGTTGAACGGAAGTGTGAGAGTGTTTTGCGCGAGTGCTGAAGGAACACCGGGACTATCGGGTAATCCAAGTGTCGCAACGCCCGACCCGGCTTTCACGAGCAAACTGTCGGCGTGCCCGTGATAGCAACCTTCAAACTTGATCAGTTTCGTGCGGCCGGTGACTCCGCGTGCCAGCCGGATCGCCGACATTGTGGCTTCAGTGCCGCTGCTCACCATTCTGACCATTTCAACCGACGGAATCGCATCGACAACTTCCTGAGCGAGCTCGACCTCGAGTTCGCTCGGTGCGCCGAAGCTGGTGCCTCTCGCAGCGACTTCCTGCACGGCTGCGACAACCTCTTCGTCAGCATGACCCAGAATCATCGGTCCCCAGGAGCCGACGTAGTCGATGTAGGTTTTGCCATCGACATCGGTGATCGTTGCGCCGCTCGCCGATTGTATGAATCGAGGGGTGCCGCCGACGCCGCGAAACGCGCGCACCGGCGAGTTAACGCCACCCGGGATCAGGTTTTGGGCAGTAGCGAATAGTTTCTCTGACTTCATAAATTGTAGGGGCGGCCCTCCGTGGCCGCCCTAGTCTGGAAATCAAGATCATCGTACGCTAGGGTGGCTACAGAGGGCCACCCCTACAATCTTTTTACACCTTCCTTCGGTTCAACCGTGATCGATTTGAATCGCGAGAGACGCACCAAACCCGGCGCCGCACCCTTCGGCTTCGATAAGAACTTTCGTTCAGTGTAGTGCACCACTACTTTCGTATCCGCACTCGCCTGGCTGAAACGCCCCGCGAGTTGCGCCGCTTCGATCAAGGTGCGATGTGGCACCTCCTTGCGCGTAGGATTTCGCACCACGACATGCGAGCCGGGATAATCGCCGGCATGCATCCATAGATCGTTCGGTTGCGCGAGGCGAAAAGTTAAGTTGTCGTTGTCGCGTGCTGCGCGTCCGACCAGAATCTCGTAACCATCGGTTGAAAGATAACGACGCACGCCGCTGATCTTTTCAGTCTTTGAAGACGATTTCTTCGGTTGATGCTTTGGCGCCGGCGGGGGTTTTTCGAAACTATCGAGCGCTGCTTCATCACGCGTTGCGATAATTTGATCGAGCCGAGCCAGACGCCGTTCGAGTTCCATGAGCTCGCGGTTGATCTGTTTCAGTCGTTCGGCTATCTCCTCGGCGGCTCTTTTGGCCTTTGTGTATTGTCGAAAGCGTAGACTGGCCTCCTCCTGGAGCGAGCGATTCTCGTCAACTTCAAGATCAATAACGGGCGTGCCTTCCGAGTAATAGTCGCTGATCTTTACGGTATTTCCATGTCGCACAGCCGTCGCGATATTTGCCAGTAGCAAATCGCCAACGCGTTTGTGCTGCTCCGGATCGCCGTGACGAACAAGATCCTCGCGCAGGTTTTTTTCGAGATTTTGTTGTTGGCGTATCGCCTTTGACAGCTTACCGCGCAGGTTCTTCGCTTTAGTCTCGAATGCACGCGCTGCGTCAATGGCGTTGAAATGCTTGTCGAGTTGGGCTGACGGTGGCCCATCGACGACCGGCAATGTTGCCGCGGTCTCTCTCACCGGTCTCGGCGGAGGTTGATAGAGTTCATGGATGCGCATTTGCGTCTGTTCACGCAGAACACCCATGATTCGATTTAGCTCGTCGAGCAGGAATACGTCGGCCGTTCTTCCGGTTAGTTGAATCACCAGCCGCCGAAAGACAACTCCTGCGTCCTGATCAAGCCGGAAGCTCACGCGCACTATACGGTCCAACGGATCTTTTGAAACATGGACCACGTGAGCGCCGCTGAGTTTGGAACGCAGCAACTGTCCAAAGGCATTCAATGATGCCGACTGTTTTTCCAACTCCTTCGTGCGGCGATGAATCAGATAAATTCGCGGGCTGGCCGGATCGACACTCACAAACAGAAACTCACCACGCAAACCAAAATCGATCGCAAAAGAAACCGGGCCGAGTTGATAGATCTTGCCGAAGAATCTATCGCTCAGAGTAGCTCGTAATTCCGCTACAACTCGCTGAATAAGCCCGTGATCCATAGTAGGAAAGACATTTAGCCACAGATCTACGCAGATGAATACGGATTTATTTATCTGTGTAAATCTGTGGAACTAGGTCTTGACGACTGCGGTGCGGGTGAAGCGATCGTGAACCGTGTGGCCTTCGCGGCTGATTAGCGCGAAGAAGATTCCGAGGACCGTTGCCAGGGTGAATAAATAGAAGAACGAGCGACCGATTGACTGTCCGCCGGTTGGAATCAAACCGGTCTTGGTGTCGATGATGCGCAACGAGAGCAGGCGCATGGCCCAGGTGCGGCCTGTTAGTGCGGTCATCAGTGTCAGGTAGAGAAACATGACGACTACGAGGCTACCTGCCAGCACACCAATCGCGCGCGGATCCTGCGGATCGCTTCCGGTCAGGTACATCGCTCCTGCAATTGGCGTCGTCAACAAAGCGCAGAAGATCAGATCGAGCAATGCGCAAACCAGTCGACGAAAAGCCGAGGCGCTACGCTGGTCTAAATCATCGACGCAGAAGTTTCTCGAAATCGAGTCGAGATAGTTGAGTGCCGGATCGTTTGGATCGTCTTTGATCAGGCGTTTGGGAGAGACTTTTACCGGTTCAACTGCCGGCGCAACAGGCTCGCTCACGGGAACAACGGCGAGATGATGTGTCTTCTCCACTGTTGCAACGGGTTCACTTGCAGGAATTTCCGGTTCAAAAGCGAGTTGCGGAGAGGGAACCGTATCGCTCATGTCGTTATCTTCTCGCTCCGGTGCATACGCAATCGCAGTCGCCAGAGTGGTGCGTGGCTGACGACCTTCAGATGGCGTTTGATGGGCTCTCTCGATTCTCTTGAGAGCGGCTGCGACCAGCGGATTCATGGTCGGGATTTGAGCGGGTGGTAATAATTCCAGTTGTGATGGATTAATTGCGGCTTCCAGGCGCTGGCTTTCAGCTTGTGCAGCTTCGTGGGCGGCCTCACGTGCGCGCTTTTCCTGCACTTCGCGCACTCTCTCGCTCAACTCTTTGCGCCACTCAGGCATAGAGTTTCGTGAGACACCGGGAAACTCAATGAGTGTGGATTTTTTTTCTGCGGGCCGAGTTGAATCGGGGGCTGCTTCCATTTCGAGGCGGGATACTATCAGGAATCACTTTAAGTGGTCAATGAGAAAATAATGCAGGAGTAGGAGTTAGGCCACGGATGGTCACTGATAAAGGCGAAGTGGAAGAACCTGTGGAAATCTTTAGAGTGGCGTACGACCGGCGAAGCCGGCGTCAACGTCGTGCCACCATTCAAGCTCGTCGCCTTCGCCAAGTTGCCAACAGAGTAGGACCACCCGGCCTTCGCGTAGCGAGGGAAAGTCGATCAGGCCACGCTCAAAATCCTTGAGTTGAACTCCAAGACCTTCTAATTCAGCCAGTTGTGCGGTTAATTCTGTCAGCAGTGCTGCATAAGCGACGCCGTCGGCAAAACCGCCACCGCCCTGTTGTTCAGCAGCTTCCGCGGCTTTTTTTGCGTCGTCGCGATAACGGGAGAGTTTCCGGTGCGCGCGCTGAATTTTACCAACAATGGTTCTTACGTTAGGAAGTAATGCATTTGCTTCCTCGACGGTGAAAATCTTCATTTGGGGGCTCAACAATCGTCTGTAATTCTGATGAATTCGGTCGCGGCTTCAAACTCCGCGGCCTCTTCCTCGATTTCGGCTTCAATCATCACGCGCATCGCCGCCTGAAAACCTGCGGCTGACTGCGCCTTCTGCATATCTATCGGATCCCCGCAGTACGGCGCGGGCAAAGTGTCGTGTAGATCGCGTTCATCATAACGCGTTCCATGTGACATCTCCTTGCGCACCTTGTCTGCGATCTCACCCAGATCGATGAAATAGTCGGAAACGTCGATCAGCTTCGGCGCCGTATTCGATCGAAAACCGGCGATCTCAACTCGACATCCTTTGTAAGCTACGGCATTCACCGCGTAAACAAAATCTTCGTCGCCTGACACCAGCACCGCAGTGTCGTAACGACCTGCAAGCGACAACATGTCTACAGCAATCTCAACGTCCAGATTTGCTTTGCGTGTACCGTCGTAAAACGTTTTCAGTTCTTTTTGAATTACTCGGAAACCATTGCGACGCATCCACAAGAGAAATCCCTGTTGCCGCTCAGCGCCGACGTCAACGCCGGTATAGAAAAAAGCTCGCAACAGACGTCCATCACCCAACAACACTCGCAATAATTTGTTGTAATCGATGTCGATATTGTGAAAACGGGCCGCATGGAAAAGATTATTACCATCAATAAAAACCGCTACTCTACCGCGATGACCAAGTTGCCATGAAACATTATTCGTGGGATCGAAATTGTGCATAAAACTGACTCCAAAATACCCTCCAGGTTTTACGAACCTAGAATGCTGGTTTGCTGTTCACTGGTCAAGTTGAGATGTCTACTAGGACCAAGATCACGATGTTGCAATGATTTCATCAGAAATCGCGTCGAGATAGACCTTGCTAATGGGGCCATTGGTGACGTCGAGTTCCCATGCGAGCCGGATTTGCAGACCGCTCGGTGGGTCGTTTGAGGGCTGCGCGTAAACTACTAACTGCTTTGCTTCAATGACGGCGTTTGCCGGCAGCGACACGCTTTGTTGACCAACTATGACAGGTTGGGTTCGGAGATGGTTTACAGCCTGTTCGGCGGTAATCTTCGGGACGAAGTTGCTCAGCATCGCCTGCAGTCGTTCGGCATTGGGAATACAGTTACTGGAAAATCCGACCAACTGCCCGTTGCTGCGAAAGCGAATCACGAGATTTCCAAATCCACCGCGCAAGGGATAACGAAATGGTCGTTGTTCGTAACGAGCGATTTTGATGCCCGACGGTTCATCAATTCGTTCCACAAGGGACAGGTGCTGTGGTTCGGCGCCGATCAGTCGTTGCCATTCAACGATAAAACGGCGTAACGATTCTCTGGTCTCTTCTTCAGTGGGAGTAGCTTGTAAACCGACCTTGGGGAGATAGATCGGCGCCGGAAGATTAGCCGGCAAGCTTTCAATGGTTGCGGTGTACGGTTGCAGGTTCGCTTCTGTTTTTCCCGGTAGACCATACCGTTGCGACAACTGGTACCAGGCAACGGATGCTTCTTCGAGCCGGGGGCCAAGGTCCGACAAGGCAACGGGATATTGCGGTTGGTTTGACGTTGGACCATTCGGGTCGGTAGGTTTGAAGGCGGCGCACGCGCTTGCTGCCATGATAGCGGCAAGGGCCAGCGTTAGTATCAAACTCCTTCCGACAAAGGAACCAGCACACATTCTTTTAGCCTCGGATTTTCTCATCGTCGTATAATCAAAATACTTGGAGGAGCTGTTGCCTAAAGATAACGAAAACATTCCCTTCCTTGGACCAGTCGAACCTTCCGAGCCGCAAGGTTTTGCGGCCGAACAAATGATTCGATGCGAGGAGTGTTTGAGGGCAAACCCTCCCACCAGAATAACTTGTCTATACTGCGTCGCGCCCCTGCCACTGACAGAGGCTTCCGCGCGATTGCGAAAGCCGGTCCTGCGTCAGCCCGAAAAACATCAGTTAGGTTACAACAACATTCTATTTCCACAGCAACAGGTAACCGAGGAGAAGTTCAACGAAGCCGCTGCACTTTTGAAGCTGGCACCCGACAGTTTGCGGCCGTTGATGTCTGCCGGCGAACCGTTGCCGGTCGCACGGACTGCCAGTCGTCAGGAGGCGGAGTTAGTAACTGAGCGACTTCATGATCTCGGATTAAGTTGTTTGACAGTGAGCGACGAAGATCTCGGGTTGTCGTTCACAGAGAATGTAGTGAAGCGTGTCAAAGGAATGAGTTTCACTGAAACGCACCTAACTATCCAAACATCCGGAGATGAGATCGAGATCCTATGGACTGATGTAAATTTGATGGTGACGGCACGCTTGATTGAGAAGCGAATGGAAATTCAGGAGCGACTGACGCGCAAGCCCGAAAAAGAAATTGTTGACGCCAGTGAATTTTTTAAAGACGAAGTGGTGATTGATCTATATTTCGCTGGCCATCCGGCCACCTGGCGTGTGCATGCAACTGCTTTTGATTTCTCTTGTCTTGGGCATGAGAAGGCGTTAGTGGCAAACGAAAACATCGGCAAGTTGCAGCGCTTGATTCGGGCTCGCGCAGTTAATGCCAAACTTGATGATTCGTATCAGGGCGTGCGCAACCTTTTGGAACTGGCGTGGAGCACGCAACAGGAAACGCAATCGAGTGGTTGGCGACGCGATCGGCCCGGCAAGCTCAGCCTGGGAGTCGCAACCACGAAGAGCAATGAAACTCAATTTACTCGTTATTCACGCTTGCGTTATTACTTACTCAGCCGCCCATGAACGCAGATAAACGCAGCTCAGACAAACACGATGTGATCTATGGTCCAAACGCAGTGCTCGAAGCGTTGCGTGCCGGTAAACGCCAGATCGAATCGATCACGATTCTCGAAAGCGCGCGTCCTGACCGTTTGAGGTCCCTGCTGGATCTGGCGCGGTCGAAAAACGTGCCGATCCACCGTGTGCCTCGAATCGATATCGATCGATCGCTGGGCGACGTGCGACATCAGGGCGTGGTCGCGCGTGTGGCTGCAGCTCGTTATGCTGATGCAGACGATTTACTCGATCAACTCGAGGGCAGGATTGGAACCACTGATCCGCCATTAGTTCTGGGTTTAGACGGCGTCGAGGATCCTCGTAACATGGGTTCGATCGTGCGCACCGCGGAATGTGCCGGCGTTCATGGTGTTTTTATTGCTGAAAGACGCGCGGTGGGTTTGACCAGCGTGGTCGCGAAAGTCGCTGCTGGTGCACTCGAATATGTTCCGGTCGCACGCGTTACCAATCTCGTTAGATTGATAGAGCAGTTGAAAGAACGTAACATTTGGGTGGTCGGCGCTGCAGCGGAGGCAAAACAGTCGTATACGGATTGGGACTGGACGCTTCCCGCTGCGATCTTCCTCGGCAGCGAGGGATATGGTCTGCACCGTCTGGTTCGTGAACACTGCGACACGCTCGTTCGTATACCCGTCGCCGGCCGGTTGGAATCGTTAAATGTCTCTGTTGCCGCCGGTGTACTCCTTTACGAGGCCAGGCGTCAACGAACACTAAACGTGAGAGGCGGCAAATAGATGTTTTGTCCTAAATGTGCAACTCAGAATTTAGACGGCGCGAGTTTCTGCCGGTCATGCGGCGCGAATATCAGTTTGGTGCCGCAGGCACTGGCAGGGCAGATGACTCATCAAACCTCCACGGAAATGGAGACAACCGGCGATAGCTGTAATCCGCGCAAGCCGCTGACATTGGACCAGTCGTTCAAAAACATCTTTATGGGTTTTGCGTTCCTCATTATCGCGATCGTGCTTTCCCGAACTATTGGACAGTGGTGGTGGTTCTGGTTCTTAATCCCGGCTTTCTCAATGATGGGTACCGGTATTGCACAGTTCATTCGTATTAGAAACCAGGAGCGCCAATCGCTGATGACGCCGCCGCCGATTCGAGCATTCCACGACCAGGCTAATCAGGAAAGATTGATGCCTCCCACGCCGAGCGTCACTGAAGGGACGACGCGTCATCTGAATGCCAGAGAACGACAGTAGCTCACGTATCTGCGTATCGGTGTGCGTGAAGGATCTCGACGCACTCCGGAACGCCTATGAGCGCGCAGCGCAGTGGGCCGATCTGATCGAACTACGGCTTGATTGCCTGGAGGAGCTCGCCAGCGAATCGTTAAGTGGTTTTACTCGTCCGGTAATTCTCACCTTTCGTCCTACTGAACAGGGCGGTCATCGCAACTCAACTCGCGAAGAACGAAAAACTTTCTGGACGAGGATTGCGCCTCGCGTACAAGCTGCATGGTGGGATGTTGAAGGTGATTTCGTTAATGACCTCGAGCCCGACTGGTCGCGCATCATTATTTCTCAACACGATTTCTCGCGCGTACCGGACGATCTCGAACAGATCTACGAACGACTAGCCGCCACACCTGCCGCAGTGATTAAGATCGCCGTGCAGGCTCATGACATCAACGACTGTATTCCGATTTTCAACTTACTCGAGCGCGCCCGCCGAGAGGGCAGGGACCTCATCGCGATCGCGATGGGAAATTCCGGAATCGCGACGCGCATTCTTGGACCATCACGCGGATCATTTTTGACTTACGGACCGCTCGACGACGAAAGCGCTACCGCACCCGGACAGGTTGATGCCCCGAAGCTTCGCTCGCTTTATCACCTGGACAAGCTCGATCGCGAAACAATGATCTGCGGACTGGTCGGTCTTCCAGTGCTTCATTCCGTTTCACCACACATGCACAACGCCGCTTTCGTCAGCGAGCACATTAACGGAGTTTACCTGCCGCTCGAGGTAAAAGATGCGCGGCAGTTTTTTCAGCGTATGGTCCATCCGCGCACGCGTGAGTTGGATTGGAACCTGCGCGGTTTGAGCATCACGGCGCCGCACAAACAGACAGTGCTTGAATGTCTCGACTGGATTGAACCTGAAGCAAAGGCGATGGGAGCAGTAAATACAATTGTTGTCGATGAAGACAGGTTGTCGGGCTACAACACGGATGCGGCCGGTTTTATCGATCCATTGCTTGGGCGCTTCGGGTCGTTGCGCGATAAGAAAGTTGCGATTATCGGCGCCGGAGGAGCGGCACGCGCCGCAGTTTGGTCGTTGTTGCGTCAGAATGCCGCCGTCACGGTTTTCGTCCGCGATGTAAACAAAGCACAGTCATTTGCAGAGTCATTCAATATTTCGTGCGAGATGCTCTCAACCGCATCGTTTGCGGGTTACGATCTGGTAGTTAATGCCACTCCGTTGGGATCCGGCGCGTATCTTGATCAATCTCCTGCAACACGCGAACAACTAAACGGCTCGGGATGCATCTATGATCTCGTATACAATCCGATTGAGACGCAATTCATGCGTGAAGCACTACGCGCCGGTTGCGAAACACTCGGAGGGCTTGAAATGCTCGTGGCACAGGCTAAGATTCAATTTGAATTGTGGACTGGAAGAAAGCCTGTACATTCGGTGATGTTCGAAGCTGCAAGAAGAGCCTTGACCCCATGACATTCTGGGATCGCAGGCCCGTCTGCGTCGCAATCAGTCCTTTTGGTCACAAAGTTATCCTCCCCTGTGTTACTTCAAAGGTATACGCTCATGCTTGCATTGCCCAGTACCTCCCGTGTCCCGCGTCTGCAACGAACCAATGAATGAGTCAGTCATCATGGATGACACTAAACCGCTACTGTCCCGACGACGCGTGCGTTATGGATTGATCCTGGGAGTGTGGACGATTGTCGCGCTCTTCTTCAGCTCCCAGGTCTATGTGATGGCTTTCACTGATAGTCAACCGCAGTCGTTGTGGCGGGAGGTCATCGTGCAAGCGTCTGCTTGTTACCTCTGGGCGCTTGCCACTCCAGTTGTCCTTTGGCTTTCCAAGCGCTTTCCAATCGAACGCCATAACTGGTTGCGGCGGGCGGGGTTACACCTTCTCTTCAGCGTTCTTGTTTCGTGCGTCCTGCTCGTAGCGCATTACCCCGTGATCATGATGATCTGGGGGCGGCTATACAGTTTGTCGGGGTTGCGGATGTTCGGATTCCTATATTTCAACCTTGATAAATGGCTGCTTATTTATTGGACTATCCTGCTGCTAAGCCAGGCGTTCATTTATTACAACAGCTATCGCAAGGGGGAATTAAAGGCCTCGCAGCTTCGCACGGAGCTGGTCCAGGCACAGTTGGAAGCCTTGAAAATGCAGGTCCATCCGCATTTTCTCTTCAACACACTCCATTCAATCTCTGCATTGTTAAGCAAAGACACGGAAGGCGCGCGCAAGATGATCACCCGTCTCGGTGATTTTCTTCGTCTGACGCTGGAAAACTCCGGATCGCTGGAAGTGACCCTCCGTCAGGAGATTGAGTTTTTGAATGGATATCTCGAGATCGAGCGGATCCGGTTTCGGGATCGGCTCACAACTGAGATCCGGGTCGATCCGGAAGTGCTCGACGTCAGCGTTCCAAATCTGATTCTGCAGCCAATCGTTGAAAACGCGATGCGCCATGCGATTGGAAACTCTAGTGCCGGGCGGGTTGAGGTAAGCGCCGTGCCGCAGAATGGGGTGGTGCGGATTGAAGTAAAAGATAACGGGCCGGGTGTGGATGTCGATCGGATCCTCGAAGTTCGGCGTGGCAAGGGGTTGGGTTTGGCGAATACTCAGGCGCGATTAATGGGGCTTTATGGGTCGGCGGCGCGGTTTGAGTTGAGTAATAACCCGTCGGGAGGGCTGATTGTAACCCTCGAGATTCCCCGAGAGACGAAGAGTTAGCTTCCATCTTGTGAATCCTATAAGAATTTACCCCATCCACAACGTCCAGAAACCTGCATTTATTCCATTTTCTCGTCGATTCAAAAATTTCCTGAATCGTATCCACGAAACCTCGCATCCAAAATTATCGTAAGCAGGCGATGAGTGGTGCTGTTGCGCCACAAGTGTTTCGACTGCGGTGTTCCTTTACTATGTGAACCCTCATTTACCGTTCATTGCGTTATTCACGATTGTTAGGAGGCAAGGGTGACGAACGCAAGACCCATTCGTGCGTTGGTCGTCGATGATGAACCACTCGCTCGCGACATGATTCGTGAGATGCTGGCGAGTGATTCGGACGTCGAGATAGTGGCGGAGTGTGCGAATGGTCGTGAAGCAGTGGCTGCGATCAAGTCGGCGCAACCCGACATCGTCTTCCTCGATATTCAAATGCCGGAGCTGGGTGGGTTCGAGGTGCTCGAATCGCTCGACCCGGAAACAACCCCGTACATCATCTTCGTCACCGCTTATGATCAGTACGCCGTGCGTGCTTTTGAAGTGCACGCCTTCGATTACCTCCTCAAGCCCTTCGATCAGGAGCGATTCAACGCCGCCTGGGATCGCGTGAAGGCACAGATCAAACTCGAACAGAGCGGTGAACGAGATCGGCATATCCTGGCGCTGCTGGAAGAGTTGAAGAGCGGGCCGCGCCATCTCGAACGACTTGTGATCAAGAACGGCGGTCGTGTGTTCTTTCTAAACGTGCAGGACGTTCATTGTATCGAGTCGGAAGGAAACTACGTGCGCGTTTACGATAACCAAAAGGGTTATTTACTGCGCGAAACGATCAGTAGTTTGGAAGAGCAACTCGATCCGAAGCAGTTTCGCCGCATTCATCGCTCGGCCATCGTGAAGATCGATCGGATCAAAGAGATGCAACCCTGGTTTCATGGTGAATACCGCATCATCATGGAAAACGGGAAAGAACTCACCCTCAGCCGCAACTACCGCGCCAATTTCCAGGGCGCTGTCGGCAACGGAATTTAGGGGATTGCCGATTGCAAATTGGCGATTGCCGAATTAAATACCTGGCAGACTCGCTTCAAAATTGGCAATTGGAAATTGGCAATCGCCAATCCGTAACGCCTTTCCATCCCAAAATTTAGCCGTTCCGTCACAGATCGGAATGTTTCCTGACCCGACTCTGCGAATATCCATACTGCAGCCGCACCAAGCTCCCCAATGCAAGTCAGGCGGCGCCGGCTGCTGCCGCATCTCTCTGGAGGAGAAATGACAAACGAATCGATTTTAGGATTGCAACTAAACAGACCTGAGTTAAGCGAACCAGTAGCCAATGATACGACTGTGGATGTACGGTTAAATACCCTTCGCGAAACAGTTTTACAACTACTGGATGAAGTTGAGTCGCTGGCTATTTCAAGGCCGGTAGACATCAAGCGGGGCGCTCGTTTTTCTGATGAAGTCAGGCAGTTTGAAGTGAGTTTGATCCGCACGGCTCTGGGCCGGACGTCCGGCAGCCAGACGCGGGCCGCCAAACTCCTCGGCCTTAAGCCGACCACTTTGAACGCCAAAATCAAACGCTACGGGATCATGGCCTAGGGCTGATCTACAGCGGTTCACTGCTATACTGACGGCTGGTGGACGATCGGTACAGCAGACAGATTCTCTTCAGCGGAATTGGCGAGGAAGGACAGCGACGGCTCCTGGCCGCGCGGGTGTTGATTGTCGGTTGCGGTGCGCTGGGATCGGCCCACGCTGAATCGTTGGCGCGTGCGGGTGTGGGCCACCTGCGCCTCGTCGATCGCGACTTTGTCGAGCCTTCAAATCTACAACGGCAGACGATGTTCACGGAGAGTGATGCCGAACAGCGTTTGCCGAAAGCGATTGCCGCCGCCAATCACCTGCGCGAGATTAACTCCGAAATCGAAGTCGAACCTCACGTCGTCGACGTCAACCATTCAACCATCGAACGTCTGATCGAAAACTGTGACGTTGTTGTTGACGGCACCGACAATTTCTCCACGCGTTACCTCATCAACGACGCCTGCGTGAAACACAACACAAACTGGATCTATGGCGCCGCGGTGGGTTCGTATGGCGTCACCATGACCATTCGCCCACATCAAACCGCCTGCTTGCGTTGCATCTTTGAAGAGGCCCCAGCGGCGGGCAGCGCTCCAACGTGTGATACTTCGGGAGTGATCATGCCGATTATCAATGTGGTGTCGGCTGTGCAGGTATCAGAAGTTTTCAAACTCATTACCGGCCAGACTCAAGCGCTGCACGGATCGCTGATGCAATTCGATGTTTGGCAAAATGAGTGGAGAAAAATCGGGGCCGGTGCGCGCCGTGACGATTGTCCGACTTGCGCTCTCGCGTTATACGAAACATTGACGCGCGCAGAGGAAGGCGCCGCGGTGCTGTGTGGGCGTGATGCGATTCAGATTTCGCCTTCGCAGCCTACCTGTATTAACTTTCCTACTTTGGCAGAACGATTGCGACGTGCGGGTGAAGTAAAGTTTAACGAATACCTTCTTCGCTTCAGAACCGGAGATTTTGAACTCACCGTTTTTCGTGATGCACGCTCGATCATTCGCGGCACTGATGAAATTCCTGTTGCACGCTCACTTTACGCTAAGTACATAGGAACCTGATTAAAAGATGATTCTTAAACAACTAACCAGCCTCGCAATTATCGCCACATTACTTTTTGCTTTTCTGATTGCTCCCGCCCACGCCGGGCAACCGGGTATCTGGGAGACCAGCGGGCGCACGGAACTTTTGAAAGGCGATGCGCGTGGAGTTTCGATCAGCGATACCGGAGTGTTGATGCTGGCGCCAAAACTCACCGAGGTCTACAACACTTCGCAAACCTACGTATGGTCCAGTGCGGTTGATAATCAGGGAAACGTATTTCTCGGCACAGGTCACGACGGCAAGATCTATAAAGTGGCTGCGGGCGGAAGTGGGTCGATGCTTTACGACGCAGCAGAACTGGACGTGACTGCGCTCGCAATTGCTCGCGACGGCGCTGTTTATGCCGGTACGTCTCCGGATGGCAAAGTCTATCGCATCGCCGCGGACGGAAAAGCCGAAGTCTATTTCGATCCGGCTGATAAATATATCTGGTCGCTGGCCGTCATGAGTGATGGTTCGCTGGCGGTCGGGACGGGCGATACCGGAAAACTTTATCGTGTGCGCACCGCGGGTGCTGCCCCGGAATCGTCGCTGCTGGTTAGCACCAATCAAACACACGTCATTTCACTGGCCGTAACGCCGCAGGGTGATCTAATCGCCGGCACTGACTCCGGCGGTCTGGTTCTCAGAGTTTCTCCGGAGGGAAAAACGTTCGCCCTCTTCGACACACAACTGCGTGAGATACATGCACTCGCACCCGCCGCGGACGGTTCCATCTATGCCCTTGCACTCAGCGATGCGGCTGCCGGTGCGCGATCTCCATCAGGTCCCGTTGTCACGCCACAGCCGTCGGATGGCACTACCGCAACAACATCGGTAACGATTACAGCCATTGATGAGAGCGGCAACCCGATTCAGGGCCAGGGTGCGCCAGTGCGGAGTCGTAACGATGTTTCAAACGCTCGCAGCGCAGTGTTTCGCATATTGCCTGATGGCGCTACTGACGTTGTTTGGAGTTCGACGAATGTGACTGCTTTCGCGATCGCACCGGGCTTGCAACCAAACTCCGTGTTAATCGGCACGGCTGATAAAGGACGGATCTATTCGGTCACAAACGACGGTCGTGACACTTTGCTGCTGCAGTCTCCTGAAGGACAGATCTCGTCGCTGCTGGTTAGAAACAATCAGGTCTATGCCGCTTCCAGTAATCAGGGCAAGTTGTTTCGATTCGGAAACGAACTGGTAAACGAGGGCACATTCGAATCACCGGTGAGAGATGCAAAACTAACCGCCTCGTGGGGCCGGATCTGGTGGCGTGGCACGGGCGCGGTTGAAGTGCAAACGCGCACCGGTAATGGCGAACGCCCCGATGCAACCTGGAGCGAGTGGAGCGCCGCATATCGAAATCCTGAAGGCAATCAGATCTCGAGCCCGCGAGCGCGCTTTATTCAGTGGCGTGCAACGGTGCGCGGAGGTTCATCCGGCACCCCATCATCGATTGAGGACATTAGTGTTGCTTATCTGCCGCGTAACGTGGCGCCCGAAGTGCTTTCAATTACAGCCTTGCCAATCGGAGTTGGCTTACAACAGATTGCGCAGGGAGCAGTGGATCCAAACGTCGAGTCATCAGGCTTGGACCCATCGGTGTTTGGACCAGTTGCGCAGGTCCCGCCACGACGCTTTTATCAACGCGGCGCGCGATCGTTTCAATGGCAGGCAGAAGACCGCAATTCCGACACGTTGGAATACGCAATCTATTATCGCGCGTTGAACGAGCAAACATTCCGATTGTTGAAAGACAAACTGCGCGATAACTTTTACACGATCGACGGGGCCACGCTCGCTGATGGGCGTTACGTGATCAAAGTCATAGCTTCTGACGCTCCCGATAATCCGCCGGGCCAGAAGTTAATGGGTGAACGACTGAGTGAACCGGTCGATATCGACAACACTCCGCCGGTCGTGAAGGCCATGGGCCAACCGCAGATTACAGGTGATTCAGTGCGGGTTGTGTTCAATGTTGACGACACGACCGGGAAGATCCGAAAAGCCGACGCCAGTTTGAATGGGGCCACGTGGGTTCCGGTATTTCCCGACGACGGTATTGCGGATAGCGGCCACGAGGCCTACACGGTCCAATTTGGGAGTCTTGGCCCGGGTGAGCACTCCATTTCGCTGCGCACCTTCGACAGTAGTGGCAACATCGGAACCCTCAGCATCACCGTCCGTCGCTGAGATATATCGCCACAAAAAGGCAAGAAGCACATATTCTGATTTCCGGCTGAGCGGGCTAAATGCCCTAGGTGGATTGAACTCCTCACCAATAACCTTTGTGTGCTTTTTGTGCCTTTTGTGGCATAGCCTGCACGATAAGGTGCGGCTCAATTCGAAACCGTGCGAATTTGCGTAGGTTTTGTTAGACTTTTCGGCCAAAAGCATGTGGCACCTGTCTTGCTCATTCCTGGTCAGCGCGTCTCTTTCTCCCTCCTGCGCAAGGACATATGGGATGAGGAGAGAAGGTTGAAAATGATTAAGTTATTACGACAATTTCTGGTGATAGCGATGCTCGGGATGGTTTCCGCAGGAGCCTTTGCGCAGCGCAAGGACCAGGACAAGCGCCCTCCCAAAGAGCCGGCCAAGGTCGTGACTAACGATCGAAAGGATAAGCCGCCACCGCGCAATTCCAATCAGCAACCGCCTAAAGGGGATAAACGGGGCCGTCCCTAAACGGGTAATATAGACCCCTCTTGGTGTGAAAAAGCCTCACATGCTTTGAGCTACGCACTCTCTCCTCTGACGCTTATCCCGGTACATCGCTTCGTCCGCCTTCGCCATATGCTCTTCAATTGCGATCAAATTCGTGTGATCGAACTCTACCGCTCCGATACTTAACCCCAGTTCAAACGGAAAATGCCCCTCTTTATTGTAGATTGTCACATTGCTTCGCAGACGTTCGATGATCTTGCGTGATTCGCGCAAGGTGACGTTGGTGACCAGGATCGCAAATTCATCCCCGCCAAGGCGCGCCACGATATCGCATTCGCGAAAGGTGCGGCGCAGAATATCTGCCATGGCACTAATCGCCTCAGATCCGGTTTTATGGCCCATCGTGTCGTTAATCTTTTTTAGACCATCCATATCGGCATAGATCAACAACGACTTGGAATTTGTCCGGCGACTTACCTTCGCGTGATGGTCCGCCAGGTTATAAAAGCCACGATGATTGTAAAGACCTGTCATGTGGTCTGTGAGACTGAGATTGCGCAACGCCTCCTCGGCTTTTTGCCGCTCGATGATTGCCTCCTCGAGTTCGTGGACACGCTCGCGCAAACTATGTTGCAGGTTTACAACTCGCGCGCCGGCTTGCACACGCATACGCAGTTCGTTGCGATCGAATGGTTTGGTTAAATAGTCGTCGGCTCCTGCTTCGAGTCCTTCAATTAGATTTTCTTTACCATTCAATGAAGTCAGCAGAATGATATAAATCGGGGTTTCATTTCTCTCGTCACGCAAACGACGGCAAAGATCAACGCCATCCAAACCCGGCATCATCCAATCCAAAATGGCGAGCATGGGCGCGTCGTCGTTCTGCAGCGTCTTTAGCGCATCGAGTCCGTTTTTAGTAATCACCACTTCGTGACCCCACGACTTGAGGTTGGCCGTAAGTATTCGACACGAAACCGGATCGTCTTCCGCAATGAGAATTTTCATGAGGTCCTTCTTTGCCGTTCGTCGAGAAGTATTTCTTCAACCCGCCTGAACTCATCTTCAAGACTTCCCAGGAGTTGTAGCGCGGCTCCGTCGGTGGGCACCGGCAGATGCTCCAAATTGTCAGCGATGGCGGCCATTCTCAGAATGCCGAGATTGCTGCTGCTGCCTCGCAGACTATGCGCTGCGCGTTTAGCACTGAGCCAATCGTCACCGGTCAGCCCCTCACGAATCGTGCTGAAGATGCGCGGTGCTTCATCGAGGTAGAGTTCGATCAGTTCGACGACAAAATCCGGCTCGCCTTCTTCCTGCGCTTCATCGAAGCTGGCAAGAAACTCGAGATCGACGGTTGCCACTTCTGCGTGTGAGAGTACCGAACATTCGTTATCGACTAAGGTGCTTGTTGACATGTAAATCCTCCAGCGTGAGTTAAAGGTTATTGCTTCTTAACGACCCTTTGGCCGCACTGCTGTTGCAGTGGACCAGCAACCGAAAAGTGGTCTGAAACTGTTCCTTGGTAAATGGCTTTGGTAAGAAGAGAGTGACTCCGGCGGCGAAGCTGTTTGCCATCAACCGCAGATCCTGTTCCGAAGTGATCATCATTACGGGAATTCGCTTGAGACGTTTTTCTGTGTTCATGAAGCGAATAACGTCGAGACCTTCAAGACACGGCATCATCATGTCGAAGATGGCGCCGCAGAAGTTTGCGTCAGTTTGCAGTAGACGATAGGCGGCGCCGCCGTCGTTTACGACTACTGGCTGAAAACCTTCTTTTTCGAGAAAGTGGGTGACCAGACGCCGGATTACGGGATCGTCGTCAGCGATGAGAACGCGTTGTGATTTGGTAGGAGCGGTTTGCATGGTTTGTATCTCTGAGGTTGCATTTAGGGGGGCGGGAAATGGCAGGTTAAACGAATACCGGGCTGGCGAAAACTCTTTCCAATGTTCGAGCTAACTCGTCGGGGCTAACCGGTTTCGAGATGTAATCATCCATGCCGGCGGCGAGGCATTTTTCGCGATCGCCTTCGAGGGCATTCGCGGTCATGGCGACGATTGCGGTGTGTTTGCTGGTTCCTTCGCGCCGGCGGATTTCGGCCGTTGCTTCGTAACCATCCATGTGCGGCATCTGGCAGTCCATCAGAACCAGGTCGTAAGGAATTCTTTGCAGCGCTTCGACTGCTTCTCGGCCATCGGCAACGGCGTCGGCGCGATAACCAAGTTTCTTTAACTGGCGCACTGCAACCTTCTGATTCACGATATTGTCTTCGGCCAGCAGAATGAGTTTGTTCTGAAAATTCTCCTGGATTATCGATTTCGCAACCGGTGGTGAAGATACGACGACCGGCACAACGCTGACGGCGGCGATCTGTTTCTCGAACCTTGCGGTAAACCAGAAAGTTGCGCCTTCTCCAGGTACACTCAAAACACCAATCTGTCCGCCCATCAACTCGACCAGTTGTTTGGAGATCGCCAGACCTAGTCCAGTGCCACCATACTTTCTGGTGGTTGAACCGTCAGCCTGAGTAAATGCACGGAAGAGCTTTCGCTGGACTAACTCAGGAATGCCGATGCCGGTATCAGTAACTTCGAAACGCACCAGCACTTGTGTCTCGGTTTCGCAGTCGTTCAGGGCGCGTACCGTAACTTTGCCCTCCTCCGTGAACTTCAACGCATTGCCGATCAGGTTAGTCAACACCTGACGTAGGCGACCCGGATCTCCTCTCAACACCACCGGCAGGTTGCTGTCAACCGTGCAATGCAAAGCGAGGTCTTTGTCACGAGCGTTTTCGGTGAGCAAATCGACTGTGCCTTCGACCGTGTGTTTGAGATCGAAGTCAAGCGTTTCAAACTGGAGTTTGCCGGCCTCAATCTTCGAGAAATCAAGAATGTCGTTGATGATGGTCAACAGGGAATCGCCACTGCTGCGAATCGTCTCGGTAAATTCGCGCTGTTCGCTGGTCAGATCCGTATCAAGTAGTAAACCCGCCATGCCGATCACGCCGTTCATGGGAGTGCGGATCTCGTGGCTCATGTTTGCCAGAAACTCGGATTTCAATCTGGCCGACTCCAACGCTGCATCACGCGCCTGCTTGATTGCTTCGTCGGCAAGCTTGCGTTGAATCGCCAGCGCCACTTGTGCTCCGACAGTGGTGAGAAATTCCATGTCGCGCCGGCTATAGACGTTCTCACGCTCGTAGTGTTGGACCACGAGTACGCCGATAGTTTCCGAAGGCGTTTTCAAAGGCACACCCAACCACGAGGGCGCCGCCTTTCCAATGAACTCCACTTCACCGGCATCCAGTAGATCTTTGAAGACGTCCATCGTCATCAGCAAAGGCTGGCCGGTGCGAAATACGTAGGCGCTACAACTGCGTGATAATCGCCTGGCCGGCGCCGGCGGATCCTGATCGACATGGAACGGACGTTCAAACATATCGGTCTCGGGGTTATAAAGCGCAACGAAGCAGTTGTCCGCATACAAGATTTTCCCCAGCGAACGGTGAACGCTCTTGAAAAATTCGTCGAGATTGGCAGTGAGATTCAGGCTCTCAATGATTTCGGAGATTACGGCGCGCTCTTTCTCCGTTCGCTTGCGGCTGGTGACGTCGCGTGCGATTCCCTGAACGCCGGCTGGTTTGCCGTCTTCGTAGTACAAGCGCGAATTGACTTCAAGTGCGATCCGGTTGCCTTCTTTGGTGATGATCTCAAGCTCGTAAGCCGATGTATTTTCACCGCTGATTTTGCGCATGAGCATCGTGCGGGCAAACTCGCGATACTCGGGCGTGACCAAATGAAAGGCGTTGAGGTTCAACGCCTCTTCGGTCGTATAGCCCGTGATTGCCAGGTTAGCCTGGTTGACTGAGGAATAGTTGCCCTTCAAATCGTGGGTATAAATGATGTCGTTGGCGTGTTCGAAAATATCGCGATAGCGTTCCTCGCTCTCGCGTAGCGCGGTTTCAATCTGTTTTCGTTCCTGAATTTCCTGCGTGAGAACGTCGTTTGCGGCGGCAAGTTCCGCGGTGCGCCGTGCAACACGATGTTCGAGTTCGGCGCGGATGTGACGCGTCGTCCTCTCACTTTCTTCCTGGTTGGCGCGATGCATGACCTGTCTCCACAGATCACGTTTGCTGGCCAGACATGAGAAAACTAAACCAAGGTCTGCGAAGACGACCCATCCGGTGTGCTCCAGGGTGCGCCAGACAGAGGTGGATTCGACGCCGTAAATTGATTCGGGCCAGAACCACCCTCGTAAAGAATGATCGAAAACCGCTACGAGACTTGCGAGCATCACCACGCGCCAATCGCGATACAGGGCAAGAAATGCGAGCGAGCCAAATACGTGGAAGTGCGTTTCAATGCGGCCGCCGGTGAGATCGATTAGCAGGGCGCCCATGAGCATCTGGCAAATTGCGTTGATGTAACGAGTAGCAGTACGACCGGCACAACCAAGCCCGAGAGTTACTGAAACGCAGGTGATCGCTGTTCCCCCGACAAGTGCTGCTCCCATGTGGAGATACAGTTGATGGGGCTGATGAGCCCACGTTTGTGGAGTTGAAAAGACTGCGAGTCCAACCGCTCCCAGCCACTGCAGCGCAATAAGTCCGGCGAACATGTGATCGGCACGCCGGTAGATGGCGTGTTCACGCTGCTCCATGATTCGTTTCGCCGTTTTCTGGTTGAAACTGTTTTTGGAAGAGAGGCTATCAGAAAGCATTTGAGATTAGCTTAAGATCTCGAACGACCGGGCCTGTGGCAAATCAACCCAGTGAGGTCAAATGGCGCTGACATAAAGGACCAATTAACGCGCGGCAAGCGCCTTTACCATGCGTCAGCCAGCACGGTGCATGCGACGTGCCAGCCGGTTTCCTGTTAAGCTGTATTTTCTCCAGATGACAGGACCACGACCATCCAGGGTATTGATCGTTCTTGCCTTCGCTGCGGTTTACGTGCTTTGGGGTTCGACCTACCTCGCCATTCGGTTTGCAATAGAAACCTTGCCGCCTTTTCTCATGACCGGGACGCGATTTCTTCTGGCCGGATCCATCCTTTTCAGTTGGGCGTTTCTCAAGGGCGAGCGTTTCATGCCGTCGCTTTCGCAATGGCGTCGAGCGTTTATCGTGGGCGCGTTGTTGTTGCTGATGGGAAATGGTGGCGTGACGTGGGCCGAGAAATACGTCGCCACAAGTCTGGCTGCATTGCTGGTCTCAACAGAGCCGTTATGGGTAGTTATCCTGAACTGGATACTGAGTCGCAAACGTCCGAATTCAAAAGTTTTGCTCGGAGTGTCGATTGGACTTGCAGGCGTAACGATGTTGGTGAGTGAGGGACTGGGCCGGCTCAATGGCAATTCATCGATCAGTTTGATTGCTGGTGGGGTTGTATTACTTGCCGCCTTTGCCTGGGGCGCAGGTTCGGTTTACTCAGCCGGCAGCCAATCAAAGTTTCAACGTCGATGGCTGCGGGTATGCAGATGATGGCTGGCGGTGTTTTGCTGCTGATAATGGCGCTGGTGACTGGTAACTTCGGCCAGTTGAATCTTGCGAGCGCTTCCTGGACATCGATAGGCGCGTTTTTTTACCTGATGGTGTTTGGCTCGCTGATCGGGTATACCGCGTATAGCTGGTTGCTGAACAACGTGACGCCGGCGCGCGCGGCGACTTATGCATATGTGAATCCGGTGGTAGCTGTGTTTCTCGGTTGGTTGATCGCGGGCGAACCAGTCACGGCGAGAATGTTGTTAGCCGCCGCGGTGATCATCGGTTCGGTAGTGTTGATTACGACTTTTGGCAGCGATCATGCGCCGGCGACGGCTAAGGCGTTGCACGACTCAGAGTGCCCGAGTCATCCGTATACGTGAGGTAAATTGGATAAAGATGGACAAGATTTTTCAAGATGAACTGGATAAATCATGTAAATCCTGTTCATCTTGTTAATCTTTATCTAAATGCGTCGCGCGCGGTCACGGCTTCAACGTCTGCTCACGCCCCTTCTTGTCCGTCATCTTCACAAAACTCCCCGAATCGCGCGCAGCTAGAAGCAGACCACCATCAGCATCATCCGACAACCCGAGCGCTGAACCGTTTTCGGCGGCACTAAGTTTCACCACTGGTCCATTCTTGGGATCTGTTAACCGCAACAGCACCGTCTCCGGATAATGTTTCGAGTTAACTGTCACCGGTTTTTCCACCGAAATGCTCGCCCGGATGCGCCCTTGTGCGTCAACAATCTCGAGCGCCTGTCCACGGAGTACCGCCGGTGTTTGTTCGGCTCGCGCGCTACGCAGTTGTGCCAGCAGAAAAATGGTCAAGCCGAGATTGATGATCGTCAAGGCTACCGCGAATCGTTGTGTTTTCATGGATACAGTTCTCCCTGCCAATTTAACCATTAGACGTTACCGCATAACTTTTTCTTCCCTGACCATGCAGAGTTTACGCAATCTGTATAATCTGTGGACACATGACTCGCCTGGAGCAACTCGACAAGCAGATCGCGCGGCTGGGCCGCCGGACCGATAGTCTCAACGTAATCAGTAATAAGTATTGGACCGCGCGCAGAATTATCTTTATTAGTGGCGCCCTCTTGGCTTTGGCCTTGTGCAACTTTGCCGGTAGCAAAGTGGCTTGGGTTGTGGCCGGCGTGCTCGCCATTCTTTTCACAGTAGTCACTATTTTCCACACCAGAGTCCGCGACAGTTTGACGCGAAACGCGCTTTTAATCGAGATCAAACAGATTCAGATTGCGAGGATCAATCTGGATTGGGGTCGCATTCCGGGAGGCGATCAAGCGAAACCATCGCTCGCCGGACATCCGTTCGAAACCGATCTCGATATTACCGGCGAAAGATCGTTACATCGTCTGCTTGACTGTGCGGTCACGCGAGAGGGAAGTGAACGCCTAAAGTCGTGGCTCCTGAATCCGCGTCCTGACGAGCAGTTGGTCCACGAGCGACAGACGCTCGTTCGCGAACTGAAGGGACACTCGTTATTTCGCGACAAGTTGCAACTACTCTCCGCGTTCGCTCGCCTGGACGCCGGACCAGCGCGTGATGGTTCGTATCACTGGAACTCGAGAATCCTGGTTGATTGGCTGCAGCGAAGTAGTCCGAAGAAATCATTGCTCCCGACGGTCATTGTGCTTGCTTGTCTTGCAGCCCTGAACATCATTTGCGTTGTGTTGTCGACCTTCGAATTGATTCCCAACATCTGGCCGATCACGTTTCTGGTTTACATCGGCGCGATGCTTTTGCAGCAAGGGGCGATCTCGTCTGCTTTTGAAGAGCTGCATGATCTGGAAAAAACGTTGCGACACTTCCGCGCGGTCTTTGGTTATCTTGAATCGCGCGATTATCGAAAGACGCCGGGGTTGGAAAAAATCTGTGCGCCGTTTGTAGACACAGACAAACAGCCTTCAGTTGAAATCAAACGACTCGGCCGCCTCGCTGCGGCGCTTGGTGTGCGAACCAATCCGTTGTTGTCGTTGTTGTTACATGTGCTCGTGCCGTGGGATTTTTACTTCAGTTACCGGCTGGAAGTGTTAAAGAAAGAGATCGCACAACTGCTGCCTCGCTGGCTGGACGCGTGGTATGAGCTCGAAGCCCTGAATTCGCTGGCCAACTTTGCGTATCTCAACACGCAGTATGTGTTTCCCGAGTTGAGCGATGAGACAAACTTCTTCGCTGCGCGGACTTTGGGCCACCCGTTGCTGAAGCCCGAGGCGAAGGTATGCAACGACTTCACCCTGGATCAGGACCAGCGGATCGTGATTCTGACCGGGTCGAATATGGCGGGCAAAAGTACGTTTCTGCGAACGGTGGGTGTAAACCTTTCGCTCGCGTATGCGGGCGCACCGGTAAATGCGGCAAGCATGCACACGTCGCTGTTCCGGATGTTTACATGTATCAAGGTGAGTGACTCGGTGCAGGATGGGCTTTCGTATTTTTACGCTGAAGTGAAACGACTACAGGCGTTACTGGCAGCGACGAAGGTTGAGGACGACTTACCGGTGCTGTTTTTGATCGACGAGATATTTCGTGGCACGAATAGTCGCGAGCGGTTGATTGGCAGCCGTTCTTACATACGCGCTCTGTCAGAAGGCACGTCGTCGGGCCTGATCGCGACTCACGATCTGGAACTGATCAGATTAGCCGATGAGATTCCCGGGGTAACAAACCATCATTTTCGTGAAGAGGTACGCGACGGCAGGATGGTTTTTGATTATCATCTCCGCCCTGGACCATGTCCGACGACGAATGCATTGAAGATCATGCGAATTGAGGGGCTACCGGTAGACGCCTGAATTTGGTTTTCTCACGCGGCGGCGCCACGGCGCAGCGCAAATCGCTGTGCCGCCGCGCCGCCGCGAGAGAAAAAATTTCTTTGGAGTTGAAAGTATGAAAAGACTCGCGCTAATCGCTCTACTCGTCACGTTCGTATTCACCACCAACGCCGAACTGAAATCATCGAGCGCCGCTAATCCTCGCTTCGAGATCACCTTTCCCGCTACCACGAGCAAAGAGGCACTTGACGGTCGTCTGCTGCTGTTGATTTCCACCAACAACGATCGAGAACCGCGGTTGCAAATCAACGAAGACCTGAACACGCAACAAGTCTTCGGCCTCGACGTCGATGGCTGGAAAGCCGGTGAAACAAAAACGATGGACCAGCAGGCGTTCGGTTACCCCGTTCGCAGCCTGGCGGACGTGAAGCCCGGTGAATACTGGGTTCAAGCTCTCCTGCATCGTTACGAAACTTTCAAACGTTCCGACGGCCACACTGTAAAGTTGCCGATGGACCGCGGAGAAGGGCAGCAGTGGAGTCGTGCTCCGGGCAATCTCTACAGCACTCCGAAGCAGATCCGTATCGATGCAAATACTGGTTCGATCTCGATCACGCTCGACAAAGTTATTCCGCCAATCGAGCCTCCTAAAGATACGAAGTACATCAAGCACATCAAGATTCAAAGCGAACGGCTGACGAAGTTTTGGGGCCGGCCCATGCACCTCGGCGCGCATGTGCTCTTGCCGGAAGGATTTGACGCTCATCCCGAAGCGCGGTATCCGCTCGTTGTCTTTCACGGGCACTTTCCCGCCGACTTCGGCAATTTCCGTGAAACGCCGCCCGATCCGAATCTGAAGCCCGATTACAATGAGCGCTTCAAACTCGCCGGGTACAACCGCATCGTGCAGGAGCAGGCTCACCAGTTTTACAAAGAGTGGACTGGCCCAAACTTTCCACGTTTTATAATTATCGAGATACAGCACGCGAATCCTTATTACGACGATTCTTATGCGGTGAACTCGGCGAATCTTGGTCCATACGGCGATGCGATTACTTATGAATTGATTCCTGAAATCGAGAAGCGCTTTCGTGGCATCGGCAAAGGCTGGGCGCGATTTCTTTACGGCGGATCTACCGGCGGCTGGGAAGCGATGGCAGCGCAGGTGTTCTACCCGGAGGAGTACAACGGTTCGTGGGCGGCGTGTCCCGATCCGATCGACTTCCGCGCCTACACGGTGGTCAATATTTACGAGCATGAAAACGCGTACTACGCAGATTCAAAATGGAAACGAATGCTGCGTCCGGGGAAAAGGAATTATCTCGGCGAGTTATCGGCCACGGTTGAGGACATGAACCACATGGAGCTGGCGCTCGGTACGAATAGCCGTTCGGGCGGACAGTTTGACATCTGGCAGGCAGTGTATTCGCCGATTGGGAGTGATGGATATCCGAAACCGATCTGGGACAAGTTAACCGGCAAGATCGATCGATCGGTGGCTGAGTACTGGCGTGAGAATTACGATCTCGGTTACATCCTGAAACGCGATTGGGCCAGGATTGGTCCAAAACTCGAAGGCAAGCTGCACATCTACGTTGGTGAAGCAGACAACTACTATCTCAACAATGCAGTGTATTTGGTCGAGGACTTTTTGAAGACAACGAAGAATCCGAACTACGGCGGTGTAGTTGACTACGAGCCGCGTGCCGAGCACTGCTGGAACGGCGATCACACGCGACCGAACGCAATCTCGCGGCTGCGATATCACCAGTTCTACGCGCCAAAGATCGTCGAGCGGATCCTGAAGAGCGCCCCTCCCGGCGCGGACTTAAAGAGTTGGCGTTATTAGCCTCAGATCAAACGGATTTCTTTGGATAAAATCGGATTTTAATCCGTGTTATCCGTGGCTTAAATTCTTCATTATTTCTATGTGCGCTTCGAGGATGCCGGTGGCTTGCGCCGGGTTGGGTGTGAGTGACCAGTCGTCGTGGTCCCATGTGCCGCCGAGGATGACGCCGTCGCGACGTGGAAACATGTAACCGCTACTTAAGTAGCAATAGTCGATCTCAGGCTGCGGCAGCAGCACTTCGAGTTGCCCTCGTACCGGAATCAATTCTTCGTCGTCAAACAACGCTCGCGATCCCAATCCCGTGCAATTGAAAACCACCGTTTCACGCAACCGCGCGATCTCCTGCCGGCTGCGAAAGTCTTTCACCACTACTCTCCCACCCGCATTATAAAAATCACGTAACAACGCACCCAGATAGATCGATGGCTCGATCAGCATCGTCGAATACTGGCGTACAAACGGAAAACCGAAGTAGTTCTGCGGATCGCGGTGAGTTTCAATCTGCGGATAGAGATCATTACCACCCGGCAGTTCACGCTCCATCGCAAGCTCGTGTTGCATCAACTCAAACGTATCGATCCAGCGAACGCCGTATTCAGGACCTACGAGTAACTGAAAAGCCCGGTTTGATATTCGGCAAGCCTGCCTAAACTGGTCATCAAACTTTGGGCTCGAGTTTTCAAAAACAGAGGTAGGTGACCACGATGCTCCGGCGATATTCGAAGTAGTATCGGGTGGCAGTTCCTTCGCGTAAATAGTGACCGTGCCTGGTCCATTTTGAAAACGACGTTGCAACAGTCTCGCAGTCGAAAGCCCGCTGACGCCGCAACCAAGCACTGCAAAGCGAACTGGTCTGCGCGCGCTGATAAAATCGCGTGCAAGATCAACTGCGAGTGAAGCCGTACCCCAGGAGAGTGTTACGCCACCGCCACCGTGTCCGTAGTTGTGAACCAACAGCTTGTTGCCAAATCGCTTTGCCTCAACCACAAAGCCGTTGGGCCGGTACGGCCGCAGTCCCACCACTTCGCGAATGATGCGATTTCGCGCAACCTTCACGGGCGCAAAATGGCGTTTCGAATCAAAGGCTCGCGATGGCCGAGCGGCCATCAAAGCCGCACTAGTGGCCATCACGCCTCTCAAGAAATTTCGTCGATCGATTCGCGAACTCACAACTCAGGCAGATTACGAAGATTTACTGTTCTGCGCAATCTGCGTAATCTGTGGCTATGTCTTCTTTTCCTGAATGGCTGGTGCCGATGGCGGCGACCTTGACGCAGGAGCGCTTTGAAGGCCCCGAATGGATCTTTGAACGAAAGTTCGACGGCATTCGTTTGCTCGCCTACAAGAAAGATGACGATGTTCAACTGTTCTCGCGCAATCACTTGCCGCAGCACCTGCCGCCGGTGGAACGCGCTATCCACGCCCTGCCGCATCACGAGTTGATACTCGACGGCGAGATTACCTGGCGCGACGGCAAAACCGCATATCACGTCTTTGACATCATGTGGCTCGATGGCCGCAGTGTCACAAACTTACCACTCGAAGAGCGACAGGAGCTGCTGGCCCAGATGCCGTTTACCAAACCACTTGAACGAGTACCGCTAATCGCAGATCCATCGCCGTGGGAACGCGCGCAACGAGAAGGCTGGGAAGGCGTGATTGCCAAGCGACGCGGTTCGATCTACGAACATCGTCGCTCAAAAGAGTGGTTCAAGATGAAGTGTGAGTTATCGCATAACTTCCTCGTCGGTGGTTTTACTGATCCACAAGGCAAACGAATCGGTCTCGGCGCACTGCTAGTGGGCCAACACAAAGATGGCGAGTTTGTTTATGCAGGGCGGATCGGCACTGGCTTCAATACTCAAATGCTGCTGGATCTCCGCGCGAGATTGGACCAGCTCGAAATACCGAAACCGCCTTTCACGAAAGCCATTGGTTTACCGCGTGTACGCGCACACTGGGTGGAGCCGAAGATCGAGGTCCGGGTTGGGTTTATCGAATGGACCTCCAATGGCAAACTTCGTCATCCACGTCTACTTGCCTTAGTCGATACACCGCAAAATGATCACGCATCCTGAAAAGATTCTGTTTCCCGAAGAGGGAATCACGAAAGGTGAGCTGGCGTCGTACTACGAAGCAATCGCGCCGGTCATGCTGCCGCATTTGCGTCGCCGGCCGATCACGATGGAGCGTTTTCATCGCGGCATCACTGCGCCCGGTTTTTTTCAGAAGGACGTAATTAAAGGATTTCCCGCGTGGCTCAAGCGCGTGGAGGTTCCCAAGCACGGCGGCACGGTTCATCATCCACTCGCAAACGACACTCGCTCGTTGCTCTGGCTCGCCAACCAAAACAGCATCACGATTCACGTTTGGCCGTCGCGCACGCCGAATTTGTACAACCCGGACATCTGTATTTTCGATCTCGATCCCGCGAAGGATGATGAGTTTGAGCGTTTGCGAACGGCGGCGTTAAGGCTGCGCGAGTTGTTGGACGAATTGGGTGTGGCGAGCTGGATCAAGACTTCCGGTTCCAAAGGATTTCATATCGCCGTTCCGCTCGACGGCAAGGCTGACTTCGGTGTAGTCGCGCGTTTTTCACAAGTAGTTGGAAAGGTGTTGGTGACGCGTGATCCTGAAAATCTGACGCAGGAGTTCAGCAAGGTAGATCGTGCCGGTCGCATACTTGTCGACACTGGTCGTAACGGTTACAGCGCGACTTATGCCGCCACCTATACAGTGCGTGCCAGGCCGGGTGCGCCGGTGTCGGCGCCCTGTACGTGGAAAGAGTTGGAACAGGGCGGCGTTGGACCAAGAACGTTTACTTTACGAAACATGGTCCAACGGGTAGCTGAAGTCGGCGACCTTTGGTCTGACCTGCTGAAGAAGAAACAGTCGTTGAAACGACCAATCGAACGCTTAAAGAAACTCACGTCGGCTTTGCCTCAAAAGTCATCTTGAAGGCCACAAGAGGCACACAAAGCACAAAATGAATTCTTAGCGGCGGAGGTAATCCTTAAGGTTTTAATCATTTGCGCTTTTTGTGCTGTTTTGTGGCTTGCTCTCTGTCATTGAAAAAGGACTTTTGAGGCAAAGCCACTCACGTCTGACTAAAGTAATCCGTGGCTTAATTTCCTTTGGAGCCGTCATAGTTACTCAGTGGGTCGTGAGAGATGGCCTCTGCCCCACACTCGTACATTCTCCACGAGCGGCATCACCGAACGACCGTAATCAGAGAGCGAGTACTCGACCGGCGCGGGTACGGCGCCTTTTGGCTCGCGGTTCACGATTCCATCGTTCATCAATTCGCGCAGTTGTTGCGTTAGAACTTTCTGCGAGATGCTCGGCATGACCTTTCGCAGTCCCGCGAAGTGTTTTGGAGATTCCGCCAACCAGTAAACAATAATCATTTTCCACTTGCCGCCAATGGCCGCGAGCGCTGCGGTGAGCGGACACCCTTCGACCGGATTGGGACGCGCGACTGACGGGCGGTTACCTGAAAGTGCCTTCTTGCCGGCGCTCATACTTCGGTTTACAGTCCTTTTCAAACAGAGATTTGGAGGTTGTTAATGATAGTAGAAGTCCGCGCCTACCGGATCAAGCCCGGCAAGCGCGAGGAATTTATCAAGTTGTTTGAAACTCGCGCGGTGCCGGCCCAGCGATCTTGCGGGATCAAGGTGATTGGTCCCTTTCTGGACGTCGAAAATCCAAACAAGTTTGTGTTTCTGCGAAGCTTTCCATCGCTGGAAGAGCGCGATCGAATGAAGGAGGCTTTCTACGGTGGCGAACTTTGGAAGAATGAGCTGGAAGGACTGGCAATGCCGCTGCTCGAAAGTTACGACGTGATACTTTGCGAAGCGACGCCCGGATGTGTTTTTGACTGCTAACTTGCTATCGCGGCTTCGACAATTCGCAAACGTTGTGTAGTTGAACCTCGTGCTTCGACCACACGTGTATCGATGATTCCGAGTTCGTCGTCGATCAAGATCGACTCCAGTTTTTGATCTACTCTTCTTTGTAGCTTGGGATACTCCGACTCCAGCGGCGCTTCTTCGAGCGGCAGGTAAACGATCAGATCGAGTTGATTCAGTGCGTGCTCAACGTCGTCAACCAGTGACGCGGCGGTCTTGCGGTCAAGTGCATCGATGTAAGCGAGGAAATCCACCGGACATCTTTCAAAAATCACTTTCTCTCCCGGCGAATACTGGCGCAGACGCTCAACATTGAAATCCAGTTGTCGCCGGAAATCTTCGACGCCCGGTTCTTGGGAAAACTCTTCCCCCAACTCCTCAACCATCGTTACATACGGTTCGGGTTCGTGCTTGAACTCGGGATGAGCTTGCAGAAACTCATCAATCAGCGTCGTCTTTCCCACCCCATGTGTCCCCGAGATCGCAATCCGCATTAGTATTTTTACAGGATTCACAAGATTTTCAGGATTAACCAGATGTCATCTTGGAATTCGCAACATCCTGTAAATCCTGAAAATCTTGTTAATCTTATTCCATCAACCTCTCGCCTCAAACCTTTTGCGACTATCTCTTCGCGTAAACCCACACATCCAACCCACCTCTTGATCGTACCTCCGCACGTGCATAACCTTCAGGCTCGTACGCATCAGCCTGCATCAATTCCTTAAGTGTCAACTTGTACACTATTCCCTCGACTACATCCTCCGCGTTGCCCGTAAACTCAAGATTTCGATGCTCACTGCTCATCACCAGACGATGTCCAACCAGCGCATCCGTCACTCCTTCAAGCCTGCGCCCGAAATTAGCGAGCTGCACTTCCTCCAACCGCAGCGTCCCGTATGCGAAAAGATTCTCAGTTGCTTCCATTTACTTTCACGACCACCTGGCCCACATTTCGCAGGGCATTGATAAACGACTCCTCTGGTCCATAAATCCGTTGAAACTCCTGTCTCTTCGCCGACGATAATCCAGCCCCAAACGAATCGGAATCGCTCCGCGTTTCGCGAACGTTCTTAGTTCTCAATTCTACAAAGCGTACGCGAAAGTGATTGGCAGTTGCGCCGAGCGGGTCTTTAGCCATGGATAGCAGGCCACGTTCGACCAGCCGTTTACGAACATTCTCAAAATCAGTGTTGAGCTGGTCCAACTTACCGTAAGCAAGACACTGTCCATGATTACTTGTGACCAGGAAAGTATCATCCTGATAAATCTTAGTGACTAATCCTTTATTCCAATCGGGATTCTTAATGTCGCCAAATACGATGTGGTCCAGATTTCTCTTTGCTGGTATTAGCCGTTGAAACTGGTTAATTCTGATTTTGTTCTGAACGGAACTGGTTTCGAAGTTCCAGTCACTCAACACCACTGGAGAGTTGTGCAGGCCTGCTATCACCGCTGGATTTACGATCTCGAATTGCCACGCGTACTCAAATCCCTCAACCCTTGTGCTGGGAACCTTGGCGAGAGGCGCGATATAGACTTTGTTTTCTTCTTTAATAATCTCACCGCAAAGCGCGTAGTCGCGTGTATTAACTTGCGGACCACGAATGCGATCGACCGGATAGAGCAGCACAAAACCTTCGCCAGTGGCGACAGCAAGTTGCTTATCATCAGGGCTGAACGTCAACTCGTCGATGGGATCGTAACCGAAGGAAGTAAAGCCGAGTTCACGAGGAGTACCAATGGCCCAGGGTTTGAAATTACTGACCTTCCATGAAGCGGAACTGATATCAGGTAAATAGGCTGGTCCATCATTTTTGAAACTCCAAAGACTTAAGGCGCCCTCCTGTCCATAGGTGCCGCCGGCTGCGACGAAGAGTTTCTCAGAGTTGGCAATTGCCAGACCGAATAAACCGCCTCTAAACCCTTCAACACCTGTGAGCCTAACTCCACTTTGGGCATCCCAAATCTCAACCGCCTTACGACCGAAGATGGCGCCACCGCCGGTGATGAGATAAGTGCCATCTGCCGAAACATCGCCGAAGAAGTTGGAGTCGAACGTCTTCCACGTCCGCAGTAGTCGTTTGTTGTTCGTGTCCCACTGTTCTACGAAACTGCGGCGGAAGACAAATAACGAATCAGTTTTTGGTGAGAATGAAGCACCGACAAGACGATCAAAGTGCTCTGTAGCGGTCGCGAGAGTTATTTCCCTGTTGGAGTTTAGATCATAAATTACAACGGCCTTCTCTGATGTAAACGCAAGTTTTCTACTGTCTCTGGAAAAGCTCAATGTCTCAGGACGACCCGGTTGGCTTAGGAGCTTGCGGGGATCATTGGTTGAACCGATGGTCCATATCAGCACGTCTCCGTTCCAATTAGCTGCGGCAATTAACTTACCGTCGGGCGAGAACCCGATTTTTCTGATGCCTGTTCCGACTCCATTGCCGGCGGCGAGGAGCGTTGTGACGACCTTGAGATCGCCGGCGCTCCAGATTCTCACTCCACTCTGATCGGGCGCTCCAAATCCTGCGGCCAGCAGCTTACCGTCAGGAGAAAAAGCGACGTCAAGGACGATTCCCGGGCAATCGAGCTTTGCCGGCGAAACGTTGATCGTTGGTTGGGCCAGAGCGAGGGACGTCAATGCGCAAAGCAATGCGAAGATTGCGAGTATTCTCATTAGGTGTAGCTCTAAGTTACATCTTTGGACCATGGATTCCAACCCGGTGTACGGCAACACCAGGAGCATAATTATCGTGATATTTTTCTCGAGCAATTCTCCGAATTGCCCCAGCGTTGTCTGACTCTTTAAAAGTGCAAACGGACGACACTGCGTCGTCCGTAGCCTGGATTCTGGTGCCCGCTAGTAGATTCGAACTACTGACCCCTCGCGTGTGAAGCGAGTGCTCTACCGCTGAGCCAAGCGGGCAGCCTTATAAAATGGCCCTTTCAGTGAGGTCGACCCAAAATGTACCCCTATTTTTACCCCTCAGTCAATGTAGGTAGAAAGCATTGTGGTAACTGAATAGAAATGTCCTTTGCGTAACCGAATTTGATCCCCATCGTTGCACTTAAGAATTAGCTCCGTCATAATTGCTCACGATGAGCAAGTCGATCAGAACAATCTACCGAAACGGACAAATCGAATTGCCACCCGAGGTACAACTGCCGGACAACACTTACGTGACGGTTATTCTTCCCGACGACCTTCCTGAAGATGCCGCACCTGATCCAGCTTTTAGCATTCCCGATCTGGCCCAGGATATCGGACCCGAGGATCTCTCTCGCAACTTGGAGCATTATCTTTACGGCCATCCAAAACGATGAACTCGTCCTCCACGAACCTCGTCTATGTGGATGCTGCTGGCTGGATCGCGTTAGTCAATCGGCGAGACTCCCTACACAGTGAAGCCGTGCGGATTTACAGAGAACTGCTTCAAGAGCAGTGTCAATTCATTACCGCATCAGTCGTACTTCTGGAGGTTGGAAACTGGTTGTCGCCCGCTCCTTTGCGCGGATTAGCGATCAACCTTCTGCACCGGATAGAGCAATCACGCCGGATAGAAGTGGTACATGTAACCCCCGAGCTCTATGCAAAAGGTTGGGAATTATACAGCAATCGATTAGACAAGGACTGGGGCGTGATTGACTGTATCAGCTTTGTGATAATGCAAGAGCGCAATCTTACCGAAGCTCTCACGAGCGATCACCACTTCGAGCAAGCAGGTTTCAAGATTCTACTGTAATTTCGGCCCGTACTCTTACTGTGGCGTCGATATACGCCAATTGCGCTCATCTACCATGCATACCTACCTCTACAGTCAAACGATTGCCGACGTTTTTGGAACGACGATATTGACATGTGGCTTGACCGAGAACTTGAGAAACCGGCAGCGTAAAGCGTGACCAAACTTCTGCCATTCAACTCCTTTAGTACAGAAGTACCTAATATCTTTTCACGTTTTTGCTTCGTTATTTTAACCTCACGGATCTCGGGACAAAGATCTGTGTATTGTCAATATCGTTAGCGTAGTGTTGTAGAATGGTAGAAAAATTGAGTCTTCCCAAATCCTCGCTTTCCCTGGCAAATCATCATTATCCAGCCAGGCTTCTGCAGGAACGGCACCGAAGGTTCCTCGATGGACTTTGCCGAAAACAACTGAGCAGCATACGAATGTTTACTCAGCTGCTGATTAACACGAATGAAATACCGGAAGTGATCATTGCGCCGAAACCATCTTATCGCCCCCGCGACACTAACAACGATTGCGCACTTTTCATCTGAAACCTCAACGCACTTGAGGCATGTCGCAGTAAGTGATGTGCGAAACTCTCGGCTAAGCGTCTTTGCAAGGCTTATAGTCAAATCTTTACTTTTAACAAGCGGCTGTATTTCTTTATAGGGAAGGAGAAGTTCAGAAGCAAATTCGTTGGCTTCAATTTCATGTGCCGGCGTGCCTTTCCGCCTCAACGAGTATGCGTTCATCGACGGCAAAGGCCGCCAGCGTAACGCACTCGTATCAGAAAGACCTTCCCTTTTATCGATTACTCATGTCAAAGATAACTCAAATCGAAAAAGCTCTACTCGAGATTGATCCCGCCAAATTCCAACGCCTGTGCGATTCATACTTGGTCTACCGCGGCTATGATCGGATTAACCCGATTGGTCTTGTCATTGGTGCGGATAAAGTCGCGAAGGGCACGCCCGACACCTTAATCATGAGGTCTGACGGGAAGTACGTTTTCGCTGAGTACTCGACACAGCAAGATGGCTTGGCCGCGAAGTTCATGCGCGACTTGGAAAAGTGTTTCGATGAAGGGAAGACCGGAATTCCTGTCGAGCGCATACATGAAATTGTGCTTTGCCACAACACTATTCTCACAGCCGCTGAGGAGCACAACCTAGGGGAAGAGTGCCGGCGCCACGGAGTAATGTTGACAACTCTCGGGCTGGGAACCATAGCTCACGACCTTTACCAAAAGTACCGTGGGCTGGCGCAGGATTTACTCCATGTCGAGGTTGACACGGGGCAGATTGTCCGGGATGAGGAGTTTGTTAGAGCCTACAATAAAAGTAATTTCGCTACATCTCTCGATACTACCTTCCGATTTCGTGAGGACGAACTGGACCAAGTATTAACGGCGCTTGAAACCCGCGACTTGGCGTTTATCGCGGGCCATGCGGGGATAGGGAAGACTCGACTGGCACTTGAATGTTGCTGTCGCTATGCGGCGGCACATCCTGATGCGCAGGTACGTTGCATCTTTAACCGCGGGCCGAACATCTTTCAGGATCTGCGAGTTCACTTCGGTGAGCCTGGGCATTACCTCCTCATGGTCGATGACACGAACCGGGTAACCCGCTTCGAGTACGTCTTACAGCTTCTAGCCGACCGACGCGAAGACCAGAAGATCAAAATCATTGCGACGGTGCGAGATTACGCACTGGAGTCCGCCCTCGATTCTGCGCAACCATTTGGCGGTGGTGCCATAGTCGAGCTTCAGCCGCTTAAGGAGGAACAGATTCAGGAACTCGCCCGAGAAGAATTCAACATACATCATCACTTGTACCTTGAAAGAATCGCCGAGATCGCGCAAGGGAATCCTCGCCTTGCTGTGATGGCGTCGAATCTCGCGGTTCGGGAGAATACGATTCAGAGCATCGCCGATGTCTCAGCGCTGTACGACGAGTATTTCACTACTATCCGTCGCGATCTTGGAGATTTAACAGACACAACGCTCCTCCGGGTCGCGGGAATCATCGCTTTCTTTCGCGTCATTGATCGTTCGAACGCGGAGTTCATGGGCGCTATCAGTGACACGTTCGGAATTAGCGCCGACGCGTTCTGGCAAGCTGCGCACCGCCTTCACGAATTTGAAGTCGTAGACATGTACGAGGAAGAAATCGTCAAGGTCTCGGACCAGGTTTTATCCACTTACCTCTTCTATCTTTCAGTGTTTCAAAAACAGGTCCTCGATTACTCGCTGCTGCTGGAGCATTTTTTCCCACGATTCCGGTACCAGCTCATTGACTCACTGAACCCGGTGCTTGTCGCCTTTGACGCCGACGTAATTAGAGACGGCTTGCGACCCCACGTTGATCGAGCCTGGCGCAGACTTCAAGAGCGAAGTGATGATGAGGATCTTCTTAACCTGATTGATGTCTTCTGGTTTGTGAAACAGACGGACGCACTGGTTTATATAGGGGACAAGATTCATTCGTTAGAGCCGGAGCCACGCCCTGTCTCTGAACTACAATTCGTAATGAGCCACAACCTGTCCCCGACATCCAGCATTCTTGGAGTGTTAGATAATTTCAGGTACGCCGAGGTGGAGGCGTCGCGTGTGGCCGTCTCACTACTACTCGATTATTTGGAAAAGCGTCCCGCGGAATTGCCGCTGGTCTTGAGAATGTTGATTGAGCGTTACGGCATGACGCACCGTTCTTACTTGAACGGGTTTTGTGTCGAACGAGACACTGTCGATGTAATTTGGGAAAGGGCACAGGACGGGGCGGACGAATTAGCCTCCCGAGTGTTTCTCGCAATCGCGGAGCCTCTTCTGCAAACGCACTTCAGTACACACGAGCCGAAGAGTAAGCTCTCCATCTCGGTAATTCAGTTTGATCTCTTTGCCACTCCCGAACTGCTCAAGTTCCGGCGGATGCTGTGGCAGCGAGTGTTCTCGCTGCAGCAGAAGCCAGAACTACGGGACGCTGTGCTTGACCTCATTAAAAGGCACAGTCGTTCCGGTTATCAGGTAAAGAATAAGGAGATAATCGCCCGTGACGCAGCGGAGGTTCAACCGTTTCTCGGGTCGGCACTTAACTCCTCTATATATCGTGATTGCGTCGTTGTTCATGATTACTTGAATCTGCTGGATTGGCTTGAGATCGAGGCAGACGAAGAACTTAGGTCCCGCTTCACTAATGAAACTTACGCTCTCTCTGAACTGCTGTTCGACGACCGTAGGGAACGCCGCGATCTCGGTTACGATGAGTACCAGCGGGTCAGGGAAGAACGATTAGCCACTTACACTGAAGAGTTTCGCTTGGAGGACTTCGACAGATTCTTCGGACATTGTATTGAAATCCTTCGGGTTTCCGATCGCAGCACCTACGAATACCAAATACATGCTCGCGTGGTTGCTGTGCTTCTCCGACTAGCTCGTCGCGATGCGGCCTTGTTCGAGGCAGTCCTCGATCGATATCTGCACGCTGGCAATTCACTGAACCTCGGTGCGTGGGCGCTCGCCCCAGCTCTCGTTCAGCTGCGCGGGCCAGATCGCGCTTATGAGGTTCTCTCTAGCGGGGACTACCCCGGAAGAGTGTCGTGGCTGTTCGGCTACTTTATGGCTCTTCCGCCTGAGGCCGCGACGGCGGAGCGACTCCAGATATTGTACGAGCTGTATGAAAGAGCCTCGTGGCGGGAACTGCTTAGAGATTTAGATTTTCTACTAAAGTTCATTGAGATGGATCCGTTTGTTGTTGTTCACGTAACGCGGATCCTTGTCGAGAAGTCCAGCAGCGAGCCGAAATTCGGCGATGTCTTAGCCGACCTCTTCTCCGAGCATTCGGAAATCGGCGGTAAGTTAGAGGAAGTGTTCGTCAATAATGATGGACTCTTGAAGGAAGCCTACTGCTGCGCGTGTGAAGCGGATGATCATACTGATTATGACGGACATGCGTTTAACACGCTCCTCAATCTAGATCCTAGCTTCGGGCAGGAGTGGGTAGCGAGGACGTTTGCCAAAAAGGATTGGATCAGCCGGCGGGACGATTCTCGCAATTACATGTTTCTGTGGCGGCGAAATGATCACCGCGCAGTGGTTGAACGATTGATTGAGGCGGTCCGTGCCGAAGGGCGAGGGAAATTCTATTCTGACTCTTACCTTCAAAACTTCTTTATACCGCATGAAGGTGTCAAAGACACCCAGGTCATCTTAAACAAGCAGGATGCTTTTCTCGACGAAATGATTCAGCGCCGACATGATGATAGTGATTTCATGCATACGCTTTTCGCCGTTATTAGAAATATGTCTGAGGATCGACGCCGACGTCACATAGAAACTTTCCTTCGCTATAACCAAGAATTTGATGCTTTCGCCGAACTTCCTCTCGAATCAGACTCATGGGGATGGACTGGAAGCGCGGTCCCGATGTTACAGCGCCGCGTGGATTACTTTGAATCGCTGCTGCCGATGCTGAGTAAGGTGTTGCTGCTGAGACACAAACAACTAGTCGAGCAGAAGGTTCAGTACTTGCGGGATGATATTGAGCGTGAAAAGAAAAAGGATTTTGTGGGTGAATGATATGTGGTAGAGCATGGGATAATCACTACTTCTTAACGCCGAGCGAGTGAGCATAGACAGGCAGGAAAAACAATGCCAAAGGGGAAGAACCATTACGTTCCGCAGCTTTATATGCGGCAGTTCTCAAGTGAGCCCCGGAAAATTCACGTTCACCACATTCGTTCCGGTCGTTCCCTCTTCGATGTCGGACTGAAAGATCAATGTCAGCGTCACAAGTTTTACGGGAGCGATGGCAAGGTTGAAGATAGGCTTGCAGAATTTGAAGGCGATATCGCGCCAATTCTAAACCGGATTATTGATAGCCGGATCCTTCCGAACCACGATAGCCGTGACTATTTGTATGTGCTTTCCTTTCTGGCTCTGCAACTGGTTCGCACTCCATCCGCGATCGATGATTTCAGCGACGGAACTGAAAAGATGCTTCAATTGGCATTCCAAGGAAGTCCAGCAGCATCGGAACGTATCGCTGCACTGCGCCCTTCGAAAGAAGAAACTTTGCAGTTTCATCTTGGGATGGCACTTGAATTATCAAAAGTGTTATCCGACCTTGGCTCCATTCTTGTATCGGTGCGAGGTCCAATGCCCTTGATCACTTCAGACAACCCAGCGGTAAGATACAATCTATACTGCGAAGGTGTGCAGGGAGTTGGTGTGACGGGGCTCATCAGTTCAGGATTCTTAGTTTTCCTCCCGCTATCGCCAAAGTGCCTGCTTCTGCTCTATGACAAGCACGTGTACAAGATCAAATCCGCAATGGCCGGGTCGGTTGAGACAATCGATTCATCCGATGTGTTTCAACTGAACATGCTACAGGCCGTTTACGCTGATAATGTAGTACTTTTCTCCGAGCAATCGTATTCAGAGGCGGTACGCGATTTATTTAAAAAGGCGCGACGTGTGCGTTCGCTTATAGAGCCACACGTCGAAGAGTTTGTTGCCGATGATGACCCTAAGCATTCCTCGCTTCTCGCTCTTCACGCGCCAATGCCAAACCTCAAATTGCGACTCTCCTTTTTGTCAGTTCGTACGAAAGCACGCAGGGTCGCCTTAGTCGACCGCGCACGCGAGCATCGTCAAACTGCGTACATTCCGCGTTACGACTATCCACACCCGCCACCCGACAGCCCCGGGATTCGTATTTTCCGACGGCCGAGGCCAGATGACGCTCTGCGCGCACTATATGGGAACGGTTGATTGGCCAACACACGTTGGCGCCTGGAACGAATCCTTATGAAATACCTTCGCTACCTGGCTATCGCGATCTTCACGTTTGTAATTGGCGTGGCTATCTCGCCGATTCACTTTTACGTTGAATTAATTGCCTGTGGACCAAACAACACCTCTACCAGTTACCGATCCTCGTATTTCATGCAAACCACCTCAAGCTCCGTCCTTCACGACTCAGAAGCGGCGGCGAGTGACGCTTTCAATAAGCGACTTAGCAAAGCGCTCAAAGTTTTTGAGGTCAAGCCGAAGGTCAATAGGGAAGGAGTGCTCATTGAGCAACGCGCCATAGCCTTGTTCTACCATCAGGGTAATGATGAATACTACGTCGTTGTTTTCTGGAGAGAGGGGAGAACCCTACACCGCATAAGCTCACGTTCCTATACCCACGTGATGCATTTCGAAAAGCGAAACTTCTGAACCCAACCGCAGAACGTTGCCACCCAAACAACCGGTTGATTAATCCGAATGCCGATTATCAAATCGTCAACTATTTGGACTCATATAAGTAATCAATACACCAATTGAGAGCACAGCTTTATCTGGTAACACTGAAAACTCCTTTAGAATTCCTCATTCAAGGTTTCAGGAGGGTGGTGGTATGCACCTTGCTGTAACTGGCACCTGAGGGAGAACACAAATGAGAACAATCGGGTACAGGAACAAAATCGGGGGAGCTATCTTAGCGTTATCGTTAGTACTTGGAATCGGTATGATTGCCAGCACAACCGTACAAGCGCAGGACCGCGACGGTCGATGGCGTCGTGACCGGCAGGATCGAGATTGGCGACGGAATCGCAACGACGACCGGGATCGGGGTCGGCGCGATGATCGTTACGATCGTAATGACCGCTACGATCGCAATGGTCGCTACGGGAATGGTAACTACAACAACCGCGCTCAGATTGATCTGAACCAGGGATATCAGGCCGGTTTGAGCACCGGGTCGAGTGATGCTCGCCGCGGCCAGAGCTATAGCCCGCAGCGTTCGCACTACTACAGGGACGCTCGCTCGCAGCAGTTTAGAAATGGCTTTGTGCGAGGTTATGCGGAAGGATTTCGCCAGTATGGTGGTTACAACAACAACGACGGTTACCGAAGGAATAATGGGGGCTTCGGCAACATCCTCGGCGATATCTTTGGTCGACCTTAAGTCTGACTAACACAAACAAGATCCTTAACTGAATTGAGAAATGCCGCGATTGAACGTCGCGGCATTTCTTTTTGGACAACTCATTAATATTCCCACCTGCTAACTCACCCAACATCGCTCGCGCCGTGAAAAAGAAGTTCGAGCCGTCTTCCGCAAATAGCGAACGAGCAAAAAATATCGCAGGGCGGGCTTAAAGAGTTTCCACGCAAAGACGCAAAGTCGCAAAGGCAGACCTCCGGAAACTGAAGGGTTTATTTTGCGCCTTTGCGTCTTTGCGTGGAAACACTCTTCAAGCGGAGCTGGTGATAGTTTTCGCGGCTTGCTTACGCCTTAGTTAGCGAAGGAGGAACCGAACAGTAAAAACGCGTCCGGAAATTCTTCCAGTACTCATACTCGAAAGGAATAGTAAAACCATGAAAGAGCAGCTTCTCAGAATCGTTGAAGGTGATCCCGCGGCGGTCATCGCACTACTCAAGCAGAAGAACGTTCAAGTGCTCCAGCGAGTGGGCAATACGCTGATCATCGAAGGCGCGTTAACTCCGCAGATCGCGGCCGAAGTCTCCAAAGTCGTTCAACCAACACGGGTTGATCCGCTCGCCGACATGCCGGCCCAGGTTGCCGATGAAGAGATCGGCATACTCGCGTCCCGTCATCGACAAACTGAAATGTTTCGCCGATCCAAACTCAAGCGCGCAAATGACGGCGAACCATGGGACAAGGTCTTCGAGCGCTGGTAACCACCATTTTTATCCTTACAGGAGAAATCATTCATGTCACTCAATCAAAGACTCATAAACGAAGTAGCAGTCGGAGTTGTCTATGTTCAGGGACCCACCGCGGATCTGCAAATGAGCGCGGCGGAGCGCGTTCAAATCGGCGCCGAGATACAAACAGGTCTCGCCTGGCTGGCAGCTCAGGAACCCGATGCGAAGGTTTCGTTCATCTTCGACGATCAAAAAACCTGGAGAACCGCTTGGCTGAACGCCGAGCCTTTTCCAAACGCTCCGTGGGCCGGACTCCCACGCGAAATGTACCAAAAGTCTATCGACGCGGCTTTGTGGCGCGATTCAAATCAGAAGATCTACATGTTTTACGGCAATCAATACGTGCGGCTCACCGGGACCACGGTCGATGCAGGTTATCCGCAACCGATCGCCGGTAACTGGAACGGACTCCCGACCGATTTCACGGAGGGAATTGATGCGGCGTTCTGGAATAAATCCAACGACAAGATCTACATGTTTAAGGGTGACCAGTATGTCCGGCTCACTGAGACGACGATGGATGCCGGCTATCCAAAACCAATCGCCGGCAACTGGCACGATGTGCCGAGCGACTTTGAACAAGGCATAGACGCCGTGTTCATGCACCACGGCACAAACAAGATCTACATGTTCAAGGGCGATCAGTACATTCGAATCACCGGCACAACTATGGATGCGAATTTTCCCAAGCCGATCAAGGGAAACTTTCAGGGCGTACCCGCATTCATGGAGGAAGGAATTCAGGCAGCCTTGTGGCGAGGCAGCAACGATAAGCTTTACCTTTTTGGCAGACACTCACGCAAGACTTTGACCGAGTACGTTCGCTTCAGCGACATCTCGCAACCGATTGACGCCGGTTATCCGCAATATGTTGGCGGGCTCGACAAGGCAGGCGCCGAAGCGCTTTGGCGAGATCCGGCTCTATCTCTGCTCGGATATGGCCCAGGTGAAAATGGTTACAACGACTACATGGCCCAACTCCGTCAGGATATGGGAACGGATTGGGGAATCCTCGCCTTTGTCACGAAGTATCCGACCGGCTGGCACGCCTATGCAGGTCCGCCGCGGCTAGTGATGGCCCATAGCGCGAGTGAGAATTTTGATCGAGTATTCGCACACGAGACCGGACACCTCTTTTGGGCGCCCGACGAATACACGGACAGTAATTGCGACTGCGAGATCGATTATGGCCATTTCTTCAAAGCCAAAAACGGTAACTGCAAACTGTGCGCGCCGACGATCTCGATGGATGCCGGTTATCCAAAGTCGATCGCGAATGATTGGCATGACCTGCCGGTCAGTTTCCAAACCAATCTCGACGCGGCGCTCTGGCGCGACGACAACAAGAAAGTTTACTTGTTCAAGGGAAATCAGTACGCCCGACTAACCGATACCACGATGGACCCGGGCTTTCCGGCACCCATTGCAGGAAACTGGCAAAACATGCCCGCGAACTTCGCCAACGGCATTGACGCCGCCGTCTGGAGAAAAGCGAACAATCGAATCTACATGTTCAAAGGCAGTGAATACGTGCGGCTAACAGGCACCACTGTCGATGCTGGTTTCCCCCAACCTATCGCGGGAAACTGGAACGGGTTACCGGCCGCGTTTACGCAGGGGATCGATGCGGCAGTTTGGCGCGAGAGCAACGACAAGATTTATCTGTTCAAGGGAACTGAGTATGTGCGGCTGACCGACACAACAATGGATGCCGGTTATCCGAAACCGATCGCGGGAAACTGGAAGGGGCTTCCGGCTTCGTTTACCAACGGCATCAGCGCCGCTCTCATGCACCGCGACAAGGGCAAGATGTATCTCTTCGACGGCCACGAATACGCGCGCATGATTGAAGGAGAGGACTGCCTGATGTGGAATAACACTCAGGCGCTATGCGACTACACTCCGATTCACCTGGGTTGGGGAGCCTTCATGACTAACATTGATGCCGCGGTTTGGAGAGGCGACAATAACAAGACCTATCTCTTCAGCAAGGGTTGGTACGTTCGTTATTCAAACATCGACGACGGTATCGATGAAGGGTTTCCGGCAAAAATTTCCGCGAACTGGATTGGCCTGCCGGACAGCTTCGCTTCAGGTATCGACGCTGCCTTGTATCGGAACTCAAACAACAAGCTCTACTTTTTCAAAGGCAATCAGTACGTGCGATTAACCGGGTCGACAGTGGACGCCGGTTATCCACAACCGATTGCCGGGAATTGGAATGGCTTGCCGCCGAGTTTCGAGCAGGGCATCGACGCCGCTTTTCTCCGCGAGTCTAACGGCAAGATTTACATGTTCAAGGGAGACGAGTACGTGCGTCTCACCGAAACCGAAATGGATCCCGGCTACCCGAAACCGATCGCCGGTAACTGGCCGGATCTGCCGACCACTTACAATGCCGGAATCGACGCAGCACTGATGCGTGTCGACACGAGTAAGATCTACTTTTTCCACGGCCATACTTACATCCGTTACTCGAACGTAAATGACGGAGTTGATGAAGGCTATCCGAGATGGATTAACAAAAACTGGATGCCCTTCCCAACTTAGATCTAAATTTCTTCATCCACAGATTACACAGATGTCATTCGCAAATCTGCGTAATCTGTGGATCACCAATCTGTGTAATCTGTGGATCACCACTCGCGCTCGAACGCGTTGAAGTCTTGCTCGAGTTGCCACTGAAGCTTGCTCTTTTCATTGTTCGCTAAAAATTGCCGGCAACTATTTGAAGTGAGTTTCATGTCTTCTACATCGCGCGCGCACTGGACCACCGGAGCGAATTTTCGTGCATCGCTCCACAAGCTCTCTCCGGCGATAAACGCATACTGAAGACTGTTGCGTGCCATGGTCTTGAGTTGAACGTATCCGAGGCCCTGATCCTGAGCGCCTTTCAGATACTCCATCGAAATCTCCGAACGTGACACACCTTCATCATCTGTGGCCAGCGCCACCGGCACGCCGTATTCGAGGTAAGTGGCCAGCGGATGGCGGGAACCCGAGATTCCGAGAATCAGATCGTTGCTCGATAGACAGATTTCCACCATCACGTTACGGCGGGCCATTTCTTTCAAGAGTTCGTACGGATCAGTTTCATGCATGATGTCTACGCCGTGTCCGATACGTTCTGCTCGAGCAGTCATCACCGACTCGCGAATGTGAAACATCAAACCATCGGGGGTCACAAGCCCCGGAGCAAGTTCGCCGGCGTGCAACGTGACTTTCGCTCGCGGATACAGCGGTCGCAGAAACTTCAACATCTGCATGTGGAGCGAGAAATATTGCATGGAGTTAAGACCATCCTCGCCCTGCACCAAATTCGTAGCGACGACTTTTGACTGTGGATCATTCGCGAGCGCAAGACCGGTCACCATCTGCGCATAGACCTGGCCCAACGAACTGTTGCGCGAAACCTGCGCGACGTAGCGAATCGTAACTGAGCAGCCTGCATCCGCTTGCGGCGTGCCGCACTTCAAGATCTGATTCTTTTGTGCCTCCATGGTCTGGATGTTTTTAATTCCGACGGCGGCGGCACTTTCGATCCCGTTGGCTTTCAGCTTGCTCAGCGTCGATTCGAAGTTTCCATCCCATCCGACTTTTTCTCCGATTTGACTGGAAACCACGCCCGTCGAAGTGCCGTCCGGAGTCAACATCAGCTCGACATAAAAAACTCTGCCGCGGGCCGCACTCCTCACGGCCTCAGCCAGCATTCGGCCACTATTGTCATAGGTAGCCGGGCCAAACTTGCCAAAAGCGTCAAAGAAATGGTCGTGACCGCTTTGTCCGGATAGCTGCCAGTTGCGCATGGACCATGCATCGATCATCTGCCGGTACAACACGGAATTTGTTAGCGCAGTATTCGCAGGTGTCTGTTGAGCTGTGCAATTCGACGGCGATGTCGGGACCGCAAGCGCCATAGTGCTGTTGTTAACGCATAACCCTTTTGCTGCCGCCCATTCGATGTAGTGCTCGGCGTAGACCGCGCCGGAAAGGTGGTTGTGTAGATCTCCGCCTTTCGGCATCTTCAGTAGAAATGCCATCTGTTTCGGCGGCGATTGTCGGATCGATTCAAAGTAGACGGCGGTTCTTTGTTGAGCAGCCCTGGATCTGACGTTGGGCTGTGCTGACAACGTCAATCCGCACGATAGCAGAACTACTAAAGTCCAGCTGATTCTTCTCGCTTTAGAGATGTTGAGCATTGGTGAGTTCCTGTTAGAGGTTTCGATTGAAAGATGTCTTTGCACAAAACTGATACGAAAAAAGATTTGCCACGCAAAGGCGCAAAGCGCTATCGCGTTTCTAAAGGCTTCTTCTTTGCGCCTTTGCGTCTTTGCGTGGCAAATTACTTACTCTAGCGATTCCAGACAGGATGTAATCACTTTTTGTGCAAAGCCTAAAAGATCGATTCGCGCATTATCTCATCTCACATTTACACATTCACGGCAAATCTGCTACGCTGTGCGCCCCGCGCCTCCCGAATTACTCCCGACGAAGTTTCACTCAGCCCGTGCAAGTCTCAACTGTTTCGAATAGTTCTTAAGCGATAGATCCGCGCTGTAGTTAAAAAGACAAGCTAGGGCATTCTCACCTGATCAAAACTAAGAGTGGGCAAGAGCCTACCTATATAGATAACGGGCGAGTGTTGCCTTACTTCAACCAAGCAAAGGAGCCACCAATGATTCGTAAGATCTTTATCTTCACAGTGCTCGTCGTGGCCGCTGCGGCTGCCATCGTCTTGCCGTTTTGGAAGTCAGACGCTGCACCACAACAAACGTCAACTGGATCACCAAAAAGCAACGGCCTGCCAAATTTTGACATTCGCCTCAATGATAGCGGCGAGTTTGTTGACATGGACCTTAGTTCAACTTCCGGCAAGCAGGCGGCGGTACAAAACGCACGCACTCGCTCCCGAGCTGCCGCGGTCGATCAATTCCGTTCGTCGATCGGAGCTGAGAAGGCTGCAAATGTTCGCGCCGTAATTAACGAAGCCGGCGCCATGAAGAGTTTGTTCGTCGATGGCGGCACTCTTTCAGAAGCACGATCAGACACCGCCAATAACATCGCTCGCGATTTTCTCGAGCGACACAATTCACTCTTCGCACTGTCCGGCGGCAACGTCGAAGACTTACTACTTGAAAACGAAGATAACGACCGTGGAACTACATTCCTCAACTACACGCAAACCGTTGGTGGTCTAAAGGTATTTGAAGGACAGGTCCAGGTCGTCGTTAATAAACGCGGTGAAGTGCTCAACGTACGCGAAGGATTTCTGGTTGATGGCCCACCACTCAAACGCAAGGGAATGATGAACGAAGCGAAAGCCATCGCGAAAGCGTTTGAACATGCGGGCAAAGATGTCTTTCCATCTTTCATAGAGAATTATTCTCGAGCGTCAAAGGCGGAAGCGTCTCGTTTCGGAAATCCCATCGATCCGAATCTCGAAGAAGTGCTCTCGGAACAGGTCGTAATGAACGTCGCTGGTGAAAGTCGTCTAGCCTGGCACGTCTTTGCGGAAATCGGTCCGGAAGAGTGGTATGAAATCCTGCTCGACGCTTACACCGGCGAGTTGCTGCTTCGTCACAACCTTTATGTGCATCAAGCGCAAGGCACGGTTTACACCGAAGCGCCTGACAAAGGCGCACGCCAGCTCGTTTCGTTCGTCGGAGATACCGTCATCAACACGGCGGCCGGCTGGATGGGAACTTCAACCGTAACCACCGGCAACAACGTCGAAGCCTATCTTGATACGGATGCCAACAACTCACCGGACAATAACAATGGTACCGGTCTCTCGGTTGGTCACGCATCAGCAGCGAACCAGGACTTTACTTTTCCGTTCTCCACTACAGTTGATCCAAGAACACAGCAGGCTGCTGTAGTGACGAATCTTTTCTACTTCAACAACATCATGCACGACTTCTCGTACAACCTTGGTTTTACCGAGACGTCGCGCAACTTCCAGGTGAACAACTTCGGCCGTGGCGGTACCGGCAACGACTCAGTTCGCGCCGAAGCCCAGGATGGCTCGGGAACAAACAACGCAAACTTCGCGACTCCGCCGGATGGTTCGCGTCCACGCATGCAACAGTATTTGTTTACGTCACCCAATCCTGACCGCGATAGTTCCGTTGATGGCGATGTGGTGTTCCATGAATACGGACACGGCATTTCAAACCGCCTGATCGGCAACGGCAGTACTGCGTTGAGCGGCATTCAGTCAGGCGCAATGGGTGAAGGTTGGTCTGACTACTGGGCCATCACCATCAACAACGATGGTGCGGTTGGCGAGTACGTCACCAATAATCCAAACGGTATTCGACGCGCTGCTTATTCAGTTCCGGCCGCGACCGTGCACGACTCTTACGCTGACCTCCAAAGTAGTTCAGTTCACAACGACGGCGAAGTCTGGGCCGCGACTCTTTGGGATCTACGAACGCAACTTGGCGCCGCCACCACGGACCTGCTGGTGCTCAACGGAATGAAGTTCACACCCAATCGTCCATCATTCCTGAATGCACGCGACGGTATCCTACAAGCCGATCAGAACCTTTTTGCCGGAGCAAATCGCTGCGCCATCTGGACAGTGTTTGCGCGTCACGGCATGGGCGTGTCGGCAGTGGGTAACGACGGCACCACTCACACTGCTGCTACTAACGTTCCAGCGGATTGCGGTGGCACTTGTTCCTTCTCAATCAATCCAACCAGCGCGAGCTTTGCGGCAGCGGGTGGATCGCAAAGTGTGACAGTGACTACGCAAGCTGGTTGCAATTGGACCGCGGCGAGTAACAACTCGTTCATCACTGTCACGTCCGGCGCCAGTGGTTCCGGTAGTGGTACGGTGAACTACTCTGTGGCCGCAAACACTGCCGCGGCACGAAGTGGTTCATTAACGATTGCAGGTTTGACGCACAGCGTGTCACAGGCCGGCGTTGGAGGCGGCTGTACCAACGCTATTGTTAACCCGGGATTTGAAACCGGGACCACGCCTTGGACAGTCAGTGGCCAGGTCACCCGCAGCACGGGAACATTCCCACACAGCGGAACTGCCTACATGATCATTAACGGCGTGAATAGTTCCAGCGGAACTCTGTTCCAAACCGTGACTATTCCGACTAATGGTTGTACGAACCTGCAGTTCTGGCTAAACATCACCACCAGCGAAGCGGCTGGAGCATCAGTTTTCGATCGTCTCTTCATTGAAGTACGAAGTACGACGGGGACGTTGCTCTCAACGCTTACGACGTTTAGTAATCAGAATAGCGGCACGGCGGGAGTGTACGTTTTGCGAGGACCGTTCAATCTCAGTTCGTTCGCCGGACAAACAGTGCGGATTCAATTCCGCGGAACAAATGACATCACGTTGCCAACGAGTTTCCGAGTTGACGACGTGTCGTTGCAGTAAAGCGGTTTAGATCTAACGCAAAACCGGAGCCGAGACGTTCGATGTCTCGGCTCCGGTTTTTCTTGTTTGTTACCTCCGAAAAGAACTACACTCCGAACGCGTCTTCACATCTTCTTGTTTATCCGTCGATCTTCAGAAAATGTCCGAACACATAAGAGTGATGATCAGCAGCACGGCACGTGATCTGCCGGAGCATCGCGAAAAAGTTGGAGATGCCTGCATGAAGTTGGGAGTGTTCTACCCCGACATGATGGAACATCTGGCAGCCACGGACGCTAATGCGTTGGAGATCTCATTAGCGATTGCCGACCGTGCCGAGGTGTATGTGGGTGTCATAGGTGTTCGTTACGGCTACATTCCTGATGGCGCAGAAATTTCTGTAACCGAAGCCGAATATAACCGCGCGGTAAAACGGAATATTCCTCGGTTGATCTTTGTCATGAGCAACAAACACCACGTCTTGCCCGAAGACGTGGAAACCGGTGAGGGCGCTGAGAAACTGAAGAAGTTCAAGGAACGGCTTAAGAACGAACGAGTGGTGGCATTCTTCGATTCCGCGGACGACCTTAAAGCCCAGGTTATTCAAGCTCTAGTTGCGTTGAGTAAACCTCGGGAGATCAGCGGTGGTCCGGAGCCAGTCATTCACACCCTCTCAACCCAACTCGACATCGAAGGCCGTGATGCGGAGTGCGCGACGATCCTGCGCGCTATGAGTGAAGCCAAACATCGTGTCTACGCTTTTGCCGCACCGGGAGGTTTCGGCAAAACGGCATTGCTGACGAAAGTCGTACAGACTTTATCTCCGGATGGCCACAGCCTTGTTAAAAAAGTGAGTTTGCCGGATGGCACGATCGGAACCCACACGAGTGCCCTACTCCACGTTGATTGCCGAAACGAATTAAAGCTGAGCGAGTTGTTTGCCAAAGCTGGGAAATTAATTGGGCAAGAAAAGCTGTTTGAAGACATTTACAACTCCGAAGGCCGTCTGCCTGACAAACTGCAAGCGATTTTTGGTCGTTTATCAACAAACGCAGCAGACCGAATCTGGTTCATGTTCGACAATTTCGAATCGATGTTGAACGACAAAAGCGAGATTGTAGACCCACAACTGCGCGACTTCTTCAGCTCGGTTTTCAGCGGGGCACACGACGTCCGCTGCCTGATTGTTGGGCGCGACGTGCCAAGGTTGTCTCCACAGGAACAGGTCAAACAGCTTGAAACCGTAGGTGGGAATTTGTTTGAAGGCTTGCCGGTTGATGAATGTGTGAGCTACCTGAAAAAGAACGGCGCCGCGAAAGGTCTCACTGGCTCGGTGGAACAGGTTGATGCAGTTCTGAAAGAGTTTTCTGAAAGAGTCCACCGCATTCCGCTGGCGCTGGTGTGGGCTGTTGGTTATTTGGCTGATACCGGTTCTACGGTCAGAGAAGTATTGGATAGATCGGAACTCTTTGCCGATTTTGACAAAGAGCAAACAAAGGTTGCAGATCGGTATGAAAACAAGGGTTTGAAGCGTCTGCATTTTGAGCAGTTAAAGATTCAGTCGGCCGAGAGTTTGCCAATCCTGGCCCTACTGGCGTTCTTCAAACGCGCGGTACCCAAGGGCGCGTTGGCACACTTGTTGGACGAGGTCCACCTGAACAAGCCACTGACCCGGCTTGAACGCAATAAATTGGTTACGCGGAAGGATTCGGCAGATGCCTATACCCGGTACCTGAACGACCCTCTGGCAACGAACCTCTACGCATTGCATCTCGTCATTTGCGAGAACGAATTTTTTACCACGCTTCCAGGTAATGAAGCGCTCTACGCAACGGGCGCGAAAGAATGCTGGAAACGCGCAAATGGAGCGCACGGTGTTAACCGTTTCGCTTATGCCCTGGAACTTTACGACTGCGCGGAGAAGTTGTACGAGCACCTAGCCAAAGAACTTAGCCGGAAAGATCTGCTGAACAATTACGCCGGCATGTTAATGAACAAGGGCGTTATGCTTGCAGACCTCATGAGGTTGGCTGAGGCGCTCGCGGAATACGACAAGGCGATTGCGATTCGGGAGTGGCTGGTCCAACAGGAGCAGCAAACGTACCTGGTTAACGAGCTGGCTAGGGCCTACATGAACAAAGGGGTTGCGCTTGACGACCTCACTAGGGTGGCCGAGGCGCTTGTGGAATACGACAAGGCGATTGCGATTTGGGAGCGGCTGGTCCATGAGGAGCAGGAAACACATCTGGCCAACGATCTGGCTATGGCTTATATGAACAGGGGCGTTGCGCTTTGGAGCCTCAGCAGGTTGGCCGAGGCGCTCACGGAATACGACAAGTCGATTGCGATTCGGGAACAGCGGGTCCAACAGGAGCAACAAACCCATCTGGCTCACGATCTGGCTATGGCTTACATGAACAAGGGCAATGCGCTTGCAGACCTCACCAGGTTGGCGGAAGCGCTCGCGGAATACGATAAGGCGATTGCGATTCGGGAGCGGCTGGTCCACCAGGAGCAGCAAACGCATCTGGCTAACGACCTGGCTATGGCTTACCTGAACAAGGGCAATACGCTTGCAGACCTCAGCCGGTTGGCCGAGGCGCTCGCGGAATTCGACAAGGCGATTGCGATTTGGGAGCGGCTGGTCCACCAGGAGCAGCAAACCCATCTGGCTCACGATCTGGCTGTGGCTTACAGGAACAAGGGCGTTGCATTGGAGAGGCAAGTAGATTTCGACGAAGCCCTGGCTTGTTATGAAAAGTCTCGGCAAGGATGGACGTTCTGCGTCGAACATCTGAACATGTTCTGGAAAGTGCCAACCCTGATCGCGACTCTGCGCTACCGGCTGATGACCTTACTGGATTTAGAGCTTTGGCCAACCGCGGCGGAAGACATTGTGCGGATTCGCGCATTGGTGACCAAATACATCGAAAGCGAGAGTTTCGACGAAGGGCTCAAAGAAGCCGCCCGGAAAGAGATGGATGAGACGGTTTCAACCTTGCGCGAATTGAGTTCCGAACAGCGCGAGTTGCTGTATACCGAACTAGGCGCCGACCGAGAGCAAGTTCAGGCTTTGGTCGATCAGGCAGAGGAAAGCTGACCAATTTCTTCTCTGTGCAACCTCTGTGTGCTCTGTGTCTCTGTGGTTGTTGTATCGCACATTCCGATAACCACAGAGACACAGAGCACACAGAGGTTGCACAGAGAAGAGCATTAGCAAGATTGAACAAGTAAAAACTGGTGTGTTTACGGTACATGTAGCCTGACCTGTATCCATCCAATTTTCGTGGGGCGGCTCCGTGTTCCTGATAACTCACCTGCTGAGATTTTCCGTCCGACACCCGCGTCTTGTCATCGCGATCGTTGGCGCTGTTACAGCGTGTGCGCTTGTCTTCATCCCACGCATTCAACTACGGCTCGATGGCCGTTCGTTAATTCCTTCCGGACTGCCGCAGTTCGCCGCAGGCGACCAGGCGGCTGCGCGTTTTGAGTTGCGCGACCTGGTTTTGATCGGGGTCGGCAATGAGGAATCGGGCATCTACACACCCGAGACACTCCAGCGCATCGCTCGTTTGAGCAATGGTCTTTCGCGCGTTGAAGGCGTTGTTGCAGGCTCCGTTGTCAGTATCTCCACTGTCCCGCGCGTCACTGTCGTTGACGACAAGGTCGATACCAGTCCGTTGTATCGACTCGAGGATCAACTAGACCCACTGACTATCCAACAGCTTCGCCGCGACGTGGTTCAGCGGGGCTACAACACCGGCACGCTCGTTTCCAACGACGGGAAGGGCACGGCCATCATTGCGAAGGTGGAGCCCGAGGCGGATCGTTACCGTCTACTTGAACAGACTCGTTCGCTGATCGAACGCGAGTCGGTCGGTAAAGACACGGTGTATCTGAGCGGGTCCGCCCTCGCGCAAGCCGTGCTGGGCCACGCGACCGCCCGCGATCTCGCGCGTTTGATTCCAGCCGTAATTGTCGTTCTGGGCGTGATGCTGTTTCTATCGTTTCGACACCCCATCCCCGCGCTTTTATCGCTTGTGGAAATTGGAGTGAGCCTCGTTTGGATGTCAGGTCTGATGGGTCTGACGGGTCAGCCGGTGTTTGTTACGACTTTGGTTTTACCCGTGGTCCTGATATGCGTCGGTGTGTCGGATGACGTATACGCGTTGGGCCATTACTTCAACGAGGCGCGAAACGCCAAAGACTCGAAGATCGAAGACACGATCGTTGCGGCGTTCAGCAGTGCTGCTCGCCCCGTCGCTTTGACTGCAATCTCCACGGTAGTTGGACTGATGTCGATGGCGGCGGTGAGTCTCAACCCATTGCGCGTCTTCGGAATTTTTGGTTCGGTTGCAATTGTCTTCTCGTCGTTGTTTACCTTCACCCTCATTCCGGCGTTGCTCGCGCTCTTAAAACCGCAGATCCGCTGGAAAGGCGATGCCACGATGGCACTCGGCGGTCGCCCCGCTGCTTCCGCATTGACTTTGCTCACGGGTAGTGCGAGTCCGCGACGCGTGGCCGTCTGCGCGCTCGTGATCGCAGCGTGTGCTGGATTCGCAACTCTGTACCTGCGCGTAGACGATAGTTGGATTCGAAACCTGCCAACCGAGAGCGACATCGTGCGCGGCGACAAATTCTTCAACGAAAAGATGGCGGGCACAACCGCGCTCGAACTGATGGTGGACGCAAACCACGGTGCGTGGTTCAACACCCGCGAAGGGCTGGCACGACTTGGATCGCTCGAATGGGTGCTCGCGCGGGTTCCTCATGTCGGCGCAGTCAACTGTCTCTTCAATGATGTAGTGAGAACCAACTCCACCGTCGTCGGTCTAAACTACGCCGCGTATCGAGCCGCACTTCAAAGCGGACGCCTGCCTTTTACAAAGGACGCGGTTGAGCCGGCTCTGAAAGCGCTTTCGCAATCGACGCAGGCGCCGATCCGCGAGACGGTTGACGATGCATACCGATGGGCACGCGTGACGGTCTTCATCCGCGATGCCGATTACAGTCGTATCGACAACGTGTTGCGAGCCGCCGAGCAGGAAGTATCAAACCAGAACCTGGGCCATAAGATCGTGCCGTTCGGCGACGGATGGATCAGTTACCTGACGGTGCGCCTGCTTGTAGAAGGACAAGCTTCGTCGATTATTTTGGCGCTCGTTACCGATCTAATACTGATTGCGATACTGCTCGGGTCAGTACGAATGGGATTCATCACGGTTTTGCCGGTTGCTTTTAGTTTGCTGCTGGTGCTCGCCGCGCTCGCGCTAAAAGGAACGCCGCTGGGAATCGCGAACTCGATGTTCGCAGGGATTGCACTCGGGATCGGGTTGGATTTTGCAATCCATTTGACGACTGCTTACCGGCAGCAACTCAGTCAGGGCATGTCCGCCAGTGAAGCGCTGAAGAGCACGCTCGAACTCACCGGCCCGGCGGTTTGCGTCAGCGCGGCGTCGATCACAGCCGGTTTCTCTGTCTTGATGCTGTCGGAGATTGCACCCAACATGCAGCTCGGAGTGATGATTTGTTTGTGTCTTCTGACCTGCGCTGTCTCAACGTTGTTGCTTATCCCCAGTCTGATCAGGCTCTGGTCCGATAAACCTCAACCACAATAAGGCACCAAAAGCACAGAACATGTTTTGTCTTGTGTCCCTTATTGTGGTTTCAGTGTGTCAGCGAGCAGGAAGGGAAGAGAAATGAGAAGTGGTGGGTCGGTCAATGCCATCGGTCTGAGCGAGATGTTAAAGAATCCATTCGCTCGGCCCTGTCGCACGATCACTGGGCCGGTCCCGGCTCCCACTGAAAGGTTTGCGCTGTCAGGTATTAAGTAGCCAACTGTGTCGGCGGGACGCGGTAGGGCGGCGGCTAGTAAGTGATAGGCGCCGTCCGGCACTGGTCCAATGCGAAAAGCGCCAGGCGAAGTCAGAAGCGCGCCGCCGATGGGCCGACTCTGCGGAATGTGAGCGCGGAAAAGACCGACGAAGATCAGCCCGCCACCGAATTTGATCGAATCGACAAAACCCTCAACCGACGGTTGCAGCGCCGCGCGCCCGGTCCGCTCTGAATAGTGATCACAGAGTGATTCGACAGACGCCGGAGTAATCCTTTCAGCCAGATAGCGAAACTCACGTGGTCCAAGCCCAACACGTTGATTGAAAAGCCTGGTAAAAGTGCTGAGACTGTTGTAGCCCACCTCGAAGCAAATATCTGTGATGCTGAGTTCAGTGTTCAAAAGCAGACGCTTTGCCTCGTCCAATCGCATCGCCGAGATGAACTTTGCCGGCGGGAGACCTGTGATCTGATGAAACACGCGATTGAAGTGAAACGCGCTGAGATACGCGACCCGCGACATGTCATGCAACGAAATCGGATCACACAGCCGTTCACGCGCATTCGTGATCACGCGCTCGACCGCCCGGCGGTGCGATGCAACGGTGTCTTCCCGGTACGCTAAACCTGGACCAACCGCAAACACTTCATCCTGTCGCATACTCTTTCAATGCCTCACGTAGTTGAACCGGAACGGGAACGGGAACCACTTGCTCGCCCTCGCGCTGCATACACGCGACCTGTTGTTCGCCGCGAGCCACCAGCTCTTCGCCGGCGCCGGTATGCCGCCAGTACTCGAAGTTCATCGTGATGCGGTTCTGGCCTAAATTTCCGAGACGCATTCGCAAGATAACTTCATCGAACGCGACCAGCTCCGCCATAAACTCACACGACACGCGCGTGGTTACCATCACGAGTCCATGCTTGAGTGCTTCGATAATCTCCGGAGCACGATCACGCAAAAACATCTCACGACAGCGCCCTTGCCAACGCACGTGGTTGGCGTAGTAAACATTGCCGATCAAGTTCGTCTCTTCGAACCCCACGACATGCCGGTATTCATACGACCGCATCGCTGCCTCCCGTTAACAGTGCTATTGCGAGATCCTCTTTCGCTCCGTCGCGTTGGACCACGCCTGAAGCAATCTTCAACTCGCCGGAAGTGAGCAAGATCCATCCGTTGGTTGCTACGTTCGTGAAGACGAGTGGCGCTGAAACGCCGGCGCCCGCTTTTTTCAGGCACTCAACTGACGTCCAAACACGAGTTGCGGCGACGTCGAACGTTTCTTTTGCCTCGCGGCTGATGACCTCAGCGAGTTTGAATCGCTCGGCGCCAAGCATGTCGCTCCAAGTTTCACGTAATCGCGAGACCACGACTTCGAGATCGCAAGCGACTGGAGACTTTCCTGAGATTGCCATCGTGAGGTCGCCTGAATGAGACGCGGAAACGTCGCGGCCGTCGCGAGCTTCTGGTTTTCCGTTTGCTCGCCTGATGATCCCGCTCGTGCCGAGCGCTCTTTCAGTTGCGCGGGTGCTGCGATCATGACGGGCTAACGATTGATCACATTCGAAGGCGATGGATACTTCAGCGCCTGGAACCAACGCCAACAGACATCGTTCGACGTAAGGCGTCAGCAAACCATCCGGCCACGGACCTTTGAAATCCGTGCCGTTAATGGCGCGCAAATGTAGCCGCTCCCAGTGCTCTCGCACTCGCCCTTCGGTATCGATCAACTCCACGTCGTAGATAAAGCCGTTCGCGAGGCGCTCTCGTTCTTGTGCGCGCACGAATAGCCCACCTGTCTGTCCATTCAAACTGCCCGTTATCTTCTCAACGCCAACCGGAAGCAGTGTGACTTGCGGCACACATGCCTGCACCGCATGGATCGCAGCATCACGGGCACCCGGATCACCAAGCACGAGAGCACCCGGCAAGTACCGGCCGAACCAGGTGGTCGTGCCATCAGGAATGATCTCGGCCGAGCATTCCGTCGCGCGCAGCGCGCGATACTCGCGGAGACGCCGAAAGCGTCCGGTGTGGAACAAGACTTTGTTGTAGAGGTCGTGCTCAGGATCGGAAATGACCGGTGGGGCGATACTGAGTGTGTGGCGCACCGGCTCCGATACCGCGTGGCCCACGCGACAAATCGCACGGAAATGATCTACTTGAAAACTCGTCTCCGAGCTGCGCAGCACGATCTCTACGCAGCCCGGAGCACGCACGAGTGCGGCGACGCGAATTGTGTTGGTGGCACCATCATTGACGATGATCGGCCGATTAAAACTGATCTCTTCGAAGGCTGGCGGCTCGTTTGTTTCAGTGAGCGCCATGAAAACTTGTGCCATCGCCTCCATCCCCATCACCGCAGGCAGCAAGCGCTCACCGCGAAAAACGTGGTCGTCGAGATAAGGATCGGTTGCTGTCGACAACTCTGCGTCGACGATAAGCTCGATGCCCGGATAGTAGACGCGTGTTTTTTCCAGGAAGCGCAGGAAGGGAAGCTCCGGTCTTTCGACGTTGAGCGTCGGCATGTCGCGCAAGCGTCCCATGACCACAGACGCGACGTTGTTATTTTTCCGGCAGAGGAGTCTGTGTAGCGAGTCCAGGCCTTTCTCAACTGGAATCGGAGTGATCCCGCTTCGCGCCAGTTCCTCGACTGTTCCGAGCCGCGCGCCCATGCCGACGCCAGACCAGACGGACCACTCGATCGCGAGGCAACGGCATTGTGGATGTGCGGTCTGCCATTGTTCCGTCAAACGTGTGAGCCATTCATTGGCGAGACCGTAATGTGCTTCGCCCGTTAACCCTGTGCGCGCAATGATCGAGGAGAAGGTGATGAAGAGCTTAAGACGATCGGGATCGATCACTGCGAGTAAGTTCTGCGCGCCGCGAATCTTGGGCGCCACGGTTTCGGAGAAATTCTTCGGAGTGAGATTTTCAATCAGGCACGGAACGTTTCGCGCTGCGCCGTGCAGGATGCTTGTTACCGTGCCCAGATCTTTCTCGACTTCGCGGATTGCGTTGGCGGTTGCGGTAGCGTCGGTAATGTCAACGCTGTAATAACGGAAATTAATATCTGCCGCTTTCATTCGTTCAAGGTTCGAAACGATCTCCTTGTCCGCGGCCGGTTGCGAGAGACCGAGTATGGCGAGGCGTGCGCCTGATTCGCGCGCCAGTCGAAGAGCGCATTCAGCCGTGATTCCGCGCGCGCCTCCAGTGACCACTAACACGTCGTCAGTAGTAAGTGGTAGCTCGCATTCATCCGGTTGGAAGACGTGTGGGCGCAACACGGGCTCCCAGCGTCTGCCATCCGAACTGTAGCGCGATTCAGAATATCCGTTTGCCGCGAGCGCTTCGGCGAGCACCCATTCAGCCGCCTGTGGGTTTTCCGAAGGCACGACGACCACGCACGTGTTGAGATTCTTCGCTTCAAGATGCAGAGTGCGGGCAAAACTGGCCGCACTGCCTTCATGCTCCACCAGCACGAAGCGAAAATCATCTCCACCTTTCAACGCTGCGCGCGCGCCGTCGAGCAGCAGATCGATGTGACTTTCGTCGATCTCAGATGGTAGTAGGACGACAACACCGCGGCCTGAACCTGACTGCTCAAACGATCTTTGCACGGCCGCTTTGAGCGGATGATCAGTTGGTGCAAATATGCGCCATTCACCGGCCTCGGTTGGACCATCGCGCCGTGGCAAAGCGCGTTCGACGTATTCGACGGAAAACTCTCTCACCCACTCGTCAACACCGGTGGGATATGCTTCTGCATCTGAGTCGCCGTCCGTGTTGTTCGCACGCGCAGTGGTCTCCAGCGCACCTGCGAGTTCAGAGAGAGTTGCGTTTGCGTAGTTTGTCGGGGCTGTTGGAGGTGGAAGATTGAGCCTGCGCGCAGCTTCAGCAACTAATTGGGCCACGCTGATCGAGTTTAAGTGAAGGTCGTCAAGCAACCGGCTTTCGTTCTCAATGGTTGTGAGAGGAAGTTCCAGTCGCTCGGCTACAAGTCGTCTAACGACTTCCAGCGGACTGTCGGTTTGAGACGCGATAATGACTTCGTCCATCACGGACATCTCGCTGACCTGTTCTGGAGAAACGTCTGACGAACCATCATCAACTGGCGCCATTTCGCATGGGTTGACGAAGAAACGTGGCTGCCAGTCGAGGTTGAACTCGCGCGCGAAGCGATCGGCAAACAACTCATCGTGAGCGATGCGTGCCCCCAGACAGAAGCATGCCCCAACGGCATTCAAGAGTCCCCGAATTGAAGTTCCGCCCGCATCAAGCGCTATCGCCGGCTCGTTGCGAAACTGACCGATCAGCCCGCACAGAGTTTGACCTGGTCCAACCTCCAGCCAGAGATCAACACCCTCAGTGACCGCAGCTTCGACCGCTTCCATAAAGCGGACGGGTGAAGTTACTTGTTCACGCAGTAACGCACGGAGATCGGCATCGGCACGGAGGTGTTGACCCGTTATGGTCGAAAACACGTGACGCCGAAGTGGCCCAATCTCTTCACGCTCAAGGTGCGTGGATAATTGATTCGCGGCAGACGCAACCAGCGGTGAGTGGAAAGCGTGAGAGGTGCGCAACAACGTGGTGCGCAGCCCGCGCGCCTCAGCGCGGCGCGCTACTGAGTTGATTTCAAATGCTTCACCCGAAAGCACTGTCTGTGTGGGTGAATTGAGACCAGCGATAACAACTCGTTCGCCATTCATGACTTGTTCGACGGCTTGTCTCCCCGCGGCAATACTCAACATTGCTCCTGCTGGTCCATTGACAGATGCCATGGCACGTCCACGCGCGCGCGCGATGCGCAGCAATGAAGACTCTTCCAGAACTCCGGCCCAATGAAGCGCAGTGAACTCGCCGAGACTGTGCCCGACAGCGACGTTCGCCGTGATTCCTAATCTCGAGAGCACGCGAAGGGCGGCGACCGATGAAGCGACGATTGCCGGTTGGGCCACGTCTGTCGAAACGCCGTCTCCATGCCACTCATGCTTCGTGTAGGTGTAGAGATCGTCGAGAAAGTTGAAACGTCGTCGCCAGGCACCGCCGTCCTTGTATGATGGCGAACCTTGTCCTGGGAAAATAAAACCGATGCGCACTGACGACGGTTGGCAAACGAGAAAAAAGCCACCATTCGGATCGATCAGCCGTGTCTCGCCGCTGCGCGCGTGTGATCTGAGCGCTTCAAGCCGGCTCGACAACTCGGACGCTGTCGACGCCACCACCGCCGCTCTAACGGGATGGTGACGGAGCGTTTCCGAGAGCTGTTTTGCAAGATCTGTTAACTCACTGCGCGAGAGACGATCTGCGTACACAAGGAGACGTTCGATTTGATTCTCGAGTTGTGCAATGTCCGGAGCGCTGAACAGAAACAGTTCTGCATCCTGCGCGGTTGTGACCAAGGCACGCTCTTTAGAAGTAAACGACTGGCGGCGATCATCGTGTGGCGCTTCGAGCGTTACGTGCGAGTTGATGCCACCGAACCCCATTGCACTCACACTTGCGCGTAGTTTTGTTTCATTAGAAAAGAGTTCGCCCTGTTTGAGAACACGTAGAACTGAGTCGTCCTTTTTCAATTCCTGGTTCGGTTCATCACAGCCGACTGCCGGGGGCAGGATTTGTGCGCCAAGCGCCTTCGTCGCTTTGATTAACCCCGCGACGCCGGCGGCCGCTTTAGTGTGCCCGATGATGGCTTTGACTGAACTCACAACAGCCGGCGAGGCTTTCGTTCCATTGACGGCCTCGCGCCGCGCGCGTGCCAATGCTTGAAGTTCAGTTGCGTCTCCAACCGCCGTGCCGGTTCCGTGACCTTCGAAGTATGCGACCGTGTCGGCGCCATAGCCCGCGCGCGCGTAAGCACGTCGCAACGCGATCAACTGTCCCTCAACTTCCGGACGCGTGATGCCGCCATTGCCGTCCGACGAGACGCCCCAGCCACGTATCACTGCATAAACTCGCAGTCCTCTCTGAAGCGCATCGTCATGGCGCATGAGCACAACTAAACCGCAACCTTCACCCGGCCAGAAGCCGGCCGCGCGCGCGTCATAAACGCGCATTGCCTCGGACGCGAGTGCGCCGGTCTTCGCAAACCCAACAAGTTCGAATGGGTCAACGCTCAGATCAACTCCACCCGCGATGGCGACTTCGAGATCACCAGCAGTGAGCGACGTGCAGGCATTGATCACCGCGAGCAGGGAAGACGCGCACGCTCCATCAACCGTGTAGCCACCGCCTTTCAGATCGAAGTGATTACAAACACGCCCGGCGATCGTGTTTGATAGACCACCCGCGAGCGTCTCGGCGCCGACCGGCGGGAAAGGTTGTTTGTAAATCGTCTCCATTTGCGCGAGCAGTTCGCGCTGACGCTCTGTCGAACATCCATCCTCTTCGAGCACCTTTCTCACGACGCGCCGCACGTAAGGCCATCGCAGCCGCATAGTGTTGGCGCGGGAAAATTCGCCCGTCAGTGTGTTGCCGACAAACACGCCGGTCGCTTCGCGCGGTAATCCCTCACCTTCCGGAAAGCCGGCGTCTTCGAGCGCGGTTGCAGCGACGTCCAAGGTCAACCAGTGCACCGGGTCGGCCTCGCGATAGGTTCCGCCAGGCACGCGAAAGCGGGCGCGATCAAACTCGTAACCCTCGATAAAGGCCCCTTCCGTCGAGTAGGTTTGATCGGGACTTTGCCGATCAGGCGACAGATAGTCGTTGAGATTGAGTCGTTCAGACGGGATGCGTCTGAACGCTCGGCGTTGGGCGAGAGCGTTTTCCCAGAGTTCATCGGGCGAACGCGCGTCGGGATAGCGGCAAGCCATCCCGACAATCGCAATTGCTTGTCCCATCTCAGGCCTCCCTTACCATAGCAGCCCCAGTTGATGACGGACTTAATCCCGGCGGTGCGGTAACGCCGGTAGTCATCTCTTCACGCTCGCGTCCTTTGATCCATCTGCAGGCGTAAAGCCACAGCCCGCGGACGGTGCAGACGATCGTCAGAGCGAAGAAGAGTCCAAAGACGATATGGACCACCATCAATAGACCGTAGACGGCGGCAACACTGACACCAAACAAGATTTGTTCGCGTTTTCCTTCCGGCGTCGTAGCCGGATCGGTAACCATGTAGAACGTGTAGAGGATGAAAGCCACGCCGGTCATCGGCACCAGCGATCCGTCGAGTGGCGTTTCAAAAAGCAAATTCCTCACAACTCCTTGCGCCACAAAGCCGCCGAGCCATGCCGCAATCAACGGCAACCGGTGAGTGAAGCGCGCGTTCAAGAATGTTCCCGTACAGACGATGATGGCAGGCAGAATCCAGTCGCCGGCACCGGTCATGTTTTCGGTGAACTGATATGGCGGCGCGACGCTGACCCACGAGAAAACGAGCAGCGTAACCGTGATGCCGAAGTTCGACGGGTTGAGAAAGTGTCGCGTACCACGTCCAACCGGAGCGCGCAAAACGCACTTCGAACAGATCGCCACAACGGACGCGAAGATGACTGGTCCAAACCGCTCGTTCGAGTAAAGAAGCATGGAACATGCGAGGCCGGAGATGTGCGCCGAGAGCAGAAACTCGATGAACTGGCGCGGGCCTCCACCCAGGAATCTGAGCGGGCGACCGTTAAATCGTGCGTCGATGATCTCCAGCAACAGCTCCGTGCTGTAAGCGGCCACTAACGCCACCAGAGGATGGGCCAACGATTGTTCGAAGCCAAAGAATGTATGGCCGAGAATGTTGAGTACAGTGATCGCAACTGCGAAGCGTCGCAGCCCACCGAGACGGTTCGACCGATTCATGACCTCATGCGCACTCATTGATGATCCCCCTCTCATGGCCGAGCAGGATGGTGTACCAACCGCCTGGCGCCAGTTGAATAGTTTGTCGTTGAAGGTTTCCCTGCGCGTCGCGCCAGCGCAGTTCGACCGTTATAAGTCCATTACCGGCAAGTTGGCCCAGGCCAAATTGCAAATCGTGGCTACGCTTACCTGAATGACCGTTACCGCCGTCAACCTGCTGCACGAGCGGCCCGCGCCCTGGCATAAGCACACGTGCCTCAGCGCCGATTGCCGGACGCGACGGGATCGCAACTGCGCCTTTTCCTTCACGACACACACGCGTTTGTGACACGCCATCGCGAGCCGGCAGGCGGAGTCGCAGACCGAGGAAGGCGCCCGCATTGTTGCTCTCATTGCGGTAGAAGAATGAAGTGCCCCACTGATTTGCGACTGCGTAGTCGAGACGTCCATCGCCATCGACGTCAGCGGTTGCGATCCCGCGGGTCAGTAACGGTTGGTTAGTCGATAGCTGTGCAGCGACGTCGTGAAAACGCCCATCCGCCGCGCGCACGAAGAAGAAGTTGTGACCGTTGCCGCTGATATCATCGCCGGCTTGCAGGCTGGGCCAACTGCTCGGATGGCGCAGCAGTTGGTCGTTGCCCATCACAACTTCGTGTAGATCAGGCCAACGGTTGACGTTACCTTTCATGAAGCCGGTGGCCTGCAACGCCTCGAGCGATCCGTCGTTGTTAAAATCACCCAGCCGCGTTTCCCAACCCCAACCGCTTCGAGAAAGTCCCATCGACTCACTGCGATCAACATAGGGCGCGACGCCGCGCTTCATTTGGTCAACATGTCCGGTGCTGAGGAAAACAAAATTACTTTCCTCGAGCCCATACTCCTGAGTGATATTGCTGACGTAGATGTCCGGCAATCCGTCGCCGTTCAAATCTCCGAAGTCAACACCCATACCCTTGTATGAATCGCGGCCGAGTACCTTCGACTTCGGCGTCGTCAACGTGCGCTTTCCTTCCAACAATACAAAGCGCGGTTTACCCGGTGTCGATCGGTTATGCAAAAGACGATCGGGACCGAAGTCGTTGGCAAAATAGAGTTCGGGTAGCAAGTCGCCGTCGAGATCCGCGGCGCCGATTGCGAGGGCCCAACCGTGAGCACTCTTCTCGTCGAGGGCGTCGTGAATTTCCTCGAATTGCACAGGTGAGGATCCGGCTGCGGGCGCTTTCCATATCAGGAGATGTTTTCGCCCGCCGTTTTGCGCGAGCGACATCGAGTCCTGCATTCCGTCGGCGAGGACAGCGCGTGCGTCAAGAATGCGTGACCCATCCGGGAAGAAGTTGCCAATGATCAAATCAGAGTGACCATCACCATCGATGTCGGCTGATGTCGCCGCATTCGAGTACCAGCGTGCTCCGCCGGAAACTACTTCGCTGCGCGTGTAGCTATCGGCGTTGAGCGCAGCGGTGCGTTCTCGTTTGATGAAGGCGATCGGAGTTCGGCCCCAGTAATACGCGAGCACATCCTGGAGACCGTCTTCATTAAAGTCTCCGGGAAGACAACCCATTGGAGCCATCGTCGACTTGTCGTAGGGGAGAGTGATCGGATCGAGAGTGAATGGCTGATAGCGTGCAGGAGTTCCCGGCACCGGCGCGACGATGACCTTATCAACTCTGGTATCGACGTAACATGCGTCGTTCGGCAGTCCATCACCATCGAGATCGTTCAGTGCCACTGCCGCACCGACAGTGGAAACCCAGCCGGCAACGCGCTGCAACGATGGGTTGACGTCGCGGATCATTCTGGTTGGTTCTCCGCTCAGCTCCGGCAGTGGCGCAGCGGAGAAACGAAATCCTTCGGCGAGTTTTGCTAACTCTGATTCGGAAGCCGCGGGAATACGCGCGAAACCATAAGCGACGAATACGAGCAGGATCGCGGTCAACTTTGCAGCCTGGCGCCGGATCTTGATCAACATGTTCTTGTGACCTCCAGTGCGATTTTGTTTTGAATGCGACGACGCCACTCTTCGTAAACCGGTAGCTCGTCGTCGCGAGGCAAGTCTTCCAAAGCTTCATCCGTAATTGCGGCAACTTCAGCGGCCGATTGTCCGCAGATCACGTTGCAGATCGTTTCGGTGTGAGCGTTTAGATTTGCGGCCCGCTGGCGCGTCTTGGCGGCAAACGCCACACCCTGAGCAAACGCCGGAAAATGTTTGTCTGCCGCAACTTGCAACGAATCGATGGCGGGCCGATCACAGCCGCCGGCATAAGCACAGGCGAGACCAATACCGCTCCACAAGTCGTGATGTCGCGCGGAAGGAAAGGTGTTAATCGTACTTACTACAGATGCGACGTCTGCACCTTTCACAAACCAGAGACTGCGGCCCAGACCCTGATCGAAGACGCGTCGCTCATAACTATTCATGCCGGCGGGAATTGCTTGTTGCTCGATGTAGCGCGGCCAACCGAAGTAGCCTTCGTGAAAACCGTAGCCGTCGACCACGAGCCAGCCGAGCAATGGATCGAGTTGGACCAGGTGCGGTGTGACGCGTCGCCGCAAACGAGCGAGTGCCCAACCTAATCCAACGTGCATCATGTAAATGTGATGTGACGCTGGACCATAAGTGAAAATACGCCAGCGGTCTTTCTTCCATGGTGTGAAGCAGTCGAGGAGCGCCAGCCCCATGGCCGCGCCTTCGAAAGCAAATCCTTGAAAGTCTCTCTCTACAATTGCGAGCCGGCGTGCGAGCGTTACGAAGCTTGTTTCTTCGAGTGCCGCATGGTAGCCACTTATAAATGTGACGCCGATCTGTTCGAGACGTTCGCGCGCGTTTAACTCACTCGCAATAAAACCGCGCTTCGCGAAACTTGCTTCAGCCGGTGAAAGACCCAGCAAGCGACTGCGAACTCGCCCGAGTAGAGACACTTGATCCACCACTTCCGCACGTATTTGCATAGTCATTTGCCTGCGCGTTTTGAATCACAACGCATTTATCGAGCATCGTTCATCGCCGATAACCGTCGGGAGTCAAACGCTCCTGATCGGAGTGTTTGTGGTTGTCTGAATCTGGGCAGGCGACTGTGGAGAGTAGTTGCCGATTTCGATTCTTCTGTCTGAGTGCGGAGTCAGTATGAACGTCAACCGCAGAAACCGGCGTGGCAATTTTGGAAGGACATGATGTCGTTTGGATTTCTCTGTGCAATCTCTGTGTGCTCTGTGTCTCTGTGGTTGTTGTATCGCACATCCCATTTAACACAGAGACACAGCGCCCACAGAGGTTGCACAGAGAAAATTTTTTTCAGCAAGATTGAACAAGTAATCAATTCGAACCCGTGCTCAAATCCTCACCGCCGAAAACTACGGAGGTGAACGCAAGCAAGTCCGCACTGGATCCTCGATCCGTAACCCGCTCCGTTGAATTCGGACAAAAGTATTTCTGAGGAGGAAAAGATCGATGAAAGAGATCACCAGGAGGCTTTATCGAAAGCCAGTCTTGCTCAGCATGGCTTTTCTTGTCGGAATGGCGCTGGCGGTGGGCTTGTTCATTACGACGAAGGGCGACGCCCAAGCCACAGTTGTTCCAGCAGGCGACGACATGTTTGAGACAACAGGCAACGGCGAGACCTTCCACAACTTCGGGAACGACCCGATACCCGCTGGTTTCTTCACCAGCAACAACGGCTCGCCATCACTTGCTTACAACCAACTCGTGCCGCTCGTCGGCAAAGCTCTGACCACAGGCAGCGACATCGACACAATCATCCATCGAAACCAAACCGTCACCGTGCCGGGCACAACGAGCCTAACGATGACCGGACTTTCGCTGGACAGCATCAACGCGATCAAGATTACCTATGCTGACGGATCCACCGAGGACTGGGACATGCACGTGGGCCTGTCCGCGTTCAAGTCTTCGACCGGATCAATGACAATTGAGAACGGCGGTACCTTTGACTCATCGCTGAAGGTGTGGCCGAAATTCTCGTTCAAGAGCCGGTTCGACGGAGACACAGAAGAACTCGACACCGGCAGCGGTGCGGGTCTGATGGCTTTGTCAGCCGTAAGTGACGGCGGTGGTTTTGAAATTGAGCCACGGCCGGTTCCCGAACCGACAATCCACCCCGCGCCATGTCCCATTATCGTAAGCGACACTGACGTATCCCAGCGTAGCGTCTTCGCTACCTCGGCGGCCGCCAGTTCCTGTGCGCCGGTCACGCTTACTTCCAACAACTCACCGTGGTCGCTTTGCAATGGCAGGTTCTGTATCCCCCGTCCTCTCACCGAGGCGGAGCTTTGGGCAAGCCATAACGCTTCCCCTCCAGGAACCAAGAGGAAGTTCGCCACGAAAACAATCGGCGCCGCTCAATAAGCGCCTTATCGTCGGCATCGCTATTCAGCGTGGCGATGCCGACAATTTTTAGCTTGAGATAGCGCTTCCGGGTCGGCTCGATCTACACAGAACTCCTCCCAAAAATGCCCTGAACAACGGGCCATCCGCGACTTTCGATACGAGAGTCGCGGATGATGATTTACACCCCCCACGTCTAGTAATACAATCTCCGTCCCGATTATTTTTAACCATCATGGGGCGGCACCTCGTAACCGCCACCGCGTCCGACAATTTTGATTCCTGACCAGGGCCATGGAGTGCCGCCCTGCAACGCATCGATTCACACTCGAAAGTTTATGTTTATGACTTTTGCGACACAGCGAAGCCAATCTATTAAAGCGATGGCTTGCGTGCTGCTGATGTGCGGGGCGGTGAATGCCCGTCAAGATCAGGCCAGTGCTCAAGTTCTCACCGTAGGTCAGCCAGTCATCCGCGAAATGCGAGGCGGCGAACAACACAGCTATCAGTTACACCTCAGCGCCGGTGAAATGGCGCGCGTGGTGTTGGACCAGAAGGGGATTGATGTGGTGTTGGCGTTAATGGGCGCCGATGGAAAACCAATCCTCGAAGTGGACAACAACCTGAGCGGCACTCGAGGCATGGAAGTAGTTTCGCTGGTCGCAGACGTCAGCACTACCTACGTGTTTCAGGTGCGTTCACTGGAGAAAGGCGCTTCAACCGGACGATACGAGCTTCGGATCGAGGATCTGCGAACTGCTACCGAAACAGATCGCACCCGCGTGACGGCCGAACGGGCTTACTTTGCCGGCGCACAATTGCAAGGCGAAAGGACGGCCGAGTCGAGGCGCAAAGCTATCGAGCGTTACGGTGAAGCGTTGCGGTTGATGCGCGAAGTGAACGACCGGCGCGGTGAAGCCATGACGCTCACGAACCTCGGCACGGTCTACAACCTGCTTGCCGAACCACAGAAAGCACTCGAGCAATTAGACCAGGCAGTCAAAGTTTGGCGAGCGATTGGCGATCGTCATTTAGAGGCGATCACGTTGACTATTCACGGCCGCGTTTACTATGCGCTGGGCGAACCGCAGAAGGCGCTTGAGTCGTACAGTCTGGCGCTCCCGGTCATGCGAGAAGTTGGAGATCAGAGTGGTGAGGCCGGCACGTCCACGCAGATCGGGACGGTTTACAGGCTCTTAGGTGAATCACAAAAGGCCCTCGATCATTACGCGCAAGCGCTTCCTGTGTGGCGAGCTTTGGGCGACCGCCGTAACGAAGCAACGGTCCTCAACAACATGGGCACCGTTTACAACCTCCTGAGCGATCCCCAGAAAGCGTTTCATTACTTCCAGCAAGTACTCCCACTAGCGCGTGCTATCGGTGATCCCCGGGTCGAAGCGGCGACGCTCACCAATATGGGCAACGTTTATAACCTGCTGGGCGAGCCGGAGAAGGCGCTCACCCACCTGGACCAGGCGCTCACGCTCGTAAAAAACAGTGGCGATCGCCGGACCGAGGCCGGAGCGCTGACTCATAAAGGAACCGCTTACAGCCTGTTGGGCCAGCACGATAAAGCCGTCGAATATTTGGAGCGTGCGCTGCAATTGAGAATAGCGGTGAGTGATCGCCAGGGTGAAGCGAACACGCTCAACCATCTTGGTCGGGTTTACTCCTTGTCCCGTGACTCGAAGAAGGCGTTGGACCACTATGGCCGGGCTCTGCCCATTTGGCGCGCGGTCGGTGATCGTAATGGAGAAGTGGCGGCGCTGTACGGACTGGCCGGCGCCGAATCCGATTTAACTACGGCAAGCAAACGGACTGAAGCAGCGCTGGCCATCATCAATACAGTCCGGACTGAAGTCAGGAGCCGAGATCTGCGTGCTTCCTACTTCGCCTCGGTCCAGGACTTATACAAGTTGCACATCGATCTCCTGATGCGGCTTCATCGGCGTGAGCCGTCGGCCGGATTTGACGCCGCTGCATTGAAGGCTAACGAGCAGGCACGCGCGCGAAGCATGATCGACCTGTTGACTGAAGCGAATGCCGACATTCGCCAGGGCGTTGATCCCGCTTTGCTTGCACGCGAGCGCTCTTTACAACAGCTGCTCAACGCCGAAGCAGAACGACAGATGCGCCTGTTTGGCGGGCAGCATACAGAAGCAGCGGCGACCGCGGTTCGGCGCAAGATCGAGGAACTGTTGACGCAGCGTCTCACGCTCGAAGCTGACTTGAAAGCCAATAGCCCGCGCTATACAGCGCTGACACAGCCCGTGCCGCTTGGTTTGTCTGAGATTCAAACCGCGGTGACCGATGACACGACTTTGCTGCTTGAATACTCGCTGGGCGAAGAACGAAGTTATTTATGGGCGGTGACGGCGAATTCCTTTTCGAGTTATGAACTACCGTCACGCGCTGTAATCGAAACCGCGGCTCGACGTTGCTACGATCTCTTAACTGCACGCAACCAGTTTGTGAAGTTTGAAACGGCTGATGAGAAGCGCGCGCGCATTCAGAAGGCCGATGCCGAGTATCCGCGCGCGGCTTCCGCGTTGAGTGAGATGCTGGTTGGACCAGTCGCAGCACAATTGAAGGGAAAACGCCTGCTGGTTGTTCCTGACGGAGCGTTGGAGTATTTGCCGTTTGCGGCGCTTACGGTTCCTGGTCGCGCGTCGGGCGGGCAGTTCGTTCCGCTCATGGTGGATCATGAAGTGACGAGTATTCCGTCGGCTTCGACGCTCGCCGTACTCAGGCGCGAACTCCACGGACGCGCGCCGGCTGAGAAAGTTGTGGCTGTGTTTGCGGATCCTGTTTTTGATAAAGCTGACGAAAGAGTTACGGGAGACGTGAGTCGCGTTGCTGGTGGTCATCACGGCGCGCCAGTGCCGGTTGGTCAGGAGCAGTTGTTGGACCAGGCCACGGCGTTACCGCGACTTCCGTATACTCGACAAGAGGCGGACGCGATCCTCGCCCTGGCACCTGCAACCCGCCGAAAGGCTGCGCTCGGATTCGAAGCGAATCGTGCGGCGGCGATGAGCGATGAGTTGATCAAATATCGCATCATCCATTTTGCCACTCATAGTTTCCTCGACAGTATGCATCCGGAGCTTTCGAGCATTGCGCTCTCGATGTTGGACCGCCAGGGAAAAGCTCAGAATGGTTATTTACGTTCGCATGAGGTTTTCAATCTGAGGTTGGGTGCCGAGTTGGTGGTGTTGAGTGGTTGCCGCACCGGGCTTGGTAAAGAGGTGAAGGGCGAGGGGTTGTATGGGATGACGCGTGGGTTCATGTACGCCGGGTCGAAGCGTGTGGTGGTGAGTTTGTGGGACGTGCAGGATCAGGCCACGGCGCGTTTGATGTCGGATTTTTATCGAGGACTGCTTGGACCAAAACGACCGCATGCGGCGGCGGCGCTTCGGGCAGCGCAAATTGCAATCTGGCGTGAGGGACGTTGGCAGGCACCTTACTACTGGGCCGGGTTCGTACTGCAAGGCGAACCAAAATAAATTTTTATCGGCTGCGGTTGTAGGGGCGGCCCCTCCGTGGCCGCCCTGGTCTGGAACTCACAATCGTCTCACCTGGAGCGAAACGATAGAGGCGCTCTTCCCTGGCTCTCGTGACGGGAGTCACAGAAATTCGAGCGCTAGGGCGGCCACGGAGGGCCGCCCCTACGATTAATCGCGGGCTTTCCTAATGTCGGACAGCAAATCTCTGATTATTTCGGACACGACTTTTGTGGGCTCGCCCAAATAACGGCGGGCGCGACCCGTGCTGGGCCAAATTACTGATCCGCGTGCGTTGACTAGTTGTGCAGTTACTTCGAGTTGTGATCCGCCGGGTGAAACCATGATCTTAAGAGCGCCATCAGCTTCGTTCTGATCGGTCGTTGAAGCAACGACGCCACTCGATCCTAAAGTCTCAGCCAGATTGCTGCGCAACTCACTAAATGCACCCTCGCCGCGTACATCAATGTAAATTCTCTTAACGTCTCTGAGCGCCAAATTGGCGACCACGTTACCGCTGCGGGTCACGTCTTCTTCGCGCGGCTGCGCAACGGCGTTCGGTGCTTTTGTTCTTGAAGGAGGTTTCTCCTTCGGAACCGGTCGCGGTGTGGGTTCATCCACTTTATTACTCTTCGACGGACCAGAATCGCGAGGGACGGAAGGCTCAACAGGCAGCGTCTGTACCTGGCTAACCTGCTCCGGTCCACTGCCTGGTCTCGACCTCAGCACCACATAACCGACAAAGCTCGTCAAGAGAATAATCACTACAGTCGCAACTAAGACATATCCCGCGGTTACGCTCGATCCACCCCACAAACTGCGTGAATTCGGATCTTCCTCGGCACTGAAACGACGCTTGATCCATTGCCACCACAAACCCAAAACTCTGAACGGCGCACTTTCCTGATAGCCAAACTTAACCAGCAGATCATTCCCGCTCGCATCTCTCGTAATCCGAAGTGACAAATCCTGCCCGCCTTCCAATCGGATTGACGAGACGATCGCTGCGTCTCCAAAGGAAGTGAGCAGGTGTGTCGCGAGAAGCAGATCTCCGCTTGAGTCCGTCGTCTTCACTTCGATCATTTCTGCATCCTGGTCGGCGCTAAAACTTATGCTCGACTCTTCGGCAGGATTCAGCCTGGCGCGTTCTACGCCGTCGACCATGACGCGTATGACGCCGGTGGGTGACGAACGACGCCGGCGTCTCGCCTGTTCGGCGAGTAGATCGTTTATCGCCGCCATTTCTTCAGCGTTGAGTTCCGTGGGTGTGCTACGCGGTCCGGGCGGAGATTGATCATCCGTTTCCTGCGTGTAGAAGCGCGGTAACTCCATGCGCTCGCCAGGTGGGGAGTAGCCGAAAGCCGCGACTAGCCTCTCAAAGCAATCCGAATGCAGGATTGCGTGGATGCGGCTGATTTCAATTCTGTTTTCGTCGGCGTTGCTTCTGGATGTCAACGCGGCAATTACCGACTTGAAAGGATCGAAATCACGAGGCACCGGACATTGCGTATCCCAGGGGGTAAATAGTCGAAGGCATTCTCTTACGAGCGAACGTTGTTCGTTCGTGCCTGGCTGGGTTTCAAACCGCTCTTCACCCCGCCGTTGGCGACAGGCTCGGATCAACTGACCAAAGCGCTGACACATTTCGTGCATCAAAACGGCTTTGCGTGAGCGATAGTAATAGTCGTCTTTTACCCGCTCAGGCTCACCGATCACTGCGTTATAAATTTCCATAGTTTCAAGCGTACTGTAGCTGTGTAGGAGACGGCTGATACCCAGCGTGACGTAGAAGGCGTTTCTCTTTGTCGTAATTCTCACAAGGTGCTTGATGAAGTAAACGAGAAGATCTTCGTCACTGGCTGGGCGGCCGACAGCATGAACGCCGGACGTCGCGACCTGGGCGGCACGCTCCTTCTGGCGCTCGTAAGGTTCGGATTCGATATAGACCAGGCGCTGGAGTAAATGAAGATCGCTGAACAGAGCTTTGTTGCGAATGCCGTCGGTCCGGCGCGATTCCCCGGGCGAAAATCTCCCTACCGGCACGTAGTAAAGCCGCTTGCTCTGACTCGCCATCGCCACGTTCAACTTGAGCGTAGCGTCGGCGACGATCCGCGTCGCCACACCTTTGTCCTGATGGATAAAGTAGGCGAGGCGGTATGCCTTGTTCAGCACATCTTCTGTCGACACTGTGTTCACCGCTGCGTTCCTGCCTTGAAGCGGATCCTGGTCACGCGCCTTAGGGCGGCGGTCGTCTGACTGTACACTCCGATTTGTATCAGTGTAGTTATCGACGGTCGCAAGGCGCATGTTGCCATTTTCAGCGCACCACCTGCCCGAGCAGCGTGGCATTTTCGGAATTAAGGATCTTAGCGATAGGCTATACCCGCTGCGAGGTGCGGGAAAGTAAATTCCTCTTTTGCGATTCTGTGGTAAGATGCGCCACTTAATCCAAAGCCCGACCCTCACTGTTTAGCCCAGAATTTAGGAGAAACTCTATGAAGAAGACGCTAGCCCTGTTGCTCGCTGCTGCTTTTTTATATGTAGCTACCTCTGCTCCTTTTTCTATTAAGAGCCAAAGTTTGGCGACGGCCAGTAAGTTTTATACGGTCGCCAACCCTATACCCAACCTCTATATCGTGGTGTTGGCGACTACCAACCAGAATCCTATTCCGGATACGAGCCCCACCACCAAGACGGCAAATCCCGTAGACACCACTAGGTCAACCACTGCGTCGGCATTCTCGCTCGACTCAAGTTCGACCCCTTTTATCGGAATGCCAGTGCCTACTGATCCTGACGTAACTGCGACGGCCACTGCGCTAACGGCCGAGCACGGTGGCAGTTTCTCTAACACCTGGAGCAATGCGTTGAAAGGGTTTCGTCTGAATGCAACCCACGCGCAGGCCGTATCGATGAGCAACGACTCGCGAGTCGCATTCATTACTCAGGACGGCGCCATCGCGGTAGGAACGCCTGACACGGATCCGATCGTCATGACGCCTGATCCGGGTGGTTTCCAAAACCCCCAACCGGGTGCTTCTTGGGGACTCGACCGCATCGATCAGCGCTTTTTGCGACTTGACGGAGAGTATGAGTACACCAACAACGGTACGGGTGTGAATGCTTATGTGATTGATACCGGGATTCTTCCCACGCACCCGGAATTTGGCGGGCGCGCGGTTGCTGTCTACGACGCAGTCGATCGCGAAGGAACCGGAACCGGCATTGATTGCAACGGCCACGGCTCGCACGTAGCAGGTACGATCGGTGGTCAAACTTACGGCGTCGCCAAGAATGTGCGCTTATTCGGTGTGCGGGTACTCAATTGCCTGGGCACCGGCTCGTGGTCTGATGTCATCGACGGAGTCAACTTCGTCACCTGGCATCGTGGGCAGTCGGCCCAACAGGGTCACCCGGCAGTGGCCAATATGAGTCTTGGTGGAGAAGGTAACCGCGCCGTTGACGTGGCGGTGAGAAATTCGATCAGAGCGCAGGTGACCTACGTAATAGCGGCCGGTAATGGGAACAAAGACGCGTCAACTTATTCTCCGGCGAGAGTTCCCGAAGCGATAACGGTCGGCGCCACGGACAAGGAAGATGTGCGAGCGAAATTTTCAAACTATGGTCTGACCTTGGATCTGTTTGCACCCGGCGTGGGTATCACCTCGGCCTGGATCGGCACCGGTTCAGAGCCGATGGTTGCAACTGCGTCAGGTACGTCAATGGCATCACCGCACGTGGCCGGCGTCGTAGCGCAATACCTGCAGACCAATCGGACAGCGTCGCCGGCCGTAGTGCGTTCAGCACTGGTTGGCATTTCAACTCCAGGTTTGATCAGTAACCCTGGAGAGTCATCGCCAAATCGGTTGTTGTATACAGAGTACTAACGATAACCGGTGATCAGCTTGATGATGTTTTTGCGCAGGTCGTCGTAAGCGCCGTTGTCCTGATTGTTGAAGAGCACGAGGGTGAGATCCTCGCCGGGAAAGTAGCGGTAGGCAAAGTTTACTCCACGGGTGATTCCGCCATGCCCGAATGAGCGCGTCTGGCCTTCGTTACCGAGCTCAAATCCATAGCCGTAATCAGTTTCACTCTTCAAGCCACGCACCTTCGAAGAGGTCAATAACGACAACGCATCTTTTGAAATGAGTTTACCTGTTAGCAACCCGCGCGAAAACTTCGTCATGTCGCGCGTAGTTGAGTAACAACCACCGGCCGACGTTCCGCGTGCGCCGGCGTCGGCAGCTTCCCAACCGTTAGCGCCCTTCTTCAAAACTGAGCCAGATTAATTGTAAATTCTGGGCCCCTACGATTATGGGGCTAAGTTTTCCCGTCTCGCTGAAATGTTTTGTCGAATTCCGACATCCCTCTGCGAGAGAGGGAGAAAAATGCTCAAAAACAACAGTTCCAGGCATCGCCGTCGGGTTTGGCTAACAATCCTGGCCAGCTCGGTCTTTTCAGTTGGAGGCCTTTTCATAAGTCGCGCTTCATTGGCGGCCGACGTCGAGGCGGCTCTTAAAGAAGCCACCAAGGCAGTTGATACCGCTAAAACGGCTACCACAAAGGTCGATGAGGCGAAGACGAAGATCGTCGAGACGAACAAAAATCAGAAGGCCGAAGACGTGACCTGGAAAGCCTGGACCGATCTGACCAAATTTCTAAAAACCAATATCGAAAAGACTCTCAAGGACCACAAAGAGAGCGTACCCGCGCTTACTACTCAGAAGGCTAACCTTGAGAAGATACGGAAAGAGCTGGAAAGCACTCAAAGAAAAGCCCGAAGGCACTGACGCGCAGATTGCAAATCTAAAGAAGAAAGAAACCGAGATTGATGCACAAATCAAACTATGTAATGACTCTTTCACTGACTTGGACAAAGAGACGAAAAAGCTCTACGTCGCCGTTGACGCCGTCGCGAAATCAATAACCACAAGTCTCGCCCCGCTGAGCAACGAAAAACTTCCCCCGGAAGCGAAGGCTGATGCGTTACTAAACGCGCTTCCTGTTCAACTGCCGATCTTCACTGCGGCGTTGGGGAATGTGAAAGAGGTGGAGAAAGACTGGCCACCCATGGGTGAGGAGTTGAAGAAGATCACCCCGTTCGCGCCCGATCCAGCTCCCGCTATCGCGACCATAAAGCCCGCGATTACACCCGTGGAAGGCAAACTCGCGAAGTGGCTGGCGACCATCAAGCAACAGGCTGAACAGACAAACAAAGCGCTGCTCGATAAACGTCTTGAACTTGATAAAGATCTACAGGGCAACGCGGTCAACGGTATCAAGGTGCTCGACGACGCTGAGAAGGAACAGGAGTCACTGGCTGACTTCGTTGCAGCGTGGGAAGTGTTGGTCCCACAAATCAAAAGTAATCCCGGCTTCGCAGCGCTGAAAAGCGAGGCGGATGCCATCGCACAAGCATTCAAGATCCGGCCCGATCGAACGCAGCTAGTGCGTGAGGCTCTCGCCGGTGACTTCGAAAAGTTTGTGCCTGACTTCGTGCAGTTGTACTACTTCTCTGATGCCTTCAGCTTGATGAAGGCCCTCAACCTGAACGTCAAGGAAGCACGTGATGTTTCCGCACTGCGTGACGAAGCCTCGAAACAACAACGTCTTTTGTTGGAAGCCACGCTTACAAAAGATTCGCTGGTCGCCGAAGTCAGCGCTCTCCAGACTCGGATTCGCGATCTCGAAGATGAGCTTAATCAGGTTGAAAACAATGCCGCCAATTCAGCCAAACTTCTGATTGGCGCCACCCGTCGCCTGGATGAATTGAAGAGCCGTCCTGATCAAGATCCCGGAAAGATTAAAGCGGCCGAACAGCGCAAGGAGGATCTGGAAGCCGAAGACAAAGCGAACAAGGATGCGCTCGCGAAGGTCAACGACGAAAAGGCCAGCCTGCCGGTCAAGATCGGTGAAGCACGTAAAGCACTCGTCGAAGCGCAGAAGCAAGTAAGAGAGCGGGCCAACGCGATGGTAACGTTAGCCAACATCGAGTCGGAAGCGTTTGCGAAAGCGCGTGATAACGAACCGATTTTCTATGCTGATGTAACTGTCACGAGCAAAGATCCGGTGAAACAGATTCAGATCTTTGCCTTCGGTTCACGCCGGGTGATCTATTTGCGTGGGCGGAAAGAAAATGTTGAGAAGGCCAAAGATATCATTGCGCTTTTCGACCGGCCGGCTCCGCAAGCACGACTTAATCTTTGGACCCTCGAACTCAACAGCACCGCCGATATTTCGGGCGCAAAGAAGTTCAATAAGGCACTCAGCCGTGTTGAGAATGAACTCACAAACACGCGGGCAAAGATCACTTCGGCACTCTCGTATCTGCGCGACTGCATTAACGAAGAAGTCAATGCCATTGCGATCGAGAAGCTGAGACAACTTGAGCAGGCGCGGATCACTCACGGCGACCAGCCAGACAACGGCCAAATGTACGTTGCGCCTCAGGACGCGGAAGATCTGCGTTGGGCCAGAATGTACTTCTACCAGAAAGAAGTTCTGATCCGGCTGGGCTTCGATGCCGAAAAGTCAGTCTATGAGTCCCGACGACAGTCAAACGTGGTTAACTTCCGGTCCCTGCCGGATCCTGCGGGCACAACCACACTCGGAGAATCGCTGGTAATTCTGAGTCTCGCGAATGCCGCCTCGCGTCATGAAATACTGAAAAAGTTTTCTTCTCATGTTGAGGGCAAACTGATTGAGTTGGGACTCTATCAACCCCGTGAGGATCAGATATGCGTAAACCAGCCCGCCCCGGCAGCGTGGTTTGCGTCAACCCTTCGTGCTCTCAATGCTGACGACCAGCCCTATTACAAATACCAGCAATTCACAGAGGGGCAACTGCGTCGGGGCGGCCGTCCTAATCTTCAAGATCCGCCTCCGATCATCCCCACCCCACAGTTTTTCCCGCATGATTACGCGTTCACGCCGATGCAGCAGCGAATCGTTGAGGCTTTAAGTATGGCCCAGATTCCGCGTCTGATTCGTCGCCTGCGGCAGCTACAACAGCGACTTGTCACGGCCGGTCCCATAGAGCAGGCAAATATTCAAGTGCAGGCCCGCGCGATTTTGAGTTGGCTCCATTTCACACTCGGAATAGATGCGAATGCGGTGCTGACGCGCGGACTTGTCACTGAACTTGAGGCGCTTGCCAGGAAGAACAACATTCTGAGAACGGCGAATGCAAAAGTCGCCAGCACAGATTTGATGTTAAGGCAGATGATCAATGAGGTGGACTCTGACATCAGCGTCCTCTTCGTTCAGCCAATGATCGACTGCCTGCGGCGAAGTCTTGTCAGTGAGAGCGGGATCAGCGTCGGTGTACTCAATTACACCTCGGTGCTGGCGACGAACCGGCTAGTGGCACGCGTTGATGCGCGCAGTTCTGCGCAACTGAGAGTGGGCGAGGAGCAGGATGTACTTGCCGGACTTCAACAGCTCACCAGTCTTTATCTGTCGGCTCAGACCGGCAACATCCTGGGCGGCATATCCGCGCTTCGTGGGCTTCCACAGAAAGAGACTTCGGAAGTTTACGGAATCAATAATGGCAGCCTCTTCAAGGTCACGCCGATCTTTGATCCAACTGGTCAAGCGCTTCGTTTCCAGTTTGATTACGTTCTTGCCAACCTTGTGCGAGATCCTGATGGCTCGATCGAGCCGCAGTTGCCTCGCATCGAGCGACACACGGTTAACACTGAAGTTGAGCTGAATAATCTTGAGCTTCGTGAGATCTCACGCTTCAACTCAAACTCTCGGCTTGGTATTCCGACCACGAGAAAGGGAGGAATTCCAATCATCAAAGACATTCCCGGAATGAAGTATGTGCCACTTTTGGGTTGGTTCGTAAAAAGATCGGGAAAGGCTGCCGTCATCCAACAAAGTTTGATGTTTGGGCAAACAACGATGCACCCCACCATCGCCGACATTTTCGATCTACTCAGCGGCGAGGACTATAACGTTGGGAGTACTGATTGTCGTTGCGATGGAACAACGGACGGTGATGTAGTACAGGCGCCGCCGGCTCCACCCCAACCGCAACCCGACGATCCGCAGGGACAGAAGCCCGACGACGCCAAAGCGAAAGAAATCAAGACTCTCCAAAGTCGAATTGACGGAATGCAAAATGAGATCGAGTCGTTGCAAACCACCATAACCAAGAGCGACCGGGAGAAGCGCAGGAAGGATGAGCGCATTGACGAGTTGACTAAACAGATTTCGCGTCTCCAGGCTGAATTAGCGCGACTAGGTGTGAAGACGCCGTTGCCCCCGGCGGCCGCGAACCCCGGCCTCCGTACCGACATCAACGACTCACCACCAAGGGGTGTTGCTCCACGTGCGCGACGGCGTCCCCGATCTCAGGGACGACCGGAGCGGCCATAACGTTTTCTATGCAACTCGATTGGGCAGTGATCTCCAGCAGAAAGGCGCAAAATGCAAGGCTATATTCATCATTCGCGAAAAGCCGACCGTACCGGTTTTATCACTTGTTGTTCTGGAAGTTGTTTGGCGGACTTCTTCCGGTTTTCTTTTGATGATTGCTCTAACAGTGTGGTAGCGAAGCTTCAGAAAGACGTTACCGGTGTGCCGAAGGGCGACTGTTCTCTCACAAACGTCATTAAAGTCAGGTTCGAAAGCAAGATCAGCGGCAGCGAGCTCGTTGCTGACGATGTCAGAGATGCCTGAATTCTTTCTCCCGCAAAGACGCAAAGCGCTGCCCGCGTTTCTAGAGTTATTCTTTTTGCGCCTTTGCGCCTTTGCGGGAGAAACTTTGTTCGTGCTGAATCACACCTCGTTGAAAATCTAGTGGTGTCTTAAATTGAAGAGTCTCTGCGGCACTCTGCGTACCTCGGCGATCTCTGCGTGAGAGTGGTGATTTATACGCAGAGATCGCCGAGGTACGCAGAGAACCGCAGAGAAGAACCGCAAAGTAAGACACCACCGAAAATCTTCTAGCCCAGACTCGTGACCCTCAAGTAAGATAGCCTCCGGGTTGTACGCGTATCTAAACCCCGAATCGCAGAGCCAGCGGGAATCTCAGTCACTTTCAACTTTAACGATCGTCGATCGGGTCTCGCCGATGACGACGGTATCTCCACAAAAAGTCTGGTCCAACGAAGGACACCGTAAGCTCAAATGGAGTTTAAGATTTGACCGACCGTAGGAAAACACCAGTTATTCCAGTGCCTGCTAAAACCACGAGGCCGATGGTCGCTAATGTGAAGAGCGTCGGACCGCCCAGCTTACATACGACAAAGACCCCGCAGGCGCCACCGGTTTACCGCCCACAGCCAACGCCGCTTGTGTTGCAGCGAAAGGTCGCAATCGTGACGAGACCCGTGTCGGTAGCGCGTCCGGTACCGACTGTGCCGTCACCCCGCCCAACAAATCCTGTCGTAAAGATTGTGCAACCGAAGGTAGTGACACCGGCAGGCATTGCTGCAAACATGAAAGCACGAGGTCCGCTTGCTCCGAAGCCCGCTGGACCACCGATTGTGCAGCATGCGTGGGCGCCCGGGAATGTCATGCAACTATCGAAGCGAGGGAAGGGGAAGGCCGAGGTAAAGAAAGTTTTGAAGAGTGGCAGACTTACTAAGGCCGAGCAGCTGAAAGAAGAAAAGAGAGTGCTTGCCCTCGCCGAAGCGGAGAAGGCTGAGAGGGAAGAGGCGAGCAGGAGGGAGTGGCGTGAAAAGAAGGAGCTCGGTGAGAAAAAAGGAATGAGGACGGAGTGGGAAGAGAATCCACAGTTCTTCGATAAGTACGCGAAGGGAGCTGCAGCAGCGCCGAGAAATACGACTGCACCCGCGAAGGCCGTTCCTAAAGTCGAACTTAATGATGTTCGTGCCGATAACCCCTATTTGGCGAATTTGATTGTTGAAGCACTTGGGAAGGTTGTGGTCAGGCCGTCGACACCTGTGCACGGCAACATCGAGAAAAAATTACCGGATTACCCGGAACGCGTTCTGGCACCTTATTGGGAGTACTCTTTTCTAGGTGGAGGCGGGCGACTCGTGGTGGACGCTCCTGGCCGGAAAGTTTACATCTCGATGCACTACACCTACTTCTATGAACTGGTCATCGGTGGCGCAACACATGGGCCGGCGGTTGCTACGGCGCGATTGCAGCGCTCGGCGTTATTCAAGGAATCGCATCGCGCGGCAACAGCACCCGTAGCTCCTGGCGGCGGGGGCGGAGGAGGAGGTGGTGGCGGCGGTGGCGGACATGTTCCGGCAGCCGCACACGCTGCGGTTACATAAAATGCCGAGAGCCGATAAGAAAAGTTATCCACTCGAAGCAAAGCGACGTCTGTCGCAGTCTCTTCTCTGGCGACTGCAGCGAAATTATTTTGAACAACACGGCATCAATGCCTGGAGTTCCGGGACGGTTCCTCACCACATCACCAGCAGCCCGTTTATCGCCGACGCATACGCGAGAGTCGTGATCGGTTTTCTGCGTGATTGGACCACGCTGGATCTCAGTCAGCCTGTCTATATCGTCGAACTTGGTTCAGGCTCCGGGCGTTTCGCTTACCTGTTCTTAAAAAAATTTCTGAACCATTGTCGAAGCTCCGTCTTGAAAGAGATCCGGGTGAAGTATGTGATGACGGACTTCACGCAACGCAATCTTGAGTATTGGCGCACGCACCTCTGGTTCGAGCCTTTTATTAAAGAAGGTTCGTTGGATCTGGCGCGCTTTGATCTCGAGACTGATGTCGAAATCAATCTCCATGATTCAGGCGACGTCCTTTCAGCCGCAACTCTGCGCAATCCCCTCGTGGTGATCTCAAACTACGTCTTCGATAGCACGCCGCAGGATGCTTTCCTCGCCGCGGACAATAATCTCTTTGAAATTCTGGTAAGCCTGAACAGTTCGCAAAAGGAAAGTGATACCAACGATCCGGACATCCTTTCGCGAGTTGAATTGTCAGACCACTGTAACCAGGTCGCCGCAGATTACTATGACGATGCCAACTGGAATCACATCCTGCAGGTTTACAAAGAGCGTTTCTCTGATACTCCTTTTCTTTTTCCGACCGCGGCGTTGAACTGCATCCGGAATCTTCATCGTCTCTCAAACGGCCGCCTGCTGTTGCTGTCCGGTGATCGCGGCTACAACCATGACGACGCGCTTCGACTTGGTTTGGGCGCGCCGACAATGGCAGTGCACGGATCTTTTTCGATGATGGTTGATTATCAGATCATCGGCGAGTACAGCCGGATTCTTGGAGGAACCGTACTGCATCCTTCACGTCACACTGACCACCTTAACGTTTCTGCCTTCTTGTTTGGCGATTCACCAAACGAATTCGTTGAAACAACTCACGCTTACAATGAAGCGATTGAAAAGTTCGGGCCCGATGATTTCTTCACTTTGAAACAGGGCTTCACCGAGGTTTATGAAGGGTTGAAGTTGGATGAAATCCTAGCCTTCCTGAGATTGAGCTGTTGGGACTACAAGAGATTCTTTGAGTGCCTGCCGGCTTTGAAGAAACATCTGGCAGACATGACCGGCCATCAGAAGCAACAACTGCACGCAGCGATCGTAAACGTGTGGGATTCGTATTTACCGATCGGTGAAGATCTCGATCTGGCATTTGAACTGGGAACGTTACTGCTCGAAATCGAACGTCATGAGGAGGCACTCAAATACCTGCAGTACTCGTTGGATCTGCATGGTCCAGCTCCGGGTACGGAGTACAACATAGCAGTTTGTTACTTCAGTCTTGGACAAACGCGAGAAGCGCAGGCGTATCTCGAACGAGCCCTCGAACTGGATCCGGATTTCGAAGAAGCGATCGCTTTAGCCGTACAACTTAGCCCACCTGTTCCAAAGACTGTGCCATAAAACTCAAACCCGCCCGGGCGCACCAGAGTGCAGCACACCGAGGTTGCACAGAGAAATCCCAAAGATCTACGGTTTGGGCAGATGACGGCATTGGCTTAAGATGACCGTGATCTGTTTACCCCCGTCTCCTTTCTACTTTGCGCCTTTGCGTCTTTGCGTGGGAAATTACTTACTCTAGCGATCCAAGACAGGATGTAACGACTTTTTGTGCAAAGATTTCGTTATACCTTCAAACGAAAGGAGAAAGAGTTGCGGATTTTGTTGGTTGAGGATGAACCGAATGCCGCGCGGATGTTGGCGAAGGGTTTGCGCGAAGAGGCTTACGCTGTCGACGTCGTAGGCGATGGCGAAGGCGCGCTTGAACTGGCTCAGGTCAACGACTATGACCTGATCATCCTCGACGTCATGCTGCCGCAGAAAGACGGTTTCCAGGTGTGCCGCGATATGCGCACTGCGGGTTCGGCCGTTCCTGTCCTGATGTTGACCGCGCGCGATGCGGTTGAAGACCGTGTTGAAGGTCTCGACTCCGGCGCTGATGACTATCTCGTAAAACCTTTTGAATTTGAAGAACTACTCGCCAGAGTACGAGCGTTGCTGCGACGCAGACCCGCTCTTTATCGCGAAGTGATTGTTGTTGCTGATCTGTCGGTGGATATTCGAGCACGGCGCGTGTCGCGCAGCGGAAGGGAATTGGATCTCACCGGCAAAGAATTCGCCCTGCTCGAATATCTTGTGCGACACGCCGGCGAAGTGATTGGCCGCGCGGAAATCTCCGAACACGTTTGGGACCAGTCGTACGATCCTTTCTCAAAAGTGATCGACGTTTTTATCCAGCGATTACGACGCAAGATCGACGAAGGCCACGCAGTCAAATTGATCCGCACGCGACGTGGTGAAGGTTATGTGCTCACCGCCGGGGAGGGCGTCGCGGATGTTTGAATCTGTTCGTGCGCGTCTGACCTTGTGGTACGTAAGCGCACTCGCGCTGATCCTCGTAGTTTTCGGAGTCGCCGTTTACGTGATGCTTTCGCGCGCACTTCACCGGCGCGTGGATGAGGCGTTGCGCTCGACGCTCGAGATCTCGATCACGTCGCTGACGCACGATGCGCAGGAAGGACAATCGCCCGAAAGCGCGGCGCAGAGCACCGCCGCCGAATTGTCTCATCCGCAGCAGGCGATGATGATCTTCGATACCCGTGGACAGTTGTTGGCAGAACATCCATACGAAGACAATCTTCACATACCGTTACCTGATCTCGGTGCCATTCCCGCGGATGAGGTTTATCTTTACACAGTCGCCGGCGAACGTGATGCCGATGGTCGACACCGGCTCGCGGTTCGTAGAGTTCAGATACCGCCTGCAGACACTCCTTACATCATCCTCGCCAGTCAGCCGCTCGAAGCCGTGGAAGAAGAATTAGAGTCGCTCCGCGAGGTGCTGTATCTTGCGACGCCGGTGGTGTTGCTGCTGGCAGGCCTGGGCGGATGGTTCCTGGCCCGGCAGGGACTTGCGCCGGTGACGGAAATGGCCCGAACGGCAAGACAGATCGGATCGGGCAGTTTGAAGAAACAACTTCCGGTAGCAAACCCGCGTGATGAGTTGGGCCAACTCGCCACCACTTTCAACGAGTTGCTCTCACGGCTCGACTCAGCCTTCGCGGAGCAACGTCGCTTCATGACGGATGCGTCGCACGAACTTCGCACGCCACTCTCAATCATGAGTGCTGCTGCAGGTGTGACTCTGAAGAAACCACAACGCAACGAAGAAGAGTATCGGGAAGCGATCGAGATGATGGGTGAACAGACCAAAAGACTTTCACGAATAGTGAAAGACATGTTCATACTCGCTCGTGCTGACGCCGGTCGTTATCCGTTGCAAAAGAAAGCGCTCTATCTTAACGACCTGTTGGACGAGATCGCGCGTGCCGGAAGCGTGCTGGCGTCAGGCAAGGATATAAAGTTGGAAATGTCAGAACTCGAGGAGGCTGCGTTTCACGGTGACGAAGATCTGCTACGGCAGATGATCCTCAACCTCGTGGACAATGCGGTGAAATTCACTGCACCCGGCGGTGTCGTTAAACTCGATCTCACGCGAAAAGAAAACGAGTATCTGCTGACGGTGTCTGATACCGGATCGGGCATTACCCCAGAGGCCCGCGATCATGTATTCGAGCGGTTCTACCGAGCTGACAAAGTTCGCTCTCAGTCATCCGACGGCGGCGGCGGACTAGGTCTTCCGATCGCTAAATGGATTGCGAACGCACACGATGGCGAACTCGAACTAGCCGCGTCCGACAACCGAGGCACTACATTCATTGTACGCCTACCTATCGCGCCGTAAGTTATTGTTCTGGAGATACTTGTGGCGTTTACCCCCCGTTTACCAAGCAGTTGGTATTCTCGTTGCATAAATATCAACGGGAGAAGATCGATGGGGTTTAGAACATTTATTAACAAAAATACGCTTTCCGTTTTACTAATGATCGGAGCTGTGGTGCTGGTTTTATTTACCAGAGGAACGTTGGCTGATCCTGCTTCGATGACGGCATTTTCAGGTGGAACTTTCGAGGCATCGGGGGTGGCCCATGTCCCGGGAACAAACGGAGTGTTGTTTGTTGACGATGGAAGACCCGACGAGATCTTCTGGATGCAACTCGGTGAAAATTCGATGCAGAGCGGTCCGGTCAAGCCGATCAAACTCGGAGCGAGTGTGATCGATCTCGAAGGCATCACCAATGATGGTGCTTATTTTTATGTCGTGGGTTCGCAGTCGAAGTCGAAAGGCGGCGATTTAACCGGACTCGTTCGTTTCAAGTTTCAGGCGGACGGCGAACGGGTTGAAGCGGTGGAGTCGATCGCTGGGTTGAAGAAGTTTTTGGCAGATAACGTGGCAGAGCTGCGTGGGTTGGCCAATACGTCGTACAAAGATGGCGGCATTAATGTTGAGGGGATAGCGTGGGACGCAAAGGGATCTCGGTTATTGCTGGGTCTGCGTTCCCCCGTGGTGGATGGCAATGCGCTGGTTGTGCCGTTAAAGCTACAGAATGCGCGTGGTCCATTTTCGCCGGAGAACCTGAAAGTTGAAGACGCGAAAGCGATCCGGCTTTCGCTCGCCGGATCCGGGATCAGGAGTATAGAATTTGACGAACGGCGACAGGCTTTCGTTCTTATCACCGGAGCAGCAGCGAATAACGAGAAGGCTGACTTTAAACTCTGGGAATGGAACGGCGATACGTCCTCCCCGACACTTCGCGAAACTGAGACGTTTGATCGCAAGCTCAAACCGGAAGGCGTGACGCGCTTCTCGGCGGGTAATCGCGATTTCACCTTTATCGTTTTTGATACGAGCGGCTACGTTGCGATGAACTGATCATGGATTGATCGTTGTTGGGGCGGCACTCCGTGGCCGCCCGTCAACCGAAGAAGGCGCATTGGGGTACTCGGGCGGGCACGGAGTGCCGCCACCACAACGAATCGGGGGGTTATGCATACCATTCTTAGCTTAACTGTTGCGTTGCTTTTGACATCATTCGTTGTAGCGGAGGCTGCGCAGCAGTATCCGGAGTTGCCGAGAATGCATCAGATGAGTGAGCGTTTATACCGTGGTGCGCAGCCCGGCCCTGGCGGCATTCGTCGTTTAACCAAACTCGGAATCAACACGGTTATCAACCTGCGAGGCGCGGGCGCCCACACACGAGCTGACGAAGCTGAAGCAAAATCATTAGGACTAAACTACTACAACATCCCACTCCCGATTTGGGGTCGCCCCAACGACGATGATATTCGACGCGTTATGGAGATCCTCGATGCTGAGGGAAGTGGTCGCGTGTTCATTCACTGCCGAGATGGCATCGATCGCACCGGCATGATCGGCGCGCTTCATCGCATCAGCCAGGAAGGTTGGTCCCCCGACAGGGCCACTGCCGAAGCGCGGCAATATGGTATGCGCAAGCATCAATACTGGATGCGCGATTACATAAACGACTTCAACGTTCAACAGCAGCGAGCCTCATCACTCACTCAACCGGTTGATGACGATAAGACCGGCGAGATGAACGACAAGATCGGAGCAGGAGTTCGCGTTGCCGAACGCTTCGTCTTCAAGACCAAGAAATCTGCCATCCGCGCGGCCCGCAAAGTCTTCTAACTCCCTCTCACCTCCAAAGTGCGTATATTATTGAGGACACTATGCGGTCCTCTGCGTAGCGGTTGCCACTATGACGCCATTATTGGAAGTGATCGCATGTTCGGTCACGGACGCGATTGAAGCTGAGAAAGGCGGTGCAAGCCGGCTCGAGATCGTCAGAGATCTGCGTCGAGGCGGTTTGACGCCGCCCTTCGAACTGGTTGCCGAGATCAAGCAGTCAGTGGCTTTGCCGCTACGGGTTATGTTGCGTGAAAGTGATGGCTATGAAACAAGCGACGCCGCCGAGATAGATTGTTTGTGTGTAGCTGCCTCGCGGTTTGCGTCGCTTGGCGTTGATGGTTTTGTGCTCGGGTTCTTGAAACATGGCGAAGTCGATCTCAAACTGACGCAACAGATTCTTGAGTGCGCTCCGCACGTGAACGCAACTTTTCATCATGCATTCGAAGATGCTGGCGATAAACTGAAAGCGTTGCATGAAATCCAGCGGCTAGCGCAGGTCGATCACTTGCTTAGCAGCGGCGGGACGGGCGATCTGGAGTCGCGAGTCGAACGGCTTGCCGAATATTCAGAAGCTGCGTCTCCGCAGTTGACTGTTCTTGCCGGCGGCGGTGTGGATAATGAAGCCATTGTGAAAATCGGACGCGAGACGAACATCCGCGCCTTTCATGTTGGACGCGCAGCGCGTGCACGGTTTGAGGTTGAGGGAGATGTGCAAGCCTCGCTGGTGCATCAACTGGTTCAGAAGTTAAACATCCTGGCTTAACTCTTCTCTGTGCAACCTCTGTGTGCTCTGTGTCTCTGTGGTTAACAAACCGTCAGAGAAATCAACCACAGAGACACAGAGCACACAGAGGTTGCACAGAGAAATCCATAGGACTCATGAAACGCAGCATTCGAGTTTTCACCTCATCGGCGTTCCTCGATATGCACGCCGAGCGCGATTATTTGAATCGCGTGGTGTTTCCCGAGTTGCGGAGCCGGTGCTGGAAGCGTGGCGTTGAGTTTGTCGGAATCGACTTACGCTGGGGACTCACTGATGAAGACACGGCCCAACGTGGCGCGCTGGCCGCTTGTTTTCAGGAGATTGATCGGTGTCGTCCATTCTTCATTGCGCTTGTCGGAGATCGTTACGGTTGGGTGCCGCCGGTTGAAATCGTGGCCCGCGACGTCTTCGAAACTGCACGACAGAACTCAGATTTGGTAGAACTGCTCGAGCGAGTTTATCAGTTTGACGAAATCTCCAATCCTCCGGTCTATCGACTCCACCGGCAGACTCAACTTTCCTTCGACGAAGAGAAGTTATTGACCGCCTGTTGGAACTTTCTCGCCGTTCCGCGCGCAGGCGAATCGATCACAGAACAGGAGATTCACCACGGCGCTTTTTCCGAACCGGAAGCAGTCTCCCACGCGTTTTTCTACCTGAGAAAACCTGGCATTGCCGATCACGTTGATTTCCCTCAGGCCCTCACGACGAAGTTTGTAGAGCAGGAACCTGAAAGGGTCGACAAACTCAAACAACTCAAACAGCGCATACGCGCCCGTGCCGGCAACATCGTTAAAGACTACGAAGCACAATTTGCAGGCTGGCGCGTTGAGCCCACGCTTTTGGCCGACACCTTGCCCACTGAAGATCTTATCTTGCTTCGCGATCAACTCAAGGACGGAGTGATTCAGCCGGATGAATTCAAACTCTTGAGCCCTTCAACCCGAGAGGCAATCGAGAGCCACGGCACGATTGCGTTGAAGGGCATGGAGGAGTTGGGCCAAACCATAGTCGCGGACCTATGGAAGGGAATTGAAACATTTCTTGCGTCAGAAGAGCTGCCGGAATCGTTCGTAACGGATCGTGCTTATCACGATAGATTCCTCGCCGATCGCACTCGCCTGTTCTTTGGCAGAGAAGAATTGTTACAGCGGATGTCGGTTTACGTCGACGACGATCAGGAGCGACTGCCGTTGATCGTCACTGGACCACCAGGTTGCGGTAAGTCGGCGCTACTCGCGAAGTTCGCCGAAAGTGAAGCGGCATCCGGTGTGCTCGTGCTGCCATACTTTATCGGCGCCGCACCGGGTTCAACTGATCTAACACTCACCGTGCGCTCGATTTGCGAAACACTGGTTAGTGAATGTGAAGTTGACGAAGAACTTTCAGCCGATCCGGCCACACTCCAACGACAATTACCCGTGATCCTTGCCAAAGCGGCGAGAACCAGGAAGGTCGTGCTGTTAATCGACGCTTTGAATCAACTCAATCCGGCGGACCGTAGCCACGAACTCAACTGGATGCCGTTCTACGTGCCTCATGGTGCTCGCTTAATTCTGAGCACTCTCAAAGGCGATTGTCTCGACTCAATCAAACGACGCGTGCCGGCGGAGTCGATCATCGACGTGCCGGTACTGCCTCAAGACGATCGGCGTGATTTAGTTTGTGAACAGTTAGCGCGACGCGCGAAGAAACTCACTGCACAACAATTGACCGAACTGCTCGATATCTCGAAGCGCCCTGACGCGGCGTTGCCTCTTTATTTGCTGGTTGCGGTCGAAGAGTTATGTTTATTCGGTTCACGCGATGCGCTTGATAAACGACTGCAACAACTTCCAATGACACTAGCGAATTTATTTGAGCAGGTTCTTGAACGCTTGGAACAGGACCATACTTACGCGGTAACGTCGTCAGTGCTGCGCTGGTTAGCCGTTAGTAGATCCGGCCTGCTCGAATCAGAGATCAACAGTCTGCTATCGAATAACGAACATCGGGTTTCGCCGGCTCATTGGATCCGCTTTTACCGGGCGTTGGAGCCTTACCTGCGCCCGATGGATGAAGCGAGCGGAGCCGGGTTCATCGATTTCTATCACGATCAGTTACGTTTCGCGGTGTATCGTCGTTACCTGGGGATGAATTCGGTAGACGATCAACTATCGTCAGCGGCCATCACAGCGCATAACGAACTTGCCCGCTACTTCCGAGAATTGGCCCAGGGCGACTTATCGAGCCGATGGACCACTGACTTTCCTCATGCTCTCAGTGAGTTACCGTTTCATCTGATTCGTGCCGGCAACACAGCGGAAGCGCAGGAGCTTTTGCTCGACTTTGAATGGATGCAAACAAAGCTCACGGCGCTCGATTCAACCGCACTTCTGTTGGATTACGAGTTAGCCGAAGGTGGTGCTGATTTGGATCTGGTGAAGCGATCGCTACTGCGTTCAGCTCCCGTTATCGCGCGCGAAAAGCGAGAACTGGCGAGCCAGTTAATGGGTCGGTTGTTGAACTCCCAGAGTGTGAACATAAAGAGAATGTTGGACCAGGCTGCTGATTGGTCGAGCAGGAGTTTGGCGTTACGTCCGCTCAACGCCAGTCTTGCCGGGCCGGATGATCCATTAAAGAAGGGGTTGTTGGCGATTTTATCGGTAGCGGTGACTCCTGATCTTAGTACGGCGATCACGTGTTCTGATGAAGGCGTGATCAGGGTCTGGGACGTCCAACGCGACGCGGAGTTGAAATCGATGGGTGTGAATACGCACCGTCCCAATGCAAATGCGATTACGCCGCAGGGGGATCTAGTTGTTACTTCATCTGAAGATAACCGTCTAAGAATATGGGCGCCGCTAGAGGCCGAGTCTGAAGTTGGTCAACTGGCAGGTCACACTAGTTACATCACCGCCGTGGCAGTGACGGCTAGCGGGAAGTGGGCGATTTCGACTTCGGAAGATCAATCATTGAGATTATGGGACATCGAGGAACAAGTCGAAGTGCCGCGTTTTGCCGGTGTGTCGGTGATCGGAAACAGTTTAGCGATCAGTTCCGATGGACGACGTGTGGTCGCCGCAACGCCGGATGGCTCATTGCGAATCTGGGATGTCGCGACGGGAGAAGAATTGCCTTCGACGATGAGGCATGCGAGCCAGTTGCGCGCCCTGGCCATTGCGCCTGACGGGCGACGAGTTGCCGGTGCGAACGACAAGACAGTGCATGTTTGGGATGTCGAAGAAAACAGGGAAATACATCAACTGGTTGGCCACACCGCACCCGTTCGAGTAGTGCTTTTCACGCCTGGCGGTCGCTACTGCATCTCAGGTTCAGACGACATTCTGCTCAAGCTTTGGGATTTGGAAGATGGTAGCGAAGTTGGGGTACTCGAAGCTCACTGGTGGTCCATCACGGCGGCCAATGTCACACTCGATGGGAAGCATGCTGTGTCTGCTTCGGGTGACGAGACTTTGAAGATCTGGGATCTTGAGAGTCGAGATGAACTTCACTCTGTTAGAGGAGTTTCACAGTGGGTTAACGGTCTTTGCGTCACACCTGATGGTCAGTTTTTAATTTCGGTAGCGAGAGACATGGCTTTAAAGGTTTGGGATGTCGCGACGGGTAAGCCGCTTCGCGATATCAACGGGCATAGTGATTGGGTTAATGCCGTTGCGGTGAGTTCGGATGGTGAGAAACTTATTTCAGGATCCGAAGATCGCATTTTGAAAGTGTGGGATTTCGGCAGTGGCGAAGAGTTGTGCACACTGCGTGGACATGGCAACGGTATTTCCGGAGTTGTGTTTACGCCCGATGGAAAGTTAGCCGTATCTGGTTGCTGGGACCAGACGCTTAAGGTATGGGATATCGAGACGCAATCCGAGCTTTACTCATTGGAAGGTCATCCGACAAAAGAGGAGAACGGATGGATACGCGCGGTGGCGATGTTACCTGATGGAGAGCGCGTAATTTCCGCCTCGCATGACACTACCCTCAAGCTTTGGGATTTGAAGTCGCGTCGCGCCTTGATCACGTTGCGCGGTCACGAAGGTTGGGTGATGTGTGTGGCCGCGATGCCTGATGGCAAGCGTGTGATTTCCGGATCGGCCGATGGCACACTGAAGCTTTGGGATCTCGAAACGGGGGATGAGTTGCGCACCTACGTGGGCCATACAGGATTTGTGACCGGAGTCGCGGTTACTTCCGACGGGTTGCGAGCAGTTTCAACTTCAGAAGATCAGACGTTGAAGTTGTGGGATTTGGACCAGGCAGAAGTTATCGCCAGTTTCACCGCCGATTCCCAACTGCGTGCGTGTGCTATAACACCTGACAACCATACAATCATCGCCGGCGAAAGCTCCGGCCGCATGCACTTCTTGCGTGTTGAATGGTAATGAGGCCACCTTCAAGCGACTGTAGGGGCGGCCCTCCGTGGCCGCCCTGGCGTTCGAAGTTCTTTGTCTCACGTTAAGAAAGCCATCGAAGGTGATCCCTATCGAACGGCTTTAGGTGAGACGATTTTGAGTTCCAGACTAGGGCGGCCACAGAGGGCCGCCCCTACAGTCGCCACAGAGGGGCGCCCCTACAGTCGCCATATAGGGCCACCTGCAAGCACATCAGGAGGATTCGTGGGTTCGGGAAAACATTTCAAATATGAAATCATCGCGGTCTGTTTGCTATTGATTGTTATCGCCCTCCAACTGTTCTTTTCGGTGCGAAGAGAATCGCAAACGTGGGATGAAGCGAATCACATCTATACCGGGTACCGCACCTGGACTCATGGTGATTACGGGCTAAATCCCGAACATCCACCGCTTGCGAAACTGCTCGTCACCACGCCGTTATTATTCTCGCAGCCAAAGACTCCCGAACTCGAAGGCCGCTTCTTTAAAGAGGACGCATTCCTGCGCGGCAAGGAGTTTCTCTATCAAAACGACGCTGACAAGATCCTTGCCCGAACGCGTACCGTCGCAGCGATTGTCACACTGATTGCCGCGATTATTGTTTTCTTTGGGACACGAGAGATGTTTGGAACCGGAGCGGCGCTGATTGCTCTCACGCTGCTTGCTTTCGATCCGAATCTGCTGGCCCATGGCGCACTGATCACCACCGACGTCGGTCTCGCGTGCTTCATGTTTCTCAGCGTGTTCATGTTTTATCGTTTCGTAAAATCGCCATCGGCTTTGCGGCTGATTGTGGCTGGTGTGGCAGTGGGGCTCGTGCTGTCGGTCAAGCACACAGGACTTCTCGTGCTGCCGATTCTGTTCCTGCTCACGCTTTGCGAGATTCTCATAAACATCTTCAGCCCGGAACGCGTGCGGTATGCATTGAAGTTGTTTGGTTCGTTGGCGCTGATCGGGCTCATCGGTTGGATGGTTCTGTGGTCCACTTACAGGTTTCGCTACGACGCGCGACCAGACGGCTTGCAACTGAACCCGCCTTTGGCTGAGTACATCCAGGGATTGAAACCTTCCGAAGCGTGGCCCATCTCAACCGCTTCTCGCTTCCGGCTGCTGCCTGAGTCGTATCTGTACGGGCTGGCGGACGTGCGGCTAACCGCGAATTACTACACCAGTTACGTGCTGGGCAAGGTTTACGCACACGGCGTTTGGTTCTACTTTCCGATCGCGTTTCTGATCAAATCAACCGTTGGCGTGCTGGCTTTGCTGCTGCTGAGTCTGGGTGTTCTCGCCACGCGCCGGCTGAAGCGTGGGCGAGAGATTCTGTTTCTGGCGGTGCCGGTGATCTTTTACCTGATCATTGCGTTGACCGTGGGCATGAACATCGGTGTGCGGCACATTATCGTGGTCTACGTGTTTCTCTATGTGCTGATCGGCGGCGCAACCTGGGTTCTGGTTCAACTCAATCGGAAGTGGGTCTACGCGATTGGTGTTTTGTTGGTGATCCACGCGGCGTCGTCGTTAATGACGTTTCCAAACTATCTCGCATACGCAAACGAACTCTGGGGTGGGCCATCGCAAACCCACAAATACCTGACCGACTCAAACTCGGATTGGGGTCAACAATTAAAGAGCATCAAGCAGTATCTCGATCAGCGTGGTGTGAAAGAGTGTTGGTTCGTATATTTCGCTGAAGGCGTTGCCGAGCCGAGTTATTACGGAATTCCATGCAAGCCATTGCCGACGATCAATACGTTGTGGCTAAACACACCGATCGAGGTTCCCACGTCGATTAATGGACCGGTGCTGGTTAGTGCGAGTAACTTATCGGGAGTTGAATTCGGGCCGGGATCGCTTGATCCTTACGGCCAGTTCAAATTGCTCAAACCGACGGCGGTAATCGATCGCGGCGTGTTCGTTTTTGATGGCACATTTCAGATGCCGCTGGCCGCGGCAATTAGTAAAGTACAAAAGGCCCAGAATCTCACTGCGGCAAAACAGTTCGACCAGGCATTGCAGGAGGCACAGGCGGCACTCGCGTTGGCGCCCGATTCGATCAAAACTCAACTCGCGGTTGGTGATGTACTGAGTGCAATGGGCCAACCCGAACAAGCGCACCCGTATTTTGAAAAAGCACTCGAGCTTGCGAAGACGATCGAGCCCGAGTTTCAGATCCGATCAGTGCCGTATATTGAAGAAAGACTTAGCCACAGATAACACGGATTAAAAATCCGATTTCAATCCGTGTAGATCTGCGGCTAAATTCTTCGGAAAGCAAGGAGCCCCGAAATGAAAAGCATCCTGTTGGGTCTAATAATATTCACCGCATTCCTGGATTGCGCCGCGCAAACGCAACGTCGCGAAGGTGAGCTCTGGTTTGAGCCGACGAAGCTGGAGGCGGGCGGAAAGAGTTATGAAGGTGAACGCGGGTATTTGATGGTTCGCGAGAATCGCAAGAATCCCGGTCCAAACTTGGTTGAACTTGCTTTCGTGCGATTTAAGAGCACTGCTGAGAAGCCGGGATTACCGACGGTCTATCTCGATGGTGGTCCAGGATCGTCTGCGATTGGTCTCGCCGCTTTTCCCGACTACATGAACGCTTTTCAAAGACTGCGCGAAGTTGGCGATGTGATCCTTCTGGACCAGCGCGGCGTTGGACGTTCAAAACCGGGTTTGACTTTTCTCACGCCGGACGCGTTGCCTACCGATGTCTTCGCTGACAGAGCAGTCGCGCTCCGGGCGTTTAAGGAACGAGCGAAAGCGGCCGCGGATCACTTTCGTTCGAAGGGCATTGATATCCTCGCGTACAACACGATTGAGAGCGCGCACGACGTTGACGATCTGCGAAAGGCGCTCGGTGTCGAAAAAATCAACCTCGTGGGATTCAGCTACGGCACACACCTGGGCCTGGCGTGTCTTCGTTATCACGGAAAAAACTTGAATCGCGTCGTGCTGATCGGCACTGAAGGTCCGGATCACACGGACAAACTGCCGAGCACTTCTGATGTAGCGATTAAACGACTGTCGCAGATCGTCGCGAAGGATCCTGAGCTTGGTCCAAAGATGCCCGACCTGACGGGAACGCTGAAACGCGTTTTGGATCGTCTCGAAAAAGAGCCGGTAACAATTTCGATCACCAACCAACGCACGAGACAACCGGTGGATATCAAAGTCGGCAAGCTCGGTCTTCAGTTTTTGATCATGCGCGATTTGGGCGACGCGAACGACCTGCCAATCTTTCCCCTCTGGTTTTACACGATGGATAAAGGCGACTATTCGATTCTTAAACGGTTTGCCGAAAGACGGTACAACCAGTACGGCGGCGGCGTTTCCGTGATGACGCTCGTCATGGACATCTCATCCGGAGTGAGCAAACCGCGCCAACGGCAGATTCAGAACGAAGCCAAAACATCGATGCTGGGTGACATTGTTAACTTCCCGATTTCCGAGATGGGTGATGTGTTTGGAAATCCGGATCTTGGTGATGTGTTCCGGTCGTCGATCAAGACTGATGTGCCGACGCTATTTTTCAGCGGCGTGCTCGATAACAACACGCAGCCTTTTCAGGCCGACGAAGTGCGCAAGACTTTTAAGACCAGCACGCACCTCGTGATTGACAATGCGGGCCACGAAAGCATGCTCGTCGACAGCCAGGTTCAGCAAACGATGGTTCGGTATTTGAAAGGTGAAGACGTGAGCAAGGTAAAGATCTCGTTGCCGCCGCTGAAGTTTCAATCGCTCCCTTAAGCCACACAAGATTTTCTCTCGCGGCGGCGCGGCGACGCCACGGAAAAGCCGTTGCGTCGTTGCGCCGCTGCGTGAGAAATCCTATTTGAGGTGTTGCTTGAAAAAGTCGAGTGTGCGAGTCCACGCGAGTTTCGCGGCCTCGGCGTCGTAACGAGGTGTGGTGTCGTTATGGAAGCCGTGCTGTTTGCCATCGTACATTTGGACCGCGTAGACCTTGTTGTTTTCCTTCAGTGCTGCTTCATACGCCGCGATGCCCGCGTTGATACGCTCGTCCTGGCCGGCGTACTGAAGCAACAACGGCGCTGAAATCTTCGGCACATCAGCTACCGCAGCCTGACGACCATAAAACGCGACGCCGGCATTCAAATCCTTGCCAAGCATCACCGCGAGCTGATTCACCATCCCGCCGCCGAAACAGAAACCAACTGCGCCCAGCTTGCCGCTCGAATCAGAGCGCGCTTTGAGCCATTTGGCAGCGGCGACAAAATCTTCAGTCATCTTCGTTCCGTCAACTTTGCGAAACGCAACGGCGCCTGCCTCGTCGTTACCGGGATAACCGCCAACTGACGTCAAGCCATCAGGCGCAAAGGCGATGTAGTCGGAAGTCGCGAGGCGACGCGCCACATCTTCAATATAAGGATTGAGTCCACGGTTTTCGTGAATCACAAGAACCACCGGTCTTTTCCCACTCTTCGACGGGCGCGCGAGATAACCTTTAATCGAACCGTTTCCGGCCGGCGACTGCACCGTTTCGTAACCCACCTTGATGCGTTTGTCATCGGGCGCCACCTGTTGCGCCCACGCGTAGTTGGGTGAAAGGCTTTCGAAGATTGCTGCGACTGTTAGTCCGCCGACGGCAAACTTGCCGAGGCGATCGAGGAAAGTGCGGCGATCGATGTCGCCGTGCTGGTATTCGTGAAAAAGATCTAACAGCTCCTGCGGATAGTCGGATGCTACTTTACGTTCCATTCGTCCTCCCTGAACCCCAAATCTGTTTTTGTGTGTGCACACAGATTAGCATTAGTGACGGGGATAAAATCAAACCGCGCTAACCCGATAGAGGTATAAACCGATTCGCTGATCGCGCCGGCAACTACCCTCGCGGCGATTCCTGATGAGGTTCCTGCGGAGGAAGCTGGACCATTTCTCGTTGATAATTCGGCGAGGTTCAGTGGCTGGTTGGTATTCCGGCACGGCGAGGGATTCGCAGGACACGTTGGAGTTCAGCGCGTTGAGTGGGGGGCATCCGATGATCGAAAAATATGCGTTGGATCGCGTGGCTGAAGCTTACGAACAAATGTACAGCGGCAAGGTGCGCTTTCGTGTTGTCCTCACACCCGGGGCGGCTATTCCAAAATAAAACACGGATTACACAGATCAAATCGCTTTCTTGATCCGTGTAATCCGTGGCTAAATTCCGTTACGGCGTGGTTAACTCTGACGTCAGCACGGCGCCGTTCATACTCGGGATCACCGCCGAGATCTTCAACACCTTGCGGGTTCCTTTGTCGATCCACAGCGTCTGCTTATCGGCATCGTTGTCGGCTGACATGATTTCGATTTTGTACGCGTCAAACTTACCGGCCGGAACCGTTACGCTTTCAGTTCCCAACACCTTCAACAGCTTCATCTGCGGTTTCTGCTTCATCACGTCGAAGTTGCGATAACTCAAGCTGTAGCCATCCGCGAGGGGAAGAGAAGCGATCACTTCATACGTGCCGGCGCCATCGGCAAACAACGCGCCGCCTGGATCCACGTCAATCTGTTTTTCCTGCCCGTTCATGCTCGTCATGCCGGTTACCTTATTCGGCGCGACGTTCATCTCGATCGACACCGGACCTTGTTTGATCGAGCGACGCTTCAACAGCAGACTGCCTTTTTCAATCGAGCTCATATCGGTGAACTCGCCTTGCGGAGTAACGAGTGTTTCGTTGACGGTCCAGGCTCCGTTCTCTTCCTTGATGTCAGTCTTGATGCTGAGCGGGATCGATTGACCGGCAACTTCAATTGTCGCTTTGTAATTGTGCGTGCCGGGTCGTAGATCGACCGCCGGTTTCGGCAGCTCGTTGGTTGAACTAATCGCCTTCGGCAAAGTCACCGTCTTCACATCGACGCTGATCTCTTTCAGGCGTTGGGACACGTCGTCAGGCATTGTTTCCTGATAACGTCCGCCGAGATACTTCGCGAGAAACTTCTCCGAGAGCGCAAACATCGCCATGTTGTTTACCGGACGCGCAAAACCGTGTCCTTCATCCGGCGCTACCATGTACTCAACTGGGAAACCACGATCGCGCAATGCGATCACGATCTGGTCTGACTCGCGTTTGGTAACGCGCGGATCGTTAGCGCCCTGGATCACGAGCAACGGCGTTTTGATTTTCGCAGCCGACGACAACGGCGACTGTCGCAACAACTGCGCTTTTCCTTCAGGCGTGTTTGGATCGCCCATGCGCTCGTAGAAGAGTTTGCGAATCTGTTCCCAGTAAGGCGGAATCGATTCGAGCAGCGTGATCAGGTTTGATGGTCCAACTATCGAAACTGCGGCCGCGTAAACGTCGGGCGTAAAGGTAACACCTGCGAGCGTGGCGTAACCGCCGTAAGAACCGCCCATGATGCCGACCTTTTTCGGATCGGCGATGCCCTGGGAGATGAGATACTTCGCGCCCCAGGTAACGTCGTCCTGCATCTTGTCGCCCCACTGCTTGTTACCGGCGTCGATAAACTTCTTGCCGTAGCCGGTCGAGCCGCGGAAGTTTGGTTGCAGAACGGCGTAACCGCGATTCGCAAGAAACTGTGCAAACGCGTCGTAACCCCAACTGTCGCGATACCATGGACCACCGTGCGGCAGGATCACCGCGGGCAGGTTCTTCGCTTCCACACCCTTCGGCAGCGTCAGGTAAGCGGGGATCTGCATACCATCAGACGAGGGATACTTAACCGCTTTCATTGACGCGAGGTACGAACGGTTGAGCTTCTCGCGTACCTGGTATTGCAACGTCAACTTCTTGGTAGTGCGATCGAACAAGTAGGTTGAGCCGGGATCGTTATCGGCGTTGGCCGAGATGAGATAAAGCTTTTCATCTTTGGTTGAAGAGCCGAGACCGATTTGTTTGCCGGGAAGTTGTTTCTCGAGCAGCTTGTAATCAGCTTCGAAGACCTTGTCTTTCCAGTAGAGCCGCTCGCGTTCGTCGTCGTAGGTCGTGGCAACCAATTCGTCGGAGAGTTCAGAGAACACCGCGGCGCCGAAGTCGACGCGATTCATCGGATCGGATTCAACCAGTTCTTCCTTGCCGGTGGCGGGGTTGAGGAGTACGAGCCGGGTCAAGTCGACGCCGGTGCCTTTGTTGGTCTGGAAGTAAACGCGTTCGCCGTCTTTGTGATAGCGAACTGGACCACACGACTCAAACACGTTGCAACTGTAAACCTTCGTAAACTTGTCGGCGTCAACCCGCAAAACTTCCGTGTCGCCGTTTTCAGCGGAGCGCGTGGCGAGTCGCAACTGGTCTTTGAGATCGAAGTAATAGGCGGTGATGCGTTCGGTGTTTTTGCGAACGAGACTGCGTTCCCCCGTGGAGATTTTTACTTTGTAGAGATCATGCCACGCGGCATCGCGATCGTTGAGACCGATGTAGAGCGCGTCGGTGTCATTCCGCGGGACGGAATATATAAAGGCGCGGATGTTCTTTGCGTCGGTGAGATTGCGTGCGGCCGGGACGTCCTGTCCGGCAGCGGGCGCCTCAGACGGGTTGACGGCGTAGACGTTGTAATTCTCATCGCCGGCCTTGTCCTGGACGAAGAGGATGTACTTCCCATCGCGCGACCAGAAATAAGAGGGAATCGGGCGCTTGGTGTCGGCCGTGACAGGCTTGGCATTCGCAAACGGCTCGGCGGTTTTCTTGATCCAGATGTTGCGCGTGCCTTTGAACGGCTTAATAAAGGCAATGTAAGCGCCATCCGGGGAGATCTGCGCGCCGGCGATCTCGGGATCACCGAAGAACAGCTCGCGGTCAATAATCGGCGGACTCTGCGCGAATACCGGTGCCCCAAGGGCTAGAATCATCAGGATTGAGAGCAACATCAGGCCGAACGACCGGCGCGACTGTTTGAGCGAACGCATAGTTACCTCTTTCGTGTTGGAGTGGTTGATGGATTCATTGGTCAAAATGAAGAGTTTTCTACGTGCGAGAAGGGTTTATAGTTTCAGAAATCCCCATCCCGTTGATTACAAAACTTTGCGGTGACAGGTATCACAGGAGTTTTCCGTTCAGTAACATGACTGCTGTTCTGTCGTTGTTATGCCTCACAAGAAAAAACTCACAACTACAAGTCTATCCGTACCTGTTCAACTCATAGAGCGGCGAATCTACTTGATTCGGGGCCCAGAAAGTGATGATCGACTTCGATCTGGCAGAGCTTTATGGAGTTACCACCAGCCGTCTGAACGAACAAGTGACTCGCAATCGGAAACGGTTTCCTGAAGACTTCAAGTTTCGGCTGACGAAAGCTGCGACCTCAAAAGTTAAAGATTCAGTACTTAACTTTTGATCTTGAGATCACAATTGTGATCTCAAACACCGGACACTGTACGCCAAGGTATCTGCGACATGCTCTTACGAGCTCCAATTTGGAATCCAAACTTTCATTTCGTTGAAGATATTTAACTCCTTGACAGATGTAGGTGTTCGGTCAATCATTTACGCATGAGCCTTACATCCATCCAAGAACAAATAGGCCAACTCAGTTTTGTCGATCGTGCGAGGTTGATTGATATTCTTTGGGAAACTCTAGATGAAAATCACGTCAAGGAAGTTGAAGCAAAATGGGCTGCCGAATCGGAGGAACGGATCGACGCCGTCGAGCGGGGAGAATTACCGACCGTTGATGGACCGTCAGCACTTCGAGATCTTCGCTCGTCTCTCAGGAAATGAAGCAATACCGTTTTACCTCCGCAGCCCTCACGGAGCTAAGGGAAGCGATCATTTATTACGAGCACCTTGAGAATGGCTTAGGAGCAGCCTTCCTCGACGAAATCGAGGCTACGGTTAACCGAGTTCTTCAATACCCTGAGGCTTGGCATCAGTTGTCACCACGACTTCGACGCTGTCGAACTCATCGCTTTCCATTTGGTCTAATCTATCAAATCCGTACGGATGAGATTCTCATAACGTCAGTGATGGACTTGCGTCGGGATCCAGCAAGGTGGCAAGACCTTTAAATTAGTGGTTTTTGCCTCAACCGATTCAACGCAATTAAAACGAACATCGTCTCGTTTGAACCTAGAATCAAGGAACCGAGCAGGTGATTGGTTTTGAGGTCACAATATGTGACTTCAAAGGGGCGATTGTTGACGTTGGCGGTCCACCACGTTAGGCCCCAGGCGCCGATCAAGAGCAATGCGATTGAAAGAGGGCGATCGAGTTGCCGTATGCCGGCGAGTAACCAAAATAGTGCCACGTCAGCCAGAAGCCGCTCACCTCGCCAAGCGGTTTGGCGAGTTCCGAGTCGAGAACGGTGAATTGCGAGCCGTTTAACTTTGCGAAGCCGTACACGATGCAGATTACCGCCGCGAGCCGGCGCGCAATGGCGATGAGGACTTGAATGGATCGGTTTGAGTTTACCGTGAGATTTTCTGTGGGTATGGGCATTCGTATTCGATGAGTTTTAGTTCAAGACTAGGGCGGCCACGGAGGGCCGCCCCTACAGTCGCACGGTCGCCGCCCAAAAGTCGATCACGGTCGCCGCCCAAAACTGACTTTTCCGGTGGCTCCTCGGCATCTTTGGTGCCCTCAAAACTGCTTCATGACGTCAGGCGAGCTCATACGCTCCTGCGTACGAAGATTGAACCCGCCACCGAGCAGGATGACGAATGCGAGGATGTAAACGATGCGTCTCAATTTATCGTAATGGTGCGCGCCAGTTGCCCGTCACGCATGTCCCACACTTTGATGGTCCTATCTACACTGCCTGTCAGTAAAAAGCGATCGTCGCGGGTGAAAGTGAGGCCGTTGATGTCAAACTTGTGTCCTGACAAAGAGAAGAGTTTCTCGCCAGTCTTTGCGTTCCAAACAATCGTGTTGATTGCCAGGTAGGTAGTCCGTTTTTCGTCCAGGTCGATGTCGGTGGCCGCGATCAGTTTTCGATTGTGACTGATGGCGATATTACTTGAGATTGACGACGCGCCGGCTATTTTGGGCATCGGAAGAGTTTGAATTTCGCGCGAGGTTTTTGTATCCCACACTTTCACCACCGCGTCGCCAAAGGAGATCAGGCGATCAGAACTGAGCAGGAGTCTGAAAACGTAGTTTTCGTGCGCTTTCCAGTTGCGAATTTCTTTGCCACTGGCAACGTTCCACAGGCTGATCGTGCCGTCGCCGTTAGCTGCATAGATCTCTTTGCCGTCGCTGCTGAAGACAAACGCGTAAGTAGCCATATCGATATCGGGAGCGTCGCGATGGACCAGTGACTTCAATTCCTTTCCGGTTTTTACATCCCAAAGCTTCAGCATACCGTCGTTGCCTGACGCCGCCAGCATGCGACCGTTCGGACTAAACGCTACTGCCTTGACCGAGCAGCGAAAGCCGCCGAGCGTGTGCAGTTCCTTTCCGGTTGCGACGTCCCAGATCCTTGCCGTGCGATCGCGACTCGACGAGGCAATTAGTTTTTCATCCGGGCTGAAGTTCGCGATGTAGACCATGTTTGTATGACCGGTGAGCACGCGTTTGACTTCACCGGTTTCCAGCTCGACGAAGCGGATCTCTCCATCACCGGCCGTGACGATAAGGGTCTTACCATCGCGACTGAGAGTCAGACCGCCAATGCCTGGCTTGGCGTTCGGCGGTATCGGTGGTGAAGGCTCGCAGTTTGACTGCGTTTGAGCGCGAACTGTGCCGACACAAACAGTGATAATGACGGCCAGGATTAGACATCGGATCAGCATATTGGTTCCCAATAAAACCAGCCACAGATAACACGGATTTTAAATCCGGATTTTTATCCGTGTCCATCGGTGGCTAAATTTGTGCCGCCCCTACATTACCCGATCTGGTCCATGAGTTTCTGCGCGGCGGCGCGGGCCTCTTTATACTCTGGAAGGTAGTTGGGATCGGGCGTCATCGAGAGGATCTTCTGCAGTTCTTTGCGCGCGTCGTCTTTGCGGCCGACTTTTTGATAAGCCTCGGCCAGGTGCAGATGAAGAAACGCGTTTGGTTCGCCGAAGCGTAGACCCTTTTCCATCTCTTCCACCGCCTTCTTCGGATCACCGCCAATTATGTCCGGTGCGTTGAGATGAAGCAGGCCGAGCACCATATACGCGCTGCCATCCTGATATCCCTCATCCAAACGCAACACCGTTTGCATCTCGTTTCGAATATCATCCAACGTTGCCAGCCCTTGAACCTTCGCCTGCTCAGCGGCGCCGCCGTAATTAGCGCCCAGCCAGAAGTGTCCATCCGGCTTTTCGTTTTGTAACTGTACCGCAGCCTTGCCCGCATCAATGCCCGCTCTAAACGCCTCGTCGCGTTCTTGCGAGTTGTCAGTATGCGTGGCGAGGTAGTAGTTAAACTTCGATAGTTTCCAGGCGGCATCGTAGTTGCCGGGCTCTTTCGTCATGGCCTGTCGCAACGAAACGATGCCGCGGCGTAGTTGCATCAGATCTTCTCGTTGACTATAGAGCTGTTCGGCGCTGTTGATGTCTTCGGCTGCGGACGTGCTGGTTGTTGCCGGGGTGGCGTCAGGCATACGCTCGTGGCATGCCGTTGCCAAAAACAATAAGCAGATCACTGCTGCATAACTGATGGAACGATTGGTCACATTAGATTGATGCGGCTGAGGCACGTAAAGTTTCGAAGTTTTCTTTGGGGAAGTGTTGAGAGTTCTTGTCGGTCCACAGATTACACAGATAATCTGCACCTCTGTTTATACAGATAATCTGCGTAATCTGTGGATTGCTTGTGATAGTCTCTACAATGAGCTTTCGCGCGATCCGAAGCGGCGTTTCCCCTGATGCCACTTTCTGAAGGTTTACAACTCGGTCGTTACGAGATCCGTGGGCACCTGGGCACTGGTGGGATGGGCCAGGTGTATTTGGCCCACGACACGAGTGAGTTGGACCGCCCTGTAGCCATCAAACTCCTACCTGCCGAGGTCGCCGCTGATCCCAAATGGATGCAGCGCTTCATCCGCGAAGCAAGAACAGTCTCCGGTCTGAATCATCCAAACGTTCTCACCATCTACGAGTTTGGCGTGCACGAGTCAACGCGCTTTATGGCGATGGAATACGTCGACGGCGTGACTCTGAGAGATCACCTAAACACAAACCGCCTCAACCTTCACGAAGTGCTCGAGATTGGAATTCAGATCGCCGCCGCCTTGAATGCAGCGCATGACGCGCACGTTATTCACCGCGACATAAAACCGGAAAACATCATGCTGCGGCGACGCGACGGCATCATTAAAGTGCTCGATTTTGGTTTGGCAAAGCCCGTCAAGAAAGATGCTCCTACCGGAACGAGCGGGACGCTTCATACCGAGACCGGCATTGTAATGGGCACCGTGAGTTATATGTCGCCCGAACAGTCTCTGGCACTGCGATCGCTCGACTATCGCACTGACATCTGGAGTTTGGGTGCAGTGCTTTATGAAATGATTACCGGGCGCGTGCCATTCCCGGGAAAAGACGTGGTCCAACAAATTATTGCGATTCAGGAGCAACCTCACACGCCGCTATCACAGATTGTTGAGCACGTGCCTGCGGACTTGGGGCGGATCATCGACAAGGCGCTCGCGAAGAATCCGGACGAACGTTATCAAACCACCGCCGAGATGTTGCGCGACATGAGGCATCTCAAACGCGAACTGGAAAATCAGGCGGAGAATGATCGTACGGCGATTTTGGTCCACCGCAGTAGTGAACCATCAGGGCGGCGAGAATGGCCGCTGCACGGGACTGCAGTCAGCTTACCTCCTACTCAACCGAGTGCACCGTATCCGGTCTCAAGTGCCGAGTACATCGTCAATCAGGTAAAGCTGCACAAACGTGGCGCGCTGGTGTTGTTGGCAGTGTTAGTACTGGCAGGTTTCGCATCAGTGTTCTGGTACATGAAGCACTCGCGAGTCGCGCCGCTCACTGACAAAGACACGATCCTGCTCACCGAGTTCGACAACCAGACCGGGGAAGAAGTCTTTGATCGCACACTCCGGCAGGGGCTTGCCGTGCAGTTGCAGCAATCGCCGTTTCTCGACATCTTTCCGGAAACGCGAACGCGCGCGACTTTGCAGCTCATGAGTCTTTCGCCCGACGAACGCGTAACACGCGAACGCGCGCGCGAGATCTGCCAGCGACAGGGATTGAAGGCGTTCATTGCGGGAACGATTGTGAAGTTTGAACGCAACTATTCAATCACGCTGGAAGCACTCAACGGTCAAACTGGAGATCAATTAGCGCTGGTCCAGGTTGAGGCTGAAGGGAAGGACCAGGTACTCAAAGCACTTTCTCGCGCGGCGACGGAGTTGCGCGAGAAACTGGGCGAGTCGTTGAGTTCGATCCAGAACTTTGACGCGAAGCTGGAAGTCACTACTTCATCACTCGAAGCGTTGAAAGAGTATGCACTCGGGCGAAGCGAACAGGACCGCGGCCAATTTTTCAATGCGATTGAGTTCTATAAACGCGCCACTGAAATCGATCCAAACTTCGCCACGGCGTGGCTCGGGCTCGGGCTCCAGTACGCGAATACGGGCCAGCCGGCCCTCGCGTCGGAATGTTTATCGAAGGCATTCGAATTGAGCAATCGCGTGAGCCAGGATGAACGCGCGCGCATCACCTATTTCTACTATCAGATCGTGACCGGCGAGTTGGAGAAGGCGATTGAGGCACAGGAAGCGTATGTGCGCAATTATCCTCGCGAGTCGCGCGGGTCAGGCAATTTGGGAAATCTCTATTCGATCACCGGGCAATTCGATAAAGCAGTGACCGCGACCAGTGAAGCCCTGCGACTGAATCCAAACACGACTATCTGGCCGGGTAACCTTGCCGAGGCGTTGATTGGGCTGAATCGCTTCGACGAAGCGCGTGATGTTTGCCGGCGTGCGCTCTCGCAAAAGTTGGACAGCACGAGTATTCGTGAACGGCTCTATACCGTGGCTTTCGTTAGTGGCGATGCGCAAGCGATGCAGGAGCAGATTGCTTGGGCCAAAGGGCGAACCGATGAGTATCGAGCGATGTACTGGCTCGCGCAGTCGTCTGCGTTTAATGGCCACTGGAAAGAGTCGAATGAACATCTGCGTCGCGCGACTGAAATCGCGCTTCGCGCTCAGGCGAAGGAAGTTGTAGCCGGATACACGGCTGAGCAGGCGTTGCGCGCGGCGTGGCTCGGCCAGTTTGCGGAATCGATAACGTTGGCCCAGTCGGCTTTGAAGATCGAGCGGAGCCGAAATGTGCTCACGCGTGCGGCGCTCGCCTTCGTGCTTGCGGGCGATGCTGCCAAAGCACAACCGCTGATCGAGGAACTCGAGCAAAAGCATCCAAACGATACGATGGTGAATCAGGTGTGGCTGCCTGAGATTAAAGCCGCTATCGAATTGGGCAGGAATAACGCGCAGGCCGCGCTCGGGCTGCTGGAGACAACGAAGCGATACGAGACCGCCGCCGCGTTTTCTTCGCAAATCTTGCGCGCGATGGCTTACCTGAAACTGAACCAGGGTGCGCACGCCGCTGCGGAAGCGCGCAAGATTCTGGACCATCGTGGTCAGGGTTCGCTCTCGACACTCTGGCCACTCGCGCACCTCATGCTCGCGCGAGCCTCCGCGATGCAGGGCGATAAGGCACAGGCGGGCAAGTCGTATGAAGAGTTCTTTGCAGTTTGGAAAGATGCAGACCGCGATGTCCCGATCCTGATTGAGGCCCAGCGCGAGTTCGAACACTCGAAATAAAATTCTCCCGCAAAGGCGCAAAGAAAACTTTCAAAACGCGGGTGGAGTCTTACTTTGCGATTCTTCTCTGCGTACCTCTGCGATCTCAGCGATCTCAGCGTGATAGTAGTGGTTAAAACGCCGAGATCGCCGAGGTACGCAGAGAACCGCAGAGTCAACTCTTCAATTTAAGACATCACTAAACGCGGCAGCGCTTTGCGTCTTTGCGCCTTTGCGGGAGAAACAAACTCCGTTAAAGCGGATCGTAATTCACGCGGACGGCGTTTGAAAATCCTGTCGCTCCCGATCGCGTTACCTTCGGACACCCCCCAATCGACAATTCACGCAGCCTTGGCAGCGCCGTTAAAAAGGAAATCCCTACATCACTAATAAACTTGCATCCTTCAAACGAAACCTCTTCCAGCGACTCGATACGGTTCAACAACTCCAGACTCCTGTCACTGATCAACGTATAACCCGCGTGATACTTCTTCAGGCTTGTCATCGCCGTAAGATGACTCGTCGCAACATCAGTAGTGTCGCGACAGTACATCAGAATCAACGACTCCAACCGCTGGTTACGACCAATGTGTCGAAAACCGTCATCACTAACACCCATCGACACCAACTCCTTCAGGGCAGGGAAGTCGGCCACGCGCGCGAGTGCGGCATCGTCAACTTGTTTGCACCCAACCGCGAGCCCTCTCAGCGACGCCATCCGCGATAACGCCTCGAACGCTTGTCCATTGAAGTTTGGACACTCACGTCCCCAGAAGTATTCAATCGTTTGCGACCGACTCAGTTGACGAAAACCTTCTTCAGTAGCGACAGCTCCCTGGCCCATCAGCATGCGCAGCCTCGGCAGCGCTGCGATGTGACGCATCGCGTCGTCGTCGCACAGCGCGTCCTGACAACCGAGAAAATGCAGGTTCGCTAAACCATCGAGCGGTTGCAGATCGTCGCCACGCAACTGCTTCGTGTGCCAGAAGAAGCTCAAACCCGCAAGACCATCTAGTCCACGCAATTTCGCCAGGCCCTCCCCGGTGATTGGACCATCAAGCAACAGATCAGTCGGCGTGGCGCCAAACGACATCAATCCGAATCGAGGCTCTGCGCCTGACCACGTCTTGAAAGCGGGAAACTCGTGTAGCAACGCGAGACCGTCGTCAGTCACGTTACGACCAGTCTTGAACTGGCTCAGTCTCGGCTTGCCGGTAAGCGCAGCGATCGCCCCATCGCCCGCGTTACAGCCGAGGAGATCAACTTCTTCAAGTTGATCGCAAAATTTTAGATTTTCGAGACCGTGGTCGGTGATGTTGCCCTGCCAGTACATTCGAAAGACACGCAGTTCGCGCAGTTGGGCCAACGCTTCGAGACCGAGATCCGTAATCTGTCCGCCGATCGTCAGCTCGCACAGTTGCGGCATGCGAGCGAGATATTGGAATCCTTTATCGGTGAGACGTTTTGAACCGTCGAGATTGAGCGACGTGATCTGGTCCACTTGCGAAATGATCTCGAGATCTTCGTCGCCGATCATCATTCCTGAACTGATGCCGGTTAGTCCCAACTCTTTGATTACCGCGCACAGGTTCTCCCAATCCTGCGGCGACATTGGTTGGCGCGGTTCGATGCTGTTTTTGGTCCGGTCGATACGGTAGAAGGGAGGTTTTGAACTGAGGGCAAACGGCCCCGCCTGTACTTCGTCTGCGGGTTCGTTGCTCAATTGCACCAGTTCTTCCCAGTCGTAGAAGCCGTAGAGACGTGCGACCACGTCCTGCGCGGCCGGGAGCGTGAAGTTTTTGATGAGTTCTTCGCGATCGGGAAGATTGAAGAGTTTGTCGCGGATGAAGTCGCGAATCTGTTCGATATCGAGCGAGCTATGGAAGAGATCGTTGAGACGTTTCGCAGCGCCGGTGTCGGCGGAGTTATAGACGGCGAACATGTCGGCTGCGATCCGGCGATGGGTTTCGAGATTTGAGGGTTGTAGCACGCCGAATGGTAACTCAATGCGGCAATTTCAAACCAGCCGCAGATGAACGGGATAAAAATGCAATTCCACGGTCTATTTTCCGAGACCGAGGTAGTGTGCGCGTTGCTTTGGGTTGAGCTTTTCAATCGAATAACGCAACGCGACGCGCGGCATAGTGGCGGCGTGTTGGTCCAGGAATTTCAACAGCCGCGCCTGGTCTTTATCCCCCGTAAAGCGCAACATCCAGCCGGTTGCTTTGTGCACGAGGTCTTCCTTGTCACCAAGCAACAACTCGGCAATTGCGAACGCGTCATCCAACTCCCCTTTGCGAATAAAATACGCGGTGCTCACCATCGCCGTGCGTCGCTCCCACATATTCTTCGAGCGCGCGAGCTTGTACAAAACCTTGCGCGGCTTGTCGAAAAGATAACCACCAATCACGTGGATGCAACACACGTCAACCAGATCCCAGTTGTTGATGCGATCATGCCGGCGCAGGTAGAGATCGTAGAGTTCCTTACGCCGCTCCGGCGTCGTCTTTTTACTCCGTGCCTGCTTATCCATGATGCTGCAACCACCGGCGCGCGCTTCATGGATCTTGCTTTCGAGCAGCTTCTCGATCTCATCCGGCGTCATCGCGATAAACTCTTTCGCGAGACCAAAAACCTGGCCCATGCGAACGCCGATGAACTGATCCTTCTCGTTGTCAGGTGAATTCTTGAAGTACCGCAACGTCTTCTCGCGCTCAACGGCAGATTGATGCGTTTTCAATCGTTCGATATATCGCTTGGCAGTGGGGGATTGGTTGTCAGGCATGATCGATAAACTCTTTCAATTAGGGTGTAGTTGGAGTAAAAGATACACGTGTTCGACACTCGCTCAAATAGTCTTCCGCGTCTTCTCCTGATCCTGAAGCGTGCGGGGCAGGTGGTGGTGGTGACCTATCTCATCATCGGCGCGATGGCGACCTGGCGTTCTTACTATCAGGTGCATAGTCTCGAACTGCAAACTGACGATGCGGTTTTGCGGCCCGGCTCGACGATTACAGCGAAGCTGGTGAGTTATGCGCGGAACAAGATCGACGTCCGAGTCGACCTGATTCAGGACCAACATTCCGAGACCATTCTTGCCGAACTGGTACCAGGGAACGAGTGGGCGTTATTGGATCCGCGTATTAGAAGGACTGAGCCGGATGTGGTTCTCTCGAAAGAAATCCTGGACCACTTCGAGGCGAAGCCGGTGATCATTCGTGCGACAGCGTTTGGGAGGTCGCAATGGGGTCGAACGCCACCTCCGGTCGTGCGTGAAGTCGTTGTGAATATTGGGTGCTGTCTAAACTGAATTCTCTCTGCGGCCGCAGAGGTGATTATTTTAAATCAAGACACTGCCGAAATATTGGGAGGTGCCCTATTTTGGATTTCTCTGTGCAGGCTCTGTGGACTTTCCCCGATTTTGTAGACACGGGGTTTAGGCTGCTGCAAGCAACCGCTGCTCAAACTGCCAGGGACTGAGATAGTCCAAAGCAGAGTGACGACGATGTCGGTTATACCAAACTTCAATGTACTCGAAGATGGCAGTGCGTGCGGCCGCGCGAGACGACCATTCATGGCGCTCGAGCAGTTCCCAGCGCAGCGTCGCAAAGAAACTTTCAGCCACCGCGTTGTCATAGCAGTTGGCCCGTCGACTCATACTGGCAGTGATGTCAGAGGCAGCCAACAACTCCCGATAATCGCTGGCGGCATATTGCACGCCGCGATCGCTGTGATGGAGCAGTCCGGGCTGTGGCTGCCGGCGTCCCAAGGCCATGCGCAAAGCCGCCAGGCTCAGTTCCGCTTCCAACGACTCACGCATGGCCCAACCCACCACCATGCGGGTACCGAGATCCAACAGCACGGCCAGGTACAACCACCCCTCGCGGGTCCGAATATAAGTAATGTCAGCGCACCAAACGCGATCAGGACCACCAATTTCGGTAATGTTGAAGCGTCGTTGCAAGACGTTATCCACTACGCCATAGCCGTGTTTCGAATTGGTGGTCTGCTGGCGCCACCGCAAGCGCGTGCGGGCGCGCAACCCCGCTTCCCGCATCAACCGAGCGACGCGCTGCCGACCGCAGCGCCAACCACCGGCGCGCACCTCGCGCTGGATGCGGGGCGAGCCGTAAGTTTTTCTACTGCGTTCATGAATGGTGCTGATAAGGGCCCCCAAGATCTCATTCTCCCGGGCGCGCGCACTACTTCCTCTACGTTCCGCAGCATAGAAGCCGGCCCGACTAACTTGCAGTGCGCGACACATAATCACCACCGAAAACTGTTGCCGGTAGAGGCGGATGCAGGCGTACTTCACGACTTTTCTTTCGCAAAGTACGCCGCCGCTTTTTTTAAGAAGTCGCGCTCCTCGGTCACCCGTGCCAGCTCTTGTCGCAAACGCCGCAGTTCTTGCTCCTGGCTCGTGACGCGGCCGTGGCCACGAAAGACCTCTTTCAAAGAGCCGTCACTTCCTTCTACTTGTCGCTTCCAAGTGCGTAGCATGTCGGGACGAATTCCTAACTGGACCGCCACACTGGAGACAGACTGCCCGCTCTTTACTAACCGCACTGCCTCCAACTTAAATTCACGCGTGAATTGCCTTCGCTTCTGTGACATGAACACCTCCTTGCCCGAAAGTATCATCCGGGTCTTTCAAGGTGTCCACAAAATCGAGGCAAGTCCATTGTGTTCTCTGTGTCTCTGTGGTTGTTGTAACCCACATTCCCATTAACCACAGAGAACACAAAGGTTGCACAGAGAAGAAGTTCTTTAGGGCACTGCCGAATATTGAAGGACGTTGACAGGTCCAATCGAACCGTACGATACTTCGCCATACCTCAATTAAGAGCGTTACCTAACTCAACAAACTAAGAGCCCAGCGCAACGAACTCCCGTTCTGAGCTAGCGGTAGCTACGCTTCTTCAATCAACCCATTCAAAATTCAGGAGAACTCACTATGAGAAAAATGCTTTCCGTCACTTTTGTAATTCTTTTCACAGCCGCGCTCGCCTTCTCAGTTCAGAGCGGCCAGCAAACACCAACACCAACCAGTCCGGGTTGTATTGTTCAACCGGAAGTTATAGAAGCCTGCACAAACAGCGGGGGCCGATTTGATTATAAACTGTGCTCGTGTGTGCATAATGCGCAGACGGCAAGCCCACTTGGCAACTGATGTAAGGTTCCTTGGATTGACAGAAATCCTTGCATCAGTAAAATGCGCTTCAATCGGGTATTGGTTGCTGGGGTGAGGACAGTGACCGTGAAGGCTGAATGCTTTCGCCCAACCTTGAGAGGCCGGTCCAACACCGGCCTTTCGGTTTTTAAAGTACAGTTCTGGCGCAGATCCTTGTATGCTCTCGCGAACATGTTAGACAACGTTGGCTCTCTCAGTATGCTCGCTATTTTAGGTCTCGGGTTGGTGTTTGGATTGAAACACGCAACTGAGGTCGATCACGTCGTCGCTGTGTCGACGATAGTGAGTCAGCACAGAAATGTTTTTCATTCAGCGCTGGTTGGAGCGTTCTGGGGCATGGGCCATACGTTATCGCTCCTCGTGATTGGTGTGGTTGTCTTGTCGTTGCGGGTGGCGATTCCCGAGAGTGTTAGCGGTTGGTTGGAGTTTGGGGTTGCGCTGATGATCATTTTGCTCGGCATCAGTGCGCTCCGGCGCGCGTTGCGACACAACCCGACCGTGCACTTGCATCAACACAGTCATGACGGCTTATCACATACGCACGTGCATTTTCATGAAGACGAGACAAGTCACGCGCCTGCAGCGCCGGTTCAACACTCACATGCGATATCGCGGATCGGCGTGAAGCCGGTTTTGATCGGGATGATGCACGGGTTGGCAGGGTCGGGAGCGTTGACCCTCCTGGTGCTTACGCAGATCAGTTCCCCGTGGACCGGGTTTTTATATCTGGCGACGTTTGGATTTGGTTCGATTGCCGGAATGTTGTTGATGTCGGGATTGATCGGCTTACCGTTCGCGTTGACTTCTGCGAAGCTCACCCATGCGCATCAGGGATTACAAACTCTGGCGGCGATATTTAGTATCTGCTTTGGTGTTTGGTACGCGTACCAGGCCTTCTAGTTGTCCAATTCCCGCAGCACGTCCTGAATGTTTCGCCGGCCCCAGTATTGAAACATGTTCTCGCCGGTCGTCAGCGTGCGCGTTTTCATTCGATCCACGTACAAGATTCCGTTCAAGTGATCGATCTCGTGCTGGAGGATGCGCGCGTACCATCCTTGCGCGTTGATTGTTACGTCCTCGCCGCGCTCATTTAGACATTCAACGCGAACATTCAAGGCTCGATCGACCACCGCCTGGTGGCCTTCCACGCTGAGACAACCTTCGAAAAATTGTGCCGACGCGTTGTCTACAATCGTAAGCTTTGGATTGATGATCACGTGAAACGGCACTGGGGCTCTCTGTCGTTCGGCCAGATGCTCCGGCGCGACGCCGCTGAGATATTCGTCGCGATCCTCGATCACCGCGAGTTGAATCGACTCCCCGATCTGCGGCGCCGCCAGCCCCACGCCGGGCGCCTCCCGCATCGTCTCACGCATCGCAACGATCAACTGTTGTATCGCCTCGCTGGCAATCTCATCCCGCGTCAATAGACGCCCCTTCTTCCTCAAGACCGGATCCCCGGCCTGCACGATCTCCAGCTTCATCGCAACTCGCTCCTCCTACGCAACTGCTCGCTCCTCCGTAACTGCTCGCTCCTCCGTAACTGCTCGCTCCTCCGTAACTGCTCGCTCCTCCGTAACTGCTCGCTCCTCCGTAACTGCTCGCTCCTCCGTAACTGCTCGCTCCTCCGTAACTGCTCGCTCCTCCGTAACTGCTCGCTCCTCCGTAACTGCTCGCTCCTCCGTAACTGCTCGCTCCTCCGTAACTGCTCGCTCCTCCGTAACTGCTCGCTCCTCCGTAACTGCTCGCTCCTCCGTAACTGCTCGCTCCTCCGTAACTGCTCGCTCCTGCTAGGTAACTGCTCGCTCCTGCTAGGTAACTGCTCGCTCCTGCTAGGTAACTGCTCGCTCCTGCTAGGTAACTGCTCGCTCCTGCTAGGTAACTGCTCGCTCCTGCTAGGTAACTGCTCGCTCCTGCTAGGTAACTGCTCGCTCCTCCTAGGAAACTGCTCGATCCTCCTAGATAACTGCTCGATCCGCCTATGTAACTGCTCGCTCCTCCTAGGAAACTGCTCGATCCTCCCTACGTAACTGCTCGCTCCTCCTACGTAACTGCTCGATCCTCTTACGTAACTGCGCGATCCTCTTACGTAACTGCGCGCTCCGCCTACGTAACTGCGCGATCCGCCTATGTAACTGCTCGATCCTACGTAACTGTAGGGGCGGCCCTCCGTGGCCGCCCTAGTCTTGAACTCTAAAACTCTCTTGCCGAGAGTTAAACGTCTCTCGATTCTACATTGGGTTGTGCGTTCAATAGGATCGAGGGCGGGAGGTTTAGAGTTCATGACTAGGGTGGCCACGGAGGGCCACCCCTACAGTTTGTCCGTTGTTAATTTATATTTCGGGATCTATTATTTAATTGTTTTTACATCCTCACTTGCGGGGTACCTCACGATGCCTCAGTTCGGATTTCCGCAGCGTCATCGCTACAACACACTTCGTTTACCTGGTTACGATTACAACTCAACCTCGCAGCTTTGTGCGCTTTCGCTGGTCACAGATCTGCGTCGACCGCTTTTCGCCGATGTTAGTCTCGCAAAAGGTATTCTAAAGATCTTGTTGAGCGATCAGACGCTCGAGCACATGCGCATCCGAGCATTCACGTTGATGCCAAATCACCTTCATTTCCTTGCTGGTGTTCGTGAGCCTGAGAAGAAGCTGAATAACCTGATCGGTATATTTAAGAGCTACACGACGCAGATGTATTGGAAGCGCAGCCACGAGATCATCAAGACTGGTGAGATCAGATCAGTTTCAAATGGCGTGATGAAGTCCAGTCGGAAGGAGTCTCTCCGTGTGATATCTGCGTTAACGGAGTGGCGCGCAACATTGAGACCGGAGGTTGTGGAGTTGAAGAATTGGCCCACCGTAGCAGTTGAAGACTTTCGCAAGAAGCGGTTGTGGCAGACACGGTTCTTTGATCATGTGATTCGGAACGATTCTGATCTTGAAGAGAATCTGAGGTATATCGAAATGAATTCGGTTCGGGAAGGTTATGTGGCGTATCCGCAGTTTTCCGTACACGGGGTTTCTGGAGTAGCTCGGTGGGAAGGTTTAGTTAGGTGGGTTTGGTTTAGAGTTCATGATTAGGGTGGCCACGGAGGGCCACCCCTACAATGATGTCGGCCAACCCCAACGAATGTTCGAAAGTGGGATTGAGAGTCCCGTTAGCGAAACGATGGTGCCGCCATCATTTTCTGCGGTCCTTATATAAATGCAAACAATAACGAGTGATCGTCGTGCGGACCGGCTCGTCGCGGTTTGGCACGGGCTTTGAAGTTTGCTGGGGCGTCCAGTTGTCTAAACCGTCCTCGGAAAGTCTATTGCCATGCATGACTTAATCTACTGCTTCCGGATGCTGCGCAAGCGGCCGTCGTTTACGCTCGTGGCTATCTTGACCCTCGCGTTGGCGATTGGGGCGAGCACGGCGCTGTTCAGTATTGTCAATGTGGTGGTGCTCAATCCTTTTCCGTACAAGGAACCGTCGCAGTTGTTCTTCGTTCGTCAGAGTTTGCCGAAACTCGGCGTAGCGGATCAGTTTCGGTCGTCGGGGCCGGAGTTTGTCGATATCGAAAAGAGCGGAGTGTTTGAACGCGTCGCAGCGTTCGAACCCGTCAGTCGGAATCTCACCGGCAGCGACGAACCCGAACGCGTGGCGGCGGCCAAGGTATCGACCGAATTCTTCAACATGCTCGGAGTCGAACCGCAACTCGGGCGCACGATCGCGCCCAACGAACAAGGTCCTAACGGACAGCGAGTCCTCGTGATCAGTCATGGACTCTGGCAGCGACGCTTTGGTGGCAACAACGCAGTCTTGGGCCAAAGTGTTTCACTCGACGATGAGCCTTTCACGATCATCGGTGTCATGCCGCCGCAGTTTAGATTCGACGGAGCCGAAGCCTGGTTCCCGTTTCCATTCAACTTCGCAGACAGTCAGCGTGGGGGTCGTTCGTATCCGATTCTCGGTCGCACAGGTTCATCAATCGAGCAAGTTAACGCCGGACTTACAAAACTGGCCCGGCAGAACGAACAGGATTTCCTGAGTACCAACCAGGAATACGCCGGACGCGGAATTTACGTGCAGCCGCTCTCGGAATTTTATTTTGGACCAGTGCGAAAAGCGCTCTTCATCCTGCTCGGCGCCGTGGCGCTCGTGCTGCTGATCGCGTGTGCCAACATTGCCAACCTGCTGCTCGCCAAGTCGATGAGCCGTTCGCACGAAATCGCGATCCGAGCTGCGATGGGCGCGAGCCGGAGTCGCATCATTCGCCAGATGCTGATCGAAAGCGCCGTGCTCGGTTTGTTGGGTGGCGGTCTCGGACTGTTAATGGCTTCGTGGGGCACAACCGCCCTCGTGAATATCATTCCTGCGGGCACGATTCCCGAAGGTATGAACATCACGATGAACGTGCAGGTGCTGCTGTTCACGCTAGTCGTATCGCTCCTGACTGCGTTCATCTTCGGATTGTGGCCCGCGATACAAGGATCGCGAACGCAAACTCGCGAATCGCTGCAATTGGCAAGTCAACGTACAACTGCTGGAGTTAAAGCACGCCGCGCGCAAAGTGTGCTGGTAGTCGCCGAAGTCGCGTTTTCGCTGATTCTGCTGGTGATGGCGGGTTTGATGATCCGAAGCTTCGCAAAACTGACGAACATCGATCCGGGAATGAGCACGGCCAACGTGATGTCGATGCGCATCAATCGCTCGCCGGCGAAGTCGAAAGACGGTACGCAGAATGCGATCTTTTTCCAAAACGTCATCGAACGCGTCAAGACGTTGCCGGGTGTTGAAGCAGTCGGAGTCGCTTCGCACATGCCTTTCGTGTTCACGGAACAATGGCCCATCACGGTTGAAGGCGTTGCGGATGCGGCAGTGCAGACGCAAAGTCTCGATACTCGTACGGTGAGTACCGAGTATTTCGCCGCGATGCAGATCCCGCTGGCGAGCGGACAGTCGTTCGTGCCTGAAGACGGTCCTCAAGCAATGCCGGTGGTGATCGTCAACCAGTCAATGGTCAATCGTTACTGGTCCAATCAGGATCCACTGGGCAAGCGAATCAAGATCGGCAATATCGATTCGAAGAGCCCGTGGTTCATCGTTAAAGGAGTTGTCAAAGACTCGGCCCAATCAGCGTTGGACCAGGGCACCAAGCCGGAAGTCTACTTCGCACTCGGCCAGATGGCCGGGCGCTATCGCCGCATGAACCTCGCCGTTCGCACGAGCGTTGACCCCAAGACAACGGTAGCAGCGATTCAGAGTGCGATTCGCGAGGTCGATAAGGATCAGCCCGTTTACCAGATTCAAACGATCGACGAACTAATTCGCGATTCCGTTGGTACCCGCCGGTTTGCGTTGACGATCCTGATCCTCTTCGCCGCGCTCGCGCTGGTGCTGGCTGTGTCGGGAATTTATGGCGTGATTTCTTACTCGGTTACGCAACGAACTCAGGAGATCGGCATCAGGATGGCGCTGGGCGCGAGAGGAGCAGACGTTCTGCGACTGGTCTTGAGCCAGTTCATGCGCCTGACGCTCGCGGGTGTGGTGCTGGGACTCATCGGCGCCTACATCCTGACTCGTCTCATGAGCAGCCTGCTGTTTGGTGTGACAGCAACGGACATAACCACCTTCGTCCTAGTCGCATTGGGTTTATCCCTCGTCGCGTTAATTGCCTGTCTCATTCCAGCGAGACGCGCAACTCGCGTCGATCCACTCGTGGCGCTGCGTTACGAGTAAAACCCGGCCACGGATATCACGGATAAACAGCAGAAATCCGTGGTATCCGTGGCCAATATCAATCCCACTACCCTAAATCTCAATCTTTCCGTAGAATAGCCCTCCCCTTGTCACACCCCTTTCCCCTTCTGAGTTCGAGGGTTAATCCCTCAGGGCCGAGTCTGTCTGCTGAGATAAATGCCGGACGAACCAAAAATGAACAATATCCTGGTGGTGGACGACTCTCCCACGATGCGCCGCATGGTGATCACATCGTTGGGGTCGTTACGTAGGGTGAAATCTACGCAGGCCGGTAGTGGCCTCGAAGCCATCGAACGCCTTGCCATTGAACCAGTTGATCTGATGGTGCTCGATCTGAACATGCCGGATATGCACGGTATGGAAGTGATCGACTTTGTCCGAAAACATCGAGCCTATCAAGACATTCCCATCGTCGTGCTGACGACCAAAAGCGAAGACAGCAGCCGTCGCGATGCGCTCGCGGCAGGCGCAAATCGTTATTTAACCAAGCCATTCGATCCGCGGCAGTTGGCTGACGTGGTGGGGTCGCTGCTGAAGACTTCTTGATGGATAAACCAAATCCCGACAATCGTGGTGAGTTTTTCGATCAGTTCCTCGACGATTACTACGCTGAGTGTGACGAACACCTGGTTTCGATTCGGCGCGCGTTAGTTACGTTAGAAAACGAAGTAGGCGCGGACGCAGTCGATCGCGCTTTACTCGATACACTCTTTCGCAGTTTCCACACCCTCAAGGGAATTTCCGGCATGGTCGGTCTCGGCGCGGCCGAGCAACTTTCTCATCATCTCGAAAGCTACCTGCGTGAGTTGCGTGAAGAGAGCTTGATTCTGAGCGACGTGGGTTTTGAAACGCTCGTGGCGGGAGTTTCATTGCTCGAAGGCGTTATTAATGCGCGTCGCAACGAACAGCCGCTTCCGTCGATCGACGAGATTGTTGCTCAACTGCAAGCCATTTCCGTCAACTCACCGAAAGCAGAGACCGAGCCGGCGGTTGACGCGCCCTCAAAGAGCGATTCATCGACAACCACTCGTTGGCTAGCCGAGTTTACTCCAACCGCCGAACTTGCCGAGCGCGGTGTGAACGTCAACAGCGTGCGTGCACGATTGCAGGAGATTGGAGAATTGCTCCAGGCCAAGCCTGTGGTTAAAGGCGCCGGCGAGATTGCGTTTGAATTCATCATTGCTACTGACGGGGACGAAACGGTAATGGCTGGTTTTGCGGCCGATGGTTTGACGTTCCGTCCTGCTCCGGTTGAGCCTGCGCCGCGCAGCAAAGACACTCAGACCGTACCGACGATTGCTCCGGCGAGTGTGGTGCGCGTGGATCTCGATCGACTCGACGAGTTGATGCGAATCGTCGGCGACCTCGTGATCAGTCGCACCCGTCTCGACGATCAACTCACCGAATTGAAACGAACCACTCCGCCCGCGCTCTGGCGTTCGCTTCAGGAAACAAATTTGAGCATGAGCCGGCAATTGCGCGACTTGCGCGATAGCGTGATGCGCGTGCGTATGGTCCAGATCGGCGAGATCTTTGAACGCATGACATTTGTAGTTCGCGATCTGGCGCGTGAGAGCGGAAAGAAGATCATCGTGCAACTCAGCGGCGGCGAAACTGAGATCGACAAGTTCCTGGTCGAACGCATGATGGATCCGCTGATGCATCTGGTGCGCAACGCCGTCAGTCACGGACTCGAATCGGTTGCCGATCGTGAAGCGCAAGGCAAGCGAAGCGAAGGATTGTTGTCGCTGAGCGCGATGACAGCAGGCGAAATGATCGTCATTAAGATCGCCGACGACGGACGCGGCATCGATCGGCACGCAGTCGTCGCGAGGGCGAATGCCGGTGGTTTCAGTAACGCCGACTCCGATATGAACGACGGGGCCCTGTTAGATCTCATCTGCACTGCCGGTTTTTCAACTCGCGATGAAGCTGATCGTGGGAGCGGTCGTGGCGTCGGAATGGACGTAGTTAAGAAAGCGGTCGAAGAACTCGGGGGACGGATCTCGCTGTCAACGAAGATGGGTGAAGGCACCACGTTTTCGATTGAGTTGCCTTTAACACTGGCACTTGCAGAAGCCCTGATTGTGAGTGTCAATGGACAAAGGTTTGCAGTGCCACAGTCGGCGGTGAGGGAAGTGCTGGAGGTTGAGTCAGCGACGACGAAGATTTTGGAAAATAACGAAATCATTCCCTATCGCGGAAAAGCGTTGCCGTTATTGCGGCTGGCTCGAGTTTTTGAGTTGAACTACGAGCGGGGCGAAAGATTTCACGTGCTGGTGATTGGTGAAGAAACAAATGCGGTGGGTTTGGCGGTTGATCGCATCCTCGGTCAACGGGAAATAGTCGTGCGAGCGATCAAGGATCCGATCGCGCAAAGCAAAGGGATTGCCGGCGCCACCGAACTCGGCGATCAACGCGTGGTGTTGATACTGGATATTACCGCGTTGCGACAGTTGGCAATTAAGTCAAAACATTGAGCCACGGATTACACGGATTTTAGCTGATTTTTATCAGTGTCATCCGTGTAAATCAGTGCTAAGGAGAATCGGTTTGAGTTTGGAACCCTTCATACTTTTTGAACTCTCCGGCACGACGTATGGCGTGCGTAGTCGCTTTGTGCAACAGATCGAGATGATCGACGACGTAGCATCGGTGCCAAATGCGCATCCCGCGGTTGAAGGCGTGGTTCTGGTTCGCGGACAGGTAATTCCGGCATTGAATCTGCGTACGCGTTTTGGTTTCGAAAAAATTGAACGCGATCTGCGTTCGCGATTGGTTGTAATCAATACGGGCAGCCGCGTGGTCGGTCTGGTTGTGGATACGGCACGTGAGTTTATCCAGATTTCGCCGGAGTCGATTGAACCGCCGCCTGAAGCTTTAACCGGGTTGAGCGGTCACTACCTCGAAGGTATTGCATCGGTCAACGAACGCATGATCTTGATTTTGAATTTAGACGCAGTGCTCGACCTTGAATACGAGGTTGAGCCGCAAGTTTCACAGATCTAACGATGAATGGGAGATAAGAGTATGGCTCAGGTACTCGAAAGCTCGGGCAATCTCGAGAGAGACATCGGACTGGTTCGCCGGCAGGCACTGCAAGTGGCGGAATCAGCCGGTCAAATCACCGTAACCACGAATGAGTTGGCAGAAGGCGCCGAGGTCCAGTTACGTGTGCTCGAACGCACGGTCGCGGTCGCTGATGAAATGACCGCTTCGATGGGTGAGACTACCGCTCAACTCGAGTCGATTGCCACATCAACCGAGCAACTCGCGTCGTCAGTCAATGAAAGCGCCGCCTCGATCGAAGAGGTCACCAAGAATGCGGAATCTCTTGGCACTTCGATCACGCAGATCTCGGCGGCGATTCAGCAGAGCTCGCGTTCGATTGAGAGTGTCAGCAGTACAACTCAAACGATGGCGACGTCCGCGGAAGAAGTTACGGGCGCGATGACTGAAATCGCGAGTTCCATTCAGGCGGTAAGCGCTGATACCGAATCACTTACAGCAGCGGTAAACGAAACTGCCGCAAGTGTGGAAGAGGTGGCCGCCTCAATCTCGAGCCTTTCCGGTAATGCGGACGACCTCACGGTCTCCGCGGAACAGACCACTTCGTCAATCAACGAAATGGCCGCGTCGATCGAAGAGGTCGCCGCGATGACCGAGAGTCTTGCTTCGTCGGTTGAAGAGGTTTCGACTTCGATCGAACAGATGTCGCGGTCGGTGCAGGGAGTGGCCCAAAACGCGGAGCGCATCAACGATGCCGCTACCGGCGCGGCTGCCAGCGCCAATCAAATGGACCGTTCGTTACATTCAGTGGCGGCCTTGACCAAACGTGCGGAAGAGTCCACCAATCACTTGACCCGGCAAGCCGAAGAAGGTGGAGCGGCCGCGCAAAGATCCATGCAGGGGATGCTGCGTGTTCGAACGGCGATGGAGCAGTCAGCCGGTGTGATTCGCGAGATGGGAAAACGGTCCGAAGAGATTGGCGGCATCGTAAACACTATTAACGTGATTGCCGAACGCACCAACATGCTTTCGCTAAACGCATCGATTGAAGCCGCGCGCGCTGGTGATGCTGGTCGTGGGTTTGCGGTGGTGGCGGAAGAAATCAGAAATCTTGCGGATCGATCCGCTCAGGCAACCTCGGATATTGCGACAATTATTCGCTCACTTCAGGAGGTCATCAGGGAAGCAGTGACGAGCTCGAGTGAGGGTATGCGCATCGCCGATGAAAGCGGACAACTCGCAGAGGTGGGCGCGGAAGGTCTAAAGAAAATACTGGACGGCATTAGTCAAATGGCGGCAGTTGTTGGACAAATCGCTGATGCAACTGAAGAACAACTGACAGTCGGACAACAAGTGGTGGCTGCGATCGACACTACCGCCACACAAACCAAGCACGTTTCGAGCGCGGTGATTGAACAGGCGCAAGGCTCACAACAGATCGTCAAAGCCTCAGCCGAGATGCGCAAGACTGCAAAAGAAGTCAGCAAGGCCATGAATGAGCAGGGTCGAGCGGCGAGAGAAATCATCAAAGCGGCGCAGAGTACCAGTGGCGTGGCGAAGCAGATCCGCAAGGCGTCGAACGAACAGGCAGCCGCTGCGAAACAGATCGCACAATCGGTCGAATCAATGCGCCGCGCCACGCTCTCCACCGCTCGTGCGGTTAGCGAACAGGCAGTTGCCGGAGATCAGGTTTCAAAAGAAGCGATACAACTCGCACGTCAAATTAGTGAGATCAGTAAAGCGATGAGTGAGCAGGCGATGGCGTCCGCCGAAATCACAACTGCGTCGCAAAGTATGCGTTTGCAGTCCGAACAGGTAACGAAAGCGATGCGCGAACAGGCGCGAACGTCTCATGAAATGAGCGTTGCGGTAGCCAGTGTTTCAAAAGAAGCGCTGCGTATCACCAATAGCAATCGCAGTCATCTTGATGCAGCCGACGAGATTCGTAGTGATGTGAGCGAACTACGCCAGATAACAATTCGCAACGTGGATGGTGTGAAAGCGACGTTGACGAGCACCTCCGGTCTGGCCACGCGTGCGCGCGAACTTGGGGAGATTATGGACAACATGGTTGGCATTAATCCTGGAGACAACGGTAATCAAAAAACTAAACGCAGGCGGACGAAAAAGTCAGACGCAGATAACGCTAATGGCGCGCATCAGGAAGGTTAATGGGGATCGTGCGAGTTTTTCTGCGGCAACATTGGAATGACTAACACCCAGCCGTCAGTCGGCGTTTTCACAACCGACACCGAGCTCGTGATCCGGGTTTGGGATGCCACGCTCGCGCGACTTACGGGCATCAGCGAGGAGTCTGCTTCGGGCCAGGTTTTGACCGCCGTGGTTCCTGATCTCGAGCACCGCGGGTTGTTGAAACGTTTTCACAGATCGTTGCAAGAGGGTGTGGTCGAAGTTCTGGCGCCTGCCTTTCATCATTACCTCATTCCCTGCGTTCCCCTGGATCAAGTACGGCACTTCGACAAGATGCAACAACTCGTCACTATCGCGCCGCTCCTCGAGAACGATCAGGTTGCCGGACTCTTCGTCACTGTCGAAGACGTGACTGAACGCCTGGAACGAGAACGTGAGCTCTCGACACGTTTGGCTCAGGGTGATGAGGCGACGCGCTTGAATGCGGCTGAAACTCTCAGCACCGACGATGCCTACGATGCAGCTTCGTTGCTTGATGCGTTGAGCGATGATAGTTGGCGCGTGCGTCGAGTGGCGGTCAAAGGAGTGTCGCAGCGTGCTGCGCCCGAAGCGATTGCAGCGTTATTAAGTTCTGTAGTTGAAAATCATCACAATCCTTCACTTCTGAACAGCGCGCTTCAGGTTTTGGCGGCGAGTGATGTTGATACTCTGACGCCGCTGCTCGAACTGCTTGGCGCACCCAATCCTGATCTGCGCATGCAAGCGGCGTTGGCTTTAGGTGAACAAAAAGACGTTCGTGCCACGGCTGCGTTGGTTAAATCGCTGAAAGACGAAGATACCAATGTGCAGTATCACGCGATCGAAGCTGTCGGCAAGTTGAAGGCGGTTGAAGCGGTCGACGCCCTGGCTGAGATCGTTGAAACAAGAGACTTCTTTCTTGGCTTTGCGGCGCTCGACGCGTTGACGGCGATTGGTGATGCCCGTGTGGTCCCACGAATGGTTCAGCTTTTGAAAGACCCCATGCTGGGCGACCATACGATCAACCTGCTGGGCCAACTGGGTGATGAAAGTGTTGTTGGTCCGCTGGTAGACGTATTGAATGCGCCAGCGTGTGAGTCGACGCGTTTGATCGCTCGCGCGCTCGCTACGCTGAGTGATCGGTATGAGCAGCAATACGGAGAAAGTCGCTACATCGCAGAACTTGCCAGTCGTGAAATCTCGCCCACCGGTCTTCAGCATCTGCTCGACGAGTTGGACCAATCACCTGACGAAGGTGAGCTGCGTTCGCTGGCCGTAGTGCTTGGTTGGCTCAAAGGAGCGGTCGTCGACCGCGCGCTGACGAGGTTGATGGGACGTGTTGATTTGCGTGACGAGGTTATCGAAGCTCTCGTGCGGCATGGCTCAGCGACGTTGAACCTCCTGATATCACAGTTGACGGCAGAAGACCTGGAAGTGCGAAGGTCGGCCGTAGTAGCGCTGGGACGTATTCGCAACTCGAGCGCGACACCGGCACTCGTAAACACGCTGAAGGAAGAATCGTTAGCGATTGAAGCGGCGAATGCGCTCGCCCAGATCGGCGACCCAAGCGCCGTTGAAGGGCTACTCAACCTGGTCGGAAGCGACGATGCCTCGATAAGGCAGGCGACGGTCAGCGCGCTCAATTCGCTCATCACGCCGTCGATGTCCGAACGTATTGTTCCGCTGCTGCATGACCCGGATCCGAACGTTCGCGAGACAGCGGTGAAGGTTGCCGGCTACTTCGGGTATCCGAAGGCAACAGACGCTTTGCTTAATCTGAGCCGGGATCCCCATGAACGGGTGCGAGCGGCGGCTATTGAGCACCTGCCGTACCTCGAGAACGAAGGCGTTTTCGATGTGCTTGCCCGCGCTATGAAGGAAGAAACAGCCAATGTGCGGGCCGCGGGGGCACGAGCTTTGGGCAATCTGGACGATCCGCGCGCCGTTCTCCAGTTGATTGAAGCGCTCTCGGACAAAGACGTTTGGGTGCGTTATTTCAGCGCGCGGGCCCTCGGCCGGCAACGGTCGGAAGCGAGCATTTCGGCACTCGAGAGCGTGCTACGGGAAGAGAAGTTCAACCACGTCCGCATCGCGGCCCTAGATTCGCTGGGACAAATAGGCGGGCGGCGTGTGGCCGTCCTGGTGGAGAGTTTGAAGCTTGACGACGATCCGGACGTAGCGCGCGCCGCGCAGGCCGCGTTGGAGCAGATTGGCAAGGATCAATGAGTCGTCTTTTCATAGCCTGCGAAGCAGGCGTAAGCATAGAGCCTGGGGCGTAAGCCCCAGGACTAAACCAGCAATTATTTTTGCAGCCCGTGAAACGGGCGGCCGCGCTGTCGCCCGCTTTGCGGGCTTGAATCATATTGTGATTATCGATCCTGGGGTTCGCGCCCCAGGCTTTATGCTGCCGCCTGCTTCGCAGGCTAAGGAACTGAATTCTTTACTTATGCTGTCTCGTTCACAGAATCTGGTACTGCCCGAAGGCACCACGACTCTGATTCAAAGCCTGATCAATGAACGGATAGGAATGTGGTTTGACAACGGCAGGACGTAGCGCGCGCCGCGCAAGGCCGCGTTGGAGCAGATTGGCAGGATCAATGAATCGTCTTTTGATAGCCTGCGAAGCAGGCGTAAGCATAGAGCCTGGGGCGCAAGCCCCAGGACTAAACCAGCAATTATTTTTGCAGCCCGTGAAACGGGCGGCCGCGCTGTCGCCCGCTATGCGGGCTTGAATCATATTGTAATTATCGATCCTGGGGCTCGCGCCCCAGGCTTTATGCTGCCGCCTGCTTCGCAGGCTAAGGAACTGAATTCTTTACTTATGCTGTCTCGTTCACAGGCCGCGTTGGAGCAGATTGGCCAGGATCAATGAGTCGTCTTTTCATAGCCTGCGAAGCAGGCGTAAGCATAGAGCCTGGGGCGCAAGCCCCAGGACTAAACCAGCAATTATTTTTGCAGCCCGTGAAACGGGCGGCAGCGCTGTCGCCCGCTATGCGGGCTTGAATCATATGTAATTATCCATCCTGGGGCTCGCGCCCCGGGCTTTATGCTGTCGCCTGCTTCGCAGGCTAATGAACTGAATTCTTTACTTATGCTGTCTCGTTCACAGAATCTGGTACTGCCCGAAGGCACCACGACTCTGATTCAAAGCCTGATCAATGAACGGATAGGAATGTGGTTTGACAACGGCAAGAGCGATCTACTGATGGACAAACTAGCGCCGCTTGTTATCGACCGCGGTTTCGGTTCGTATCTCGACTATTACTACCTGTTGAAATACGACGACTCCGCACGCGCCGAGTGGCAAAGTGTGATGAACGCGCTCTCCGTGCAGGAAACCTACTTCTGGCGCGAGTTTGATCAAGTGCGGGCGCTGATCCAAACTTTATTGCCGCAATGGCAGGCCCGAAACGGCTCATCAACTTTGCGGATCTGGAGCGCCGCGTGCGCTACCGGTGAGGAGCCTCTGACGATTGCCATGGCACTAAACGAAGCTGGATGGTTTCAGAAAGCTTCGATCGAGATCGTAGCGAGCGATGCGAGCACCAGGGCCATCGATCGTGCTGTCCAGGGTATTTACCGCGAACGCGCTTTTCGCAATCTGCCGCCGGCACTTCGTGCGCGCTACTTCGAACCCCACAGTACAGACTGGCGTGTCAATCGCGACATCCATTCACGAATCAAGTGGGAAGTGGCAAACTTGATAGACGACAACCAGATCGCGCCACTGGCAGCAGCGGATTTTATCTTTTGTCGTAACGTCTTTATTTACTTTTCCGAGAATGCGATATCCCGAGTCATTCGTTCCTTTTCCAGGCATATCCGTCCTCCTGGTTACTTGTTTGTGGGCGCCGCCGAATCGTTATTACGACTGACGACCGATTTTACCCTGACCGAAGTTGACGACGCTTTCGTCTACTTGAAGGGTGCGGCTACTGAAAAGATTTCTCGCTTCGCAACGCGGCAGCGCAACGATTTGGCTTGAGGCGTGCGAATATAGTCGGATTGAACGGAGCAGTGATGGATCGAGTTTTACGAGTGATAGTGGTCGACGATTCCGCCTACGTGCGTAAGGTGGTCCGTGAGATTCTCTCGCGCAGCCCTTTCCTCGAAGTGGTTGGCGCGGCGCGTGACGGTCGGGAAGCGCTCGATCTGGTGGAACGTCTCGATCCGGATGTGGTCACTTGCGATCTCATCATGCCCGAGCTGGACGGCGTCGGGTTTGTGCGCGAACAGATGCAGCGACGGCCGGTGCCGATCATCATCATGAGCGTCGCCAGCGAAACTGCTGAAGCCGCGCTCACTGCACTCGATGCTGGAGCGGTCGACTTCGTGCAAAAGCCGACGGCCCTGGCGAGTGAAAAGATCTTTGAAGTAAGCGCTGAACTGATCGAAAAGGTAAAAGCCGCCGGGAAGATCTCGCTGCACCGAATTTCGACTGCCCCGCCGCGGCCGGCGACTCCCGAGGCAGTGTCTAAAGTAGCCGGATCTCACTCGGTAGACCTCGTTGTGCTTGGGATTTCAACCGGCGGGCCACAAGCCCTTAAACGCTTGATTCCGCAGTTGCCGGAAGACTTTCCGGTTCCCCTCCTGATGGTGATGCATATGCCGGTAGGTTATACCGAGATGTACGCGGCGAAACTGAATGAATTGTCTAATCTTGAAGTACGAGAGGCCGCGGCGGGCGACGAACTCAAGGCCGGCCGCGTCTTTCTGGCGCCCGCCGGGCGTCACCTGTCACTGAAACGTGAGTCAAACGGAACAATTGTTACTCATCTCGATGCCAGGCCTTTTGATACGCTGCATAAGCCATCAGTTGACGTGTTGTTTCAGTCGGCTGCGGAGGTTTATCGCAATCGAGTGTTGGGGGTGGTGATGACGGGCATGGGATCGGATGGCAAGCAGGGATCGGCATGGATCAAATCGCAGGGCGGTTTGGTTTTTACCGAAGCGGAGAGTAGCTGTGTGGTGTATGGGATGCCCTCGGTAGTTATGGAAGCCGGACTGAGCGATAAGAGCGTCGCTTTGGACGACATGGCACGTGCGATTATGGGGGTCGTATGAGCCTTAAGATTTTGATTGTCGACGATTCGTCACTATCGCGCCGGACATTGCGACGCATTCTCGAAACCGCAGGTTATGAAGTGGTGGAAGCGAATGATGGCATGACCGCCCTTGAACTCTACTTTCTTGAAAAGCCGGGTTTGGTATTGCTCGATTTGGTGATGAAAGGGATGTACGGACTTGATGTCCTCGTGAAATTGCGAGAGATGGACCAGCACGCTCGTGTAGTAGTTGCCAGTGCGGATATTCAGAGTTCGACTCGCAAGATGGTTGATGAAGCAGGCGCACTCGGTTTTATAAATAAACCATTCGTGGCGGAAGATGTAATCGCCGGTGTCGTAGCTGCGCTAGCGGAAGGAGCTGTAGGTGAAACTAACTGAGCGGCAAAGTGATGCACTTTCCGAGCTCATAAATATTGCGTTCGCGCGTACGGGGGCTGCGCTCTCGGAATTGACGGGACATCGGGTGGTGCTCAATCCACCGGAGGTCGCTGTTTATCGGACTGAAGAGTTACGCGGAGCGCTGGCGAAATTTGTGCCCGGCGATGTGGCATCTATTCATCAGGTTTTTGCTGGACCAGTCGGCGGAGATGCGCTGTTGTTGTTGAACTACGCCGGCGCTGTGCAACTCACGGATTTATTGACCGACGAACGGAATTCTTCTTTCCTCGACGAATCGGCGCGAGAAGTGTTGACCGAAGTTGGAAACATTCTGCTGAATGCATGCTTGGGAATGTTTGGCAACCTGCTGAACGTGCACGTGACATTTTCCGTGCCGCGGCTTCATCTCGAAACCCTTGATGAGTTGATCGCGTCTACCACGTCAGACAAAGCCGAGATGCATTATGCCCTCGTGATCTACACCGCGTTCCAGATTCGCGACAGTTCGGTCAAAGGATTTTTGGTGATTGTATTGAGTGTCGATTCCCTGGATCGATTGATCCAGGAAGTTGATGCCTGGGAGGCACAACAGAGCGGGAAGCCAACGCCTTCGGCGTAGTTGATCACAATGATGGAAACAGGTTCCGAAGAAACAATACTCAACGCGGCGGTCCTGCACTGGATGCACGATCTGGCGGCGCAGGGGATTGTGACCACTGACAATGAATTGAACGTGGTCGAATGGAATCACTGGATGGAGGAACACACGGGGAAACGTGCTTCAGAGGTCATTGGTAAAAATCTGCTCGAGTTGTTTCCGGAGTTGATCGAACGTCGTCTCGATCGTCACTACAAATGGGCGCTGGAAGGCCAGGTTAGAGTCTTGTCACAGGCGCTGCACGGCTATTTGATCGCCATGCTCCCAGTATCAGGCGAGCATGGTCACACGAAGATGCAGCAGGCGGTGCGCATTTCGCCTCTCAGTAACGAGGGACGAATAATCGGAACGTTGACGATTATCGAAGACGTGAGCGAACGAGTGGCCCGCGAGGCTGAATTACAGGAGCAGCTCGAAGATCGCTCGCGTTTGCTCGCTAACGAAAAACTGGCCCGCAACGAAGCGGAGCGAGCGAACCGCTTAAAGGATGAGTTTCTGGCTACGATATCGCACGAGTTGCGCAATCCTTTGAATGCGATTTTGGGTTGGGCCCACATGATGCGGCTGGGCAAGCTCACGCCGGCAAATGCCGAACGCGCGGTGGAGACGATCTATCGCAACGCCAAATCGCAGGCTCAACTGGTTGCCGATCTGCTCGATGTGTCGCGAATTATCTCCGGCAAGTTGCGACTCGATGTGCGTACGGTCGATCTGATCTCGATCGTCAACGCCGCCATCGACTCGATTCGTCCGGCGGTTGATGCGAAAACAATTCGCCTGCAAACGATGTTGGATCCGGCGGCTGGTCCAATTTCAGGCGATGCCGATCGACTGCAGCAGATTGTTTGGAATCTCCTGACGAACGCGGTTAAATTCACGCCGAAGGGCGGTCGCATACAGGTCAAGGTCCAGCGGATTGATTCACACGTCGAAATAGTTGTCAGTGATTCGGGTGTGGGCATCAATAAAGAGTTTCTTCCTTACGTGTTTGATCGCTTCCGCCAGGCAGATGCGAGCACCACGCGCATTCATGGCGGCCTTGGTCTCGGGCTCTCGATCGTGCATCAACTGGTTGATCTGCATGGTGGGAATGTGACTGTGTTCAGTGAAGGAGAAGGGACGGGAGCGACTTTCACAATCACGTTGCCGTTCGTTGGGGTAATTAATAATCAAAACGAAACCGACGACGCGGATCAGTCAGCGAGCACTGATGAAGCGTTTTCTTTTGAAGCGCTGCCTTCACTTGAAGGTCTCAAAATACTGGTGGTTGATGATGAGGCAGACACTCGCGAATTGATTCGCGAAGTATTGAAGGAATGCGGCTCCGAAGTGATCACCAGCCGTTCCGCTGCCGAAGCCCTGGAGGCACTGGAAGAGCACAAGCCTGACATTTTGATCAGCGATCTGGGAATGCCGGATGAGGATGGTTACTCGCTGATCTCAAAGATTCGTGCATTGCCTTCCGAGCGAGGCGGACACATCCCGGCCGCGGCACTCACCGCTTATGCGCGCGCCGAAGATCGAATGCGCGTGCTTCGCTCCGGCTTCCAATTTCATCTTCCCAAGCCGGTGGATTCGGCCGAACTGGTGACTGTAGTTGCGAGTCTCGCCGGTCGCGTGTTCAAGAGTTAGATTTCTCTCGCGGCGGCGCAACGGCGCAGCGAAAAACGCGAGGTCCGTTGAAGGTGTGCTTCACTGCGCCGTTGTGTCGCTGCGAGAGAAATTCTGCTGCGATTAGCGTTCGCCGAGTGCGTACACGGCATTTTCGCCACGCACAATCAGCATTCCCTGTGAGAGTGCGGGCGTGGCCATCAGTGGTTGGCCCATGACGTTTCGTGCCAACAGTTCATACTGCCTTCCGGCTTTCACCACAAACACATCACCATCTTCACTGGCGAGGTACAAGCGACCATCCACAGCCACTGGCGAAGCGCTGAACGAACTGGGCAGACGTTGCTGATAGATTCGTTCGCCAGTCTTCGCGTCATAAGCACTCAGCACGCCGTTATCGGCGAGAGCGTAGAACAGATCGCCATAAATAAGCGGCGTTGGTGTGTAAGGACTGCCGTTGGCCGTCTTCCATGCAAGAAAGTCGTTCTTTGTTTCACCTGACTTGAGCGAGATGTCGCCCACCGCGCCGGGTCGAAACGCATAAATCGGACGTCCTGGCGGATAGCCACCGGCGACGTAAATCAGATCGTGCGCAATCACCGGCGCCTGCATCTTTACTTGCGTATCGCTATCAGAAAAACGCCAGAGCTCCTTGCCGGTCAAAGGATCGTATCCGCGAATGTATCGCCCGCCATTCGCAATCATCTCGGTGCGATTCTTGCCCTGGTAAATCGCAGGAGTGGACCATGAGGTAATCTCGTTGCGCTCGACCCGCCATCTTTGTTTTCCATCTTTCAGATTGAAAGCAGCAATGAACGACTGCTTGTGACCGTCAGCCTGAACGATGACGAGATCACGATAGATGATCGGGCTACTCGAATGTCCCCATGAGGAATTCTTGTCGTCCCAGAGTCCGGGATCCAAAACACCGAGATCCTGTTTCCATAGCAACTTGCCGTCGCTGAAGTTGTAACAAGCCATGCCTTCCGAGCCAAAAACCGCCACCACGTAACGGCCGTCAGTGACCGGCGTCGAGTTGGCCTGCGATGCTTTCACGTGTCGCTTGGCGCGCGGTACGCCTTCGTAAGGCTGGTTGGTCCATAGAATGCGGCCGTCGCGTTTGTCCAGACTGTAAATATGCCAAGTGTGTTTGACGTCGTCGTTGGCCAGACCGATTCCCTTATCCTTTGCCTGGAACGTGGGTTTGGCTTCGCTGATCGAGGTGATTACAAACACGCGGTTGTCCCACACGATCGGGCTGGCATGCGACAGCCCTGGGATCGCGGTGCGCCAGAGCAGGTTTTGCTGTTTTTCAATGTCCCAGGTAACCGGCGGCTTCGATCCTTCCATCACCCCGGAAGCATTTGGACCACGAAACGACGGCCAGTTTTGCGCGACGGCAGTGATCGACGAAAGAATCAAAATCGAAAGACAGATGACGGAAATGATTACACGCTTCATATATACTCCCGTTCGGTGCGAAATGTAGCCACGGATAGACGCGGACGGAGACGGATTATTTATCACCCGAACCACAAGGAAAAAGCAAATGACGACACAAAAAGAGAAAGCCGAACTTTTCAGAAGCCTTCATATCAAGGGTTCGCCCGTAATCATTTTTAATATCTGGGACGTTGGCAGCGCGCGCGCGGTCGAGCAGGCCGGGGCCAAAGCCCTGGGAACCGGCAGTTGGTCCGTCGCGGCGGCAAACGGGTTTGACGACGGCGAGGCACTGCCACTCGAATTAGCACTCGCGAATATTGAAAGAATAGTCAATAGCGTTTCGCTGCCGGTCTCACTCGATTTTGAAGGAGGTTATGCGGTGGATCCGGCTGCGTTGCATGCGAATATCACGAAGGTGATCGCAGCCGGCGCGATTGGTATCAATTTTGAGGATCGGATTGTGGCCGGCACTGGGTTGCACGCCATCGACGAGCAATCGCGCCGCATCGAGGCGATTCGGAAAGCTGCGGACGAAGCTGATATTCCGTTTTACATCAACGCCCGCACCGATGTGTTCCTTGAGACTTATCCTGCCAAGCATGATGAGTCACAACTCGAAGAGGCGCTGCAGCGTGCCGAGGCTTACGCGAAAGCCGGTGCGAGTGGTCTGTTTGCACCGGGATTGCGCGATCCGGAGTTGATCAAGTCGCTCTGTGATCGCACGACCCTTCCGGTAAACATCATGGTCCTACCCGACGCTCCGTCAAATGAGACGCTCGCTGAATTGGGCGTCGCGCGCATCAGCTATGGTCCAGGTCCGTACCGTCAGGCCATGGAAGCGATCAAAGAAGCAGGGCGAAAAGCATTAGGAGCCACTCTTGGATGACCGTAGGGGCGGCCCTCCCGTGACCGCCCTTGTCTGGAACTCAGAGTCGTCAAACCTAAAGCCAAACGAGAAGGCATCCCTTTCGAGGCTCTCTGTCCGCGAAATCAAGAAGTTCGTACGCTAGTGCGGCCACGGAGGGCCGCCCCTACAACGAAGGTTTGGTATCATCTGCCACATGCCAAACGAAACCATCATCACTGCCGAACCTGAAAGACACGACTACTTCATCGCTCGCGAATTTGAAGCACCGCGTGAACTGGTTTTCAGGGCGTTTACCGATCCCGAGCTGGTGATCAAGTGGCTGGGTCCTCATGATAAAAAGATGAGGATTGAGCAATTCGAATCGAAGGACGGCGGCGTCTATCGTTACATTCACGAGGATCAGAACGGCAATCAGTATTGTTTTCGCGGCGTGAATCATGAAGTGCGAGCGCCGGAACGCATCATCGGCACGTTTGAGTTTGAAGGACTGCCCGAACGAGGACACGTCGCGCTTCAGACAGCAAGATTCGAAGCTTTGCCTGATGGTAGAACGCGGGTTGTAAGTCAATCGCTATTTCAAACGGTTGCCGATCGCGACAGCATGTTGCGATCCGGCATGGACCGCGGCGTGAAGCAGAGTTTTGAGCGATTGGATGAAATGCTCGCGTCCTTAAAACAAGCTGATTCGGCGGCTAACGGTTAACCTCTGATGATGAATCCTTTCACCGCCGGAGAAGCTTTTAACGATCTGGATCATCTCCTGCGTGTCGAAGAGCTGTATCTATTGCAACGCGTGGCGCAGAAGATCAGCTCCATTCTCGATCTCGAAAGCCTGCTCGATCAGATCGTCGCCGACGTCGCAAACACGTTCGGTTACAGCCGCTTCACTATCCTTCTAAAAGACGAGCGAACGAACGAACTGGCTGTGGCTGCCGGAGTGAAGGGCGATGTTGAGCAGAGTTCTGAGATTGATATTCCCCTGCTGCTTCATGGCGAGTCGATCGGCGTGTTTAAGATTCAGCATCCGCGAACGAGCGCGTTTTCACCGGAACGCATTCGTCTGCTCGAAGCGCTTGCAGGTCATGTAGCCACGGCAGTGGCAAACGCGCGCATGTTTCAGCGAGAGCGTCTTGAGAAGCAACGCATGGTGAAGGAACTGGAAGAAGCTCAGACAGTTCAAACCGGCTTGTTTCCTCAAACAGCACCGAACGTTGCCGGCTTTGACATCGACGGCGTTTGTATTCCGTGCCGTGAAGTCGGTGGCGATTGGTACGACTTTATTCCGCTCACTGACGGTCGAGTTGCGGTGGTGCTGGCGGATGTTTCAGGCAAAGGCATGGGCGCGGCTTTGCTCATGTCGTCAACTCGCAGCGCGCTGCGGCTTCATGCCGCTCGCGGCTTGTCGCCCAAAGAGGTCTTATTTGAACTGAACAAATACCTGGTCCAGGATTTCCCCGCCAGCAAGTTTGTGACCCTGGTCTACGCCGTGCTGGATCCTGCAAAACGCACGTTCACGTTCGCGAGTGCCGGTCATCTGCCGCCGGTGATTGTTGGACCATCAGGCGCTCGCTTCCTGGAGGCCAACGCCGGATTGCCGCTCGGGATCATGGAATGTGAATTCTCGGAACACGAAATAGAAATGCCCGCCGGGAGTAGCGTTTTTCTTTACACCGACGGCGTTACGGAAGCGATCAACGCCGCGCAGGAAGAATATGGACCAGAACGCGTCCTGCAGCACGTAACCAATCACGCGGCGACTGTCCAAAGCTTGTTGGATGACGTTACTGGATTCACGGCAGGACATCCGGCAGCGGACGACGTGACGGTGGTGACGATCTCAGCGCGGGCGTGACGCGAAACGCAAAGATTTTTTGCCACAGATAAACACGGATATTAGGGATAAGTAAGAGAAATGCCGATCTGTGTTCATCCGCGTTCATCTGTGGCTTATTCAATTAAAGGACTAAGAATGTCAACGCAAACAACTGCATTACGTTGTACCGGTCTGATTAAAAAATTTGCGGACGTAACCGCCGTCAACGGTCTCGACCTTGAAGTGTATGGCGGCGAGTGTTTTGGATTGCTTGGACCAAACGGTGCCGGCAAGACCACCACCGTGGAAATTCTCGAAGGTTTAACTGCGCCCGACGGGGGTACGGTGGAACTGCTCGGCCAGCGCTGGAATCAGGGCGACGAACTAGCCCTCCGCGAGCGTATCGGTGTGCAACTTCAGGAAACGCAACTGGCGGAAAAAGTGACCGTGGCCGAAACCTTGAGACTGTTTCGCAGCTTCTACAAGCGCGGTCACAATGTTGACGACGTCATTCATATCGTGGCGCTCGAGGAAAAACGCAATGCGCGCGTCGGCAAACTTTCGGGAGGTCAGAAACAGCGACTCGCCGTAGCCTGTGCCCTCGTGAGCGATCCGGAGCTTCTGTTTCTGGATGAACCTACCACCGGACTCGATCCGCAAGCGCGTCTATCGCTGTGGGACATTGTTGAAAAGTTTCGCGCCGGCGGTGGTACGGTGCTTTTGACAACCCACTACATGGAAGAAGCCGCGCGTTTGTGTGACCGCGTCGCGATCATGGACCACGGAAAAGTGATCGCGCTCGGTACGCCGGCAGAGTTGATTGAATCGCTGGGTGCGGATCAGATCATAGAATTCAGTGTCACGAATACTCTGGAAGAAGAGCCGTTAAGAAATCTTGCCGCTGTAAAACATTTGCACAAGAGAGACGAAATTTATTCGCTCACTGTGTCTGAGATTGGGGTGGCGCTACCTGCCTTGCTGGCCGAGATCAAACGCCAACAATCGGAACTCGTGACGCTCACCACTCACCAGGCGACACTCGAAGATGTATTCGTCAGTTTGACAGGGAGAATGCTCCGCGATGGATGAAGCGAAAGAAACGGTAGTTGAAAAACGCGAAGTTGGACCACTCGCAACGCAAACGTCGACACTGCATCCGTTGCTGGAGTTGACCATGATGCGTATTCGCGAATTCCTGCGAGAGAAAGAGGCGGTGTTTTGGGTCTTTATTTTTCCCGTATTGATGACGTTTGCGCTTGGAATCGCCTTTCGTAATACGGGTCCCGAGAAAACCTTCGTCGCGATCGAAGCGGAAACTACGGATGCGAAAGTAAGTGAAACGGCCGGTATGTTGTCGCGGTCGGCTGATATTACGGCCAGTGTGCTGAGTCCGGACGAAGCTGCCAGGGCGTTGAGAAGTGGGAAGGTCACACTCGTTGTCAAACCGGTGGCTGATTCTTACGAGTATCGTTTTGATCCCACGAGACCGGAGAGTCGTGCCGCGCGATTGCTGGTTGACGATGCTTTGCAAAGAGGGAAAGGCCGAACGGATGTGGTGAGTGCGGGTGAGGTGACGATCACCGAACCCGGCGCGCGCTATGTTGATTTTCTGGTTCCCGGTTTGATCGGTATGAATTTGATGGGCAGCGGGCTGTGGGGATTGGGATTTACGGTGGTGATTGCGCGGTCGCGAAGAATTCTCAAGCGTTTCGCGGCAACCCCAATGCGCCGGTCGCATTATTTACTATCGTTCATGCTTTCGCGTTTAGTGTTTTTGACGCTGGAAGTCGCCGCGGTTGTTATTTTTGCGTGGCTTGTTTTTGGATTTAGTGTGCGCGGGTCGTGGCTGAGTGTTGTTTTAGTTACTGTCCTGGGAGGCTTCACTTTTTCGGGGATCGGATTGCTGGTGGCAGCGCGGCCGACGACGATTGAGGGAGTTTCAGGATTGATGAACTTCATCATGCTGCCGATGTGGTTGCTGTCGGGCACGTTTTTTTCTTCGGAGCGATTTCCTGAAGTGCTGCAACCGTTTATCAAAGCGTTGCCGTTGACGGCGTTGAACTCTTTGCTGCGAGCGTTGATGAATGAAGGGGCACCGCTGTCGGCTCACTGGGCGCCGATTGCGATCCTGATCGCGTGGTGTGTGATTAGTTTCGTGGTGGCGTTGAAGATCTTCAAGTGGCAATAAGTTTTCTCTGTGCAACCTTTGTGTTCTCGTGTCTCTGTGGTTATTGAGAGCGCGCGTTACAACAACCACAGAGGCACAGTGAACACAGAGGTTGCACAGAGAAGAAGTCGTTCATGCGAACCAGAACACGCAGATTGTTGTTCATTGGCGTTGTAGTGTTGCTGTTATTAACGTCATGGATCGTCCTCGCGTTGAATTGTCCGAGCGTCGGAATCGCACTTACCACCAAAGCCCGCCAACTCCATCGTCTAAAAAATCGAACCGCTCTTCCACAAGCCGCAGACTTCGATCCAAACGTCACGCTCGATGCTTTACTGCAACCGGGTGATGATAGAAATCGCTGGTCCACTGATCGAGCCGGGAGAATTCAGGGCGAAGTGATCGACGTCGCTTATGCAGGCACTGAGGCGACCAACTGTTTCAATCCCTGTCGCCGCGATATCCACATTCACATTGCAAAACAAAAAGGGGCAGGGAAGAACGAACACTTTGTGCTCGAGGTTACGCCGAAATTTCGCGACTGGGCCACGACACAAGGAATAGATTGGTCGGAAGAAACTCTGCACGGCCAGTTGGTGGGCCATTGGGTTGAGTTTGAAGGCTGGTTATATTTCGACGTCGGTCATGCCGAAGAGTCGGAGAACACCGCCCCGCGCAATCCCGAAAACTGGCGCGGAACTGCCTGGGAAATTCACCCGATTACAAAGATCACGGTCATCCGGTGACACGGATTGAACGGATTTTCGATCGGATTTTCACCGATCAGTCATTTGTTCGAGGCGTTCCGGATAACGTGCGCCCTGGATTGTTATAGCCGCTGCCGCGGTTTCGAGTTCGCGAAGATCTTCGGCGCTGAGTTTGATCTCCGAAGCGCCGATGTTTTCTTCGAGGCGGTTCAATTTGGTGGTGCCCGGAATGGGAACGATCCAGGGTTTCTGGGCCAGTAACCACGCTAGTGCGACCTGAGCCGGTGTCGCCTGCTTTCGTTCAGCAACCTGAGATATCAGTTCCACCAGCGCTTGATTTGCTTTACGAGCTTCCGGAGTAAAGCGAGGCACGACGTTGCGAAAGTCGTTACTGTCAAAGGTTGTGTTCTCGTCGATCTTGCCAGTCAAAAAGCCTCGACCCAGCGGACTGAATGGGACGAATCCGATACCCAGTTCCTCAAGCACCGCAAACGTTTTTGTTTCCGGTTCTCGCCACCAGATGGAATATTCGCTTTGCAATGCCGCGACCGGTTGCACTGCGTGAGCGCGGCGGATTGTTTGTACTCCTGCCTCCGACAGACCGAAGTGTCTGACTTTGCCTTCCTCAATAAGCTGCTTCACTGTTCCCGCGACGTCTTCGATTGGCACGTTTGGATCAACTCGATGTTGATAAAAGAGGTCGATGGTTTCGATTTTTAATCGTTTGAGAGAAGCTTCGGCAACGTCTCTAATGTGTTCCGGGCGGCTGTCGAGATCTGACCAGCGCGACTCGTCTTCCGAACTCCGCTTGAATCCAAACTTGGTCGCAATCACTACCTTGTCGCGCAACGGCGCAAGCGCTTCGCCGACGAGTTCTTCGTTAGTAAAAGGACCATAAACTTCGGCCGTATCAAATAGCGTGACGCCTCGCTCGACTGCCGCATGGATTAGTTTGAACATCTCCTGCTTGTCTTTGGCTGGTCCATAACCGTAGGTCATTCCCATACAGCCGAGTCCGATCGCGGAAACCTCCAGGTCGCCAAGCTTGCGCTTCTCCATTTGCTGTTCCTCTATTCGTTATCTAAAAGCCGGGTAGTGTTTTCAGTGACGCTCGACGGTTGGGCCAGTTCGTTGGTTCGCACTTGTTGTGTGCCGACTCCCTGCATCGAATTGATCGAAGGCGGCGGCAGCGCACTGCGGCCGGGCATTGCACCCAGGTGCGTAGTTTGCGGCGTTGCCTGTTGAATTGCGGGCGCGGTTTTGTCGCCAAAGAGGACTGAATAAAGAGTAACGACAAGACCTGTGAAGAAGATGAGAAAGGGCAAAATCAGCGGTTCGAACTTGTCTTCAGCGATACTGATTATCAGAAATAACGGAAACAGCGCGCCGCCCGCGAACATCACCTTTAATCCGCGCCGAATTCCTTTTTGTCGCGCCGTAGGCGCAAGTTTTTTGGAGTCTGCGGGTTTCTGAGGTAGGCTGGCGCCGAGCCACTCCATCAAACCGGTGAGGGCCATGCCGCACCGCGAGCAGAACCGCATCTCATCAGAAACTTGTTGCTGACCACATCTGGGACAATACATATTTTCCTGGGGCCGCCCCTATAGTACCGAGAGTACGGCAACAGTGTATTCGATGTTCCCACCGAACAACGACCCCGGAATGGAACTTTCCCTGACCTTCGTGTCTAAACAAATGACGTTGTAGGGGCGGCCCTCCGTGGCCGCCCTAGTCTGGAACTCAAAATCTCTGAACTTAAATTCTGAGACGCTTAGTTCAACACTAGGGCGGCCACGGAGGGCCGCCCCTACTAAAGCAGGGTCAACGTTCCGCCTGTGTGCCAGAAGAGGATTTTGTCTGTTGGCCTGAATCTGCCTTCGCGGCAAAAAGCGATCAAGCCGGCGGCGGCTTTGCTCGTGTAGACCGGATCGATCAGTATCCCTTCGGTTTCGGCAAATAGTTGCAACGCCTCTTGAGATTCCCTTGTCGGTATCGCGTAGCCTTCGCCAATAAAACGCTCATCGACGAATAGATCGTCGGCGACCAGATCGTCATCTTTACCGAGCAACGAGAGCATCGGAGCCGCGGCCTTGATCACGTTATCTTTGATCACTACAGCCGGATCGTCAGCACTCACTCCAAGCAAGCTCAAGTTGCGGTAATTGAACAATCTCTTCCCAACTTCGAGCCCGGCCTGTGTGCCGCCGGACGAGGTTGCAAAAACGATCGTATCAAACTGCTCACCGAGTTGGAGTTGTTGAATCCCAAGTTCCTCGAAGCCGGCGACCATTCCAAACGAACCGATATCATTCGACGCGCCCAACGGAATTTGATAAACGCGTTCTCCACGTCGCTCCAAACTCTCTGCAAGCTCGTGCATCCGCGACGCTCTCTCACCGCTGGTCGCCACCGGATGAATCTTCACGCCCAGCAACTCAGCGACGCGCCAGTTTGCTCGCGCGGCTTGCGGATCGCCGCCACTCAACACAAGTTCGCACTGCAAACCCCATCGTCGCGCGATCAATGCAGTGGAGCGGGCCAGGTTCGAAGTTATCGAGCCGGTTGTGATCACTGTCGTTGCTCCACGCGACAGGGCATCGGCGAAAACGTATTCGAGCTTGCGCAACTTATTTCCGCCGCCCAGATATCCGGTCAGGTCGTCGCGCTTGATCCAAAGCTGTGGCGCGCCTGGTATCGCTTGTTGCAGTCGTTCGAGACGTTCAACCGGAGTGTTGAGTTTGACTAAGCGCAGCCGGCGCAGATTCGCAAATATCTCGAGCGCTGAGTCTTTGTAGCTGATCTTCCTGGTTGCGGTGCTTCTCATAATTCATCCCTTTCGAGTTCATTCAGGCACAAAAAAAGGCCGCTCGAAGGAGCGGCCCTGGTGAATGCTAACGATTGCTGGAGAATCTAGGTTACATACACAACAGTCCGCTCATTTGACGGCTGACAACAACAGAAACAAGCACACATCTGAACGGATGTGGTGGTTGTCTGATTGTTGGTAGTTGTGCTCATTAGTAATGCTAAGGGTACGTGAGGCGTCGATCCATGTCAAACACGGCTGACACAGATAGAAAATCCGATTTTATCCGTGTTATCGGTGGCTAATTCTTCGGCCGGCGTTGACTGGGATCGCCGGTTGGTGGAGGCGCGTGGTCTTCTTTTGCCGGTGGTCCAAGCAGCTCGGTGAAGATCGGTTTTAGCGCGTCGGCCCACACCTGATAACTTTTTACCTCCAGGTGTAAACCGTCTTTACTCATTCCTTCGAACAGTTTTCCGTCCTCATCCGCCAGCTTGTGGTTGATGTTTACGAAGCGAATCTTTTTGCCGTCAGCGAACTTTGCGACCCTCAAGTTGATCGGGTTAATGATTCGCATCACCTCGATGTTGTCGTTGCGCGGAAAGATACCCATCAGGATTATCGTGGCATTCGGTGTCTTGCGACGGAAGGTGTCGAGAATCGCTTTGATACCGCTGGTGACGCCTTCGATTCTTGGATCATTGTCGCCGCCGGGAGGTTTGTTGCCGATGTTATTCGTGCCGGCCAGCAGGACGATAACTTTGGGATTTACCTCGTCCAACTCACCGTTGTGCAGACGCCACAAGATGTTTTGTGTAGTGTCGCCACCCCAGCCAAAATTCGCTGCGTTCCAGCCAAAGAAATTCTGGCGCCAGTTTTCATAGAGGTGTTTGTACAGCTCGTCGCTGGTGCCCCATCTTCTGGTAATCGAATCGCCGGCGAAGTAGATATCGATTCGGCCCTTCTTTCTTTTCTCCAACAGTTCCTGGTGCGCGATCAGCGAGTTTTGATCGGTGCGCGGTGCGGGTTGATCCGGAATCTGGGTATTGTTCATAGGCCCCTGACCTGGCGCCGAAACGTATAAAAACAAAATCAGAATTAACAGAACAAGTCTCATCTCAGCGATAACGATACAGCTTGATTCGTTGAATCCCGAATCGCCCGGCCGGCAATCGCAAATGACGCCCCTGATGTGTTTGATCGCCGTTGAGCCGTCGTCCCGGTTGCCATTGCCCGTTGACATACTTTCCTTCGTCAACTGACAGCAGCCCAACTAACGGTGGTCCGGATTTATCAGTTTCAAAGGTCACTGTCAGACCGGTACCGGCAAAAATAAATTCGTCTGGTCCAACGGAGATTACCAGTCCCCCGGAAAGCACATTTGCGTTTTGAGGCGAAGGTCGATCGAATGAGATGTTGAGGATGTAGTTGCCGAGTCGTAACTGTTGCGGTTGTCGTTGTTCGGGACCTTCTGAAAGCAGTCCGGCAGAGACGCCCTTGCCCTGGTTTTCCATGATCACCGGCGTCATTTGTGCCAGCAGATCGTAGCTTTGCGTGATCGCCGCAGTTGTATCTTCATCAAGTGAATCGATGCTGAACGGACTAAACCCGATCGCGTCGTGCTGCCCGACGGCGAAAAGCGCGTTGATGGAGTTGTTAGGACCCGGCATCGCTTCGGGAACGAAGAGGGGATTACCGGAACGATGATATTTTCTGGTCCACTCGGCAAAGTTCTGGAAGTAGATATCAGGCGACAAGAAATCGATTCGTGGTCCGCCCGCGCGCCAAACGTCCATCAAGTGCGGCAGTGGACCAGCACTCGGATATTGACCAGGCTGGTGACCCGGACGAATCAACGCCGCATTCACAAACATCGGCAACGAATACTCAGCTTTACCGGCCTGCGTCACTCGATCCGTATAACGCGCGAAGTGCCACGCCATGAAGATCTCGTCTGTTCCCGGACCTTTTCCAAAGATCTCTTCCCAGGTGCCGCTGGTGCGAAAGTTGTTTGCGGCCCAAACACTTCTGAACTCGGGAATGAGTTGTTCTTTGTGTTGCTGTAAGTAATTCATCAGCTCGGCCGGCACGGGCTTAGTAAACAGCTCGTTTGCGATAGCGCTCCGGTCACGCGAATCCGGAATCATGCCGATTTCATTCTCGACCTGGACCATGATCACGGTGTGATCGTTACCGTCGATCTCACGCAGATGACGCATGAACGCCGCGAAGGCGCGCGCATCGGCCTCCATATTTTCCTTGCTGAAAGGCGAGAGAATCTCCATGCCGTTGCCGGCGCGATCCTGTGAACGCGGAAAGCGCTGTTGATTTGTTTTGACCCAGGCGGGTGCATAACACGACATGCTGTTTTTCCACGATGCAAACCACAATGGGACCAGCCGGAGTTTGTGTTTGCGAGCTTCGAGGATTAGACCGTCAACAAGCGCAAAATCGAATTTTCCTTCGCTCGGTTCGATCAGTTCCCAATAGACCGGCACCAGCACCGTGTTGAGATTCATCGCCGCGAGTTTGGACCAGATGGGCCGCATGTATTCCAGATCTGACGACGAAGAGTTTCCCAACTCGCCGGCAAGCACGAGGAACGGTTTGTTGTCGACGATCAGTTGCGTGGCGCTGCCTTGCTTGCGCAGGAAAGGTGTGCGACCGGTTTGCGTTCCATGGACCGCCACGAAATAGCTTGTCAGCAACAACGTCGTTAGAAGAGAAATAACCTGGCGTCTTGGCGTCATCGCTGCATGATAAAGCAGGACTATGGATTCAGGTAGCGTGAGGTTTTATTTAGACAGGATTAACAAGATGATTCAGGATTAACAGGATGAATCTTGTCCATCCTGTTAATCCGCTTAATCCTGAATTACGACTCGGCGATTGCTTTCGCCGGCATACGTGGTCCAACACGTTTGACAGGTACCGGCGATTTCACTCGCACGGACAATGCCGAAGTGATCTCGTTCCAATGGATCGCCACGTCAGCAAATACCAGTGACAACGCGAGACACGACCAGATAATCGCCTGAACGATCTCGACGCCCAGCATTTCCCAACCGGTGATACCCATCGTAAAGCGACCGGTAATGAAGACGAGCGCGACTGAATAACTTCGAATGGCCCACTGCCGGTGAATTGCTATCTTGCGTTTGAAAGCAAACAGACCGGCGAGCGTCGTGGTGCCTATCAGCATCGCCGCATCGACGATCGCTAAAATCGTGAATGACCGCGGCGCGCCGCCACCTTCCTGGTAATACTGAATGTAGGCACCCGTAGGAGCTAGTACATAAACACCCAGGACATAAAGCCGGCCCATCACCCGGTGGGCGCCGGTGAATCGTTGTCGCAATCGATCTGAAAACTGAAAAGGTGCAAAAAGAAGAACGATGGAGCCGAAGACGGCGTGTGGCAACAGCCACCACTTGAATGATTCGTAACGCTGCCAGGCTGGACTATCGGGATCGATGACAAAGCGTTCATTGTGATACATCACAAAAACCGTCATCAGGGCAATAATGGCAAAGACCACGTGTTTGGATTTAATCTTCATGGGGGAACCCCCTGTTTTCCGTCCCTATCGAAATATCAAAAAACTCTGATCAATAACGCGAGATTCACGACAAATTCGGGCCACTGATTACACGGATAAATAAAACAGGATGAACACAGATCAGAATCTGATCCGTTTTGATCTGTATTTCTATCCGTTTAATCTGTGGCTAAAGTCTTAGAGTGAGACGGTTTGTTCGGCCCAGAACTGGAATTCGCGGTGTTTGTGAGTTTCGGCTTTGGCTTCGAGACCGCTCGCGACCTCGACTACGTGATCGAAGACTCGTTGGCCAACTTCGTCGATGGTTTCGGTGCCGTCGATTACTCCGCCGGCCGAAAGATCGAGATCGTTCTTCATGCGTTCGAAGATCGGGGTGTTTGAGGCAAGCTTGATAACGGGAGTGATAGCGTTGCCGATGGTGGTGCCGCGTCCGGTGGTGAAGACGACCACCGTTGCTCCGGCGGCCACTAACCCGGGCGTCGATTCCTGATCGTAGCCCGGTCCCTGCATCAGATTTAAGCCACGGCAACTCGGTGTTTCAGCGTATTCGACAACGCCCTCGACACGCGTGGTCCCGGCTTTGGCGATTGCGCCCAACGACTTGATCGTGATGTTCAGCAATCCGCCGGTGATGTTACCGGGACTCGGATTGTTATTTAGGACCGCACCAAACTTCGACGCGTAATCTTTGTACCAATCGACCATGCGGTAAACCGCACGACCGGTTTCCACGTCTTTCGCGCGATAGGCGAGGAGATGCTCGGCGCCGCAAAACTCCGGCACTTCCGTTATCAAAACGGTTCCGCCGGATCGGACCAGCATATCCGCGGCTCGCCCGAGCGACGGATTTGCCGAGATACCCGAAAAGCCATCCGAACCGCCGCACTTCACGCCCAGCACCAGTTCGCTGACCGGAAACTCTTCGCGACCGACTTCATTCACGAGTGGCAGCATCCGTTCAACTTCTTTCAGACCGCGCTGAATAGCTGCCTGCGTACCGCCTACGTCCTGAATGCCAATCTTCGCCACCGGTTTGGCAAACGATCTTTCGCGTTTGAGAAGATATCTTTCAACCTGCGAAAGATTTGTTTTTTCACAACCGAGATCGATCAGGATCACGCCACCGACGTTTGGATGGTCGGCATAGTTAGAAAGCGTGCGCAACATGACCTCGATGGTCGAGCCTTCCTGACAACCGCAGCCTTTGTTGTGCGGAATAGCTACCACGCCGTCGACATTCGGATACTTCAAACGATCGTAGAGTGTGAACTCGGCGATCGTCGAAATCTGCATCGCCTCGTGACTGGCGCACATGCTCGTCGGCACGATCAAAATGTAATTGCGTGTGCCGACGCGGCCGTCTTGACGGCGATAACCAAGGAATGTCGCGCGTTCGTTTTCGGCGAAATACTCAGGAGCAGCAGTGTGAAGGTTTTCCGGAAGTTCGCGAACGATCGGAACGTCGTCAGTCATGTTGTCGTGTGAGATCTGTTCGCCTTGTTTGATTCCGAGCGAGGTTCCGATCGGTTGCCCAAACTGAAGCACATACTCCCCGGTATCAATATCTTCAGTGGCAAATCGATGACCCGGCGGAATTTCGCTGCGGACTTCAATCACAGTCTCATTCGGCAGCACGAGCTCCAAGCCGGGTGACGTCGCCTTTTTGACCACGGCGACGTTATCGTTCGGGTCCACAACAATTGCGAACTCGCTTAGTAATGAAGCTGGGGTCGTTTGGACACTCGACATGTTTAGTTTTTTAAGACGTTCGGCAGTATCAACGAGCGGACATTCGGATGAACTCGTAACCAAAGTCCCGGATTCTGATCAAATTGTTTTTCGCGCGTGGCAGCATCGCCGGCGATCTCTGTCGTCAACAACTGATGATAACTTTCAACCTTCGCGGGAGCAGTGTCAGCATCGACAATCGATTGGACCAGCCGTCGCGCGCCGAGAATCGCGGCTGGACCAAGCGTCAAAATGTGTTTGGCCGCACGACATTCCAGCTCATCTGCTTCGCTGACCACTGTACCACCGGCTTTGAACTTGCTGATGTGATGTTCGAGGATCGATTCAGAAATTGGAATCAGTCCCGCTACATCGTTGTACGTCGCACCTGAACCGGGTTTGATATAAGCGAGGTGCGATGCACCGCCGGCTTCCGGGCCGAGTCCGAGAAAAAACAGGTCGATACCGCCCAGCGCTTCCAGTTGTTGAACGTAAGCTGCCAATTCACCCTCGAGATCTTCGGCATCGGTGCGCATCGACGTAAAACTCTTCACTTTGCCGAAGAAATCTTCGCCGAGTAGTCGCTCAAAGTCGCGCACAAAACTCAAACCGTTATTCATGCGCAAAGGCGCGAGCGCGTCCTGCGTGAAAACGTGAAGCCGGCCGAGGAGGGCATTGTACTCAGACGTTTTCGCAGTGGCGCCGATCAATCGATGCAAAGCCTGAGCACCGCGGCCTCCGAGGATCACGATCACGAGCGAGCCGTCTTTCGCCGCGGCAGCGCTTTCGATCTCCTCGAACATAGTTCGTCCCACAGCTTCTTCAGACGGCAACACCTCGTAGCTGATATCCTGAACGGGCAGCGTCGCGAGATAATTGCCTTCAGCGGCATCATGGGACAGCCAGATGTTACCTCCAACCGTGCGGCGCCGAATAGTCTGTTTGCTGGTGGCTGACATTTGGTAATACCAATTCAAAAAGGAAGCACGACTTTAACACGCAGACCGCAACTAAACAAGCTACATTTTAAGCCTAGATGGAGGCGGTTAAGATCCCGTTAGCACGTGACTTTTTGCGCTTGACTAGAGCAGATCGGCGGTGTTACACAGTAGCCGCTCTTTCTGAAAGTGGTCTAACCTTTTAATAAATAGTTTGGATTGGAGTGCCTCCTTGGAGTGCGCGGTTTGACGCCGCTTTGGCCTGTGGTCACACACCGTGATACCAAAAGCGGAGTCAAGTCGCCGCACTTCAAGGAGGTGCCCGACTCAAACCGGTCCAATATCCTATGGCTTATTCACAACTGGAACTTAACGGCAAAGTGGCCGTCGTTGTAGGAGGAACGTCAGGTATCGGGCGCGCCATCGCGCATGGTTTTGCCCACGCGGGCGCGGACGTGATTCCCACCTCTCGCCGTGCGGAGCAGGTGGACATCGCTGCACGGGAGATTGAAGAAATCGGGCGTCGCTCGTTGCGTGTCACCTCTGACGTAGCCGACCGGCAGTCGCTGGAGCACGTACTCGCCGAAGCGATTAAGGCCTTCGGCAAAGTCGACATCCTGGTTAATTCCGCCGGTCGCACGAAGCGTATCCCCGCCATCGATTTTCCTGAAGACGAGTGGAACGCCATCATGGACACCAATCTCACCGGCACATTGCGCGCCTGCCAGGTGTTTGGGAAACACATGCTGGAGCGCGAGTCGGGCAGCATCATCAATATTGCCTCGCTGTCGACCTTTGTGGCGCTGTACGAAGTGGCGCCTTACTCAGCCAGCAAAGCCGCGGTTGGTTCGCTGACAAAGTCGCTCGCGATTGAGTGGTCCAGTCGAGGCGTTCGTGTGAACGCGATCGCACCCGGCGTCTTCCGCACGGCACTGAATCAAAAGTTACTTGATGAAACCGAACGTGGTCGCGAGTTCTTGATGCGTACGCCGATGAAGCGCTTCGGTAACGTAGAAGAGCTGGCAGGGGCGGCGATCTTCCTCGCCTCCGACGCGGCGAGTTTCGTTACCGGCGAGATCATTGCAGTTGACGGTGGCTTCCTCGCGAGTGGCGTGAATCAATAGCTCAGCGTTTTGATGCGCCTCCTTGGAGTGCGGTGCCTTGGCACCGCTTTGACCTTTCAATCACGCAGTTTTGACCAAAGCAGTGCCAAGGCACCGCACTCCAAGGAGGGTCCAGTCTTACTACGGTGAAGGAGTCGCAAATGGACGATGCAACCGAAGTCAGCAAGGCCGCACGGATGCCTGCAGTTGCACAAGCTTCCGCGCCTGAGACGCTTGGCCAACGCGTGGGTCGTTATCGCTGGGTTATCTGCGCTTTGCTGTTCTTTGCGACCACCGTCAACTACGTCGATCGCCAGGTGCTCGGCATCCTATCGAAAGATCTGAAACTTGAGATCGGATGGACTGAAGTTGACTACGGAAACATCGTCGCGGCTTTTAACGCTGCCTACGCCTTCGGACTGTTGCTCGCTGGTCGCTTGATGGATCGCATCGGCACGCGAGCCGGTTACACAATCGCAATCATCTGGTGGAGCCTCGCGGCGATGGGCCATGCGCTCGCTCGCACTCCTTTCGGGTTTGGTGTTGCCCGTGCTGCGCTTGGCGTCGGTGAAGCCGGAAACTTTCCCGCCGCAATCAAAACCGTAGCCGAGTGGTTTCCTAAAAAAGAACGTGCGTTTGCGACCGGCATCTTCAACGCCGGTTCGAATGTCGGCGCGATTGTGGCGCCGCTTACAGTTCCGTGGATCGCGACGCACATGGGCTGGCGCTGGGCGTTTATTCTAACGGGCGCAATCGGCTTTCTCTGGTTGATATTCTGGCTACCGATTTACAAACGTCCGGAAGAACATCCAAAAGTCACCAAAGCCGAGTTGGACCATATTCAAAGCGATCCTCCGGATCCGCCGGCGATGAAAGTGCCGTGGGTGAGTCTGATTCCGCACCGGCAAACATCGGCGTTTGCGATTGGCAAGTATCTTACGGATCCGATCTGGTGGTTTTATCTTTACTGGATCCCAAACTTCTTTCGCGATAACCACGGGCTCAACCTCACCACGATCGGTCTGCCGTTGATCGTGATTTATCTGATCGCCGATATCGGCAGCATTGGCGGTGGCTGGTTGTCGTCAAGTTTTATCAAGCGAGGCTGGACCATCAATCGTTCGCGAAAAGTTGCGATGTTGATCTGCGCGTTGGCTGTGACGCCGATCATTTTCGCGGCGAACGTGAAGAATCTCTGGGTAGCGGTGCTGCTGATCGGTCTGGCGGCCGCCGCGCATCAAGGCTGGTCCTGTAACTTGTTTACGACCACGTCTGACATGTTTCCGCGCCAGGCAGTCGGGTCGGTCGTGGGAATCGGCGGCATGGCGGGCGCGCTGGGCGGGGCGACGATGGCAGTCGCCACCGGTTATATATTAGAGAGCACCGGTCAGAACTATTCCATCGTCTTCATGATCGCGGGCACTGCTTATCTCATTGCTCTGCTTGTGATCCACTTACTGGCGCCCAATCTCGAACCGGTTGAGAATGTCGAGCGCTTGCCTTCAAGTATCTTTTCTGTCGGCACACTCGTTGGTTTCGGATTTGTAGGATTGATCTTTGGATCGTTCGTGGGCTGGTGCGTTGGTCTCTTGTCGCGGGTTACCGGGCCGCATCTGTTTGCTTACATGATCTACGCCGGCGCGATTGGTATCGGCATCGGCATCATCGCCGGTCTACTAATCAGTCAAAGACAGTCACAAAAAACACAAAATACATAAGGCGGACTGGATCAGTTCTGATCCGGTTTTACCCGCGTAATCTGCGGCTAAAACCGGAACCAATCGTAATCAGCATATCCACGGCTAGTTGTGTCTGCTGGCCCGAGTGAGAACAGACCGACCTTCGCGCCGATCCACATGCCGGGCTGCGCTTTGAAGTTATCACCCAGATTTTCGAACCGCTTGCCGTCAGTGCTGTAACTGAATTCGCAAACCGCATCACCTGAAACTTTAACGCGAAGATACAAGCGATTTACTTTCAAGCCGGCTGCGCCTATCTCTTTCTCCGCGGTTCCTTTCGCCGCTTCGAGACAAAGAACCCGAACGATTCGCAAACCTTCCGCAGTTCTCACAACGGCGAGGTACGAATAATCACGTCCCATGATCAACAAACCGCTGCGTTCACTTTCGCGTAGCTGCGAGGCGTCGATTAGCGTCGTCACGGTAAATTCACGCGAGGGAAATTTTTGCAGCAGCAGGTTTGGTGCAGACCACAGATTCTGTCCTGCTGCAGGCAAGGGGACTGAAGCCAACCTAAGCCAACCGCGTCGTGCTGAAAACGATAGCCAGTCTGCGATCGGATTCGCGTGCCATTGCCATTGAAGACCTAATTGATTGCGCTGAAATTCGTCAGTGGTCTGCGGCTCCAGCGTCACATAGTTATGACCAACGTTGGGCTTCCGGTATTTCATAACCGGCTCGCCTTTGCCGTCGCCGTCATTGTCGATTCCGATCACGGGCCAGTCGTTGATCCACTTGACGGGTTGCAGGTGAACGATGCGGCCGTAAGCACGTCGATCCTGAAAATGAATGAACCACGACTCGCCCGATTTCAGCTCTACCCAGCCACCTTGATGCGGGCCGTTAATCTCGGTCCTGCCGCGCTCCATGACGATGCGATCTTCGTATGGTCCAAGAATGTTCCGCGCACGCAAAACTGTTTGCCACCCGGTAGCGACGCCGCCCGCGGGTGCAAAGATGTAGTAGTAACCGTTGCGTTTGTAGAGCTTTGGTCCTTCGATAGTGGGGTGATTGACGCGGCCGTCGAAGACCATCGTGCCTTCGTCGAGGAGTTTTGTGCCGTCCGGACTCATCCGGTTGATCGTCAGAATACTCTTGATACCGGACCGGCTGTTGGCCCAAGCATGGACCAGGTAAGCATTGCCGTCATCGTCCCAAAACGGACAGGGATCGATCCAGCCTTTGGCAGGTCTTACTAATAACGGTTCTGACCATGGACCAGCAGCATTACGCGCCTTGACGAGGTAAATCCCAAAATCCGGATCGCCGTAATAGATGTAAAACTCGTTCTTGTGAAAACGAATCGCCGGCGCCCATACACCGTTACCGTGTTGTGGGCGCGCAAAGACGTCTCGAGGCGGTTGAGTCCGCAGTGCGTGACCGATGATCCGCCAGTTAATCAGATCTTTGGAATGAAGAATGGGAAGACCGGGAACGCTGTTGAAGCTCGAAGCGGTGAGATAAAAATCATCTCCAACCCGAATCACATCGGGATCGGAATAATCAGCATCAATGATCGGATTTGTATAGAACCCTTGCCCTGACGCATCTTCAACCACAAAAACGCACAATAAGCACAAAACGATTTTTAAGATCATTTTTGTGATGCTGGTGCTTCTTTCTGGTCTCACTCGATCTCTTCTTCTTGTTCCTGGGCTTTTTGGGCGAGCGTCAGGTGATGGCGCATGGCATCGCTGGCTGCTTCTGGATTGCGATCGCGAATGGCGCGATAGATCGCGCGATGCATTTCGGCCGATTCCTTCAGATCGCGAGCGCGTTTGACGGTCTTGCTGCGCACTTCGAAAAGAATCGTCGCAACCATGTTCATGAGGGCGGTGAGAATGCGATTCCCGGAAGCCGCGGCGATCGTTTGATGGAAACGCATGTCATGGACCAGAAACTGTTCCGGCTCATCGAGCGAGGCAAACATTCCGGTGAGTTCCTCCGACATCTCCGCCATCTGTTCACCGGTAGCGCGCTCCGAAGCGAGAGCTGCGATCGCCATTTCCAGCGACCGACGCGCTTCGAACATTTCCGCAGGCGTGAACCGCTGCAGTGAAGCCATCAGGCGCAACGGGCTGCTATCGAGTGACGGTGGACCATCCGCTTCGACGACGAATGTCCCGGCGCCACGACGTGGCTGTAACACGCCGACCGCCGCCAGCGAACTGATGCCGGCGCGCAGCGTAGGACGGCTGACGCCCAGCAGTTTTGCGAGGTCGCGCTCCGGCGGTAATCGATCGCCGGGACGTAGTTCTCCGTTATGGATCATCTCGCGAAGCTGCGAAACCACTTCCTCGAATGTAGTTCCGCGTCGTTCGCTGTCTATCGTCTTAAATATATTGGCGTTTGCATCGTTCATTGTCGGTTTCATTGTAAGGCCTGCGTTGTAGGGCGCAAAGAAGAACCCGATCAGTTATGGAAGTGCGTCGATTACTCGACCGTTAATCTTGACATTATCAAGCGTTGCGTCTTGAACATTTTTGACGACATTGCCTTGCGCGACATTATCGAAGGTGCAGTTCACGAGCCGCAGATTGAAGATCGGCGCCGCCGGTAGTCCCTGAACGTCGAGTGCGTGCTTGCTACGCGTGCTGCGCAGGTTGTCAACTGAGTACTCGCGCACAACCGGCGTAAACGACCCCCGCGCGCCTTCTTCATAATTAAAATCGATCGTGATGACGGCGTGAGCGACCTGGCCCACTTCGATGTTTCGAAAGTGGAAATTCTCCAGCAGCCCGCCGCGCATCGCATTGTTCTTGACCCGCAAAGCATGATCCAGGTTTGGACTATCTAGTGTGCAGTTTTCGGCAAACAGATTTCTCACGCCGCCTGAGATTTCGCTGCCGACGGTGATTCCGCCATGTCCATCTTTCATCCGACAACCGGTGACGATGATGTTTTCGGTCGGAGCTTTGAGCCGTCTGCCATCCGCGTTGCGTCCTGACTTGATGGCAATGCAATCGTCGCCGGTATCGAAGTAACAATTTTTGATCAACACATCCGTGCACGATTCAGGATTACAGCCGTCGTTGTTTGGTCCATGACTGTTAATGACCGCATTTTGCACTGTCACGTTGCGGCACAGTACGGGATGAATTTCCCACATCGGCGAATTGCGAATGGTAATACCGTCGATCAGCACGTTCTCGCAACGATACGGTTGAATGAACTGCGGTCTGAGATAGTGACCTTCGCCAAATATGCGTTCCCTGACAGGCACGCCTTTTTCCGCCATTTCAAATAGCGAATTGCGATCCGGGCGCTGATGGCTGTTGCCTTGTTTCCAGCCGTATTGAACACGCCCGTTCCACGGCCACCAGTGCTCGTTGTCACTTTGTCCGTCGAGCGTGCCTTTGCCGGTGATAGCGATGTTGCGTTGTTCAAATGCGTAGATGAAAGGCGAGTAGTTGAAGACCTCAACACCTTCCCAGCGTGAAAAAACTACGGGCAAGTAGTCTTTCGGATTCTGGCTGAACTTTATCGTGGCGCCTTCGGAAACTTCGAGATTGACGTTGCTCTTCAGATGAATGGCTCCAGTGAGATAACTCCCCGGTGGAACGACAACCTTGCCACCACCTGCTTTCGAGCACTGTTCGATTGCTTTGCGAAAAGCCGTGGTGCAGTTGGTTTGACCGTCGCCTTTAGCGCCGAAGCGAAGAATGGAGAAGCTGCGATTTGGGAAACGAGGTGGTTTGATGCGCGCGAGAATCGCGGGCATTTGCGTTTCCCACGGATTGGAAGCCTGGGCCAACAGGATGCGTGGCGCGACAGTTACCGCTGCCGTGCCGAGCATTAACTCTTTCAAGAAGTCGCGTCGTGTGGTCATCGTTAGTTTTTGATTCCGCCTTGGAGTGCGGCGGCTTGACGCCGCTTTGGTATTACGATGCGTGACCGAAGGACTAAAGCGGCGTCAAGCCGCCGCACTCCAAGGCGGCGCACTACAGGTTCTTCCGCCACGCGGGGTATTCGGTTTTCAAGAGCTTTGCCGGTTCCTCGACGTACCAGGCGTAACCCACGCGTCGTTCGTGTTCGATCTCCGTCACGTTGTACTTCACCACTCCATCGCGGCCCACGAAGATCGGTCGATTCGTACCCATCTCATAAAAACGCGCCCAGATTGGACCACCATCTCGATCCTCAACGACAACGCGATCGATTCCACCGGGCATTGACGAATCAACTTTATCGATCCACTTAATCCCTTTCAGTTGCGTTTGCTCAAACCACGCCAACGCCGAATCCACGGCTTCGATCACGGCCAGCGAAGGACTTTTGATCGACATCAGAAAGCGAACAATACCCACGCTCTCACCACCGCTCAGTGAAACAACTTCATACGTGCGTGCGGTAACGGGCGCGAGTGTTACTTCATCATGTTGCGCGCACCACACCGTTCGCTTCCCATTTACAACCACCTGCGATTTCAAAATACATTCGATCGCTTTTTCAACTGCCAGCGCGGCTCTCTTACGGCGGGCTTCGTCGACAAACGCATAAGGATCGTTTCCAGTAGCGACATCACGCAGCAACTTCACGACGTTGATCATCGCGTTGTCGTTATACGTGATGTGTTTGAAGTAGCCGGAAAGGTCGGGATAAAACTGCGGCCAGCCTCCGTTTGCGTACTGCGCCTTCAGCAGGTAATCGAGCCCTTGCAGAAACGACTCGCGATGTTGTTCCTGGCGCTTGGCTGTGTAAACACGCGCCAGAAACGACAACTGCGTGTACGTCGCGCCATTATCGATAGTTGAATCACTCTCTTTTTTCTGAGACAGAAGTCTCGCCCGATCGTCGGTGAAGACCGGCTTGCCCATATCGATGTTCTTGGGCCAGCCACCGGAGCTGCGTTGATAGACCACGAGATTGTCGGCAATGCGTAACGCCTCGGCGCTTCCGTACCACTCGGGAGCTTTATTCTGAGCGTCGTTCCAGGCGATCGTTCCGACGGCCTCATTTGCTTTTGGTGTTAGTCCACGAGTTGCGCGACTGAAAAACTTGTCGCGCGAAAATTCGGCAGCCTCTGCGGCTGTCAATTGCCGTGACCAGCCTACACGCGCGCCGGGATTTGCGCCGGGACCTTTGGATTTGTATTCACCAAACCAGGCCGTCTTTTCTCGCGCGGGGTCACGCCAGTTATCCCAACCCTCAGGACGAATGTGCGAGTCGAGCCAGCAGTCAATAAAAACAACACGCGCATAAGGTCGCCACGGGCGTCCGAGATAGACGCCCTTGCCGGTATCCTTTCCGGTCAAGCGGCAACGCAGAAAAACAAAGCCCGTGTCTTCATCGTTGCTGGTTCGGAAGTGTGCGGTTACATAACCGGCGCCTTTGCTGTGGATAGTGCAGTTTTCAAAAACTGCCGAAGCAGTACCAAAGATAAAATCGACGTGACCTTCGATGTAGCAGTCTTTGAAATAGTGACGACTGCCGTTAACAAACAACGTATCCTGCCAGGCGAGAAAACGACAGTTTTCAAACGACGCACGCGCCGCATCAACAAACAGCGCAACCGCCTGCGAACCCACACCAAATGTATTTTCAAACGTCAGATTCTCAGCGCGAAAATCATCCGCATTGACGTACGTGCTGAATGCAAGTCGAGTATTGCCGGCTTCCTGTGCGCTCAGTCGATAGGTGAGGATTGTCTTAAGTGGATCGTCACCGCGAAATGTGAGATGACGTTTGCCGGCTGGAACGCGGATCTGTTCGTTGTAGATCCCTGGCTTGATCCGAATCACGATCGGTTGAAGGTTGTTATCGGGAACCGCATCGACGGCCTGCTGGACCGTTTTAAAGTCACCCGATCCATCAGCCGCCACCACGATCTTTTTGGCCGCGCTCGCCTCGACGAAACACACGATGAGGCACACCCAACACAAAACAATGGATCGGAGAATTACAACTCCGTGAGGTGATTGGTATGACCAGCCATCAGAACGGAGTAGCGTGTCATCGCTAATTCGCATTTGCAGGTGCCGTATTCTGCATCGGTGCAAAGTTGAGTGTCAAGACAATTTATTACCAATCAAGAGGGCGCTTATAGTGCGGTAAGACCAATTCTGTAGCGCGTAATAGTTAAGGATGCAAGCCCTTCAGCCACGGATTACACGGATATTTCTGCCACGGATTCAAGGATTCAGCCAGTAACATTCCTCTAAGAAAATCCGTCATTTTCCGTGTTCATCCTTGGCCGTTTTTGCTTGTGGATTTTATGCACCTCGGATATAGTTCGCAGCCTGTCTTTCTCGTAACTTTCAATACTTAATCGGCGTTGGGTTCCGCAATCATTGCCCCGATCCCTCGGAGTTAACGCCTCGCACTCGTATTCACCTTCAGCTTTGAGGTTCCTTGCCTCAAGGATGAAACCCCATTTCGTGCCCTAAAACGTTAACCGAAAGGTAATAAATGATGGCGAAAAGTACTGTTCTTAAGCTGTTCTCCCTATTACTAGCCGTCGGCCTGTTTGCATATTTTCTATATAAAGCAGACGACGTCACACACGCACAATCCGGTGGCTTTGATCGCGGGCAATACGTCAACGACGCTCCTACCGGCGATCTGGAACAACAACTTCCGGAATCCGGTGAAGTTGATGTCGTGATCGAACTCGATGATGAGCCCACCGCGAAAGTCTATGCTCGGTCTCTTGGCAATCGGATGGACCGCGCAGCCAACTTCCAGGAACGTGAAAACGCCAAGGGTTCTGCGCGCTCGCAACTCGCAAGGATCCGAGGCGCACAGCAGCGTGTGATGGCGCATCTGAACAACGGTCGCGGCAATCGAGTGCTCTACAGTGTGCAGAGTGCTTACAACGGCATCGCAGCCAGGATCGATGCGGCCAATATCCCCGCGCTCAGGGCACATCCGGATGTGAAAGGTGTGTACGCGCTTCCCATTCACTACCTCGAGAATTCAACGAGCGCGCCTTTTATCAAAGCTCAGCAGGCATGGGCCGCAACCGGCGGCGCCTCGGGATTGGGTATGAAGATCGCCGTCATCGATACCGGCGTTGACTACACCCACGCCATGTTCGGTGGACCAGGAACGGCGGCTGCCTATACCGCCAACAATCGAGCGATCATCGAACCAGGCACTTTCCCAACTGCAAAAGTTATCGGCGGCCGTGACTTTGCGGGCGACGCATATACCGGCGCCAACACTCCCGTGCCTGACAACGATCCACTCGACTGTAACGGACACGGTTCACACGTCGCCGGCACCGCAGCCGGAATGGGCGTGAAAGCCGATGGCACAACGTACACTGGTCCATACGACGCATCGACAGTGTTTGGCTCGATGTCGATTGGACCGGGAACAGCTCCGCAAGCTGAACTCTACGCTCTCAAAATATTCGGTTGTTCAGGCAGTACTGGTCTTACAACGCAGGCCATTAACTGGGCCGTCGATCCGAATGGCGACGGAGATCCTTCCGATCACGTCGACGTAATCAACATGTCGCTCGGCTCAAACTTCGGTCTCGTGAACGACGCTAGCGCCGTGGCGAGCAGCAATGCTGTTCTGGCAGGCGTGATCGTCGTCACCTCGGCCGGCAACGGCGGTGACACTCATTACATCGTTGGCAGCCCGTCAACTTCAAGCCGCGTTCTCAGCGTCGCCAATATCGTTGACGCCGGCATTCAGCAGGCCAGTTTGATCGTTAACACTCCGCCTGCAATCGCCGGAACCAAGGCTGCTCTGCCAGCGGCTTTCAACCCGTTGATTGCCAGCACCACAAACATCACGGGGAATGTCAAACTCGCTAATGACGGTTCAACGGATCTGTTCCCGGGTTCGCCGGCCGGAACTGTCGGTACCACTACTGACGGTTGTCAGGCGTTTTCAGCCGGCTTCTTCACCGGACAGTTGGCGCTCATCGATCGTGGGGGTGGTTGCGGTTTCACTTTCAAAGTAAAGAACGCACAAGATGCCGGCGCTACCGGCGTAATCGTTGCTAACAACGTCGCCGGCACGATCTCAATGGGCGGCGCTGATGGAACGATCACTATTCAGTCGCTTTCGATCACCCTCGCCGACGGTAATGCCATCAAGGCTCAGCTCGGCACTGGTGTGAATGCAACTTTGAGATTGTCATCGCTGGCCGACACTGTCAGCGGCAGTTCGTCGCGTGGTGCACGACGTCTGGATAACGGCATGAAGCCTGATATCTCGGCGCCCGGCACTAACATCATCTCGACTGGTATGGCCACCGGCAATTTGTCGGCAACCATCAGTGGCACGTCAATGGCCTCGCCGCACGTCGCGGGCGCCATGGCGATATTGAAGCAATTGCACCCGACCTGGTCGGTAGCAGAGTTAAAAGCCCTGGTCATGAATACCGCCAATCACGATCTCTTTACCGGTATTGATGGCACGGGATCAAAATTTGGAACGGCGCGAATCGGTACTGGTCGCATCGATATGCAGGATGCGAGTCAGGCCGAGGTAATCGCCTTCAGTGACGACGACACCGGCGGCGTCGGCGTCAGCTTTGGTGCTCCTGAAGTTGTCGGCAACGCCACTCTTGAGCGTACGGTTCGCGTTACGAACAAGGGCGGAGTTGATGCCAGTTACGCCCTGTCGTTCTCGACACTTACGGATGCACCGGGTGTGGACTTCTCGTTCCCGGATGGGCCAAGCGTGTTTGTTCCGGCAGGCGGCACCACAACTTTCCGCGTTCAGTTGAATGCCAATGCTGCACTCATGAAGCATCCGCGTGATCCCACGATGGCAGCAGTGCAAGGCGCCAATGCTCGTTACTATCAGACCGAGGACACTGGAAACATTACGTTGACTCCGGCCAGCGGTACTCCGCTGCGGTTATCGGTTTACTCCGCACCGCGTCCGGCGTCAGACATGGCAACCGCACACGACTACGTGCTGATGACCGGTCCGACAGGTTCCACCAACGTCGAATTAACCGGTCAGGACGTAAATACCGGTGCAGCTTTCCCGGTTGATGAACTTTCATTAGTAAGTGCGTTTGAGTTACAGGCGGTCAGTCCCGCAACCGTGCCGGCAACCAGCGGCGCGAGCAATGCAGACTTGAAGGCAGTTGGCGTCACCAGCGACTTCAGCGCCACTGGCTCAGTCACGGCGGCGACGAAGATCTTCTTCGCCATCTCAACGCACGGTCAATGGTCCACCCCCAGCGACGTCACGTTCAACATCTTCGTCGATCGTGATCGGAATGGGACGGACGATTTCCAGATCGTCAACACGGCATTTGCTGACGCCGCTGGAAATCTTTTCGACGTGTTCGTTTCGGCGCGTCGTCCGGCTCCATTTACTGCCGGATTAACGTTGGACAGTTTTCTTAACAACGTTTCGCCGGCCAGCCTGAACACGGTGGTCTACAACACCAACATGATGATCATTCCGGTAAGCGCTTCGGCGCTCGGATTGACCACGGCTAATGCGAAATTCAACTACCGCATCATCGCCACGAGTCGTGGTTTCGGTACGGTTGAAACACTGACCACTCGCACCTACGACGCGGCGAATCCCGGGTTCAATGTAACGGGTGGTGTAACTGGTCTTCCGCTCTATGCCGATCTAAATGGCGGAGCGATTCCTGTCGTCTACAACAAGGCAAACCTGGCGGCCAATGGCACAACCGGTCTCTTGTTGTTCCACCATCACAACGCGTTTGGATCACACGACCAGATCCTGGCTGCAGTTGAACCGACTGCCACTACGGTGACGGTTGATGCTGCTTCCGGCGTTTACAGTGATGCGACGACGTTGAGTGCAACGGTCAGCCCGGCGACTTATCTGGACCAGACGATTTCCGGCAACGTGCAGTTTTCGGTTGACGGTAATCCGGTTGGTTCACCGGTCGCGGTCAACGCCAGCGGTGTAGCCAGCACGAGTTACACGGTTGCTGTAGCTGCTGGTGCACACACAATCACGGCTGCGTTCACGAGCACTAATCCTGCATTCCTGAACGCCAGCGGTGATGGCACGTTGACGGTATCGAGAGAAGACGCCGATGTCACTCCACAGGCCTCCAATCCATCAGCCGTTGAGGTGAATTCACCCGGTGGCACAGGTGGACCAATCACACTCTGCTTCGATATGAACGAAGTGAGCGATGGCAGTGCTGGAGATACCACAAATATCACGAGCGTGAGCGTGACTATCGTACCCATCAATGGCGGGGCGGCAATTCCTTCGGGACCGGTCAGCCTCAGCGGCGGTGGTGTGGGTGCAACGCGCACGGCATGCGTGACTGTGACGAATGTGCCGGTGAATGTCTACGATATAACAGCGACAATCAACGGTAACTTCTATCAGGGTTCAGGCAGTACGGTGTTGACCGTTTACGATACATCGCTCGGCTTTGCGACTGGTGGCGGCCATCTTATTCACAACGGTAACCGGGCCACGATCAACGTCAACTTTAAGTTCCACAAGAACGGCAACCTGCAAGGATCGCTGGAGTACGTGGAACGCACACCAGGCGGTGATGTGGTTGTGGAGAGCACCGCGGTTGGCTCGATGGCGATTGTCGGAAATGAAGCAATGACCTCCGGCACGGCAACGGTCAATGGAGTTGGTGACCATAGCTTCATAGCCCGGATCATCGACAACGGTGAACCCGGAAAATCGGATAAACTGGGGTTGCGAATTACCGATGCAAACGGCAACGTCGTAGCCGATCTGACGTTCGATCTGATCACGTTGTCGGGTGGTAACTTCCAGGTACACAAGGGGAAGAAATAGCGGCCGTTAGTATCGCCGCGAAAAAGCACAAAAGGCACAGGGGATCCGATCCCTTGTGCCTTTGCTTTTTGCCACAGATTTACGCGGATGAACGCGGATCAGAATTTTTTGTTTTTGTTCTGATCTGTGTTCATCCGCGTAATCTGTGGCTAATGATTTTTACTTAGCAGTGTCGGACGTTGAGCCGCCCGGAGTGTCGAGATATTTCTTCAGCCAGCCGTGTAACTCCTGATACCAGTAGCGGCTGTTCTCGCCTTTCAGGATCCAGTGATTCTCATCCGGCCAGATGAGCAGGCGGCTGGGGATGCGAAGCCGTTGCAGCACACTCCAGTTTTCCAAAGCCTGATTCAGCGGCACGCGGAAATCATTCTCACCTGCTGACAACATGATCGGCGTGCGGAAATTTTTCGCGAACCGGATGGGATTTTGTTCGCGCCAAATCGGTCCCTGTTCCCAAACTGGTCCACCATTGTTGATCTCGCGTTGGTAGATGAGGTCGCTCGTGCCCCATTGCGATTCGAGATTGATCAAACCCGCATGACTGACCAGCACTTTGTAGCGGGTGGTGCTGGCCTGCATCCAGTTTGCCAAATGGCCGCCGTAACTGGCGCCGCCCCCCGCCTGGCGCGAGCCATCCACGAATGGGTAAAGCCGGATCGCTTCATCCGCGGCTTCGTTGATCTCGTTGCCTGGTCCCTTGAGTGGATCGCCCTGAATGCTTTGCGCGAACGTTTCACCAAATCCGGTTGAACCCGAATAGTTTGTCAGCAGCACTACATAACCGGGTTTCGTAAGCATGAAATAGTTCCAGCGCAAGCCCCAGTTGTCGCGCCACATGGTGTGTGGTCCACCATGCATGACGACGAAGAGTGGATACTTCTTGTTCTCCTGAAAATTCGGTGGCAACGCGATCATGTTGTGAATGCGTTTGCCGGCTTTGCTCGTGAACCAGAAATGACGCAACGGCAGCCAATCAATCTTTGCAACTGCTTCTGCGTTAAATGAAGTCAGCGGACGTTGCGTTTTTGAATTCAGATCCAGACGAAATATCTCGGGTGGATTAGAGGCGCTTTCCCAGCTTGCGATCAGAATGAGTGATTGCGCTTTGCTCGGGATTCGCAGGTTTGTGTAAGCGCCACGCGTCATGTCCATGGCGAGCGTTACCTGTCCGCCGTCCGCGGGCATCGTAAAAAGTTTTTCGTTGCCGGCTTCTTCCGCGGTGAGATAGATCGACTTGCTATCGGGAGTAAACGCAAAACTCCCGACTGAACGATCAAACTGCGTCGTGAGATTTACGGGTTGGCCCAGGTTGGGCCAGTTAAACTTCACCAATCGATCGAGATGGTAGATTTTATCGTCGCCGTTGATTTCGATGGCTGCATACAGCGCTTTTCCATCGGGTCTAAACGTGGGGCGGGTGAAATTGTTGTTGCCGGTGGTGAGGCGAACCGGTTCACCGCCGTTTCCTGATACTTTGAAAAGCGAGAAATTTGTCTCTGCATACGCGGCGGCATCGCGATTAGTAGATGCGACGAAAACAATTGCGTCTCCTTCAGGGGTCCAAACTGCATCCAGCTCGTCAGCGGAATCAGTGATACGTCCTGAAAATCCGCGTTCAGCCACGAGCTTCGTACCCGCGAGCAGGTCCTTCGCCTTTGCACCGGGCTGAGCAATCTGAACAAAGAGATGCGTCTGCGTATCGTCGAGCCATCGATCCCAATTGCGAATCGGAAACTTGTCATAAGCACGCACGCGATATTTCTGTGCTTTTCGGTCAGCCGCGATCTTCTTGTTTGCATCGTCATCCGCCGCACCTGGATAAACGCTGCTGACGAAGAGCAATGCCTGACCATCCGATCGCCACTGGGGCGAGCGCGCGCCGGTGGAAAGGGAAGTGATTCGCACTGCTTCGCCGCCGTTTGCGACGTCCAGCACATAGATCTGGCTGACCTCGTCACCTTCGCGTCGGGCGGTGAAAGCGATGCGACGGCTGTCAGGGCTCCACGCCACGCCGCCCTCGCCGCCTTTACTGGAGGTCAAACGCCGCGGTCTTTCGTTTTCATTGGTGGCCACAATCCACAGATCCGACACCTGATCCTTATCGTCATACGCCGGCTCCACGAGTGAGAAAACTACCCATTTGCCATCCGGGCTGGGCACCGGCGCCCCGACACGCTTCATCGCCCACATTGATTCGTGCGTGAGCGCGACTTTGCCCGTTTGTGCCTGAAGGTTGAGTGGAGAACTGGCGAGAAGAGCGACAGTAATAAGGAACAAAAGGGTTCTGAACCGGTTAAACATGGAAACCTCCTCGGAATCTGTTGGGTTGGCCGCGGCACGATACCACAGATTTCACACTTCCGCCGATAGCCGCAGCCCGCGAAATTCTCTGAACCTGGCGAACGCTAATTAACGTATGGACATCGTAACCGGCCGCCTGATTCGGGTGTCTAGCTTGTTGTGGAGGACAGTTGTTTGGATTTTCGCGCCATTTTTCAAAGATTTTCCAAAGCCGCGCTTTTGCTCGGCTTTGTCGTGTTTGGGGCATTTTCGACGGTTTCGGCGCAGCAGGCACCCGCGCCGGCCGAATCCAAAACTGAAATTAAGACCAGCCTGAAGGACCTTTCGACGCTCTATCAGAGTGACGTGGAGCGTCTGGAAAAGCGACAGCTACAGTCGAAAGAACTATATGACGACGGGCTCATCTCGCGCCTGGATTACGAAAAAGGCGAAAAAGAGCTCGCCGACGCGCGTGCAAAGGTCGAGCAGGTGGCCCGAGATATAGCGGCCGCTAATCAGCCGACGGCGGTGATCGATCCCAATGTCGTCGCAGAAGGCTTAGTGAATCACGTTTGGTCGACTGGCAACCCGAAGGTCGACAATTTGATTCGCTTCTACGGCAACCAGTATGGGGTTGATCCTTATTTGATCTACTGCACGATGGCTCAGGAATCGAGCTTTAATTCCGGCGCTACGAGTCCCAAGGGAGCGCAGGGTCTAATGCAACTCATGCCGGGTACTGCGGCGCGCTACGGTGTGACAAATCCTTACGATGTGGCTCAGAGTATCAAGGGCGGCACGCGTTATTTGAAGGATCTGTTGAAGATGTTCAATGGCCGGGTTGACCTGGCACTGGCGGGATACAACGCAGGCGAAGGTGCAGTAATGAAGTATGGCAACAGCATTCCGCCGTACACGGAAACACGCAATTACGTGAAGCTGATTCTCAAGCGATACAACACGCCTCGGAAGAGCTCGTGAGGCGTACGCGTTGCTTCATAAAGATTTCCAAGATTAACAAGATAAAACCTGCATGTGTTTCATCTCGTAAGTCTCCATCTTGCTAATCTTGTAAATCTTGTAAATCTTTATAAAGCTCACCTCACAGCACTAAGCGTCAACAGATAAACATCATTCTCCCGCATTGCAACTTCTCGATTGAACGTCCCATCGCCTCCAACCGCAACTCGCACACTCGTGATTGCTCGTCCGTCATTCCCTTGTGACAACGCTTTCACCTGTTCACGCGTCAGTGTCGACGGCGATCCCATCTTGAAGTAAGCCGTATAGACATCATTCACCCCGTACCCGACGCGATAGACATTCAACGTGTAGCTTCCTCGACGCATTCCCTTGATCGACACGCGCACCGCGCCTATTTCTTTCGCCGGCAGATCGCGTTTGTAGTAGACCTGATTACTCTCTTTCGTGCTCGGCGGAGTGTAATTCCAGAACAGCGCTTGCACGCCACCATCGTCTCTTGTAATCCAGCTATCCGGATCGCTTGAGTTGAGTTCCTCTCGCCCCAGGCGATTCAAAAACTGGTACGCGTAGAACGACGGTTTTCGCAATCCCTGAAAGTTGATCAAACCGAATCCACCATGAAAGGGTGTTGACACCGGACCAGGCTCTTCGAAGATGTCAGTAAAAGTCCAGTAAGACATTGACTGTACATGTCCCTCCGAGCCTTTGAGACGCGAGAGAATGTAAGCCGCGGAAATGTACGCATCATGAACCGGATCGCGCGGTGAATAGGATGTGCTCCACTCGGTGTAATGAAGCGGCAGGTTTGGCATCGCCGATGACTTGATCTGCTCTCGCACCTGTCGCACACCCGCAACGATCGCGCCGGGAGATGCGTCGAGAAAAAGTTGCGCGGTACCGTCAGCATCAACCGCACCGCTGGTGACGCCGTAATCGTGAGTGGTGACGAAGTCGAGTGGTATACGCGCTTTGGTTGCGTGCTCGATCATCTCCGGCACCCAGGCGCGTCCGGCAGTTGCTGGTCCACCGACGCGATAGTCAGCCGCGACACTCTTAACTCCGCGAACGGTGGCATCATAGAGTTTGAAGTACTCGACCTGGTCGCCGGTCCAGAAGGCATCTTTTAGATTTGGTTCGTTCCAGACTTCGAAATACCACTGGCGTACTTCGTCGCGACCGTAGCGGTTGGTCCAATGTTGCACGAGCGCGCGGATTAGCCCTTCCCACTTAGCGTAATCGCGAGGTGGCGTGACATTGCCTTTCCACCAGAAGATCGTTTGGCTGCCGCTGGCGAGTCGTGACGGCATAAACCCGAACTCGACAAATGGCCGCATGCCGGTGTTGAGAATGGCATCGTAGATCGCGTCAATGTATTGGAAGTTGTAAATCGGACGACCTTGTTTGTCTTCTGAGTAAACGCCAAGTTCGTCTTCGAGCAGGCCGTGCATGCGCAGGTACTCAAAGCCACACTCGCGATGAACCACAGCGAGATCTCGCTGCCAATCGGCGCGCAACCCTTCCGCCGCGCGACCCGCGCCGACCACGAGTTGCGCAAACCGATCTCGTGGGCCTTTTACATGGCGGTAGTCAGCTTCGATTAAGCGTGACTGTGCAAATGATTGAACCGGCGCAATCAACGCTATCAGAGCGCAAAGTAGCGAACGAGTTTTCATTAACATGATTTACATGATTCACAAGATTTATCCTGAACATCTTGTAAATCCGGTCACTTGATTTCGAGCATCACGACGGACTTCGATGGGATATTCAAACTCAATTGACTCCCCTGCAACCTTGCACCACTAAACGGCACGGGCTTGACCGCATCGCGTTTTTCAAAAGTATTGATCGCATTCATCGCCGGCGCCGTCAGCACTGCTCCCACGACCGTCTTGACCGCCGTGCCTGACAACGTAGTCGTGAGTTCTGCCGTACGTGAAGGGTCGAGGTTGACGATGGACAAATGCAGTCGCCCGTTTTGATCACGTGAAGCGGAGACATGCAACGCGGGCACGGTCGTTTCACCGAGTTTGTACTCCGGTGTGTTCAGATCGACGGGAATCAGCGTCGCTCCGTGGTGGACCTTGTACATCCTGAAGACATGATAGGTCGGCGTCAGCACCATCTTTTCTTTGTCCGTGAGGATCATGGCCTGAAGCACGTTCACCATCTGTGCGATGTTGGCCATCCGCACGCGATCGGCGTGCGTGTTGAAGATGTTCAAATTGATTCCGGCAACGACTGCGTCGCGCAGGCTGTTTTGCTGGTAGAGCGCGCCCATGTCGCGACCTGGTTCCGTGTCGTACCACGTGCCCCACTCATCGACCATTAACCCGATGCGCTTCTGTGGATCGTACTTATCCATGATCGCGCTGTGCTTTTGTATGAATCCTTCCATACGCAACGTGCGAACGAGCGTCGAATGCCATTCACCTTCTTCAAACTGTACCGCCGAACCCTTCTTGCCCCAGTTGCCGGTCGGCAACGTGTAGTAGTGCAACGACAGACCATCCATATGTCTCGCGGCCTGTTCCATAAGCACTTCAGTCCACTTGTAATTGTCGTCGTGCGAGCCTGAGGCGAGCCGTTGAATGCGATTGCCTGATTGGTTCTTGATAAACGTGGCGTACTGGCGATAAAGGTCGGCGTAATATTCGGGCCGCATGTGCCCGCCACAGCCCCACGTTTCATTTCCAACTGCAAAGAACGGAACTTTCCAGGGCTTATCACGGCCGTTCTGGCGGCGCAGATTGGCGAGGGTCGAGTCAGAGTCGGAGGTCATGTATTCGATCCACTCCATCTGTTCCTGCGGTGTGCCACTGCCGACGTTGCCGTTGACGTACGCGTCGGCACCGAGCATTTCGCAGAGGTCGAGGAATTCGTGCGTGCCGAAGGCGTTATTGTCTACACCACCCCAACTCGCGTTTGGCCGGCGCGGGCGTTTGTCGCGTGGTCCAATGCCGTCGCGCCAGTGATATTCATCGGCGAAACAACCGCCCGGCCAGCGCAGCACCGGCACGCTCATCTCTTTCAACGCTGTGACGACATCGTTGCGGAGGCCGCGTGTGTTGGGAATGGACGAGTCAGGACCGACCCATAGACCATCGTAGACAAGCCGGCCGAGGTGTTCAGCAAAGTGACCGTAGATGTTTGGGTTGATCGTTGGCCCAGGACGATCTGTATGGACCATCAACGTTGCCTGATATGGCTGATTATTCTGGGCGCCGGTTGGAAGCGATGTCGCCAGAAGTGATGTCGCTACGAGCGCGATTAGAAACAGTGAAATAATCTGTCGTTGCTTCAATGCTTCGGTCCTCCGGTCAGCAAGCTGTTAGTTATCGATCGCAGTCAGCGGTAAGTATTTGCTTTGTAATTTGTGCCTGGCTTCGCGTATTGTTCAGCCGTTCTGCGAAGCCCGAAGTGCAAGCACGATGAGGTGAATATGCAACGAATCGCTATCCTCGTTTTGGTCCTGATTGCGTCTGGATTCGTGCGTAGTGACGCGAGTGTAACACGTGAACAGGACCCGTTGACTGTAAACGCAAAAACAATCGCTCTGAAACTCGAGAATCCCCGAGTGCGTGTGCTCGAAGCCACGCTCAAGCCCGGCGACAAGGAGCAAACCCATTCGCACCCGGCGTATGTGATTTATGTTATCGAGGGTGGCAAGTTTCGCAATCACGCGAGCGACGGTACGGTTACCGATGGTGAGTTCAAGACCGGTGACGTGATCTATCGCGATGGGATCAACGCGCACTGGGCTGAGAATATTGGCGATAAAACGATCCGGTTGGTGCTGGTCGAGTTAAAGCGTTAAGGTTTGATAGGACAGGATATCTTGTGAATCCTGTCTAACAAATATCATGGAATCAAAGTTTCATCCTGCGATCAAAGCCGTTCGCGCCGGCGATCTGGAAAAATTCAAAGCACTGATCGCCGCGGATCCGTCGCTGGCTACGTCGCGTTCGAATCGAAGTCATCCGACGTTGCTTCAATGTGTGGCTTTGGACGGCAAAGACAAACCCGCCAACGCGGAGATGGCCGCGGTACTCGTCGATGCCGGCGCTGAGATGAATGAGCCACTAATTGCATCAGCGAGTATTGATAATCGACCAGTGGCGGAATTGTTACTCGATCGCGGCGCTGCGATTGATGGTGAAGGTTGGTCTCCACTGGAGGAAGCGCTGTACTGGAATAGCCAGAACGTGATCGCGTTGTTGCTGGAACGCGGCGCGAAGATCCAGAACCTGCGAACTGCTGCCGGGCTCGGTCGCACGGATCTCATCGCCGGCTATTTTGACGAGAACGGAAACTTAAAACCCGAAGCCGGCAAGATCAACTGGCCGTGGCGCGATCTCGAAACGATCGCCGCGTCAAATCACAACACCTCCGGAAAACAGGCGCTCATGGATCGCGTTAATTCCTGGTCTCAGGACCAGCAGGGCATCGTCAACAACGCTTTTGTCTTCGCCTGTATGCACGGCCACATCGACGCCGCACAACTCCTGTTGGACAAAGGCGCCGAGATCAATGTTTTTCCCGGAGGCTTCGACTTCACCGGCACCGGTCTACACTATGCAGCGCTCAACGGCCATCGCGCGATGGTCGAATTTCTCCTCGCCCACGGCGCCGATCGCAACCTAAAAGACCTCAAGGTTGGCTCAACACCCGCCGGCTGGGCCGAGCACGGCGGCCATTCCGAGCTCTGCACTTTGTTAAGTTGAGTTGATGTTGCTAGGTCAGGTGAGGGAACCGATATCACCTCATTTAAGACGATTCCCGCCCTGGCCATAACTTCATCGCCCGAATGCGCCGCAATCTCACCGTTCCGATAGGCTTGATAGCGACGCCGCGATTCGGAAATCCACAGTTCCTCAACCTCACCGTCCGTTTCGGGATCAAGTTCCCTCGATCAGGATGCGTGCAAGAGTCGCTTTTTCCCTGGCCGTGAGTTGGCGCGACTGCTTCTCTAATGCGTCAAGAAGTGCACTCATACGGTTGACATTAATAGTCCAATAACAAAGTCTGAGCCTAAAGGTTGCTGCGGTAGTAGTGGCTTAGTTTGGAATACGCCGAAGGCGTTGGCTAATTTCAGCCCGGGGTTCGAGTGAAGCGAGAACCCCGGGAAACAACGAAGTTTCTCATCAACCCTGAAAGGGTTTCCGGCGAAGAAACCCTTTCAGGGTTGGTATATTTTTTCTAACTTGATTCTGGGGTTGTCGCTCCGCTCCAACCCCAGGCTGAAATTAGTCAACGCCTTTGGCGTTCTTCAAACCTCGCTACCTGATCATAGTTTCTTACTCTCAAATCAAGTCACTACCCCTGCGGTCGACACCTTCACTTCTGGAAGTGCGAGGTAAATCGTGTTCAACCATTCTTTCCAATGCTAGAATGCGCGCACAACGCTACGTAATTTCTGCAGATTCTTCAGAGACAATCCAATGAGAAAAAGATTTTTACAATCCGCCAAACTAATCTCGTTGATCGCAATCGTGCTCTTTGTTTGCCAACCTGGTGCGTTGGCGCAAGAGCATGTGGCGAAGATCAAAGATGTGCTTACACTCGCTCACAAGTACCGGCAGTTTCACGGGACGGTGCTGGTGGCTGAGAATGGGAAGGTTATTTACAAGGATGGGTTTGGGATGGCCAACATCGAGTGGTCCTTACCAAACACGCCCGATACCAAGTTTCGACTGGGCTCGATCACCAAGCAGTTTACAGCGACACTTACGTTGCAACTCGTCGAGCAGGGAAAGTTAAAACTGGACGGCAAGATCTCGGATTACTTGCCTGACTATCGCAAAGACATCGGGCAGAAGGTGACGATTCATCAACTGCTCACACACACCTCGGGAATTCCCAGTTACACCGGCCAGCCGGGTTTCTTCGAAAACGTTAGTCGTAATCCCTATAAGGTGGACGATTTCGTGAAGAAGTACACCAGCGGCGATCTCGAGTTTGAGCCCGGTTCGAAGTTCGCTTACAACAACTCCGGTTACTTCCTTCTCGGCGCGATTATTGAACGCGTCACCGGCAAGTCGTACGAGCAAGTGCTGAAGGAGAACATTTTCGATCCTGCCGGCATGAAAGAGACTGGCTACGATCATCACAATACGATCCTTCCAAAACGTGCTTCCGGTTACCAACGAACTGGCGATGGCTACATCAATGCTCCTTATCTCGATATGTCGATCCCGTATGCAGCGGGTTCAATGTATTCGACGGTTGAGGATTTGTACTTCTGGGACCAACTGCTTTACACCGACAAAGTTTTGTCAGCACAGTCGAAGGCGTTGATGTACAAACCATTCCTGGCGGAATATGCATACGGATGGACTGTTACCAACGCCGCGTTCAAACAAAACGAAAAAGACGTTCAGATCTTCGCGCATGGTGGCGGCATCAATGGCTTCAGCACCATCATCGTGCGTTTCCCAAATGAAAAGAACTTGATTGTGCTGCTTGATAACACGGGCAGTGGCAATCTCCGGCGGCTGAGTGACACGATCGGAAAGATTCTCTACAACCAGCCCTACGATCCGCCAAAGATGTCGATCATTTCAGTTTTGCACAAGACGATTACGGAGAAGGGAATCGAAGCAGGTATCGCGCAGTATCGCGATCTCAAGGCAAACCAGTCGGCGACTTACGACTTCATCGAACCGGAGCTCAATCAACTCGGCTATCAATTACTTCGCACGGGTAAATCCAAAGAAGCGATTGAGATCTTCAAACTAAACGTCGAGGCGTATCCCAAGGGGTTCAACACGTACGACAGTCTTGCCGAGGCTTACATGGCTGCCAACGAACGCGAGCTTGCGATTCAGAATTTCAAGAAGTCGCTGGAACTAAATCCGAATAACACCAGCGCAGTCGAGAATCTGAAGAAACTCGAGAAGGCGCCTGCTGCGGCTACGCCGAAAAACTAGGACACGGATTTACGCGGATTGCATGAACGATTTTCGTTTAGGCGTCGCGAAGAATTAGAGCGACCGCGTCGGAGAATTGTTCCCACTGTTTCCGCTGCGCGTCGAGTTGCTTGCGACCACGGGCGGTCAGTGCATAGAACCTGGCTTTCCGATTGTTTTCCGACTGGCGCCAGGCAGACGAGATGAGTTCGCGTGATTCGAGGCGGTGCAATGCGGGATAAAGCGAGCCGGGTGTAACGCTGAGCACTTCACCGGAGACAAGCTGAATGCGTTGCATGATGTCCCAGCCATTCAGCGTTCCCGAGCTCAGCAGTCTCAGGATCAGAAGTTCGAGCGTACCCTGCTTGTACAAGTCGGCTTGCTGTTTGTTCATTCGCCTTCCTCTATGCAGTCGATAGGAGCGACTTGAGTGTAGCGCCCGGTCCTATCGACCGTCAATAGGACGCCTCTTTGAAATGAATCGGCCACAAAAAGCACGAGACATTTATCCAAGTCATTTTATGCTTTTGGCGCCTTCTTGTGGCTGATTCAGATGAATGAGAAACCTTCGCGGCAGATGTCGGCGGGGATTTCGTGATTACCGTCAAACTCGTGAAAGGTGACGTCGTAACCGCGAGCTTTTAGTTCCGACGCAACGCGACGGCCGCAGCGATCAATCGGCAGAATGCGATCGTGAGTACCATGAGAGATGTAAACGCGTGGCTTTCCATGAATGCCGGCATCAAGCGCGTATCCCGGCGAGAAGGCGATCAGACTTTTGAAGAAGTCGCCATTCATTAAACCGAGCGAGAGCGCGTAACTGGCGCCATCCGAGAACCCGCCGAGCGCGATTCGCGCCGGATCGATCGCGGTAGTTTCAAATACTTTCTGCAGCGCGCGGTTTATGTAGGCCGCGTCGTCTCCAAAACCAGTGCGCCCGATCGACTCCCACGTCGAGCCGAGCGAGTTTGGAGCGAGTATCGCTACGCCGGTCTCATCGGGTACATCACCGAGGTACCAGAACATGTCTTCAGCGCTCTGGGTCGCGCCATGCAACATCACTAATAACGGAAGCGCTTTGTCGCCGGCGTTTTTAGGTAACTGAAGTATCGCATCGCGTTTACGATCCAGGCCGAGCATGATTTGCCCGGCGCCGGTTGTCTTAACGTCGATTCGTGGACGCGCAGTCAGGCGTCCGTCGTGTCGCACTGCCGAACCGCTCAGCCGGCTACACGCAGCGCCGGCAATGAGCGATGTCACCGCACCCACTGCTGCGAGGCAGATCTCGCGTCTTGTGATCTTGCTTTGCTCTGACATGCCTTACAAGAACTATCTTAAACCTTACGGGTTGACCATTCTATACGGACAAATTAGTCTTCAGACGGCATCCCACTACTATCCGAAAAGTGAGTCTACTCCATTGTTCCGTTGTTTAAGCATCGCAGTATTCATCATCTTCGTCGCGTTCGTAAACGTGAGTGCCAAAACAAAGAATCCGAAACCGTGGCGGGCGATCCATCTGCTTGATTACAACACTGACAGTGCCCTCGACGAGCTTGGAAAGAATCTTGAAAGTCTCGCCGGCCTTGGAATCAACGTCATTATTCTCGAAGTCGATTACGACTTCGAATTCAAATCGCATCCGGAACTGCGACGTGGTTCAACCCCGATCACAAAGGCTGGAGCGCGGCGTTTCGCGGAGTTGTGCCGGAAGCTGAACATTCGTTTGATTCCGGAGTTTCAGTCGCTGGGCCATCAATCGTGGAAAGACAAGACGTTCCCGCTGCTGACTGTTTATCCAAAGTTTGATTTAACGCCGGGCGCTTTTCCAAAGAATGAGGGCATCTACTGTCGTGAATGGGATCCGACGAATCCGGAAGTCTGGCGAATCGTCTTCAAATTGATGGACGAGATTATCGATGCTTTCCGCGCTGATGCTTTTCACGTTGGCATGGACGAGGTATTTCTGCTCGGTTCTGAACAATCGCCGGCGACGAAGGGTAAAGATCCGGGCGTGCTGTTTGCGGATGCCGTGAAAAAACTTCATAGACACTTGGTACGCAAACGCAAAGTGGAAATGTTGATGTGGGGCGATCGACTGATCGATGGCACGAAGTACGATCTGGGTGAGTGGGAAGCGTCAAAGAACGGCACCTTCACGGCGATCGATCTGATTCCGAAAGATATCATTATCTGCGACTGGCATTACGAGGATCGTGGTAGTTACCCTTCGCTCCCGATGTTTATGGAGAAGGGATTTCGTGTCGTGCCGACTGGGTGGAAGAACATCGATGCGACGAAGGCGTTGATTCAGTACAGCCGTTCACAGGCTGGTCCAAAGATGCTTGGATACATGTTTACGACGTGGGGCGTAAGGAAGGATGCGCTTCTTGCTTTCCCAGCGCTACTCCATGGCTCGAAGTTATTAGCCACGGATTAAACGGATTATCCGTGTAATCCGTGGCAAATATTCACTCTGATCTTAAGGCACGTAGAGGATCGAGTTTGGTTGCGCGAAGTGCCGGTAAACCACCAGCCAACAACGAAATCACGATCAGGATTAATGATACTGTAACGAACGTCAGTGGATCGCTTGGTGTAACGCCAAACATCAAACTCCGGATTAGTCGCGTTAATGCGAATGCTCCAATTAGTCCAAGTGCGAGACCAATCAGCACCAATCGCAAACCCTGACCAAGCACGATGCGAAAGATGTTCTGTCGACTCGCTCCCAACGCGAGTCGAATTCCAATCTCTGGTGTGCGTTGCGAAACTGAATAACTAATTAAGCCATACACGCCAGTCGCTGCGAGCAGTAGTGCCGCGATCGAGAAGATCGTCAGCAGTCGCAAGTTAAAGCGTCGCGGTGCGATCGATTCCGACAAATAACTTTCCATGATCCGGACATTAGCAGTAGCCACGTCAGGATCAATTGACCGCAGTTCATTACGAAATGCAGTTTCCAAACTTTTCGCGTCAGCGGTGGAGCGGATCACCCAATGCTGTCCGTTAACCAGCGTGCTCACGCCATCTTCAGGGATCTGGGCCAGCGGCAAATAGATGTCAATGGTGGGCTTGTCCTCTAAACTCACGTGCTTCACGTCGCCAACCACTCCCACAATCTGAACCGGACGAGGTCCGACATTGTTGTCGTCGATCAGAACCTGCATGCCGAGTGCATTACCGTTGGGCCAAAACTTTCGTACGAGATTCTCATTGACGATCGCAACTGAGTACCGATCTGCCTTGTCGTGGGTATCGAAGACTCGTCCCTGAAGCAACGGAATCTTCATGGCGCGAAAATAATCAGGACTAACCAGGCGATACTGCGTCATGTACGACTCACCCTTTGACGATGCTTCACCTTTGGGCAGTAGTGGAATCGTTCTCAATCCCGGACTCATCGGCAGCAACGACGTTGCGCCCACTGATTCGACCCCCGGTAAAGCCTGCAAACGTTCCGCGAGTTTGTCATGAAAGAGCGAGAGTGCGGCCCGGTCCTCATAGCCGTCTTTAGGCAGCGAAAGTCGCGCCGTCAAAACGTTCACCGGATCAAAGCCCGGGTCGACGGCCTGTGCGCTAATGAAACTTCGAACCAGCAAACCTGCACCGATGAGCAGAATGAACGATAGACTTACCTCGGCAATCACAAGAACGCTTCGCGAACGGTTCTTCACTGCGGCATCACCTGCTCCACGTCCGTTGCCACCCAACAATCCCGCCACAGTCTTCGAACGCGCTAACTGCAACGCCGGAAGTACGCCCGAAATTATCGCCGCCAGGATTGATGCTCCTGCTGCAAAAGCGAGCACTCGTAAATCCACGACAATCTCGTTGTCGCGTGGCAGACGTGCGGGGCTGAGAGCCAGGAGAAACTTGACACCCCAAATCGCCAGCAACAACCCCGCGCCACCACCGGCAACTGTTAACAGCAAAATCTCCGCGAGAAGTTGGCGGACCAATCGCACCGACGTTGCGCCGAGAGCCTTTCTGATCGACATCTCGCGAAAGCGTGCAGTGGCTCGTGCAAGCGAGAGTGCGGCGAGATTCGAGCACGCTATCAACAGGACCATGCCGACGGCGCCGAGTAATACCCAGAGGGCAGTTCGTATACTTCCCACCATCTCTTCAAAAGCCGGGACCATCCGTACGCCGGTCTTCTTCAAGTAAGCATCGCCGAATTGTTGCCGCTGCCGGCCTACGATTGATGTGAGATCGGCCTCCGCTTGTTGACGTGTAACACCGGGCTTGAGTCGTGCGATAGCACGCAGAAAATTTGTCGAACTGCGTTCATCACGCAGTGGGTCGAGAAGTGGGCGCAACGGAACTACGAGTTCAGCTTCTCGATCCGGAAGACTGAATTGCGACGGCAAGACGCCAACAACCGTATAGCTTTCGCCATTGAGATTCAGTTCTTTTCCAACGATTTGTTGTTCGCCGGCAAAGCGTCGCTGCCATGATTCGTACGTCAAAACCGTCACTGGTTTGCGAGCCGGATCGTCATCCTGCGCTTCAAGCAAACGCCCCGCAGCGGCTTCGATGCCAAGCAGGTCAAACATATTTGCCGAGACTCTCATGGCCGGAAGCCGCTCGGGTTTTTCAGTGCCGGCGAGATTCAGCCCCGCGCTGCAAAAAGCCGCGAGCTGTTCGAGAGTCTGGTTCTGATCGCGATAATCAGTGAAGTCAGGCAAGGTGAAGGGAGCTTTTTCACGATCTGTTCGTTTGGACCAGACCCACATCACCTCATCGGGATTTTTGTACGGCAACTCGCGCAGCAAGACGGCGTTTACGACGCTGAAGATCGCGGTGTTGCCGCCAATCCCGAGCGCGAGGGTGATGATGACGGTAAGAGTAAAGGCCGGTTTGCGTATCAACACGCGGAAGCTGTAGCGCAGGTCCTGGAATAGTTCTTCGATTAAACGCACCCCACGCACGTCGCGGCTTTGCTCCTTCACTTGCTCAACACCGCCGAAGCTGCGCAAGGCAGCGAGGCGAGCTGCTTCGCGACTCATGCCCCGCGCTATATTCTGCTCAGTCTCTTTCTCGAGATGGAATTGGAGTTCATCATCCAACTCTTTTTCCATTTCGGTCTTGCGGAAGAGAGCTCGCAGCCGCCGTTTGAGTTTGGAGAAAAAGCGACTCATGTGGTTTTGAGGATGAGATTGACGGCGCCGGTGAACCGTTCCCAGGATTCAGTTTGCGCCGTTAGTTGTTTACGACCGGCGGCGGTCAACTTGTAAAACCTGGCGCGACGATTGTTGTCTGAAGCTCCCCACTCGGAGCGGATCCAGCCGCGTTCTTCCAGCCGGTGCAACGCTGGATACAGTGAGCCCTGACCGACGCGCAACACTTCGCCTGAAACCTGCTGAATTCGCTGGGCAATGTCCCAACCGTGCGTGGCGCCGGTTTGCAATGTTTTGAGCACCAGCAGATCGAGCGTGCCCTGCAAAAGATCTGTTTGTATTTCTTTCATGTTTCCCCTCGGTCTTCGACAGGGAGCGCAGTATAAAACCTTACCTGTCGGACGTCAACAAGAGAAACGCTACTTTTTCTTACGGGTAGTTTTTGGTCCGTCGTTGGATGGGCGGCTGCGCCGCAGGGGGTCCTGGTACCAGCGTGTGCCGGTGCGATATTCCTGTTCGGTGCGACTCAACATGGCGAGGGCGCGCTTTGGCCGCAGGTGAGCACAGGCGACGATGATCGTATTCAATAGCGCCATTGGCGCCACGTAAGATCCGGTGAACGAAGGACTGCTCGTCGAGGCCACCAGATAATCATCACAGTGCAGGGCAATGGGGGTAGTGTCGCTGTCTGTAATACCAAATGTCGGTACTCCACCTGCATGTGCTCGTTGCACTGCTTCCACGGTCTCGCGCAAACATTTGCCGAAGCTAATCGCTACCAGCAGATCTTTTTCAGTCAACAGATCGATCTTGTGTTGCAGGTTGCCGGTGCTGCCTACGGGTGCGTGTGCGTCGAAGCCAAGCGGAGTTAGACCATAAGCCAGAAACCATGCCAGCGAGGCGGCCAGATCCACTCCCACTACCAGAATGCGCCGCGCGCCGTGAATGCGCCGGGCCAGTTCAACTGCGCGGTTCATTTCCAGGCTCGAGCGCAAAATGCTCATGCTCTCGACGTCTCTTTCGAGACAGTGCTGCACCTGATCGCTGACACTTCGTTTCTCCTGCGTAGCCGCTTTCAGAACTGTGTACGGCGTGATGTGATTCACGAAATGCTGACGCAGATCAGCCGCAAAGTCCGCGAAGCGTTCGTAACCCAGCGCCTGGACCGTGCGCACAATCGTCGCCGCATCGACGTTGTAACGCTTCGCCATTTCGCGGGACGAGAGAAAGAAAGTTTGTTCGTGATTATCGAGGATCTCTCGAATCAGTTGACGCCGAGTTCCACTCAGCGGCGATTGTGCAAAACGGACTTCAAGCGAGGTTAGCGAAGATTTGGAGCCATTGACGTCGCGACCATTGGGCGAATTACTCGCTGCCATACTTTGCTCCTTTGTCGGGGGACCGGGCTTAGGGTTTCATGCGCGAGATATATACCCGATTTTCAGTCGAATGCTTAATGAAGTCCAAGTCAACAGCGAATCCCAAACCTGGGCCTTCGGGGACGATTACCGTGCCCTCCGGGGTCACGGTGACCGCCGGCGAGATAACGTCGCGTTCAAAATAACGTGAACTGGCGGAAATATCACCTGGTAATGTGAAACCCTTCAGACTCGCGAGCGCAATGTTGTGTGCCCGCCCGATGCCCGACTCGAGCATGCCACCACACCACACCGGAATCTGTCGCCCAACACACAAGTCGTGAATCGCAAGCGCTTCCGAGTACCCGCCGACCCGGCCCACCTTGATATTGATGATCCTGCAACTGTCCAATTCGAGGGCCAGTCGAGCATGGCGATGATTGATGATACTTTCGTCTAAACAGAGTCGCGTGCTCATGTATTCCTGTAGCCGAGCGTGATCCATCAAGTCGTCGTTTTGCAACGGCTGTTCGATCATCAACAGATTGAAATCGTCGAGTTTTTTCAGGTGTTCGCGATCGTTGATCGTGTAGGCCGAATTCGCGTCAACTGAAAGCAGAATCTCAGGATAGTTGCGTCGCACTTCAGCCACGACGTCTATGTCCCAGCCTGGTTTGATCTTCAACTTGATTCGCTGATAGCCGAGCTTGAGGTAGCGCTCTACGCGTTCGAGAAGCTGCGGCACTGTGGGTTGAATTCCCAGACTCACTCCCACCGCAATACTTTTCAGTTCGCCACCAAGTACGGCCGACAACGATTGCTTCGTTACCTGGGCCAACAAATCCATGAATGCCAGTTCCAGCCCCGCCTTGGCCATGTTGTGGCCGCGAAACGGTGCGAGACGTTTGGCCAGTTCGCCAAGATTGCCTATTGGACCATCAACGAGGGCCGGCGCAAGAAAGTCGCGAATTATGTGCAGCGCAGTCGCGGTAGTTTCATAACTGTAAAGCGGCTCTTCGGCGGCAACCACCTCACCCCAGCCGGTCAGTCCTTCAGCTTCGAGACACACCAGAAAGATCAACCGCGAATCAACTTTGCCGAAGCTCGTCTCAAACGGTTCGATGAGCGGTAAACGGATTAAACGAATTTCCACGCCATCAATCTTGATTGCGGGAGTGGCCGGCGTCTGCTGGTGCTCGAATATTCTGGCCTGCATGGCCGCGAGAAAATAGCACAGCGTCTTGCTCCGTGCAACAAATGTTGTACAAGAATTGACACAGTGCAACGGACGATGTTATATAGCGGCCACTGCATTACGCAGATCGTGGCGGCGCCCAAACGGCGCTGATCTGCGTGATCCGGCCAGAACTCGGGTTCCAACAACTCTCTTCTCCTAAGGAGGCGGAATCATGCAAGGCTATCGCGGTGGCTCTTTGTTACTCGTCTTTTGTTTTCTCCTGGCGGCTTCAAGTGTTCTGGCCCAAACCACAGTCTCAACCATCGAGGGAACGATCAGAGATCCGCAGGGAAGCGTTGTTGCGGGCGCGCAGGTGGCGGTGAAGTCAGCCGCGCTCGGCATTGAGCGTACGGCGACTAGTGATGCCGAAGGGTTTTACCGCGTGACGGCTTTGCCGGCTGGAAATTATTCGATGTCGGTGACGCACACCGGCTTCGCCACGCGAACCTTTGACGAGGTTGAGCTGACCGTCAACCGAACTTTGACGCTTGATATTCCGCTCGAAGTCGGCGCAGTTTCAGGCCAGGTCGATATTGTCGGTTACGCACAGTTGTTGAATCCCACTGCCTCCTCAACCGGCGCCACCGTTACTCCGCAGCAGATCAAGGAGATGCCCACCAACGGTCGTAACTATTTAGACCTGATGCAACTCGTGCCCGGCGTAGTGATCAATCGCCAGGCCAACGTGGGAAGCGACAATTCGACGCCGGTGCTGGGCGAGCGAGCCGGCAACAACAATTTCATGATCGATGGGCAGCCAAACAAAAACACCGTCAGTGGCGGCGCTGCTTCACAGTTTAATCAGGAGACGATCGCCGAGTTTCAAGTAATGACGGCGGGTTTTCGTGCTGAGTTTGGGCAGGCGTCAGGCGCGGTGGTCAATGTGATTACGCGCAGCGGTGGCAACGCGTATCACGGTCTGGCTTCGATTTTCTTTCGCAACAACGTCTTTGATGCGCCTAACTCACTCGACCCGACAGAAACTGAAGCGCCGTTCCTGCAGCGTTGGGACGGTAGCATTGCGCTTGGTGGTCCAATCGTTAAGAACAAGGTTTTCTTTTTTACTTCAGTCGAGCGCATTCGAGAGAATCGCGAACTGAACTTTGTTTTTCCGGCAGGAACGCCGCAGGTCGCACGCGACTTTGAGAATTCGTTCAACAATCCGTCGCGCACTCATGAAACGCGCGGCTTTTTCAAGTTTGACGAGCAACTCGGCAGGCATAGTTTGAGCCAGTCAGTAAATTACGTTAACGGCAACGTGCGCGAGTTTCTGCCGCTCTCGAATGCGACTGACCTGCCATCACGAAGACAAAACACCGGCGAGCGTCACCTGTTGCTGGGCTTCAGCGACACGATCCTGGCGGGTGATAAAAGCAATCCCTGGGTTCTGACTTTGCGCGGTGGTTATCGCGGCGACACAAACGAAACGCGCCCCGCGCACCCTGAAGCAGGCGTTGGCACCACCTTTCAGATGTTCAGCTCAAACAATACGGGCGGGCTCTTCGGTAATCTTGGTTCGTTTGGTTTTGGTAATCCGACGTCACGCACCGGATTGGACCAGCAGTACGTTACTTTGTCGGCCCACGCCAACAAACTGTTCGGGGATCACAACGTAAAGTTTGGTTGGAACTATCTCCGCACCAAGGTTGACGGAATTGAGTCGCAGACATTGAACCTGCAACTCTTCGCCACCGTCGACGACTTCATCAATTTTGGACCAATCAACGCCGGCTTCTTTACTGTGACCACCGCCGGTGGTCTAACTCCTGAAGCCAACGAGATTCATCTGCGCAATAACTACAACGCGCTGTTTATTCAGGACGACTGGAAGTTTCATCCGAAACTCACTTTGAATCTCGGCATGCGCTGGGATTACGACTCGGAATTTATCACCAAGCGAAACCTCTCGCCGCGGGTCGGTTTTGCGTGGCAGGCCGCACAGCGCACGGTGATTCGCGGTCACTACGGAATCTTTTACGACCAGTTTCGACTCGGCCTCGTGCGCGATGTTCCGGCTTTCGGCGGCGCCGATCGACGTGTGATTCAACCGTTCTCGTATCCACGCGGATTTTTTGGCGTGCCCTCACTGGCGCCGGCCGTGATTAACTCCACACTGTTTCCCGGTGGACTTTGCGTCTCCCCAAATCTAACTGACGCGCAGATCACCGGTGGGAATGTTGCATGCCCATTCTCGCCGGGTCTGTTTATCGGCATTGACCGGCTGAACCGGGTGGTCGCTGCAAATCATGCGCTCATACCGGCGAATTCGGTGATCAATATCAGCAACATTCAGGCACTTTCAGGGCTGACTCCCGATCAATATCTGCTTCAGGCTGCCGCGGCAGTCGGCAAAGCGCCGGGGTTCTTTTTCTGGGGACCGTTTGGCGCTTTGTCACATGCGGCGATTCCGGCGCAACTGTTTCCAACCGACATTGATCGCAGCTTCAAGACGCCGTTCACTGAAAGCATGAGTATCGGCGTGCAACACGAGATCAAGAACATCGTGATCGAAGCCGATTACTATCATCGAAACATGAAGAACATGCTCGGTACGCGTTCGGCGAATATCTCGTTTGCTTCGCGCGCATCGACACGACAGTTTTTGCCACCGTTTAGTGCCGGGCCGATCGCGACTTTTGGTCCATGGTATAGCGGTGAATATGATGGGTTTATCGTGAGTTTCACGAGGCGCTTTGCGCGGCGATTTAGTTTGAGCGGCAGCTACGCTTTTGCCGATGAGACAGACAATCAGCTCGGAATCAACACGATGCCGTCTGACAGTTTCATAGGCATAGCGCCGGTGGTGACGGAAACTGGAACGGGTAGGACCAATGAGGCCAGTTCGTTTGTACGTGCTAACGGACGGTTTGTGGCCAAGGCCGGAACGTTTGTGAATGGACCGGATCTCGACAAAGGTCCGTCGGATCTTTCAGTGGCCCACACGTTTCAGCTCAACGGATTGCTGGAGTTGCCGTGGCAGATGCAGGTTAGCGGCATCTTCCGTACGCAGAGTGGATTTCACTTTAGTCGCACGCTGGCTTCGTCGCTCGAGGATCCCGACGGTGATGGAACCTTCAACGCAATCGATCATGGTCCAGGAAGAAATGCGTTTACCGGTCCGTCATACGTGAATCTCGACTTGCGATTGACGAAGCGGTTCAACTTGACTGAACGCGTGAAGCTGCATGCTCTGTTTGAATTCTTCAACGTGTTCAACCGGCAGAATGCGGCGGCATTGGAGACTCGATCCGGCGTTGCGGTGCCGTTCCGTTCGCTGGTCCAGGTGCAACCGGGGCGCGAAGGGCAAGTCGGTCTGCGTTTCGAGTTCTGACGTCGGGGTGCGACTGTAGGGGCGGCCCTCCGTGGCCGCCCTAGCGTACGAAGTTCCTGGTCTCCCAATAAGAGAGCCACGGTATCGTAGGTTTTTAGGGAAAGACGAATCTTAGTTCCAGACTAGGGCGGCCACGGAGGGCCGCCCCTACAGTCGCACCATCGCGATAAATCTATGTACATCAAAATTGCGTTTACGTTTTTTCTAGTGCTCTGCGTGACGTCGCAGGTTGAAGCGCAGGGGACGCGTTTGTTGCGTCATCCGACGGTTAGCCGTGACTCGGTCGCGTTCGAGTACGCCGGTGATCTGTGGGTCGTGCCACGCAGCGGCGGCAGTGCTCGACGGCTTACGTCCACGCCTTCGCTCGAGATCGATCCGAGTTTTTCACCCGACGGTTCGCAAATCGCTTTCACTGCCACAATCGCAGGCAACACTGACGTCTACGTGGTCTCAGCAAACGGCGGCGATCCGCGGCGACTGACGTATCATCCTGGTCTCGATCGTGTGCGCGGTTGGAAACCTGACGGAAGAAGCATCATCTTTGCTTCCACTCGCACCGCCTCGCCGCAACAGGCGTACATGCAGCTTTGGTCCATCAGCCTGGATGGAGGCCTGCCGGAACGCCTGCCGTTACCACGAGCTTTCTGGGGTTCGTATTCACCCGACGGCTCTCGCCTCGCGTACGAAGAATTCTCCACGGCGTTCGTTCCCGAATGGTTTGAAGCCAGCATGTGGCGACATTATCGCGGTGGACGAACGCACCCGATTTCGATCGTCAATTTCGCCGATCACTCGGTCCAAAAACTTCCCTGGACCAACAGCAACGACAGTTTTCCGATGTGGATCGGCAACACGATCTACTTCCTGTCCGATCGCAATCACACTGTAAATCTGTTTGCTTATCGTCTCGATACCAGGCAACTGGCCCAACTTTCACAACACGAAGATTTCGACGTAATGACCGCTTCAGCAGGTCCCGATGCGGTGGTCTATGAGCAAGCCGGCTACATCTATCTGGTGGATGCGAAGTCAGGTAAAGGACAGCGGCTGAACATCGAAGTGACGGGTGATCTGCCGTGGGCGCGTCCGCAATTCAAGAAAGTTGCGAGCATGATTCGCAACGCGACCCTTTCGCCGACCGGAACTCGGGCGGCGTTTGAAGCTCGTGGCGAAATTTTTACCGTGCCGTCAGAAAAAGGTGATTCTCGGAACCTTACGCAAAGCTCGGGCGCACACGATCGCGATCCTGTCTGGTCTCCTGATGGAACACAGATAGCCTGGCTTTCGGATACGAGTGGCGAGTATCAATTGATGATTGGCGAGCCGACCGGAGTGACCGCGGCGCGTGCCGTTGCCTTGCCGGCGAAGTCGTATTTCGACAACGCTTCGTGGTCGCCAGACGGCAAGCACATCCTGCTCGACGACAATCACAACAACCTTTGGACCATAGAAGTCGCATCCGGCACTGCGACAAAGATTGATAGTGACTCTTATCCTGATCCCGGCCGGCGCTTCAACGCGAGTTGGTCTCCCGACTCGAAGTGGATCACGTATTCGAAGAGTCTTGCGAGTCATTTGCGGGCGGTCTTCGTTTATTCATGGACTGACAAGAAAGCGTATCAAGTCACAGATGGGCTCGCCGATTCGATCTCGCCGACCTTCGACGCCGGCGGCAAGTATCTCTACTTCATGGCGAGCACGGATTTTGGACCACGGACGAGTTGGTTAGAGATGAGCTCGCTCGATCGCCCGGTTAGGCGCGCCATTTATCTGGTCGTGCTAAACGCGAGCGAGCCTTCACCACTCTTGCCTGAAACCGGCGACGAACCTAAGCCTCCAAGTGCTGATGCTGCCGCCGCGCCTAAACCTGATCCAAATGCGAAACCGGTTGTGCGGATCGATGTCGACGGAATCAATCAGCGAGTGCTGGCGGTAAACATTCCTGCCGGTGATTACAGCAACCTAAACGCCGGCGCAGCCGGAACATTCTTCTATACCGAACCACTTCCCGGTGGCCCACCGGGATCGTTACGCCTGCAGCGTTATCAATTGCGTGAACGCACAGCGGCGCCGTTTCTCGAAGGCAGTGTTCGTGCTTACGCAATTTCTGCCGACAAGAAGAAGCTGCTTTATCAAGCTGATGGACCGGGACGCTGGGGGGTTGTCGCGACCGAGCGGCCGGCGAAAGTCGGTGATGGACCACTAAACGTGGCCACGTTGGAAACGAAAGTCGATCCGCGAGTTGAGTGGGCACAGATCTTTCAGGAAACATGGCGCATCCAGCGTGAATATTTCTACGACGCAAAGATGCATGGCGCTGATTGGCAGGCAATCTACGAAAAATACAAACCACTGCTTTCGTTTGTGGGCCATCGTGCCGATCTGAGTTACCTGATTGCGATGACGGGAGGAGAACTCACCGTCGGTCACTCGTATCTGACTGGTACAGGCGATGTGCCTGGCGAAGATCCGGTGCAAGTCGGTTTGTTGGGTGCTGATTTCGTAATCGAGAATGGCCGCTATCGCATCAAGAAGATTTACACTGGCGAAAACTGGAATCCGGAATTACGAGCACCGCTTAGCGCGCCCGGGATTCAGGTTGCTGAAGGTGATTATCTGCTCGAGGTGAATGGCCGCCCACTCGCGCCGCCCACAAATCCTTATAGTCTTTTTGAAGGAACAGCGAATCGGCAGACCCTCATTCGCGTTAGCAAAACACCGGGTGCCGAAGGTTCGCGCCTGATCACCGTGGTTCCGGTGGCCAGTGAAGACACGCTGCGCACGCGAGCATGGATCGAGAACAACCGGCGCATCGTCGACAAACTGTCTAACGGCAAGCTCGCGTATGTTTGGCTGCCGAATACCGCTAATCCCGGTTACACGTATTTCACGCGTTATTATTACGCGCAACAGGATAAAGAAGGCGCGGTGATTGACGAGCGTTACAACCAGGGCGGCATGGTTGCTGACTACATCGTCAATGAACTCGATCGCAAGCTGGTTGGATATTTTGCGTTGCGTGACGGAAATCCGATTACTTCGCCGATCGCCGGTCTTTATGGACCAAAGGTGATGCTGATCAACGAGTCGGCGGGTTCGGGTGGCGATGCGTTGCCGTATTACTTCCGGTTGCGCAAGATTGGACCACTGATCGGAACGCGCACCTGGGGTGGGTTGGTTGGGACACTCGGGTTTCCGGCGACGATTGATGGCGGGGGTATCACTGCGCCGAATCTCGCGTTTTATAACTTGAAAGGTGAGTGGGACGTGGAGAATATTGGTGTCGCACCCGATATCGAGGTTCAGTACACGCCCGCTGAAGTAAATAAGGGAGGCGATCCGCAACTCGAACGCGCGGTGCAGGAAGCGTTGCGATTGCTGGAGCAGAATCCGGTGCGACGAGTCCCGCGCCCGGCGCCAATCGACCGCGTGTCGAAGGGGAATAGGCAATAGCGATGAAGACATCCCACGCAAAGACGCAAAGGAGACGCAAAGAAAAACAGGGATTCATTATGGCTCTTCTTTGCGTCTTCTTTGCGTCTTTGCGTCTTTGCGTGGGAAATACTTGTTGCTTTTCTGATCCTTTGCGTTCCTGTAGTCGCTTACGCTCAGTACAAACCCACGGACTACACGCGCACGGAAGCGATGATCCCGATGCGCGACGGCGTTCGTCTTTACACCGTGATCGACGCACCAGCGCAGGCAACCGAAGCTCTTCCGATCCTGCTCCTTCGTACCCCTTACGGCCTCGGCCAGATTAAGTCAGACCAACTAGCCACTACACTCTCCGAGCTTTCTTCCGACGGCTACATCCTTGTGCGACAGGACATTCGCGGCCGCTTTAAGTCGGAAGGCGAATTCGTGATGCTTCGCCAGCCGCGTGATCCAAAAGTCAAGAACGCCATCGACGAAAGCACCGACACCTACGACACGATTGCCTGGCTGCTGAACAAGGTTCCGAATCATAACGGCCGCGTCGGCATGGCGGGTACGAGTTACGGAGCCTGGCTCTCAGTGATGGGAATGCTCGATCCGCATCCCGCTCTCAAAGCCGTGGTCCAACAAGCCTCGCCTGCCGACATGTGGATCGGCGACGACTTTCATCACAACGGCGCTTTTCGTTTGAGTTACGGTTTTGAGTACGCCTACATGATGGAGTCGTCGAAGGAGATCTCCGACCCCACCACCATCATCGATAAACTCGACGCTTACGAGTGGTATCTGAATCTCGGTTCGCTCGCGAATGCCGATAAAAAGTACTTCCACGGCAAGCTTTCGAGTTGGACCCACTTTGTGAACGAGCCTGATTACAGCGCGTTTTGGAAACGACAGGCTTTTGCGCCATGGCTGAATCGTGTCACCGTGCCGATCATGAACGTTGCCGGCTGGTGGGACCAGGAAGACTTCTATGGCCCGATCAAGATCTACGAACTACTCGAGCGCCACGACACCGCGAAACAAAACTTCCTCGTAGTTGGTCCATGGAATCACGGCGGCTGGTCGCGCGGCGATGGCAGCAAACTCGGTCGCATTGATTTTGGCAGTCCGACGGCGGCTCATTACCGGCGCAGCATCCTCGCGCCTTTCTTCGCGCACTATTTAAAGGGCAAAGGCACGAGCGAACGTCCCGAGGCGTTGACGTTTCGAACCGGGGAGAACCAGTGGGTTGAACACAGTGTATGGCCGCCGAAGCAGCACATCACGGATCGTAAACTCTATCTGCAAGCCAATAAAAAGTTATCGTTCGAAGCTCCGCCGGCAGCTCCCGAAGCATTTGATAGTTTTGTTTCGGATCCGGCGAATCCGGTTCCTTATCGACCACGCCCGATCCAGGTTCGTTCGGGTTGGCCCATCTGGCTGGTTGAGGACCAGCGTTTTGTCGATCGCCGTCCGGATGTGCTGACTTTCGAAAGCGACACGCTTACCGCAGCCGTCACCGTCTCCGGCAGGATCATTGCCAATCTCTTTGCCTCAACCTCAGGAACTGACAGCGATTGGATCGTGAAGTTGATCGACGTCTATCCGGACAAATACGAAGCTGATCACACAATGAGTGGATACCAACTCATGATCGCGGGCGATGTGTTTCGTGGGCGTTACCTGAAGAGTTTTGAGAAGCCCGAGGCCCTCGGCGCGAATGCAGTCAATCATTACCAGATCGTATTTCCGGCAAACGATCATACTTTCAAACAGGGCCACCGTATTATGGTGCAGATTCAGAGCACGTGGTTTCCGGTGATCGATCGGAACCCGCAAAAGTTTGTTCCGAATATTTTTCTGGCGCAGGAGGCTGACTTTCAGTCTGCCACGCAGAAGATTTTTCGTTCAGGTAAAAACGCTTCCTACATCGCACTGCCGGTGCTGGCAGCGCCGTAAAATCAGTCGTCTCTTTGGAGTGCGGTGCCTTGGCACCGCTTTGGTCAAAGTGAGAAGAAGCGCCAACAAGTCGGCGCTTACTAAAGCGGTGCCAAGGCACCGCACTCCAAGGAGACGTCCAGTCGACAAAAACTGAAAATTTATGACAGAGAAGAATCGTATTGGCCGGCGCGAGTTGCTGAAGCACGCCGGCGTCGCAACTGCTGCCGTGATCGCGGCGCCGATGATCAATCGCGGTCGCTTTCGTTTGTTTGCCGGCTCAAACGCCGAATACTCACGACAGGCGATCGATCTGGTGGGGCGCGCGACCGTGATCGACATGCTGGGTTTGCTGACGCTCGACTTTAGTAAGCAGACGAGATGGTTCAAGGATCCGGAACTCTTCACCGCCTCGGATTTCCAGCCATTCGTTGATTCGGGTATTAACGTTTTGCATCCGGCAGTTGGCATGGGCGGCCCAAATGCCTACGACAGCGCGTTGCAATTTTTTGCTACGTGGAACGGTTTCATAGCGAGTAACGGCGACTATTTCACGCGCATCGACAGTGCGTCGGACCTAAAACGCGTTAACAAGTCGGGGAAGGTCGGCATTATCCTCGGCCTGCAAAACGCCGAACACTTTCGACGGCCTGATGACGTCGATCTGTTTCGTGGCCTGGGCCAGCGTGTTTCGCAACTGACGTACAACGCACGCAACCTGATTGGCAATGGTTCGAGGGAAAGACGCGACGAAGGCATTTCCGACTATGGCGTGGCGATTATCGAGCGTATGAACAAAGCCGGAATGGCAATTGACGTCTCTCACTGCGGCGATCGGACCACACTCGACGCGTTCGAGATCTCGAAGAAACCGGTGCTCATCACTCATTCAAACTGTCGCGCCTTGGTTGCCGGTCATCCGCGTTTGAAGACAGATGAGGCGATCAAGAAAGTGGGCCAGGGGGGAAGCGTGATTGGCATCACGGGCGTGCGGATGTTTGTGAAGGGTGATGAGCCGACGACCGTGGAACACGTGCTGGACCATTTCGATCATGTACGAAAGCTCATTGGACCACAGCATCTGGGCGTTGGCAGTGACATCGATCTCTACGGTTACGACGCGATGCCGCCGGAGGCGAACAGACAACTGCGCGCCGGTTACAAGGGTTCGTATGCGTTTCGCGAAAAGATCGACGTCGAAGGGCTCAATCACCCGAAGCGTATGTTTGATCTCACCGAGGGTTTGATTCGCCGCAAGTACAGCGACGCGGATATCGAGGGCATTCTCGGCGGCAATTTCGAACGCGTGTTGACGCAGATTTGGACAGTTTAAAGATCCTCGTATGACTGTAGGGGCGGCCCTCCGTGGCCGCCCTAGCGCACGATGTTCTTTGTCTCCCGATAAGAGAGCCATGGACGGAGGCCCCTATCGCATCGCTCCAGGTGAGACGATTTGAGTTCCAGCCTAGGGCGGCCACGGAGGGCCGCCCCTACAGTCGTTCGAAGATTCCACGTTAAATCGGAGGGACCGGATTGTGCGAAGAGTGATGGCTGTGGTGTTGATTGCGTTTGTACTCGCGTTTGGTGTGTTGGCCCAGGTTCCTACTAAACCGCCGATTACGAAGCCGGAAGAGTCTCCAATACCGGCGCCCGCGGCGAACGGCGCTCGAAGAACTGACGGCCGCCGACGTCGAAGCCTTTCTCGATGGCCTCGTTCCCCTCCAACTCAAACAGGACGACATCGCCGGCGCCACCATCTCCGTCGTCAAAGACGGCAAACTACTCTTCGCCAAAGGTTACGGTTACGCGGATGTCGAAAAGAAAAAACCAATCTCGGTGCAGGAGACGCTCTTTCGCCCCGGCTCGATCTCAAAACTGTTCACCTGGACCGCCGTCATGCAGTTGTTTGAACAGGGCAAACTCGATCTCGATCGCGACATCAACGAATATCTCGACTTCAAAATTCCCGACGCCTTCGACAAACCGATCACGCTGAAACAGGTACTGACGCACACGCCCGGTTTTGAAGAACAGATCAAAGACCTGTTCAGTCCCGACGCGGCACCGGCGAACCTGGGCCAATATTTAAAAACCCACATCCCAGCGCGAATTTATCCGCCGGGAACAGTTCCCGCTTATTCCAACTACGCAACCGCCGTGGCCGGATACATCGTTGAACGCGTCTCAGGCCGTCCGTTCGATCAATACGTGGCGGAAAATATCCTCCAGCCACTAAACATGACGCGCTCGACGTTCACGCAGCCACTTGCCGCGGATCTCGCGCCGTTGATGTCAAACGGTTACCGTCTTGGTTCCGATTCGGCGCATCCGTTTGAAGTCATCAATCCCTCTCCCGCCGGCAGCATGAGCACCACAGCCACTGACATCGCTCAGTTCATGATGGCGCACTTGCAGGAGGGAAAATTAGGCGCGGCGCAGATCCTCAAACCCGAAACGGTTCGCTTAATGCATAGCCGCTTGTTTGCTTTGGACGATGCCGCCCTCGCGATGTGTTATGGCTTCTACGAAGAATCGCGCAATGGACAGCGCATCATCGGGCACGGCGGCGACACGATCTACTTCCACAGCGATCTGCATCTCGTGTTGGATCAGAAGCTTGGGTTTTTCGTTTCCTACAACAGTGCGGGTCGCGGCAGTAGTCCGGGCCGGGTAAATCTCTGGCACGCGTTTTTAGATCGCTACTACGCCTACACGCCGCCGGCCGCGAGTTCTGCTACGGCCAATGAAGACGCACAAGCTGCCGCGGGCACGTACATGCTGAGCCGCAGAAGCGAAGGGTCGTTCTTGAAGACTGCTTCGCTAATCGGACAATTCAAAGTTGCCGCGGTAGGCGACGGCGATATCGAAACACCGGAATTGACCGGCGCCAACGGCAAGCCCAAACGCTGGCAGGCGGTTGGTCCAATGACGTTTGTCGAACGCGGCGGTCAGGACAAACTGGTTTTTAAGCCCGATCAGAATGGCCGGATGATGATGGTCCTGCCATATCCGTTTTTTGTGGGCCAACGCACGGGCAAACTGGAAAACGGAGTGCTGCTGCTGGTGGTGCTGGCAGTTTCGTTATTTATCATGCTGCTGACGTTGATACTTTGGCCGGTGAGTTGGCTCGTGCGCCGTCATTACGGGCGCAAGTTGGAGTTGACTCCTAAAGAACGCCTCTTTCGAATTCTCGTGCGTCTGGTGTTTGCAATTGATCTCGTGTTCATTGCGGCGTTGTTTGGACTCACAATCTACGGGCTCGAGCATCTCGAGATTTTCAGCGACCGTGGCACTATCTGGTTTCGTCTCATACAGATCGCGGGAGTTATCGGTGCGGTCGGAACCTTGGCAGTGTTTGTGAATGCAGTCCTGGCTTGGGTAAGCCGTCACCGAAGCATTTGGATCAAGCTGCAGGCGACGATCCTCGTACTGGCCTGTCTGGGTGTGCTTTGGTTCGCTTTTGCTGGTAATCTCTTGCGTTTTAGTTCGACTTACTGACCATTATGCACGGAACAGCAAGAAGTGAAATGACTGTAAAAACTCAGCCTGAAATCAGGACCATCACGCGACTGGTTCCGCCCAGTGGCAATCTCGTACAAGGCCAATCGGAGTTAGCCATCAATCCCAAGTTAGCCCAGGCGGCGAGCGAATTGATTAGCGCCAGCCGGAATCACTACAGCCCGGCGGAGGGCGTGGGCCAGTTGCGCGAAGCCGTGGCGGAAAAGATTGCACGCTTCAACAACATTACAGTTGACCCGAAAGCGACGCCCCTCGAGTTGCTGATTACGCCGGGCGCGACCGCGGCGTTGATTGCGGTTGCGCATACGTACCTCAATCAATCGTCGGCGCTCGTGTTTGAGCCTTACTATCCTTATCACCGGCGTATTCTCGACGAGCTTGGCGGACACTCGAATGTCATACCACTGCATGGCGAGGGGCTGGATCTGGATGTAGATGAGCTACGCAGTCGTTGTCGCGAATGGACCAACCGGCAGCAGTTTCCGCTGCGTGCGATCATTGCGTGTAGTCCGGCGAATCCGACGGGAAAGATATTTACCAGCGCCGAAATGGAAGCGATCGCATCGGTGTGTCAGGAGTTTGATCTGTTGTGTATTGCCGACGAAGTTTATGAACACTACGTAGTCGGCGATAAAACGCACACCTCGATCGCAACGCTCGATGGTATGTGGGATCGCACCATTACCGTTAACTCATTTTCGAAGTCATGGAACATTTCAGGTTGGCGTCTCGGGTATGTTTATGGACCATCGAAACTGATCGCGCCGCTGAATAATTCCAACAACGTCTTTTATGTCTGTTCGCCGACACCGTTGCAGCTCGCGTTGTCGCAGGTGTTGATGTCGGATCCGAACTACTACGCCACGTTGCGCGATAAGTTCACGGGTAAACGGCAAGTGGCGGTCGACGCGCTCACGAAGGCCGGTTTTCAGATGTATGATTCGGGTTCGGCGTTTTATGTTTGGGCGCGCATTCCCGAAGGTTTTGGCGATTCGATCGATTTCAATCAGATGTTGATTAGTAAGGGCGTGGCCGGCGTGCCGGGAGGTGCGTTTGCCGATAGCGACCAACACGATCATTACATGCGTTTGTGCATCGCACGCGAAGACGATGTGCTGCAAGGGGCGCTGGAGAAAATTCAACGAGCAGTTGCCGGACATGATTAACAAGATCATCCTGTTCACCTTGAATCAGCTTGTACATCCTGTGAAACATGTACGTGCGATAGCAGTTCTCATCGTTTTATTAATCGTCTCGGCCGCTGCGATCGCGCAAACCGCGAAACCTCCTGCGGCTCCCGAGGAGTGGCGTCCTTACTTAGGTGAGTATGCCGGCGACAAGGACACGATGATTGTCCTTGAAGACGGCGGCAAACTCTACGCGCTCGTTAAAGGTTCCAAACCTGCACGAATGACCGAGCTCACGCTCAATGCGTTCCTGCGTGATAAAGACAGAAAGATTTCGCATTTGAAAGTCGACGTCTTTATCTACGAACGCCGGCCACTTGGACCAGAAGAAGGCGCGGTCCAGCTCAAGGTTAAGCCCGTGCGACGTGTTTCGGATTTGCTCAAAGAAGCTCGCGCCGCGCAACCGCCGTCCGAAACCGGTGACTTTCTACCGACGGATCTCGTCGAACTCACAAAACTCGATCCATCGATCAAACTCGATATTCGTTACGCCTCGACGAATAATTTATTCAATGCCGTTTTCTATTCGCAGCGACGAGCGTTTTTGCAACGAGCGCCGGCCGAAGCGCTCGTGCGTATCAATCGACGGTTGAAACAGTCTGGTTACGGCTTGCTTGTGCACGATGGTTATCGACCGTGGTATGTGACGAGGGTTTTCTGGGATGCGGCGCCGCAGGATAAGAAAGACTTTGTCGCCGATCCGTCAAAAGGTTCAAGACACAATCGGGGCGCTGCCGTTGACCTTACGCTCTATAACCTGAAAACAGGGAAGCCGGTCGAGATGGTCAGCACGTATGATGAGACGACCGAGCACGCGCATCCCGACTATCCCGGTGGCACCTCATTACAGCGCTGGCATCGCAATCTCTTGCGCTCGGCGATGGAGGCCGAAGGCTTCACCGTTTTTGAGTTGGAGTGGTGGCACTTCGACTACAAAGACTGGCAGCGCTACCGCATCGGCAACGAAACTTTCGAACGCCTCGGACAAGACAAATAAAGTCTCAAAATTTGAATACCAACCGGTGCGTCTGTAGGGGCGGCCCTCCGTGGCCGCCCTTGCGTACGAACTTCTTGATTTCTCCAATCGAAGTGGGCCTCTATCGTATCGCTCCAGGTGAGACGATTTTGAGTTCCAGACTAGGGCGGCCACGGAGGGCCGCCCCTACAACGATCCTCAAACAACGCAGACGGGGTTTTCCTCATCTCAGCCGTTGATAGCTCCTCTCATTAAAATGACAATCAATGGTTCGGGAGGCTGATATGAGCCGTCGCTGGCTTCTTTTCCTATTGTGCCTTTCACTTCTATTTCTTTCGTTTGTGCAACTCACGCGCGCTGGTGCTGATCTTCGCGTCGACGAAACTCAAACCCGGATCCTGTTACAAAAGGATCCGGTCGAAGTGCTGCTCGCGATTGATAACGCAACCGGCACGAGCTTCAAGGCGCACATCCATCTCGAACTGCTCGATCCCGCTAACCAGATCGTCGCTCAGGCAAACAGTACGCGAGCGATCGCAAACGGGAATCAAATCATCACGCAGCCACTGCAGTTTTTCTTATCTAAACTGACGGACCTTGAACGCCAACGTTTACTCTGGTACCGCCTGCGCTATCGCGTGATTAAAGAAGGCGCTTCTGATCCAACCTCACAAGGAATCATTTCCGTCTCAGAACTCGCTCCCGATCTATTCGAGATTCGGGTGTCGGCATCTGAAGTTGTCAAAGAAGGGGGCCGTTATCGTGCCGTAGCCATGGCCTATCACCCGTTGACAAATCGGCCGATTGCGAATGTGGTCGTCGATGGAGAACTCACTCTCGAAGCTAACGATGACAAAACTGTAAAGCTTCGCTCGACTAAGACTACCGACGCGACCGGCGTAGCACTATTCGACTTTGCGATACCGCCGCGCTTCCCGCAGTTTCCTCACAACACAAGACCTTCCGGCGGTGAAATCCGTGTGGTTGCAAGAAAGGGCGCGGTCGTTACGGAGGCAAGAGGGGAAGTGCTGGTCGATCAGTTTGTGAAAACTCTGATCACCACCGACAAACCTCTCTACCAGCCGGGCCAGGTAATGCACCTGCGGGCGCTGCTTTTTACACCTTCGCGCCAAGCGCTTGCGAATCACGACATTCGCTTCAAGATCGTCGATCCTGAAGATCTGACCGTTTCCACCCAGGTCGTCAAAAGCTCACGCTTCGGCATCGCTACCGTTGATTGGACCATTCCTGAATCAACGCGTTTGGGTAATTACCTGATCTACGTTGGCATCGATGGCGGTGATCAGAGTTCTGACTACTCTCACAACGTTCGGATCAGTCGTTATGAGCTGCCGAATTTTACTGTCGCGGTGGAACCGGATCGGAAGTATTACCTGCCCGGACAAGACGCAACCGTAAAAGTCAAAGCTGATTACTTGTTTGGCCAGCCAGTGAAGCGCGGACGTGTGCGAGTGGTCCGTGAAACCGAACGAGATTGGAACTATCGCGAGCAGAAGTGGCAGATCGTTGAAGGCGATAAATACGAAGGCCAGATAAACGCCGGCGGTTTCTTTACTGCTCAGATCAAACTTGATGCTGATCATGATGATCTGAGTGACGAGAGCTACAGTAATTTCAGGGACGTCAGGTATGCCGCGTACGTAACCGATCCGACCACGAATCGCACCGAACAACGGATGTTCGATTTGCGAGTCACCAAAGAGTCGATCCATATCTACATCGTGGAGGAGTACTCTCATCACTCCAAATTGCCACTCGAGTTCTACGTTTCAGCTTCCTACGCCGACGGGACGCCGGCTGCATGCAACGTGGATCTCAAGCTCATACCGGAGACCAAAACGAAACAGTGGAGTAAGTCGTTAGGAAGGGTTCGGACCAACCGTTATGGTCTGGCGAAAGTTAGCGGTGTCAGTTTGCCTCGTGAGTTTGATTCCGACGCCGATGATCTCGAACTGGTAGCTTCAGCTTCTGATGCCCGCGGTCTTACCGGGCGTAAGACGGAAGATCTTTCGTTCTCCAAATCCGACATCATACAGGTCACTACCGGCAAAGCGCTTTATCGCGCCGGTGAACCGATCATCGCTTCCATCACATCAACTATTCAGTCAGAAACCGTCTTCGTGGATGTCATCCGCGACTCGAGCGTCATTCGCTCGGAACGCGTGCGACTTAAAGATGGCCGTGGATCGATTGTCTTTCCTTATCGTTCTGATCTCAATGACAGACTCACCCTGGTTGCCTATTCGGCGGCGGTCAAAGAGCGACTCTATCCACACTCTCATACCATCCTTTATCCGCGAACGACTGAATTGAAAATTGACGCGCGCAGTTCGCGGCCGACTTACCAGCCCGGTGAGATGGCCCACGTCAATCTGAATTTGCGTGGCTCTCAAGGCACAACTAAGGAAGGCGCCTTCGGTGTAGTCGTGCTTGATAAAGCGGTAGAAGAACGGTTCCGGACCGAAAGCGAGTTTGGCGGCCGATACGACAATTCCGGTGACATGATGCGGCGGTTTCTCGGCCTCGATGAAGAAATTGGCGGCGTCACTCTGCGAGACCTGCAAAACTTACCTGCCGCAAAACTCAGTTCGCCGGAACTGGACCTGGTAACCGAAGTTTTACTCAATCAGTCGCGAGAGTATTACCTGCGCTTTCATGGACCCGAACGGTATTCGTGGAACCAGTCAGAGACATTCGGAAAGCTCGTCGTCGAACAGCTAACCCCGGTTAGAGAAGTTCTTACAAGAAACTATCTCTCAAACTCACAGTACCCGACCACCACGTCCACTCTCGAAAGTCTGTTGCGCGAAGCTCATATTGATTTCAGCGCTGTTAGAGATCCCTGGGGCGTTGTTTACCGCCCGGAATTCATCATCAACAAAGAATCTGACGTTCTCATTCTCTGGAGCAACGGTGCAGACAAACGACCTAATACAACAGACGATTTTGTTGGGGAACGATTTGCCTGGCGCTATTTTAATTTCACCGGCATGGCTATCGATAGCGCTATTCAGCGTTATCACAATCGGACCGGCGGATTCATTCGCGATTACGAGACGTTGCGGCAGGAGATGTCGGAAAGTGTGGCCCTGGACGGGCTGCGCGATCGCTGGGGCGAGCGATATCGATTCGATTTTGAGGTGAGAGAAAGCAACTATGTGCTGAGCCTTATCAGTAGTGGTCCAGACAAGCGGTTTTCTCTGAACTACGGTTATTACACCGGCGACGACTTCAGCGTTTGGTCTTCGAAAATCGATTACTTTGCCGAACCACGAGCCCAAATTCAGAACTTGCTCAATGAAAAACTCCAAACCGGCAGTAAGTTCCCGCACGATGAACAGCGTTTTCGTGAAGCTCTGGGCCAGTCAGCCGGTTTGCTTGACGGTCTTCGCGATCCCTGGGGTCATCGTTATTACATAACCTTCAAAACCAGTTTTCTCTATGCCGATCGTGTGCGTATTGAAAATCGCAATGGGGAGGTCACCAATCAGCGCACTAGTATCACTCCGGTAACGCGAACCGTAGGAAGCACCGAAATAAGAAGTCTGGGGAAAGACGGCACTCCGGGAACGTTAGACGATTTTACAGTTGCCACTTTTTCAGGCGTGATAAGTGAACAGGAACGTGGTGGCGCTGAAGCCAAGGCAGTTCAGCCAGGAACAGTTTTTTCTGACAACAACGGGGCAATAGGTGGCGTGGTAACCGATCCCACCGGATCGGTTGTGCCCGGAGCAAAGGTAAAGGCCACGCAGGCGGATGACAGTAGAGTTTATGAGGCTTCGACCAATGAAGTTGGAAAGTACAGCCTTTCCGATTTGCCACCAGGGTTGTATCAAGTTCGTTTTGAATCGCCTGGTTTCAGGCTTCATGTTTTCACAAACATCCTGGTGCGCACCGGCAACCTCACTGAAGTAAATGTTGCTCTTGAACCCGGACAAACGGCCGAATATGTCACCGTTACAGCGGCTGCGGAAAGCCTGAAGACAGAGAAAAGCGTGAATGCTTCTCGCAGCACGGTTGATCGGTCGCTGGGAAAGTTTTCCACCAAGCCGGGGGCGCAAATATCAACCCCGCGTTTGCGCCAATACTTTCCCGAGACCCTTTTATGGCAACCGTCTCTCGAGACCGATAAATTTGGCCGCGCGCGGCTCGATTTTAAACTCGCAGACAACATCACCACCTGGAAACTCGCCGTTATCGGCTCGACTAAAGATGGCCAGATCGGAACCGCCGAGACCGAAATAAAAGCGTTTCAACCGTTCTTTGTCGAGCACGATCCGCCACGAATATTGACTGAAGGCGATGAGATTTCTTTGCCGCTCGTGGTGCGCAACTATCTTGGCACATCGCAGCTAGTTGACCTCGAGATCACGCCGGCCAACTGGTTTTCTCTGCTTGGACCAACGCGCAAACAAACTACCGTTGCCGCAGGCGATGCCAAACGTCAGATATTTGATCTTCGCGCAGCGTCGTCAATCAAAGACGGTAAACAACGCGTTACCGCGATTGGTCGAGACGGTAACGACGCGATTGAGAAAGTTGTGACGGTACATCCCGACGGCGAAGAACGATCCGCATCAGACAGCGACATGCTGGATAGTTCAGCAAAGCTTCAATTGGATTTGCCGGATGCGACGATTCGAAACTCCGAGCGTTCGGAGTTGACGATCTATCCAAACGTGATGGCGCATGTGGTCGAGAGCGTCGAGGCAATCATGTCGCGGCCTTACGGTTGTGGCGAGCAGGTAATTTCATCTTCTTACCCGAGCTTGCTGCTGTTGCGCTATCACAAAAACCGTAAACAGGACTTTGATCTGCGAGTCCGTGCGGAACGTTATGTGAACCAAGCCTACAGCCAACTCCTTAATTATCGAGACGAAAACGGCGGCTTTACTTACTGGGGTCGAGGTGAACCAGACGTGGCGTTGACGGCGTACGCGCTGCGGTTTTTAACCGAAGCCGCCACTGTCGTTCCGGTTGATGCCGAAGTTATTGCGGAAGCACATCGATGGTTGCTCAAGCAGCAACAACGCGATGGTGGTTGGAAGGCCTATGAATATTGGAACAGCGCGCAAATACATCGCCGGTCTGCTTTGTTGACGGCATATATCGCGCGGGTACTGGCCGTGTCAGCGCCAAGCCTCAGTGAAGAGGATGCGAGAGGGAATTCAGTCGCGTTGAAACGTGCTTTGGATAACCTCGCACAGCGTTCCGCTGAGATCGATGAGCCTTATCTACTCGCTTCGTATGCTTTGGCGGCATTCGAACTCAAAGACCAGGCTCGTGCGAAGCCGATTATTCAAACACTGTTCTCGCTGGCCCATCAGGAAGGTAACGCGACTTACTGGTCGTTGGAAACAAACACGCCTTTTTATGGCTGGGGAATGGCCGGACGCGTTGAGACAACCGCTCTCGTCCTGCAAGCGCTAACGAAGTATTGCGAACTAAAAGACAGCGACTGCGAAGCGAACGCAAAAACCATTAATCGCGCGTTATATTTTTTGCTCAAGAAGAAAGACGCCTACTCTGTGTGGTACTCGACCCAGGCCACCGTCAACGTGCTTGATGCGATGTTGTCGTTGTTCTCGTCGCGTTCAGATGAAAGCAACCGTGCCGGAAGTATGTCGGCGGATTTAGTAGTTAATGGACGCGTGGTTCAGACGATTGATGTGCCGATTGCTATCGGTCGGATCGTTAATCCAATCACAGTCGACATTACGAAGTATCTGCAGGCCGGCAAGAACGCGGTGGAGATTAAGCGCGGCGACGGCGGACCGCTGGCTTCAGTGCAACTCCGGGCCAGTTATTACGTGCCTTGGACGGTTGCAAACCATAAATCGCGTTCGGGTGATTTGCAGTTGGAGGCGACGTTCAGCAAGACCGAGGGTAAGGTTGGTGACGAGATAACCTGCCACGTCGAAGCCGAGCGGGTGGGTTTCAAAGGTTATGGAATGATGCTGGCGGAGATCGGGTTGCCGCCAGGTGCGGATGTCGATCGTAGTACCCTGGAGACGGCGATGAAAAACTCGGGGTGGTCCATCAGTCAGTACGATGTGCTGCCGGATCGCGTTGTGTTTTACCTGTGGCCGCGGGCTGGGGGAGTGAAGTTTGATTTCAAGTTTCGGCCGCGATTTGGGGTTAATGCGAAGACGGCGGCATCGATTGTTTATGATTACTACAACCCTGATGCGCGGGCTGTCGTCGGGCCGGCGAAGTTTCGGGTGAGGGAGTAAAATCCTGGAACAAGATTTGTAAATCCTGTAACTAGTTAATGAATCGCCTGCGTCGTGCGTTTACTCTCACGTGACGCAAACAGAAAACTACCTGATCGAGACCCGTGGTCTCACACGGCGTTTCGGAAAACAGCTCGCTGTCGATCAAATTGACTTGCTCGTGCCGGCCGGTGGAGTGTATGGCTTTCTTGGTCCAAATGGCGCCGGAAAGACGACCGCCATTCGCATGTTGCTCGGCTTGATTCGACCCGACGCCGGTGCGATCCGTCTCTTCAGCGAAAATCTTAACGGCAATCACCTCGCAATCATGCGCCGCGTTGGCGCGCTCGTTGAATCGCCGTCACTTTATCCACATCTTACTGGTCGCGAAAATCTGGAAGTGACGCGACGTTTGCTCGGTTCATCACGTGCGCTCATCGATGTGGCACTCGAAACCATCCGGCTGACAAAGGACGCTCATCGCCGCGTACGCGAGTATTCGCTGGGCATGCGCCAGCGACTCGGCCTCGCCCTCGCCCTACTGAACAAACCGGACCTGCTCATCCTTGACGAACCTACCAACGGTCTCGATCCGGCGGGCATTCACGAAATGCGCGATCTGATCAGGCGTTTGCCGGAAGAGTTTGGCGTTACGGTTTTCCTGTCGAGCCATCTTCTCAGCGAAGTCGAACAGATTGCCGGGCACATCGGGATCATTCACGAAGGCCGTCTCCTGTTCCAGGGAACACTCGGCGAGTTGCAGTCGAAACAGCAAGTGCAGCTCGCGGTTGGTGTGAAGCAACTCGAAGCGGCGACTGATTGCCTGGTCAATGCCGGTTACGCCGTGCAACGGCGCGAAGAACTACTTACCGTCACGGCGGCAACCAGAGAAGAGGCGATTCAGATCAACAAGCTGCTGGTCGAACAGCGTTTTGACGTGTTTCATCTGGCCAGTTCGCAACGCTCGCTCGAGGATATTTTTCTGACCTTAACTAATAGTAGGACACAAAACTGATGTCTCTCTTTCGTGCGTTGCATGCCGAATTGTTGAAGTTGAAACGGACACTCGCTTTTCGCGTAATTTTTGTGTTGCCTTTTTTAGTTGCGCTGCTTCAGTTCTTCATCATCTTGCGCACCAAAAAGTTTCCGGCGAGCTTCAACTTGTGGGAGACGCATGGCACCAACTCGCTACAGATCTGGGCAGTGTTTATGTTGCCGTTGCTGATCACTTTGGAGACTGCGCTGCTGAATGGTATCGAACACAGTGACAAACAGTGGAAACATATTTTCGCGCTGCCGGTCAGACGCCACGCCGTTTATTTTTCGAAGTTCATTGTGGCCCAGGGATTAATTTTGATTGCCACGGTGGTGTTGGCTGTTTTGATTGTGATCGTCGGAGTTGCCGCAACGTACTTGCGTCCGGAGCTTGCCAATGCTGGTCCAGTGCCATTTGCATGGTTGGCGAAACAGACTGCCTACGTGTGGCTGGCGAGTTGGTTAATCATCGCGATTCACACGTGGATCAGTATGCGTTGGTCGGGTTTTCCGATCCCACTTGGCGCCGGCATCGCAGGAACTTTCTTCGCCCTGTTCGCGGCCGGAGCATCGCTTGGCAAATACTATCCGTGGCTGTTGCCGATGAACATTTTCCTTGAAGGCAGATTTACGATGGCGCTGTTGCTCGGGGTGGGCGGCGGAATAGTCGCCGCGTTCGTGGGCTGTGCGGAATTTGTGCGTCGCGATGTGGCGTAGTTACAGATTCCGCGTGTTGAAGGTGTCTCCCTGGCGCATATCGCCGGTTTCGTAACCGCGGCGGAACCAGCGTAGCCGTTGTTCCGAAGTTCCGTGTGTGAACGAATCAGGCATAACAGTGCCGGTGGTTCGACGCTGGATCTGATCGTCTCCGACCGAACTCGCGGCTCGTAACGCTTCTTCGACGTCACCGGCCTCCAGCATTCCCTGATTCTGAACGTAACGCGCGAAGACACCGGCAAAGAAGTCGGCCTGCAATTCCAGTCTCACTGACAATTCATTCGCTTCCGCCTCGCCCGCCTGCCGTTGCATCGAATCTACGCGGTCTGAAATTCCGAGCAGCTTTTGCACGTGGTGGCCCACTTCGTGCGCGACGACATAAGCCTGCGCAAAGTCGCCGGGAGCGTTGAATTCACGTCGTAGCTGTTCATAAAAAGAAAGATCGATATAAACCTTCTCGTCAGCCGGACAATAAAATGGACCCACAGCGGCTCCGGCGATGCCACAGGCTGAACGCACCTGTTCCGTGAAGAGCACGAGGGTTGGTTCGCGATACTGGCGGCCGTTTTGCCGAAAGACTTCGGTCCAAACGTCTTCAGATTTCGCGAGCACGACGCCGACAAACTGTTTCAATTCGTCGTTCTGGGTAGTTTGTGGACGCGAAGTTTGGGTTGCGGGAGGCGAGTCGACGGGTAACTGTTCCAGCAATCGTTGCGGATTCACGCCGAGAAGGAGGGCGATGATCGCGATGACGATTGTTCCCAGGCCCCCGCCCACGGCAACTCTCCCAACGCCCATGCCGCGCCGGTCCTCGATATTTGAACTCTGTCGTTCCCCGCGCCAACGCATACGTTTGCTCCCTGAAGTTAAAATTTACGACGAGAAAATCCCAATGCTTTGTGTCGTTAGAACGATTCTTTGGTGGATTTTTAGTCACAGGCATTAGACCATTTGAGTCCACCAGGTAAGGGGATCGCCGCATACTCGAAATGCAGCACCCGCCTGTGTGCAGGATTTAACGACGGAAGCGAGGAATGAAGCAGCAATGGGCGCATCGCGAGAATGCCACCGCGGTTGACTGCGCAGGTGACAACGTGCTGCGTTTGCTTCCAATCTTCGATTTGCGAGGCATCAAGACGTCCGAAACGATGAGTGCCGGGTAGAACGCGCAAAGCTCCGTTTGACTCGTCAGTGTTGTCCAGGTGAACTCGAAGCGTCAGCATTTGCTGTAACACCTCGTCAGGTGGTTGCACGTGCGTGATGCCAGCCTTCGTGGACCAGGCACGAAAACCTTCAACGTCTATCTTTTCTCGAACGGCAATTGTCAGATCCTGGTGCCATGCGACTTTCCAGTTTGCGTCTTTGTGTTTGTCGAAATAGATCGCTCTGACGACGCGCGCGGTGTTGCCCAGAATCGGTTCCACGAGCGATCTCAATGAAGCGCTGTTTGCGAGATCGCGGGTAAACGGCGCGGCACGCATCAGGTTTCTGAGACCGAAAGCCTTTCCGGCTCGTTGACTGCCGAGATGGTCGATGCCGGCGTGGTCCAGGTTTTGAGTGAGGGAAGCGAGGGAGTTGTGATCGAGTACGTTTTCGATGACCGCCAAACCGTCGCGGGCGATCCGGTCGAGATAGTCAACGTTCATGCCTTTAACAATAACTGTAGGGGCGGCCCTCCGTGGCCGCCCTAGTGTGGAACTAAGGATCTCTGAACTCTAAATTCTAAGACGCTTAGTTCAAGACTAGGGCGGCCACGGAGGGCCGCCCCTACAGTTAAGCCTCCGCGCTCCTCCGGAAAGTTTGTAGTAGTCCAAGAGTGATGGCCAACACTACAGGCCCCAGCACTATCCCGAGCAATCCGAAGACGCTGATCCCGCCAAGCACCGAGAAAAATATGAACAACTCATGTAACCGGGTTTGATTTCCGACCAGTTTCGGTCGGAGGAAGTTGTCAATCGTGCTGACGATCACTGCGCCCCAGATGATTAGCAGGATTGCCTTGGTCCAATGACCGTTCAGCATCAGGTAGATTGAAAGCGGCAACCACACCAGAAACGAACCGAGCAGTGGAATCATGCAGACGAAAGTCATGAGCACCGCCCACAGAATTGGTGAAGGAATGCCAAGGATCCAGAACGCCAAACCACCAAGCAAACCCTGTAGCGCCGCGATTGTCACAACTCCGTAAACACTGGCACTAACCACTGCCTGCGTGCGAGTAATTATCGATTCGCTTTGTTCGCGACTCAGCGGCAGAACGGCGGGCAGCTTAGCGACGATTTTGTCGCCGTCGCGGAAGAGGTAGTACATCGTGAAGACGACGAAGAACGCTTTCACAATGCCGCCAACGACGTTTCTCATCAAACCAAAAAACGCGCCAAGCAACTGCTCGCTCTGGTGTCGCAACTGTTCGACGACATACTCCTGGAAGCCCGCCGTATTGATCCCGAATTGATTTTGGATCCACTCAGATATTTTGGTCACAACCGCCGGCTGTTGGTTCGATACCTGCGAAAACTGTGATGGCAGGTTAGGAACAACTTTGGCCAACTCCTGAACTACCGCGGTTGCGAGCAGTGCAAGGGGCAGAACGACGACCAACACCACCAGCAAACACGATATGAGAGCGCTCAAACTCGGTCGCTTGATTCGGCGGCAGATTAGTTTATGAGCAGGCTGGAAGACGATGACCAGCACGATGGCCCATTCGAGCACCCCAATAAACGGACGGAGCATGAGCCAGCAGAGATATAGGGCAATCGCGGTTGCCACCAGTACTGCCAGCCAACGAGCTTGATCGATTTGGTCGCGCATCGCCATAACCCTAAACTAAGGCCACAAAAATGCACAAGAAGCATAGAACCTGATTTATTGATTTGTGCTTTTTGTGTCTTTTCGTGTCGTAAACCGTTGTAGAATCCTCGCCCGATAAACTGTTCGGTTGAGGAGCTACTGAATGAAGGTCGCTTCGTTCGTTATCTTGGTTTTTACTCTGTCAGGTATTTTTTGTCACCACAGTAACACGGCTTCCGTGCAACAGAAGCAACTGACGATCACCGCCGTCAACAAGCTGAATATCCCGCGACCGCAGGAGACGATTGAAATCACCGCGCAAACACTTGCGGCACTCGGCGAAAAGGATCTGATGAAGATTCACGTCCGTGACAGTGCCGGTAAGGAAGTGCTCTGCCAGGCGGTGGATACTGACTACGACGAATATCACAAGCCTGACATCATCATCTTCCAGGCTGATTTCGCACCCAACGAAGCAAAAACGTTCTCACTCACGGCCGGAGCCAAGCGACAATATTCAAAGGACGACTTTCGCGCTTACGGTCGCTTTGTGCGCGAACGTTTTGACGACTTTGCCTGGGAGAACGATCGCATCGCTCATCGCACTTACGGTAAAGCATTGAGAACCTGGAAAGGCGAACCGCTCACCAGCAGCGCGATCGATATCTGGTCCAAGCGCACCACGAAACTCGTTATCAACGATTGGTACATGGTTGACAATTACCATGCAGACCATGGAGACGGTGTTGACGCGTATTCGGCTGGTCCAACACGCGGATGCGGCGGCAATGGAATCTGGACCAACGGCCAACTATACATTCCGACAAACTTCGTCGACTCGCGGGTGCTGGCCAATGGTCCAATCCGCGTGATGTTTGAGCTGGTTTATGAACCGTTTGACGTGAATGGCGTCAGTGTGGCGCAGGTCTTACGCGTCTCACTTGACGCCGGCAGCCAGTTGAATCATTTCCGCGCTTCGTACCAGGTTCCGGCCGGTAACGATGCGCTCGCGTTGACGGTGGGATTGAAGAAAGTCAAAGACGCACAGAAAGAATTGAATGTGGCAGGCGGTTGGTTCACGGTCTGGGAACCGGTGGAAAAGAACTTCGGCATGCAGGGATTGGCGGTCGTGGTCGATCCGAAAGCGTTTCACGGAGTGACTGAAGACCGGCTAAATCATCTGGTCATGCTGAAGCCGGGACTGAGCGCGCCCGTTTCTTACTGGGCCGGCTTCGCCTGGGACCGCGCGGGAATGTTCACCACCGCCGAAAGCTGGAAAAGCCACGTCGATCAATTCGCTGCACGACTCCGTTCCCCAGTTGAAGTAACCGCCCGGTAAATCAGATTAATTCCTCAATTATTTGCGCCTTTTTGTGGCTGCGCTGCGCGTTACAGTTAAGGAGTCATGCGATGACTGAGAAAATCGTAGCCTTTATCATACTCATTGGCCTCGTGTTCGCTTCCGCTTACGCGGCGATAGCCCAAAAAGAAGCGGGGAAAGACATTCGCGGCAAGCTCTTCAAGCAGGTTCTTGCCGACTACAGCGACGTGCGTGAGTGCGTCGAAAAGGAAGAGGGTGGAACACGCGCTGCCGAAGAGAACATGTCAGCCCTGGAAGTTGACCCCAATCGTGACGGCGTTCCCGAGTACGAAGTCAGCCTGTCAGGTCCATGTGTTTGCGGGATGGTTAACTGCTCGATTTATCTCTACCGGCAGAGCCCGCGTGGATATGAGGGAATCCTGGAAGACGCCGCCGGTCTCGGTATCGAACTGCTTAAGACATCGAGTAACGGTTACGCGGACCTTCAAATAGACGCTCGTGAGAACGCGGCCGCGCAGTCACAAACGATTTACAAGTTTGACGGCAAGCGGTATCGCGAAGCGCGCTCGAGCCTCGTTGAAGTTGAAACTGGAGAGAGCAAACCGTCGTCGCGCCGGGTTCAGTTCAAACGCGGTGCTTCGTCAACAACCGTGCACGGGAAAGTGACGCTTGCTTTGCCTGATACGCTGGTTATTGGTGCTCGCGCCGGTCAAACAATGACCGTGCAATTAAGCGGACCGCGTCGGGCTGTTAGGTTTATGCTGATGACTGCGAAAACTACAACTTCGCTGGCAGACAACACAACGAGCTGGACCGGGACCCTGCCCGAAACCGGCGACTACATCATTCTCGTTGAGGCGTCTGAAAAACCAAGCAGTTACTCCATGACCATCAGCGTCAAGTAACCTGCCACAGATAAACACGGAAAAAGACGGATTTTTTTAATCCGTTTTTATCCGTGCAATCAGTGGCAGGTTTTACTTGCCAGTATCCATGTGCCAACCGACGTTCACGAGATCGTCGCCACGCCACACAAACATCTCCGTTGCCCGTCCGCTGACAGTCGAACGTTGTCCGCTGACCTCAGTCTCGAAAAGATAAGTCGTATAGACGATCACGGTGTTGCCGTAAACCTGCATTTCCGTTTTTGGAAACTCGAGTTTCAGCAGTTTGCCTCCACTATCGACAAACCGCTTCGCGTCTGCCAGGACTGTGGCCCGATTGGCCCATTCGCCGTCACCAGCGCCGATGGCGATTGTCTCTTCAGGGAGTAAGCGCTCCAGTGCCGTTCGATCGTTCGTGAACCACGCTTTCCAAACTGCTTCACGTGCGGTGAGTATTCGTTGCCGCAGTTGTGGTGAGACGTTCCTCGGTTGTGACATCTGTTCGGCACGCCAATCCGGATCGAGCACTGTGTGGGATGCGACCTGGATCCAGCTTCCTTTGCGTTTTGCATAAACATCCATGATGCGGAAGCGCCGCATCGTGATGGTCGCGTTGCCGTCTTTCCGTTGAAACTCACCGAAGAAATTTGCGACTGCCAGCTCCGGGCTGTAAAAGTGAACGTCAAAATCGCTCATCTTGTAGGTGGTGCCCGCGGGGAAGTAGGGAGTATTCTTTGGCGCATTCGCGGGACGTGGCCACTCGATACCGTTGGCCCGCATGTATTCGTCGATTCCTTTGATCGGCGTTTTGTATCCTTCTAACAAACCGCGCCAGTCTTCAGAGTGAGTGGCAAAGATCTTGTCTTGATCGCCATCGATGAACGCCTGAAAGATGCTCTCGATATGCGCGCGGATGGCAGCCGCATCTGCCGCACGATCGTCGTTATTCGGCGACGCTTGTGCCGCCATCACAATACTCAAAGCCAACACCAACGAAATAAAGAAACGCATCGTCATCACCTCCATCACGGTTCACACAAAGTGCACAATCGAAGAGCGGTTTCGATTTTGTGCTTCTTTTGCATCTGTGTGGCTTTCATTATTGCGGCGAATCCTATGCCGCCCTGGTTTGCGCGACAACAACTAATACGCAAGCGGCGCCTCTCTTGACGTGAACGGTATTGCGAGTAGTGGTGGACGAGGATACTGTGACACGGTGCGAAGCCCACGACTGCGTCCCTGGATGATTGTATCGGCTGCCTGGATTGTGCCGGCCGTGTTTGCGGTGATTAACCGGATCGCACAAGCGCGTCTACAGGGATGGGGACCGGTAACGCTGCGCGATCTGTTGTTTGAAGGCGGCGACTGGTTTCTTTATGCGTTTCTGACGCCGGGAGTGTTTGCCGTCTCGAAACGTTGGCCGCTGGCGCGTCCGTACCTCGTGCGCCGCGCGATACTCCATTTCTTTTTCTCGATCTTGTTTTGCGTTGTGTGGGCCAGTTGCGGGCAGGTTTTGCGGTTTATCCTGCTGCGTGTATTCGCGCCCGACGTTTATCACACGGCGATGCAGGAAGGTGCGGCGAAGTTCTGGATGCAGTTTGGGGTCGAGTGGTTGAGCTGGATCTTTACGACCTTGCCGTTCGGGGTTGCGGTTTATTTATGCGTGGTCGGTATCGAGCATGCAACGCGGTATTTCGTCGATGCGCGTGAACGTGAGGTGCAGGTAGCAAAACTATCGGAACAACTTTCCAGCGCGAGGTTTGCCGCCTTGCAAGCGCAACTCAACCCGCACTTTCTTTTCAACACGCTTAATACGATTACTGTCCTCGTTCGCGATAATGACCGGCAGGGGGCGGTGCGCATCGTTGAGCATCTCAGTGAACTGTTGCGACGTACGCTCAGCCGTCATCGCGCAAATGAAGTGACGCTGGGTGAAGAGCTTGAGCTTGTCAGGCAGTACGTAGCGATCGAGCAGGCGCGTTTTTCGGATCGTTTGCGACCGGAATTCAGAATGCCCGAGGGGTTGATGTCGGCGGCGATTCCGAGTTTTGCGTTACAGCATTTGATCGAAAATGCGATACGTCATGGTATTGCGAAACATCCTGACGCGGGGTTGTTGATCGTCTCCGTGGCGCGGGTTGAAGATGTGTTGGAGATAACGGTGATCGATGATGGCGTCGGCATTGATCCCGCGGCACCCGCACCGCCCGGTCATGGGATCGACACTACACGCGAACGTCTCCGCGCACTCTACGGTGATAAGGCAAGTCTGGAAGTCGCACCACGTACGGAAGGCGGTACAATTGCCACCCTGCGCATGCCGTATCGTGAAATTCGTAATCTGTGATGCGTTGTAGGGGCGGCCCTCCGTGGCCGCCCTAGTCTGGAACTCTGAGCCTCCGGACTCGATCTTTATGAACAAGCAACCCAAGATAAAATCGAGAGACGTTGGGCTCTCAAAGCGAGAGAACTAGAGTTCAAGACTAGGGCGGCCACAGAGGGCCGCCCCTACAACGAAACATCTGATTCATGACCTCGGAACACTGGAAAGCATTGATCGCTGACGACGAACCGGCGGCGCGACGCGGTGTGCGGCAGTTGCTCGCTGACTTTCCGGAGTTTGTCGTGGTGGGCGAATGCCGCAATGGCGCTGAAGTCCTCACGACTCTTGATACGTCCACACCCGACGTCATCTTTCTCGACATTCAAATGCCGGGTATTGATGGTTTCGAGGTCATCAGGCGCCGAACTGTCGAACGAATGCCGGCAGTGGTGTTTCTCACCGCTTACGATCAATTCGCCATCAAGGCCTTTGAAACCGAAGCGCTCGATTATCTCGTCAAACCTGTAAGTGAATCGCGTTTCGCGGCCACGATGAAGCGTTTAAAGAAACGCCTCAACTCTTCGTCAGGCTCAACGCGTGAAGAAACAATCGTCGTTACAACACCCCGAGGCGCGGTGGTGCTTCATCTGAGCGAGATCGATTGGATCGAAGCAGCGGGAAACTACTCGCAGTTGTGGGTAGGCACACGGAGTTATTTCCTGCGAGAGTCGCTTCAATTATTAGAACAACGCGTGCAAAAGAACGGCTTCATTCGCGCCCATCGTCGTGCGCTCGTACGGCTCGAAAGCGTCCGCGAGCTGACGCGAACTCGTGCCGGCGCCGCCGTCGCAGTGCTCGAAAGCGGCGTACGCGTTCCTATTTCACGCCGCCGCAGTGCCTCATTCACCGCAGCCCTGAAAACAACAAAAAAATAAGAAATACGATACCCCTCGCTTCTGAGCGTAAATCCGTCTTTCATCGCGTAATTCGCGGCCTAATTCACAATTCTTAACAATTTTTTACGTGCTGTTAACACAAGCTCCACCGACCCCGCTTAGGATTCTCGTCACATAATGGCAAAATGGGGAGCGTGATTATCGCTTTCAAGGAAAAGGACTCTATGAAATCCGAGCAGGGCTTGTCTTATCGTCTGCATTTTCTCCTGGCAGTGTGTGGACTCTGCGCCGCTCTCGCGGGTTGTGTTAACAACGCGCAGCCAAATTTTGAACGGCCTCCAGCGCCGGTAGTCGTGAGCACAGCAGTGTCGCAAGACGTGTCGAATTACATGGATGCGCTCGGCAGGATTGTCGCGCGCGAAGTAGTTTCAATTCAGCCGCAGGTTTCCGGACGTATCACCAAGATTCATTTCACTGATGGCGCGAACGTCAAGAAAGGCCAACTGCTTTTCACGATCGATCCGCGCCCGTTCGAAGCAAACTTGAAACAGGCGCAAGCGAATCTCGCGAAGGATGTCGCAGCCAAACGACAGTCTGAAGCGAACCTGGCCCGTGAGGTGGCGCGCGAAAACTGGGGCCGCGCTCAAGTGAATAGATACCGCACGCTCGTCGAGCAGGGCGTCGTCGCGCGCGAGCAATACGAGCAAATTCGCGTTGATTACGACACTCTCAAAGCCAACACCGAAGCAGCCAAAGCGGCAGTGCGCAGCGCTGACGAAACGATCAAAGTGGATAACGCTGCGATCGATAACGTAAAGGTCCAACTCAGTTATTGCTTTATCCATTCGCCGATCGACGGTCGCGCCGGTCAACGTCTCGTTGACATCGGAAACGTTGTTAACCCGGGTGGACCAAGCAATTCGGAGGCAGGTAATGGATCGGGTGTTTCGAGCAACGCCTTGCTGGTGATCGAACGGCTCAACCCGATTTATGCAGATTTCACAATTTCGCAAAATAATCTCACGGCGGTTCAGGACCAAATGCGTGCCGGTTCATTGACGGCTGAAGTGCGCCTGCCGGATTCGGCCGGCGATGCGGTTTCGGGACAGCTTACGTTTGTTGATAACGCTGTGCAGACTGAGACCGGACAAGTTACGTTGCGCGCCACGCTTCCAAATCCCGACCAGCGATTCTGGCCGGGACGTTTTGTGAACGTGCGGTTGTTGCTCGGAACGATCCAGGGCGCGGTACTTGTGCCTTCGACGGCGCCGCAAATGTCAGCCGCCGGTTCGTACGTTTACGTAGTCAAGCCTGATTCGACCGCGGAACAACGCACAGTCTCTTTGGGCCAGCGACAAGGCGATCTGATCGTGGTTGAAAAAGGCGTCAACGCCGGCGAAAAAGTCGTCGTCAACGGACAACTCGGAGTGACTCCCGGCGGCAAGGTGGCGGTCGATCAACCACAGGCAAGCCCGGCAACAGCAACGAAATAAATCGAAGTCATGAATCTTTCAGAACCATTCATACGCCGGCCAGTGATGACCGCGGTGCTGACTCTGTCAGTGATCCTTTTCGGAGTGATGAGCTATTTTCAACTCCCCGTAAACGATCTACCGGCGGTTGACTATCCAGTGATCCAGGTGCAAGTGGGTTATCCGGGTGCAAGCCCCGACACGATCGCGAACAACATCGCTACTCCGCTCGAGCGCCAGTTCATGCAGATCAACGGACTGGAGGTCGTCACTTCACAGAGCACCCAGGGCTTCGCCACTTTCACACTGCAATTCGAGCTCGACAAGAATATCGACGCGGCAGCCACTGACGTGCAGACTGCCATCTCGCAAGCGATCGGTAATCTGCCCGCGGATTTGCCGTCGCCACCGACGTATTCGAAGACGAATCCGAACGATCAGCCGATCATGTACATCGCGATGACCAGTGATTCGGTCACGCCGGGTCAGCTTTACGATTACGCGAGTACAAACGTGGGCCAACGTCTAAGCATCCTGCCGGGCGTTTCGCAGGTCAACGTCTTCGGAACCAAGTCGGCGATTCGCATCAAAGCCAACCCTTCGGCGATGTGGGCGCGCGGAATTTCGATCGACGATCTGAATAACGCGATTAAGCAAGGCACCAGTTACACCGGCGCGGGGCAGTTAGACAGTCCTTCAAAAACCGCGATTCTGCGACCGCAGGGACAACTCGAAACCGCGGAGCAGTACGGCAACCTGATCGTCGGTGGCACGAACAATTCGCCGATTTATTTGCGCGACGTGGCGACCGTGAAAGATTCGGTGCAGGACGAACGCGTCAACATGCGTTTTTGGGTGCGCGGTTATTCGGTGCCGTCGGCGACCGTCATCGTGGCGGTGAATCGCCGGGCGGGCGCAAACGCGGTTGAAGTATCAAAAGCGATTTACGGAGTGATGCCGCAGGTGCAGGCTGAACTACCGGGCTCGATCCGCATCATTCCGATTTATGACCGCTCGGCAAACATTGTTCACTCCGTCGCCGACGTTCAGATGACTTTGATCATCGCGTTTGTGCTCGTGGTGATCGTGATCTTTGCTTTTCTCGGCCGCGTGACTGACACGTTGATTCCGGTAGTTGCGTTGCCGCTGTCGTTGCTGATCACGTTCATCGCGATGCGTTTTTTGGGATACAGCCTCGACAACTTGTCGCTGATGGCTTTAACACTCGCGATCGGATTTTTGGTTGACGACGCAATCGTCTTTCTCGAAAACACAGTGCGGCGGATGGAGCACGGTGAAGCGCCGTTTGAAGCGGCGATCAACAGCGCGAAGGAAATCAGTTTCACGATCATGTCGATGACGATTTCACTCGCGGCTGTGTTTATTCCACTGTTATTTATGACGGGCCTCGTCGGGCGAATCTTTCGTGAGTTTGCCGTCACGATCGTGATCGCGATTCTGGCCTCCGGTCTGGTGTCGCTGACGCTCACGCCGTTGATGTGCGCGCGGTTGTTGAAAGAGCGTGGTGAAGGTTCACGAAAGACGTGGATGGAACGCGTGATCGGCAGCATCGAGCAGCGCGTGCTGGGACTTTATGGCGGATCGCTTTGGTGGTTTCTGCGTCATCGCTGGATCTCGCCTGTGATCTGGGCCATCTGTTTGGCCGGCACGATCTGGCTGTTCATGCTGGTCCCAAAGACGTTTCTGCCGCCGGGAGACAGTGGCGTGATCTTTGGCGCGTTTATCGCCCAGGAAGGTTCGTCGCCAAAACAGATGCAGGAGTACCAGAATCGCGTGGACGAGATGCTGCACAACGATCCCAACGTGCAAACCGACTTCACGATGACTGGCGCCACCGGATTTCTGGCGTCAAATCAAGGGATTACTTTTACTTTTGTTGGACCACCGGAGAATCGCAAGCCGATCGCTGAAGTCACCGCTGAGTTGATGGGTAAACTCAACACGATTCCCGGTGTGATGTCGTTCCTGCGCCCGTTTCCGGTGCTGGAGATCAGTACCGGTGTCACGAGTCAGCAACAGGGCCAGTATGCGTTTACGGTTTCGGGCGCCGATCCGAATCAGGTTTATGAAGTGGGCCAGAAGTTGATGGGGAAGCTGATGGAGTTTCAGGGCTTCCTCAGTGTGTCGTCTGACTACTACCACAACACCCCTAACCTGAATATCGACATTCGTCGCGATGAAGCGAAGACTTACGGCGTTTCGGAAGCGCGAATTCTGACGTTGTTGCGAAATGCTTATTCGCAAAACTATCTCTACCTGATAAAGAAACCTGAAGATCAGTATCAGGTGATTCTCGAGATGGACGACTCGGTGCGCGAGAAACCGGAAGATCTTTCTTTGCTCTACATCAAGTCGGATGACGGCAGCCGGCTGGTGCCGCTGAGCGAGCTGGTGACGTGGAAATCGACGCTTGGTCCACAAACAGTCAACCACTTGAATCAGTTCACCAGCATGTCGTTGTTCTTCAATCTAAAACCCGGCGTTGCGCTCGGCGATGCAACTGATTTCATCACTAAGTCAGCAGAGGAGATCGTTCCGACGGGCGTTCGCGCGGAGTTGCAGGGTGAGGCGCTCACGTTCAGCCGCACGGTTACGAGTTTGACGATCCTGATGGGTTTGGCCGTGTTTGTGATGTACGTAATTCTCGCGATCCTTTACGAGAGTTATGTACATCCGTTGACCGTGCTCTCAACCTTGCCGACCGCGCTCGTTGGGGGCCTTTTGACCTTGATAGTTTTTGGTCAGGAAGCGTCGCTGTATGCGTTCGTCGGCATGTTTATGTTGATGGGTATCGTGAAGAAAAACGGCATCATGATCGTCGACTTCGCACGGCAGCGCGTTGAGCATGGCGAAGCGGCAGACAAGGCGATTCACGATGCGAGCATGGATCGTTTCCGTCCGATCCTGATGACGACCCTCGCGGCAGTGTTTGGCGCGATCCCGATCGCGTTGGGTTATGGCGCTGACGGATCGTCGCGACGGCCTTTGGGATTGGTGGTGGTCGGCGGGTTGATCGTCTCGCAGTTCATCACGCTTTACATCACACCGGTTATTTATCTTTATCTGGAAGAGTTTCAGGAGAAGGTTCTGGACCGGACGTCGTTCTTCCGCTCGCGTCGATCGAAGACGGACGTGGTGCCTGAAACACCCGTAACGACTGAGAGTTGAAGAGGGATTGCTCACGCGGCGGCACAACGACGCAACGAAAGACGCAACGTCGCTTAGCGTCACGTCCTTCGTTGCGCCGTTGCGCCGCCGCGCGAGTAGTTCTTCTTGATCCGCAGCTATCCGTAATATCACTGGTTTCCGATCGGTGAATCCTCCAGAGTTCCATACCTGCGGCGTTCAGCTTCACACATGCCTGTTTGAGTGTTTAATCTTGGTCCTACGTTTGCACGAACGGAAACTCGGGAGAAGAACATCTTTATGCCTCTTGAAAATGAACTCGAACTGAACACGACGGGCACGGCGCAGCTCGTTGTTGGACCACAGGATCTCGCCAGCTCCTTGCCGATCGAAATGGGCGATGCGTTTCCGCCCGTGCTTGCGACCGCGCGCATGGTGGCGTTGATGGAGATTGCCGCCGCGCGTGTGCTGCAACCTTTGCTTGGACCAGGTGAGTTGTCTGTCGGCGTGACCGTCGATATCAGTCACACTGCACCGACGCCACTCGGCGCCGAGGTCATTGCATCCGCACGCTACGCCGGCCGCGAAGGGAAGCTGTTCCTGTTTGAAGTCAGCGCCGCGGATCCCGGCGGTGAAGTCGGTCGCGGCTGGCACAAGCGCGCGATTGTTTTAAGTGAACGACTGCAAAGTGGCGCTGCAAAACGCGTCGGTTGAGGTGTCGCATGTCAGTTGCCGGACGATTACCCCTGCGTCGAACTAAACGTGCCAATGCGTTGGGCCACGACGACTTTGAGCGCGAGTTTGCGCTCGAGAGTATGAATAGCGATCGCCTGCGCCTCGCGATTTTGATCGGGGCGGTGGCCTCTGCGCTGGTAGCGCTGTTGTTGATGACGACTGTCTTTATGGAGCAGTTTCAAAGGGCTTTTCGCGGAAACTTCAAAGGTTTTCTGTTAGCGGCGACGATCCTTTTTGGCGCCAACCTTTCTTACCTCGCGGTCGAATATATGATCCTGGGCCGCTTGATCAAGAAACAGCGGGCGCCGTTTCCGGCGTTGAAATACCTCAGTGCGTTTGTGGAAACGACCATTCCCACCGCGGGAATCATCATCGGTTCATCGTTCATTGGACCAATCTACACGCTCTACACGCCGGCCGCGTTTATCTATCCATTGTTTATCTCACTCTCAGCGCTGCGTCTGAATGTGAGGCTTTGCATTTTTACAGGCGCAGTGGCGGGAATCGAATATTCGCTGCTTTCGGCTTACTTCCTTTGGGATGCCGGCGGGGCCGGAGTCGATCCGGTCCTCACCGGCATTCCTCAACATCTGTTCAAGGGCTTTGTGTTGTTTTTGACTGGAGTGGTAACCGGCCTCGTCACGATGCAGATCAGAAAACGCATTTTCAACTCTTTCTCCGCGGTCGACGAAAGGAATCGCATCTCGCGAACGTTTGGTGAATATGTTTCACCTGAAGTGATGAGCAAACTGTTGAGTCTGAAACCGGATCTCCGGAGTGAAAGCAAGAATGTATGTGTGATGTTTCTCGACATCCGCAACTTTACGGGGTTTGCGGAGAAGAGAAGTCCGGAGGAAGTGGTTGAGTATCTCGAGTCGTTGTTTGAATTCATGATCGAGATCGTGAATCGCCATCACGGGATCATCAATAAGTTTTTAGGTGATGGTTTCATGGCCGTGTTTGGTGCACCGCTGTCGGATGGGAAGGATTGTGCGAATGCGCTCGAAGCAGCGCAGGAGATCCTGGAACGAGTGCAACAGGAAGTGGAAGCGGGAACGATTCTACCGACAACTGTGGGAATCGGTTTGCATGCGGGTGAGGCGGTGACGGGAAGTATCGGATCGGCGCTACGACGCGAATACACGGTGATTGGCGATGTTGTAAACCTCGCGGCGCGGATTGAGAAGTTGAATAAGCAATTTGATTCGCGACTGTTGATTTCGGAGATTGTTTGGGCGGCAGTCAGCGAGAAGCGGAGTCAAGCCGTACCGATGGGCCAGGTCGAGGTGCGGGGCAGGGAACAGGCGATACAGATTTACCAGGTGGCATAAAGCCAGCCACGGATTGTAGACGGATTCAGATCTGTTGATAATCCGCTTTTAAATAATCCGTTTAATCCGTGGTTGCTGATTTTTTGTTCCCGCTCTCGTGAGAGTTTCGATTTATTGACCGATCGGCGGATCCGAAGCAGTCGCCTGTTGATTCGGATTGACGTGAATCGTGTTCGTGTCTGAATCAACGTAATAGAAGTTTTTGCCGGTAGCTGAAACTCCGGTCGGAACCTGCGGATCGGCGTTGATCGTGTAACCCGCCTGCGCTGACGTGGATTTCGGGATGACCTTCAACGTGTAGACGTAACCGTCGACTACGGGCGTGCTGCCTTCAAACCGCGAATCGAGGAGGTTTTCCTTACGCATCTCTTCGAAAGTGCCGAACGAACTGCGCTGGTGAGCGTTGTAATAGAGCATCTGTTGCTCGGCAATCGAGCGCAGAGTTTTAACTGCCGCCGCCTCATTCGCCGCCTTGATGGCCGATCGATAGCCTGCAATGCCTACGCCAATAAGAATGCCGATGATGGCGATAACGATCATTAATTCGATCAGCGAGAAGCCGCGCTGGTTCTTTTTAGTATGATTCAGGGGTTTCATAAGTCTCTCCTCGGGCCATTACACGAAGCTGTTAAATTAGAGTTCCGCTTTCTGCTCCGCTTGCCCGTCCTCCATACGCGCCTTAGTCTACTACAGGAGCGCAGGAAGGTCACATTCTCGTGGCGGCCAACTTTTCTGTGCCATGCGTGCTCTTAGCATTGTAGAATGCAGGCCTATTCATGCGGAACCTCGAACCAATCAGCAGCGGACAGTTAACGAGCGCCATCGCCGTCGAACAGATCGAGCGGTTGCAGAATGCTGTCGAAACCGTGATCAAAGGCAAGCCGGAAGCGATTCGGCTGGCAATTGTGACTCTGATTGCCGGTGGCCACCTGCTCGTCGAGGATGTTCCGGGGGTGGGCAAAACGACCCTAGCCCACGCGTTGGCTCGAGCCCTCGATTGCAATTTTCAGCGGATCCAGTTCACTTCCGACCTGCTGCCTTCCGACGTGATCGGGCTTTCCGTCTACAACCAGCATAGCGGGATGTTTGAATGGAAACCCGGTCCGGTGTTTGCCAATGTAGTGCTCGCGGATGAGATTAACCGGACCACGCCGAAGACACAGTCGGCACTGCTGGAAGCGATGGCTGAGCGGCATGTGACTGTTGAAGGCACAACTCACGACCTGCCGGCGCCGTTCATTGTTCTCGCTACACAAAACCCGATCGAGCATCACGGTACCTACCCGTTACCGGAATCACAGCTCGATCGTTTCATGTTGCGTTTGCGTATCGGTTACCCCGCTCCGGCTGACGAACAGAAGATTCTGCGCGATCGCGAGTTTTCGGATCCGCTCGATAAACTGGCCCCCGTGATGACTGCCACTGAAGTTGTCGAACTGCAACAGGCAGTCAATTCGGTTTCGGTTGATGATGCGCTCGTGCAATACCTGATGCGAATCGTTGCCGCCACCCGCACTTCAGAGATGCTGGATCTCGGCGTTAGTCCGAGAGGAACTCTTTCGCTATTTCGGGCGGCGCAGGCGTTGGCGCTCGGCGAAGATCGAAACTACTGCATTCCTGACGACATCAAGCGATTGGTCGTGCCGGTATTTGCGCATCGCATTGTGGTGAGTTCGCGATTCTCATCGTCGCTTCGTCGTAGTGAAGAAGCCGAAGCCGTCCTTAATGAGATCCTGAAAACTGTCAGTGTTCCGCTGTGAAGCCAGAGCAGAATATTGAACGCGCGGCCCCGAAGACTTCCTGGCTGCGTGTAATCGTAGGTACGTTACTTGTCCTGGCCGGGTTGGCGTCTGCCATCGTGACGGTGCTGGCGCGTCGTGAACAAGAGAGCGGAATTGCCGGTGCAGCTGCGATCCTGTCGCTCGTGATCGCGTTGTTGTTGACGATCTTCATCGTTCCACCCCTGGCGCGTTCTGCGCGAGTTGAAGTAGCAAATCTCGATTTTCCTTTTGAACCGACGAGCGGTGGTGGTGTGTTTCTCGTGATCATCATCGTGGTTGGTTTTGCTGCGTGGAACACCGGCAACAACCTGCTGTTTCTGGTTTTCTCATTGCTTTGTTCGACGATGTTTGTCGGTTGGGTTGCAGCTCGGGCATCGTTGCGCGACCTGACTGTCTCGGCACGCTTTCCAGATCACATTTTCGCCGCGGAACCGGCTCCGGTGATCGTCACGCTCCGCAATACGAAACGCGTGTTGCCGTCGTTTTCGATTCTCGTTGAGGCGCGTGGACCGGCGGCTGAAGTTGACGCGAATCAGAAACGGCGACGGCGTTACGCGAAACGTTTACTCGCTTACTTCAGTTATGTGCCGCACAATGCTGCGGCGGAGCAGCGAGTTGAACAACTCTTTCCCGCACGCGGGCATGTGTTGATTGATGGGTTTGAGTTGTCGACACGATTTCCATTTGGGTTCTTTCGCCGGCGACGACGTTTGCGTGCGCGCGATGTGGATATCGTCGTTTATCCGAAGCCGGAAGCGATCGGCGATGAGTTGCACCTCTTGCCGATGTACGCTGGACGCATGCCGGCATTGCGTCGCGGTGCGGGACACGATCTTTTTTCGTTGCGCGACTATCAGCCACAGGACGATCTGCGACATATCGATTGGAAAGCGACGGCGAGATCACGGCGATTGACGGTACGAGAGTTCACTTCGGAAGATGAACGAAGGATCACGATTGTGCTCGACACGCGTTTGCCGCGTGATGGTGAGGTGGAGTTGGTGAAGCGCTTCGAACGTGGTGTGGTACAGGCGGCGTCGTTGATCAAACATTTCATTGAAGAGCGAGCTGAGGTGCGGTTGGTGTTGGGACATGATGTTGGACCATTCGGATCGGGAACGGATCAGTTGTACCGGTGTTTGCGACGGCTGGCGTTGGTGAGTCCGGAGAGCGGCGAGCGTGAATTTAATCCGGCGCAGGCGAGTCGGGGTGTGGTGGAGCATGATTATGCAATCCTACTCACCGCCGCCGCACCCGGATCGATACCCGCGAGCGTCTGGCGTACGAGTCATGTGATCTATTTGTGAGTCTTAGAAAAATTAGCCACGCAAAGGCGCAAAGACGCAAAGTTATGACCTTCGGCACCGGAGGTCATAACTTTGCGTCTTTGCGCCTTTGCGTGGGAAATCTTTGCAGCGATGACAACAGTTACAGATTCTCCTAACCGCATCTACACGTCATCGACGATTTTTCTGATCGGTGTTTGCTTCATTCTCTCCGGGGCGACGGGCCTGATCTACGAAGTCCTCTGGGCGCGGATGCTGGGACTGGTTTTTGGCGCTACGACGCTTGCCATAAGTACCGTGCTTGCCGCGTTTATGGGTGGCCTAGCGCTTGGCAGCGCCGTGGCCGCCAAATTGGCCCACCGCATCAAAAAGCCCTTAAGCCTTTATGGCTTCATGGAGATCGGCATCGCCATTTACGCTCTCCTCGTCCCGCTGCTGTTTCGCTGGATCGATCATCTCTACGCCCTGATCTGGCAACAGCTTCAGCCCGGTTATTTCAGCTTTAGTCTTTGGCGTTTCGCTCTCTCCAGCCTGGTCCTGCTCGTCCCGACAACGCTGATGGGCGCGACACTGCCGGTTCTGTCTGCCGCATTAGTGCGGTCATCGTCACGTGACTCCAATTCCGTGACGCGACTCTACACCTGCAATCTCGCCGGTGCGATCCTCGGAACCCTCGCAGCCGGCTTTGTGTTGCTGCCGTTCCTTGGCGTGCAGATGACGATTGCGATCGCCGCCGTCTTGAACGTTATCGTCGGTGTCATTGCGATCATCCTGCAACGACGTACCGGCACCGAGGCGACTCTTACATCTGAAGTTGAAAGTGAGAGTTCGGTGATCGAAATCGATCGCGCCCGGTTCTGGTTTTTCGCGGCAGTAATATCAGGCTTCGTCACTATCAGCACACAGGTTTCCTGGACCAGGATCCTCACGATGATCATCGGCTCGAGTACTTACGCGTTCAGCATTGTCGTCGCGCTGTTTCTGATCGGACTCGCGATCGGCGCCTGGATAGTGACGCGCAAAGATCGTTCACCGAAGCTGCGTTCGATGATCCTCGTGGTTGAAGTATTGACTGCGCTGAGTCTGCTGATCAGTTTGTTTGTCTTGAACAAGATTCCGGCGCTGCTGATCAACCTCGGACTGCGTTTGAATATCTCTTCGTGGTTAGGACTGCTGTCGTTGCAGATCCTCTCCGCGACACTGTTGATTCTTGTTCCCGCGGTGTTGATGGGTATGGTTATGCCGCTCGTGCTGGTGTGGGCAGGAAGCGATCAAAAGCAGGCGGTGGCGCGAGTCGGCCGCAGCTATGCGGTGAACACGATCGGCGCGATTGCCGGAGCGTTTATCACCGGTTTTATTCTGATTCCCAGGACCAGCACGCGCTTCACTATCTTATTCGCCGCGACGTGGTGCCTGATTGTGGCGGGTACAGCTTATCGCCCGGCAGGACGCGATCCGGCGTTGAAGCGCAGCCTTGCGGTCGGTTTGAGTCCGGTGCTCGCACTCGTGCTTTTTATCATCGCGCCTCGGATGAATCTCGGCGACCTTTCGATCGGAGCCTACGACAGTCTCGTGCGCGTGTTAGCCCAAACGCGTGAAGGCGCCACTGATACCCCAGCGGAGAGCGCGAATGTGCATGAGCTGCTGATGTACCGGGAAGGACCAACTGCGACGGTTTCAATTCGCCGCGACGGCGATGTTGTCTCGATGGGTATCAACGGGCGAACCAACGCGTCAGACAGTATCTACGACATGCCTACTCAGGTGATGCTCGGTCAAATTCCGCTGCTCGTTGCACCGAAGATCGATAGCGGATTGATTATTGGATATGCGACAGGCGTGACTGTTGGCGCGATGTTGCAGTCGCCGATTAAATCAGTCACGTGTCTTGAACTTGAACCCGGTACGATCGCCGGATCGGAATTCTTTAATCACGTCAACAACCGGCCGCTCGACGATCCGCGCACCACCTTGATCATTGATGATGCGCGAACGTTTCTGCGCGTGACGCCACAACGTTGGGACATGATCGTCAGCGAACCGAGCCATCCGTGGGTGCCGGGTGTGGCTAATCTGTTTACGCGCGAGTTTTTCGAACTCGGCCGTTCGCGGCTGAATGATGAGGGGATATTTGTGCAGTGGGTGCAGATTTATCAGCTTTCGACGGAGAGTTTGCAGTCGGTGCTGGCCACGTATCACCAGGTCTTTCCGCATGTGTTGATGTTTCGCGTGGGTGGTTTAAATAAAGGAAAGGATCTGTTGCTGGTGGGGAGTAATCGGCCGTTGAATCTGGATCGATTTACTGAGCGGCTGGCGGATCCGCGAGTGACTGCCGAGCTTACGCGCGTTGGTTTGCAGTCGGAGTCGGATGTGCGAAGTTGGTATGTTTGCGACGAGTCAAAACTTGGACCAGCAGTCGCGGGCGCGAAGATCAATACCGACGACAACATGCACATTGAAATGACGGTGCCGCGCGAGGCGTTTCGGCCGCTGATGCGGAGTAATGCCGAGTGGGTGGAAAGCCTGGCCACGGATGAACACAGATAGCAAATCCGATTTTTATCCGTGGCTAAGTTTTTCCGCCGCTGCTTCGCCACTTTTGATGCAGTCTGGTATTCCCGCACCGCGATAGGAATTGCCCGCCAGGGTGAGTCCCCGCATTTCGCCAACCAGCGATTCAATCTTATTCACGCGCTCGAGGTGGCCCACTTCGTATTGCGGCATCGATCGTTCCCACTTTGCGACTTCCGCAAACAGCGGCGGCTCAGTGATACCTAACAGTTCGCGTAGATCTTTTTCGACGCGCGTGCGCAGCTCAGGTTTATCAAGCGCGAAGATCTCCGGTTGTAATGCGCCACCTGCAAAGGCACGGAGCAGCACGTGATTATCTGGTGCGCGCCCGGAAAATTTCACGCTGCTGAAAGTGCAGGCGATCAGGGAACGCTTTTCGATGAAGGGAACAACAAAGCCGAATCCATTCAATGGATGGGTGATTGCTTCGCGTCGATATCCGAAGTTGATGGTTGCGGTTGACGCGTATTTGATCTCGCTGAGTTTTTGCGCGAGGCGTTGGTGGGTTTCGCTTAATAATGAGACTGCGATATAAGCCGGCACTGCGAGGCATACACCATCTGCCGGAAGTTGTTCACCGGTGTTTGTTGTGATGGTCCAACCTGTATCGTCACGTTTCAAAATCTCAGCCCGTGTGTTCAATCGAATATCTGCTTTGATACGTGCGAGTGCGTCGATCAACACCTGTACGCCGCGAGCAAATGAAAGGAACAGGCTGTAACGTGCGCCACTTGTCCCGGCAGTTTGCGCGCGGCTTTGTCGCAACATCGCGAGGATTAAACTCCGGTGTTTCTGTTCCATGTCCAGAAAACGCGGCAGGGTGGCGCGAAGACTGAGTGTTTCCGGATCGGCGGTGTAGATCCCGCCGACCATCGGTTGGGCCATCCGCGCGAGCGCTTCTTCGCCGAGACGCCGCCGCACAAAGCTCGCCAGGCTTTCGTCATTTGTGCCGTTCGTTTTTCCTTTCGGCAGAAACAGATCGAACGCCATGCGCGCCTTGCCTGCGAGACTGAAGATGTCGCTCGTGAGAAACGGCCAGATGCGTGAAGGTGCGAGTAGTTGAAAACCTTCCGGCACAGGGCGGAGCCCGCCGTTACGAACGATAAAACTGCGACGGTGCTGTTCGTTTGTTTCGATTATCTGCGATTCGATACCGAGGCGTTTGGCGAGTGCGAGGGCTTCGGGTTTTTCGGAGATGAACGAGTCAGGTCCACGTTCCAGCAGGAAGCCATCGCGATATTCGGTTTGAATCGTGCCACCGAGTCGGCCAGATGCTTCGAGCAGCGTCACTCGGCTGTTGGGATTAAGCTCGACGAGACGATGCGCGGCTGCCAGGCCTGAGATTCCGCCACCAATGATGACGATGTGAGACATAAAACCATGAAACACGATTTACAAGATGAACAAGATAAATCCGACTTCGCGCTACATCCAGTACATCCAGTACATCCAGTACATCTTGTTAAATCTTGTAAATCTTTATCTAGCCGGCACGACAGCAATCAGGCGCGCAGATATTTTCAGGAACCCTATTTTCCACTCTTTCTAAAATTAACTCCCGAATCATCTTCACAAACGCCGGATGCGTTCCCGCCGTCGCCGCGCGCACCATCTTCATTCCCAACTCCTGGGCCACTTTTTGTGCCTCAATATCCAGATCGTAAACCACTTCCATGTGATCCGAGACAAAGCCCGAAGGGGCGACGACCACGTTCATCACGCCTTCACGATGTAACGTTTTCAAGTGTTCAGTGATGTCCGGACCAAGCCATGGTTGCGCAGGCGAGCCGCTGCGGCTCTGATAGACCACTTGCCAGTTTTTGATCTTTATCGCTTCTGCGATCAGTCTGCCGGTTTCAACAAGTTGGGTGGCGTAGTCGCAGTTCGCCGCCATCGATTCGGGAATGCTGTGCGCGGTGAAGACGAGATGAGCCTCACTGGGATCTTGCAGTTGGCTCAGCGCGGTTCGAATCTGTTCGACGTTGGCTTCGATAAACAGCGGGTGATTGTAAAACGTCCGCAACTTCTCGACGCGTGGCGCCTGTGGTCCAGTTGCTTCACGTGCGTCGCTGATGTTCTGAAGATACTGGCGACAGCTCGAATACGAACTGTAAGCAGACGTGACGAAAGCGAGTGCGTTCTGAATTCCATCCGCGGCCATCTGCGCGAGCGTGTCTTCTAATAAAGGATGCCAGTTGCGGTTACCCCAGTAGATCGGCAGATGTGGTCCATGCTGATCTAATTCTCTCTGCAGCGCCGCAATCAGGTCTCGATTCTGCTGATTGATCGGACTAACGCCACCAAACAATTCATAGTGCTCGGCAACCCTGAGCATGCGCTCGCGCGGCACATTGCGTCCGCGCAGAACGTTTTCGAGGAAGGGCATTACGTCGTTCATCCCCTCCGGCCCACCAAAAGAGACAACTAACAGGGCGTCATAACTGTTGGGCGCATAATCCGTTTTCATCCGTGTTTATCCGCGGCTAAGTTCGTGCACCATTTCCACAAGCGCGATGACATTTTCAACCGGTGTCTCCGGCAGAATCCCGTGCCCAAGGTTGAAGATATGTCCGGCACGCCCACCAGCCTGATCGAGAATTCTCTTCGCCTGTGCCCGAATCACATCCTGCCCCGCAAACAACGTAACCGGATCGAGGTTTCCCATCACTGCGACATCGTGACCCACTCGTTGCCAGCCTTCATCGAGACGCACGCGCCAATCGAGCCCGATCACCTCACCACCGGCTTCGCGCATTAACTCCAGTAACGCCGCCGTTCCAGTTCCGAAATGAATCACCGGAACACCTGGAGTAACATTTCTGATCACATCACGTGTGTGCGGGAGGACAAACTCACGATAATCATCCGGACTCAAACAACCAACCCACGAATCAAACAGTTGCACCGCCTGAGTGCCGGCTGCGATCTGCGCGTTGAGATATTTTGCGAGCGCTCTGGAGATCAACGACATCATCGCGTGCCACGCGCCCGGATCGTTGTACATCAGGCGCTTTGTGTGCACGTAGTTCTTCGATCCGCTGCCCTCGGTCATGTACGACGCGAGCGTAAACGGCGCGCCGCAAAAACCAATTAATGGAATGTCAGGTTTGAGCGCTTGTCGCGTTTGTCTGATAGCTTCGCACACAAACTCCAGCGCATTCACATCCTCAACTTCTCTCAAACGATCGACGTCTGATGGGATTCGTACGGGATTATGAATAACCGGCCCTTCACCCTTCGCAAACTCAAGGTCGATCCCCATCGGTTCGAGGATCAACAAAATATCGGCAAAAATAATTGCGGCATCAACGTTGAGTCTTTCAACCGCCGTAACGGTTACCTCCGTCGCAAGCGCGGGATTTTTGCAGAGTTCGAGAAACGTCGTCTTCGCACGCACCTCACGGTACTCGCGCATATAACGCCCCGCCTGGCGCATCAGCCAGATCGGCGTATATGGCACCGGCTCGCGGCGACACGCACGCATAAATGGACTGTCATTTAGTAATTGAGTCAAGGGATGGCGATTATAACCACAACCACGGATTAACACGGAAGAAAGCACGGATTTGGTTCTGAAAGCTGGTAAGATACCGGGCCTCGGATCTCTGATTTCCTTCGAAGGGTAGCCTTCCATGCCCAGTTCAAAAATCAATAAAGCTCGCAAAGGTGTCTTTATCTCGTATGCACGCAGCGATGGCGAGGGGTTTGTGAATCTTCTCCGCGAGCGACTTGAGTCCGAGCAGATTCCGCTCTGGCAGGATCGCGTTGGTATGGAAGGCGGACGTGATTGGTGGTTACAGATCACTGAGGCACTCGATCGCGTGGAGTTCATGGCGCTGGTGCTGACACCGAATGCACTTGCATCTGATACCGTGCGCAAAGAATGGCGTTACGCCCGACAGGAAGGCGTTTGCGTCTATCCAATCAAAGGCTCACCCGATCTCGACTTCGATGCGTTGCCACGCTGGATGCGGAGCGCGCACTTCTACGATCTCGGCACGATTGAAAACAATCTCGAAGGACCCGAGTGGCCGAAGTTCGTCAATGATCTAAAGACACGCTGCCAAACCAAGCGGGTCCCTTTCATGGTCGAAGATCTGCCCGAAGGTTTCGTGCCGCGTCCGGATGAGTTTGATCAACTCGTAAAGCTGCTGATTGATGAGCGGCGCGAAGAACCAGTGGCGATCACCGCCGCGTTAAAGGGTGCCGGCGGGTACGGGAAGACGACGATGGCAAAAGCTCTGTGCCATGACCAACGGATTCAAGACGCCTTCGACGATGGGATTCTTTGGATAACACTGGGAGAGAATCCGGGTGATCTGATTGGGTGTGTTGAAGACCTGATTGTCACGCTCGGTAACGAGCGACCTGGCTTTACTACACAGGATGCCGCGGTCAACTGCTTAAAAGAACTGCTGGCTGATCGCGACATCCTAATTGTGGTCGATGATGTTTGGGACCGCGCTCACCTGAATCCATTTATTCAAGGCGGTGTACATTGTGCTCGTCTGGTTACAACTCGAAACTTCGAGACGCTGCCTGTCGGTGCTGCAAGAGTACACGTCGATGCAATGCAGCAGGACGAAGCCATAGCTCTGCTCGCAGTGGGTTTGGACCGCACCGATGGATTACGACTTGAGCTGATGAACCTTGCTTCGCGCTTGGGGAAATGGCCACTGCTGCTCCGTCTTGCTAACAGCACTCTGCGCAGTCGCATTGAGAACGATCATCAATCGCTCGGTGATGCAGTCAGATGGATCAATAAGGCGCTCGATAGGCGCGGACTTTCTTATTTTGATGCGCGTAATTCGGATGAGCGTCATCAGGCAGTGTTGCGGACCATTGGAATAAGTCTTGATCTACTCAACGACAAAGAGCGAGAACGTTATGGCGAGCTTGCGATCTTTCCAGAGGACGTGGAAATTCCGCTTTCTACGTTGGAAAAGCTATGGGCCACTACGGGTGGGTTGGATGAATTTGATACTGAAGAATTATGCAGTCGCCTTAATAGCTTTTCCTTGCTGTGGAGCTACGACGCGAACCGGAAACGCATCCGCCTGCATGACGTAGTGCGGAAGCTCTTAATCGAGGAACGGCAGGAGAGGTTGGCATCAATTCACTCCAAATTACTCGATGCGCATCGGTCAATTCCCTGGGCAGGAATGTCAACCAACGAGCCGTACCTATGGGATCACCTTGCTTATCACCTCGTAGAGGCTGGCTGTGGCGATGAACTGGTTGCCGTAGTGAAAGACTGGCGTTATCTAGTTGCGAAAACACTGACTCGCAAGTCGCCTTCCGTTGATGTGGATTTGCTGATGGCGCAGAGGTTCAGAAGTGATGATGAGTTGCTCCGGCTGCTACAACGAAATCTTGTTAGTTCTGCTCATATCCTGAATCGATGTGAAAAGAAAGAAGATCTCGAAGTCACTCTTTTTTCACGCCTCCAACATCTGAACGAGTTGAAGCCGCTAACTACTGATCTAGCCAAGCAGTTGAAGCGACCATATGTTGCGCCAGCCAGCAGGCTGCCGGATCTGCCGCATCCAGCCCTAATACGTACGCTGAGTGGCCATTCCGGTTGGGTGAGAGACTGCGCCGTTAGTGACGATGGAACGACGATCGTATCGGCGTCCAATGATGGTACGGTCAAGGTGTGGGATGGGCAGCGCGGAACAGAGCGTTTCCCGCTGCTTGGCCATGCCGGAGTGGTCAATAGCTCTGCAGTGAGCGCTGATGGAGTGGTGATCGTGTCTGCTTCCGCAGACCGGACGATAAAGGTGTGGGATGGGCGAAGCGGGGCTGAGCGCTTCACGTTGCATGGTCATGCGCGTGCGGTTACTGGCTGCGCGGTGAGCGCGGATGGGGTCGTCATCGTCTCGGCTTCCATAGATCAGACGCTGAAAGTGTGGGATGTGAGGACTGGGAAAGAGCGCTTTACGTTGCGAGGGCACACCAGTAGGGTTAATAGCTGCACCGTTAGTGCGGATGGGTCGACGATCGTCTCGGCTTCCGATGATGAAACTCTTAAAGTGTGGGATGGGCATAGCGGTACGGAACGCTGTACGCTGCGAGGCCATATGGGGGCTGTGAGAAGCTGCGCGGTGAGCGCGGATGGAATAACAATTGTTTCCGGGTCGACGGATCGAACGCTGAAGGTGTGGAATGCGCTAGGTGGAACAGAGCGCTTCACGCTTAGAGGCCATGATGCGCAAGTGCGTGGCTGCGCGATTAGTGCGGATGGAGCGACGATTGTATCCGCTTCTGAAGATCACATGCTGAAAGTCTGGGACGGGCAGAATGCGCAAGAGCGCCTTATGCTGAGCGACCACACAGGGTGGGTGAATGGCTGTGCTGTAACTGCGGATGGGGCAACGATTATCTCGGCTTCCAATGACCGTACGTTGAAGATCTGGGATGTGAAAACGCCATTTGAACCGAGTTTAACTAAGCTCATGGGACCATCGGAGATGAGAAACTGCGCCGTGAGTGCCAATGGGACTATGGTCGTCTCCACTTCGGTTGAGAAGGGTTTGAAAGTTTGGGATACACGGCGCGGGGCCGAGAGCTTGACGTTGGACAACCATCCAAGCTTGCTGACAGGCTGCGCCATAAATGCCGATGGGACCACAATAGCCTCGTCCTCCTCGGCCTGGGCGTTGGAAGTGTGGGATGGGAAGAGCGGAGCAAGGCGCTTTAGCCACGGCCATAGAGGCTGGGTTAACGGGTGCGCGGTCAGCGCTGATGGGGCCACAATCGTCTCAGCGTCCTGGCACAGTCTCAGAATTATTGACGGCCGTAGCGGAACCTTGCTTTTCACGCTAGACGGTCATACCGCTCTGGTAAATGGCTGTGCGATCAGTGCGGATGGAATTACGGTCGTTTCGGCTTCGGCTGATGAGACGCTGAGAGTGTGGGATGCGCGAAACGGGTCAGAACGCTTCATCCTGGAAGGGCACACAGATGGAGTGTTTGCTTGTGCGGTCAGTGCAGATGGGGCGACGATAGCCTCTATTTCCGTTGACAAGACGGTAAAGGTATGGGACGGGCGCCGCGGGATCGAGCGCTTCACCCTGCGTGGTCATGCAAATGCAGTGAGAGGCTGCGCGCTAACTGCTGATGGGGCGACAGTAATTTCGGTGTCCACTGATCAGACAATGAAGTTGTGGGATGGGGAGACGGGAGAGTGCCTTTCGACATTATTTGTTGATGGCTTATTGTACGATTGTGCGTGCTCCGCCAATGGTGAACTGGTTGTGGCAGTAGGTACTCGCGGAATTTACTTTCTGCGTCTCATCCGCTAATTGAAAGACACACCGACGAACCCATAAATCCAAACACCGCAATCCGTTTCCCCAATCAGCGTAAATCTGCGGCTGAACTTTCCCACCAATCCAAACGTTATCCGCAACGGATCGCCCCCGGAAGTCACTAACACGTAACTGCTCTCCAAAATATTGGTGCAAACTGGGCTAAAGGTCTACAATATGGCCCCAAAATACCGCACGTCCGGCTGGCAGACAGAAACTTGTCACAAGTCAGTAGTTTGCGGTGTTTGCACTGTTGAGAGAGCGGTGATTGATGAACGGACAAGCTAGAGCTTTGATCGAGTCCATGCCTAACGACATCGGAACTGCGGCGGTCAGTCCGCTCAGTTTCGACGAAGCGTTTACCCTCCATCACCGCGCCGTCTTCAGGACGGCTAGAGCTGTCGTTCGCGACTCGGCCCTGGCCGAGGACGTGACGCAGGAAGTGTTTTTAAGACTTTATCGCAATCTCAACGCTACGCCCGGGGAGGAATTACTCCGCGCGTGGTTGCTGCGCGTGACTCTTAACGTGGCGCGAAACACCTTGCGGGGGCAAAGCCGCTCGATGGTTCGCGATAACGAGTATCAAAAGAGTACCGCTGGGGACGGCTTTTTTGTCGATGCGCCGGAAGAAGACTACGAACGCCGAATGGCAATCGAAGAAGCACGCCGCGCATTAGACAAGATAAAAGAGCCGATGCGAAGTTGCCTGCTGCTCAAACAGCAGGGACTTTCATACCGCGAAATCGCTACCAGCTTGTCACTTAAAGAGACAAACGTCGGTAGCCTGGTGGCGCGGGGCCGCAAAGAGTTTGCGAGGGTTTACGGTAAAATTGGAGGCAGACGATGACAAGGTGTTTGGATGAGGCAAAGCTGCAAAGCTATTTCGACGGTGAAGTTTCTCTCAATGAGATGGAAAGCATCACGTCGCATTTGGCTTCCTGCGAAACCTGTGGCGCTGCGGCGCGCGAACTGGAAGAAGAAACAGCCCTCGTAATGTCGGCTTTGGCCGCGGAGTTTGAGGCGAGCGTGCCCACCGAACATCTGCGAAAGCGCATTGAAGAGGCAGTTCTTGGCGAGCGGTTGGCAGTCGCCCAATCAACCCAGAGAGTTTCTGGTCTGGCAGCATTCTTCTCCGGTCTGCTCAACTTCGGCACTCAGCGAACACTGGGTTATGCGAGTTTGGCCGTGGTGCTGGCGTTTGGTGCGATTTTCGCCGTGGTAAAGATGAAGAGCACGCCCGATCAGGTAGATAACGGGCAAGTTGCATTTACACCCGAACAGCCTAAGAACGTCGAGGTCATCAAGCCGGCAACTCCTGAGGTGGGTTCACCTCAACAGGTAGCGGTTAAGACCGCCGCCCCAAGCAAGCCGTCGTCGTCGAACTACACTTCGCGTCCGATCAATGTTGTCGCTAAGTCGACCCCGAAGCCGGCTCCGGCTCCGGTGAAATTGCTTCCAGGTGAACGCTCCTATCTCCAAACCATCGCCAGACTCGACTCCACCATTAAATCGAATAAGAAGGACATGAGACCTGCACTCCAGGTTGAATATGAACGCAATCTCGCAGTAGTCGATCGCGCCATTGCCGCCACTCGCAGCGCAGCCAAGAGCAATCCCAAAGATCCCGACGCGGCCGATTTCATGTTTGCTGCTTACCAAAGCAAAGTTGACCTGCTGAATACGATTGCCGACGCCCGTGTCGGCAGCGGTCGCGGACATTGAAAGGGCCGGTTCTAAGTTGACAAAGAAGTTGTTCGCAGTCTGCGCAGTAGCCGCCCTCATTCTCTCTCTCGCAGGGGCCGCTCCAGCTAACGACGAAAAATCTGAAGGAAAAGTCGAAAAAATCGAGCGATCGATGCCTGTCGACCCTCAAGCCACGGTGACGCTCTGCGTCTCTTCCGGAACGTTACGCGTGCGTGGTTGGGAGCGAAGTGAAGTCCGCGTTCGTTCACTCGACGCCGCGCAGATCGACTTTCGCCGGATTGATAAGGTGAAGGATCCGGCAATGCCTGCAACCCGCGTTGACGTGATGGTCCTGGACAAAAGCACTTCGACCAGACCGCGGCTTGACTGCCAGGCACTGGCAAGCGTTGAGATGGAAGTTCCGGCCGGCGCCACTGTCCAGGTTCAAACGCGTGACGGCGACATTACAATCACAGGTGTGGCAGGAGCTTATGCAGGTTCGCAAAATGGCGACATCAATATCGAGCGCGTTACCAAACTCGTCGAAGCGGGAAGTGTCGGCGGCAGTATTTTACTGAAAGATTCGAGTGGTCGCGTGCAGTTGAGTTCAGCCGGCGGCGGAGTTGAAGTGATAAACGTCAAACCGGCAACTGACGAAGATACACTCGAGGTTGGCACTGTAAGTGGTGACATTCAACTGACTCGTGTCAGTAGTTCAAAAGTTATTGCAAAGACGGTAAATGGAACGCTTGCGATGCTTGGGCCTTTGACAAAATCAGGCTGGTACGGGTTTACAAACATGGCCGGCGATATCGTTTTGGGTATGCCCCATGATGCATCGTTTCAGTTAAATGCGAAGGTCTCCGAAAAGCACGACATCGTTTCTGATTTTACGTTGAAATACCTGAATGAAACCCCACCGCCACCGCCGGCGAAAGTACCACATCCTCCCGTTCCTAAAGACAAGCCAAACCCGGCGGCGAAAAAAGCCTCGCCGGCGCCCAAGGCTGGACCCGTGGTAACTCCCATCGTGGTGGAAAAGCCTGTGATTGGAACAGCTTACGTGCTGCGTAGAGTGAATGCGATCTGCGGTTCAGGCGACGCCACTATCTCTATTGCTTCCTTCGGCGGCATGGTCCGTCTCAAAAAACTCTAGTCCACAGATTAGGCCAATCTCAGATTTTCTCTGTCTTTTCGGCGTAATCTGCGTAATCTGCGGATCGGAAATTTTATTGTCACAAGCTTCTACGGGTCGGTGTTCTGACTATAGAGCAACGCAGAAAGGGCCGGGGGCAGTTGAAACTAGTAACATCGGAATTGACTGCTCCCGGTCCTAAAAAAGAGGTTTCGGGTATGAACGGCACGGGAAGAAATCGCAAACAATCAAATTATCTGGTGATTCTACTTTTGGTGGTCGGCCTGACGGCGTTTTCCAACTCCATGAAAGAGCTGAGCGACCTGCACCAGCTTTTTGTTGGCACCGGCAGCAGCGCACTGGCCCACTGGTCTGAAAGTAAAGCGCCCGCGCCGCCGGTACTTCCTGCAGTAGTAAAAGTTGAGAGCTGTGAACTCAAGCAGTCGTTGCCGTCAGTAGAGCTGTCGTGGTTGCATAACGAGAATGAACCGCCTGCGCCACCAAGCGTTCCCGTGGCGCGCCGGCCGGAACGACTCGAGCGCGTGATTCGCGTCAAGCCGGTTGCCGACCAAATCGCCAAAGCGAAAAAAGTGCAGGACTTTGACTTCAAAAATCTCGAGCGGATGGCGTTTGAAGTTCAGTTCTCGACCGATCAAAATGATCAGGTTAGCGTCCCCGCTGATAATAAGTACCCGGTGACCCTGTTGAGGGTCAGGAATCGCAAGCATCCGGAAATCAGGATCAACCCTCGCGACCGTGAAATGTTGAAGACCCTCAATCGCAGTATTAATCTACGTATCGCCAGTTAAGAATAGGAACCACAGATAATGTTAATGAAAAGCCTCATCAGTGTAAGTCTGCTGATTGTTGCACTCGCCGGCAACGGAGCTGGTCCAGCGGCGGCCCGCCTTATCGACCCCCAGGATCTGCGGCCGTTGCCGTCAATTGAAAATGCCACTGAGACGAGTGGTTGCACTGAAGAGCCGACCCAGGACCTGCGCGAGGAGTTTCATCAAACCTATTCATTGACACCGAACGGCCGTGTGAGTCTGGAAAACATCAATGGCGATGTGCAGATCAAGGTTTGGGATCGTCCGGGAGTACAAGTCGACGCCGTCAAGAAAGCCTATCGCAAAGATCGTCTCGCCGAAGCGAGAATCGAAGTTAACTCAACCGAAGAAAACATTCGCATCAAAACCGAGTATCCGGATCAGAATCAAACATTCCGCGGCGACCACCGTCGCATCGACAATCCGGCGACAGTTGACTACACGTTGACTGTGCCCCGCACTTCAATGCTCGAATCGGTCGAGCTGGTCAACGGTTCGATCGACATCGATGGCGTCGAAGGTAGCGTCAAGGCTTCTTCAATCAACGGCAAAGTGAATGCGCGTGGCTTGTTGGGTGAAGCGAAACTTTCAACCATCAATGGACCGCTCATCGCGACCTTTACCCGCCTCGATGACGGCAAGGCGATTGCGCTGGGTTCAGTGAATGGCAACGTAACTCTGGTGATTCCTTCAAACTCGAATGCTTCGATTCGTGCCAGCACGGTTCACGGCGGTATTTCCAGTGGCTTTGGACTGAAGGTCAAACATGGGGAATACGTGGGCCATAGTCTCGATGGCCAGATCGGAACCGGTGGTCCACGCATCAAGCTGGGAAATGTTAATGGTGGTATCAAGATCATTAACGCTCAGGACGGATTGCCGTTGAGCCCGGCGTCACAGGTTGAAGTTGAAACGATGAAAGAGGCGCGCGAAGCGGTTGAAGTTGATGTCGCGGCGATTCGAGAAGTAGCTAACGAAGTGCGTGTGCGCGTCGAGACCGACCGGATAGCTCGCCAGGCGCAGCGTGATGCACAGCGTCAAGTGGATGCTGCTATGCGTGAAGCGCAACGTGAGATGGAACGCGCCCAGGAGCAAATGGCGCGCGAGCAGGCACGCAATGCGCGAATGATCAGCAAAATTAGAGTCAGTGGCGATGACAGTTTGCGATTCACCGCGAAAGAGACGCGTATGTTTACCGTGAGTGGTGCGCCACGCGTCACGCTCAACACCTTCGATGGTCAGGTAACGATTCGCGGCTGGGACAAATCCGAAGTTGCCTACAACGCTACCATGGGCGCAAACGACGAAGAGACATTAAAGGGAATTTCGATCCAGGCCCAACAACAAGGTCAGGCAATCACTATCAACACCACCAACAACGACTCGCCGGGTGGCACCGTGCATTTCGAACTTTATGTGCCGCGGCAGTCAACGCTTCACGTGACCTCGGGTGATGGTCCATTGAATCTCGATGGCGTAACCGGGCAAATCACGCTTCGTTCCGGTGATGGCCCCATCCAGGTTGCAAATGGCGGTGGACAGCTTCAGGTAAATACCGGCGACGGCGTGATTCGTGTCATCAAGTTTGACGGACAGGTCGACGCCCGTACCGGCGATGGTCCCATTAGTCTGGAAGGAAACTTCAACGCGATTTTTGCGAGAACCGGTGACGGAGAGATTTCATTGGCCGTGCCGGCCGGCTCGAGTTTTACCATTGAAACCAACGCCCCTGACGAAATCAGTAACGAGGGTTTTGCAGTGGCGGAAGACATCACTCCCTCCCCGCGTGTCAAACGCTGGAAAATCGGCAACGGTGGGAAGGTGTTTGTTCTCAAAACTGGCGAAGGAAGAATTCTTCTAAAGCCACGCCAGTAAGGAATATTTAATCGTGAATCGTTATGGCGCTTCACGGTTAACAGTTTGACAATCTCAATCGTCAATAAACAGTAGTGAAGAGTTAACCAACGATTCACTACTGAAACTATTTAACGATTCACAATCTGCGCTCTGGAAGATTCTTTGGACCGCGTGCGTCCAATGAGCGGGAACCTTTCGAGCAGGTTCGGAAACAATAACCACTTTCGTTTCTAAACTGCGACGCGGGGAAAACGTTTTCATGAATGACGCATTGCTAAGTACAGTTCTGATTGTTCTCCGCTCCGTCGCCAAATTTCCAACCTTCGAGTTATCACACTTCCGTATTGGACAGTTTCTGTTGAATTCAATTTTAAGAAATGAATTGGTCCGAATACTGGCAACTTGAACCAGCTTTTCGGCGTACTGAAAGAACGTTATTCATCCATAGGCGTTGCCTCAAAAGTCATCTTGAAGGCCACAAAGAGGCACACAAGACACAAATGATTCTTAGCGATAGAGGTAATCCTTAATGTTTTAGTCATTTGCGCTTTTTGTGCTGTTTTGTGGCCTACTCTCTGTCATTGAAAACGGACTTTGAGGCAAAGCCTCATCCATAACGTCATACCCGCTAATTTCGGACGACCTGATCATCATGAGAATTGTTCGCTATCTCCCACAAAGCATCGTGCTCGTGCTTTGCTTCGCTGTTTGCGCCTTCGGGCAAACGACATCTCCATCGCCCGCAGCCGCCACACCCACACCTGAAGCGACCGCCAAATCATCACCAGTGCCGGCTCAGAACGGCAACGGAAATGGAAACGCTGCAGCGCCGGCCGCGAATGCGAAAGGCACGTTTGTTTTGCCGCCCGAGAAATCCAAACCGGTGGTGATTCCGAAATTTGATAAGGCCCCGGTAATTGATGGCAAGCTTGATGAGGAAATTTGGCAAAAAGCGGCGGTGCTGAAAGACTTCTATCAGATTCAGCCTGGCGACAACATCCCACCATCAAAACCAACTGAAGTTTTGATCGGATTCGATCCGAAGTTCCTTTATATCGCATTCAGAGTCACTGACGAGCCCGACAAAATTCGCGCCACTGTTGCCAAGCGCGACAACATCTTCCAGGACGACTATGTCGGCTTCATGCTCGACACTTTCAACGATAAACGAAAAGCCTTCGAAGTATTTTTCAATCCCCTCGGAATCCAGGGCGACGGCATCATCACCGAAGGACGCGGCGAAGATTTCAGCGTCGACCTGTTGATGGAGTCGAAAGGGATCATTCACGAGTCGGGTTTTAATGTTGAAGTTGCAATTCCTTTTAAGTCACTTCGTTTCGAAGCCGGCAAAGGAAAACTGTGGGGGGCACATTTCTTTCGTCGTATCAAGCGGCTCGAAAATGAGCTCGATTCGTGGATGCCTTTTTCACGCAGTATCGACAGCAATTTGAGCCAGGCCGGACAACTTACGGGACTCGAAGGGATCTCGGTTGAGCGAACGATCGAATTGATTCCAAGTTTGACGGTTTCGCAAAACAGCCGCTTCGTCCCGACGTTCGGTTCACTTGCGTCGCCGACAGATCCGGGTCGCCTGGTCCATGAACCGGTTGGATTGGATCCGGGATTGACGGCGAAGTTCATTCCCAGTTCCGCCGTCACTCTCGATCTCGCAATCAATCCCGACTTTGCGCAGGTAGAAGCAGATCAACTGGTAGTGACGGCCAACCAGCGTTTCCCAATCTTCTTCCCGGAAAAGCGTCCTTTCTTTCTCGAAGGCATCGACATCTTTCAAACTCCGATCACTGCCGTGCATACGCGCGCCATCGTCGATCCTGACGTGGCTGTCAAAACCACCGGCAAGCTTGGACGAAACACTTTCGGCTTGATGGTGGCAAGTGATAATGGACCAGGAAATCTGAGCGCGGACGACCGTGGATCTTTGAATGCTTGTGTTGAGCGTCGTGCACTTGATCCAGGTGTGGTTTGCAATAGCGAACGATTTCTCGACAAAAACGCTTACATCGGCGTGTTGCGTCTCAAACGCGACGTCGGCAAAGAGAACTCGCTCGGCATGGTCGCCACGAGTTACAACTTCATCGACAAGCATAACCAGGTGCTGGGAATCGATGGACGCTTCCGAGTTGATAAGCAAACCACGGTCACTTTCCAAACTCTCGGAACCTCTTCGCGCAACTTCTTTTTCGATCCCAACGACGGCGAAACGCGTTATCGCACCGGCAACGGTTTTGGGTATGCGGCCAGTTACAACGTTTCGGGTCGTAACTGGGGTTGGGAGATCTACGGCGAAGGTTTCACGAAGGACTATCGCGCTGACGTCGGATTCTTCCAGCGCACTAATTCAAACTTTAATTACGGATTTCTCCGGTACAACTCCGATCCTAATCCAAAGAAGAAGATCATCTCCTATCACATTCATACCTTTAATCATGTTGATTACGACTGGCAGGGACGCATGTACACGTGGGAGTCGGAGAACCTCGTCGAGTTGCAGTTGCCGCGAAACAGTTGGGTGGGTGTTTGGTGGGAACCGGGATACGAGCGCCTGTTTGATCATGAGTTTGGTCCAACACGCGAAGCCAAGCCATGCGATCCGCTCGGGCAGGATTTGAACATTGCCGTCAAGAACGCTCGTCCGGGTTGTACTTTCTTTGGTGAAAGTAATGAGCGTTCCACTGACAAGCAGCATTTGTCGTTTTATGCCGGCTCAGGCTTTAGCAAGAAGATTCAGTTCAACGGACAGGTAACGCAACGTTGGGGTAACTTCGATCTCGATTTTGGTAATGGCAGTAAATACCCGCGCGTCAGTCCGGCTGCGTTGAGGTTTGAAGAGGAGAGGGCGCAAGCGATCGCTAACGGTGATTGCAATAACCCGATTGAAGATGACCGGCCGGCAATCTGCACGGCGGATGCGCCACTCGATCCCGGTCGTGGCAGCATGCTTCAGTTTAATGGCAGCATCACGTATCAGCCGACCAATGAACTGCGCACGCAGTTCAGTATTAACTCGCAGCGGTTACGACGTTATGACACGGATCGAGTTGCGTTCCGAGTCAATATTCTAACGGCGCGTGGCACTTATCAGTTCACCAAAGCGACTTTTGCGCGTTTGATTCTCGACTACAACACGCTCAATTCAAGACTTCGTTCACAGGCACTGTTTGGCTGGACGCCGAGTCCGGGCACGGCCTTTTATGCGGGTTACAACGACGACTTGAATTACTCCAGCCCGCATCCGTTTACAAGAGAGATTGTCCCCGGCTTCCGCCGCAATACGCGCACGTTTTTCATCAAGATGTCGTACCTGATTCGGAAAGGTTTCTAGCCGAGGGAATGTAGCATTAACCCTGAACAGGGGTTGTTCTTGTTAGTAATGTTGGTCCCAGGGTTGTGGCTTCGCTCCAACCGCTGGGCTGAAATAGCCAACACCTTCGGCGTTAAGAAACGGTTTACAATTGCTTTACGTTATCTTTACTAAACTTTACATAAATCAGTAGTGCCCTTTGGTGCTACGCCCGTGGCCGCGTGTTAAACTGCAGAGGATGTCTCGAACTAGGATTCTTTTACTTGGAGTGTCGCTGTTGTTGGCGGCGCTTTTTTTAACCTCGTGCAAGAGTGATTACCAGGCCTCGCAGCGACAGGGCCGCGGCGCAGACGGCCGGCCTCCACGACAAGTAAAGACTACCGCAGTCGCCGAAACTCCTTTCGGCGAAACTGTAACCGCCAACGGCACACTCGCCGCTTACGACCAAACCACCGTCAGCGTTAAGGTTCCCGGCCGAGTTCGCATTATCTCGGTAGACCTCGGAACAGTCGTTACGCAGGGGCAAGTGATCGCTCTCGTCGATTCCGAAGATTATCGTCTGCGAGTGCAACAGGCAGAAGCTTCTTTAGCACAAGCTCGCGCGCGCTTGGGACTCGCACCTGAGGGTACTGATGATCGTGTCGATCCGGAACAGACGGCGACTGTGCGTCAGGCGCGTGCCGTGCTCGATGAGGCTCGACACAGTCGCGATCGTGCGGCGCGTCTGGTGGAGCAGGGAGTGATTGCCAAAGCAGAGTTTGAGACGGCGACCGCGACTTTCAAAGTGGCGGAAGGCAGGTACCAGGACGCGTACGAAGAGATACGCAACCGGCAAGGCGTGTTGGCCCAACGAAGATCTGAATTAGCGCTCGCCCGCCAGCAGCTGAAAGACACTACAGTGCTGGCTCCCCTCAACGGTATCGTGCAGGAGAAACGAACCAGCGTTGGTGAATTTCTCGCGGCCGGTGCTCCGGTTGTTGATATTGTGCGAATGGATCCGTTGCGTTTGCGCGCCGAGATACCGGAGAGAGAGTCGCACACGATTCGTAGTGGTCAGGATGTGCGTGTCACTGTTGAAGGTGATCCAACTGTCTTCCTCGGCAAAATTATGCGACTCAGCCCGGTAATTGCCGAGCAGAACCGAATGCTGGTAGTCGAAGCCGACGTGCGGAATAATGGCAAACTGCGCCCCGGTTCATTTGCTCATGCCGAGATTGTGACAAACGACGCGAAGATGGCGGTAACAGTTCCAAACAACGCGATTGTCACCTTTGCCGGTATTGAGAAAGTCATCGTCGTGCAAAACGGAAAAGCAGTGGAAAAACCAATAACTACCGGACGGCGTGGAAACGAATTTACGGAGATAGTATCCGGAATAAGTGTTGGTGAAAAAGTGATAGTCGATCCGGGCAACCTGCAATCGGGTCAGGCTGTCGAAGTCGTTGAGTAATTTTGTGCTTAGTACTTCGTGCTTTGTACTTTGTCTTTATTTCTGACCTTCAAAAATGTATGTAACCACCTGAGAACAAAGCACCAGGCACAAAGACCAAAGCACTAAAACCAAATGCAAAAGCTAGCCGAAATATGTATTCGCCGACCTGTTTTCGCGACCATGATTGTGCTGTCGTTGGTTGTGGTTGGCGCGGCTGGGTTTTTCCGGCTGGGAGTTGATCGTTTTCCGTCCGTTGACCTGCCTACCGTTTCTGTCCGCGTTGGACTTCCCGGCGCGGCTCCCGAAGAAGTTGAATCGTTAGTCACACAGCAACTTGAAGAAGTCATCAACACGGTTGATGGCATCAGCGAATTGCGTTCTGTTTCAGGGCAGGGAACCGCACTGGTCATTGCGACCTTCAAACTGGATCGCGATCTCGAATCGGCTGCGCAGGACGTGCGCGATCGTGTTAACACGCTCGGACGCCGCTTGCCTGAAGATGCAACACCGCCGGTCGTGCAAAAGTTTGATAACGACAGCACGCCGGTTCTGACGATCGCGCTCTCCGCTGATCGTTCCCTGCGTGAACTCACCGAGCTTGCCGACAAGACCGTGCGCGTTCAACTTGAGCGTGTCGGTGGTGTTGGCGAAGTTCGCGTCGTCGGCGGTCTCGATCGCGCGATCAACGTTTGGATCGATTCCGAACGACTCGCGGCTTACCAGATTTCGATTTCTCAGATCCGGCAAGCACTCGAACGCCAGAATGCCGACGTTCCCGGTGGAAACCTGACTACCGGCAAAGAAGAACTAACTCTTCGAACCCTCGGCCGGTTTACCGACCCGCGACAGTTCGATGATTTAGTAATCGCTAACGTCAACGGCGCACCCGTTAAGCTACGCGACGTCGGGCGTGTTGAAGACGGCACGAAAGAACAGCGATCGTTTTCGCGTCTGAACGGAGTGCCGACTGTTACGCTCGATATCAGGCGACAGTCAGGCGCGAACACTGTTGAAGTTATCAAGGGGTTAAAGGAAGTCTTGCCACGCGTCAGCGGCCAATTGCCTGACGACGTCAAGCTGGAAGTCATTCGCGACCAGTCGCGTTATATCGAAGCCGCACTTCACGAAATTGAAACCCACTTGATCCTGGGCAGCATACTCGCGAGTTTGGTAGTGCTGCTGTTCATGCGATCGTGGCGCTCGACGCTTATTGCGGCGGTCGCGATTCCATGTTCAGTTATTTCCACCTTCGGCATGATGCGCGCGCTCGACTTCACGCTCAACAGCGTGACGATGCTGGCCCTGGTGTTGATGGTCGGCGTTGTAATCGACGACGCGATCGTGGTTCTCGAAAACATCTTTCGCTTCATTGAAGAAAAGCGAATCGAGGCGAAAGAAGCGGCGCGTGAAGCGACAAAAGACATTGGTCTCGCGGTGTTGGCCACAACTCTGTCGCTCGTTGTTATTTTTCTGCCGGTTTCGTTCATGTCGTCCATTTCCGGGCGATTTCTTTATCAGTTTGGTATCACCGCGGCCGTCGCAATCATGGTCAGCTTGCTGGTCTCCTTCACGCTGACGCCGATGATGAGCTCGCGATTGATTAGAGTTAAAGACGTCAAAGGCGGTCACGATGCGCCTGCATCACGACGCGGTTTTTATCGTTTTATCGACGCTGGTTACTCGCACATGCTGGCGTTCGCGATGAGACATCGTCTCCTGATAGCGTCGGTTGCGTTGATAACGGTGCTAACCAGCATTCCGCTTTATCGCGCCGTCAAGCAGGAGTTTATTCCAACTAACGTCGATGAAGCCGAGTTTGAAGTGAGCGTGAATGGACCAGAGGGCACGAATCTCGCAGTGATGAACGAAGTTATCTCCGCGATGGAGAAAGAGATTCTCGAAACGCCCGGCGTTCGGCTTGTGCTGTCATCGGCTGGTGGTGGTTTTCTTGGGGGCCTCAACCAGGGCAACGCGTATGTTCGCATTGCGCCGCACGAAGAACGCACCCTTTCATTCTCAAAGCTCTGGACCGAAACGAAAAAAGGCAATCCGTTTAACGCCTTCAAAGGAAATTACACGCAGCAGGATGTAATGCTGGAAGTGCGCCGGCGACTTCAGAAGTACTCGCCGATGCGCATCGGTGTGCGTAACGCGCAATCGTTTAACTTCGGCGCCGGTGGTCGAACTGATATCGACTTCGTCTTTCGTGGCCCCGAGCTCGTAGCCCTCGCCGGATACGCAGACGATCTCGTCGAACGTTCGAAACAGCTCGGCGGCATCGTCGATGCGGATACAACTCTAAAGCTCAACAAACCGGAATTGCGCGTCGTCATCGATCGCGACCGGGCCGCGGATCTCGGCGTTGATACTTCTGACATTGCCACGAGCCTGCGCCTGATGGTTGGCGGCGAGGAAGAAGCATCGCGATTCCGAGATGAATCGATCAACGAAGACTACGATGTGCAGTTGCGGCTTACTGAAGCCGATCGTCGTGACGCTGATACGATTAGCCGGTTGTACGTTCCTTCTTCGCGTGGTGGTCTGATCCGGCTCGATAATCTGGTGAGGATCAATCGCGACACGAGTCCGTCGCGAATCGATCGCCTCGACCGCGAACGCCAGGTATCCGTGCGAGCCTCAGTCGCGCCAGGTTACGCGCTCGCAGATCGAATCGAAGCATTGCGCGGAACGGTTCGCGAGATGAATCTGCCGAGTGCGTATACGACGACGGTTTCCGGTCGCGCGCGCGAACTCGAGCGAACGTTCACGGAGTTTATCTGGGCGTTCATCCTCTCGATCATTTTCATGTACATGATTCTGGCCTCACAGTTTGAAAGTACGATCCATCCGCTCACGATTTTGCTGAGCCTGCCGCTTTCGGTGCCGTTCGCGCTGCTGTCTTTGTGGGGCACCGGCGATACGTTGAATCTCTATTCGGCGTTGGGTGTGCTGGTCTTGTTTGGCGTGGTGAAGAAGAACGCCATTCTCCAGATCGATCACATGAACAGTTTGCGCGAGAAGGGAATGGAGCGTTACGAAGCGATCATGCAGGGCAATCGCGATCGTCTGCGACCCATCCTGATGACCACTCTCGCACTCGTGGCCGGCATGATGCCGCTCGCGCTTGGCAGTGGTCCAGGTGCTGAAGAGCGTCGCTCGATAGCGATCGTCGTCATTGGTGGACAAACACTGTCGCTATTGCTCACCCTCATCGCAACGCCGGTAGTCTATTCGTTACTTGACGATCTGAAAGCGACATCCCGCTGGCGTCACGCTGCGGAAGGCTTTTCTACCACCGTGCACGGAATCGTCGAACGTCTCAAACCGCGTCGCAAACCCGCTCGTGAACCCGAACCCACTTCTGAGATCAGTGGCGATTGAGTAAAACCGGGCCACGGATGACACGGATAAAATTCGGATTTTTATCCGTGTGATCTGTGGCTAGTCTTTGTAGTTCGCGCCCAGCCGATCTAGCTTTCGTAATAACCCTGGCCAGGCCAACCTACCGCCGCCGCCTTGAGTAACTATCACTTCCTGAGCGGGAATCTGGGCACGGATCTTCTCGTCAATCGGCACCAGCTTCCCACCGCCTGACTGCGCCAGTATCTGAATCCTGCACGCGCGCTCCATCAGGAACATTGAAAGAAATGCGTCTGATACGGTTGGTCCAACTGTTAATAGTCCGTGGTTACGCAGAATCAGAAAGGTCTTTTTTCCCAGATCTGCCACCAGCCGCGGCTTTTCTTCATCGTTCAGCGCGAGGCCTTCGTAATTGTGATAACCAAGCGACGAGAGCACAAAAAGCGACTGTTGTGAGATCGGTTGCAGTCCATGCTCCTGCGCCGAGACTGCAATCCCGCAGTCGGTGTGAAGATGCATCACACACTGCGCATCCTCGCGCGCAGCGTGTACGGCGCTGTGAATCGTAAAGCCGGCCGGGTTGATGCGGTACTCCGACTCCATCACGATCTTTCCTTCGAGATCCACTTTGACGAGACTCGAAGCCGTGATCTCTTCGAACATCATGCCGTAGGGATTGATGAGAAAATGATGTTCGGGTCCGGGTACACGCGCTGAGATATGTGTGAAGACAAGATCGTCCCAGCCATACTCGGCGACGAGTTGATAAGCCGCTGCAAGATCCACCCGAACTTCCCACTCTTCCGCTGATACCTTATTCCGCATGTCCGATTTCTTTACTTCAGTAGCACTCATAGTTTTGTCTCCGGTTTCTTCAGTACGTCTTCCCAGCCGGAATTGTCGCTGCGCATTCGTTGGACCAGTTCGTCGCGAAGTTGGCGCAGATTTGTACTCAACTGGCATGGATAGTTTTCGATATCGGCAAAACGCCGGCGCTGTTCTTCAACAAACACTTTTTGCTTTTCGATCGAGGGAATGGCGGAGTGTTGTCCGTTTTCCCAGAATGGAATCAAGAGCCGTTCAACTTTGACCGCGCCCGGAATCTCCACCTCTTCACTATCAAGCCCGATTACGTCGCCAACATACATATCTCGCTCATCGCTGCCGCGAAACAACTGTAGCCGTCCGGGAAGCGTGATCTTGTCTTCCGAGTTTGAAGCCTTCAGCGTCGGCCGGCCCTTCATCACACATTGTTTGAAGATAACTCCCGCCACCGCCTTCACCTCGCTCGACAACTTCGTGCCGATACCGAAACCGCGCACTTCGGGAAACTTCTCGACGATATGCTTGACCTTTTCCACTGTCAGATCGCCGGTGAGATTGGGCCGCAAATCCGAAAGACCGTTGGCCTCAAAGAACCGTAAACACCACTGGCCCAGTTCCGCGAGATCCCCTGAGTCGACGCGAAAACCTTTGAAGGCGTGGCGTCGTTGCTCGTTTGAGGTGGCGGCCATGGCCGCGTGAATGGCGCCCATGTAGACGTCAATCGTATCGAGCAGCAACGTAGTGCCGTTGGGATTTGCGTCGAGCCAGCGCTCGAATGCTACCTGTTCGAAATGTTTTGGCTTACCAGTGCGCGGTTCGATCTCCGGCTGGTCCATGTATTCGATGTAAGCCTGTTGCCAGTAATGAGCTTCAGTTCCGACGGCCGGAATATCCAGGCGGTGTGCGGCTTCGAGATTCGAAGTGTCGTTGAAACCGCCGATGAAAGCATAAACAGCGATATCAACCGCGCGTTCAATGTCTCCATTGCGACGGAGGGAAAAATCCGAAAGCCAGCGATCCTCTCCGGCAGCCATGCGAAATTGCATCGCGGTACTCGCCGTCGTCATCGGCAGATCAAACGCATGCTCAAACTTGATTTCCTGCGCTTGCGTGAGACCAAACGCGCCGGTGATGTCGGCAAATGGTTCGTGGGCGAAGACGATCGTGCCGGGCCGCACCGCTCTGATCTTGCCGACAAACTGAATGTCTTCAATGGCTTCGGCGAAGAGTTGTAAGCCGCCGCGATCCTGTTCGAGAAAACGAAGACGCGGGCGATCGATCTGGCTATCGACGAGGAGACGGACCAGGCGCTCATGGCCCAGGCAGGGTGCAAACGGGATCTTGCGCTGCGTTATATAAAACGTTGCTTCCGCATCGCTCAGTCGTTGGTCGTGGAGACGCGTGCAGTCTTTGTACGACGCGTCGCCCATTGCGGCGTGATAACGATCGATATTAAGTGTGCCCACAGATTTAGCTGTGCGATTTACGCGGATTTTGCTGCGGCCGCGGAGGTTACTATGTTGGCTCCGGCGTTGCGCATTTCTTCGATGGCGCGATCGCCGTCGCCGGGTTGAAGCTCAACCGCACGCATGGCGTTGACGACGGCTGTAGCTTTGAAGCCGTTTTTCGTCGCGTCGATGACGGTGCTCTTCACGCAGTAGTCGGTTGCCAGTCCGCCGACTACGACTTCGTCAACGTTCTCTTGTTTAAGTTGTGCGGCGAGATCGGTTTCGTCGAAGGCGGAATAACAGTCAGTATCGCCAAGACCTTTGGAAATGATGTGGATGCGTGGATCGTCACGTAACGCCGGATGAAACTCCGCGCCTTTTGTGTTTTGCACACAGTGTACGGGCCACGTGCCGCCGTGGCTTGCGAAATGCTTTGTGGTTGGCGGATGCCAGTCGCGACTTTTGTAGACCGGATCGCCGCGTTTGAGAAACTCGTCGATGAGTTGGTTCAAAGGCTGGACCACCTCATCGCCATTCGGCACCGCGAGTGTGCCGCCGGGACAGAAGTCGTTTTGCACGTCAACAACGATTAAGGCCTGTCTGTGTTTAGTCATCGGTTTAAAGGATTTACAAGATTAACAGGATACACAGGATAAAATCATGTGAATCTTGTACATCCTGTAAAATGTTACACTCCCTCTATCATGAATCCTAATGAGGTTGTTCAACGCATCCGGCGGAAAGATGCGTCGCTGTGGAAGTCTGACGAAGACAACGCCAAAATCATTCGCAACTCGCTTGGCTGGCTGACTGTGGCTGACGAGATGGTGGGCGTGGTGCCTGAGCTTGTCGCCTTTGCTGATGAGATCCGTAGTCGGGGTTTTCAGCACGTAATGGTTTGCGGGATGGGTGGCTCCTCGCTGTGTCCCGAGGTGCTGGCCCGAACGTTTGGCAAACAGCCGGGCTTTCCCGAATTGCATGTGCTTGACTCGACCGATCCGGACGTGATCGCAGACTTCAGAGAACGAATCGATATTGATCGTTGTTTGTTTGTAGTCGCCTCGAAGTCGGGAAGCACCACCGAGCCCAACGCTTTTTACAAATTCTGGTACGAAGAATTGAAACAGCGCGGCGATGATCCCGGCGCAAACTTCATCGCGATCACCGATCCGGGATCGCCGCTCGTTCAAACTGCCGCCGACCTCAAATTTCAACGAACCTTTCTTAACCAACCTGACATTGGTGGTCGTTACTCGGCCCTCTCGTATTTTGGCCTCGTGCCCGCGGCGTTGATGGGGCTTGATATTCAGCGGCTGCTTGAAGGTGCGAGCCGGGCAGCTAAGGCTGAAGGAGGAAGTGCCGATCTAGGTTTGGCTATCGGTGAGTATGCCAACAAAGGGCGCAACAAACTCACGTTGGTTATCGATCAGCAAATCGAAACGCTAGGGTTATGGATCGAACAACTCATAGCAGAAAGCACGGGCAAGGAAGGCAAGGGAATTCTGCCGGTCAATGGTGAACCGCTCGGCGAACCCGGCGTTTACGAAAACGATCGACTGTTTGTCTCGATCTCGCTGGGCCAGATTGCCGAGAGTACGCACCAGCAGCTTGAAGCACTCTCGCTTGCCGGTCATTCGATTCTCTATCGCGAGCTTGCAAGCATTTACGATCTGGGGGCGGAGTTTTTTGAGTGGGAGTTTGCGACCGCCTGTGCCGGTTGGCGATTAGGAATCAATCCGTTCGATCAACCGAATGTGCAGGAAGCAAAAGATGCGACCAAAGCGCTGCTTAATAAAGGCGTCGCCTCAGCAGAAAGATCGGGCGATGACGTCATTTCGATTTACGGACGCGAGGATGCATCTGTCGCGGAAGTGTTGAAAGCTCACCTCGCGAGTATCAAGCCCCGTGATTACATCGCGTTCTTAAACTATATGGAAGAAACACCTGAGATCGATCGCCGGTTTCAGGAGCTTCGGGTGCGGTTGCGCGATCAAACCAAGTGCGCGGTAACGATCGGGTATGGACCACGTTATCTCCATTCCACCGGACAGCTTCATAAAGGTGGACCAGACACCGGTGTGTTCTTTCATATCGTTGCGGATGATCAGACGGATTTCGACGTCCCGGGAGAGTCGTATTCGTTTGGCACTCTGAAGCGAGCCCAGGCGCTCGGCGATTATCGTGCTTTAGTCGATCGAGGCCGTCGCGTGATCGGTATCCAACTCGGCCGCGATGCACTGGCGGGTCTAGATCGCCTCGCCACGCTCTTGTTTGACCAGTAGCGCGTCTCCTTGGAGTGCGGTGCCTTGGCACCGCTTTGGTATTGATGACGTCACTCCATACCAGGGCTGTTCTTAATTTTGAGTGCGTGATTTTGACTAAAGCGGTGCCAAGGCACCGCACTCCAGGGCTTAGCTCACGGTCAAACTGAACGCTTGGAAGTAATACGTTTTTCTCATCTGCCGCACAGTTGTAATACGCTTCTGGAAATCCATCCCGAATCACTCTTTTGTAACTTCAAAGACAATCCCCCAACTTAAGATTACTCTCGTTCAGGCATACGAGTTGCCGCTCGGAAGGTCTTACTCGCTTCCGTAAACCTGCCACTTTCGGAGGAGGAACCGTCGCCGTGAAGTTTATTGAGAAGTTTTTCAGAAACGAACTTGCTATCGATCTAGGGACTGTCAACACCCTCATCTATGAACCCGGCCGAGGAATCCTCTTAAACGAACCCACTGTCGTCGCGATTGATCGCTACGACGGTGAAGTAGTGAGCGTGGGTCACAAGGCTCTGAAACTCCTGGGCCGCGAACCGCGAGGTATCGAAGTTCACCGGCCGATCCGCATGGGCACGATCTTCAATTTCGAAGTCGCGCAAAAGATGCTTCGTACCTTCATCGGCAGCGTTACCGATGGTTACCGGCGCGGACATTTCGTAGTCGGAATACCAGGTTCAGCAACTGCCGTTGAGCAACGTTCAGTGCGTGACGCCGCGCACGATGCCGGCGGACGCCGTATTGATCTGGTTGACGAAGGACTCGCTGCGGGTATCGGAGCTGGTCTTACGTTCGACGACGAACGCGCGCATCTCGTAGTAGATATTGGTGGTGGTACGACGAACATTGCTATCGTCGCTTCAGGCGGAGTTGTTTCGTCAATGAGTTTGACGGCCGCCGGAAATGCGATGGACGAAAGCATTCGCGACTACGTGCGGACCAATTATTTCATCCAGATCGGTGAATACACTGCTGAAGCACTGAAGCGAGAACTTGGTGCGCTGAGCGATGAGGATATTCCGCAAGACGAACGAAAGTTTCAACTGGTTGGCAAACAGTTGAGTGATGGCTTTGCATGCGCCGTGCAGATTACGGCTGAAGAAGTGCGCGAAGCATTGGAACCGACCATCAACGAGATCGTGACGGCCATTCGCAGAGTAGTTGAAGATGCCCAACCCGAGGCGGTGGCGGATATTTACTATTCGGGACTGATCCTTACCGGTGGTGGCTCGTTGTTAAAAGGATTGAAGACCCGTTTGCAGAACGAATTGAAGTTGCGGGCAACGATGGTCGAGGATCCGATCACCACAGTCGTGATGGGCGCCGGCATACTCCTTAATCATCCGGAGCAACTGTATCGTTGCGCGATTCGGGCCAACCTGCCTGCGTGGGAAGAGTCGGAAGAATTGGTTGTCAGCTATTAAAACCTTTAGAACATGATTTACAGGATTAACAGGATTCACAAGATAGCATCTTGTAAATCTTGAAATCCTGTAAATCTTTTACTAACAGTTGACGTAGCCGAGCGCCCAAAAGACGATAATAAAAATCAGAATCGTGGAGATACATCCTCCACCGAATTTCCATGCCGCCGCGCCAGCCAGTATTCCTCTCAGTGGTCCTTCCATTTATTCCCTCCTGGGCGATATCGAAACACTAAAAACTACTGTGGCATTACGCGGCAAGATCAGTGCCAGTCCACAGATTACACAGATTCATTACCCGATTACACAGATTGATTACCCCGAGCCGCGCTTTAAAAATTTCAGCAACGACTGTTCAGCCTTGTGCAGTCCGCTACCCCGAAACGCGATCAGGTCGTCGAGCTTGTTAACGCACGAGTCGAGCACGTTGCCTTTCTCGTACGAACTAATAATCTCCGGACAGACATAAGAGCTTCGGCAAACAGCCGGCGTGTTGCCGAGCACTTCCGCCGTCTCTTTGATCGCCGCCACGATCTTCTTTTTTCGCGCGGTCTTCTGCTCCGGAATTTCTTTTCCATCTCGCGCGAGGGCACATGCACAAACGAGTGTGCCCGCCCAGGTGCGAAAATCCTTTGCACTGAAACTGCTACCCATCACTTCCTTGATGTATTCGTTGATATGACGACGTGTAATGAGGACCGGTTTTCCGTCACCGTTTTCATATTTGAAGACATTGAACCCCGGCAATTTCATCGACGCGCGAATCACATGAGCCACTTGTCGATCACGTAACTCACGGCGTTGTCGCACCCCTGATTTGCCGGGAAAGTCAAACTCGATCAGATCGCCTTTAACGTTCACATGCTTGCGTCGCAGAGTTGCGATGCCATAACTGCCATGCTCACTCGCATAAACTTCGCTGCCCGGCCTCATGTAACAAGTGGAAAGTATTCTCAGAATCGCGGCGAGCACGCGTTCACGCGTCAATCCTTTTTGTCGTAACTGACCTGCCACGGTTTGGCGCATCTTCGGAATTGACTGGGCAAACTTCGTTATCCGCTTGAATTTCCGCAACTCCTGCGCGTGTGTGTGATTTGAATGATAGAGATACTGCCAGCGACCAGCAGCATCCTTTCCGATCACCTGCACGCGTCCTTTGGCTGCGGGATTGATTGCGACGTCAGTCCATGCCGGAGGAATTCTGAGATCATTGATGCGATCGAGATCGCCTTTGGTTAGTCGTCCGCTCACCGGCTTGTAACGGAATCCGCGTTTCGGATTACCAAGCCGGCGAATACCGATATTTTGCAAACGTTCGATATTTGTCATGGTTGTCGGGCTGCAGTTGTAGCTCGGAACGGGATTTGAATGTGCATTAGTTGTATCCAGGATATCGGTCAGTCAGGAAGGTTCAGTTGAGTAACAGTATTAACCAGCAAAATCGTATCCTCAAAAATCCCAAGCCACCCGTTTACGAAGTTACGTGTTCGTGGTGCGGCGCCGTGATTAGATCGACTTCGATCGAATTGCCGGCGCAGATGTGCTTGATTTATCATGCGCGAATGCTCAACGATTATTTTCAACGATTAAGAAAACAACCGCAGAACGAACGCGGATGAGAAATCTCTGATCCGCGTTCGATCTGTGGTCAAAGATCATTGTCTTCGTTTCTGATCGCCGCGATCACCTTGGCCCGGTGGAACCTCGGTTTTTGCATGCTGCCTTCGATCCTGCGCAAGTGAACGACCGACGTCTGCTACTTCGTCGAAACGTCCTTGCTCGTCACGCCTGACAAAGCGTTTGTCTGTACCGGTATCAATCAATTCACGATGGCTCTTGGTTGTCTTCTTCGACATCTACATACCTCCCAGTAAAAGTGTAGGTTTCCTGTACAGCATGACCCCGCAGTTGTTTACTTCCGGGGCACTGAAAACCTCAATTCCTCCCGTTTAACTAACTGCGCAAGCACGATGCCAGCACAAAATCGACGCACATTTGCGCCCGGATCGTGATTTGCAGAACGTGAACACGAATTCGCGTGTTCAAGAACAAGGAGGGCAAATGCCGAGAGGTGATAAGTCCAGTTATACGGACAAACAAAAACGGAAAGCGGAACACATCGAAGAAAGTTACGAGGACCGTGGAGTTTCGAAGAAAGAAGCCGAGAAACGCGCATGGGCCACGGTGAATAAAGAATCAGGTGGCGGAAAGAAAAGTGGCAGCGGTCGCGGCAAGAAGGGAAACAAGAGTGCCTCGCGCAAAGGTGGCAAGAAAGCGGGTAAGAAGAAATAGACATGGCGAGCAGGAACGGAACAAAAACTAAAACGGCAAAGAAGACTGCCGCCGCCAAGTCGAAACGCAATGGTGAGCTAGTCGGTCGTTTAGAGCAACCGAAATCGCCGATGCCTGCCCAACACCAGCGCAAGCCTGGCAGTGAAGCGAAACTGAAACCGCGACCAAATTACGAAGCGCCTTTGTACGCCGGCGCCGGAAAATTGAAAGAGAAAGTCGCGTTGATAACCGGTGGTGATTCCGGAATCGGCCGCGCCGTCGCCGTGCTCTTCGCGCGTGAAGGCGCCGATGTGGCGTTCACTTATCTGCAAGCCGAAAAAGAGGACGCCCAGGAAACGAAGCGCGCGATCGAAGCGGAAGGACAACGTGCGTTTCCTTTGTCGGGTGACGTTCGCGATCCAAAAGTCTGTCGCCAGCTCGTGGAAAAGACAGTGGAGAAGTTTGGCAAGCTGGACATTCTGGTTAACAACGCCGCTTTCCAGCAGCATCAGGCAACGCTCGATGACGTTTCCGAAGAACAGTGGGATCGAACGTTCAAAACCAATATCTATGGCTACTTCTATATGACGAAAGCCGCCCTGCCGCATCTGGATGAGGGAAGCGCGATCGTCAACACCGGATCTATTACCGGACTCGAAGGAAGCAAAGAGTTACTCGACTACGCATCCACCAAAGGCGCGATTCACGCCTTTACTAAATCGTTGGCCCAGAACCTGGTGGAGCGTGGCATTCGTGTTAACTGCGTTGCGCCTGGTCCAGTTTGGACACCGTTAAATCCATCCGATCAAAAAGCTGAGGATGTGGCGAAGTTTGGCGCCGACACGCCGATGAAGCGTCCGGCACAACCTGAAGAGATCGCGCCGGCGTTTGTTTATTTCGCGTCGGAAGTCGATTCCAGTTACGTCACTGGAGAAGTTCTGACGTTGCTGGGAGGCGAAACAACCGCGGCCTGAGTGCAGTTTATAGGTCGCTCAACCTGGGAGAAAAAGAAATGGCAGACAATGGTAGCAGCACTGCGAGCACAGGAATTCTGGCGATTCTCGTTATCTTTGTGCTCCTTGTGATAGGAGCGTTGTTCATGTTTGGTGGACGCTGGTTTGGCGGCGACAAACGGATCGACGTGAATATCGGAACACCGTCGAAGTAAACCGCGATGAAAGATGACGCTCAAGCCACGACATCCATCTGGATGGCGACGGCCAATACGCCTTCGCAATCCCGTTTGTGGGAAAATATTCGCACCGACGTCTGTATCGTCGGGGCCGGAATTGCCGGACTGACAACCGCTTATTTGTTGGGTCGCGAGGGTCGTTCGGTGGTGGTCCTCGATGATGGTCCAATTGGCGGTGGTATGACTGGACGTACCACCGCACATCTTACCAACGCGTTTGACGATCGCTATGTCGAGGTAGAACGACTGCACGGCGCTGAAGCTTCTCGTTTGACCGCGGAGAGTCATACTGCCGCTATTGAGAAGATTGCCGCAATCGTCGAGACAGAGAAGATCGATTGCGACTTTGAATGGCTCGACGGATTTCTTTACGCCTCGACGCCGGAGAATGTGGAGTTACTTAATGATGAATTAGCGGCTTCTCATCGCGCTGGGCTGGTAGGAGTTGAGAAGGTTGCGCGAGCTCCACTCAAATCATTTGACACTGGCGTTGCGTTACGTTTTCCGCAACAGGCTCAGTTTCATCCACTGAAATATATGGATGGACTCGCAAAGGCGATCATACGCGATGGCGGACGTCTTTATGGAGAAACACATGCGACTAAGATCGCCGGTGGTTCTGACGCGAGAGTCGAGACCGAACACGGCCCAGTTGTGACCAGTGAGGTTGTTGTGGTAGCGACAAACACGCCCGTGAACGATCGCGTTGCAATTCACACGAAGCAGGCGCCGTATGTGACGTATGTGATCGGTGTGCGAATCCCGAAAAATTCGGTAACGCGCGCGCTTTACTGGGACACCGGAGATCCATATCACTATTTGCGACTGGAGCGTGAAGCGGAATTTGACGTCTTGATCGTTGGCGGCGAAGACCATAAGACCGGTCAGGCCAACGACGGCGAAGAACGTTTCTCGCGACTCGAGCAGTGGACGCGTGAACGCTTCCCGCAAGCGCTGGCCGTTGAATACCGTTGGTCTGGCCAGGTAATGGAGCCGGCAGATGGTCTTGCTTTCATCGGGCGCAATCCGCTCGACGACGATAATGTATACGTCGCAACCGGTGATTCAGGTCAGGGCATGACTCATGGAACGATTGCCGGAATTCTATTAACTGACTTGATTCAGGGACGGAAGAATAGCTGGGAAGATCTTTATAGTCCTTCGCGCATTCGTTTGAAGTCGTTGCCGGAGTTCGCGTCTGAAAACATCAACGTCGCAGGGCAGTACGCAGATTACGTTACGCCTGGGGATATCGATTCAGAATCAAAACTGAAGCCGGGTGAAGGAGCGATCATCAGAGAAGGCGTTTCAAAGCTCGCGGTCTACTGCGATCAAAGCGGAAAGGTGCACAAACGTTCGGCGGTGTGTCCTCATCTCGGGTGTATCGTGGCATGGAACGGCACCGAGCAAACCTGGGATTGCCCGTGTCACGGCTCGCGATTTAGTGCGGATGGAAAAGTCTATCAAGGTCCAGCCAACAGCGATTTGCCTGCCGCTGAATAGTGAAACAGGTTTTTCCCACGCAAAGACGCGAAGGCGCAAAGAAACACGCTAAGCAGATTCAACTCTTCTTTGCGTCTTTCTTTGCGCCTTTACGTCTTTGCGTGGGAATACTTCCTACACAGCTCGTCGACCGGTGACGAGGTTGATGATTAGAACTACTACCGCCACGACTAGTAGCAGGTGAATTAGACCGCCACCCACATTTGATAACAACCCAACCAGCCACAATACCAACAGAATCACCAGAATTGTCCACAGCATGATCAAAATCTCCTTCTTGAACTTGTCAATGAGACCCCTTGCCCAACTACTTTTGAATCAGCACGCTTTCGAAATGAGCAACGTCCATGCCAACGCGCTTCCAGTGCGGAAATTGAACCTTTGAGGCGAAATCCATCTCTACACGCGTGTATTCCCGGACGCACGGGTAAAACTTCTGCATCACAATCATCCGCTTTTCGGAACTGTTCGGATTTATGTTTCGAATCCAGTCAATAGGACTTGTACAGAGAGAGTTAACTGATTATCATTCGTAGCGTAGTCCTAATCCCATCACTCTGCAGCCCGCCCCAATTAGACGGCACAACGGGGCGAGCGCAAATCGGAAAACAATGAGTCAAGCAGCAGAACAAACCCCTGTCGAATCAGCCTCAGAAGGCAAATACGTCTATTGCATTATCGAGACGGCCGAGCCTCGTTCGTTCGGCCCGATGGGTATTGGTGGTCGTGGTGACGATATCCATACCGTTCACCACAAAGGCCTTGCGGCCGTTGTTTCCAACACTCCGCTCGTGGTTTACGATCCAACTCGCGAGAATGTATTTGCTCACGAGCAGGTTAACGAGACGGTGATGCACGAGTTTACGGTGTTGCCGATGGCGTTCGGGGCGTTGTTCCGTACTGAAGAGGACATAGTCGAGCTGATTCGCGGGACTTACGATGCCTTGCGCGACGTGCTGGCGAAGATGGAAGGCAAGGTTGAGTTTGGATTGAAGGTCAACTGGGATCGCGACAAGGTGACGGCCGAGTTGGAAGAAAAAGACGACGAGATCCGGCACCTCAAAGAGCAGATTGTCTCGCGTACCAGCGGTTCTACTTACTTCGCGCGCATGCAGCTTGGCCGTTTGATTGAAACAGCGTTGACCGACCAGGCCGATGCGTATATTCGTGAAGTGTATTCACACTTGCGAGACACAGCGGTCGCTTCACGAGCAAACAAACCGATCGGCGATCGCATGATCATGAATGCGGCATTTTTGATCGAACGCGATCGCGAAGCGGAGTTTGATTCTAAAGTGAAGGAGATCGCTTCGAAGTACGAAGGTAAGCTGTCGTTCAAGTACACCGGGCCGTGGCCGCCGTACAATTTTGTGCACATTCGATTGAAGCTTGAGCGTGGTGAAGGAACGACTGAGGCGGTGGCCAGTTAGGACACAGATTTACACGGATCAGAGCCACGGATTTTCCCGATTTCGATTAAAAATGTTTTTGATTGACGACTTATTGCTGGCGCCGGTTAACGGGTTCAAGTTTATTCTGGGGCAGATCCAGAAGATGGCTGACCAGGAGTTGAATGACGACACCCTTATCAAGGAGCAACTGTTGGAACTCGAGATGCGGCGCGAGCTTGATGAGATCTCCGACGAGGAATACAAGGAACGCGAAGCTGATCTCTTCGCGCGGCTGCGAGCGATTAAGACGCGACAACTTGGTCTGATGCACGAGGCGGTTCATACCGCCGACTCGTCGAGCTTCGTGATTGAAGTTGGTGGTGACGAGCACGAGGGCGGGTTTGACGATTCACGCAAATAAAATTTGAATGCACGTTATCTTTTCTTTGGCGGTAAGGGAGGCGTGGGAAAAACTACCGCCGCCGCCGCGACTGCTCTCTATCTCCTCAATCAATTAAAACGAGACGAATCGATCCTCCTTTTCTCTACCGATCCGGCCCACTCTCTCTCTGATAGTCTCGACACGAACATCGGTAATCGTTTAGTTGAAGTGAAACAACTTCGCGGCGCTCGTCTGTTTGCTTATGAGATGGACGCGAGTCTCGCGTTGGAGAGATTTCGTGCTGAGCATGGGAAAGTGCTCGCTGAAATCGCGGAACGTGGAACTCTGCTTGATGAAGAAGATATCAAGGAGTTGCTCGGTCTATCTTTGCCGGGGTTGGATGAAGTGATGTCGCTGTTTGAATTGAGCGAGTTGGACCGGGCGGGCCAGTACGCGCATATTGTGGTGGATACGGCGCCGTCAGGACATACATCGCGATTGCTGCGTTTGCCGGCGGTGTTTGATCGCATGGTTAAAGCGCTCAATTTGATGGGCGAGAAGCATCGTTACATGGTGGCCCACTTCGCGCGCCGCGCGCGAGTGGTTGACGAAGTTGATGTGTTTCTACGAGATCTGAGTCAAAGAATTGAGGCGGTGAGGCGGTTATTGCACGACGATGAGCAGACGAGATTTACCCTCGTTACGATTCCTGAAGCGATGAGTGTGCGTGAGACGGAGAGATATTTTGGGCAGTTGACGGAGCAAGGTGTTCCCGTTCGAGATCTGATTGTTAATCGCGTGGAGCAGGAACATGGTGAGTGTGAGTATTGTCGCGCGCGTGTGCGGAGTCAGCAGCCGTGGATGAAGCAGATTGCGAAGTCGTTTCGAGAGTTGAAGCAGCATGAAGTTCCGTTGCTGGCGAAGGAAGTGCGCGGAATCGAAGATTTAAAGAAACTCGGGAAGTTAATTTGGGATACACGGGTGGCCACGGAGGGCCACCCCTACAAGGCGACGCGCAGAGCAAAAAGCAACGAAGTAGCAGGTCAGAGTGAGTTTCCGCTGGAGTCGCGCAAGATTGTGATCTTTGGTGGCAAGGGCGGTGTGGGAAAGACGACTGCTGCCGCTGCGTTTGCGCTCGCGCTTGCGAAAGCAAATCCGAAAGAAAAGGTGCTGGTGTTTTCGACCGATCCGGCGCACTCGTTGTCGGATAGTTTTGGTGAAGAGGTAGGCGAGCTAAAGCGAGGGGTGGCAGGACAGGAAAATCTCGACGGCATGGAGATCGATCCGGGCAAGTGGTTTGAAGAATTGAAAGCGCGTTATCGAACCTGGACCGACGATCTGTTTGACTCGCTTGCGGGTGGATCGCGTATGGAGATCAAGTTTGACCGCGAAGCGATGCGTGAACTGGTTGAACTGACGCCGCCTGGCATCGATGAGATTGCTGCCCTCGGAACAATCAGCGATCTGCTGGATCTGGAACGCTATCACACGCTCGTTTTGGATACTGCGCCAACAGGACATCTGATCCGATTCCTGGAGCTGCCGCAAGTGGCGCTCTCGTGGATCCGGACGTTTATGAAGTTGCTGCTGAAGTACAAAGACGTGATGCGAGCTACTGAAGTGTCTGAAGAGTTGGTGGCATTGTCGAAAAGTATCAAGAAGGTGATTGCGTTGCTGACGGATTCAGCGCAGTGCGAGTTTGTGGGGGTGGCCATTCCGGAGCGGATGAGTCTTGAAGAGACGAGAGATCTCGCTAAGTCGCTGGAGACGCTTAAGGTGCCGTTGGGTAAGTTATTGATCAATGGCGTTACGCCTGCCGAAGGTTGTGCGTTTTGCAAATCGCGACGGAAAATGCAGGATCAGGTCGTGGATGAGTTTCAGAAAAAGTTTCGACGGCGCGGGGTAGAGTTATTTATTGCCCCACAGCAGCCGCATGAGCTTACTGGGGCGGCAGACCTGGCAAGGCACTTTCAATCCTGGAAAAATTTCACTCGCGGCGGCGCAACGACGCGACGGTAAATCAATTCTTTCGTTGCGCCGTTGCGCCGCTGCGGGAGAAGATGTCTTTCAATGACCGAGCTTGCCTATTACGTCTACTGTATCGCTGAAACAACCGCCGTTGCGGAGTTGTCTGTTGACTCACTGCCTGCCGCCATCGAAGACGATGCCCGGCTCGAATGGGTAACGGTTGATAACCTCGCGGCGCTTGTCAGTGAAGTGCCGAGAAGTAGCTACAGCGAAGAGCGCCTCGCGGAACATCTGACTGATGCCACCTGGACCGCGATTCGCGCCATGCGTCATGAAACAGTGGTGGAATACATTGCCAAACGAACCAGCGCGATTCCCCTTCGATTTGGAACGATTTATCTGGAGCGTGATGGCATCGAGCAGATGCTCGCGGATAGAAGCAACGAACTCCAGCAGATTCTCGAACAGTTACGCGGGCGCGAAGAGTGGGGCGTGAACGTCTATTGTGATCGTGCCGTACTGCTCTCGAGCATCACTTCGGTTAGTCCTGTCTTGCGTGAATTGACTGAACGTGCCGCGCAAGCATCGCCGGGTCAGTCGTACCTCATGCAGAAAAAGATCGAGACGCTGAAGGTTGATGAAGCCCGCACCGCGATCAATCGACTGGTGGACCAGATTGAGGCCCAACTCAAAGAGCAGGCGGACGACGCCCGGCGTTTGCGTATTTTGAAAGTGGAAACAACCGAGCACGGTGAGTTGAAAGCGAAGTTTGCGTTTTTGATTAAACGAACTGGGTTTGATGGATTTAGGGATGCGGCAGAGCGTCTCGCGCAGGAACATCAGACCGCCGGTGTTCGACTTGAGTTGACGGGGCCATGGCCCGTATACAACTTTGTCACAGGATTTACAGGATGAGACAGGATTAACAAGATAATCCTGTAGGTATCAAATCTTGTTAATCATGAAAATCTTGTTAATCCTGTTATCGGTTTTATGGACGAGCTAATCATCAGCGAGGAATGGGAAGGTAGCGATCTTTCGCTGCTGGAAACACTCGATCACGTCCTCAACCGGGGCCTCGTGATCGCCGGTGAGATCACGATCTCCGTTGCTGACATCGATCTGATCTTTATCGGGTTGAATGTGATGGTCAGTTCGGTCGAGGCGGCGCAGGAAGTTTTACGCAGACGCGAAACGGAATGAAGTTATACGCCTATTGTCTGGCTGAAGGTCTTGAGCAACTGGGGGGATCGATCAGTGGCATATCGGCGGCTCCAGTGAGATTGCTGAAAGTGGAAGATCTCTCAGTGTTGGTGAGCGACTACGAGGGCGATACGCTTCCGGTGAACCGCGAGAACGCTCTAGCCCACGCGGCCGTGGTGCAGAGCATTTTGGATCAAACCACTCCGTTGCCATGTCGCTTCGGAACCCTGGTCTCAGAACGAAATCTCCGAAGTTTTTTGACAACGAACAAGCCTGCTGTCGCTGACAAACTTGCCCACGTTCGGGGCTGCGTCGAAATGAATGTTAAGGCCATTTATCCGGTTCCAGATCTTGAAAAGGTGACAGCTGAACAGGCGCCGGTCGGCCCGGGAACGGCATTTCTCGAAGAAAAGCGGAGGGCGCTTGGTAGTGACGAACGTTTCGCTGCTCAACGCGCCGATCTATCGAATTTGTTGAGTAAACAATTGCGCGGCTTAACACGAGCTGAACAGATTACGGTGCGGGCTTCGGACACAGGAGTGCTGGTGGCAGCGGCGCACCTCGTAGAACGCCCGGCAATTCAGCCGTATCGCGAAAAAATGGCGGCAACGCGCGAGAATCGGCCGGAATTGCGCTTTCTCATTAGCGGACCGTGGCCGCCGTATAGTTTTGCAAACATTGAGCTTGAGTTTAAATCACAGTTCGGAGTAAGCTGATGAAGCTTTCCCCCGAAAATCCCCTGCCGGCTGAGCCGGAAATCGAAACTTCGCACGTGGAGGAGTTTGTCGAGCAACTCCGTTGTGTGACAGACACGCTTCCGTCGCGAATTAATATCGATGCCGAAGGTGTCGAACAGGGTCTGGCGAAGCTGGTTTTAACTTTGATCGAGTTCATCCGCCGTTTGTTGGAAAAACAAGCGGTACGCCGCATGGAAGGCGGGGATCTCTCACCTGAACAGATCGAAGAGTTGGGGCTGGCTCTGATGAGGTTGGAAGGCAAGCTGCAAGAGTTGAAAACTCAATTCGGGTTAGCTGATGAAGACCTCAATCTTGATCTCGGTCCAATCGGACGCTTGATTTAGCAGTACGCATCTTGCTCGGCAGGAGTTATACGATGGTGGCGGCCATCTAAGCTTTGTGAGTAAAGCCGCCCCCTGATAGTGGAGGGCGATAGTGTCCAGCGAGCGGTCTACCCTTATAACGGCTCGTCCCCCGGGCCTGGTCGATGTTCTCGACCGTATTCTTGATAAAGGGTTGGTGATTGCCGGCGACATCAAGGTGTCGTTGGCAAACGTAGAACTACTCACGTTACAAATTCGTCTGCTGGTCTGCTCGATCGATAAGGCAGAGCAGATTGGTTTGAACTGGTGGCGCTACGACACAAACCTGACGACCCGTGCGGAACGCGCAGAAGCCGAGAACCTCGAGCTGCGCGAACGGTTGTCGGAACTGGAATCGGAAATCAAACGACTTGCGGCGGCGAACCTGACCGCGGAAAACCGAGCACCGGGAAAAGTTGCCGCTCGCGGAAAGCGCAAAACCAAGCGCCGCAATTCAGAATCTGACTTATGAACTGAAAGGTATTTGTTAGGAGCAATCGGCGTCAATCCTCGCGCATAATGCTCGTTTTTTGAAACTCAAATAAAGGAACTTAAGGAAAATGGCTGTCGAAAGAGCACCAGGCGGAACCAGTTTAATTGACGTCCTCGATCGTGTGCTCGATAAGGGCATCGTAATCGACGCGTGGGTAAGAATTTCTCTGGTGGGTATTGACCTGATTACGATCGAAGCCCGTGTAGTGGTTGCCTCCATCGATACGTATCTGAAATACGCCGAGGCGGTGGGATTGACGCCTGCGGTGTCGCGACCAGCAATGACTCCCGGAGGCGAAGTAGTAGAAACTGAAACACGCCGCCGAGTCACTGTTGACGTCGAGAAAAAGTGACGTCATTTCCGATTGCCAATTGCCGATTGCCGATTTAACGGTGACATGGGCGCTCCAAAAAATTGGCACTTGGCAAGCGGAAATTGGAAATAAGAACAATGGGCGAAGTTCCCGCAGAACTAACTCCTCGAAGCGCTCCATCCATAACGGACTCCGAGCGGGCTAGCCCTCCACGCCTGCGTCAATACGACGTCTTTATCGAGACCACGACGCAGATGCTGGCCACGCCCAAGTTGCATGAGCGACTGCTTCTCGCTCTGGAGGCAATCGCCAACAACTTCGGTCATCGCCAGGCTGCCATCGCCATCATCAACGAAAGAGAAGCCGAACTGCGGATTCGCGCGGCCGTCGGTTTCGATAGCGACCCGGCGACCACACGAGTGGAAATGCCGCTCGACTCGAGCGCCTCCTGCGTTCGCGTAATCCACGACGCGCAACCGTTATGGATTGCAATCGACGACGACGAGCAGTCGCGCAATCTCTTCGCCGGCATGCAGTGGCATTCCGACGTTCTTGCCGTTCCACTATTCGGTATCTCAGAAATTGCTTCCAAAGGCGGCGCCGTCAGACCGGTAAATCAATACTGGACGTTTGAACCCGGTGCGCGGATGGGTGTTTTGTACGTCGGCGCCAACCAGGACGGTGTTGATTCTGAATCTCTAACGCTGATCAAACGGTTTGCCGAGCGCATCGGCATCGTTGCATCACTCGCGAATCACCAGGAACGACTCGTAAACACTGTTACGAAACTGCAGAGAGAGCGGCAGTGGATCGAGTCGATCATGAAGTCGGTGGCGGATCCTATCGTGCTCACCGATCTCGACAATGAAATCCTTCTGCAAAACCGTCGCGCGGAAGAGTTGTTCAGTGGTTCGGCGAATGCCGGCGAAGGCAAACGTCGCGCTTTGAAGATGAACGATCTGCTTTTTTCCGCCTATCTTTCCAGCGCTACCGTGTCGTCGTCAGAAGTGATTCAGCGAGACATCACACTTGTTGATCCGATTGAGGGTTCGGATATCCACTTCGAAGTAATCTCAACTCCGGCAGCGAATTCACGTGGTGAGCCGCTCGGTTTGGTTTCAATCTTTCGCGACGTTACCGACCTGCGAGAAGCGAATGAAGAGTTAGCGCGAAACTTCTCCAAGTTACAACATGCGGAATCCGAATCGCGACGCGAACGCGATCGTCTGGATCTGATCATTGAAAATGTAGGCCATCCGATCGTCGTGTGTGACTCGGCCGGCAACTTCATCTTGTTCAACCGGCGAGCAGGATTGTTGTTTCAGGAGAACGAATCGTTCAAGTCGCATGCCGCTGCGGCGATTCGCGCGAATGCCGTCAAACTCACGTCGTTTATTTCCACCCTCGCTTCAGCATCGGAAACCGGACGCCAGGCAGAGATTGAATTGATCGATCCTGAAGATGGCCGGGCTTTGCCGATGGAGATCACGGCACGCGAAGTTCTGGATGTAACGGGACAGGTCACCGCCGTCGTGTCGATTCTTCACGACCTGACGGAGATCCGCGAACTCGAGCGACGCCGTGTTGAGCAACACCTGTTCGAGTCAGAAAAACTGGCTGCCGTCGGACGTTTAGCGGCTTCGATCGCGCACGAGGTAAACAATCCACTCGAAGCGATCAAGAACGCTCTCTACCTGATGCAAGTCGGCGGCGAAGGCGACAAGAATTCGCGCTTTCTCGAAATCGCGCGAAAAGAGACGGAGCGTGTTTCGCACATCATCCGGCAGATGCTTGGTTTTGCACGTCGCCCGGGAGAAGTCGATTGGGTCGACATCAACCAGTTGCTTGAAGAGACGATGGTGTTGTTGGAAAAGAAGATGCGTCAGCTGCGCATCAAAATCACGAAAACCTTCGATCCATCGTTGCCGCCAGTCAGAGCCCGCGCCGATCAGTTACGCCAGGTTTTTCTCAACCTGATCATCAATGCGCAGCAGGCGATCAGCGGAGAAGGCGAAATCGTGATTTCCACTGCTCGCTATGAGCAGGCTTTGCAACCATCAATCATCGTCCAGCTCAGCGATAGTGGCGTCGGCATCGCCGAAGACGATCTGGCACGGATATTCGATCCGTTTTTCTCGACCGGCAAAAAAGGAACAGGACTGGGTTTGTGGGTGACGCAGGACATCGTCAGACAACACGGCGGCCGCATCGAAGTAAGCAGCGAAGTGGGTCGCGGCACAGTTTTCAGCATAGTTCTTCAGGTTGATTCGCCTATCCTGGAAGATCACGAAACGGAATCAAAGTTGGCGAAAAAATGAGTCAATCATTCGACCAATCAGGAAACGATGCGCCGATGGATCGGCCCGGTGTGTTTGTCCCATGCTCAAAGGCCGCCCGCTTACTTGTCGTTGACGACGAGGAAAGCCTCCGTATCACTACTGCCGCAATCTTTGAGAAAGAGGGTTACGTCGTCGACACGGCGTCGAGCGGCGATGAAGCGATTGAGTTATTAAGTAACGACGACTACGACCTGGTTCTGACCGACCTGCACATGGAAGGGGGCGACGGTCTTTCCGTACTAAATCGGGTTCGCCAAAAAGCTCCGCTCACCATCTCGGTTGTGCTCACCGGATTCGCCTCCGTGGAATCGGCGATTGCGGCTTTGCAGGAAGGCGCTTACGACTATCTCATCAAACCCTGCGACATCGAGAGCATGAAGCATACGATTCGCAGAGGAGTTGAGCACCGGCGCCTCATGCTCGCCGAACAGAAAGCCCGCACGGATCTGCGGCAGTTAAATCTCGACCTGGAACAACGAATCGAAGATCGCACTGCCGAACTTACTCGTCTGAATGCCGAACTCGCTGAAGCAAATCGTGCTAAAGACGTATTCCTGGCGACCCTCTCGCACGAACTTCGCACACCGCTAACCCCTGTGGTGGGTTGGATCAAACTCCTTCGCAGCGGCACGCTTGACGAGAAGAGTGTTTTGCAAGCCCTCGATGCAATTGAACGTAATGCCTGGTTGCAATCGAGATTGATCGACGACCTGCTCGACACTTCTCGTATCGCCACCGGCAAACTGCATTTCGAACCTAAGCCCACGGATCTAAATGTCGCGGTGAAGGCGGCTGTCGATACGGTGCGTGCTGCGGCATCTACGCGCAATCTCGATCTCTCGATGACGCTATGGCCCGCGAGCCTGGTGGTGCTGGGCGAGCCGGTTCGTTTGCAACAGATTGCGTGGAATCTCGTTTCGAATGCGATCAAGTTTACGGAACCGGGTGGAAAGGTAAGTATCACTACCGATCTTAAAGGCAGTCATGTGCGGCTTTTAGTTGTTGATACCGGTGTTGGGATCGAACCCGAATTCCTGCCGCACGTGTTCGATCGATTTCGTCAGGCAGATGGATCGACGTCGCGACGACACGGAGGACTCGGTCTCGGGCTGGCGATTGCAGACGCGCTCGCCAAGATGCATGGTGGCCAGTTGGAAGCGCAATCCGAGGGCGTCGGCAAGGGCGCAGTGTTCACTTTGCAAATGGACCTGGCTCCAACAGAGCAGATTGCCGTCGAGGTAGTGAACCAGAAAAAACATTCGTTGGACGGTCTTGACGTTCTGATTGTTGAGGATTCGCCTGATACGCTGATGTTGCTGAGCACCATCTTTCGTCGCGAAGGCGCGAATGTGGTTACAGCCTCGTCGGCTGTTGAGGCCCTGACGTGCGCCGTTTCGAAGCGTCCGCATTTCATTGTGTCTGACATCGGCATGCCCGACATCGACGGCTATCAACTATTGGAACAGTTACGGGTGGTGCCGGGTTTGAGTGACGTCCCAGCCATCGCGATTTCGGGTTATGCGAGTGAAGAGGACCGGGAGCGAGCCCTGTCCGTCGGTTATCTCGCCCTCGTCCCCAAGCCGATCGACGTCGACGTGCTTTTCAGTCTCATCCAGGATCTGAAAGCCCCCGCGTAATAACTTTTCCCCAGCATCGAACCTCCTTGGAGTGCGGTGCCTTGGCACCGCTTTGGTATTGATGGCGTCGTTGATTGGGAGATTTTTCGGATTAATCAACAAAGCTTGATTTTGGGCTAAGGCGGTGACAAGGCACCGCACTCCAAGGAGTCGCCGAGGGCCCTAAACCCTGTCGTGTATTAGGGTTGACAAAATCGCAATTGTAACTATAATGGTTACAAAAAGGTGGCCCGAGTTCCCCGAATAGCTTAGTTATGTCGACAAACAGTAGGTTTGCAAGAGCGGTACATGTGTTAAGTTTGATGGCCTGGTCAGGCGAAGAACCCCTTAAATCAGAACAAGTTGCCGAAAGCGTAAACACAAATCCGGTCGTCATCCGGCGGATTGTGAAGGAATTGGCTGAAGCGGGTCTGGTTGTGTCGCAAACCGGTTCGCTCGGTGGTTCCAGGCTGGCAAACGACCCCGCCAAAACTACTCTGCTGGATGTCTACAAGGCGCTCGAATACGGAAGTGTTTTTTCGTTACACCGGCAACCTCCCAGTCGTGACTGTCCGGTGGGCGTCAATATCGAAACAGTACTTGGGGATGTGTTGCTTGAAGTCGATTCTGCGGTTCAGCAAGTGTTGGCAAATATAACAATTAATGATGTCGTGGGTCGGTTGAAACCCTGCGGCGCTGCTACCGCATCGAAGACGATGGAGAAAAATGGGAAGAAAAAGCACTTCGACCAGAAGCAGATAGCATTGCCGGAGTTGCGCGCAGCGGCCAAGAGCCGGGGAGCACGGACCCACCGAACTGCGTAAATAAACCGCGAGAAAGGAATAATAATTTGTCCAGGCTTGAAAAAGATCAAAGCGGTATTGAACTCATGAATTCGGTTAAAGGCGAGTTTGTCAACCTCAGCGAGGAACTGACTGACGATGCCGTGTCGATTGAAGATATTGACGAAGTGCTGCAAACGCTTGAGCGGGCGACCAGTAGTGAAGCCGAGATCGAGGAACCTTTGATCGAGGAATCCTCGTCTGTGGTGGAATCAGAAGAAGGGATGAACGAGGAGGTAGAACTCGACCTTTCGGCCGGCGAAATGGATAAGACGTCAGACCCTATTCGCGTTTACATGCGCGAGATGGGCGTCGTGCCATTGCTGACCCGAGAACAGGAAGTGTCGATTGCCAAACGTATCGAACGTGGCCAGAAGCGCGCGGAAAAAGCGATTGCGCGTTCACCAATCGCCGTGGTCGAACTATTCCGGATCGGCGACGACCTCGCTGCCGGCGCTCTCAACATTCGTGATGTCGTTGCTTTTTCGGATCAGATGGAAACCGAGGAACACGAGGATCGCAGTGAAGAGTATTTGCAGTGGACGATCGAAGGCCTTAACAACATTCGCCTGCTCTACAAGCGCGGCTTGAAGGAGTTTGAGAAGTTTGCCGACGAGCTGAAAATCTCTCGAGGCAAACGTTCCAAGAAACTGTTGCGTTACCGGCGTAAACTGGCGCGCACTCGTCTCGAGATCGCAACCGAGATTCGCAGTCTTCATTTGAAAGAAGCTGCTCGCCAGCGGCTGATCTCCGCGATTGGCGCCGTGCACAAGGAAACACGCTCGCTTGAACGTGAGATCGAAGGTAATAACGAAAAACTAAAGCGCAAAGGCGTGAAGGCCGACAAGGCGAAAGAGTATCGGAAGAATATCGCGTTGGGCCGTAAGCGTTTGAAGGAGATCGAGATTGAGCACCACCTGTCGCCGCTCGAAATCAAGCGTTCGCACCAGATGATTGCCATTAGTGAGGCGCAAACCGCTCAGGCGAAGCACGAGTTGACCGAAGCGAACCTGCGTTTGGTGGTCTCGATCGCGAAGAAGTATCAAAACCGTGGTTTGCAGTTCCTGGATCTGATTCAGGAAGGCAATCTGGGGTTGATGAAAGGCGTTGATAAGTTTGACTGGCGGCGTGGGTATAAGTTTTCGACTTATGCAACGTGGTGGATTCGCCAGGCAATCACACGCGCAATTGCCGATCAGGCACGCACGATCCGCATTCCGGTGCACATGATCGAAGTGATCAACAAGCTCAAGAACACTTCTCGTGAACTGGTGCGCGAACTCGGGCGCGAACCTACGACTGAAGAGATCGCCAAGAAGATGGATACTTCGGTCGACAAGGTACGCAAAGCTCGTAAGCTGATGCAGGATCCGATCTCGCTGGAGACGCCGATTGGTGAAAATGGCGATTCGCAGCTAGGCGACTTGATTGAAGACAAATCAAGCGAGAGCCCGGCGGCACGCGTGATCACTTCCAACCTGCGTGAGATTGCCGGAGACGTGTTGCAGACGTTGAGCCCGCGTGAAGAGCGCGTGATTCGCCTGCGGTTTGGACTCGATAACGGCGGTCATGAACGGACGCTGGAAGAAGTGGGACAGAACTTTAACGTGACGCGCGAACGCATTCGGCAGATTGAAGCGAAGGCGCTGCGCAAACTGCGGCATCCGTCGCGGGCGCGATTACTAAAGAATTTCCTCGAAGGCGAGGGGCAATAAGCTAATAAAGATCAGGTAAATTAGGAGCGACTAAGATGAGTGAATTTGTGAAAGAAGTGAGCGATAGCTCGTTTGAGAATGATGTGTTGCAGTCCGGTAAGCCGGTGTTGGTAGATTTTTGGGCGGAGTGGTGTGCTCCTTGCCGTATGCTGGCGCCGACAGTTGCCGCCGTGGCTGAACACTATGGCGATAATGCGAGCGTGGTGAAGTTGAACGTTGACGATAACCCCTCAACCGCACAGCGTTACGGTATTAAAGGCATTCCGACGTTGATTCTTTTCCGCGAGGGTAAAGAAGTCGAGCGCGTCGTGGGCGCCACCAGCAAAGAGTCGATCACGAGGATGATCGAGAAGTACGTGACGGCGAAAGCAGTGAATTCGTAGGTTATCTAATTTTGTGAATATTGAAGCCGGATGCATTTTCGCATCCGGCTTTTTTTATCTCACGAAACGGTTGTAGGGGCGGCCCTCCGTGGCCGCCCTAGTGTGGAACTCAAGATCTTTGAACTCAAGTTCCAAGATCTTTGAACTCAAGTTCCAAGATCTTTGAACTCAAGTTCTAAGACGCTTAGTCCTACACTAGGGCGGCCACGGAGGGCCGCCCCTACATTACCTTGCGGCGATCGGCGGGTTCGTGGACAATGAAACCACGATATGGAACAGTCGAAACCTGCCCGTCTCATTGTCGGTATTACCGGTGCGACCGGAACAATCTTCGGCGTGCGTCTGTTGCAAATGCTGCACGGGTCGGGGGTTGAAACGCATCTGGTCGTTAGCAAGTGGGCGGCCCGTACCCTTACCCATGAAACTCCGCACTCGCTGAAGGAGGTGCAGAGCCTGGCGACGCACAGTTATGGCATCGGCGCACAGGGCGCGGCGATCTCGAGTGGTTCGTTTGTCACGCTCGGCATGGTGATCGCACCGTGCAGCATGCGCACGCTTGCCGCCATCGCACATGGACTCGGAGACAACCTGATTCACCGTGCCGCCGACGTGATTTTGAAAGAACGACGCAAGCTGGTGCTGGTGGTGCGCGAGTCGCCGTTTAATGAGATACATCTGGAGAACATGTTGAAACTGGCACGCATGGGCGTCGTGATTCTTCCCCCCGTGCCGGCCTTCTACAATCATCCTCAAAACCTCGACGACATGATCAATCACATAACGATGCGCGTGATCGATCAGTTTGATATCCATCTCGACGTTATGAATCGCTGGGACGGTGTGTTATTGGATGGAAAGCAATCTGCGGAATCAGAATAGGAGGACTCAATGGGTGAAATGGTTCAATTTCCGTTCGCCGGAGGAAACACGAGCGGATATCTTTCGATCCCGAAGCAGGGCAGCGGTCCGGGCGTGATTGTTATTCAGGAATGGTGGGGCCTGGTCGATCACATCAAAGAAGTTTGCGACAGATTTGCCGGCGAAGGCTTTGTAGCACTTGCGCCGGATCTCTATCACGGTAAGACCGCCAAGTCGCCCGATGAAGCAGGCAAGTTGATGATGGCACTGCGCATCGACGAAGCCGAAACGGATCTAAGTGCTGCGGCTGAGTACCTTGCAACTCAAGACGCAACCACGAGCCAGAAAGTCGGCGTGGTCGGTTTCTGCATGGGTGGCGCACTCGCGCTCTACACCGCGACCAAGAATTCGAAGATCGGGGCCTGCGTTGTTTTTTACGGCGGACATCCGAACGTCAAACCTGACTTGGCGAATCTGCAAGCTCCGGTACTTGGCAACTACGGCGAAAAAGACGCTTTTGTCACTCCGGAACTGGCGCGCGATCTGGAACGCCAGGTTAAAGCGTTGGGAAAAGAGATCGACGTGAAAATCTACAGCGGCGCCGATCATGCTTTCTTCAACGACCAGCGGCCCGAAGCTTATCACGCTGAAGCCGCCGCCGATGCGTGGCAACGCACAACCGATTTCCTGCGGCAGCATTTATCGGTGTAATCGGTGTTAATTGTGGCGCGTAATCTGTAGCGCCTACTCTACAAGCTCCATCTCTATCACAACTAAAAGGAACTAGTTATGACTCTGCCTTCGTGCGCATTGACTGTGATCTCGCTGTTTGTGCTACTGCCGTTCCGCGTATTCGCTCAGGAACCGCCGCGACCGCCGGCCTCGCCGTCTCCAACTCCGTCTGCAACAGCGAGCCCATCGCCTACGCCCGAAGCATCTCCCACCCCACGCGATCCACTTTCAACACCGACGTTCAATGGACTACGAATGCGTTCGATTGGTCCAGCGTTCACTTCCGGACGCGTCGGCGCCTTCGCCGTCGATCCAGGTAATCCCGCGCGCTATTACGTTGCTGTTTCATCGGGTGGCGTTTGGAAGACTGTCAATGCCGGCATCACCTGGACGCCGATCTTTGATAGTGAAGGCTCTTACTCAATCGGAGCGATCGCGCTCGATCCGAAGAACCCCTTAACCGTTTGGGTTGGCACCGGAGAGAACAACAGCCAGCGCAGCGTTTCGTACGGCAATGGTCTTTACAAGTCTGACGATGGCGGCCGCACGTGGAGGAACGTTGGTCTCAGAGCCTCCGAACACATCGGGCGCATCGCGATCGATCCGAAAGATTCCAACATTGTCTACGTCGCATCACAGGGGCCGCTGTGGGGGCCGGGCGGCGATCGTGGACTGTATAAAACCACTGACGGAGGCAAGACCTGGAAGCACAGCCTGAACATCAGTGAACACACCGGCGTAACGGACGTCGAAATCGATCCCAACGATCCCAACACGATTTATTGTGCTGCTTATCAGCGTCGCCGTCACATGTGGACCTTGATTAACGGTGGTCCGGAAAGCGCAATTTACAAATCTACCGACGCCGGTGCTACCTGGAATAAGTTGCGAGCGGGTTTGCCCAATGTGGAGTTGGGACGAATCGGACTCGCGATCTCGCCCGTGGATTCAAACGTGATTTATGCGACCGTCGAAGCTGCCGATCGCCGTGGTGGAATCTTTCGTTCCGGAGATCGCGGTGGCAGTTGGGAACGGCGTAATGAATTCGATACCACTGCCATGTACTACTCTCGCATCGTTGCCGATCCAAAAGACGTCGATCGCGTCTACGTGATGAACGTTTTCCTGATGGTGTCAGACGATGGTGGACGCACTCTGCGACGGCTCGGTGAACGAAACAAGCACGTCGACAATCACGACATCTGGATCAATCCTAAGAATACCGATCACTATCTGGTTGGTTGTGATGGTGGAATTTACGAGAGTTTTGATCGAGGCCAAAACTGGGACTTCAAACAGAACCTGCCGGTAACGCAGTTTTACGATATCACCACTGACAATGCGAAGCCGTTCTACAACATTTACGGCGGTACACAGGACAACTTCAGCTTTGGTGGTCCATCGCGCACGCGCAGCGCCTCAGGCATCACGAATGCCGACTGGTTTGTAACCCAGGGCGGTGATGGTTTTCGTTCGCAGGTCGATCCGGAAGATCCCAACATCATCTACGCCTCGCTGCAACACGGTGTGCTCGTTCGTTTTGATAAACGAACCGGGGAACGGCTCGGTATTCAACCGCAACCCGGGCGCGGCGAAGATCCTTATCGCTGGAACTGGGATTCGCCGTTCATCATCAGCCCGCATTCACGCACTCGTCTCTATTTTGCTGCCGACAAGCTGTTTCGCACCGACGATCGCGGCGAAACCTGGCAGGTGATTAGTGGCCAGCTCTCGCGTGCGCTCGATCGTGACAAGCTACCGGTGATGGGCAAAGTTTGGGGCATCGACGCAGTCGCAAAGAATGCTTCCACGGCCCACTTCGGCAACGCTTCCGCGCTCGCCGAGTCGATGAAGAAAGAAGGCCTGATTTACGTCGGCACTGACGATGGCCTGGTGCAGGTAACTGAAGATGGCGGCAAGAACTGGCGAAAGATCGACAAGTTCCCGGGTGTTCCTGAATTGGCGTACGTGAGTCGCATCATCACTTCCAATCACGATGCGAATACGGCTTACGTGGCGATCGAGAATCACCAGAACGCCGACTTCAAGCCTTATCTATTCAAAACCACTGATGCCGGACGAACCTGGACGTCGTTGAGTGCCACGTTGCCGCGTAATGGTCCGGTTTGGTCGATCGCGGAGGATCATGTGAATCCTAACCTGCTGTTTACAGGTACCGAGTTTGGCCTGTTTTTCTCGATCGATGGCGGTCAGAAATGGATTCAACTCCGCGGAGGACTGCCCACGATCCAGGTGCGCGACCTGAACATTCAAAAGCGCGAGAACGATCTCGTAATCGCGACTTTCGGTCGTGGTATTTACATTCTCGATAACTACACACCGCTTCGTTTTATCAAACCTGAAACTCTGCGACAGGACGCTGCCGTGTTCCCGGTTAAAGACGCGTTGATGTTTATTCAATCTCAACCACTCGGCGGACGCGGCAAGAGTTTCCAGGGAGAACGATACTACACGGCCGACAATCCGCCATTCGGCGCGACCGTAACCTGGTATTTGAAAGAAGCACTTAAAACTCGCAAAGAGAAGCGACAGGAGAGTGAGCGTGAAGCAGATCGCAGAGGCGCTCCCGTCGGTTGGCCCACGCGCGCAGATCTGCGTGCGGAAGAGGAGGAAGAAGCGCCGGCCATTATCGTTACCGTCACTGACGCTTCGGATAACGTGGTGCGACGACTCACTGGACCAGTGGCTGCAGGAATCCAGCGATTGACCTGGGATCTTCGTTATCCGGCAGCCAATCTTTCGGCGCCGCCACCACCTGATGCGGATCCGGATTTCGAACCGCCTTCAGGTCCTTTGGTGATGCCGGGCACTTACAAAGTGACAGTGGCGAAACGCATTGAGGGCGTCGTGACGCAACTTGGATCACCGCAGCAGTTCCAGGTGACTGTTGAAGGACTGGAAGGCATGTCGTCTGCCGATCATACGGCGCTCGTCGAGTTTCAGACGAAAGCGATAAAACTTCAACGCGCCGTAAGCGGTGCGACTCAGGCGGCGAATCAATTAAGACCACGCTTGGCGGCGATCAAACGCGCTATCGGCGAAACACCTTCATTGCCGCAGCGCTTGCAGGAAGATGTGACTGCGCTGGAACGTCGCAACAACGAAATCCTGCGCGCTTTAAGTGGCGACACCGCGGCGCGGCAACGCAACATGAACACGCCGCCTTCAATTAACGATCGCGTCGGTTATGTTGTCGGGGCGCAGCGGATGTCCATCTCGCGGCCAACTCAAACTCAGGCGGCTCAATACAACGCGGCGGCTCAGGATTTCGAAGCGGTGCTGGTCCAGTTGCGACAGCTAATCGAGGTCGATCTGGTGCGCGTCGAGAAACAGTTGGAAGCTGCGGGCGCACCATGGACACCGGGACGAGTTCCCGAGTGGAAAAATCAGTAACACGGATGAACACGGATTTTAAATCCGGATTTTTATCCGTGTCATCTGTGGTTAATAAGGAGATACGCATGCGTGTCGTTGTTTTGTTGTTGTTGCTTATCAGCTTCTCCACGATCCAGGCCCAGAGGCCGCAAACACTCGCGGAGAAGGTCGCGGGGATGGAAAAGTTTCCCGGGTTCTTCACGTTTTATTGGGATGCGAAGGGCGGGAAGATTTGGTTGGAGATCGACAAGTGGAACACCGAGTTTCTTTACGTCGAATCACTGCCGGCCGGTATTGGCTCGAACGACATTGGTCTCGACCGCGGCCAGCTCGGAGAAAGCTCGATCGTCCGTTTTGATCGTAGTGGACCACGCGTACTCCTGGTTGCGCCCAATTACAGTTATCGCGCGACGTCAACCAATCCGGATGAGCGTCGTGCCGTTAAAGATGCGTTTGCCGAATCGACGTTGTGGGGCTTTGAAGTAGCGGCGGAAGATGGCAATCGCGTACTTGTTGATGCGACTAACTTCTACTTACGAGATGTTCATCGCGTAACGAATACTCTGCAAAGAACTCAGCAGGGCACCTACCGGCTCGAGCCATCGCGCAGCGCTTTTTATCTGCCGAATACCAAAAACTTTCCACAAAACACCGAAGTCGAAACGACCTTGACCTTCACTGGTGAACCGACCGGTCAGTTCGTCAGGCAGGTGGTGCCGGCGCCGGAAGCGATAACGGTTCGTGAGCGTCATTCTTTTGTGCAACTGCCGCCGGCCGGTTTTAAACCGCGCGTTTTTGATCCTCGCGCCGGCTATTACGGAATTGATTACATGGACTTCGCGACGCCGATCGAAGAGCCGATCACAAAGCGATTCATCGCACGGCATCGTTTGCAGAAGAAAGATCCGAGTGCGCGCGTGAGCGAAGCGGTTGAGCCGATCATTTATTACGTTGATCGTGGCGCCCCGGAGCCGGTGCGTTCGGCGTTGGTCGAAGGAGCGCGCTGGTGGAACCAGGCGTTTGAAGCCATCGGTTACAAAGACGCGTTCCGCGTCGAAGTCATGCCGGTCGAAGTCGATCCGATGGACGTTCGTTATAACGTGATCCAGTGGGTACATCGCTCAACGCGCGGTTGGTCCTATGGCAACTCACTCACCGATCCGCGCACGGGCGAAATCATCCAGGGACGCGTTTCACTCGGATCGCTTCGCGATCGTCAGGATTTCCTGATCGCTGAAGGTCTGCTGGCTCCGTACGATAAGACGAACACTGCTTCACCAAAACTGTTGGAGATGGTGCTCGCACGCTTGCGACAACTATCCGCACACGAGGTGGGCCACACGCTGGGTTTGCAACATAACTATGCCGCGAGCCCGGTAAGTCGCGCTTCGGTGATGGACTATCCCGCGCCGCGAGCGAAACTTGGACCAGACGGTGTGCCCGATTTGTCTGATGCGTATGCGACGGGAATCGGCGAGTGGGACAAGCTCGCGATTGCGTTCGGTTATCAGGACTTTGCACCCGGAACTAACGAAGCTCAGGCACTCGATCGCACCTTGAGCGATGGATTTGCGCGGGGCTTGATGTACTTAACTGATCAGGATGCGCGTGCTCCCGGAAGCTCGAGCGCGGTGGCCCATCTCTGGGACAACGGAGCGAACGCGATTGATGAGCTGGCAAACGTGATGAAGGTGCGTGCTGCCGCATTGCGACGTTTCGGGGAAAACAATATTCGTGAAGGCGCGCCCATCGCGACGATCGAAGACGTGCTGGTTCCGATTTATATGTATCACCGTTACCAGGTCGAAGCGGCTGCGAAAGTAATCGGTGGCCAGGACTACACGTTTAGCCTGAAAGGGAAAGGCGATCGTAATCCGCAGATTGTTGCACCCGAAGAACAGCGACGCGCGCTCGTTGCCGTGCTGGAAACGATTAAACCCGAAGCGCTAGCTGTGCCTGAGTCGTTGTTGCGTTTGATTCCGCCGCGTCCGACGGGTTACCCGCGAACACGCGAAGATTTTCGCATTCGCACACAGCCGGTTTTCGACGCCCTCGCGCCCGCGGAAGCGGCTGCGGATCATGTAAGCAATTTTCTTCTGAACTCTGAACGCGCCGCGCGACTGGTCCAATTTCACGCTCGCGATAGTCGCAATCCCGGCCTGGGAGAAGTGATCGACAAGATCTTCGCCGCGACCTGGAAAGCGCCGGCGGCCACGGGTTATGCGGGCGAGATCCAGCACACGGTGAATGTGATCATTCTGGTTGACTTAATGACGCTGGCGGCAAATGAACGCGCTTCGAATCAGGTACGCGCGATTGCGTCGTGGAAACTTGAACAACTCAAAAGCTGGATCGGATCGCAAAGCCGATTGATGACAGATGAAAACCGGCGCGCGTTCTTATATTACTCACTCGATCAGATCAAGCGTTTTCAGGACGATCCGAAGAAGATGAATCTCACGCCTGCACAACAACCACCCGACGGCCAGCCCATCGGGTCCACGGATGAGCACGGATTTTGGACGGATTTTTACCCGCCAACGCGAAACTAGGCGGAGCGAAACCGGTCTGATTACATAACTTTTGGTGGCGTTAATTCGTATCAAGCGTTTCTTGTTGGGGCTTTGTTTGCGTTAGCATTGGGTGACTCATGCCTGCACTGGAACACTACGTCGGAGAGGTATTAGACGATAAATATCGTCTCGAACACCTGCTGGGACACGGCGGGATGGGGGCCGTTTATCTTGCCACGCACCTCGGCACCGAACGTTACGTCGCCTTAAAACTGATCTCGCCGCAGTTCATGCGCAACCAGGAGTTTGTGGAACGCTTCAAGCGTGAAGCACGGGCCGCGGGACGCTTGCGCCACCCCAACGTGGTTGACGTCACTGACTTTGGTTTCGCGCGAGTCAAGGCCGGACAGGTTGCGTACCTCGTGATGGAATATCTCGATGGCTGTACGCTCGGCGACGTACTGGCTGAGGAGAAACAACTGCCGCTCGAATGGGTTGCCGACATACTCGATCAGGTTTGTTCGGCAGTTCACGAAGCCCACCAGCAAGGCATCGTCCATCGCGATCTAAAACCTGACAACATCTGGCTCGAACCAAATCGTCTCGGAAGTTATCGCGTCAAAGTTCTCGACTTCGGCATCGCAAAACTTGGTGAAGCGAGTGCGCCCTCTGCTGATGACGATCCGGCAGCCACGATTATCGACGATAGTGTCGCCGAGGCTGCTGCGCTTAAAACCACCGCGCAGTTCTCCGCCGCGCATCTTGAAACAGACACCTTGATGCGACCGAACGCTGAAGCAGTCGGTACTTTGCTGCAGAATGAAAACCTGACGAATCAGATGGTTAGTCATATCGACGTGCCAGAAGATGACGATGGCACGTTGTTGTTTGATCAGGGAACACAGGCGCGCAGTCGTCAAACGACTCATGGGTCAACTGCCGTGTCCGGCTCGGCGTTGACTCGCGTCGGCGCAATCATGGGTACGCCGCTTTACATGTCGCCTGAGCAGTGCAGCGGTGGTGCAGTCGATACGCGCTCAGACATTTATAGTCTGGGCGTCATCACTTACCAGATGCTGGCTGGCGAGCCGCCTTTTGCGGGAAGTACTTCCGCCGTGATGCGCGCGCATCGTGAGCAGTATCCTTTGCCCATACGCCATCGTGCTGACAAGATTCCCAAGCAGGTGGCTCGGGTGGTGATGTCGGCCTTGTCCAAGAACCCTGCCGATCGTCCGCAAACTGCTTTTGCGTTTGGGAGCACGTTGCGCGGCCACAGCGAGGGAGTTGGCGCTTTATACCGGCGTGCGTTTGCGCTTTACAGTGAATACTTTCCGAAGTTTCTCAAACTGAGTTTGATCGCTCATGCGCCCGTGATTTTCTTCAGCGCCCTGTTGATAGGAATGATGGTCGCGGATAAGTATCTCCGCGGGACAGTGCCAAGGGCCCTGACGATCGCCGGTGTCGTGATTTTTGGGGTGCTGAAGTTTTTAGCGTATTTGGTAGCGAGCGGTGTGATCTCCGGTGTTACCGCCGTACTAATTATCCAACTTACAGCCGCTCCGTTGCGGCCAGTTAAACTGCGTGAGGCTTTCGCGGTTGTGCGAAAGCGTTGGAAGCCATTCGTTAAGACCATTGTTGGCGTGACGCTTAGGATTGTTCTTTGGTCGTTGTTGTTCATTGTACCGGGCATCATCGTCTGGATTCGTTATTCGCTCTATGCGCCGGTGGTGTTGATAGAAGGTCTGGAGAAGAAGGCGGCGATGCGGCGTGCGCGTGAACTCGCGTCACGATCGTGGAAGACGATCATTGTTGTTTCGATACTTCAATTCGTGATTCCGATGGTGGTTAGCGCAGTTGTCGGGCGGGTCAAGATTGGAGTGGATCTTCAGCGTAACTCTCTCTCGTCTCGCATCTATCAGCAGGCGTTTGACCTCCTGAATATTTTCATCGTGCCGCTGATCTCGATCGTTCCGGCTCTGCTCTACGTCAAGATGCGCCAACTCGGCGGCGAATCCCTGAGCGCGGCCTGGGCGGCGGTTGAAGAAGAGCAAGGAAAAGAAAGCGCGTGGCAACAACGCATGCGCACGCGCCTCAGTTTGCACACCCCCGTTAGCCAGAAAACTACGAACAGTTAAGCCACGGATTACACGGATAGAAGCACGACCCGTGTAAATCCGCTTTAGAATCCTTGGCATCCGTGCATCCAAGATCTCGTACAAACTGAAGAATTTATTGTAAACCTCATCTCGAAAGTGGGATTGGCGAGTCCCGGTAGCGAAACGAATCTTTTCGATTTTTCGAACCAGTATCCGAGTTTACGGCCGCTGCCATGGTGGAAACTGGCGAAAACCCTTTATTTTCGCTAATCTTCCTCGCATTCAGTTTCTCCGCCCACACTTGGCACGGGCTTTGACACACTCCAAAGCGGAGAACTGTAAAGTTGTGCGTGAAGTTTGTAGTTAAGCTCGATCCGATTTCACTCTTCGCGTGCTTATCGCCGCTCTCTCAACCAGGCTGTTACAGCTCTCCAAAAAATTTCGAAGTAGATGCCTTATGGATATCAAGCGAGCCCCTAAATCAAAAATCAAGAAGAAGATTCGCAACGCCATTCTGATCGTGGTTGCCATCGCCGGAATCGGCGGTATCACCTACGGCCTGGCCAAACTCAAGCCGGCAGCCCCGACACTTGATCGTTCGACCGCTGTGATCGAGACGGTCAAACGCGGTGAGATGGTGCGCGACGTGCGCGGCAACGGAACTCTCGTGCCGGAAGTAACACGCCAGATCCCCGCGCCTGCTGACGGTCGTGTCGAGAAGATTCTTCTTCAGGCGGGCGTCGAGGTTGATCCATCAACGGTAATCGTCGAACTGTCGAACCCGCAAATGGAACAGCAGGCGATTGACGCTGATTTCCAGGTCAAAGCAGGAGAAGCTGACCAGGAAAACCTGCGCGTGCGTCTCGAAAGTGAAGCGATGACGCAAAAGTCAGCGATCGCCACCATCAACTCGCAGTACAGCCAGGCCAAGTTACAACTCGACGCCGACGAAGTGCTCGGGAAAGACGGTCTGGTGGGTGAACTGCAGTTAAAGATCTCGCGAGTGAATGTTCAGGATCTTGCGAACCGCCTCAAGGTGGAACAGGAACGACTGGCAGTTACCGCCAGATCATACAAGGCACAACTGAACGCTGCCTCATCGCGGTTAGACCAGTTGCGCGCGCTTGCGAAGTTAAGACGCGAAGAAGTTGGCGCTTTGAAAGTGCGGGCCGGAAGTGCCGGAGTGTTGCAACAGGTGTCGGTTCAGGTCGGTCAGCAGGTGACTCCGGGATTCAACATCGCGCGTGTTGCCGATCCGGCATCGTTGAAGGCAGTGTTGAGAGTTGGCGAAACGTTGATCAAAGACGTTCGAATTGGCCAGTCGGTGATTGTTGACACGCGCAATGGTTTGATTCAGGGCACGGTGTCGCGCATCGATCCGGCTGCACGTGAGGGCACGGTTGAGATTGACGCTTCGTTGATCGGTCCATTGCCTCCCGGCGCGCGACCGGATTTGAGTGTTGATGGAACTATCGAACTTGAAAGACTACCGGATGTGTTGAAGGTCGGCCGGCCTGCGTTTGGACAGGCGCAACAGACGATTGGAATGTTTGTGTTGACGCCTGATGGGACTGAAGCCGAGCGGCGGAGTGTGAAGCTTGGGCGCAATTCGGTCAGCACCATCGAGATTCTCGAAGGTCTGCGCGAAGGCGAGCAGGTCATCATTTCCGATACGGCGCAGTTTGACAGTTACAACCGCATCCGCGTGCGATAGCGGGCGAGTTCTAAAGCGAGAGATGTTTTTCCACGCAAAGACGCAAAGAGCCCTTTGAAACGCGACAGCGCATGCGTCTTTGCGTGGAAATCTTCCTTCAAGATTGGAAATTGCCATAGCCGCCCGGTTTGCGGTGTTCAATTAAAAGGATCCTGTACAAAATTCGTTAAGGAGCGAATGATGAGTTCTTCTGAGCCCTTGATTCACCTTGCTGATGTGAAAAAGGTTTTCTACACAGACGAGGTTGAAACACATGCACTCTCCGGTATTCATCTTGACATCAAACAGGGTGAATACGTTTCCATCGCCGGACCTTCGGGTTGCGGCAAATCTACCCTTCTTTCCATTCTCGGTTTGCTCGATACACCGACTGATGGCACGTACGTTCTCAATCAACACCCCGTAGAAAATCTTTCGCTTTCAGAGCGAGCTCGAATCAGAAACCGCGAAGTCGGCTTCATCTTTCAGAGCTTCAATCTGATCGGCGACCTGACCGTCTACGAGAACGTCGAACTTCCGTTGACCTACCGCGGTATGAGTTCTTCCGAACGCAAAAAGCGCGTTACTGAAGCCCTTGAGCGCGTCGGTATGGCTCATCGAGCGAAGCACCTTCCCAGCCAGTTGTCCGGCGGTCAACAACAACGCGTCGCCGTGGCCCGCGCAGTTGGTGGACAGCCAAGCATCCTGCTGGCGGACGAGCCGACCGGAAACCTCGACTCAACTAACGGCGAAGCGGTCATGGAATTGATGCGTGAACTGCATCGCGCCGGCGCGACCATCTGCATGGTTACGCACGATCCACGTTATGCCCAGCACGCCGATCGCATCGTGCATCTCTTCGACGGTTTGATTGTCGAGGAAGAAGCGGGTGCCGACCGTCGCGAGATTATCGAAGCAAAACGCGAATTGGCTGAGAGCGGTTTTGGAGCGATTTCATGATCAGTTTGCGTGGTGTAGAGAAAGCCTTTCCCCACGGTCCGACCAAGACGTACGTGTTGCGGCGGATCGATCTGGACATCAAGGCCGGTGAGTTTGTTTCGATCATCGGCCCGTCGGGAGCAGGGAAGTCGACGTTGTTACACATCATCGGGATGCACGATCAGTCGTGGACCGGTGAGTATTACTTCGACGAAACGCCGGTCCATAAGCTAGATGGTAAAAAGCGTGCTGCGCTGCGCAACAGCAACATCGGGTTTGTGTTCCAGAGTTATCACCTGCTGGACGATCAAACCGTGTTTGAAAACCTCGAATTGCCGCTTTCTTACCGTGATGTAAGCAAGAAGGATCGGCAATCGATCGTCTGCGACACGCTCGATCGTTTTCAGATGGTAGGAAAAAAGGATCTCTTCCCCACACAGCTTTCCGGCGGACAGCAACAGCTCGTAGGTATTGCGCGTGCGGTAGTTGCGAATCCGCGGATCATTCTTGCTGACGAGCCGACCGGAAATCTTCATTCGGCCCAGGGCAAGGAGATCATGGATATGTTCAAACGCCTGAACGACGAAGGCACTACGATCGTGCAGGTGACGCACTCGGAGACGAACGCTTCGTATGGCAATCGAATCATCAGTCTGGAAGATGGCTGGATAGTCAATCCGGATCAGGAACATAGAAGCGTGGCGGTTTAATTGGTCTTCTCTCTGCGTAATCTCTGCGCCCTCTGCGGTTTATTCAGATGCAACCGGTCTTGAACCGCAAAGACGCATAGGGCGCAGAGGTTACGCAGAGAAATCACCTGGCTAAGGTTTTAATCCCTGTAGTTGCTCAACTGTAGTAGTGGTTCGCGAACATGGACGAAAAAACCGCTCCATGTTGACGTCACCAGTGTGTCTGCGGAGAGCACCTTGATTTAGCGCCTTCAGTGCTTTTGCGCCGACTTTAAGAGGAGCCATCATGGAAAACCTTCTAAGCGACGCCCGTTACGCACTACGAAATCTACTGAGACGGCCCGGATTCACTCTCATTGCCGTCGTTACTCTCGCCCTCGGCATCGGCGCCAACACCGCAATCTTCAGCGCCATCAACGCACTATTACTCAAGCCGCTGCCATTCCCCGAACTCGATCGTGTAGTCACCGTTTGGGACACCGTTCCCAGTCGCGGTGTCATGCACAACGAAGTCACGATCGCGAATTATCTCGACTGGAAGGCGCAGAACCAATCGTTTGAAGAAATGGCGCTCTATCGTTGGTGGAACGCCAATCTCATCGGCGGCGATTCTCCGGAACGCATTCAGGGATTTTTAGTAACCGCAAACTTTCTCGACGCGGTCGGCATGAAGCCGATCATGGGTCGCAACTTCTCTGCTGAAGAAAATCAACCAGGCAAAGACGCGGTCGCCGTTATCACTCACAGTCTTTGGCAGCGACGCTTCGGAGCCGATCCAAACATCGTTAACCAGTCGATCACCGTCAACGGCGTTGGGCGCACTGTTATCGGCGTGATGCCGGAGCGTTTCAACTACCCCAAGGGCGCGGAGATCTACGCGCCTTTAGCGATGACTCCGGAGTTGATGAAGAATCGACTCAGTCATAGTTACTACGTTGTAGGCCGGCTCAAACCTGGCGTGTCGATCGAGAGTTCGCAGACCGAAGTGAACAACCTCACCGCGCGTCTCGAGCAGCAGTTTCCGGAAACAAACAAAGGCTGGGGCGCGATCGTGATTCCAGTGCTCGCCGACACCGTGCGCATGTACGACACCGCGCTGTGGGTGATGATGGCAGCGGTTGGCTTTGTGTTGCTGATCGCGTGTGCCAACGTCGCGAACCTGATGCTCGCGCGTGCGAGTGGACGTCAAAAAGAGATTGCGTTGCGAACGGCGTTGGGTGCGAGTCGTTGGCGCATCATTCGGCAGTTGCTGACTGAGAGTTTGATCGTGGCGTTTTTCGGCGGCGTGCTGGGAGTGCTCATAGGCTTCTGGGGGATCGACGTTCTGCGTGCGGCGAATCCGGGCGACGCCGCGAAGTACGTTACGGGTTGGCGTGAGCTCGGTATCGACTCTTCGGTGCTGCTGTTCACCCTCGGACTTTCGTTATTTAGCGGCATCGTCTTTGGTCTGGCCCCTGCCTGGCAGATATCGAAGCCAAACCTCAACCTTTCATTGAAAGAAGGCAGCCGGCAATCGAGTGGAAGTTCGCATCGCCTGCGAAGTTCGCTCGTTGTTTTCGAAGTCGCGCTCTCGATCGTGTTGCTGGTTGGTGCGGGACTGTTGACGCGCAGTTTTCTTTCACTGCTCAACACCAATGCCGGCTTCAATGCTGACAATGTATTGACGATGAGTTTGGTGTTGCCGGCGGCGAAGTACAAAGACAATCCGTCACGCGCGGCGTTTTACAGTGACCTGGTCCAACGCGCGCAAACACAGCCCGGTGTCGAATCGGCCGCGCTGGTGAACTATTTGCCGTTGGGTGGTGCAAATTCTTCTGACGCGTATTACGTGGAAGGTGAGCCTGAGCCGGAAGCCGGTCAGGAGAATGAGGCCCGCTATCGTGTTTCCACGCCGGATTACTTCCGCACGATGGATATCACGCTTACTCGTGGTCGCGGCTTTACGGAACAGGACAAGACCGGATCGGCGCTGGTTGTGATCGTTAACGAAACGCTCGCGCGCAAACACTGGCCGGGTCAGGAAGCAATTGGCAAACGCATACGCCAGTATGGACCAATCGATCAAGCGCCGTGGATGGAGATTGTCGGCGTCGTCGAAGACGTGAAGCATGAGCTGAATATTCCCGTTACTCCTGAATTCTACCTGCCGCACGCGCAGGATCCGTGGAACGCGATGATCCTCGTGGCAAAAACCAGCGTCGATCCGACATCACTCGCGGGTACGTTGCGACAACAAGTTTGGGCCATCGATAAGGACCAGCCGGTATTCGACATCCGCACGATGCAGGAAGTGCGATCGACGTCAGTGGCGATTTATTCGTTTTCGTCAGTAATGCTCGCGATCTTTGCCGGCGTCGCCCTCCTGCTCGCGTCAATCGGCATTTACGGGGTGATGGCTTTTGCAGTGACTCAGCGCACGCAGGAAATCGGGATTCGCATGGCGCTCGGCGCGCGAACCGCCGACGTGTTGAAACTCGTAGTTGCGCACGGAATGAAGCTGGCGTTCCTGGGGATGATCATTGGACTGGCGGGCTCGTGGGTATTGACGCGATTCATCGCGAAGTTGCTTGTGGGTGTCGCTCCGACTGATCTGCTGACGTTCAGTTTAGTTTCGCTGTTTTTGTTACTAGCGGCATTTGTTGCGTGTTACCTCCCGGCGCGACGCGCAACGAAAGTCGATCCGTTAGTAGCACTTCGCTATGAATAAGGGCCACAGATAAACACGGATTTGGAACGGATTATCTGTGTTCATCCGTGTAATGCGTGGCTAAAAACCAGAAAGAAAAATGGAAACTCTATTCAAAGATCTTAAATACGGAATCAGGGGACTGCTGAAGCGCAAGGCGTTTGCGGCGATTGCGGTGCTTACCCTCGCGCTCGGCATCGGGGCGAATACCGCAATCTTCACGCTCGTGAATGCGGTTATGTTGAAAACGCTTCCGGTCCAGAGGCCGGAAGAGCTGGTGCTCTTCAGCGATGCCACCAACGAAGGCACGTCGCTCGAAGACTCGCCACGCGCCGGTGTCTGGTCCAGGTTTTCATACAAGTCGTACGAATACTTTCGCGATCACAATCAATCCTTTGAAGATCTTGTTGCCATTCGCAGCGGTGAAAGTCGTTTGAGTGTGCGCCAGCCGGATTCGCAGGCGAGTGCGGCGGCGCGTGCGCAAGGTCATCTGGTTAGTGGTAACTATTTCTCGGTACTCGGTGTGCCGGCGTTGCGTGGACGCGTGCTCACGCCCGACGACGATAAGCCCGGTGCTCCACCTGCGACAGTGATCAGTCATCGTTACTGGGAACAGAAACTCAACAGCGACGGCTCGATCGTCGGTAAGAATGTCATTATCAACGGCACAAACTTCACTGTCGTCGGCATCACTCCGTCCGAGTTTTTTGGTATTCGCGTGCGACGCGCTCCTGACTTCTGGTTACCACTTTCTTTCCAGCCTCAGATCGAGCTCCGCGATTCGTTCCTGACCAACCAGGAGGCGTACTGGCTCTCGATCTTCGGGCGTCTTAAACCAGGCGTGACCATGGACCAGGCACAGGCCGGTACCGACGTGGCCCTGCGACAATTTTTAACTGAACAAGCCGGAAGCGAACTCACTGAGGACCGACAAAAAACAATTCAGAACACTAGCGTCACTCTTGCAGAAGGTGCGGGTGGTCTTTCCGGGCTGCGCCGACAATACTCCACGCCACTTCGGATGCTGATGGCTATCGTCGGCATGGTCCTGCTTATCGCCTGCGCGAATGTGGGCAGTCTTTTGCTGTCGCGTGCCGCGGCTCGCAAAGCTGAGATCTCTCTGCGGATGGCGCTGGGTGCAACGCGTTGGCGGATTATTCGTCAACTGCTCACCGAGAGCCTGTTGCTGGCAGTGATCGGCGGTGTGTTCGGTGTGTTGTTGGCCCAGTGGGGCGTCAGGGTGCTCGTCAGTCTCGTGGCCAGCGGAATGCCGCTCGACACAAGTCCGGATCTGGGTGTGTTGGTATTTACCGCGGGTGTTTCGATCGGCGCCGGATTGTTGTTTGGTCTCGTGCCGGCCATTCAAGCCAGCAGATCCGATCTAGCCGCGGCGATGAAAGAGAAGTTCCGGCTCAGGACCGGCTTCCTGCGAGTCAGTCTTTCGTCGTTGATGGTGGTGGTGCAGGTTGGTTTGTCGATGGCGCTGTTGACCGGCGCCGGATTGTTTGCGCGCAGTTTGGTGAGACTTCAGAACGAAGAGGTTGGTTTCGATCGCGACAACGTGTTGCTGGTGGGTATTGATGCGCGTCTCGGCGGTTACAAACCCACAGACCTCACGCAGCTCTATCAACAGTTGATCGAGCGATTGGGAACACTTCCGCAGGTTCGCAATGTGTCGCTGGCGACCTATGCGCCGATGAGCGGCACAAGACGAACCAGCAGTGTCAAAGTTACCGGGTATACAGCACAGCCCGGTGAAGATCTCAGTGTAGAAGACGTTCTGGTTGGTCCAAAATATGCCGAAACCCTCGGCATTCCATTACTGCGTGGTCGCGAGATCGAAATCCGCGATACCCCATCGTCAGCACGAGTGGCGGTAGTTAACTCCGCTTTCATCGAACACTACTTCAAAGATCAAAACCCGATCGGTCGCACGTTTACGTTTGACGATGAGACCGACAAAGGCGCGCCGCTCGAAATCGTTGGCGTGATTGGCGACATCCGATCGTTCGATGTGAGGGAAAAATCTGAGCCGGCGGTGTATCGCCCGATACTACAGGTCCAGGAATACGGTGCTTATTCAGCCACAATCCACATCCGCACTACCTCCGATCCTACGCCGCTGGCGGCGCAAGTACGGCAGTTGATCAATCAGACCGACGACAAGTTGCCGGTTTTCGGCGTCGGTACGTTGAGCGATCAAATGCGTGACGACGTGGGCCAGGATCGTTTGATTGCGCAACTGGTCAGTTTCTTCGGCGCGCTTGCCTTGCTACTGGCCTGCATCGGTCTTTACGGCGTGATGGCCCATGGGGTGGCGCGCCGGACAAATGAGATCGGCATTCGCATGGCGCTCGGCGCGCGTGGCGGCAACATCGCCTGGATGATCTTGCGCGAGACGCTCTATCTGGTACTGGCGGGACTGGCAATAGGCATACCCGTGGCATTGATCGGAGCGCGACTAATTGCGTCGCAGTTGTTCGGCATAAATTCCGCCGATCCGCTGACGTTAGTAGCCGCCGCAACCGTCTTAACTTTGGTGGCGTTACTCGCAGGCTATTTGCCCGCGCGTCGCGCTTCCCGTGTGAACCCGTTGAATGCGTTGCGATACGAGTGAGGTCATTGCCGGTTTCCGATTGCCGAGTGCCGATTTAGATTCCAGGCGGCGTTGCCTCAAAAGTCATCTTGAAGGCCACAAAGAGGCACACAAGACACAAATGAATTCTTAGCGATAGAGGTAATCCTTAATGTTTTAGTCATTTGCGCTTTTTGTGCTGTTTTGTGGCCTGCTCTCTGTCATTGAAAACGGACTTTTGAGGCAAAGCCATTCCAGGCTCGGCTAACAAATCGGCAATCGGCAATCGGCAATTGGAGATAAACTCATGGATTCGATAATCAAAGACATTCGCTACGGCCTGCGTGGATTGGTGAAGCATCCCGGCTTCACGGGCATCGTCGTGATCACCCTGGCTCTCGGTATCGGCGCGAGCACCGCCATCTTCAGCGTGGTCAACAGCGTGGTGTTGCGTCGTCTGCCGTACCGCACCGCCGATCGCATCATGGCTATTCAGGAAATGAATGCCGAGGGCAAGCGCGGACAGGTGACGTCGGCAAACTTTCTCGACTGGCGCGCACAACAGACCGTCTTTGAACATCTCGCGGCGATCAAGCAGACAACCGCCAACCTTGCATTATCGGACCAGGCGGAACGAATCGAGTTGGCCCAGACGAACGCCAACTTCTTCGACGTCTTCGGAATCACGCCGACCTATGGACGACTCTTTCAACTACAAGACGAACAGGCGGGACACGAACCGGTTGCGGTTGTGAGTGACACACTCTGGCGGCGACGTTTCGGTTCCGATCCGTCGTTGGTGGGTAAACCAATTTCACTTGATGGTCGCAGTTACCAGGTGATTGGTATTGCGCCTCCGGGTTTTCAATATCCTGACAAGACCGAATTGTGGTTGCCGCCGTTGAAACTGGTGCCGGAATTGTTCCCGAACCAGGACGTTACCCAAACGCGCGGTATGGGTTATCTCTCAACGGTGGGGTTGTTGAAAGGCGGTGTGCCGTTGCCGCAGGCGGCGAGTGAAATGGAGACAATCACTGCGCGGCTGCGACAGCAATATCCCAACACCAACAATCGTCGTTTCAATAAAGTTGTTTCACTTCACGAACACCTCGTCGGCGATACCAACAAACTTCTCTGGTTGCTGCTCGGCGCCGTCACGTTTGTATTACTCATCGGCTGTGCAAACGTTGCGAATCTGCTGCTCGCGAGTGGCGCTTCGCGACAAAAAGAGATGGCGATTCGGGCCGCGCTGGGCGCTTCGCGTTGGCGAGTTGTCCGCCAGTTGTTTACTGAAAGCACGATCCTCGCGCTCGCCGGCGGCGCAGTTGGTCTCTTGATCGCGTTCTGGGGTCTGGCTGTCATCACCAAACTCCTGCCTAACGATTTTCCACGTTTGAATGAGATTCACATGGACGTGCGCGTGCTTGGTTTCACGTTCGCGGCGTCAGTGCTCACCGGAATACTTTTCGGTCTTGCGCCCGCGTTGCAGATCTCGCGTCCGGATGTTCAGGAAGCGATTAGAGAAACCGGACGAGGCACATCGGGAAGCCGGCGGCAAAGTCGTTTTCGCCAGGCGCTAATCGTGGTTGAAGTTGCTTTGTCGGTGGTCTTACTGGCAGGCGCGGGTTTGTTGTTTCGAAGTTTCATGCGTCTCCAGTCAGTGGACGCAGGCTTCAAGTCGGAAAAAGTTTTGACGGCACGACTGACACCAGCCGGGCAAAACTTTCCAGACCGTGCGGCCCGGGGAAAGTTTTATGACCAGGTGGTCCAGAAGCTGAGCACGGTTCCCGGTGTGGCGGATGCAGGTCTTATCAACACGCTGGTTTTGGAAAAAGGACCAACCTCGGGATTCCGCGTTGAAGGGCGTCCGGTTACCACTCCTGACAAGTGGCCCAGTGTGAATTATCGCGTAGTGAGCCCGAACTACTTTCACGCGATGAGCATTCCGGTGCTCCAGGGTCGCGCTTACAACGATCGCGACGTTGAAGGCGCTCCGGCCGTAATGATCGTGAACCAGAAACTGGTTGATGAACAGTTTCCCGGAGAGAACCCGATTGGAAAACGGATCACATTTGGAGGCGTTGACGCCAACCAGCAACCGAACTGGTTTGAAATCGTCGGTGTGGTTGCAAATACCCGGAGTCTGGAACTGCGAGAGGAGCCGACACCGGAACTCTACTTTTCACTGGCGCAGGATATCTGGCCTGCTATGTCTCTCGTGATTCGTTCCAGCGTCGAGCCGGAGAGTTTGGCTAGTTCCGTGAGGCAGGTGGTTAACGAAGTCGACAAATCTGTTCCCGTGTCGGCGGTTAAGACGATGGACCACGTGGTGAGCGAGTCGATCACGCAACCGCGATTCAATCTCTTTCTGCTCGGACTATTCGGGACAGTCGCGATGCTCCTGTCAGCGGCGGGCATCTACGGCGTTACGGCTTACACAGTTACACAACGAACCCGCGAACTCGGCATTCGCATCGCCCTCGGCGCGCAGATGCGCGACGTGCTGAAGATGATCCTGGGGCAGGGAATGGTGGTGATTGGAATCGGGTTGGTGATTGGGTTAGTCGCTTCATTTGGATTAATGCGGTTGCTGCGAAGTTTGTTGTTTGGCGTTGGCGAAAACGATCTGGTGACGTTTATCGCGATCACGGTCGTGTTGTTGTTGGTGGCGCTGCTGGCGTGCTTCATCCCGGCGCGCCGGGCGACGAAAGTCGATCCGTTGGTAGCCTTGCGATACGAATGAAAGGCCATCCACAGATTACACAGAATCTGTGAAATCTGTGGATGGATTAGGTCTGACAAATATGTTGAAAGATCTGCGTCATAGCATTCGAAGTCTGATACGGCATCCAGCTTTTACTGCGGTAGCAATTGTTACGCTGACGCTCGCGATCGGTGTGAACACGACGATCTTTAGCGTCGTGAACGCAGTGCTACTGAAAGCGTTGCCGTTTCAGGATCCGCAGCAACTCGTCTCTGTTCACCAGGCGCCTTCGGCAGAGCGAGGGCTGCCGGGGATTGCGGCTTATCAATACATCGCGTGGAAAGAGAAGAGCGCGACGTTTGCCGATCTCGCTGCCTTCACCGATAACACTTTCAATCTTACGGGCCGCGGTGAGCCGGAACGCCTCGCCTGCGCGCAAGTGACAGCGAGTCTCTTCACCACGCTCGGTATACAACCTCTGCGCGGTCGTTACTTTTTGCCCGAAGAAGACAGAGTTGGTGGTCCAAGCAACGTCGCGATCGTTAGCGAAGCGTTCTGGCAACGCCGCTACGGTCGTGATGAAGCAATCCTGCACAGCACGCTGACACTAAACAACAAGCCCTACACGATCGTCGGCGTGATGCCGAGCAGTTTTCGTTTTCCCGGCAACTTTGATATCTGGTTGCCACTCGTTCTCGATCCGGTGAAGGAAACCGGCGACTTCTTTTCCATGGTCCAGGTGGCCGGCCGCCTCAAGCCCGGTTCGACTGCCGCCGGCGCACAATCGGAATTAACCCTGCTTTCGCAACAAGCATCGGACCATGGAACTCAGCCGGGTAAAGAGCCTTTGCCTCAGGCATTGGTTGAAATCGCTCCCTTGCAACAGCAACTAGTCGCCGGCGTGCGGTTAACGGTTTTGGTTCTCTGGGGCGCAGTTGGCCTTGTGATGTTGCTCGCGTGTGTCAACGTCGCGAGCCTGATGGTTTCACGAACACTCGCTCGCCGGCGTGAGATCGCGGTGCGCGCTGCAATTGGTGCGCGTCGCTGGCAGCTAATCCGGCAATTACTCAGCGAGAGCGTGGTGATAAGTCTGGCCGGCGGCGCGTTGGGATTATTGCTCGCAGTGTGGGCCACACGCGCGGTCGCACGGCTTGTGCCGGAAGACTTCGCGAGCTCCGTTTACGATCTTGAAAATATTCCGCTCGACTGGCGCGTTTTCGCATTCACGCTCGGTCTTTCGGTGCTTACCGGAATCGTGTTTGGCCTGGCGCCGGCGCTGACTGCTTCCAAACCGAATCTGATCAAGGCCCTGCAAAACACCCAATCGTATGGCCTGACGAGTTTTGGTCTGCGCAGTTTTCGTAGTTGGCTGGTTGTCGCACAACTTGCCCTCGCAGTCGTCTTATTACTCGCCTCAGGTTTGCTCGTCCGAAGTTTCAACAAACTGATGACGATCGACACCGGTTTCGATCGTGGAAACGTTTTGACTGCGCGTATCGGTTTGCCGCGGTCCGTCTACAAGGAACCATCGCAAACACGCGCGTTCCAGGAACAGTTGTTACAGCGAGTGAAGTCGCTGCCGGGCGTCGAGTCGGTTGGAATAATCAACCACACACCGCTTTCCGGACACGGGATCATCGCGTTCACGGGAATTGAAGATAATCCGGCGCCCGACAAAAAGAAGGACCCGGCGATTGGGGTCGGCTCGGTCTCGGCTGATTATTTTCAGACGATGAAGATTCCGCTGCTTAGCGGTCGCCAGTACGACACACGCGACACCGCTGACAGTCAGAAAGTCGCGATTGTCAATCAGGCTTTTGCGAATCGGTATTTCCCGAATGGAAATGTACTCGGCAAACGCGTCTCTTTTTCGTGTGAAGAGTCAGAAGGGCTCTGCCGCACGATCGTCGGCGTGGTTGGCAACGTCAGACAAGAGAGTCTTACTGACGAAGTTATTCCCGAGATCTTCCTGCCGTTTGCGCAGATGCCGATGAACGGTGTGACGCTGCTGGTGCGCACTTCTTCAGATCCACTTGCTTTTACTGCTGCGGTGCGTAGCGAGGTGCTGGCGATTGACCAGAACCAGCCGATCTATGACGTCAAAACTTTGGGGCAACGCATCGGCGATGCGGTCGCGGTTTCGCGATCGTTGATGTTGTTGTTTACCGCGTTTGCGTTGCTGGCGCTGGTATTGGGCTCGGTTGGGATCTACGGAATCGTCTCCTACTCGGTTACGCAACGAACAAAAGAGATCGGCATCCGCATCGCGCTCGGTGCACAGGCCGCCAACGTGCTGCGTCTGATCTTGAAGAACGGTTTCACCCTGGTGTTAACCGGGATTGTCATTGGAGTTGGCAGTGCACTACTGCTGACGCGTTTTTTGACCACGTTGTTGTTTGGCGTGACACCGACTGACACCGCGACGTTCATCGTCGTGTCGGCGGTGTTTTTTGTGATCGCGATGGTGGCTTCACTGATACCGGCGGTGCGCGCCACGCGTGTCGATCCGTTGGTGGCGCTCAGATATGAGTAGGGGTTTTTCACAGGATTAACAGGATTTTCATGATTTACAAGATGCAGCAATTCATCCTGTAAATCCTGTTCATCCTGTAAATCATGTGAAGAAAGTTTTTAGAAATAGTGAATTATCATGATCAACTCAATCATTAAAGATTTGCGGTTCGCGGTGCGCGGGCTGTTGAAGCATCCTGGTTTTACGGCGATTGCCGTGATCACGCTCGCGTTGGGAATTGGCGGCAGCACCTCGATATTCACGGTGGTGAATGCTGCTCTCTTGCGTGGTCTGCCTTACAAGTCTCCCGATCAGCTTTATCACCTTTGGGAACAGACTCCGAAACAGGAATATCCGAAACGCGAGTTCTCGTATCCCGACTACCAGGATTATCAGCAGAACAATGTCTTCGACGGGCTCGCTGCCTACACGGGCGGCGGCGCAATTCTCAGTGGTTACGGCGATCCGGAAAGTCTCAATGCCACTCGCGTCAACGCAAACTTCTTTTCTGTTCTCGGTGTCGATCCGCTTCTTGGTCGAACGTTCCAGGCTGGAGAAGATAATCAGGGTGGTCCAAAGGTTACTGTTCTCACTTACGGTTTGTGGCAACGAAGATTTGGCGGTGATGCGGGAATTGTTGGCCGCGCGGTCACGTTGAATGGCGAAAGCTACACGGTGATCGGCGTGTTGCCGGCGACGTTTCAGTTTGCATTGCGACCTGCCGATCTCTTCATTCCGTATCAACCGACGCAGAATCAGTTGACGCGTCGCTTCATGCACGGCACGAACCTCATTGGACGTTTGAAAGGTGATAAGAACTCCACTGAAGCCCAATCCGATCTAAATCTCATCGCCGGCCGGATCGAACAACAACACAACGACTCGCATGCGGGCACGACGGTTAAAGTTGTTCCACTTCAGGAAGAGATCGTCGGCAATGTTCGCCCGATCTTGTTGGTGTTACTCGGCGCCGTTGGGTTCGTACTCCTGATCGCGTGCGCGAATGTCGCCAGTCTCTTATTGACGCGTTCGCTTTCGCGGCAAAAGGAAGTTGCGATTCGATCGGCGCTGGGCGCAAGTCGCGGACGCGTGATCCGGCAACTGCTAACCGAGTCGATGCTGTTATCGATTATTGGCGGAGCGGCAGGATTGTTAATTGCTTACTGGGGTGTGCCCGCGCTTGTAGCGGCGTTGCCACAGAGTCAATTGAACGCGATGCCGTTTCTCAAATCGCTCAATATCGATGCGGGCATCCTCGGGTTCTCGTTTTTGCTTTCATTGTTAACCGGGCTCGTGTTTGGTCTTGCGCCGGCGATGCAGTCGTCACGGTTGGATCTGAACGAAGCGCTCAAAGAAGGTGGACGTCAAACCGCTACGGGCTCCGGTCATCGTCTGCGCAGCGCACTCGTAGTGAGTGAGATCGCGATGGCGGTGGTGTTGTTGGTCGGTGCGGGCTTGATGATGAAGAGCCTGCTGCGGCTGTTACAAACAAACATCGGCTTCAAAACTGAAAACCTGCTCACGATGACGGTGATCCTGCCGCCCTCGAAGTACACCGAAACACCGCAACAGATTAATTTCCACGATCAACTACGCGATCGATTGAATTCGCTTCCGGGGGTAACGGGCGCAGGCACGGTCAACATTCTGCCCGTGAATATGGGTAATACCACGCGATTTTATGTTGACGGCGATCCGATTCCCGAACCAGGCAAGGAGATTGAGGCCAACATACGCACTGTGAGCGACGACTATTTCAAAGCGCTTGGAGTGCCGCTGATCGCTGGTCGCACTTTCGATGCGCGCGACGTCGACGCGTCAACGCAGGTGGTCATCATCGGTAAGACTATCGCGGATCGTGTGTTTGCTGGTCGTGATCCGATTGGCAGGCGCATCAAGTATTCGTCGTTTCAAGGCGAAGGCGATCTGGTGGTTGGCGTAGTCGGCGACATAAAGATCACCGGACTCGACGAAGCAATCCGGCCGGTGCTCTATTATCCATTCCGCCAAAACTCATCGACGTTTGCCAATCTGGTCGTACGAACCTCGAGCGATCCAACCGCACTTACCGCATCAGTACGCAGCGAGATCCGCAATCTCGAACCTGACGCTGCCATTCTCAATGTCCGTTCCATGGACGAGATGATCTCGCAGACGCCGGCGTCGTTCATGCGCAGATTTCCGGCGTTGCTGATCGCGATCTTTGCGGGAGTCGCGCTGTTGCTTGCGTCGATCGGGATTTACGGCGTCGTCTCCTATTCAGTTAGTCAACAAACACATTACATCGGCGTGCGCATGGCTCTCGGCGCCAGCCCGGCTGACATTCTGAAGATGATCCTGAAACAGGGACTGGTGTTGGCGCTACTGGGCGTGACGATCGGTGTGCTGGCGGCGCTTGGACTGATGCGACTTTTGCGCACGCTGCTTTATGAGGTCAGCGCTAGCGATTTTGGAACGTTTGCGATCGTCAGCAGTGCATTGTTTGTCGTTGCGTTGCTGGCTTGTTATCTACCGGCGCGTCGGGCGACAAAAGTCGATCCGCTGACGGCACTCCGGTACGAGTGAAGTTTTGCCAATTTCCAATTGCCAATTGCCAATTTTTTTAATCGGCAATCGGAAATCGGCAATTGCCAATTTGGACAGGTGATCATCATGAACACACTATTCCAGGATCTTCGCTACGGCTTGCGTATTCTCCTGAAACAACCGGGATTCACTCTGGTTGCAGTCGTCACTCTCGCGCTCGGCATTGGCGCAAACACTGCGATCTTCAGCCTCGTAAACAGCATCCTGCTGCAACCGCTTCCGTTTCGTGAACCCGACCGTGTCGTGCGGTTGATCCAGGCGAGCCCGAAACTCGGGCTTTCGACATGGGGAGTTTCGCAGGCAAACTTTGGCGCCTATCGCGAACAGAATCGTTCGTTTGAATTGATGGCGCTCTATAACAGTTACGGTGCGACAAATTTTACCGGTGAAGGTGAACCGGAGCGTCTGCCGACCGCGAGTGTTACCGCCGACTATTTCAAAGTCTTCGGCGTCAACGCGCTGCTTGGTCGCACCTTTATGGAAGGTGAAGACGTTCAGGGAAACAACCAGGTCTGCGTGCTCAGTCATGCTTTTTGGCAACGACGTTTCGGCGGCGATCAGAATATTATCGGCCGCAAACTGACCTTGAATAACATTCCGACGCAGATCGTCGGAGTCATGCCCGACGCGTTTAAATTCCCACGACGCGAAATAGATCTCTGGGTGCCAATGGCGCTCGATACGAAGCGCACGGCGCCTTACACCTTCGCCGTCATTGGCCGTCTGAAACCCGGCATGGAGCCTCCGCAAGCACAATCCGACACCACTGACATCCTGGTCAACTTCGGCCGTCAACGTGGAAACGTCAGCGAAACGGTCGGTATCAGCGAAGGTGTTGGTCCAAGGACCATCATTCAACCCATCAAAGAAGTGTTACTGGGCAAGACGGAAAAACCACTGCTCGTATTGCTGGCAGCAGTGGCGCTGGTCCTGCTCATAGCGTGCGCGAACGTTGCCAATCTACTGTTGGCTCGAGCCACCGCTCGCAGTCGTGAGATCGCCGTGCGTGTTTCTCTCGGCGCGTCGCCGCGACGCATAGCGCGTCAACTGTTAACGGAGAGCGTCCTGCTTTCTTTCATCGGGGCCGTGGCTGGCCTGGCTCTGGCTGGTTTCGTTATTCGCATGCTCGATCGTCTGCCGGTGGTGGGCATTGTGCGAATGGAAGAAGTGAGTTTGAGCGGCAAGGTGCTCGCGTTTACGGCCGGATTGACTGTGTTGACCGGTTTGTTATTCGGCTTCATGCCGGCGCTACGCGCTTATGCGATGGGGCTCGCAGTGGGTCTCAAAGAAGGTTCGCGCGGAACCATTTCACACCGGCGTCTGAACAGCGCCCTCGTCGCGGTGCAGTTTGCATTATCGCTGGTCCTATTGATTGGAGCCGGTCTTTTACTGAAGAGCTATCAGCGACTCGGCGCGGTGAATCTCGGCTTTAATCCCGAGAACACATTGACGATGGTCGCGAATCTGCCGCGAACCAGGTACGACAACGAAGAGAAGGCTCTGCACTTTTACGATGGCGCACTCGAACGACTGCGAAACTCACCCGGCATCAAACAGGTTGGTCTAACTACAAATCTGCCTTTAGCTGACGGCGGCAATGTTGATGGATTCATTGTCGAGGGACAGGAACCGCCGGAAGGCGGCAACATCTCCCAATCCGAACAGGCCGAGCTGCAGAGTATTACGCCGGGAACACTCCAAACGCTTGAGATTCCGTTGTTGCAGGGCCGGGATTTTCATCACACCGATCACCGCAACTCACAGCGCGTGGCGATCATTGACGAGGTACTGTCGCGACGTTACTGGCCCGCTAACGATGCGCTCGGTAAGCGCATTCAAACTACCGGCGATCGTGAATGGATGACGATTGTTGGCGTGGTTGGCGGCATCAAGCACCTCAGCGTAGCCGAGGAGAAAAGACCGCACATCTATTTCCCGATGGCGCAGTATCCGGCGCCGCGAGCAGCCCTGGTCGCGCGTACCGATGGACCACCAAACTCGGCAATTTCCACGTTCAGGTCCGCAGTCAGGCAAGTCGATCCGGACATGCCTTTGTACATGGTTCGATCGTTGACCGAGATCATCGGCGACACACTCAGCACTCAACGACTGACCAACATTTTGTTAACGGCCTTTGCGATCGTCGCGCTGTTGCTTGCGGCGGTCGGTATTTACAGCACGATGTCGGTTTACGTCGGCAGTCGCACAAAGGAGTTTGGGATCAAGCTTGCGTTGGGTGCACAGCCGGGAGCGTTGCGGCGCACGGTGATGCGTCAGGGGTTGTTGCTCACCGCGGCTGGTGTGCTGGTCGGCGTAACAGGTGCTTTGGCATTAACGCGAACGATCAAGAGTCTGTTGTTTGAAGTGAGCACTACTGATCCGCTGGTGTTCACGGTGATTCCGGCATTGCTGATCGTCGTCTCCGTGTTGGCCTGTTACACGCCCGCACGCCGGGCGACAAAAGTCGATCCATTGGTCGCGTTGAGAGACGAATGATCCACAGATTACACAGATTTTTTGCTCCAATATTTTAGTTTCGAATCTGTGAAATCTGTGGCTGGGTTTGGAGGAATCATGCTTGGAACTCTTTTACAAAACATCAGGTATGGCATTCGTGCTTTGGTCAAGCACAAGGGTTTCTCGATCACGGCGGTACTGACGCTCGCGCTGGGGATCGGCGCCACTACGGCGATCTTTAGTGTGGTCTATGCCGTGTTTGAGCCGATGCCTTATCCGAAATCCGAGCAGTTAATGATGGTGTGGGCATGGACCAGGGGCTCGCGAAACTCAGTTCCTCCCGGCGACTTTCTCGAATGGCAGCGACGCAGCACTTCGTTTCAGGGAATGGGCGCCTGGACCGGAGCTACCTTCAACGTCTCCACTGACGATCGACCGCAGCAAATTCCGGGTTCGCGGCGTAGTCCGGGATTTTTCAGTTTCGAAGGTTTGCCGTTTCTGCTGGGCCGCGACTTTCTTCCTGAAGAAGGTGAGCCGGGAAGAGATCGTGTAGTGATTCTCAGCCATCGCCTGTGGTCCAATCATTTCAACTCAAACCGCGATCTGGTGGGTAAACCGATTCGCATGAACGGCGAGCCTTACACCGTCGTCGGTGTGTTGCCGCCCGGAATGCACGATCGTTTCAACTCGCAGTTGTGGGTGCCTTTGTCATTCAGGCCCGATCAGATCACGCACGACTCCAACTACATGCTGGTGATGGGTCGTTTGAAAGATGAGGTTTCGATTGCGCAGGCACAGGCGGAGATGGATGGCATCGCCGCTCAACTGCGAAACGAGTTGCCACGAACGAACGCGGAACGTGGTGTGAGTGTGCAGCCGTTGCACCTCAACTTTGTGACTGAATCGACCCGCCGGAATCTCTGGTTGTTACTTGGGGCGGTTGGGTTTCTGCTTTTGATTGGCTGCGTGAACATTGCCAATTTGTTGTTGGCACGCGGAACGGCGCGCCAACGTGAAATCGCCTTGCGCGCAGCGCTCGGCGCGACACGAAGCCGGTTGTTCTCACAGTTTCTTACCGAAAGTTTATTGCTCGCGATTTTTGGTGGCGCACTCGGAGTTTTACTCGCTGTCGGAATCATCAGCGCCATCAACGCCGTGATGCCTCCGGTCGGTACGATGTTGCCATCGGAAGCTGATATCAGAATCAGCATTCCGGTTTTGCTCTTCACCATCGGCATCACCACCTTCGCCGGACTTCTTTTTGGCGCTGGACCAGCCTGGCAAGGCGCCCGACTCGATCTCAACGAAGTGTTGAAACTCGGCGGACGCAGCGGTGGCGGCAGTGTGCGACGCAAAGCGCTGCGAGTGCTCGTGATCGCGGAGTTTTCACTCGCGTTGACGCTGCTGGCGACGGGCGGTCTGGCTTTACGCGGCTTCTGGAACTTAACGCGAATCGATCTCGGTATCAACACGGAAAACCTGCTCACGTTCCGCTTACCGGTTCCTGAAAAACGCCTTAACAGTCCCGATCAGGTCCGCGCTTACTACACGCAGATGCTTGACGGGATCAAGGCCCTGCCGGGTGTGACAAATGTTGCGGCAATGACCGGTGTGCCGGGACGTTGGACCGCGCATGGAGCGCGCTTTTCGATTGTGGGCCAACCGCCGCCGAATCCGTCTGAACGTCGTAATTCGGCTTTTCTGATGGCGACGCCGGGAATGATCGAAGCACTTGGAATTCAGGTCGTTAACGGTCGCAGTCTCAACGAACAGGACACGGCGACGACGATGCGCGTGGCGATGGTCAACGAGCAGTTTGCGAAACGTTACATGTCGGGTGTCGATCCGCTCACGCAGCGGATCTCCGTCGAAGAATTTGTGCCGGGTCAGCCGAGAGGCAAGCCGATCGAGTGGCAGATCGTTGGTGTGTTTCACAACGTGCGCGGCGCCGGATTGCGTGAGGATAGTCCGCAGATCACAGTGCCGTTTGCGCAAAGTCCATGGCCGCAAGCATCGATTGTGGTGAAGACGGCCGGCGATCCGCGAGCTGCGTTGAAGGGAATTACCGCAGCGGTGAATGCCGTTGATGCCGAAATGCCGTTGGCGGGTGTGCAGACGGTGGATGAGATCGTGAGTGAGTCGCTGGCGATCGATCGGTTTAGCGTCGTGTTGTTTGCGAGTTTTGGGACGCTTGGGCTGATCCTCGCGGCCGTTGGTATTTACGGTGTGATGGCGTTTGCGGTGGCGCAACGCACGCATGAGTTTGGGGTGCGCATGGCGCTCGGTGCACAGCGTGCACGAGTGATCAAGCTCGTATTGAAAGAAGGGACGATTCTCGCGCTGAGCGGAACGTTGATCGGGCTTGCGGGAGCATATCTGGTTGGGAGAGCGATGCAGTCGACGTTGTATGGCGTCGATGCTTTGGATATACGCGCCTTTGGTGGCGTGTCGTTGTTGTTGCTGGCCGCGGCGTTGCTGGCTTGCTGGTTCCCGGCCTGGCGAGCCAGCCGCGTCGAACCGTTAGAGGCGCTGCGTTACGAGTAACAGCGAATTGTGGTGGTTTCTGTGGGACTGTAGGGGCGGCCCTCCGTGGCCGCCCTTGCGTACGAATTTCTTTTTCTCTCGATAAGAGAGCCATGGAATAGCGTCTTTATCGTATCGCTCTAGGTGAGACGATTTTGAGTTCCAGACAAGGGCGGCCACGGAGGGCCGCCCCTACGGTACATGGCTTGGCCTCAAAAGTCCTTTTTCAATGACAGAGAGTAAGCCACAAAACAGCACAAAAAGCGCAAATGATTAAAACATTAGGATTACCTCCGCCGCTAAGAATTCATTTTGTGCTTTGTGTGCCTCTTGTGGCCTTCAAGATGACTTTTGAGGCAAAGCCACGGTACGCCCGGTGGGACGCCCGGTTGGACCGCCCGGTTGGACCGCCCGAATTTCTTGATCGGAGAGGATGTTATGACGTCAATTTTTGCTGATCTGCGATACGGGTTGCGGATGATGGTGCGGAGTCCGATTTTTACGTTGATCGCCGTCATCACGCTGGCGCTCGGCATCGGCGCAAACACCGCGATCTTCAGCGTCGTTGACGCCGTGCTGCTGCGACCGCTGCCGTATCCGCAAGCCGAGCGTCTGGTGTTTCTCTGGTCCACCATGAACGCGCAGGGCGTGCCGCAGGCGGGCAGTGCGTTGCCCGACTATCACGGCTGGCGCGATCAAAACAAAGTATTCGATGGACTCGGTGGCTTTTACTACGGCGACTTCAACCTCTCAACTGCGAACGAAGCCCCGGAGCGAATTCAAGGTGCATACATCACCGCGAACCTGTTTCAGGTGTTGCAGGTTTCACCGGCAAGCGGCCGATTGTTTCTGCCCGAAGACGAAGTGTTTGGCCGCCATCGCGTCGTGTTGCTGAGCGATAAGTTGTGGCAGCGTCGTTTCGCAGGCAATCCAAATGTTATCGGTAGCGATATCAAGCTGGCCGGCGAGAGTTACACCATCGCAGGTGTGATGCCGCGCGACATGCCGTTCTTCGACAATCTTCCCGAAGTTGAACTCTGGGCGCCGATATCGTTTGCCAAAGACGACAACATGGCCACCCGCAACAATCACTTCATCAATCTCGTGGGTCGTCTCAAACCGGGTGTGACGGCAGCCCAGGCCCAATCAGACGTTACTTCGATCGCGCGTGCGATGGAAGAGAGTGAACCTGCGAACAAAGGATTAGGCGCCCTCATCGTTCCGCTTCAGGAACAGATCGCAGGCGACTCACGCAAGGGATTACTCGTTTTACTGGGCGCGGTCGCATTTGTGCTGCTGGTTGCGTGCGTCAACGTTGCCAACCTGTTGCTTGCGCGCGCGTCTGGGCGGCGCAAAGAGCTTTCGATTCGCGCGAGTTTAGGCGCCAGCCGTGCACGCATTGCGCGTCAGGTGGTAGTTGAGTGTTTACCGTTGGCTTTGTTGGGTGGCGTGTGTGGCGTGTTGCTAGCGACCTGGGGCATCGACCTGATCTCCTCGCTGTTGCCCGCCTCATTGCCACGCGGCAATCAGATCGGCGTGAACGCAAGAGTATTGGGCTTCACGTTTGGTCTCGCATTACTGACCGTCGTGATGTTTGGACTGTTGCCTGCGTTTCAGGCGGCACGGGCTGACTTGCGCGATTCGATGAACGAAGGCGGTGGTCCAGGTTTTGGATCTCGCACACAGGGACGCATCCGCCGTGTTCTGATCGTTGCTGAAGTAGCGTTGGCCCTGGTGTTGCTCGTCGGCTCAGGTTTGATGTTACGCACATTCATCAAACTGAGTCAGGTTGAAGTTGGGTTCACTGCGCGCAACGTGGTGACGATGCGTGTGCCGCTGCCGACCGCTAAATATCCGTCGCCACTCACCATCTCGGATCCGACCGAACCCGCGGGTCTCGCCTTTTCGGATCAACTGCTGTCGCGCGTCGCGGCGCTGCCCGGTGTCCGCGCAGCGACTACAGCGACAGTGTTTCCACTCGGAGCCGGTGACGAATGGGGCAAGTTTTTTAGTGTTGAAGGTCAGCCCGCTCCAACATCGCTCGAGGAAGTCCCACTCGTCCGTTTTGCGCTTGTGAGTAACGACTACTTCCGCACTTTCGATATCGCGGTGCGCCACGGTCGCGCCTTTAACAACGACGACAAAGGCAATTCGCAACCGGTTGCCATCATCAACGAAACACTCGCGACTCGCTTTTTCCCGAATCAAAATCCCGTTGGGAAGACGATCTGGATGGGACCACCGGAGCACTTGCTGCCGCCGGATGCACAAACACCTGAGAACCGTTTTCTGCGCCGCACAATTGTCGGAATCGTATCCGATGTCAAGGGTCGAAGCCTGAATCAGGCTCCGCCTGCTCTCGTCTATTCACCGTTGACCCAACACCGTCGCGAAGGTTGGAGTAATGCATTGATGCTCGCGGTGCAGACTTCTGTGCCTTCCGAAACGCTTGTTCCTGCGATCAGGGAACAGGTTCGTTTGCTTGATCCGGATCAGCCGGTTACGAACGTGCGCACGCTTGACGATCTTCTGAGCCGGGCGCTGTCGAGCGCGAAGTTCAGTTTGTCGCTGCTGGGTTTGTTTGCGGTGTTGGGATTGTTGCTCGCGGCGATTGGGATCTATGGCGTGATGGTGACGGCGGTGGCCCAACGCACGCATGAGATCGGGCTGCGCATGGCGTTGGGTGCGCAGCGCGTCGATGTGTTGTGGCTCGTGATCCGGCAGGGAATGTTTCCGGTGTTGATTGGTATCGGCGTGGGGCTCGCAGCGGCGTTCGGATTGACGCGGTTGATGTCGACGCTGCTGTTTGAGGTCAGTGCCACGGATCCGTTAACGATGGGTTTGATTACGGTGTTGCTGGCGGCAGTCGCGCTACTCGCGTGCTACATCCCCGCGCGCCGCGCGACAAAAGTCGATCCGTTAGTAGCGCTGCGCTACGAGTGAGGTTTTTTTGGGGCGGCGTCGGGTGACTGTAGGGGCGGCCCTCCGTGGCCCCCCTAGCGTACGAATTTCTTTGTCTCCCAATCGGAGAGCCATTGAAGGTGGCCCCAATCGTATCGCTCCAGGTGGGACGATTTTGAGTTCCAGACCAGGGCGGCCACGGAGGGCCGCCCCTACAAATGTGACCGTTTCAACGATCTGATTTCGGGTGAGGTGACGATGCATAACTTTCTACAGGATCTGCGCTACGGGTTTCGCATGATGCTCAAGCAAAAGGGGCTGACTGCGGTCGCGTTGCTGTCGCTGGCACTCGGCATCGGCGCTAACACCGCGCTCTTCAGCGTTGTCGACGCGATGCTGCTGAAGATGTTGCCGGTGAAAGAACCGGAGCGACTGGTCCTGTTCAGGTCTGTAGCACCTCGCGAGTTTAGTGTCGGCAGCTACAACGGAAACTCAAACACCGATAAGCAAACGGGTCTACGCACGATGACCTCGTTTGCGTTTCAGAGTTACCAACGCCTGCGCGAACAGCAGGGACCACTCTCAGACGTGTTTGCCTTCGGCGGAGTTGGATTGACCGTCAGTGCTGATGGGCAAGCCGAAGTAGCAAGTGGCCAGGCCGTGACCGGCAATTATTTTTCGGGTCTCGGCGTACAACCGGCGCTGGGCCGTTTGCTGACCGATGAAGACGATAAAGCCGGCGCATCACCCGTTGCCGTTTTGAGTCATCGCTACTGGGAAAAGCGTTTCAGTTCCGATGCCTCTGCGGTCGGAAAGCAGATCAACCTCAACAACGTGGCGTTCACGATCGTCGGCGTCTCCGCAAAAGGCTTCGACGGCACGATGGGGGTTGGCACAACTCAGGATGTCACGGTGCCGCTTGCGTTAGAGCCACAACTCTACGCCGATCCGAAACGTTCCTATCAGAACAGCAACGTGTGGTGGTTGCGGATCATGGGCCGTTTGAATCCCGGCGTAACTCCGGAGCAGGCCCAGGCCCAGCTCGAAAACGCATTTCACCAGTCAGTGGTTGAGCATCGCGTGGCGCGGCAGGCGGCGGCAAAGGCGAGCGGTGGCAATGCGATCAGCGATCTGGATCCTAAACAGTATCCCCGTTTGTACGCCGATCCAGGCGGTCAGGGTGAGATGGACCGTCGCCGGTATTACAAGCCTTCGCTCTACTTGCTGCTGGGAGTAGTTGGTCTCGTGTTGCTGATCGCGTGCGCTAACGTAGCGAACCTGCTGTTATCGCGCGCGGCCGGACGTCAAAAAGAGATTGGTTTGCGCATCGCGATGGGCGCCAGTCGTCGCCGGCTAATCAGACAATTGTTGACCGAGAGTTTATTGCTTTCGGTTTTCGGTGGACTCCTCGGCACCATCTTCGCTGTCTGGATCAAAGACGGATTGCTGGCCGTGAGTCTTTGGGGCGGACGCGGGATGGCTTCACTCGAGCCGCGGCTCGATTGGCGCGTGCTTGGTTTTACTTTCGGACTCTCGATTCTGACCGGAATTGTTTTTGGGCTGGCTCCGGCATGGCGAAGTACGCGGGTTGATCTCACTCCCGCACTCAAAGACACGGGCCGGAGTTCAAGCGCGGTCCATCGCTCGCTACTTAGTCGTGGCCTGGTTGTGTTTCAGGTGGCGCTGTCGTTGTTGTTGCTGGTGGGCGCCGGGCTGTTTGTTCGTACTCTCCTGAATCTGCAACGAGTCGATCCCGGATTCAATACTGAAAACCTTTTGCTATTTGAAGTTGAGCCGTCGCTGATTGGTTACAAAGACGAGAAGCTGCGCCAAATTTATCAACAGATCAGTGAGCGGATCGAAACGGTGCCGGGTGTGGAAGCGGTTACGTTTTCGCGAATGGCATTGCTGTCGTTTGGAGCGAGTTCGAGCAGCGTGTTTCTGCGTGAGGCTTTGTCGGCGACCCCCGACTCGGAAGGCCGAATCACACCCAGCGGTGAAGCGCATCGTCACACAGTACGCGAAAATTTTTTGCAGACGATGGGTATTCCGTTACTGGCGGGGCGCACGTTTGGACCAGAGGACACTACCACTACGCCCAAAGTCGTCGTCGTAAATCAAACCTTCGCCAATAAGTATTTCCCGAATCAGAACGCGATCGGCAAGCGTTTCACCTACGACACCTCAAAACCGGACGACCTGGAAATTATCGGCATCAGCAGAGATTCGAAGTACACGAGTCAACGCGATGACATACCGCCGACTGTCTACGCTTCGTATCGACAGGAGCGCCCGTTGCCTAATGCCGTGTTTGAAGTGCGCACGAACGGTGATCCGGGAGCCATCGTCGGCAGCATGCGCAACGTGGTTCGTGAAATCGAGCCGAATCTGCCGGTCATGAGGATCAAGACCCAAATCGAACAGGCAGATGAAACGCTGCGCATGGAACGTTTGTTTGCCAAGTTGCTGACGTTGTTTGCGCTCCTCGCGCAACAACTCGCGGCCATCGGTTTGTTTGGCGTGCTGGCGTATGCCGTTTCACAACGAACACAGGAGATCGGCATTCGCATGGCGTTAGGCGCGGATCGCGGGTCGGTGTTGAGGATGATCGTGGGCCAAGGGATGACGCTCGTGGTGCTGGGCGTGATCCTCGGCCTGGCAGGTTCGTACGTGCTCACGAAATATCTCGAGAGTTGGGTTGGGCTCTCGAAGATGTTGTTTGGCGTGAAGGTTTCAGATCCATTGACGTACACCGTGATCGCATTGCTGCTGACATTCGTAGCGCTTATCGCTTGTTACATCCCGGCGCGACGCGCGACCAAAGTCGATCCACTCGTTGCATTACGTTACGAGTAAGACTGTAGGGGCGGCCCTCCGTGGCCGCCCTGGCGTACGAAGTCTCTCGATAGGAGAGCCACGGAAAGAAGCCCTTATCGTATCGCTCCAGGTGAGACGATTTTGAGTTCCAGACTAGGGCGGCCACGGAGGGCCGCCCCTACAACCGATTAATGATGATGATTGAGTCGCTGATCAAAGACATTCGTTACGCGTTCAGAGGATTGCTTAAGCGGCCGGGGTACTCGGTCATCGTGGTGATCACGCTCGCGCTTGGGATCGGGGCGAATGCCGCGGTGTTTAGCGTGATCAATGCGGTGTTGTTGCGCCCGTTGCCGTATCGCGAGGCGGACCGCGTCGTGACTCTCTGGCAAAACAACAGCAAAGCAGGAGTAGCGCGCAACGATGTCTCACCGGCGAACTTCATCGACTGGTCCGAACAGAGCAGTTCGTTTGAGGCGATCGCGGGTATCGAACCGTTTGGTTTCGCTCTCGTTGGCGATGGCGAGCCCGAACGCTTTGCGGCGTGGCTCGTGAGTTTCGGATTGGCGCTCGCCGGCGTGGCGATCGGGTTGGGTGCGGCTTTGTTGTTGACTCGCGCGATCAAGAGCTTGTTGTTTGGCGTGAGCCCAACAGACCCGCTGACATTTCTGGCGATTTCGTTGTTGCTGTTAGTGACGGCGTTTGTGGCATCGCTCATCCCCGCGCGACGCGCGACGAAGATCGATCCACTGACGGCGCTGCGTTCCGAATAAACCCAGCCACGGATTACACGGATAAAATCCGGATTAATCAAATTCATCCGTGTAATCCGTGGCTAAAAATGAGGTGGATTCATGTTAGCTGACATCCGTTATGCATTTCGTTTGCTCACGAAAAACCCGGCGTTTGCCGGCGTGGTGGTACTCACGCTTGCGCTCGGGATTGGGGCGAATGCGGCGATCTTTTCGCTCCTCGATCAGGTGCTGCTGCAGAGTTTGCCGGTAGTCAATCCGGATCAACTCGTGGTGCTCACCTCGTTCAACCCTGAAGGTGCTCCAAAGCCTGAGAGCTCCTTTTCGTACCCCATGTACCAGGATCTACGCGATCGCAATTCTGTGTTCGCAGGAGTGATCGCGCGTGGCGGCACGCAGATGAACGTCAGTTATGGAGATCAAACTGAGCGCGTGCGTGGCGAGCTTGTGAGTGGAAATTTCTTTGAAGTTCTCGGAGTTAAGCCATGGGTTGGCAGGTTCTTCACGCAGGATGACGATCGCACGCCGGGCGCGCATCCGGTGGCGGTGTTGAGTTACTCGTTTTGGGAAAGCCGGTTCAACAAGGATCCAAATCTCATCGGCAAAACGATCCTCGTAAACGAACATCCTCTAACTGTGCTCGGCGTAACGCCGCCGGAATTCTACGGAGTAAGTCTCTCAAACAATCCCGACGTGCGGGTGCCGATGATGATGACGCCCGTTTTCAATCCGCTGCCGCCGACTCGTCTTCAGAGCCGTCGTCATCAGTGGTTGAGTTTGATGGCGCGGCGAAAAGCCGAGATTAGTCCCGAGCAAGCGCGGGCGTCGTTGAGTTTACTCTACCAGCAGATTCGAGAATTCGAAGCAAAACAGTTACCGCCGAATGTATCGGATTTCGATCGTCAGCAATTTCTTGCTGGGCGAATTTTCACGCTGCCCGGCGAGCAGGGACTTCGCCATCTCCAAATTGAACTTCGAACTTCGATCTTGTTGCTTTTTGGCGCGACTTGCGCGGTGTTGCTGATTCTCTGTGCCAATCTCGCGAACTTGATGATGGCGCGAGCTGTCGTTCGCTCGCAGGAGATTGCGGTGCGCTTGGCGCTCGGCGCCGGAAGATTGCGGCTATTGCGTCAATGGCTGACGGAAGGAATCGTGCTCGCGACTCTCGGCGGTGTGGTCGGTATCTTCATTGCAGTTTGGCTCAAAGGCGGTTTACTGGCGTTTATCCCGGCCGACTACCGCGCGAATCTCAGCGCGACCACCGACTGGCGTTTTTATGCGTTTATCTTCGGCGTCACCATTTTGCTTGGACTCGCGTTTAGTCTCGCTCCGGCGCTGCAAGCAGCGCGACAGGTGTTTGTGCCCGGACTGCGATCCGAATCACGTAGTTTCACGTCAGGCGGGAAGCTTTTGAGTTTGCGCAGCGGCTTGATCCTGGTCCAGGTCGCACTCTCGTTACCGTTGCTGGTGAGCGCTGTACTTTTATTACAGACGCTAAAAAATTTGCGATCGGTTGATACCGGTTTTGGTAAAGAAAACGTCTTACTCGCAAGCGTTAATCCCGCACTTAACGGCTACACGAAGGAGAGAACCGCGGGTTTTTATAACGACTTATTAACGCGAGCGCGTGCGTTGCCGACTGTGAAAGCTGCGAGCCTTGCCTCCGATTCACCGGTTTCCGGTGGCTGGGACCAGAACGGCATTGTAGTTGAGGGTTACAAGCCCCGAGAAGGCGAACGAATGTTCGCTGATGTCACCGTGGTTACCAGCGATTACTTCAAATCACTCGAGATACCTCTCGTAATGGGTCGTGATTTTGACGAACGCGATCGTCTCGGTGCGCCAAATGTCGTCATCGTCAACGAACGTCTCGCGAAACACTTTTTCGGTACCGTCAACGTGATCGGGAAACGCATTGGACTCGACGACGTTCCCGATCGCGAGATCATCGGCGTAGTTAAAGATGTTCAATACATCAACCTGCGCGAGGACATGCGGCGGCATTTCTATATCCCTACGACGCAGGAGAAAACCCTCACCGGTCTCACGCTGCACGTGAAGACGAATATCGAACCTAACGTTGTCGCCGAACAGTTGCGCGGCCAACTCAAGGAAATGGATCCGCACCTGCCGCTTTACAACATCAAGAGTCTTGCCGCCGAGATCGACGAATCGCTGGTCCAGGAACGAATGGTGACGTGGTTATCGGTAGCGTTTGGTTTGCTGGCGACCTTGCTCACCGCGCTTGGATTGTATGGCGTGCTGACGTTCTCGGTTGCGCGACGCACGCGCGAGATTGGCATTCGTGTGGCATTGGGCGCGCAGCGTCGTGACGTCTTTCGTTTGGTCATGGTTCGCGGTGTGGTGCTGGTCGGAGTGGGTGTGCTGCTTGGGTTAGCGGCGTCGTATGCGTCGTCGCGTTTAATTGCGGCGCTGCTGTTTGGTGTGACGCCGAATAATTTGACGACTCTGATTGGCGTTTCAGTGGGACTAATTGCTGTGGCGTTGCTGGCCTGTTACATCCCGGCTCGCCGCGCCACGAAGGTCGATCCACTGGTGGCACTGAGAACGGAGTAAAGGTCGTCGCCTTGGAGTGCGGTGCCTTGGCACCGCTTTGGTCTTATTGTTCGCAAACGCCACTTTGACTAGAGCGGTGCCAAGGCACCGCACTCCAAGGCGGCGTTCAATTAAAGGTAGTTGGGTTAAGCCATGAACACATTATTTCAAGACATTCGATTTGGATTGCGCATGCTGCTCAAGTCGCCGAGCGTCAGCATCGTCGCGACGATCGCGCTGGCACTGGGAATAGGCGCGAATACGGCGATTTTTAGTGTCGTGAACGCGGTGCTGCTGCGGCCTTTGCCGTTTCCTGATTCGGATTCGCTGGTCGCGGTTTACGAGACCAATCTCGATCGCGGCCAGCAACGCGGTTCACATTCATATCCAAACTTCATGGATGTGCGCGCGCAGACCACTGTCTTCGAGCGCGTAGCTTCCTATCGCAGCGCCAACTTCATCATGACCGGCCGCGGCGAGCCGGCGCGTTTGGAGGGAACTGTTGCCACCGCGGATCTTTTTCCTTTGCTTGGCGTACATCCAATGCTCGGGCGCCATTTTCTTCCTGACGAAGACAAGCCTTCCGCGGATGGGCGCGTCGCGATTATCAGTCATGCGCTCTATGCACGACGCTTCAACTCCGATCCGTCGATTCTGAACCAATCGATCACACTTGAGGGTCGCAGCTTCACTATTGTCGGCGTGATGCCGCCGGAGTTTGAGTTTCCGATTCAAAACGATCCGGTTGAACTATGGACCACGATCGCCGGCGATGCTTCCGGCAGTGAGCCGGTGACAAACCAGCGCGGTGCGCATTTTCTACGGGTGATTGGCCGTCTTAAACCCGGTGTTACTGAAGAACAAGCTCAGGCCGAACTCACTACCATCGGTGCTCGTTTGGAGCAACAGTATCCGGATACGAACACGCGCCGAAGTCTCCGGATCGAGTCGGCACTTGTTGCACTCGTGGGAGACATTCGCCCGGCGTTGCTGATCCTGCTTGGCGCGGTTGCGTGCGTGCTTCTGATAGCGTGTGCAAACGTTGCGAATCTGCTGCTGGCGCGCGCGACCAGCCGTCATAAAGAGATGGCGATTCGCACCGCGTTAGGCGCCAGTCGAGTGCGTGTAATTCGGCAGTTACTAACCGAAAGTATGTTGCTTTCGCTCGTCGGCGGCTCGGTTGGTTTATTGCTCGCCGTGTGGTGGTCTGATCTACTCGTCGCACTGGGAAAGACTGACATCCCACGGGCCGTACATGTCGGCATGGATTGGCGGGTGCTTGGTTTTACCCTCGGCGTTTCACTCTTAACCGGGTTGATCTTCGGACTCGCTCCGGCATTCCACTCCGCCAAAACTGAGCTGATTGAATCGCTGAAGGAAGGTGGACGCGGCACAGGGGAGGGCGCGCGTCGCAACGGTGTTCGCAGTGTGTTGGTCGTGGCGGAACTTGCTATCGCCGTGGTGTTGCTGGTTGGCGCTGGACTCTTGATTCAAAGTCTGTGGCGTTTGCAGCGCGTGAACAACGGTCTGCAAACAGAAAATGTGCTCACCTTCAATCTGTCGCTGCCCGAAATCAAGTACGCCAACGAGAAGCCGAGCCAGTTTTTTATCGACTTGAAAAACCGGCTTCAGTCAACGCCGGGAGTTCAGTCAGTAAGCACGATATTCCCTCTGCCGCTAAGCGGAGATCGCTTCGTCATCTCGTTTGAGATCGAAGGTCGTCCCATGGAGCCGAAGGATCACCCTTCCGCCGACTTTTTCACGACCGGCGTCGATTACTTCAAGACGATGGGCATTCCGATCAGCAAAGGCCGCGATTTTGACGACCGCGACAAGCATGGTTCAACGCCCGTAATAATCATCACCGAAACGTTTGCGAGGCAGTTTTTCCCGAACGAAGACCCAATCGGAAAACGTATACATCCCGGTATCTCTTCAATCGAAGGCGAAGATTCAGTGATGCGGGAGATTGTGGGCGTTGTCGGCGACGTCAGAAACCGCAATCTGAACACCGAATCCAAACCGGCTTACTACGTGCCGCAAACGCAGATACCGTTCGGCCAGATGGTGACGGTAATGAAGACGACGGGCGATCCGCACAGTTTTGTTTCCGGGATTACGAAGGAAGTAGCCGCCTTGGATCAGGACATCCCGCTCTTCGGTGTGAAGACGATGGATGAGTACTTATCGGCTTCGGTGGCGGCGCCTCGTTTCAGCACGACGTTGCTGTCGATCTTTGCGGCAGTTGCTTTAGTGCTCACGATGGTTGGTCTGTACGGGGTGATAAGTTATTCGGTGGCCCAACGCACTAACGAGATTGGCATCCGTTTGGCGCTCGGCGCCACTTCGCGCGATGTGGTGCTGATGATCGTGAAGCAGGGTTCGACGTTGATCCTGATCGGCCTGGCGATCGGTTTGGGAGGCGCCTTCGCCCTGACGCGTTTGATCGAAAGTCTCTTGTTTGGCGTGAAGGCTAACGATCCGATCACGTTCGGTGTGGTGGCGTTGGTGTTGTCGATTGTGACGCTGCTCGCTTGTTACATACCGGCACTGCGTGCCACGCGAGTCGATCCGATGGATGCCTTGCGATGTGAATGAAGGTCATTGCCAAGTGCCGATTGCCAATTGCTGATTTGAAGAACTCCAGGCAGCAATAAATCGGCCATCGGCAATCGCCAATTGGCAATGTTACTCATGGATAATTTGATCAAAGACGTTCGTTTTGCTTTCCGGGCACTAAGCCGGCGGCCTGTATTCACGGCGGTTGCGGTGATCACGCTCGCGCTTGGAATTGGAGCCAACACCGCGATCTTCAGTGTGGTGTATGGCGTGTTGCTACAGCCACTCCATTATCCCGAGTCCTCACAACTCGTGGTCCTGCGTGAAGCCAATCCCCCAAAGCAGAAAGACGCTCAGGTTGCGCCGGGTAATTTTTTGCAATGGCAGCAACAGAACACTGTCTTTTCTGATCTGGTTGCGTACCGCACGATTTCTTACAACCTGACTGGAGATGGTGATCCGGAGCGTTTGTTGGCGGGTCGGGTTTCAGCCGGTGTCTTCAAAATGTTCGGTGTGCAGCCGATTCTCGGCCGGGCATTTCTCGCTGAAGAAGATCAGCCGGGTCGTGAAAAAGTCGCGCTTATAGGCGAAGGGCTCTGGCAGCGTCGTTTTGGCGCCGATCGAAACCTGCTCGGGCAAACGCTGAAGCTGAGTGGCGAAAACTTCACCGTGATTGGTGTCATACCCGAAGAGTTTCGCTTGCCTGATCAAAAACGACGAGAAGTTTGGACGCCGCTGGCGCTCACTGAAAGTGAAAGAGGTCTGCATCAGGCGCGCTATCTCGAAGCCGTGGCGCGATTGAAACCTGAAGTTTCCGTCACGGCGGCCCAGGCAGAGATGACTGCAATCGCAGGCCGGCTGGCACAAGCACATCCGGCAGCCAACGAAGGTTGGTCCATAAGGGTTGCATCGGTGATTGACTTCACAGTCGGGGATGCCCGCCAGACGCTTTGGGTCTTGTTCGGTGCGGTTGGGTTTGTGCTTCTGATCGCGTGCGCGAACGTTACGAATCTCTTGCTGGCTCGTGCCGGAAGTCGTCAAAAAGAGATTGCGATTCGTGCGGCAGTGGGCGCCGGACGTTTGCGGATCATTCGCCAGTTAGCCACCGAGAGTATCCTGCTGGCGCTGCTTGGTGGTTTGGTTGGTTGGCCCATAGCAGTTTGGGGACTCAAGTTATTACTCTCGATCGCGCCACCTGAGTTACCGCGCCTCGCTTCTGTAACGGTAGATACGAGCGCATTGCTGTTCACTCTTGGTATTGCTCTCGCGACGGCGCTGATCTTCGGACTCGTGCCTGCGCTTCAGTTAGCGAAGACGAATGCCGGTCAAATTCTGAAAGATGGCGGCAGTGAAGGGCAACGATCCGGCAAGCGATACATGGGCAATCTTTTGATCGTTGCGGAAGTGGCCCTCGCGTTGGTGCTGCTGATCGGAGGAACACTGTGGTTACGGTCTCTCTGGAATGTTTATCAAATCAATCCCGGATTCAACGAACAAAACGCACTCGCGGTCACCTTGCAACTGTCTGAAAAGAAGTATGCCGATAACGAGCAGATCGCGCGTTTCAGTGAACAACTGGTGCAAGAGGTTTCGACGTTCCCGGAGGTTCAGGCAGCGGGTGTGGCGCGAATTATGCCAATCGTGCACGACCTGTTGACTGACTACTACATCGAAGGCCAGCCTCGCCCACGCGACGAAGACCTGCCTTACACAAACTACTCGGCTGTATCCGCCCAATACTTCAAGGCGATGGGAATACCGCTGATCTCCGGGCGCGCGTTTACCGATCGCGACACGAAACAGTCGCCGCGCGTTGCGATTGTGAGTGGGCGCTTCGCCGAAGAAGCCTTCCCTGGTGAGAATCCAATCGGCAAACGCATCAATGTAACCACCGGGCAAGAGAGTTTTCGCGAAATCGTCGGCGTGGTTGGCGACGTGAAGCAACGAGGAATAGCGGACCGAATTTTACCTCACGTGTACGAACCGTTCGCCCAGGCGCCCACGCCTTTTATGACCCTCGTGGTTCGTAGTTCCGGCGATCCGTCAGTCCTCGTCCCCGCGATTAGGTCAAAAGTGCTGGCGTTGGACCACGAGCTGCCGCTACAGCGCGTGGCCACACTCGATCAGATAGTTCCCGACTCGATCAGAAATCAGCGTTTTGCCTCGCGCATTATGACTGCGTTTGCGGTAGTGGCGCTGCTGCTCGCGATGGCTGGTCTTTACGGGGTGGTCTCGTATTCGGTGGCCCAGCGAACTCGCGAACTGGGTATCCGGGTAGCGCTCGGAGCGCAAGTTACCGACGTTTTAGGTTTAGTGCTGAAACAAGGCATGAGTTTCGTCCTGCTCGGAGAGCTTGTCGGACTGGTCGCCGCCTATTTATTGAATGAGATTCTTGAACCAGCGCTTTATGGAGTGACGTCGACCGACATTTCAACTTACGTGACGGTGGCAGTGTTTCTGTTTCTGATTGCACTGGTTGCTTGCTACGTACCGGCGCGGCGCGCGACGAGAGTCGATCCGCTGCAAGCTCTAAGGTATGAGTAAAAGTATTGCCGATTGTCAATTGCCTATTGCCAATGGTTAAGAGGAGAACTTCAGCACATAGGCAAATCGGAAATTGGCAATCGGAAATTGGAAATCACTATGAACGTTTGGCGCTTCGATCCGGGATATACGACGGTTGAATTTGTCGTTCGTAATCTCTGGTACAACGTGCGCGGGCGGTTCAACACTGTGTCCGGTGCAATAGTTTTGGATGACGACGACATCAGCCGTTCTTCGGTTTCCGCAACGATCAAAGCGAACAGTATTGATACCGGAAACAAGCGACGTGACGCGCACTTGTTGTTACGCGACTTTTTCGATGCGGAAAAGTTTCCGGAGATCGTTTTTCAGAGCACTGGGGTTCAGCGCGGACGAGATCGCGATTCGTTGGATGTGGAAGGTCAAGTGACAATCAAGGACAAGACCGTGGCGATCGCCCTGGCAGTTAACGAGATGGACCGCAGTCGTTCGCCGCGTGGAGACGAGTTTGTTTATTACAGCGCGACGACCACACTCGATCGCTTTGCTTTTGAGATTGATTACGGACGCGGGCTGATCGGCCGGCAGTTGCAAGTCAACATCAACGTGCAGGCTTGCAAGGCCGCGGCAGAAGCTGGTTGGTCACTTTGAAATGCCTCCTTGGAGTGCTGCGTCTTGACGCCGCTTTGGTACTGCGATCACGAACCGTTAATACCAAAGCGGCGTCAAGACGCCGCACTCCAAGGAGGCGCTCGTACCGAGAAAATTTGAATTTACGAAAAGTGAATTATGGAAAACCTACTCAAAGACATTCGTTACGGCGTTCGGATGTTGACGAAGAATCCGGGCGTGACTCTCGTTGCAATTATCACTCTCGCATTGGGAATCGGCGCTAATACCGCCATTTTCAGCGGGGTAAGCGCGTTCTTGATGCGTCCGCTCTCGGTGCCTAACCCGGGCGAAATCATCCGGCCGCTCGAGATCGCGGAGGATCGCGGCACGACCGATGAATGGTCCTATCCGGATTTTCTCGAGTATCGCGACCAGAGCAGTTCATTCACCGGTCTGGCTGCGGAAGACATGATCCAGGCCGCGATCGGCTCCGAGAACGAGAACGATGTGATTTGGGGACAGGTTGTTTCCGCTAACTATTTCGATGTGCTCGAGGTCAAACCACAGTTTGGTCGTTCATTTCTTCCCGACGAAGACAAAACACCCGGCGCGAATCCGGTGGTAGTGTTGAGTCATAGTTTCTGGCAACGCCGTCTCGCGTCAGATGCAAGCATCGTTGGTAAGACGGTCCAACTGAACAATCGTCCTTATCAGGTGATCGGGATCGCACCCGAATCTTTTGGAGGGACCAAGTTTGCGCTTGCCCTCGATTTCTGGACGCCGATTTCGATGGCTGAAGATCTGCGGCGCAATCCCGGCATACTCGCCGATCGCGGGAGCCATTGGATGAACGTCATCGGACGGCTCAAACCGGGAGTTTCGATTTCGCAAGCGTCGGCTGACATCGCGGCGATCGCACCACGTCTGAATCAGCTTTACCCGGACGAGCGCGCGAGTAACACGCAGGCGAAAGTGGTTTCGGAGATCGAGGGCCGTTGGGCCGAGATGGGAAATGTATTTCAAAGCGCCGGCGCCATTGCGATGGCTATCGTCGGTCTAATCCTTCTGATTGCGTGTGCAAACGTTGCCAACCTCATGCTCGCGCGAGCGGCTGCTCGTCGTAAAGAGATTGGAATTCGGCTCGCGCTGGGTGCGAGTCGCGCGCGTTTGATCCGGCAGCTGCTGACGGAGAGTTTGTTGCTATCGATCATTGGCGGTGGTCTGGGGCTGTTGCTCGCGTTGTAGGTAACGGATCTAATGCAGGGATTCGTTCCCATTCTCGATTACAACATCGTCAATAACTTCTTCGCTATCGATTCGCGCGCGCTCATCTTCACGCTCGTAATTTCGTTGGCCACGGGATTGGTGTTTGGGCTGGCGCCCGCGTGGCACTCCTCGAATCCCGATGTGGTGCCGGTGCTCAAGGGCGATCCCGAATTACGCCAACGTAAAAAACTAAGAGCTTTCGGATTACGCAACACCCTTGTAGTGGCCCAGGTCTCATTGTCACTCGTGGTTTTGGTTTGCGGCGGGCTTTTCATCAAGAGTTTTCGCAAAGCGCAAACGATGGATCCCGGCTTCGAAAATGCCAACGGGTTGATTGCCTGGATGAGTCCGACATTGATTGGTTACGAAGACGAACAGTCGCGGGGTTTTTACCGTCAGGTGGTCGAACGCGTTTCGAATATTCCTGGTGTCGAATCCGCTTCGTTCGTGCGAACGCTGCCGCTCAGCGACAGTTCCAACTCCAATGGACCAGTCTTGAAAGAAGGCGAGACGTTGCCGCGTGGCAGTGCGGGACGAAACATCATGACGACGGTGGTTGGCGCAGATTACTTCAAGACCATGCAGATTCCATTCGTTGAAGGACGCGATTTTGACGAGCGAGATCAGCCAAAAACACAACGAGTAATTATCGTGAATCAGCGGATGGCCGAAATGCTGTGGCCAGGCGAGAGCGCGGTGGGCAAACGCATCTTCATCGGCGCTGAGAGTCGCGACGCGCGGGAAGTTGTGGGTGTAGTTAAGACTGGAAAGTATCGTGCTTTGGCGGAAGATCCAAAGCCATTTTTCTACTACGCGATGAGCCAGCTCAGACCGTCGACAATGGCGCTCGTGATTCGTCCCAATGTGGACCCAAGCTCGCTGGTGGGCACCGTTCGCAGCGAAATTCAAGCGCTCGATCGACGCATGCCGGTTTACGGTTTCAAGACGATGACCCAACACAGAACTTACGCCTTGTGGGCGCCCAATATGGCTGCGACTTTTTCGCTCGCGTTTGGAGTAATAGCAGTTTTGTTGAGCGCGGTCGGTTTGTACAGCGTGATGGCCTACGTAGTTTCGCAACGCACGCGAGAGGTCGGCATTCGCATGGCGCTGGGCGCAAATCGCGGTGACGTTTTGAGACTGATCACGCGCGCGGGAATGCGTTTGGCAATAGTGGGGGTGGTAATCGGATTACTCATGGCCCTCGCGCTCGCGCAGGTGTTGTCGTCGTTGTTGATTGGGATCAGTGGGTACGACGTGACGACGTTCATTCTTGTGCCGACGATGTTGGTCAGCGTCGCTTTGGTGGCGTGTTACCTGCCGGCGCGACGCGCAACAAAGGTCGATCCACTCGTGGCCCTACGTTACGAATAGAGCCACGGATTACACGGATGAACACGGATTATTTTTCTTATTTTGATCCGTGTAATCCGTGTAATCCGTGGCAAAAAACAGGAAGATTATGGACTCTCTAATTAAAGACATTCGTTACGCTGTCAGAGGATTGGTCAAGCGACCAGGGTTTGTTGCGGTCGCGGTGATCACTTTGGCTCTCGGTATCGGTGCGAACACTGCGATCTTCAGTCTGGTTAACACGGTGCTGTTGCGTTCATTGCCGGTGGATCGCCCGGATGAGATCGTGGCGGTTGCAGTGCGTGGTGAGAACGATTCGCTGTCGGCGTTCTCATATCCAAACTACAAAGACTTTCGCGATCGCAACGATGTGCTGGCGGGGTTGTTGCTCTACCGGTTCGTGCCGTTGAGTCTCAGCCGTTCCGGCGTTAACGAACGCATCTGGGGATATGAAGTCTCCGGAAATTATTTTGATGTTCTCAACGTGAAGGCAATTCACGGCCGCACTTTTCTTCCCGAAGAAGACAAGACAAAACTGTCGCACCCGGTTGTCGTGCTCAGTTACGACTCATGGCAACGACGTTTTGCCGGAGATCCCAGTCTGGTCGGAAAAGACATACTGATAAATAACCATCAGTTCAGAGTGATCGGGATCGCACCCGAGGGCTTTAATGGCACCGAGTATGTTTACACCCCCGAGATCTACTTGCCGGCTTCGATGATGGAATGGGCCGAACCGGGTGCTACCTGGCTCGACGACCGCGACTCGAAGAATTTCTTTGGGGTCGCTCGATTGAAGAGTGGTGTTTCGAGTGAACAGGCAGAAGCATCACTTAATTTACTCGCCAAACAGATCGCGCAGGAGTATCCCGACTCGAATGAAGGTCAAACGATCAAGATCCACGCACCGGGATTTATTCTACCTGACATTCGCGGCGCGGTCGTCAGTTTTACCTGGGTTTTGATGGCAGCCGTGGGTTTGGTGCTGCTGGTTACCTGCACAAATCTTGCCGGTCTGATGTTGGCACGCGGAACGGATCGACGAAAAGAGATCGCTGTTCGCCTGGCAATGGGAGCAAATCGTCTGCGACTCATTCGTCAGCTCCTGACGGAGAGCATTCTCCTCTCAACTGTCGGCGGCGTTGCCGGGTTACTGCTCGCACTCTGGATCATTCGGATGCTGCTGGCGTTAAAACCACCAATCGATTTTCCACTCGCGCTTGACGTTAGTGTTGACTGGCGAGTGCTGCTGTTTTCAATGATCGTCTCGATCACTGCGGGTGCTGTTTTTGGATTGGTTCCGGCGTTGCAGTCCACGCGACCAAACCTGGTTGGTGCGTTAAAAGACACCGCCGCGCAGGGTGGTGCGGTGAGAACGCGTTTGCGCAGCGTGCTCGTCGTGGCACAGATCTCGATCTCCCTCGTGGTCCTGATTGCTGCCGGGCTCGTGGTGCGGACACTGCAACAACTGCAAACGATGAATCCCGGTTTTGAAACGCAAAACGGGCTCACGATGTCGTTTGATCTCGGTTTGCAGGGATACGACGCAGCGCGCGGACAACAGTTTTACCGGCAATTGACCGAGCGGGTTCAATCATTGCCCGGTGTCGAATCAGTTGCCGTTACGAGCTACATCCCGCTCAGTTTGAACTTCAACAGTCGCAGTGCATTTGTGGAAGGCAAACCGGCCGAACGCGGTGAGAACGTGCCGTCAGTGATGAATGCCGCTGTTGGACCAGGATACTTCAAAGCGATGGGCACGCCGCTGATCCAGGGTCGTGAGTTCACCGAGCAGGACCAGGAAAAGTCGGAACAGGTTGCGGTGGTAAACGAGACCTTTGTCCGGCGTCTAATGCCTGAGTTGCAAACACCGGCGGAAGCGGTCGGAAGACGTTTCAGCTATCAGGGCGCCGGTGGTCCATTCATGCGTATCGTCGGGGTGGCGAAGGCTGGTAAGTATTTCAACATTGCCGAGGATCCGCGCTCATTTGCTTGGGCACCGATGACGCAGGATTACAACTCGACCGGCATTCTCGTGGTCCGCAGCAAAGGCAATCCCGAAGCGTTGTTTGGTGCAGTGCGTGGACAAATCCTCTCACTCGATCCGAATCTGCCGATCTTCGACGTCAAGACACTTACCGAACACATGAAACTATCGTTGTTCCCGGCGAAGGTGGCGGCGAGTGTGCTTGGTGTGTTTGGGTTTGTGGCGTTGTTGCTGGCGGCCATTGGAGTTTACGGCATCACTTCGTATGCGGTGTCGCAACGCACGCATGAGATCGGTATCAGGCTGGCGCTGGGCGCGCAGCTCGGCGACGTGTTGCGACTCGTTCTGAGTCATGGTTTGAAGCTCACGATTATCGGCGCGGTGCTTGGGTTGTTCGGCGCGTTTCTCGCCACCCGCGCGATCACGAGTGTGCTTTATGGAGTGAGTGCCACTGATCCGTTGACGTTTGGTTTTGTGTCGTTCCTGTTGATTGGCGTGGCGCTGCTGGCGTGTTACGTCCCCGCGCGACGTGCAACCCGAGTCGATCCGCTGATCGCTCTCCGGAACGAATGAAAACATTTCCGATTGCCAAGTGCCGATTGCCTATTGTCGTTAAGCAGTCGGGAAGTTGGCAATCGGCAATTGGCGATTGGAAAAATAACCATCATGGAAAACTTAATTAAAGATCTCCGCTACGGCGTGCGTAGTTTTCTCAAGCGACCCGGATTCTTGTTGATTGCGATTTCGACTCTCGCACTCGGTATTGGGGCGACGACGGCGATGTTCACGGTGGTGAATTCGGTGTTGTTGCGGCCGTTGCAGTTTCCCGAGCCGGAGCGAATCGCGCTGCTCGAAGGAATCAATCCGCGGCAGGGAATCACGCAGAGCAACATGTCTGTGCCTGACATTGCTGACTGGCAACAACAGAATCAATCGTTTGAGCAGATTGCCGGATTCTTTTCAGGTGGCCTGTTTCTCGGGATTGGAGAAGAGACGGAACGTGTGCGCGCTTCGGGCGTCACGCCGGAGTTTTTTGGAGTCTTTAAAACGAATCCGATCAGCGGTCGCGCATTACAGGCAGAAGACTCAAAACCGGGCGCACCGGCTGTAATCATTCTCAGTCATGCGCTTTGGCAACGACGTTTCGGCGGAGCAGCGGATGTCGTTAATCGCCAGATCACAGTCAACGGCAAGCCGGCGACAATTGTGGGAATCATGCCTGCCGGATTCAATTTCCCAGCCGATTCTGAGGTGTGGAGCGCATTTGTGTTAGACGCGACCAACGAACCACGCGATAACCGTTACGTTTCAGTGGTTGCGCGGCTGAAGCCAAACGTGTCACTCGCCTCGGCGCAAGCTGACATGGACACGATTAACCAGCGTTTGTCTCAAAACTACACCGTGACAAACACTGGCTGGGGTGTGAAGTTGACAGAATTACGCGAACGCATGGTCGGTGAGTTGCGAACCTCGTTGCTGATCTTGCTGGGTGCAGTTGCATTTGTGTTGCTGATCGCGTGCGCGAATGTCGCCAATCTATTGTTGGCGCGCGCTGCTTATCGACAGAAAGAGATTGCGCTTCGTACTGCGTTAGGCGCGAGCCGCCTGCGCGTGGTCCGGCAACTGTTAACTGAGAGCGTATTACTCTCGGTAGTGAGTGGCATAGCCGGATTAGCGCTGAGTATCTGGTTGATCAAACTGCTGGTTGCTATTAGTCCGCAAAATACGCCGCGCATTGCTGAGATCGGAATCGATCTGAAAGTGTTTGGTTTCACTTTGGGCCTGACGGTGCTTTCCGGACTGCTGTTTGGAATGGTTCCGGCGTTGCAAACCTCGCGACCGAATTTAAACGAAACGTTGAAAGATAGCGGACAGCGCGGAGGCGAAGGCGGTAGTCGCAATCGCGTCGGTAGTTTGCTGATCGTTTCTGAAATCGCACTCTCTTTTGTCCTGCTCGCAGGAGCGGGATTGCTGATCAAGAGTTTTCTGCATCTTCGCGAGAGCGATCCCGGGTTCAATGCTGATGGTGTGCTGGTGATGCGCTTGACGTTGCCTCCGGGAAAGTATGCGCAAGGTGAACCGCGCGCGCAGATCTATAAACAGTTGATCGATAGCGTAAAGGCGACGCCGGGGGTGCAGTCGGCAGGTGCTGTGCTTAGTCTCCCGTTAGGTGGCGACACTTTTAACGTGGGCCGTGGTTTGATTCGCGAAGGTCACCCGATGACACCGGAGGAACAGACGAATGCGCAACATCTCGCCGTCACACCTGATTATTTTCAAACACTCCAGATTCCGTTGCAGAGTGGTCGCCCGTTCAACGATCAGGACACGCTGCAAAGCACGAAGGTGGTGATTATTAATGAAACGTTGGCGCGCCAGTTGTGGCCGGGTGAGAGCCCGATCGGCAAACGTTTCACCATTTGGCGTGACGAGAAGTTTCCGCGTGAAGTGGTGGGCGTGGCAGGCGACACCAAAGGATCGCTTGATGAAGAACCTGGTGCTCAGATGTACGTTCCGTACGGGCAGGATCCGACGTGGGGAAGCTTGTCGTTGGTGGTTCGCACCACAGGTGAACCGACGGCGCTTGCAGGTACGGTACGCGAGGCAATTCGATCGGTGGACAAAGCAGTTCCGACTTACAACCTGAGGACGATGAACGAAGTGGTTAATGCGTCTACTGCTCCGCGGAGATTGCCGATGTTATTGCTGAGTGCGTTTGCGGGTGTCGCGATGTTACTGGCGATGCTTGGCATCTACGGTGTTACGTCTTACTACGTCACGCAAAGAACGCACGAGATTGGCATACGCATGGCGCTCGGCGCTCAGATGGCTGATGTGCTCAAGCTCGTGCTGACACGAGCCATGCTGCTGGCAGTGCTCGGAATCGGGGTTGGAGTCGTTGGCGCTTTTGCGTTGACGCGATATATGACCACGCTGTTGTTCGGCGTGAAACCATTTGATGTGATCACGTTCATGGCGGTCGCAGTTTTGTTGGCAGCAGTTGTTATCGTGGCGTGTCTCGTTCCCGCGCGTAGAGCCGCGAAGATCGATCCACTCGAAGCATTGAAATAAGCCACAGATGACACGGATAACACGGATTTCATTTTTCTAATTTCATTCTTAAGAGATCCGTGTTTATCCGTTTAATCCGTGGCTACATTTACCGTTCGTGCGGTGTTACTCAGTAGGAATCAATAATGACGCTTATTCAGGATCTCCGATACGGTGTGCGAATTATTGCTAAAGCACCGGGATTCACGGCGCTGGCAGTGCTCGCGCTGGCGCTCGGCGTGTGCGCCAACACCACCATCTTCAGCCTGATCAATGGCGTGATCTTCAGACCACTCACCGGTGTCGCCGAGCCCGAGCGATTGGTGGGCGTTTACACCAGCGACTTTAGCAGTGGTTCGTATGGCGGATCGTCGTTTCCCGACTACGTCGACTACCGCGATCAATCGAACGTCTTTGAAAGTCTGGCCGCTTCCGATCAAGTCGTAATGACGGCGACCGGTGAGCACCCGGAACAGTTAAACGGCGTTTCTGTTACCGGCAACTACTTCGAGTTACTTGGTGTCAGAGCCCAATTCGGGCGCACGTTGCAACCGATCGACGAGACCGAATCGTACGCTCACGCCGTGGTGATCAGCGATCGTTACTGGCGTCGCCGTTACAATGCGAATACTGCGGTGTTTGGCAACACGTTGTCGCTCAACAATGTTCCTTACACGATTATCGGTGTAATCGAACCGAGTTTTCACGGACTGCGAATGGGCCAGGAAACGGACTTCTGGCTGGCAACACCGGAAAACAACCGCGGCGGTCGTGGGAGTCGTTCAATTCAAATCACCGGACGACTCAAAACCGGAGCTACTGTTGCCGAAGCACAGACGCAGTTATCAACAATTGCCACCCGACTCGCACAAGCTTATCCGGAAACAAATTTAGGTACGCTCGCTAGTCCGAAGGAGCCGCGGCCGGTGTTCGTAGTGCCGGAGTCGCGCATGAGTCCGGAAGGCCAAGCCGCTCTTTGGCGCGTGTCGATATTGCTGTTTGGAATGGTAGGCATGGTGTTGTTGATCGCGTGTGCAAACGTGGCCAACCTGCTGCTGGCGCGCGCGTCGACGCGACGCCGGGAGATTGCGGTTCGCCTCGCACTCGGCGCTAGCCGTGCGCGACTGGTTCGTCAGTTGTTGACTGAAAGTGTGTTACTCGCCTTGATTGGCGGCGCCAGTGGTTTGCTGTTGACGCAGTGGACCGCGCGAATGTTGCCACGCTTTTTTGGGACAGAAGGGTTGGGTAATGTCGACTTTAGTGTCGACTGGCGGGTGCTCGTTTTTACTCTCGCCGTTACGTTGCTCACCGGATTGTTATTTGGCCTGGTTCCTTCGTTGCAGGCCACCCGACTCAATCTTGTTCCGTCGTTAAAAGAGGAAAGTGCTTCGTACGGACAACGTTTGCGTCGCTGGAGTTTGCGCAACGCGCTCGTCGTTTCGCAGCTCGCACTGTCGTTGGTCCTGTTAATCAGCGCGGGGCTTTTTGTGCGCAGTTTGCAAAATGCCTCCCGCTCGGATCCGGGTTTCGCGGCGCAGGAGCTGCTCCTGGCTTCGATTGAGACTCAGGGAACTGGACTCACTCGACAACAGGGAGAATTGTTCTACCAGCAAACTCTCGAACAAATTGGATCTCTTCCCGGTGTGAAGTCGGCGACGTTGTCGGCTTTCGTTCCGATTAGTGGTGGCGGATACCGCCGGAATATCACGTTTGAAGGCTACCAGCCGCAGCCAAACGAAGATAACGAACTCAATACGAATGTTGTTGGTCCAAACTTCTTTCCCACGATGGGTATTCCGATTGTTGCGGGTCGTGAGTTCAGTGCACAAGACCGGCTAGGTGGCCCGTTAGTGGTGATTGTTAACGAGGAGTTGGCCCGTCGTTACTTTGGCGGCAATGCAATAGGTAAACGTCTAAAGTTTGGATCTGATTCGCCGTATGCCGAGATCATCGGCGTCGCGCGCAATGCGAAGTATCGCCAGTTGCGCGAAGATCCGATGCCTTTCATCTACGTCCCGCTGGCCCAGGAATACAACTCAGGGATGACGTTGCTGGTGCGTGCCGGCGAGGATCCGGGCGCGTTGGTCGGAGCCGTACGCAATCAGATGCGCGTGTTGAATAAAGACGTGCCGCTGTTTTCAGTGAAGACGATGGTGGACCAGATCGGTGGTCAACTGGCTGCCGATCGCATGATTGCGGTGCTGCTCAGCATCTTCGGCGGCGGGGCGTTACTGCTCGCGGCGATCGGAATCTATGGCGTGATGGCGTTTGTGGTGTCGCAGCGCACGCATGAGATTGGTATTCGCATCGCGCTGGGCGCCGATCCGCGCGACATCCTGAAGCTGATCCTGGGCCAGGGATTGGTGCTGATCGCGATCGGCGCAGGGGTTGGTTTGTTGCTGGCGCTGGGTGCTTCACAACTCATGAAGAGTTTGTTGTTTGGTATCAGCGCAACCGATCCGTTCACTTTTGTGTCGGTGGTGTTGGTGCTGGTGGGAGTGGCGCTGTTGGCGTGTTATCTGCCGGCACGACGCGCGATGAAAGTCGATCCGTTAGTGGCTCTACGTTACGAATAGAGCCACAGATTTACACGGATAAACACGGATTATTTTCTTGATTTGATCCGTGTAATCCGTTTTATCCGTGGCAAAAACCAGGGGAAGAAATATGGAGACAGTAATAAAAGACATTCGGTATGCGATCAGAGGGTTGTTGAAGCGTCCGAGCTTTACGGTGATTGCCCTCGTTACGCTCGCGCTGGGGATTGGCGCGAACACGGCGATCTTCAGCGTTGTAAATGCTGTTTTGCTGAAGCCGTTGCCGTTCCACAATCCGGAACAACTCGTGATGGTGTGGGAAGATGCGACCTTCGCCGGCTTTCCGCGTAACACTCCGGCTCCCGCCAACTACTTCGATTGGAAAACACAGAACCAGTCGTTTGTTGACATGGCGGCGACTGCCGAGACGAGCTTCAACATCACCGGTGATGGCGAGCCGGAGCGCGTTAGTGCTTACCGGTCAACCTCAAATTTCTTCCCTCTGTTTGGAGTGCAGCCGCTCCTCGGTCGTACATTTCTCGCACACGAAGAACAAATTGGATCTGAGAAGGTTGCAATGCTCAGTTACAGCCTTTGGCAGAGTCGTTATGGCGGCGATCGCAGCATCATCAATCGCGACATCCTGCTCAATGGTGAAAAGTTCACCGTGGTTGGTGTGTTGCCGGCGAATTTTCAGTTTCTCGAGCAGGAAGTGCGTTTGTGGGTGCCGCTGGCTTTCGAACCCGAGGAACGTACCAATCGAGGTGGACATTATCTCAACGTCGTCGCTCGTTTGAAGCCGGGTGCTTCTTCATTGCAGGCGCAGGCGGACATGGACGCTATCATGCAGCGTCTCGGCAAAGACTTTCCTGGTCCAACTATGGAAGGAAGGCTCGGCGCCGTGGTCCTGCCGTTGCACGAGCAGCTCGCCGGCGATTCGCGTAGTTCGCTGATCGTGTTGCTGGTGGCAGTCGCGTTTGTGCTGTTGATCGCGTGCGCGAATGTGGCCGGTTTGCTGTTGGCGCGCGCTGTGGGTCGTCGCCGCGAGATCGCATTGCGACTGGCGCTCGGCGCCGGGCGCGGGCGAGGTGTTCGCCAACTATTAACTGAAAGTCTCCTGCTGGCCGGCGTTGCAGGCTTGCTGGGATCGCTGCTCGCATACTGGAGTTTTAGTTTTCTCCAGGGCTTAGTGCCTGAGCAGATGGCGCTCGCCTCACCGCTGACCCTCAACCTGCGAATACTCGCGTTTACGATTCTGATTTCAGTCATCACGGGAATCATCTTTGGTCTCGTGCCGGCGTTGCAGGCAGCAAACTTCGACCTGAACGACGCTCTGAAGCAGACCAGTTCACGTGCAACTTCGAGTGGCCGTTTGCGCAGCAGTTTGATCGTTTTTGAAGTGGCGCTCTCGTTGGTCCTGCTCGTTGGTGCTGGTTTGTTGATCCAAACGCTGTTTCAACTCTTCGGGCAGTATTCGGTGCTCGAGCCGGAAAAAGTTTTGACGCTCCGAACCATCCTGCCACGCGAGAAGTACAAAGAACTGCAACAACGTGACAACTTTTACCAGCAGGTTCTGCAACGCGTGAGTCATTTGCCGGGCGTGACCTCAGCCGGTTACAGCACTTCGATTCCGCTCAGTTGGAAAGGTGGGACCAACGGGATTTATCCGGAAGGCATAACCAATCCGGTGCCCGGGCTTGCTTACGACGCCAATCATCGCCAGGTCAGTGCTCACTATCTGCAAACGATGAATATCCCGCTGCGCCAGGGCCGCTACTTCGATGAACGCGACAACGCGCAATCGATGTCCGTTGGGATCATCAACGAAACGATGGCGCGACAATACTGGGCCGGTGAAAACGCGCTGGGCCGTCGCTTCAAAATCGGTGGACCAAACTCTGACAGCCCGTGGATTCAGATCGTTGGGATTGTCGGCGATATTCGGCAAATGGGGATTGATGAGCCGGTGAAGGCGGAGATGTATCTGCCATATCAGCAGATTGAAAACAGCCCCTGGTACAACCCGCGCGATCTGGCGATTCGAACGTCGGGCGACGCGGCGAATCTCGTTGGCTCGGTGCGACAAGTGATCCGTGAGGTCGATCCCGATCAACCGATTTCCAACGTGGCTACGATGGCTGAAGTGCTCGGTACCGAAGCCGCGCAGCGACGACTGGGAATGATCATGCTCGTCGGTTTTGCCGCACTCGCTTTGTTGTTGGCGGCGCTTGGGATCTACGGCGTGCTGGCCTATTTCGTCACACAACACACGAATGAAATCGGCGTGCGCCAGGCGCTTGGCGCCACGCCGCGCAACATTCTCGCACTCGTGTTGAAGAAGGGAATCACGCTGACGCTTATCGGCGTCGGCATCGGATTGGCAGGCGCGTTTGCCCTGACGCGTTTGATGAGTTCGTTGTTGTTTGGAGTGAAGGCGGCAGATCCGTTGACGTTTATATCAGTGCCGCTGCTGCTCGTTGGAGTCGCGTTCGTGGCGTGTTACTTGCCGGCGCGACGTGCGACTAAAGTCGATCCGCTGGTGGCGCTGCGGTACGAGTAAAGTTATTGCCAATTGCCGGTTTCCAATTGCCAAGGTTTTTCAAAGGCTTTGAAATTGGCAATCGGCAATTCGCAATCGGAAAAATCTATGAACACACTGATTCAGGACGTGCAGTACGGTTTGCGCATGCTCGTCAAGCATAAGGGCGTGAGCGTGATTGCGGTGATCACGCTCGCGCTCGGTATCGGCGCCAACACGGCGATCTTCAGTGTTGTGAACGCCGTGTTGCTCAACCCGCTGCCTTACCACCAACCGGATCGACTGGTGGCGTTGTGGGAAAAGACGCCGGAAAACACTCGCTCGCGCACCGCGCCCGCAAACTTTTTCGACTGGAAGAATCAGAACACTGTTTTCGAAGGTGTCGCTGCATTCGGGCGGACTTCGTTGACGCTCACCGGTGGTGGCGAGCCGGAGCAACTCGTCGGCGCGCGCGTTAGTTCCGGTTACTTCCCGGTGGTCGGAGTTGAACCGATGCTCGGTCGCTCGTTCGCGGATGAAGAATACGAACAGGGCAAGGGACAGGTTGTGATTCTGGGCCATAGCCTGTGGCAACGCAGGTTTGGCGCCGATCGAAATATCGTCAATCGCAGTGTCACGCTTGATGGTAAACCTCATACGGTTGTCGGGGTGATGCCGCCGGGTCTTTATCCTGTTTCGCCGCTGAATCCCGGGCAAATCACTTTCGACGAGCAGGAGCAAAACTACTGGTTGCCGATGTCGTTCACGGCGCGTTGGGCGGCTGCGCGATCTGCTCACGTGCTTGGCGTCGTGGCTCGACTCAAACCGGGGATTTCGATCGAGCAGGCGACGACAGATATGAATACCATCGCCGCTCGTTTGGAACAGGAGCACACCGCAAATCGAGGCGAGGGAATTGTTGTCAACCCGTTCATGAATGAAGTTGTTGGCAATGTGCGACCGGCGATGTTGACGTTGCTGGCCGCGGTTGGCCTCGTGTTGTTAATTGCGTGTGCGAATGTGGCTGGGCTCCTGTTGGCCCAACACGCAGGACGCAGCAAGGAGATCGCAATTCGTGCTGCTCTCGGGGCCGGTCGCGCGCGTTTAGTGCGACAGTTTTTTATTGAAGGGGCATTGCTTTCCTTGCTGGGTACGGTTGCGGGGCTCGCAATTGCCGCATCCGGAACGCAAGTGTTGTTGCAGTTTGTTCCGGCAGGCGTTCCGCGGCTGGCCCAGGTGGATTTGAACTGGCAAGTGCTTGCCTTCACGATGCTGCTTTCGCTGGGCACTTGTTTGATTTTTGGTTTGGTGCCGGCGTGGCAGGCAGCAAAACCCGACCTACATACGACACTCGAACAGAGTGGTCGTACTTCCGGACCAGGCGCAGGGCGATTGCGGTTTCGCCAGGCATTGGTGGTGTTTCAGGTCAGCGTGGCCGTGATGCTCGTGATTGGCGCCGGTTTGTTGATCAAGAGTTTCTGGCTACTGCAACGAGTTGATCCGGGATTTGAGAGCGAGCGAGTGTTGACCGCAGGATTGACGCTCACGGTTTCCAAATATTCCGAGCCGAATCAGATCAATAACTTTCATAAACAGCTTCAAGAACGGCTCGAGGCGATCCCTGGAGTAAAAACTGCAACCATTGCTTATGACCATCCATTGGCGTCGAATTGGCTCGACTCGTTCGAAATTGAGGGTCGCGTCTTGCCGGTTGATCGCCCTGGTGAATCAGCTAATTTCGTCCCGGTTGGGCCAGACTATTTCGACGCGGTTGGTGTGAAGCTGATCGCCGGGCGAAATTTTACGGCGCAGGACGATCAGGATCATCCCGGGGTAGTGATCGTCAACGAAGCGTTTGTCAGAAGTTACTTTCCCAACCAGAACGCCATCGGCCAAAGAATGAAGCTTGGACCACCGGATCGAATCTGGAAGAGTCAGAAGCTCACGTCCTTTGAAATTGTGGGTATTGCGCGCGACGTTAAGTTTGCCGGACTCGACGCGCCTTCAGCCCCGGCCTACTACGTTCCCGCATCCCAGGCTCCACTTGAAGACATGACGCTGCTCGTGCGCACAACGACCGATCCCCTTTCGATTGTCGGCGCAGTTCGTCAGGCTGTGTGGTCCATCGATCCGGATCAGCCGCTATCGAATGTCAGCACGCTCGAGAAAGTGGTTGACGACAGCATCGCGCAGCGCCGGCTGAACATGTTGCTGATGGGATTGTTTGGCGGGCTGGCCATGTTGCTGTCGGCCGTTGGGATATACGGACTGCTATCACAGGCTGTAACGCAGCGCACGCAGGAGATGGGGATTCGCATCGCGCTGGGTGCGCAAGTTAGTGATGTGTTGAAACTCGTGTTGCGACAGGGGATGACCCTCGCGCTTGCAGGAGAGGCGATTGGTTTGGTTGGTGCGTTTATTCTCAGTCGTTTGATTCGCGGATTGTTGTTTGGCGTGACGCCCAACGATGTGACTACGTTTGTGGTTGTGGCTGGCGTGCTGGCGGTCGTGGCGTTGTTGGCTTGTTACGTGCCGGCGCGCCGCGCAACAAAAGTCGATCCGCTCGTTGCGCTGCGTTACGAGTGACGGTTTACTAATTTTCTCTGTGCAACCTTTGTGTTCTCTGTGTCTCTGTGGTTATGAGCCCGTACGATACAACAACCACAGAGACACAGAGAACACAAAGGTTGCACAGAGAAATCCCTGATTAACACTATGATTCAAACCATCCTCAACGATCTTCGTTATGGGGCGAAGATGCTTTGGAAGAGCAAGGCCCTTACTTTTATCGCGGTGATCTCGCTCGCGGTTGGTATTGGCGCAAACTCTGCGATCTTCAGTCTCGTGAACGCGATTCTCCTGCGCCCGCGGCCGGTCTCGCATCCGGAGCAAGTGGTCGAACTCTTTGTTGGTGAAGGGGAACAGCCGTACCAGGCCACTTCATACCCGAGTTATCTCGAACTGCGTGACCGGAACGATGTCCTCAGTGGTCTTGCCGCTTACAGCATTCAGCAATTCAAGTTTGGCGATGCAAATGAAGTTGAAGAGGTTTGGGGTGAGGCCGTATCGGGAAATTATTTCGATGTGTTAGGCCTTTCCGCTCAACGCGGCCGCACGTTTCTGCCGGAAGAAGATGCCGTGCCGCGACGAAATCCGGTGATCGTGATCAGCCATAGTTTGTGGCAACGACGTTTCAACTCGGATCCGGAAGTCATCGGCAAGACAATCACTCTCAACGAACAGTCACTCACCGTGATCGGCGTTGCGCCGCCGCAATACACCGGCATGTTTCGTGGCTTGTCCGCTGAAGTGTGGTTGCCGTTGGCAATGATGCCGGCCGTGGACAAACACGGTGACAACATTCTCGCGAGTCGCGGCAATCGTGGGCTGATCCTCGTCGGCCGTCTCAAACCCGAAACGACCCTGGGCCAGGCGCGCGCGCGTTTCGACTTGATGACTCGCGACATGCAGGCCGCACATCCCGAAGAGTGGTTATCGAAACACGAGTCAGGACGGGTGCGTGTCTCGGAGATCACGGTTCTGCCGGAGAGTGACACTCGCGTTCATCCCGGTATGACAACGGCCGTGTGGGGTGCGTTTGCCTTGTTGTTTGTGATCGTGAATCTGATCCTGCTGATCGCGTGTATCAACCTCGCGAGCATGTTATTGGCGCGTGCCGTTACGCGACGCCGCGAGATCGCTGTGCGGCTTGCGATTGGCGCGAGTCGCGGTCGCATCATTCGACAGTTATTAACGGAGAGTTTGCTGCTGTCGTTGATTGCCGGCGCCGCCGGGGTGTTGCTCGCCGCCTGGTTTCTCGATCTGCTGATCGCGTTCATACCGGCGTTGCCCGAAGGGATCCGTGTTGCTATCGATCTTCAGCTCGACTGGCGCGTGGTGTTTTATACCGTCGTCTTTTCGACGATCACGGGAGTCTTGTTTGGACTGGCACCCGCGTTACACACCTCGAAGGCTGACGTATCGTCAGTTTTGAAAGACGATTCGAGTTTGTTCACCGGGTTTTATCGGAAGTCGCGGGTCCGCATGGGTCTGGTGGTGGTCCAGGTCGCTTTTTCCCTCGTGCTGTTAGCCGGTGCGGGTTTGGTTTTGCGTGGTCTCGAAAAGATCAGGCCCACTCGTCTTGGCTTCACTTCAGAAAATCTGGTTGTCGCGCCGGTGGAGTTGGACGAAACAAAATACGATCGACAGAAGGCGCAGGAGTTTCGTCGCGCACTGTCGGAACGGGTGGCGGCGTTGCCCGGGGTTGAGTCCGTTACCCTTGTGGACCACGTCCAGGTCAGTTTTATGGGCGGCTCACGCCGGAGTATCGAGATCGAGGGATATCAGCCGCAACCAGGCGAAGACAGCCAGGTCAACGCCTTTTTCGCTGGTCCAAACTACTTCACCAACATGAAGATGCCGCTCGTGCAGGGGCGTGATTTTGACGAGCGCGATCGTGATGGTGCGCCGTGCGTGGCGATCATCAATGAAGCGTTTTTGCAGCGATACTTTGCGGGTGGCATTGGGCTCGGAAAGCACCTCACCAAACGCGAACCGGGCCGCGAGGTGAAGAAGGTGCCTTGTGAGATAGTCGGCATCATTCGCGACGATGCCTGGCAGTCGTTAGAGAAGCAGGTCCGCCCGTTTTACGTTCTCGCATTGCAACAATCCGACCAAACAGAATCCACCTTGCTCGTGAGCTCGGTAGCAGATCCTAAAAATCTGGTTGCGTCGGTGCGCAATACCATCCGGCAACTCGATCCAAAAATCCCAGTCGCTGATGTGCAAACTCTGAACGACTACTTCAGTATTGGGCTCTATCCGTTTCGGTTACTGGCAGTGGTGATGGGTGGTTGCGGCGCGATGGCTTTATTATTGGCGACACTCGGCATCTACGGAATTATTTCCTACTCGGTGGCCCAACGCACACGCGAACTCGGCATCCGCATAGCTCTCGGAGCAATGCGAAAAGACATTCTTCTGATGGTAATCAGGCAGGGAATGAGTCTGGTGATCGTAGGCCTCGGATTGGGATTGTTGCTTTCGATTGCACTCACGCGAGTGTTGACGAGTTCGTTGCTCGAACTGGAACTTCCGTTACCGGTTAGCGCGACCGATCCGTTGACGTTTGCAGGTGTGACGATCGTGTTAGCCCTCGTCGCCCTGTTTGCTTGTTTGATACCGGCACGCAGAGCAACGAAGGTCAATCCGATTGAGGCTTTGCGATACGAATAAGAACCATCCACAGATTACACAGAAAATAATCTGTGTAATCTGTGGACCAAGGAGGATTGGATGAACACATTCTGGCAAGACATACGCTATGGCGCGCGAATGTTGCTCAAGAATCCGGGCGTTACGGTGATTGTGATCATCGCCCTCGCGCTCGGAATTGGCGCGAATAGCGCGATCTTCAGTGTCGTCAATGCGGTGCTGCTGCGCCCGTTGCCTTACGCCGAGTCAGACCGCCTGGTGTTTCTCAACGAGAAGAGCCCGGTGCTCGACGAGATGTCGATCTCCTATCCGAATTTCCTCGACTGGCGCGCACAGAATCAAACCTTCGAAAAGATGGGTGTTTACAATCGCGCCAGTTATAACCTAACGGGCTCAGGCGAAGCAGAACGAATCGTCACCGGTCAGGTGTCGGCGGATCTATTCGCGGTGCTGCGTGTGAATGCGGCCCATGGACGCGTGTTCACGAATGACGAAGACAAGCCCGGTGGCACGCCAGTCGTCGTTCTGAGTCATGGTTTGTGGCAACGCCGTTTCGGTGGCCAAACCAGCGTCATCAATCAAGCGATTGCACTCAATGGAAAAAGCTATACGGTGATCGGCGTGATGTCGGAAGATTATCTCTATCCGAGCCGCGTCGAAATGTGGGTGCCGGTGGGCCAACTCTCGGATCAGGTGAGCTGGCAAAATCGTGGTAATCACCCGGGGTTGTACGGCGTTGCTCGTCTAAAACCGGGGGTGACTTACGAGCAGGCAGAGGCCGACATGAACAACGTCGGCGCCAATCTCGAGAAACAGTATCCCGATAGCAATACCGCCACCCGTCCCAGGTTGCGATCCCTGTTGGAGATATTTGTCGGCGATGTGCGACGCGCGCTTTGGGTAATATTCGGCGCCGTTGGTTTTGTACTCCTGATTGCCTGCGCGAATATTGCCAACCTGCTGCTCGCCCGGGCCACCGCGCGCAAGAAAGAGATGGCCATTCGTACTGCTGTGGGTGCGAGTCGCTGGCGTTTGGTGCGTCAATTATTGACTGAAAGCGTTTTGCTTTCGTTGATTGGAGGCGGCATTGGTTTGGCGCTCGCACGTTGGGGTATTGACCTGATTTTGTATGTTAGTCCGAATGCGATTCCGCGATCGCGTGAGATTGGTTTGGATTGGACCGTGGTGGTGTTTACGGTCGGGGTTTCGGTTCTCACCGGTATTTTGTTTGGTCTGCTGCCTGCGCTGCAAGCTGGTGAAGTTGATGTGCACGAGACTTTGAAAGAAAGCGGACGTGGAACGAGTGGTCGGCAGTGGTTGCGCAGTGCGCTGGTAGTGGTTGAAGTCGGAACCACCCTCGTGCTTTTGATCGCTGCGGGATTGATGATTCGAAGTTTCTATCTGCTCCAAAAAGTGAATCCGGGTTTTTCGCACGAACACCTGACCAGTTTTAGTGTTTCACTGCCCAATAAGAAATACGCGAATGAAGAACAACGCGGGTCGTTCTACAATCGACTGCTGGAAAATATCCGCTCCTTGCCAGGCGTCGAGAGCACGGCCGCCGCATCGGGATTGCCGCTTGGCAATAATGGCTGGCAAACGTCGTTTGTGATCGATGGCCAACCGCCTCCACCGCGTGAACAGGTTCCTCTGATGGAGGCCTGTTTAGTGACACCCGATTACTTCCGCTCGATGAACATTCCCGTTTTGCGCGGACGCGTGTTTACCGATCGCGATAATCGATCGCACCTGGCTGGACGTGATCTGAGTAAAATGAACGAAAACCAGAGATCGATTGCCGGGGCCAATTCAATCGTCATCGACGAAGAATTTGCACGACGGCATTGGCCCAACGAAGATGCTGTCGGCAAACGAATCAGGTTGGGCCAGGCGCCGGACGCCCCGATCCTTGAAGTGCTCGGCGTAGTTGGTCGCGTGAAGATGGAGAGTTTGAATCAAAACAGCGACCGCGTGCAGGGATATTTCGCTTTTAATCAGGTACCGCAAGGCAGTATGACGGTGGTGATTAAAGGCGCTTCCGATCCTAATCAATTGATCTCGTCGGTGCGTAACGCAGTCAGAGAGATTGATCCGGATCAGCCAATCTATAGTCCGCGAACAATGGACGAGATTCGCGCCGAATCAGTTGGGCCGAACGCCTGAATCTGACGTTGTTGAGCTTGTTTGCTGGAATTGCGTTAGTGCTGGCGATTGTTGGGATCTACGGTGTGATGTCTTATTCGGTTACGCAACGCACGCACGAGATTGGCATTCGCATGGCGATTGGCGCGAGTCCACTCGACGTGTTCAAAATGATTCTCGGGCATGGAATGAAGCTCGCTCTGATCGGCGTCGGGCTCGGTTTGTTGGGTGCGTTTTTGTTAACGCGCCTGATGGCAACCATGCTTTTCGGCGTGGCGCCGACCGACGCGATGACTTATGCCGGAATCTCGGCACTGCTGATCACGGTTGCACTGCTGGCGTGTTATCTGCCGGGACGCAGAGCAACCAAGGTCGAGCCGACAGTCTCGTTGCGTTACGAATAATATTGGTCACGGCTTTGCGCGGATTCTACTGATCAACCTTTGATCGGTGTGAATCCGTGTAAATCCGTGGCATTATTCCCAGTCTATGCCTCGCATTCTAATTGCCGACGATCAGGCCGACGTCCTTGCGGCGTTGAGTCTTCTGTTAAAGGGCGAACGTTTTCAAATTGAAAGCGCGTCGTCACCTCAAGGTGTGCTCCGGACCATCGAAACCCATGAGTTCGACGTCATTTTGATCGATCTCAACTACGCTCGCGATACGACTTCGGGCAGTGAAGGATTGGATCTGTTGACACGAATTCGCGCCGCCGATCCATCGCTGCCGGTGGTGGTGATGACGGCGTGGGGCAGCGTCGATCTTGCCGTCGAAGCGATGCGACGCGGTGCACGCGACTTCATCCAGAAACCATGGGATAACGCGCGTCTGCTTGCCGTGTTGCGCACCCAGGTTGAACTGGGCGAAGCGTTGCGGCGAGGGCGACGACTCGAAGCGGAAAACATCGCACTGCGCGATAGTGTTTCCGAGTCGTCGAGCGAACTGCCGCAGATTGTTTCCGACTCGCCGGCGATGAAGTCGGTTTTGAATCTCGTCGAACGCATTGGACCGGCTGACGCCAATGTGCTGATCACCGGTGAGAATGGAACCGGCAAGGAAGTCGTCACACGCGTGCTGCACTCGGTTTCATCGCGACGGTCTAAGCCGTTGATCTCGCTGAACGCGGGTGCCCTGGCAGAAGGTGTTTTCGAAAGCGAATTATTCGGACACGTGCGCGGCGCCTTCACTGACGCGAAAAGCGATCGAGTAGGACGTTTTGAGCTTGCTGATGGCGGAACGTTGTTTCTCGATGAAATCGGAAATGTGCCGCTGAATCTCCAGGCGAAGTTGTTGCGTGTGCTCGAGACGGGTGAATTCGAGCGCGTCGGATCGTCAAAAACGCAGAAAGTGAATGTGCGTTTGCTGTCGGCAACGAATGCGGATCTGCATGCTGAAGTCGCGGCTGGAAAGTTTCGTCAGGATTTGCTCTTTCGACTCAACACGGTGGAAATTCGTCTGCCGCCTTTGCGCGATCGTTTAGAAGATATTCCGGTGCTGGCGGAGCATTTTCTCAAGTTGCATCGTGATCGTTATCGACGGCCGATTATGGGGTTCATGCCCGAAGCGCTGGAAGCTTTGCGACATCATCTGTGGCCGGGCAATGTGCGTGAGTTGGACCATGTGATTGAACGAGCGGTGTTGATGAGTCCTGGAAATGTTGTCACCGCTTTTGATCTCGCGCTGGAAGCAACTCCCGATGCGCGGCTGTCGGCGCGGCTCGAAGAGATGAGTCTCGAAGACGCTGAACGGTTGTTGATCAAGAAGGCGCTGGCGCGGTTTGAGGGGAATGCAAACCGCGCTGCCGAAGCGCTCGGGCTGAGTCGCAGCGCGTTGTACCGGCGGTTGCAGAAGTATGGGCTCGGGTCCTAAGTGTCGAGTTTTAGCCGCAGATTAACGCGGATCGACGCAGATCAGACTTTCAGTTCGCTTTCAAATCTGTGTAATCTGTGGACGTGAGTACGCCCGTTAAGCCTCCAAAGCAAGCAGTGCCGTTCTCCGCGCTCGAGTCAGAGCTCAGACGCACCAGCCGGCTGAAATTTGAGAGTCGCATCACTGTGCTCGCGCTTGGGGCTGGTTTTCCCGCCGTTGGTCTCTGCGCCTTTCTCCTCTGGTATGACGGTTACTCGGCGCAGGTGCAATGGACCGTCGATCTGTTTTTGGTCCTGCTTTGGCTTGGCATCTCTTTCAATCTCAAGACACGCATCGTCCGTCCATTACAAACACTTTCCAACATCCTCGCCGCGATTCGTGAAGGCGACTACTCCATTCGCGGGCGACGCGCGCTGACCGGCGACGCGCTCGGTGAAGTGATGCTGGAAGTAAACGACCTGGGCCAGACTTTGCGCGAGCAGCGGCTGGGTGCGATGGAGGCCACCGCGCTGCTGCGCACGGTGATGGCCGAAATCGACGTTGCGGTGTTTGCTTTTGACGGCGAACAGAGCCTGCAACTCGTCAATCGCGCGGGTGAAAGACTTTTGGCCCAACCCGCCGCTCGTTTGTTAGGACGTACGGCCGACGAACTCGGGCTTTCAGCGTGTCTCAACTCATCAGTCGGTTCGGCGCCGCAAACTATGCAGATGGTGTTTCCCGGCGGGGTTGGTCGCTGGGATATTCGTCGCAGCACTTTTCGTGAAGGTGGTCAGCAACACCAGTTGCTCGTTTTGACTGACTTGAGTCAAACGCTTCGCGAAGAGGAGCGAACGGCGTGGCAGCGTCTGTTACGAGTGTTGGGCCATGAGCTCAACAATTCGCTGGCGCCGATTAAATCCGTGGCTGGAAGTTTGGCTGACTTGATGGGCAGGAAACCGGAGCCACCCGATTGGCGCGAAGATATGCATCGTGGTTTGGCGGTGATCTCTTCGCGGGCTGATTCACTGGCGCGGTTTGTCGAATCGTATTCAAAGCTTGCGCGACTGCCGCCGCCGCGGCTCGAGCCGTTGAAGATTGGTGCGCTTGTAGCGCGGGTGGCGAGTTTGGAAACGAGGTTGCCGGTTAATGTGGTTTCCGGGCCGGAACTTGTGGTCCAAGGTGACGATGTGCAACTCGAGCAGTTGCTGATTAACCTCGTGCGCAATGCGGTTGATGCATCGATGGAGACTCGCGGCGGTGTTGATGTTGGATGGCAACAGAAGAATGGGCAGGTGGAAGTTTGGGTGCGTGATGAAGGCCCGGGGCTGGCGAGTACTGCCAATCTCTTCGTGCCGTTTTTTACAACGAAAGCGCAGGGGTCAGGGATTGGGTTGGTGCTGTCGCGGCAGATTGCTGAAGCGCATGGAGGGACGTTGACGCTCGAGAATAGGCAGCAGTTGCACGGTTGTGAAGCCCGGCTCAGGTTGCCGCTGTGATACGAGGTGATGGATAAAGATGAACAAGATTTTACAAGATTAACAGAATGACCCTGAGTTCATAGATCGTCCTGTTAATCTTGTTCATCTTTATCTAACGGCGCGCTGCGAATCTGTAGATCGTCGTGGATTTGTAAGTCGCACCCTTCTTCAACGTCGTCGTCGGAAACGATGGTTGATTCGGAGCATCGGGATAGTGCTGCGTCTCGAAACAGAACCCAAACCGGCGTTGATAGATCTTCCCGGCCTTGCCCGTTAGCGTTCCATCCAGAAAGTTTCCCGTATAAAACTGCATCCCCGGTTCGGTGGTCCACACCTGCATGGTGCGTCCCGAATTTGGTTCGAAAGCGGTCGCTGCCAGCCGCAGGACTCCCGGGCGACCGTTGATGACCCAGGTGTGATCGTAGCCACTCCCGAACTTGATCTGTTCGTCGTCCTGATTGATGCGCGCGCCGATTGCAGTTGCTTTCAGAAAGTCGAACGGTGTGCGAGCGACTCGTCGCAATTCGCCGAACGGGATCGAACCGGCATCAGTCGGCACAAAACTATTGGCGTTGATCGTGACGCGGTGATTGAGAATATCGCCGTTACCTTCGCCGGCAAGATTGAAATACGAATGATGCGTCAGGTTGGTGACAGTATCTTTATCGGTGGTAGCTGAGTATTCGATCTTGAGTTCGTTGTTGTTGGTTAGTGTGTACACGACGCGCACGTTGAGATTTCCGGGATAACCTTCTTCCGTGTCCTTGCTCAAGTAGGTGAGTTCAACCGCTGATCCGGTTCGCGTCTTCATCTCGCGGCCGGTCCAGACTACTTTGTCAAAACCTTTAATGCCGCCGTGCAGGTGGTTCTCGCCGTTGTTAACCGCCAGCTTGTACTCGACGCCATTCAAGGTGAAGCGACCTTTGGCGATGCGATTGCCGTACCGGCCGATGAGCGCGCCGAAGTATGGATGTGGTTTCAGGTAGCTATCGAGATCGTTGAAACCAAGTACTACGTCGTCAAACTTTCCGTTGCGATCCGGCACCTTTAGCGAGACGACGATACCGCCGAAATTGGTGATCGTCGCTTCGACGCCGCGAGTGTTGCGAAGGGTGTAAAGATCGACGGCTTCGCCTGCTTCTGTTTTGCCGAAGCTTGTTTTGGTGACGGTTTGGGCTTGCGCGACGAGCGCGGTCAGCAACAAAACAGACAGCAGCAGTAGGTTAGAAAGTCTTCCGAATGGTTTCATAGCTTCTCCAATTCTTCCCCACGCAAAGTTATTGGGCGCCGGTTTCACGCATTAGTGCAATCTGGCGGCGATTGCGACGCTCGGTAAAGATTTGATCCGCCATCACGCCGATCAGGATCACTGCGCCCATCACTGCGAAATCGAGTGAGCTCGGAATGCCGAGCAGATTAACCAGATTACGCAGTACCTGCAGAAGCGCAGTGCCGATCAAGATGCCGACCACAGATCCTTCACCGCCCCGCAATGAGCAGCCACCCAACACTGCTGCCGCTATGCCATAGAGTTCGTAGGCATTGCCATGATTTGCCGGCGATACTGAGTTTGTATAGAAAGCGAAGATGACACCCGAGATTGCCGTCAGCGCGCCGGCGGTCACGTAGGTAAACGTGATGATCTGGTTAGTGTTGATGCCGGCATACCGTGCAGCTTCTGCGTTGCGTCCGGTCGCAAACAGATAACGACCATACACCGAGCGATGCAGCACGACCCAGGTAATCGCTGCAATAAGTAGCAAGAGTACAAAGGGCATCGGTACGACGACGAGATTGCCGTTAGCCAGGAAACGCAGGAAGTCGAGGCCTTCGACAGTGCCGAAACCCTTGGTCTCGTCACCGGTAATGAAACGCGCCAGGCCGCGATAAAACAGCAGTCCGCACAACGTCACAATGAAGGGTTGCATATTCACACGCGTGATTAGCAAACCATGTCCGAGCGTCAGGACCATCGCAATTCCCACACACGCCAGCACCGCCAGGATCACTCCCATGTTCCATTCGGTCAGCATCATCGAGAGCAGCACACCCAGCAGCGCCATCATCGAACCGACTGACAGTTCAATACCGCCGGTGATAATCACGAGCCCGAGGCCGATGCTGAAAATTCCGAAGGCGCCGATCTGTCGCGCCAGATTCTGGAGATTGATGGGAAGTAAAAAATTCGGGTTGACAATCGCGACGACGACGCAGAGAACAATTAGCAGAACAAAGATGCCGAGCTCTTTTTTCATAACGATCCTTTACTTGCCACAAAGAGGCACAAGAAACACAAAACAAAATCAGTTTATTTGAACTGACTGTTCGAAAACATCGAGCAAACTAGACCACGAATGTTCAGTTCAAAATTTCTATTTGTGTCTTTGGTGCCTGTTTGCGGCTAACCTTCGGTGCCGGTGGCGAGTCGCATGACGGCTTCTTCACTGAACTGGGCACGATCGAGGATCCCGGTTACGCGACCTTCGTGCATCACTGCGATGCGGTCGCTGATTCCCAGTACCTCTTCCATTTCACTACTAATAACTATTACCGACACTCCTTCGGCGGCGAGCTTGCGAATAAGTTCATAGATCTCGGCTTTGGCGCCGACGTCGATACCTCGTGTCGGTTCGTCAAAGATCAACACTCGCGGATTGAAAGTCAGCCATCTTGCCAGCACGACTTTTTGCTGGTTGCCGCCGCTGAGATTTGCCGCTCGCATTTCCGGTGTAGGCGTCTTGATATTGATCGCTTTGCAGGCTTCGCGTGCCGCGCTGGATTCTTTTCCGAAGTTAATGAGCTTGGCAGATGCATAGTGTTCGAGATTCGGCAACGAGATGTTTTCGCGCACGTTGAAGTCAACGATCAATCCCGCCCCGCGGCGGTCTTCCGGTATTAGATAGATACCGTTCTTGATCGCGTCCTGCGGAGCCTGAATCCGGAGCTTCTGACCGTTCAGCGCTACGTCGCTTTCAATTGCTTCTTCGACGCCAAAGATCGCGCGCGCAACTTCAGAACGTCCCGCGCCGACGAGCCCGGCGAACCCAAGCACTTCACCCTTTGCGACTTCGAACGAAATGACGTTGTTGGGATACCTGAGCGTGCGCAAACGTCGCACTTCAAACCCGTCGCCGTTGCGTTTGATTGTTCCTTCGCCTGGTCCACCTTTGAAAAAGTCTTTGAGATCGCGTCCGACCATCATGCGCACCATGCGCTCGTGAGTGATGTCGGCGCCTTGAATCTCTCCCGCGTTCTTTCCGTCGCGAAGCACCACGGCACGATCGGCAATCTCTTTCACTTCGTGCATGCGATGCGAGATGTAGATGATGCTGACGTTCTGCGCCTTCAGATCTTTGACGATCTCGAGCAGACGTCGTGTCTCGGTAAGCGTGAGACTCGAAGTGGGCTCGTCCATGATGATAATGCGCGCACCTGCACCGAGTGCCCGGGCGATTTCCACCAACTGTTGTTGGGCGAGGGAGAGTTGACCGAGTGGAGTGCGACTCGAAACTTCAACACCGAGCCGCCGGAGAATTGCATCCGATTCGCTATAAATCCGTTTGCGATCGATCAGTTTCAGGAAACCGGCTTTGGTCGGCTCGCGATGCAGGAAGATGTTCGCCCCGATGTCGAGATTATCCAACACACTCAGTTCCTGGTGGATAAACTCGACGCCGAGAGCACTGGCTTCACGCGGGGAGCGAATTTCAACCGGCGCGCCGTCGATCTTGACCGTGCCGGTGTCACGCGATATGGCGCCACCGAGGATCTTCATCAACGTGGATTTCCCGGCGCCGTTCTCGCCGATGAGCGCGACGATCTCGCCCGTCCCGACTGTGAGGCTGACTTGATCGAGCGCAACAACCCCTGGGAATCGTTTGCTGATTCCCTCCATTTCGAGGATTGGGGCGTTGGCTGCCAAGGTTAGTTTTGTCCGTCGTAACCGGCGACGATTCTTAACGGCCGCGGAGCGTGTTGAGCGTCTTCGTAAACTCTTCGACGTCGGCCTTCTTGATCGCTTTTGTCGGAACGAAGATCTGTTTGGTAGCTGGAATCTGCGATTTGTCTCCACCGAGAACTTTCGCCATCAACTCCATCGAACGGTAACCAAACTCAAATGGCTGCTGCACGACAGTCGCGAAAATCGCACCGTCTTTAACGCCATTCAACGTCTCATCTTCTTCGTCGAAGGCAACGATCTTTACTTTGTCGGTTTTGTTGGCTTCCCTCACTGCGGCAAGAATAGCTGGACCATTGTAGGACCATAGTCCGACCATGCCGGCGATATCGGGGTTATTCACGAGCGTGTCGGAAGCGTTAGCTTTGGCACGAACGCGGTCGGTGTTGTCAGTGCGCACATCGATGATCGTTACATTCGATCCGGCGAGTGCTTCTTTCAAACCCTGAAAACGCTGCTTCGCATTTTCAGCGTCAAGCACACCGACGAAAACCATGATCTTTCCACCCTGCGGTAACGCTTCTTTGACCAGTTCGCCCGCCTGTCGTCCTGCGGCAACGTTATCGGTGCCGATGTAACAAGCGCGATTGCTGTTTGGCGCATCGCTGTCCTGCGTGACCACGAGAGTTTGGCCGGCAACGCGATTCAACAGAGGCGTTTGATTGGCCGGATCGACTGGGCTGATGGCGATACCCTGAATCCCATTGGCAAGCAGATCGTCTATTAGTCGTTGTTGTTCGGCCGCTGTTCCATCAGCGGGGATCTTGAATTCGACCTGAATGTTGGGATTTTCCTTCGCGGCTTTCTCGGTGCCTTTGCGTGCGATGGTCCAGAACTCGGAAGCGTTGTTGGTCACAAACGCTAGTTTGTATTTGGTTCCGGAAGCGGTCGTGCCGCCAGGACTATTGGTGCCCGAAGGCCCCGGCTGACAGCTGGTCAGGATGCCGGTAAGCAGCAATACGAAGACAAACGTCGAGAGCAGGCGAATGGAATTTTTAGGTCGCATTGGGTTCCTCGATACTTAGTTTGGGTTGTTCGCAAAAGATGTTTACCACAAAGAAACCAAGACACAAAGCACTATCAATCTCTCGGGTCAAACTAGTGGCACAAAAAGGCACAAAATGCACAAAAGGCACTAAAACGTTACCTATTCAGCTCAACCTCTTGGTGCTTCTTGTGCCATTTTATGGCAACCGGATTTGCATGTGGCTGGCCTTTGCGGCTAGATTGCTCCTCTTCAAGATGAAACAAAAAATACGCATAGCAGCCGGACAAGGCTTTTGGGGAGATCTTCCTGACGCGCCCGTGCGCCAGGTTGAAGGTGGACCAATCGATTACCTCATGCTCGACTATCTCGCGGAAGTGACGATGTCGATCATGCAGAAGCAGAAAGCACGCGATCCCAACGCGGGTTACGCCAGGGATTTTGTGCCTCTGATGCGACGAATTCTGCCCACCTGCGTTGAGCGCGGAATCAAAGTCACGGCGAACGCCGGCGGCGTCAATGTGCGTGGTTGTGCTGATGCCGTTTTGCAGGTCGCGCGTGAACTGGATCTCGCCGGAAAGGTTCGCATCGGAATCGTCACCGGCGACGACATCATGTCGCGTCTCGATGATTTGCTTTCACGCGGGATCGAGTTGCGCAACATGGATACGGGCGAGCCGTTATCAACGGTGCGCGACAAGATTCAGAGTGCCAACGCGTATCTCGGCGCTTCGCCAATTGTTGACGCTCTGAACCAGGGCGCGCAGATCGTCATCACGGGTCGTGCGACTGACACCGGGCTGACACTCGCGCCGATGATTCATGAGTTTGGATGGTCCAACAACGATTGGAACCATCTGGCTGCCGGGACGATTGCGGGTCACATCATTGAATGCGGCGCGCAGGCGTCCGGAGGTAACTGCCAGTACGAATGGCGCAGCATTCCTAATCTCGCTGATGTGGGGTTTCCGATTGTCGAGGCTTCGCCGGATGGAACGTTTGTGGTTACCAAGCACGAGCGAACGGGCGGTTGGATCATCATTCCTTCTATTAAGGAGCAACTGGTTTACGAGATGGGAGATCCGCGTGAATACATTACGCCGGATTGTGTCGCCGACTTCACGACCATTCGATTGGAATATGAAGGTCGAGATCGCGTACGTGTGTTTGGTATTGAAGGGCGTCCGGCGACCGAGTTTCTGAAGGTTTCGATCAGTTATTCAGCGGGCTTCAAAGCTGTCGGAACGTTGGTGTATTCGTGGCCGGATGCGTATGACAAAGCGCAGGCGGCGGATCGGATTCTGCGCGCGCGACTCGATCGACTCGGGCTTAAGTTTGAGCAAGTTCTTACCGAGTTTGTCGGGGTGAGTGCGACGCATGGTCCATTGGCCGGGCGACCGGGTGCTGATGTGCCGGAAGTGCAATTGCGCGTGGGCGTGCGTGGTCAGGATCGCAGTGCCATCGAACGTTTTACCAAAGAGATCGCGCCGTTGATTTTGACTGGTCCACCGGCAGTTACCGGATTCGCCGGTGGCAGGCCAAAGGTGGAAGAGATTGTTGCTTACTGGCCCGCGCTGATACCAAAGGAAGAGATTAGTCCGCGAGTTGAGGTGCTTGATACGTGAAAGTACAACTGGTAAGAGTCGCGCATGCGCGTTCCGGCGATAAAGGCGACACGGCGAATGTCGGATTGATTGCGTTAAAGGATGAGCTTTATCCCATCCTTGTGCGCGAGGTGACGGCGGCGCGTGTGAAAGATCACTTCAAAGGCATTTGCCACGGTGAAGTTGAACGTTTTGAACTGCCGAATCTCGGTGCGCTCAATTTTCTGCTGCATGAAAGTCTCGGTGGCGGCGGTACGTTATCGTTGATGACGGACGCGCAGGGTAAAACTTTTTCGACGGCGCTGCTGCGAATGGAGATCGAAGTGACCGAGCAGGAAGCCGCGGATTTGCACTGATGACAACGGATCAAGCTACTACAGAAGAGGTGGTTCTCTATGCGGTTGACGGTGTGGCGGCGCGCATCACGCTCAACCGGCCTGATAAAAGAAACGCGTTGAATGATGCGGTGATCGCAGGTCTCAAGCAGGCACTCAAAAAGGCTTCGGTTGATCAGAATATCCGAGTGGTTGTGATTTCGGGTGCCGGTAAAGACTTTTGTTCGGGCGCTGATCTTTCGGCTTTGCAGAAAATTGCGGGCGCATCCGTCGCCGAGAATGCTGAAGATGCGCGTTCACTCCTGGAACTTTTTCTTCTTATTCGCCAACTTCCGCTTCCGATCGTTGCGGCAGTGACGGGTAGAGCCCTGGCCGGCGGGTGCGGGTTGGCAACAGCTTGCGATCTCGTGTTGGCGGCCGAGTCGGCGCGTTTTGGTTATCCGGAAGTGAAGATTGGTTTTGTGCCGGCGATGGTGATGGCGATCCTTCGTCGCAACGTTTCAGAGAAACGCGCCTTTGAATTAATCACTCGCGGTGCCGAGATCAGTGCGACGCAGGCGAGAGAATTTGGTCTGGTGAATCAGGTTTTTTCTGACGACACATTCGCCACCGATGTCGATACTTACTTGAAGGAGTTTGAGAAAACCAGCGCCTCCGCAACCTCGTTAACGAAGACCTTGCTCTATCAAATGGACGGGCTTTCGTTCCCGGAAGCAATCGAGACTGGAGCCGACGTTAACGTCATCGCACGCCTCACCGACGACTGCCGGCAACGCATCTCGAAGTTTCTAAACAAAAACTAGCCACAGATCACACGGATCAAAAAACGGATTGGGTATTATCCGTCTTAGATCCGTGTGATCTGTGGCTAGTTTTTGTTTCGCGCCTTGTCCCGCAGTCGCTTAATCTCGTTTTGTATCGCCGCTGAGTTTTTAAGTTGTGGCGTCCTTTTTAGAAGCGCTTCGAGTTCGGCTGCGGCGCGCTCGGGTTCGTTTTTGAGTTCGTAATAGAGTGCGAGCGTCATCGTGTCAGGCTTGAGTTTGTTTTCACTCAAATTCGCGGCCTGCGACATCGCTACTTCAGCGCGACTAAGTAAATGATTGCGATCTTCAGTTGATGGAGCCGACTCGTTAATCGTAGCAGCCTGATGAATGAGCGCAGTTGCGCGCATCACCGCATTCATCGGATTGGCCGGATTTAGTCGTGCGGCTTCCGCAAAAATCGCCACCGCCACCGGATAATTCCGTTGCTTCATTAACAACAGCCCAAACGATTGATAGGCGCGCTCGTCGTTCGGATTGATCTGTCGCGCGAGATCGAGTTCCGCGATCGCTTCCGGTAATTGGTCGACTTTAAGAAACGTGTTGCCGAGTTGCAGGTGCGCGTCGAAGTAGTTGGGAAAGAGTTGGATCGCCTTACGCATGTTCTCAACCGCTGCTTCCGTCTTTCCTTCAGAGGCGAGTTTGAGCCCGGTATCTAACGCCTGTTTTGCTGCCGGCGGAATGTCCTGAGTAAAAGCGTTGATAACGCCAGGTTGGCCCACCGGTTTATGACTGATGGGGCGGACTTGAATATCCTGCGTGAACATTTGAGGGGCCGGGCCGAAGGCTGAAATCTGCGCCGAGACGACGGTCGTTTCGAAACTCACACCATCACCTTCGGCAGTCAATTGATAAGTGCCGCGAGAGAGACCGGGAAATGAAAAGCGCCCGCTAAGATCCGTGAAAGTGTCGTGAATCGCGCGGCCGTTGAAGGTGAGTTTCACACGCACCGGATTCGTCGGCTGCGTGCCGGAAGGCATCACCACTTTACCTTCAAGCACATTCGCGCCTTGTGCATAAACAACTGACGAACATGCCAGGAATGCACCCAGAAAAAGCGCCAGTCGAAGGAGAGCAGTGGAACTGAATCTCATCGCCGTAGGCTCCAAAACCAGAAGGGGCAAATCGTGAAACGACTATACATCGTTTCGCGATTTGCCCCCAAGTTTATCGCTTCAATTAGAAGCTGAAGCGAACGCCTAACTGAGCCTGGAAGGGAATTCCCAATGGCTCAGAGAAGCCGGTTGCGCCAAAGAAGTTGACTGGCCGGCCAAAATCGTCCGTGCCCGTCACGTTCTGGAATTGGTTACCAAAGTTTCCGGTGTTGAATACGTTGAATGCTTCGAAGAAGAGGCCGAGTTTGTATCTCTCACCCCAGTTAAAGAACTTCGAGGCTCTTACGTTCAACTGTGAAAACTTATCGCCACGCTGATTGTTGATTGGCAGCTTGTTCTGATCGTCAACACCCGGGTTAACCGACTCGCGATCGTTAACCACGCCGTCTCGGTTGATATCGCACAAGCAAGACGGGAAGAGGCTGTACGGACGAGCCGAAGCCAACTGGTAGATCGGCGCGACCTGGAAGCCCCACGGCAGGTCGAAGATTCCCGAGATCACAAAGCGATGTCGTTCATCTTCGTTGGTTGGTCCAAAGTTGATCGGATCAAATTTCTCAAACAGGTTTTGCGGCTGCAGACCGAAGTCGGCAGTAGCGCCAAACCATGCTTGTGATTTTGCGAGCGTGTAGTGCGCGTTCAATTGAAACTTACGCGAGTAGCGTTTCTTGAACGCGGCGGTGAAGGCGTCGTAACGCGAGCGGCCGTCTGATTGCGCCACCGTGATACGACCCAAAGGTGTCGCGGTGCCAAAAGCCGCGATCAATTCCGCCGCATGCGCCGCAAATGCTGCGTTCAGCACACGAGGTGGATTGCCATCGCTGCGTTGCGCATTGATTAATGGACCAATACGCGGGTTGATGTCGAGACCGGTAAATTCATGCAATCCGAGAATATGAACGTAGTCAAATTCAAGGGCCATGTCTCTACCGATTTCCTGAGCGTAACCGACGTTCCATTGCTGCGTGTACGGCGATTCGAAGTCCTGATCAAGCATTCTGCCGCGGGTACCCGAAAGCAGAGTGTTGAGTGGACGCGGAATCGTCGGCGCCGGTGAATCGATGCTCAGATTTGGACCATCGTTAAGGAAGGTCGCATAGATTTCCGGGTTGGCCTGTTGCACTGCAAACAGCGGCACATTCAGGAACGACTGATCGTAGTACATACCGTAGCCGCCTCTGAGAACCGATCGGCCGTTGCCTCTGAGATCCCAGGCGAAACCGATTCGCGGGCTAAGATTGTTCTTGTCGTCTTCAACAACCTTTTGAGCAAACGGGCTGCCGATAATTCTGAGAGCCTGGAACGTCCGGTTCTCGGCTGCGTGAGCGTTGTCCACGAAACCAAAATCGACGTCGTAACGCACGCCCAGGTTGAGTGTGAAGCGCGGTGTGATCTTCCAGTCGTCCTGAGCATAAAGCGCAAATTGCTTGGCGCCTTCGCGCAGGTTGAAGCTGGGATCGCCACCTGAGAGTACTACCGCGCCGACTACGCCAATGCCGGCCAATTGTGCGGCCGTGCAGGTCGCGGTACCGACCATCGCCGGGCAGGTAATTGGACCAGGCAGAATTTGCGTGGTGCGGAATCCCTGTGGGAATTGACCCGGATTCAGCGCGATCTCGTCAGCGTTGAAATTGAAGTCATATTCCGGCGCTGAGTTGAAAGCAAACAATCCGCCCAGGGTCGGAACATACGTGAAGTCGCCGCCAAACTTGAAGCCATGGTTGCCGCGGTTCCAGGTCAGGTCATCGCGGAACTGGTGCTTCTTCTGAAGCGTTTGCTGCGGCACGTTGCCGTTGCGACCAATCGCCAGTCCGTCAGGGAAGAAAAGCAGATCCAGGTCGGAGGTAGCGTTAATGCGGTTGTCGAAAGTTTGGTACTGATAGGTAAACTGGTTTACGGTCGAGTTGGTCAACGTCGAGCTCAATGACGCCAGGAAGTTGTAGAGCGTGTTCAAGCTCTCATTGCCTCCGGAAAGGTCCGTATGGACCAGCAGGAAGCCTGCCTGATCGTTGAGTGCATCGTTGTTCTGACCGGCGAAACGAGTTACGAGCGTGTGTTTTGGTGAAAGGACAAAGTCGCCTTTCACGGTGTACTGCCAATCATTAAATGGCTGTGGCAGGAACTGGACCGCGTCGTAACCAAATGGTTCAAGGAATTCGATCTTGGTCCGGTCGGATGTGGGAACGATCGAGTTGCCGCGTTCGCGGGTCCGTTCCACGGTGCCGAAGAAAAACGCTTTGTCCTTCTTGATTGGACCACCGATGGATCCGCCGAATTGCTGGCGGCTGAAAGGCGGCTTAATCGCGTCAGATGCGGTGGGGAAGAGGAATGGATTTACTTCCGCCAGCATCTTCGGCGCATTTGCGTTGAGCGAGTCGTCGCGGAAAAAGCCGAACACCGAACCGTGATACTGGTTGGTGCCGCTCTTGGAAACGACCGAAAGCAGCGCGCCACCGGAGCGACCGTTTGCGGCTGAGAAGCGTTGCGTTGAAAGCGCGAACTCCTGAATTCCTTCCATGGAGAAATTCTGGAGAATACCGCCTACCGCGTTGTCTTTATTGTCGCCACCATCAATCGTGATGTTGAGATTGCGACCGGTCGAACCGCCGACCGAGAAAGTGCCGACGCGCGCTTTAGTCGGATCAAATGAAGGTTGCAACGTAGCGCCGGGAATCAGAATGGCGAGTGATGCGAACGACCGACCGTTGACCGGAAGATTCTCGAGTCGTCGCTGATCGATAACGCCGCTTACATCTGTTTTGGTGGTTTCGACCAGTGCCGTGCTCTCGCCCGTCACTGTCACTGTTTCACCGATTCCACCGACCTTTAAATCGGGGTTCACGGTAGTGCGTTGAAGCACATTGACTACGACAGGTTCCTGAACGTATTTGGAAAACCCCGTGGCCTCAATTTCCAGACGGTAGTTGCCGGGAACGAGTTGGGTAACTTCATAACCCCCATCAGTACTGGTGGTCGCGGTTCGTTCGGCGTTGGTGCCTATGTTCACCAACTTCACCGAGGCGCCGGGAACGAGGGCGCCTTTCTCATCCTTAACGACTCCGGTGACCGTACCGGTATTGGAGGTTTGAGCAAATACGCTTACCGACATAGCCGACGATAGAACGAGCAACATCGTCAGGAAGGCTCTAAAAAGCCATCTTTCAGAAAAGCTAGTCTTCATGGTAATCGTCTCCTGATAAAGGTGAGTTGTCGGGGGAGGTTTGCTAACCCGCTGGATCTGTAAGTCTATTACGGACTTATGCTTAGCAACCTACATGCCTCATGCTCGCAACTGAGAAATCCCGAGTTTATGGGCCATTTCCGCGAATTAGCTACGAACGAGATCGTAGTTCATCCGAAAAACCGGAAACTGTTCCACAAATTTGAAGTGAAAGGCTGGACCAAACAAGGATTTCTCACGCAGCGGCGCAACGGCAGATGCTTCAGAATTTGAGGATTTGGATTTGCGTTGCGCCGTCGTGGCGAGAGCGATCGACTGTTCGACTACGCTCTATTCGCGGGGTTTGACGTTGGCTTCGAGAAACTTGACGATGTCGTCCATGCGGGTGCCGGGTAGGAATACTTCGGCGACGCCCTGCTCTTTGAGTTTGGGCAGGTCTTCCTGGGGGACGATACCGCCTACCAGAACGAGGACGTTGTCCAGGCCCTTCTCGCGAAGGAGTTCGATGATGCGCGGGCATAAGGTGTTGTGCGCGCCACTCAGGATCGAGACGCCGACCGCATCGACGTCTTCCTGCAACGCCGCTGCTGCAATCATCTCGGGTGTTTGCCGCAACCCGGTGTAAATCACTTCCATGCCGGCATCGCGAAGCGCGCGAGCGATCACTTTCGCACCTCGATCATGACCGTCCAGTCCGGGCTTCGCGACCAGTATTCGAATTTTTCTAGTGGACATAAGTGCGGACTAAAAAGCTGGTTCTTCGTAGATTCCGTAAACGTCTCTGAGCGCCGCGCAGATCTCACCCAGCGTTGCATAAGCGCGAACTGCGTCAATCGTCGCCGGCATCGTGTTCTCATTTCGTTGCGCCGTGACTTTCAACTTGTCGAGTGTGTTTGCAACTGCGCCGTCATCGCGACGAGTGCGTGTTTGTTCGAGGCGTTCCAACTGATGCGTGCGTACGGATTCGTCAATCACCAGAATCGGAACCTCTGATGGTTGATCGGTCATCGCATATTTATTTATACCTACGATGACCTGATCGCCGCGCTCAACCGCCTTTTGATATTGATAAGCAGAATCCTGAATCTCGCGTTGCGGAAATCCTTTTTCGATGGCTGAAACCATTCCACCCATTGCGTCGATCTTGCGGAAATAATCCAGCGCTTCCTGCTCCATTTTTTCTGTCAGCGACTCGAGATAATAAGAGCCACCGAGTGGATCGACTGTATTTACTACGCCCGTTTCTTCCGCGATGATCTGCTGCGTTCGTAGTGCGATGAGAGCCGCGCGATCTGTCGGCAGCGCCAACGCTTCATCGTAAGCATCAGTGTGCAGACTCTGCGTGCCGCCGAGCACGCCGGCAAGCGCCTGGATCGCGACGCGAACAATGTTGTTGAGAGGTTGTTGGACCGTCAGTGAAACACCGGCTGTCTGCGTATGGAAACGCATTTGCAGCGTGCGCTCATAATTGCTGCCGAAACGACGCTTCATCTCGCGCGCCCAGATGCGGCGTGCAGCGCGATACTTCGCAATCTCTTCAAAGAAGTCGTTGTGCGCATTAAAGAAGAAGGACATGCGCGGAACGAAACGATCGACATCCAGACCAGCCTCCACGCCCCAGGCCACATACTCGATACCGTCACGCAGCGTGAAAGCCAGTTCCTGTGCGGCTGTCGCTCCGGCTTCGCGGATGTGATAGCCGCTAACCGAGATGGGGTTATAACGAGGCACGTGCTCGGTGCAAAATCCGAAGGTGTCGATCACCAGCTTCATCGCCGGCTTGATCGGATAAATCCACTCTTTCTGCGCTATGTATTCCTTGAGAATATCGTTCTGCAGTGTTCCCGAGATCTTGTCCCAGCTCGCGCCCTGCTTCTCGGCAACTACGAGATACATCGCGAGCAGGATCGACGCCGGTGCGTTTATCGTTTGCGAGACGGTGACCTGCTCGAGCGGAATGCCGTCAAAGAGAACTTCCATGTCGGCAAGGGACGAGACAGCCACTCCGCATTTTCCGACTTCTCCTTCCGACAATGGCGAGTCGGCGTCGTAACCCATCAAAGTGGGAAGGTCGTACGCGACTGAGAGACCGGTTTGGCCCTGCGCCATCAGGTATTTGAACCTGGCGTTGGTTTCTTCCGGTGTGCTGAACCCGGCGAACTGGCGCATGGTCCAGAGCTTGCCGCGATAGCCGGTGGGATGTATGCCGCGGGTATAGGGAAACTCACCTGGAAAAGAGACGTCGCGATCGAAATCGAGATCCGCGGTATCGGTCGGCGTGTAGAGACGCTCGACCTCCGCAAGTGAAACTGTTTGGAAACTCTTTTTTCGTTCGGGATGTTTGTCGAGCGCCGGTTGAAGCGTCTCTTGCTCCCAACGCTCACGCTCTATTTCGGCAACTGAGCTTTCCTTCGTTTCAGGCATGACGAGAATTTACCACGGATTCACACCGATAGGCACGGAGCAGAAAATCTTCTTCTGTTCTGTACTTTTTGTGCTTTTTGTGGCGGAGAAGGGGAGCGCGGCTGCGATGGCAGTCACAGCCGCGCCGGCTCGGAAGGTTAACCCGGTTGCGTGGACGTCATGCAGGAGAAAGCTACGGGCAGGTTTGGGCGGGCGTAGAAATTAATTGTTCCGTGATAAGTCATTGGATTATTCAACGGGAACGACAAACTCGTTGCTGCGAACCATGTTCAAGCGGTCGCGTGCCGCCTGTTCGATTGTGCGCGAGTTAGTCCGCAGGTTTTCCAGGTCTGTTTTCAACGATTGGTTCACGCTGCGCAGGACTTCAACGTCCGTCTGCATCGCCGTGAACTGCTGTGCGGCAACCTGAACCTTGGCGCGTGTCCTTAGATTAACGGTCACGCAAACCGCCAAAGTCGCCAGCAAAATCATGCTAAATACAACCCAGGAGGGAATTATTCCGCCGCGGCGGCGCACTTCAGTGCGCGTACCGATGATATCCAGCGAGATCTGTTGCACTGACGCCAGCGAATTCGCACGCGGAGCCACACGTTGCGACCGGATTCGCTCGTCCACCCAATAATTATTAGCTGCCTTGCTCACCTTTTACCTCCCAGTTCCTTTGCCGTTCAATTTGCTCAGTTTGTCTTTTCCCAGCTCCATGCCAACTGCGGCAAAGGTGAAAGCGTCCGTGTCGGCGGTCCTGCCATCCCCGTCCCGATTAGCTTGTCATGCGCTTCAAGATTTAAGAGGCTGCTTAAGTAAATCTGTGGAATTGACCACAACATAGGCGATACTTCATGCCCAACAGCCCCAACAAAATGTACTTTATGAGTTTTCAATTCGTTACCGCTCAATAACTTAGCGGCGACATGGCCGGAATGTAGCATCGTGCTTAAGGGGTGTAAAGATATTTCTCTTCAATGGTTTAAGCCCGTAAGTTGAACATTTACTTGAACTAAGAGCGCTTAAGCGCTAAAAGGGGCGAACAGGCGGCGATCGGAAATCTACGGCTGAAAGTGGCGGTTTTCATGGGCAATTCGACCGCTGCCGTCCCCGATCTCCCGGCTTCCCAGTCGAAGATCGATAACACAGGCCAACTTTGTTAAATGTTGTTGACAGTTGGGCTTGAGGTCACTAGACTTCAAGTCCTGCGGGCGTAAAGCCCATGGCACCACGACTGTTGAAATCCTTTGTCCCGGCACCTCAATTAAATAAGGATCCCAGCGTCTTTTTTCGAGCAAAAGAAAGTGTAAGGAAGGGTGGTTGATGTCTGACTCTTCGGTCCTAAGCCCGGACGTCCCAGTCTCGGAGTCTGGTTCTCTGCGATTACCTATCAGTTCTATCGTCCGGGCAGTTTGTGAAGCTGCCAATGGCGGCCCCGATCTGCTTTATGAAGTGATGATCAAGATGAGCCTGATGGTGGAGTCGACCGCGCCCACTTACGGCTTATCGATCTGGGCTATGTCCGAGTCGGGCAAACCAACATTGCGTTGGGCTGAAGGTCTTGAAGATTCGGAAATCGCGATCGGCGAAACTGCAGTCGCGGAGATCTTTGCCAGCAAAGGCAGGCCGCACCCGGCAGAAGAAGGCGATCAGGCGATCTGCTTACTTCTTTCAATGCCGTCCGCGGCACGTGAGGGCGCGGCTTTATATGGACGTTGTGTTCGACCACTGACAGCGCAACAAGCAAAAGAACTAAAGGCGCTCAGTGACGTGGCCCACCTGGCCCACTCACATCAATCCGTTAACGCCATTCCAGCGGCGGCGAAACCGGTTGGGACACCTTCGGTGAGTTCATTACCGGGAATGGTTTTCAGTAGCCGTGCGATGGCAGATGTGGCTCGCAACATCGAGCGGATCAAAGATTCGAATTCAACGATTCTTGTCACCGGCGAATCCGGTACGGGCAAAGAGTTGATCGCTCGTGCCATTCATCGTCTAAGCCGTCGATCCGAAAGTGAATTTATTCCTTTTAACTGTTCGGCCGTGCCGGCGGAACTGATCGAGAGCATGTTATTTGGTCATCGACGCGGAACGTTTACCGGGGCGATGACAGATCAGGCCGGGTTGATTCGTTCGGCAGAGAATGGAACGTTGTTTCTCGACGAGATCGGCGATCTGCCGCTGCCGTTGCAACCAAAGCTGCTCAGGTTTTTACAAGAAGGAGAGATTCATACGCTTGGAGAACGGGCACCGCGCAAAGTGAATGTGCGTGTGATTGCCGCCACGCACAAGGATCTTGAAACTCTGGTGAGTGAGAAACTGTTTCGCGAGGATCTCTATTATCGAATTGCCACCTTGACTGTGAAGGTGCCGCCATTACGAGAACGCCGCGAAGATGTCTCCACTCTGATCTCGCATTTTGTTAGTCACTACGCGCGGAAGAACGAACGACCGATTTCTGGAATTACTGCGGACGCGATCCAGATTCTCGAGATGTATTCCTGGCCTGGGAATATTCGTGAGCTCGCCGCTGAGATTGAACGTCTGGTGCTCTACGCCGAAGATGATGGATATATTCGACCCGAAAACATCAGTTCGCGCATTAGTCCGCAAAACTTTCAATCGGAAGCAGCCGGCGAACGTCTCGATGATCTACTGGATAACTACGAGCGCAGAGTGATCACTGAAACTCTCAAACGTCACGATTGCAATGTGGCGAAAGCCAGTGAGGCACTTGGATTAGGTTCACGACAGACGCTCTATAAGAAATTAAAACGATTGGCGATCGACATCGGAGACTTTTTACAGGAAGACACCGAACCCGGCATGCAATACCGGGCTTAGCCGTAAAAATAACCAGCCACAGATGAACGCGGATGAACCCGGATCAGAAAAAAGATCCTTCTTCATCCGCGTTTTTCTGTGGCTGATTCTGCTTGTCGCAATTGGAGCGTTGGCCTGTTAGAACGCTGTCAACTGCGGGCGACAATGGTCCAAGTCCAACAAAAACAAAAACTTCCATCGTCGATCACCCTCGTTTCACCTCCATTGGACCAACGGAAGTTGTCAACCGCAGGCTACAAACTTCAACTGCAAATCGCCAAAAACCTCAATCTTCTGCACCACACCCTACTGGCACACCGGTTGTAAACAGGATGAACGTCGCGAGCAATCGCAATCGCATCACTGGTCGAGTTGACAAAAGCAATGAAAGCTAAAACAACTACAAACCTGGCATCAGTCGCAATGCTCATCATCTTATCGCCGTTCCTGGCGCTGGCAATTCTCGTCAGCATCCAGACCGCGGGGATCAAAGATAACGAGGTGCTGCTGCTGATGCTCACGTTGTTGAGCGCTGTGCTTAGTGGCATCAACGGCTTCGGACGCCGCACGTCCAAAGCAGTTTCACTCGCAGCCAAAACAAGTAGTGACACCCGCCTTCATCTGTCGGCTCGTTCGAGCAACAACGCCTAATCGAAACTAAAAGGAGCAACCCAAATGATTAAGAGATTTTTCAACGATGAAACCGGTCTTGAACTTTCAGAGTACGCAGTTGCCGCAGCGCTCGTCGCGTTGGCAGCGGTAGTCGCCTTCCAGACGTTGGGAACCAACATCGGCACGAAGATCAACGAACTCGCCGGCAAGATTAAGTAGTTCATTGATATCAGTCGCTCCGGCAGCAGCTCTTTTTAATGCTGCCGGCTGGAAGCGAAGGCACAACGCCTTCAAATCGGGGGAGGAGCCATTAAATGTTCATGAAATTCTTAAAAGATGAATCCGGACTTGAACTTTCGGAGTACGCCGTAGCGGCAGCACTCGTCGCTTTGGCAGCAGTCGTTGCTTTCCAGGCTCTGGGAACCAACATCGGCACCAAGATCAACGAACTGGCCGGAAAGCTTCAGTAGTTCTCTGAGGTTCATTTGCTCCGGCAGTGGCAAGTTGCTGCCGGTTGTTTGAGAAGGCTCAAGCCTTCAATTCTAAAGAAGGAAGAACTGATTATGTTCAAGAAATTTTTGAAAGACGAAGCCGGGCTTGAGCTATCTGAGTATGCCGTCGCTGCTGCTCTCGTAGCACTCGCAGCGGTCGTGGCGTTCCAGACACTGGGAACCAACATCGGGGCGAGAATCAATACGCTGGCAGGTTTCATCAAGTGACCTCCAGGTAGTGAACTGCCATTGCCGGTGGCGCGCCATGTTGAGTTTTACTCACGGGTGCGCCGCCCACTTTTCTGCTCCAACCCTCAAACAAAAAGTAGTCGCAAGATGCTTAGTCCAACCGCCACAGCATTCGAATTTTTCTTAGTGCCGCTCGCAGTGATCATCATCTACTACGACGTGCGCTATCGCCGTATTCCAAATCCTTTCGTCATCGCCACACTCATAACCGGATTCATTATTAACCTTTCGCTGGGCGGCTTCAGCGGTGCTCTTAACAGCCTCAGCGGCTGCGTTCTGGCATTCATTCTGATGTTCATCCTGCACGTTTTCGGAGCGATGGGCGCGGGCGACGTCAAGCTCTTCGCCGCGATCGGATCCTTGATCGGTGCTCAACTTGTATTGCCGACATTTGTAGTGGTGGTGTTAACAGGCGGCGTGCTGGCTCTCGTTTCGATTCTGCGATCGGGAGTTTTCGTGTCGACCATGCATCGCGTGCTGCAGATTCTTGTCGGTCTACTGCCGGGCTGGCAAATGCCCAAATTCAGCGTTCCTGCTGACCAGCGAAAAACCATTCCTTACGGTGTGGCGATCACCATCGGCGCCATTATCGCAACGGCGATTTTTCACCCCTAGCGGTTAACCCCCCAGGCCTTTGACCTGGCAGAACGGAGAGTTGATTCCCATGCGAAACAAACGATTTTTCATAGTTCTGGTAGGAGCACTCATTTTTGGAGTGCTCGCTGCCGTTTCAGTCAGCAAGTATTTATCGAGCGCGCAGGCCTTCAGCAAAGACTTCAACAAAGTTGCGGTGGCCAAAGTCGCGATCCCGCTCGGGAGCAAGATCATTCCCGAGCAGATCACGGTGGTCCAGTTTCCCAAGGAATCAACTCCCGACGGAGCTTTCGACAATCCTGAAAAACTAGCGGGTCGAGTGGCGGTGATGAACATTGCTCCTCGCGAGCCGATCACCGAAAGCCGTTTGGCGCCGGAAGGCACTGCCGCCGGTTTGTCGGCGATCATTCCCGAGGGTTACCGCGCGATGACCGTGAAGGTCGACGATGCCGCGGGTATCTCCGGTTTCATCATGCCCGGCGCTTTCGTTGACGTGGTGGTTGTGATCGATCCCCGCGAGGGTTCCGGCATGCAGGATCCTATCTCGAAGATCGTGTTGCAGAACATCAAGGTTCTCGCCAACGGTCAGAACATCGACAAGCCCAAAGATGAGCGCGAAGCGAATAGCGTCAAGGCTGTGACGCTTCAGGTCACACCCGAGCAGGCCGAGAAACTGGCGCTGGCTTCCAGCGAAGGAAAACTGCAACTCGTAATGCGCAGCCAGATCGACCAGGGCGACGAAAAGACGCCTGGCGTCAACAAGCGTGGATTGCTGAATGGCGATACCGCCATGCCGGCTCCCGAGCCGGGTTCACTGAAGAGTGAACAGCCGAAATCTGAAGCGAAGCCGGTGCGCCGAGTGTCAGTCGCACCGAAACCAGTTGCCGCACCCGCCCCCGCAGCTCCTCAGCCCACTCCGCGTGCGTCAGTGGAAATGATCGAAGGCGCCAAGAAGCGCAGCGTCGAGTTTCCATAGATCACTCAACCCTAATTGAACCACTTGAAGTTGATCGCATTGACGATCGCTTGAAACAAAGGAGCATAAGATCATGCAGAGCCGTTCCCCAATTTCACGCCGAATGAGTTTATTACTGGCGTCACTGATTACAATTGTTGCTACCTCCTTCGCGCACGCCCAGGAAAACTCCTACAAGGCGTCTTTTAGTCAGAACAAAGATGCAATTGCCGTCAACGTTCTGGTGGGACAGTCGCGCGTGATCAATTTCGATCGTCCGGTCGGTCGCTTTTCGGTTTCAAACCCAGACATCGCTGAAGCCGTGCTCGTAACACCCGATCAGGTGCTCGTTAATGGAAAAGCTTTCGGTCAGGTCAACTTCATCGCATGGGAGCAGACCGGCGGTCAGTTTTTAACCTTTGACGTTTTTGTGCGTGGCAATCTGTCGTTGATCGACTCGCAGATTCGCGCACTGTTTCCGAAAGAAGATATCCGTCTCAGCCAAGCCAATGGATCAGTTGTGATCTCGGGCAGCGTGAAGGATGCCACCACGGCTTCACAGGTCCAGGCCGTGATTGAAGCCGCGAATTTCAAAGTAGTGAACATGTTGACGTCGCCGGTTTCGGATGCGACGCAGATTCGTCTTGAAGTTCGGGTGGCCGAGGTAAATCGCAATCGTCTGCGCGACTACGGCACCTCGTTCCTGCAGAACGGAATGAGTGGTGGTTACGCTAACAGCGGTGGTGGTCCATCCAGCATCAGCGAGTCGGTCATCGGCAGCGCCAGTGCAATTCTGAATCCGACACTTAACCTCCTGCTTTTCAATAGATCACTCAACACGGCGGCCATGCTCCGGGTGTTGCGCACTGAAGGTGCGTTTCGCGAATTGGCCGAACCAAACCTGATCGCCATGAATGGTCAGCAGGCGAGCTTCCTCGCCGGTGGTGAGTTCCCGGTGCCGGTGCTTCAGAACTTCAGCGCTTCACAGGGCGGTGGTATCACGATCGTTTGGAAAGAGTATGGCATCCGCCTGAACTTCAAACCGACCATTATTGACGAAGACCACATCCGTCTCGAACTCGAACCGGAAGTTTCCACCATCGATTTCACGAATGGCGTTCGCTTCAACGGTTTCGTCGTTCCGGCGCTCCGCACTCGTCGCGCCAAGACTGGCGTTGAGCTGCGTGATGGTCAATCGTTCGCATTGGCTGGTTTGCTTGATAACACTGAAACAAAAACTCTGTCGCGCATTCCGATCGTCAGCGACATTCCGATAATCGGCGCGCTCTTCAAATCGAAGTCATTCGAGAAGAAAGAGACCGAGCTGATGTTCTTTGTCACCGCACACATGATTAAACCGGTCAGTCCGGACGACCTGCCGACGCTGCGTGGTGTCGATGGTCTGAAAGGCACGTCACCTTTGGGTGTTGAGCCGAAAGGCGAAGGCGTCCAGGGCCAGAGTGGTTACAAAGTCTCCGGCCAGAACGAAACTACCCCCAAAGCCGCCGAACCAGTGAAGGTCGAAGAGAAAAAGTCTGCGACCGAACAAGGTTCACAAAATGGTACGGGCGTCGTCTCGAGCACGCGCAAAGTGAACCCGTATCTTCCCGTCGCGAAAGCGACAATCCCTGACTTCGTGCCTGAGCCGATCAAGCCTTAAACGTTCCTAAGTTTCCGTTGAAGATGGGAGGTGTCTGAATGAGGTTCGTAAAGAAAGTAGATCGTCGGTCTGAACGGGGTTCAGTGCTGGCCATGACCTCGATCGGTATGCTCTCGATGTTGCTGGCTACCGGTCTCGCGATAGATATCAGTCATTTCTATTCAGCGAAGGCCGAGTTACAGAATGCAGCCGACGCAGCGGCATTGGCCGCTGCGTCGCAGCTAAACTCGACTTCGGGAGGGATCAAGCTCGCCGTCGTCGAAGCGACCAAAACACTGAACAAGTATGATGTAAAACTCAACGTCACTATCAATCCTTCTGACGTTACGTTTTCACGAAATCTTAATGGGCCATACCTGGACCAGGCGAGCGCCGTTGCCTCGCCGGCTCAAATCCGCTTCGTGAAAGTGGAAGTTCCGCCGCAGCCGGTTGGCGTTTCATTTGCCGCCGTGACGCTGGGCAAAACCAAGAACATTTCCAGCAGCGCCGTGGCCGGCTTGTCAGTCGGGCTCTCGATGAACAAGTTCTACACGGCGTATGCGTTCGTCGAATCGAGTACAGCGCCGATAGTAAAAGGCAACGTGCTTACCCTGAACGCGAAGGCCGGCACTGACAAAACGCCAACCAGCTATCGCGTGCTTGCCGGTCCGGATGGCGAAATGATTCTGGCTGGTCCAGTCCACGCTTATGGTTATATCGGCGACACTTATACCGTTGCGAATCTCTCGCAATCAGAGATGTGCCGTTATGCCAAGATTGGAATGAACACGCGGTTTGGTGACTACAGCGCTCATGCCGGATCAAATGCAGTCGATCAACCGCCTGACACGATTACCCAGGAGAACATCACCTACCAGCAGTATCGAGACATGCAGGGTAATCAGGTCAAGCAGCGTTCTGACGGCATGCTTAACCGTCGCATTATCACAGTACCGATAACCAATAACAGCACCTATAACACGACCAACCGAACGGTTGTTTCCAACCGCCTGGCCGGATTCTTTATCAAGAAGAAGGTCGGTACGGATTGCAACCTGGAGGTGGAGTACATCGGAGCGCCGATCGCCGTACCGATGGGCACATTCACGCCCGGCGAGGTGCAAATGACCGAACTCGCGGTACCGGTTCTGTACAAATAGAGGTGATTTATGCGCAGAAAAATTTTGACTCTCGGAAAAATTCGTCGCTTTGGAAAAGAGGAACGCGGAACCCAGCTCCTCGAGTTGGCAGTCGCGTTGCCTGTCATGCTCATGTTGTTTGGCGGCCTGGCAGAATTTAGCCGCTTCTTTTACACCTACACCACATTGACCAATGCTGTTCGGGGTGGCGCTCGTCACGCAAGTAAATGGGAAAAGAATGCATCGTGGACAATTCCTGAAACGCAACGCATGGTCGTTTACGGCGACTTCTCCGATACGTCCAAGGGACCAATCCTGCCGGGCTTGACCACCGGTCATGTGAGCGTCGTCTCCAATGGACCATCCGTGAACAACATCGATTCAGTCACCGTCAGGATAGTTGGCTATAACTACACACCACTTTTCGATGTGGGCAAGTTGACTGGCATTTCGGGCCTGTCACTGAACATACCGATTAACGCCAGTGCCACGATGCACCAACTCTACAACGGACCAACCGCAGGTTAGTTGCCGCCCGGTGCGGGATAAGGAGAGTGGTTATGCAAAGACTAGCTGGTAGAAAAAACGAAGCAGGCAGAACGTTGGTTGAATTCGCGATAGTGGGAATGGTGTTCCTGACGGTCCTGTTCGGCGTGCTCGAATTTGGCCGGTTGTACTGGACCCATAACGCCCTGCGTGATGCTGCAAGGCGAGGCGTCAGATATGCAGCGATTCGCAGAAATGATACCGCCGGACAGCAGGCAGTGAAGAACATGGTCGTCTATGGAGATCCAGCGGGCGGCACAACGCCGCTCGTGAACGGGCTCACGACCACCAACGTCAATATCGAATATGCCAACTATAACGGAGTGCAACTAAGCTCGCGCGCTACCGTCATGATCAGCAACTACGAATTCAGGTTTTCGGTTCCATTGATCGGGGGCACCATCACGATGCCTGCCTATCGAACATCGTTACCGGGCGAAAGCGTTGGTTATGTTCCGTGTGACATACCCTCCGCCAATCCGCTCGCATCCTGCAACATCATTCCTAACTAGATTTTTTTAAGTTGGCACACTCTCTCTGCCGACCTTGTTGAAACTTAAAGGGGAAGACAATGAATCAAAGACAATTGAAACAAGGGCAAAAGAGAAGACGAGAACGAGGCTCAATTCTGGCGACCTCGTCAATCGCGATGTTGTCAGTCCTGTTGGCCGTCGGTTTGGGCATCGATATCAGCAGGATGTATTTGTCAAAAACAGAATTGCAGAACGCGGCTGATGCAGCGGCATTGGCAGGCGTGTCCGCGCTGGATGGTGGCGCTCCCGGAATTACCGAAGCTGTCAATCGGGCCGTCGCGGAGATGAACAAACACGAGTTCAACAAAACCGGCGTGAGTATTCCGCGTACGAGTGTTGAATTTTCAGTCAATCTCAATGGTACGTACATGGGGGAGGTCGCTGCCGCCGCGATACCCACTAACATTCGTTTTGTCAGAGTGACAACGCCGACTACGTCAGTCGGTATTTCGTTTGCTGCGTTTGTTCTGGGCAGCAAGAACCTTTCGGCAACAGCCACCGCGGGTTATTCGGTCTCGCTGAATGTTATCTGTCCGTGGCTGCCCGCGTTTGTGCTCGACTATCCCGATAATCCGATTACACCAGGCAATACCTACACCTTCCGTTTAGAAGGCGGCGATCACATCTCTCCGGGTAACTATCAACTGCTGGCTCCAATCGAGTCAGGTGGTAGTGGCGACCGTGAGGGAATGGCGAATGGCGTCAACTGGTGCATCTCCGTAGGAACGGAAGTTGAAACCAAACCAGGCGTGACTGCTGGTCCAGTCCGGCAGGGAATCAATACGCGGTTTGATGACTACGCCGGCGGTTTGGATCCCGCAACGTCACCGCCGGATACCAACATCGCTGAAAACATCACCTACTCTCAGTATCGCGACGGGACTGCCTTCAAGGCTCCTAAAAACATCGGCGTCGCTGATCGACGCGTTGTGTTTATACCGATCGCAAGCGGGTTACCGGGAAATGGCCGCGACTCGATCGTCGTCAGCAGGTTTGGTGTCTTTTTCCTGCAGACCAAGGTCGGTGGCGGCAACGGCGGTGAGCTGAAAGCTGAATACATCACCGATACTGCGTTTGCAGGTAACAGTTACTTCGACCCGGGCGCAGGCCCGGGGAACGACAATCTGGCGGTGCCGGTTCTCTACAAGTAGGTGAAAATTATGCATGCAAGAATTCGCAGAATCCGCAGCCGCCGTCGCTGGAGACGAATACTCGACCTGCAGCGTTTTCGTCAGGACGAGCGTGGTGTCCAGTTGGTAGAGGCCGCGATAGTTGTACCGATCTTTCTAATCTTGTTTGGAGCCACTGCAGAGTTTGGCCGGTTCTTTTACGAGTACACGACCCTGGCAAAAGCAGCGCGAGTGGGAAGTCGCTATTTGACTACCGCTCCGGTAAATGCCGCTCAGGATACGACCGCAAAGAACATTGTGGTCTATGGCAATCCGACCGGCACAGGTTCGCCAATACTCCCTGGTCTGACAACGTCAAACGTCGTGATTACTCGCGAGGGTGGAGTTGCGATTCTGCCTCAACGAGTGAAGGTTCAGATCAGTGGCTTCCAGCATCAACCAATCTTCAACCTGGGTTCGCTCCTCAAAATAACCGGTCTTTCAACGGCAGTTGAGGTGAAGCCCAGTGTGACGATGCGGTACCTGTTAACCCAACCTCCTCCGATCTAGTAAAGGGAAAGATGATGAGGCAAAGAAAATCATTTAACTCGAATGAGCGCGGCGCTTCGCTGCTTGAATTCGCGATTGCCTTGACCGTCTTCCTTACCTCGATGTTTGCGGTCATCGAATTCGGACGAGCGCTTTGGGTTCATAACGCACTGGCGGATGCAGCGCGACGTGGGGCTAGATACGCCACGCTTCATTCCGCCTCTGACATCAGCAAGGTAAAAAACGTAGTGGTGTACGGAGACGAAGATGGCGGCACTCAGCCATTGGTTCCGAATCTAAGCCCCACGCACGTTTCGGTGAATTACTCGCAGTTCGGAGTGAACAAGGGTACGGTCTCAGTCAATATCACTAATTACCAATTCCAGTTTGTCATTCCGATAGTTGGCACCACCATCACCATGCCGGCTTACAACACTGCGCTGACAGGTGAAAGCGGTGGTTTTGTTCCGGTCACCAAGTAGGAATGACAAACAATCAAGGGTGACGATAAACATGCCAGTCTCAAGTTTCGAATCCACTGCCGGGTGGCGCCAGTACCATGCCAGCCCACTGAACATCGCTCCGGTCGAAATTAGTATCGCCGGCCTTGCAGTATCGCGATGGACCTCCCTAACCCCCCAGGCACTCTGTCAATAGTTTCAATTCAGACAGCCGCCGGCAGTTGGATTCGATTTTAACGAATCACGAGGAAGAGATGACCGAACCAATTTCAGTAGTAGTCCTCAGCACGGGACTAGAAAACTTTAAAGACATCCGCAAAGCCCTTTCCAACGAATCGCGCGTGAAGCTGCTCGCCGGTGGTAACGATACCGAACAGCTTTATGAGGAGATCATTCGCCTCAAACCAGCGGCCGCGATCATCGCACTTGGACCAAACGCAGACCACGCCGTCAGGTTTATTGAGAAACTGAACGCAGAGTGTCCCGAAACGGCATTGATCTCAGCCGCACAGGATGCGTCGCCGGATATGATCTTGCGCAGTTTGCGTGCCGGTGCGCGCGAGTTTCTGCGTATACCGATTAGCGGCGACGAACTGCGCACGGTGTTGAATCGAGTTTCAGAATTTTGCTCCAGCCAGGTTGAGACTCCGAAGAAAAAAGGTCGCATGGTGGCCGTGTTTTCGAGCAAGGGCGGCTGCGGCACTTCCTTTATTGCCACTAATCTCGCCGCCGCTACGAATTCGAAAACAGTGCTCGTCGATCTCAATCTTCAGGCCGGCGATCTGCCGCTGTTTCTCGGGCTCGAACCGAAATACTCGATCGCCGACATGGTTGAAAAGCGCCAGCGCCTCGACGAAACGCTCATCAACAGCCTGGTAACTCCACACTCAACGCATCTGTCGTTACTCGCGGCGCCGAGAGAAGCCGACTCGGCTGACGAGATCGAACCACAGCACATTTTTGAAGTTTTGCAGAAATTGCGTGATCACTATGACTACGTGGTGCTCGATCCGCAGCACACTTTCGACTCGATCACACTCGCAGCGCTCGATCAATCCGACGAGATCGTTTTGATACTGACCCTCGACATTCCCGCCATCCGCAGTACTCAGCGAGCGCTCGAGATTTTCGACCGTCTCGGATACCCGCGCCAGAAAGTGAAGATTGTCGTCAATCGCTGGAGCAAGCAGATCGATCTCGATCTCCGGCAGGTGGAAAAGTTTTTGGGCGAACCGGTCGTGGCTTTTGTGCCCAGCGATTACCAAACCGCCGTCGGCTCTATCAATCTTGGCGAACCGCTGGTGCAGTCGGAACCGACTTCAAAGATCGCCCTCGAGATTCGTCGCGTAGCGCAAAAAATGTCGCTTGGTCTCGCGCCTATTGATGAGTCGAAACAACGCCGTCCGTTCTGGGCTTCATTGCTGAAGAAGCAGCCGGCCCAACCGAATTTCAAACTGCAAGCCTCAATGGAAAAGGTCTAACAGCGGCAGCCCCGCAGATAAGCAAACATCATGGCACTACGTGAAAGATTAATCGGAAACAATAATGGCAACGGCTCCGGGCCAGTCGCTGATGGAACCGGTCAGCACTCGTTTCAGGAAATGAAGTCGCGGCTCCACCGGACTTTGATCAACCGGATGGATTTGACCAAGCTGCAGACGCTGACTCCGGATCAGGTCCATGCGGAAGTTTCGCGGCTGGCCGAAGCGGTGCTGGCTCAGGAAGCAATGCCGTTGTCAGTTGCCGAGCGCGAGCGTCTGGTCAATGACGTTCAGCACGAACTCTTCGGACTTGGACCACTTGAGCCGCTGCTGAAAGATCCAACCATCTCCGACATCCTCGTTAACTCCGCCAAGACGATCTACATCGAACGTCGCGGCAAGATCGAGCGCACGAACGTGCAGTTCAAAGACGACGAGCACTTGATGCGCGTTATCGAACGCATCGTTTCGTCAGTCGGGCGTCGCATTGATGAATCTTCGCCGATGGTCGACGCTCGTTTGCAGGATGGCTCGCGTGTCAACGCCATCATCCCGCCGCTCTCGATCGATGGCCCAGTAGTTTCGATTCGTCGTTTTGGTTCCGATCCGCTGAAGATGGCTTCGCTGGTCGAATTCAACGCGCTGACTAAAGACATTGCCGACATGTTGCAGATGGTAGTTACCGCGCGCCTGAACGTTTTGATCTCGGGCGGTACCGGCGCCGGTAAAACGACCCTGCTCAATGCGCTTTCCGCTTACATTCCCGAAAACGAACGCATCGTTACGATTGAAGACTCGGCGGAACTTCAACTCCAGCAGCCGCACGTCGTCAGACTGGAAACGCGACCTCCCAACATCGAAGGTCGCGGTGAAGTGACGCAAAGAGACCTCGTTAAGAACGCGCTTCGTATGCGCCCCGATCGCATCGTGATCGGCGAGGTTCGTGGCGGTGAAGCGATCGACATGCTTCAGGCCATGAACACCGGCCACGACGGCAGCTTGACCACAGTTCACGCCAACACACCGCGCGACGCCATGGCTCGCCTGGAAACAATGATCCAGATGACCGGTATGCGTCTTTCGGATCGCGCCATGCGCCAGCAAATCGCTTCGGCGTTAAATCTCGTGGTCCAGGTGGCGCGCATGTCTGACGGTTCGCGTCGCGTGACGTCGATCTCGGAAGTCACCGGCATGGAAGGCGAAACAATCACTATGCAGGAGATCTTCCAGTACGAGCGCACGGGTGTTGATCGTGAAGGTACGGTGCTCGGTCGCTTCCGTCCAACTGGTATTCGTCCAAGATTTGCGGAACGGTTAAAGGCTTGCGGACTGCAACTGCCGCGCGTTTTCTTCGAGGAGTAATCATGCTCATATCGTTTCTCGTATTTGTGTTCGCGTTGTTCCTGGTGCTGGGAGCGTACCTGCTGGCCACTCACGGAACAGAGAAAAAGCGTGCGCGTCTGCAAAAGCGGTTGTCAGAAGCCCTGATGCACTCGGCTCACACCGAAGACATCGACGTGGTGCTCGCGCGCAACGAGTTGATGAGCGAAATCCCCTGGATGAATCGCATGTTAATCAACATGCAGGCGACGCTTCACTTGAAGCGGATGCTGGACCAGGCGGATCTTCACATCACTCCTTCGCGACTACTGATGTTTTCGTTCATGTCCGGAATGCTCGGTGGCCTGGCAGCATCAGTGCTGACGGTGTTTATCCCGATCATGGTCCTGGCGGGACTGGCTTGTGCTTCGTTGCCGTTACTGCACGTTTGGTATCGACGCAAGAAGCGATTCAACAGTTTTTTGGAACAGCTACCGGATGCACTCGACCTGGTGAGCAGAGCGATGAGTGCCGGTCATGCTTTCTCGGAAGCGTTGCACATGGTTTCGACTGAAATGCCGGAGCCAATTGCGACTGAGTTTCGCAAGACTTACGAAGAGCAGAATCTTGGTCTCTCCGTAAAGCTGGCACTCGAAAACCTGACGCAGCGAATGCCGTTGCTTGATCTCAGAATGTGTGTGACTGCAGTTCTGATTCAGCGCGAGACTGGCGGCAACCTGGCTGAGATCCTCGAAAAAGTTTCGTACACGATTCGCGAACGATTCCGGATTCTGGGCGACCTGAAAACGCTGACTACCAGCTCGCGCATGTCTGCCTGGTTGTTGTGCGGATTGCCGATCTTCGTGGCGGTAGCGGTGACGGTCATGAATCCCGAATACATGAGCGTTTTGTGGAAGGATCCACGTGGTCACTACCTGATTGCCGTCGCATTGGTAATGCAGATAACGGGTATGTTGATTGTTAGAAAGATTTTGCGGATACAAATCTGATTGTGGTGCTTTGCACTTAGTACTCTTGTACTTAGTCAAAACACAAAGACCAAACACCAAGCACAAAGACCATGATAATCCTAATCGGCATCTCCACTTTCGTTTGTATCTCACTCGGCATGCTGGGTGTTTACTGGTTGCTTTACAAACCCCAGAGCGCTGCCACGGAAAGATTGCGCCACCTCGGTGGTTCCAAAGAAGGCGTAGCACCGGGAGTGCAGTCGATCTCAGTAACTTCCGATGACAGTTCGGCCACTGAACTCGCGCAACGCCTGGCGCAGCCGTTGAACAAATTGCTTCCGGTGTCTGCAACCGAAGCTCGCAAACTGCAAAAGCAATTGATGCATGCGGGTTATCGTTCAGCCGAAGCACCGATGATATTTCGGGGGGTTCATCTCGGTTCGATGGCCGGCTTTCCGCTGCTGGTAGCGGGTGTTTGTGCTTTAACAGCGCGACCGCTTCAGAATGCCTTGATCTACATCATCATCGCTTTCGTCGTCGGCTTTTTCCTGCCGCGGTTTGTTTTGACCAAGATGATTAACAAGCGCCAGCGGCTGATCCGTTGGGGGCTCGCCGACGCACTCGACCTGATGGTTGTTTCAGTTGAAGCAGGCCTTGGTTTGAATGCGGCCATGATGAAGGTTTCGCAGGAGTTGAAGGATGTGCACAGCGCGGTCGCAATTGAATTCGAACTCGCCAATCTTGAGATTCGAGTCGGACGCGATCGCGATGAAGCGTTACGTAATTTAGCTGAGCGTACCGGCGTTGACGACATTCGCAGCCTCGTCGCAATGCTGATTCAGACGGACAAGTTTGGTACTTCGATCGCCAAGGGATTGCGCGTGTACTCCGATTCGCTGCGCACCAAGCGTCGCCAGCGGGCCGAGCAGGAAGCACAGAAAGCAGCAGTTAAACTGTTGTTCCCGCTCGCCTGTTTCCTGTTTCCCACGCTCTTTATCGCCATCCTTGGCCCGGCAGCCCTGAACCTCATTGACGTTCTCGCAATGATGTAGAGGAGTGGACAATGAACAAACGTAGAATATTAGCTGTTCTGATCGCTTTCGTTTTGACCATCGCCGTGACCGCAATGTGGAGTGCTTCCACGATCCAGCGCGACGGTGATCCGGATGAGATCGTGCTCGAGGATTCAGGGGTTGAAGCCGGCAACAGCGATCAACCAAAGAAGAAGGGCGGGAACAAGGTCGTTAAGGTGCTGGCCGCTCCGTTCAAGGCTTTCGGAAAATTGTTTGGTCGTGGCAACGACAACAACAAGATCGAGCGCATGACGGAAAAAGATGCCGAGCGGTTTGAGACTGTCGGCGTCACCAGAATCGAAGACGCGCACCACCAGCCGGTTAAGAAGGAAAGTTCTTCCAATTCCGCGCGGGAACGTTTGGAAGCCGGTCGGGAGTATCTCCTGGAAGGTCGTTACAACGAGGCCATCGGCGAACTTTCGTTAGCCACTTCGTTGGATCCAAAGTTGACTGAAGCACACAACCTGCTCGGTGTGGCTTACGACAAGAAGGGCTTCGGTGATCGCGCTCGTGAGTCGTTCGAACGCGCGGTGAAGATGCAGGAAGATGCCGACACTCTCAACAACCTGGGCTTCTCGTTTTACCAGAGCGGTAACTATCGCGCTGCCGTTGATCGTTTGAAGCGCGCTTCCAAAATGGCGCCCAACGACGAACGTATTCTCAACAACCTGGGTCTCGCGTATTGCCGGCTCGGCAAAATCGATGAAGCTTACAAAGCCTTCTCGCGCGCTACTGGTCCATTAACCGGTAATCTGAATGTCGCGAAGATGCTCGAGCGCTTTGGTCGTGAAGACGATGCGATTCGTTATTACGAAGCCGCACGCCAGATCGATCCCGGCAATTCGATCGCTCTTCGTCGCCTGGCTGATCTGTACCAGCGTGTGGGTCGCGTGGCGGAATCAGAATCCACGCGCAATGCACTCGTACTCGCCTCTAACAACAGCGCTAACAGCGCACCCGGAAAATAGTTCTAAGAAAAGAGAACTCACATGTCGCACACCGCAATCCTGACGCGCGCTGAAATCGAGAGCATGGGACCACCGCTTCCCGAGGAAGTTTCCGACACCGGTATTTCCGAAGGATTCCTTTGCGACCTCGCGTTGAAGCACGTCGCCATGCTACCCGAGCCGACGACTACGGCGGTCGCCGAACGCATCAATCTTCCCAGAACCCTGACCGAGGATCTGCTGCAAAAGCTGTATCGGGAGAAGTTGATCGAAGTGAAGATGCAGTCGGCAATTGGTTCCACGCGCTATGCGATGTTGGACCATGGCTGGGACCGGTTGGCGCGACTGTTGTCAATCTGCGGTTACGTTGGACCAGCGCCGGTATCGCTGCGCGACTACGCGCACATGATGAAACTCCAATCGATTCCTTCAAACACGGCGTCGATGGAGACAGTGCGCCAGGCGTTTCACGATCTCGTGCTGCCGGAGTCGCTTTTGCAGACTCTCGGTTGTGTTATCAACTCGCGTCGTTCGCTGTTTCTGACCGGCTTGCCGGGCACAGGTAAAACGGCGGTTGCAGAACGAATCAATGGCGCCCTCGCTGGCGGTATCTGGATTCCGTATGCAGTCGAAATCGATGGTCAGATCATTCGTGTTTTTGATTCGCATTGCCACGAGCCGCTGTCAAAGGATGAAACGCCGATCGATTTTGATAAACGCTGGGTGTTGATTCAGCGTCCGCTTGTAGTTGTTGGTGGTGAGTTGACCCTCGAGAACGCGGACTTAACGTGGAGTGAGGCTGCGAAATTCTACGAAGCGCCATTCCAGATGAAATCAAACGGCGGCACGCTTGTAATTGACGATTTCGGTCGCCAACGCGTTGCGCCGCAGGATCTGTTGAACCGTTGGATCGTGCCGTTGGAACGACGTGTTGACTACCTGGCGATGCACACCGGTAAGAAGATCGAAGTGCCGTTTGAACAGCTCGTGGTGTTTTCAACAAACCTCGAGGAGAAAGATCTCGCTGACCAGGCGTTTCTGCGACGCATGGGATATCGCGCGCGCGTCGAGCCGCCAACGGCGGGAGCGTACACGGCAATCTTCAAACAACAGGCGAGTAGACGTGGGATTACCGTCGAACAGCCGGTCCTGGACCATATCCTGACGAAATATCACGTCGAGCATCGGCAGATGAAGGGCTGCGAACCGCGCGACATACTCGATCGCGCCACCGACATCTGCAAGTTTGAAGGTAAGCAGACTCATTTAACGCCGCAGATTGTCGACATCGCCTGGCGCAACTATTTCGGCACGTCGCACACGTTCGCGCCGGTGCAAACACAAGAGACGATGATCGAGCGAACGCTTGCCGATCCGTTAGAGCTCTAGCCACAGAAGATTAAGATCAAATGCTTAAACCGACTACAGTACTTCTGACCTGTGTGCTTGTCGTGGTGTATTCCGCGGAGGTGTTTGGTCAAACACAAATCCGGCTGAAGCTCGCTGATGGTTCCTACATGACCGTCGATGATGCATGGGAATCACCGCAGGGAGTTTGGTATCGCAAAGGCGGCATCAGCAATCTGCTGGCGAAAGAAAAAGTAAAGAAGATTGAACGCGATACGCCATCGGCCGCGCCGACGCCAACGCCAAGCACCAATGATGACGATCACTTTGAAGTATCGGAAGTCGTTGCGCGCACTCCATCGAAAAACGGGACCTACGATCAACCGGCCTGGATCTATTTAAAAGGTGGCGCGCGAGTCGAAGCTGACAGTGCTACTCAATCGCCGGCCGGCGTTTGGTACAAACGCGGCGCGATGTCGATCTTCATCGACGACTCTCGCGTTGATCGTGTTGAGATCGAAGATCCTGCCACGGTGGCGCAAGCAGCCCCGAAGAAAGAACGCGGTTGGAGTACGGGCCGTCCAGGTCTTGATAGTTTGATTCGTCAAAACGGAAACAAGTACAACGTTGATCCTTATCTGATCTTCCTCGTAATGGAGCAGGAGTCGCATTTCAACACGCACGCCGTTTCGCCGAAAGGCGCGCGAGGATTAATGCAGCTGATGCCTGGAACAGCGGCGCGGTTTGGCGTCAAACGATCGCACGATCCTGCACAAAATATTTCCGGCGGGACCAGATACCTGCGCGAGTTGCTCAATCGTTTTAATAACCGTGTGGACCTTGTGCTTGCGAGTTACAACGCAGGCGAAGGCGCGGTGGCAAAGTTTGGCAATCGCGTGCCGCCGTACCAGGAAACTCGCAACTACGTAAAGAAGATCAGTTACCACTACAAACGCACCATCGCGCGAACGAAGAAACCCGTTCCAGCCATGGCGAACGGTTCCGGCGAACGATAGAGTTTTCTCAACGCAACAGCGCAGCGGCGCAGCATTAAGACCTTTGGATCCGGAGGTCCTAACGCTGCGCCGCTGCGCCGTTGCGTGAGAAAAAATCTCGGCCAAAATGTTACACCCGCGGCATGTTCTGAAGCCCTGTGCCAATGTGACACGCGACGAGGGCCGACCTTTGAACCCGATTATCGAGCCTAAACCCATGGTCTGATTAGGTTTATGTGCGTTGGCCAGCTCGCGGCACAGTCATTGCCAGTGGTTTCTCGGCCTTGGCCTGTCTTAACCTGCCTGGGCACGCTATCAAATATTGAAACGGACGGAGAGACGATGCGACCTATCAAGCATGCTGAAAGAGGATTAACCCTCCTAGCGGGAGGCCTTTTCAATGCAATTCAGTCAGTAAATAAGTACAAGCCCAATCCTTCTTTCACTCCAAAATGGTCAGACAAGCCACTTCTGAAATCCTGGCAAAAGAGCAAACCAACACTCGGCTGGCCGCGCACAACTGATTCACTCTGTCCCAACTGCGTTATCGAAGCACGCGAAGAGATCATCAGTGGTAAGAAAGATGTCAGTGTATTAATTAATGAGAAAGTCGGCGAGATCAAAGCTCAGATCATCGAACGTGACGGCGAGATCTGGATGATCAAAGATTGTCCGACCCATGGCCACTTCGAAGACATGATGGCCATCGACGCCAAGTTTCTCACGCACATCGAAAAGATGTTCCCGGGCCGCGATATTGACGCCCACAACGACGAGAAACTTCATAACCACGGTTCGAGCACCGTCAAGTATGGTCGCGGCGCCGTGTTGACTGTTGACCTTACCAATCGCTGCAACATGATGTGCGACCCGTGCTTCATGGACGCCAACCAGGTTGGCTTTGTCCACGAATTGAGCATGGATGAGATCAAGGAGATTCTCGATAACGCAATCACTATCAAGCCGCGCCGCCAGATGTCGGTGCAGTTCTCGGGCGGCGAGCCGTCAATCTCTCCACACTTTATCGAAGCGATCAAATACTCGCGCAAAGTTGGTTACAACAGCGTGCAGGCCGCGACAAACGGAATCGAGTTTGCCAAGAGCAAAGAGTTCTGTCGCGAGGCTGCCGAAGCCGGACTTCGTTACGTCTACCTCCAGTTTGATGGTATCGGCAACGATGCCAACAGCCACCGCCAGGTAGGCAATCTTTTCGACGTGAAGATGAGAGCGATCAACAATCTTCACGAAGCCGGCGTCGAGATCGTTCTGGTAACGACCCTCGTGAACGGAATCAACAACGATCAGGTTGGTTCGATCATTCGCTTCGCGCTCGACAATCCCAAGAAGATTGCGTTCCTTTCGTTCCAGCCGGTTTCGTTTACCGGTCGCGACGAAGAGATCACTGAACAGCGTCGTTTGCAACAGCGCTACACGCTCTCGCACCTCGCTCACGACGTGAAGAACCAGGTTGGTATCACTGAACCGACTCGCGATTGGTTCCCGCTCTCGTTGATGGGCGCGTTCGCCGACTTTGCTGATCTCGTACATGGTCCGCAAGCGGAATGGGGTCAGGTCTCGTGCGGTTGTCACCCGAACTGCGGTGTCGGTACCGCGGTGATGATCGACAAGGAAAACAAAGAGATGCGTCCGGTGCCGGAGTTTCTTAACATTCCGGGTCTCGTCAAAGACATGCAGAAGATTACGGACGCGGCGCGCGGCAAGTGGATGTCGAACATCATGATGGGGCTGACGCTCCTGAAGCACTACAACCCGTACAAATCGCCGTCGCAGTTTACGCTTTATGAGCTCTTCAAGAAGTTTGACAAGTCCTTTGGTTTGACCGGCAAAGACTACGGTAAGGTCAGCGGCGATCGCGCCGCTGCGGACATCGAGAAGCGCCGCTCGGATCGCTGGAACTTCCTGTTTATCGCCGGTATGTGGTTCCAGGATTTGTTCAACTACGACTTCCGTCGCACTGAAATGTGCATTATCCCGTACGGCACACAGGAAGGTGAAATTTCCTTCTGCGCCTACAACACGGGCATCGGCTGGAGAAACATCATCGAAAACATGCACCAGAACGCGACCGTCGCGAAGTGGTATCAGGAGCATGGCCGTCACGAGATTTTCGCCGGTGGCAAGAATGTGGAAATGACCGACAACACCCACGGTTTGATTTTGAATGAAATTGATTTGATGCGGCCGAATAAGCCGCAAATGGAGGGGCCGAAAACTGCGCATGAAGAGGCCGTAATGATGCGCAAGCTTTACCAGGAGATGGTGCTGAATAAGCAGCTTCCTGTGAAAGAAGCCGATAAGCCGGTACAGATCAAGGGTCTGGGCCGGAAGAAGGAAGAACCAGCCGAAGCAGTGCTGGTTTAACTTAGGTTAGCCAAAGGTGAACGCAGATGAACGCGGATTTTTCCTGATCCGTATTCATCTGCGTTCATGTGTGGTCGCGACTTGACCCAAAGCATTCCACGAGTGTTAAATAGCCACCTTGCGTAGGATCTAAAGAAAAGGAAAGCAGAGAACGAATGGCAATAGTTACTGTTAATCAGGGCGAATCGATTGAAAGCGCATTGCGCCGCTTTAAGCGCAAGGTAATGACTGAGGAAATTATTAAGGACGCCAAAAAGCACGCGTTTTTTATTCCCCCCGGTCAGAAGGCGAAATTGAAGTCGGCGCTGGCTCGCAAACGGAACAAGAAGAAGGGCCGCATGCGCATCCCTCGCGACTAAGCATCTCCTGCACAGCTACAGGCCGTCGTCTTATCTCACCCAATTAGATTGCCAATTGCCGATTGCCAATTGCCAATTTTTCAGTGGCGACCAGGCCCGGTCAGTAATTGAAAATTGGCAATCGGCAATTGGCAATTCGTATGATTCGGATTTTGTTAACAAACGACGACGGTATCCATTCCGACGGGTTGATCAAACTTGAAGAGTCGCTGAAACAACTCGGCGACGTGTTTGTCGTGGCGCCCGCTTCCGAAATGAGCGGCGCTTCCCACAGTCTTACGCTCGCGCGTCCACTCCGCATCAGGCAACTAGATGAGCGTCATTGGGCCATCGATGGCACACCCACGGACTGCGTAACTCTCGCTTTAAACAAAATCCTTCCCGAAGAACAACGACCCCACATCTGCGTCTCGGGCATTAATCACGGCGGCAACCTCGGTGATGATGCAACTTACTCGGGAACGGTAGCCGGTGCGCTTGAGGCGACGATTCTCGGCGTTCCGGGACTAGCTTTGAGTCTCGTGGCCCGCGACAATTTCGAATTCGAAGAAGCCGCTGCTTTTGCAGTGATCGCCGTGCGGAAGGTGCTGGATGAAAAACTACCGGAAGGCACGTTGTTGAATATCAATCTTCCTCCGGGGGAGATCAAAGGTGTTAAGGTAACGAGGCAGGGAATCAAGAATGCCCGGCCCGTGATTACCGAACACATCGATCCGCGCGGCAAACCGTACTTCTGGATTGGTGAAGAGTATTTCGACGGAAACGCGGTTGAGGGCACCGATTATCACGCGGTCTCTTCCGGCTATGTTTCTGTGACGCCGCTGCGCAGCGATATGACGGATCATCAGGCGCTGACGGCAATCGAAAGCTGGAACTATCTGAAAGATTCACAACTAATTCAAAAAAGCTAAACACATTGGCGATTTTTAATTGCCGATTGCCAATTGAAAATCGGAAATCGGTAATTGGAAATTGGCAATAGAGATATCGGTGCAGCCAGCAAACAAACATCGCTCCGCTTCACTTCAGGAGTACTCCATCCCGCGAGAACGTATGGTTGCTCGTCTGCGTGAGCATTACGGCATCCGCGATCAGAGAGTGCTCGAAGCGATGCGTAACGTGCCGCGGCATTTCTTTGTGCCGGAAGCCTTGCAGAGTCGTGCCTATGGCGATCACGCCCTCCCGATAAGCGCCAATCAAACCATTTCACAACCATTCATTGTGGCCCGGATGACTGAGTTGCTCGAGCTCGGCGCGAATAGTCGGGTGCTCGAAATCGGCGCGGGTTCGGGTTATCAAACGGCAGTTCTGTCTAAAGTCGCAACTCAGGTTTATGCGATTGAACGGATTGGCGATCTCGCACGCGAAGCGCAAGCGAGGATCCGCCAACTCGAAATCTACAATGCCACCGTGAAGTGTTTTGACGGCACACTTGGTTGGGCCGCAAATGCTCCGTACGATGGCATTTTGGTCGCCGCCGGTGGTCCAACAATTCCGGAACCATTGATCACGCAACTCAAGATCGGCGGTCACCTCGTGGTCCCGGTCGGCGAATCAAGAGAGAGCCAGCGACTGATTCGAGTGATCAAGACTGAGCAGGGGCGTAAGGAAGAAGATCATGGTGGATGTGCTTTTGTGCCACTAATCGGCCGGCACGGCTGGTCAGATCGTTGACAGTTCATACAAACAATAAAACATGGTCGCTAAAATAATCGGCATTCTTTCCGGTTTCATCGTAGCCGTGATTTCCAAAATGGGCTACGCAGGCGTGGTTCTCTTAATGGCAATCGAGTCGGCATGCATACCGCTGCCTTCAGAGATCATCATGCCGTTTGCCGGTTATCTCGTTTCGCGCGGCGAGATGAACTTGTGGTGGGTTGGCGTGGCCGGCGCCGTCGGCTGCGTACTTGGTTCGCTCGTTGCTTATTGGGCCGGCATGTATGGTGGACGACCATTTATCGAGAAGTATGGGCGTTACATACTGCTCTCGCGACATGATCTGGATATCGCGGATCGATGGTTTGCGAAGTACGGTGAAATAATTGTGTTTGTGACGCGATTGATGCCGGCGATCCGCACCTTCATTGCGTTTCCCGCGGGTGTGGCGCGAATGAACCTCACTAAATTTGTGATCTACACGTTTGCCGGTTCGCTGCCGTGGTGTTTGGGGTTAGCGTATGTCGGGCAGAAGCTGGGAGAGCAGTGGGACAAGAATGAGACGTTAAAAACCTGGTTTCATCGTTTTGATTTTCTGATTGGCATCGCTGGTCTTTTGTTTGTGGCGTGGTGGATCTGGCGCCACATCAAACACTCCCGCACCCCTCCAGCGCAGCATACGTAAGGGTTTTCCCACGCAAAGGCGCAAAGACGCAAAGTTAAGACCTCCGGTACCGAAGGTCTTAACTTTGCGTCTTTGCGCCTTTGCGTGGAGATTTCTTCACAGGATGTTGGTCCAGCACCCATTTTACATTCACCAAAAAATTGGACTTTTACGGTAAACCCAAGGCAAACTGCGTAGCCGATGGAAGTTGTCGGCAAAAGCGAAATGTGGTCGTTCTTCGAAGACGGCGTTGGCTGTCAGATCACCGACAATACCGTTGTCCGCAGTAAGAATGGTCACTTCGTGAGATCTTTCCTCGAACTCGCAACCAAGGTCGCCGAACTGCAGTTTAGAAATCGCGAACAAGTCCTCATGTTTCGTGGACAACATGCCGACCACAAGAATGTCAAACATCACACCAGCCTGAAGCCTTCGTTGTTTCGTCCGGGTAGTTCCGGAAGAAATCCCAAAGGCGCGACTCTCGAAGCTCGCTTCAGTCAACTCGCACAGGCAGAACGTCAATTACAGTTGCAATACAAGGGTGGCGACTTTCTTGGAGTGGAACGGCTGAAGCGGCAGCGTGTGTTGCGTTGGGCCATACTTCAACATTACGAGGTTTGTCCGACGCCGCTGTTAGACGTTACACATTCTTTGCGTATCGCTGCCTCGTTCGCGTCGCACGGTGCGACAAAAGAGGTTTATTTGTTTGTGTTAGGTGTGCCGAATCTGAGTGGTGCGATTACTGCGAGTGCTGAAGCCGGATTGCAGATCGTCCGACTCTCGAGCGTTTGTCCTCCGGTTGCAGTGCGACCGCATATCCAGGAAGGTTATCTGTTGGGTGAGTATCCGGAGATGTCTGACTTTAGTCAGAAAGAACTCTACCCGCATTACGAGATCGATTTTGGTCGGAGGCTGGTGGCCAAATTTCGCTTTCGTCCGAAACAGTTTTGGAAGAACGACGATTTTCCGCAAGTGGCAGGGCCTGCACTTTATCCGCCCGAAAGAAAAGACAAACTCTTCCGGTTGGCTTCACAAGTCAAGAAGGCGATTGGTCCATCGGTTTGATACGGCTCATTGAGGTGTGCGATGAGAATATTCTTCCGTAGTGTCGTAATGGTTTTTGTTTTCGCGATTGGCGCAACTATTTGTAATGCGTGTTTTTGTTTCCCGCCTGATGTGAGGGAAAGTTTTGAACGGGCGCGGGCGGTGTTTGTGGGTGAGGTGCTCGAGATCACTCCGTCGTCTAAAGCAAAAAACTTCAACGATGTTCTGAGGTTGCCTCAAACAGTAAGATTCAAGGTCGACATCAGATGGAAAGGGCCTTTTTGGACCGAGGCAAAGGTGTTGAATGCCGGTTACTGTTTTCGTGTTCCGATGAGTAAAGGTGAGAAGTACCTGGTTTATGCTAACCCGGCTGGGGATGGAAGTGGTGACGTAGTCGTGAGTAATTGTGGCCGAACGGCCGCCATCTCATATCCCAGAAGTGGCGTGTTCGAACAGTTGTTCCCGAGCGAGGTGAGTGACGAAATGCAACTTCTAAACACCATGAATTTGATGTTTAGACCACGGCCAAAACCTAAGTATTAAGCATTGTAGGGGCGGCCCTCCGTGGCCGCCCTAGTCTGGAACTCAAATCGTAGCACCTAGAGCGATACGATAAGGGCGTCCTTCGATTGGCTGTCCTTTCGAGAAATAAGAAATTCGTACGCTAGGGCGGCCACGGAGGGCCGCCCCTACAACGATCCAAGTTTGATGCGAGTACTAATCTTCAGTCTCCTGTTATTCACCTCCAGCCTGTGCGTGGCGCAGCAATCGATTGGACCAGGGAACGAGCCCGTTGTTAAGTTTGCGCTGGAATTAACCGTCTCGCCTCCCGCGAAACACGCCGAACTGCTTGCTACCCATCCGGAGTTGCTCACGCCACAGCTGCCTCGGTGTCGTACGCCATCTCGTTTTCTGCGTTGCGAGAAATGCGAAAACGACGACCAATGGCCCGAGCCGGCGCAAACACTTTGCTCGCCTTTGCAATTCCGACTGTCACCACTGAAGTAGCAACGCGTTTACAGACGGCGTACGACGGGTTGCAACTGGAAACCGTCGCGCCCGAAAGTAACAATCTGCAACAGCTTTATGGACCAGCTCACAGTCGTTGGTATACCGGTACGCGCGCCACTAAAGAACGACTAAAGACGGACGTTAACCTGGCGGGCGTGTTGCATTTCGAGAGCGCGGCAATCCTGGACCATGCTGTGCCGATGTACTCGGCCGTAGTTTTGTCGCCGGATCAGAATCTCCGCGACGATGGGTTATTGAAACTGTGGGAAGTTACAAATCTAAACTCAAACGCGCGTGTCGTCGTTATGCCTCATTCGACGTTGGCAAAAAATGCCTTTTCGAGTAACGCCTTGATGGTGTTGAACTGGGCCTGGTTTATCGCCGGCACACCGGCAGTCGTGATTAATCGCGGTGCAGGGAATTCGGAGTTTCATTTCGACATGCATCAGCGCTTCAAGACCGGAGAAGCAAGCGCGGAACAGTTGCGACAAGCGATGTTGAAGAGACGTGAAAGCCCGAGATACTGGCAGGGCTACATGTTTATTGGAAGATGAGCCACGGATTACACGGATTGAAAAACACGGATTGACTTCAGATCAGTGTAGATCCGTGAAATATCAGTGTAGATCCGTGAAATATATCAGTGTAGATCCGTGGCCACTTAGTTCTTCGGTGTCGATTCGCTTTGAATACTCTCCAGATCCTTTTGCCTCGTTCGACCACTCTTAACAAAGTTATCGAATTCTGCGGCTTTAGCCGCCTTGCCGCTCTCTCGCAGCAACACCTGATACCTTTCCAGGTGCGTTAAATAGATGTCGAGACTCTTTGCGTCGAGAAAAGTTGTTTGCAGGCGAATAAAATTAAAGACCTGAGCATAAGCGTTTTCGGCGCCGGTCTTGTTGTTCTGTTTCAGATGTATGTCTGCCACATCACCAGCCGCTCTAATGAAGGCGGTCATAAAGTGTTGATAGTCAGGCGAGCGATAAGCCAGGTTGAATGCATCACGACGACGAGTCATCGAATCAAGTTTGCGTTGATGAAGCGGTTGCACGTCGCGTTTTTGCTTTTCATAGAGTTTCAGTACGTCGGCATAGACGTTGAGCTCATCATCCCAGGCAAGTCGCGCGTTGATTGGACCAACAACGGTGAGCGCTTCATTCAGGAGTGCTTCAGCTTCGGGGAACTTGTCCATGTCGTTCATGTAAAGCCCGGCGAGATAACGAAGTCCGTCAACATACTGAGTTAACGGATCATCCGGGCCCATCAAATCGCCTTTGACGTTTTTGCGATTCTGGATCAGTTTCTTGTAGTACTCCTCGGCCTTCTCGTAGTTCTTGAGGTGTTCGTGGTGTAGCTTCGCCAGTTTTAGATAACTGATCGGCAGCGCCTGGCTTTCGCTTTTGAATTCTTCGCGGACGAAGAGCGCCGATTCGTAAACATTCGCTGCGTTTGAATAACGACCAAGCTTGATGTAACTGTCGCCCATCACGTCCAGATCCTCGTCCAGATTGATTACCGTACCGGCAGCTTTGCGCAAATCATCTACGAGGTCCTTCTTGTTGCGGAACTTGAGAGCTATCTGCTGAATCTTGTCTGCCAGGCGAAATGTGGCTTCGCTGCGATCCTCATCCTTAAGAACGTTATAGATTTGACTCAGATCGTTATAGCTGTCGGATAGCTTGCGTACCGCCTCGGTATCACTTTGATCAACGAGTCCTTCCTGAATATCGATCAGGTCGTTGTACGTGCGTACTGCGTCTTCATAACGGTCGCGACCACGATAGAACTCGGCCAGTTCTTTCAACGCATCTATGGTGCCCTCGCCGGGACGATACTCAACGGTTTTATACGTCTCGACCACCCCTTTGAGACGTTCCTCAGCATCGTTATACCTGCCGACATCCATGTAGAGTTGGGCTAGGTTCTTAAGACTCGTCACCGCAACGAGCGGATTGTCGCTCTTTAAGTTTGTTTCCTGGTAGGTAGCGGCTTTTTTATAGAACTCCTCGGCCTTGGCTAATTGTTGATCGGGAGTAAGCGTGACAGTTGATGGGCCAGCGAGAACTGCTGTGGCTCGAAACTTCGCGTTGTCGTGATAAGCGTGGGCCAACCCATGGTACGTTTCGAACAGGATCGCCGCCGGTTCGTTTGCTAAAACTCTTTCGAGAATCACGCGGCCGTTCTCGTAATGCTCGATCGATTGATCAAACTCGCGCAGCTTATGATATGTGTCGCCGAGACGTGAAAGCGCCCAGCCATAATCTCTGGCAAATTGCTTTGTCTGCGCTGGGGTGAAGTGTTGAACGCCATCCGATCCGTCCTGAAGATCTTTTAACTTGTCTTCGAGTTTTTCGAAGGAGTCGCGTGCTCTTGTGAAGTCTTCGCGCCGGGATGATTCAAGGCCGATTCGTATTAGTTCGCCACGCTCGAGCGCATTGGCTACCTCCCTTTCATTCTCCTGTGCCTGGCGTGTTGCGTCCTCGGCGCGCTTGGTGGCTATCTTCGCCGCCTCAAGATTTTTGACTGCTTCCGCTTTCTGTTCAATCGCTAGTTGGGCAGCCTCTTCTGCCTTCTTTTTCTCAGTGGCGGTGGCTCCCTGGGCTACCCGTGCAAGCTTCTCACTTTCGCGAGCGGCGTCGGCCTCGGTGCGGGCCCTGAGATTAGCGGCTTCAGCCTGTTCGGCGGACCGCAACGCGTTTTGTTTTTCCGTCAGTGCGACGGACCGCAGGTTAAATGCGAAACCAGCAGTGGTGAGAGCCAGCAACAGGATCACGCACAGAGCCACGATCAACCAGCGCATGCGCCGAGCTGCGCGTGCCTGCTGCGCCACGAAGAGTTTGGCCTGTTCCAGTTCGCGCTTGTCGCGCTCCATCTCTTCATTGCGTCGTTTCTCTTCGGCTGCGATGCGTTCTTCACGCGCAATTCGACTCTGTTCGAGATACGACATCGCGGTCGTGAATTCCGGATGATAACGTTCGCCCCAGGCTTCGTTCGGTTTCGATTTCTCACTCCAGTCGAGTGCGAATTGTAATGCCGGATCCTGGACCAGGGCTTCGCTACCCTCGCGATGAAGCACCGATGCCTCAGCCAAACGACGGTAAATGCGGACCGATTGCGCTTCCTCATTCACCCATTCCTTGAGCCGTTGCCAGTTACGAATCAAACTCTCATGCGAGATATCGATCACTGACTCTGCATGTAACGGTGTTCCGGCCGGTGGCATAAGAAACGACCTGCCGCCACCACGAAAGATGTCGATGACAGCAATCACTTCTTCCTTACTTGCACCGGTGATCTTGCACATCGTGTCGAGACGTGTAGGACGGCGAATCTCACGGTTATCCGCACCACGTTCGCTTAGTGCCTTGAACAGTCGTTCAGCGATCTCACGACTTCGTTCATTCGGCAATTCAGCAAAAGCTTCTTCGGCGTGACGTGACAGCGCTTCTGACATCGTGCCGATGGCTTCATAGTGTTCCAGCCCAATCGGTTCGCCGTTGCGACGGTTTGCCTGCCAGTGTTCCCAGGTGCGCATTAACGCGTGCTGGAGTATCGGTAGTTGATCCGGATTGTCGCCGACGTCGTTCAACAGGCGATTGATAAGCGGCTCGGTTATTTTTCCGCGAGTAACTCCGATTGGACCAGTAACGGCGAAACGGCGTTCATCGCGAGTCATGCGCGGAATGAGATATTGCCCGTCGTTAATTGCTTCGGGTAGTCCCTGAAACTGCGCACAGTCGCCAAGAAAGTCAGAACGCATCGTGAGTACGATGTAGATCGACAACTCGCGTTGTTGTGTCGCTTCGAGCAGGAGTTTGACGAAAGCTGAGGCTTCATCGACGCTGCCGCCTTCGTGGGTCGCGCGGAAGCGAAACAGTTCTTCAAACTGGTCCACTACGATCAACAGTTTTTCCTGTTCACCGAGACGGGCCTGATAGGCCACATTCAGGATGCCAAGCGAACCGCTGCGGAGTGTGGCTTCAATCGCTGCTTCCGCTTCTTCTGCGCGCAGACCCATGCCTGCATCAGAAAGCACGTCTTTCTTTGCCAACTCGGCGGCGAGATTTCCCATCGGATCTCCGCCGGGTCGCATCACCGCAATGCGCCAGCCTGATCCGGCGCCTTTCATCATGCCGCCACGCAGCGCCGGCATCAGACCAGCGCGAATGAGCGAGGATTTGCCGCTACCTGAAGTGCCCACGACCGCGAGAAAGCGCGCGCGTTGCAAGCGCGCGAGTAATTCGTCTGATTGTCCTTCGCGACCGAAGAACAGTCGGTACTCTTCTGTTTCAAACGGTCGCAGTCCGGGAAATGGATTTTTAATCTGTTTTGACGAAATCATTGTTGTCCTCCCTCGGAGGAGTGGACGGCCGTCACGAAATCCTGCAGGTCGGTAGGATCGAACGACTCATAATTGCGAATCACGTAAGGTACGAGATGGGTAAGAAAGTCTTCCTTCTGATCACTTTGCGGGGCGCCGACATAAACCGCACTGGCGGTCCAATCCTGCTCGCGGCCGTAGCCATAGGCCTTTTCGAGATCCTCCAGGTTTTTGCGCACCCAGGGTTCATCGCCATTGCCGAAGTAAACAAGCGCCGCGTCACATTCGCGTAAATTCTTGTGGTGATAGTCCATGAGAGTGGCTGCGGTATCACCATCGAGCCAGGTGATCACTTCGAGATTCTGTTTGAAAAGATATTCTTTGAGCGGTCGCACGAGACTGCGATCTCGGTTCTCACAAATCAGGTAAACCTGTTTTAGTTTTGAGCGGTCATTTTGTTTTGGCGCTATGGGTGCGGGTGGATTGAGCTTTTCGACGATTCGCGTCTTCAAATCTTCAATGCTGGTTTGCAGCATTTCAGCGCTCGCGTCGATGCGATTTTGCACTGCGGTGATGAAATTCTTTTGCCGTTCATCCGTGACTTCGAGTCCCGGTGTCATCAGTCCCTGCGGCATCCACAAGAGTCGCGTAAACGACGAATCTTTCGTGCAACGTTGGGCCGCAAGTTCTTCCTGAATAGAAACGATCGAGCGCGGATCATCTTCAGGCGCTGAACCGTAACGTTTCCCGATCAGGTGCACTGAAAGGATGGAACGTCCGAGTGCTTTGAGTATCGCAGCTTCGGTTTCCTGCAACTCGGTGCTGGGTAATTTATCTTCAGGGACTACACCGTAACCACGTTGTCGCAGCTCGTCGCGCACGATCTCGCGCTCCTGGACCAGGTCGGAACTGGTTTCGGCAAGATAAACATATTTCTTGGGACCTTCCTTAGGGAGTTCTTTGGTTGTGTGACGCTGATCCGGATCTTTCACCACCGCGAGCAGTGTCGAGATGTCCCAGGCGAGGCGGCGCAGCACGGTCCAGTAACGTGGATCCTTACCGGGCACGACGTCAGGACTGAACTCGACCGGCATGTCGCCTTCCATTTCGTAAAAGGAGTGTCCAATCAGTTCGCGCAGTGGCTCGGGTTCTTTCTTGGCCAGGTGAAAAAGGAGCGGAGTCTTGATTACTTTAAAGATGCGTGAACGATGTGCGGGTGCGTTTGGAAGCGGAGGATTTTTGGCGAATGCTTCCAATTCTCGCAAACACCAGTCTGACTGAACATAGCGCGGCGAAACGATCGGAAGAAATAACAACGACTGCGAGATGCCTTCATCGATTGCGGCACGCAGAAGGGCATCGCCGGTGAGACTGCGCTCGTCACGCCAAACACGTGGCTGATATCCAAGGCTGCTGCTGATCAGGCGGGGTAATCGTTCAACGAGCAGATCGACCCACCCTCTAACGTCGCCTGCCGGATCCTCGTCATCAAGGTGACCGTAACTGATAAAGATGTCGTATTTGTAGGGCATTAGTCTCTGGAAACGCGGAAGATGAAGTCAAAACCCGAAGGAGTGCGCGAGAAATCATACACGAAAGTGGGAAGAATTGAGCCACGGATTTACGCGGACTAAGACAGATTTGTCGATTTTATCGGGGCTTTGCACAAAAGTCGGCTGGTCGAAAAAACTAGCCGTGATTGAAAATCTTGTGAATCATGTGAATCTTGTAAATTCTGTAAAAATGCTCTGCGCGCCTGAATCCGAAATACCGCTTCACATGATTTACAGGATTAACAGGATTTTTTGTGCAAGGCTTTTTATCCGCGAAAATCCGTGGCTGATCGATTAAGTAACGGGAGAGCAGATGCGGCAGGGCTTGAAGCCGTGTGATATTGCTTCCGCGGCGGTTGCAAACCCAATTCGATTCTTGCTTGAAATGCGATTCACCCAGTCGCACTTCTCCTGATGGTAAATACCCAACACAAGGTTTCCCACAAACGGATCGGAAACCCCAGTGGCAACTGAAGGTGCGGGTTTGGCCGGCCAGGGGGCAGGTATTTGCGGTTGCGGATCAGGTGGCGCCGCGAGAATCGTTGGCGGTATCCAGCCGGAGGTTAAACTTCCGCTTTGCGATTTGCGCGATTCGTCGAGCGCTCGCACAAAGCCAAAGGTAAGACATGCGACTGCCAAACAGATCAAACCGGCTATCACAGACAAGAAGAAATCGAACCCCAAAAATTTGAGCAGTATGTACGCGCCCCAGTACCACAACAAAAAATACTTCCGCGCAAACTCTTTCGAGAAGGTGATTGTGTTAGGAAAGATGGCCTGCGGATCTTTGAGAACAACCTGACCATGCGCGGGTTTGGGTGCAGCACTAAAAAGTGATTGCACTGTGCCTGAGGCCGGCGACGTAGGCATTGACGCTCCACGATTCTTTTCCTGCCATGGTATCCAACGGATAGCTCTTGCCTCGGCTGGTTCGTTGGAAATGACTTCTCTGGTTTTTGGCGTTGTTTCGAGATCCGCCGGCGCCGTCATCCACGATGGCAGATTCGACTTAGTCGTAACCAGATCAAGTACAGACGGCACTTCGCTTGGCAATCCGGTTGCGGCGTTGGCAAGTGCGTCGGCAAGTTTTGCCGGTTCTTCTCCAAGATCTTTGATTTTTTTGAAAAGCTCTGAAGCTTCAGGATCTAGAAAATCTGCTTTTGTAAAAAGCAGGTTCTCGTCGTGATGTTCCTGCCACAAGGATGGTCGCTCGGCTAACGATAATAATGACAGGTAAATCACGAGTGACGAAAAGTTGTCGAGCTTTTCGTCGAAGTGATGGGCGGTTCTGCGTGGATGCTGATAGTGCTGGTGTCCCACCTCGCTGGCGGTCCAGCCGGCCATCTTCGGAACGAAAATGCCGTCGTGGTCCACCAGTCTCAACTGGCCGTGCTCAACAATGATATTGCCGTGCTGTAGATCGCCGTGCGCAACGCCTGAAGTTCTCAACGCGTACAACAGTCGCAGCCACTCTTCCGAAAGATGTAACAGCACGTCGGGACGGTTGAGCATCTCGCCGATGTAAAGATCCAGGGTCGGACCTTCGATCCAACTCATGAAGAGAATTGGAAAGCGAGTGCCTCCGACGAGTATTCCTTCCGAGGCATAAGTGAAATCGGAAATGTACGAAACGGGCGCGGTGTGAAGGTGTTCCTGGATTGCCCGGTAACGCTGATCGCGATCGCCGAGATACCCGCGGAAGCAACGAACCGCGAAGTCGCTGACGCCGTGCATCGACTTGAGTTTATAAACGTATGCAAACTGGCCCGAGGTTACGAGCGGCATTCCCAGGCGATCGACAGCCGGCAACGTGCTTTTCAACGCCGGATGCGAAAAACAGATCGACGGACATTGGATGGCTTCGGTGAAGTATCTCGCCGACGGCCAGTTCCGCGTGATCGTCCCGGTTTGTGAGGAAGTAACTGCCACTAGCTCATTCTCCGCTTGATTTCGAGCCTGACGATAGCCAGATCGTCGTTCCTTATTCTGCCAGCCGTTCGCTCCGTATCAAAGAATCGTCGCACCTCCTCGTCATTGTCCGAACACAGAATGTCCGGAGCACTGGTATCGCCGTTTTCGAGGCTTTCCAAACACCAGGCTGCTGCGGCGTCAGACATCAGCAGCAGCACGTCATCACTCTCGCAACAGCCGGAATTGACGATCACTGATTGCATGCTGCTTTCGTGCAGGGCGGAATCGGAAGCCACGAGTACCGGGGCGGAATTAAAACTTCCTGACTCGGAGAGAGGCAGGCTTTGTAAAAGTGCGCCACGCCGGCAATGCAGCAAACAGGCATCACCGAGCGCAATCGCCTTCCACGAAGCGCAGTCGGATTTCAGATCCAGTTCCACCCCGACAAAAGCCGCAAACGATCCCGAGCGGGCTTTTTCTTCCGCGTACCATGAAAGACTTAGACCTTTCCAGGAGTCGTGAAGTTCCCGCCCTTCAGCAGTAACCCATTCGCGAAATTCCGGGAGAGTCAGTTTCGCTTCACTTTGCACCCAGTGCTGGGCCAGTCGTTCGGCCCACGCGCGGGCCGCGAAGGCTTCGGTGGCGCCATCAGCCACAGCGAAACGGCAGGAGTGAGTGTCGGTCGCAATTACGTCTTCACATTCGGAGAAATCGTGGCCCACCTTTGGCAGCAGCAACTGCCGCAGTTGCAGATCCCAGGTTGCGCTCTGTTTGGCAGAACTCACGCCAACTCCGTTCTATCATCCATCCACCGGTAGGGAGTCATGCCTGTGAGGCTGGTACCTATCTCATAAAACTGAACGATGGAAGAAGGATCTCCATTGAACACAAACCCGCGGGAACCGGTCACGGCGTTGACACCGAGCTGAGCCGCAGCCGCAAGAAAGTTACTCGGCAGGGTGCTCGAGATTTCGAAGAGTGAACGCGCAAAACCGTCAGGCAGGGAATTCTCCTCGGTGGGATATTCAATCTTCGACGACCGACGCGTGGAAATGTGGCAGTTGAAAAGCAGGACGGGACCGTCGTCAGTGCGAAGCGACATTATCTGGTGTCCGATGTCGTTTGGATCGCCGTCGCTTGATTCACCGTCCGTGAGATGCAGGATAGTTGGCGGAAAACCTCGCGGATGTTCCGACAGCCAGCGCTCGAGAATTTCTTTCACTTTCGCAAGCGCTTCACACATCGGTGTTTTTCCGTCTGCAGCAGGATGAATCCAGACGGGATAACGCACCGGTATTTCCACCCAGCCGCCGCCGCCATCGGAAACTCTCTTGTAGCTGCTCTTAACCTGCAAGGGATAGTCGGCCACTTCCGAAATCGGCACCACGTTGCGTGCACTGAGTGGACCCGAAAAGCAGGTTCCGACAGTGCGGCCGTAACCGATGACGGACACGTGATAGTAGTTTCTGACTTCCTCAGTTTTGGTGCAGCGAATGACGAGGTCGTGCAGGGTGTGATTGACAACTTCAGCCACGAAGTCAGCCTTTTTCCGTGCCGAGTCGCCGCTAAACGGATCGGCCATCGACCCTGATTGATCGATCAGAAGAATGATGCTCGTGGGGTTAGCGCGGGTGATCTGGGCCGAGTACATCGCCACCTATTCTATTACTGAGTTGTTTACTATCCAAGCGAATGATGCTGAGGTAGATCACAAGGGAGAGCACGGTGGTTAATTGACCGAAGATATCGATGAGGATTGCGCCGAGAACGCTGAAGGGCCACACCGGGCTGCCCGGCATCAAAGTCCATGAAACCGGTATTTCGATAATCCATGTAAAAATCGCGACCGCGATCGAGGCCAGAAAAATCAGCCCTTGACGCCCCTTGGTTAAATTCCAACTTCGACTGAGAGTGTCAATCACCGAACGTTTTTCCAGTACCGCGACTGGATAAACCAGCGTAAGTGCCAGCCAGATGATGATACCGGGAATAATCAGCAGTAAAAATCCAATGCCTTGCAGCGTCCAGCTTGCGATTGCACAAAGCGCCAGCTTACCCAGACTGGTCAATCCGTTGCGATAGGCCTCGCTGACCCCCGGCTCTTCTCCAGTTTTAAGCACGCTTGTTAACGCGTAGATTAACGCGGGTGCTATGAGCATCTTGCATACGAGGTCAAGCAGCACAATACCGAGCGATAGTTGCCAGTTAAAACGGCCTTCGCCCAGACTCATCACTTTGAAGATTTCAAATGGAGCGACAATAACAACGACGATCTTGGTTATCAGCCAGAACTTCTTGAAAAACAGTCTGAATGAGGGCCAGAGTACGTCGCCGACACCATGGAACGGACTGATAAATTCGTCCTCAAGGGTTGGCGTTGGTTGTTCGGGTTTATAAAAGGATCCGCGCGGTTGAGGATACACGAGGGATTCCGGCAGTGGCGGCCTCAACTCAACACCGCAAACTTTGCACACTTCATTGGCGACCACATTAACAACGCCACACCGAATGCACTTAACATTGGTCATGCTGACACCAAATTGCACTAATCTAACTGCAAGGAAGCAGGAGAGTCTCCGTGCGAAGTGAGTCGCACAAACTCTAGCAGAACATAAGGACGCGGTCCAGAAAAGAGGTGATTTAGCCACGGATTACACCGATCAAGAACGGATTTATCCGTAGCGATCAGTTTTTATATCCGGGCAATCCGTGGCTAAGGTTTTGCCCTGTCGAAAAAGTTTGACTTCCGTGCTCGAACCGACTTATCGTGACGGGCGCCAGCCGTGAATTCATATCGCCTCGCTTCTTGACGCGAATAGTCTGTTTTAATGATCAATTGACTTCGAAGGAGAAATCGAACATGTCTCTTTGGGGCCACCTGGAAGATAGATTCGGCACACAACAACCACGCAAACTCCTCGCCCTGGATGGCGGTGGGATTCGTGGAGTTATGACGCTGCAAGTGCTGATCAAAATGGAAGAGCTGCTCGCTGAAAAAAGCGGGCAGGGTGAAAATTTTCGTCTCTGCAATTACTTCGATTACATCGGCGGGACCAGCACCGGCGCGATTATTGCCGCCGGTCTCGCAATCGGTAAATCAGCCCGTTTTCTCTCCGACTTCTATCAGGAAGTTGGACCAGCGATGTTCGAAAAGGCTTTTCTGCTGAAGCGCTTGAAACATCTTTATAAGAGCGAGCCGTTGACAGAAAAACTTCAGGAGGTTTACGGCGCCAATACCACACTCGGCTCCGATAAACTCAAAAGTCTTCTGCTGGTAGTAACTCGCAACGTTACTACCGATTCTCCGTGGCCCATCAGCAGTAATCCATTAGCAAAGTACAACGCGCCCGATCGCCTCGATCGCAACACGAAGATCCCGCTCTGGCAATTGGTGCGCGCCAGCACTGCGGCTCCGGTTTTCTTTCCGCCCGAGGTGGTCCAATGGGATCCAAATGATCCTTCAAAGGCGTTTCTATTCGAAGACGGTGGTTTGACGCCCTATAACAACCCGGCCTTCCTGCTGGCACGCATGGCGACTTATCCGGCTTACAACTTGAAGTGGAAGACAGGCGAAAAGAATCTTCTAGTCATGTCCATTGGCACCGGTTCCGCGCCGAGTGTTAGCGACGATGTATATAGCGGCGGTAAGAATGCGTTCGCCAATCTGGTCAGCTTTCCCGCCGCGTTGATGTATGGCTCGGCAGTCGATCAGGACATTAACTGCCGCGTTATCGGTCGTTGCATACATGGTGGCGAGTATGACCAGGAACTCGGTCGTTGTGATACCGAAATTGACCGTGAGGTCGGCGATCTCGTTGACCGCAGTGATCCGGTTCAGGACGATCTGGGCCGACTGTTTAGCTATGCTCGTTACAATGCCGAACTCTCCACCAAGTGGCTCGAGAAGCGTGGCCTCGGCGACATCGATCCAGCGAACGTGTCAAAGCTCGATTCAGTGGAATTTATCCCTGATTTAATTCGCGTAGGCGAGGGGCTCGCTAAAGAAGTGAAGATCGAACACTTCAGGCTGGATCATTTCGGGCAGTTTTATCAGTAAGCAGGGAGCAGGGAATGCGAGCATTTATCGTTCGGCCTTTCGGCACGAAGAATGACATTGACTTCAATAAGGTCGAAGAGCTGTTGATTGATCCAGCGCTTAACCGACTCGGAGTTACCGGCCGCACTACGATGGAGATTCGCCGGCAGGGAAATATTCGTCTGGACATGTTCCAACGTCTGCTGACGGCCGATCTCGTGATTGCCGACATTTCCATCCAAAATGCCAACGTCTATTACGAGCTCGGTGTGCGACACGCGCTGCGTGGCAAACGCACGTTCATGATTCGCGCTCAAGGCGCCGATCTGAAAACGGACGAAGTTCCGTTTGATATCAAAACTGATCGCTACCTCAGTTACGATGGTGTGAATCCAGCAGCCAGTGTTGATGACCTGGTTATTGGCTTAAGGCAGACCATCAATTCCGAACTCCAGGATAGCCCGGTGTTCCAAATGTTGCCCGATCTCGCAGAGCAGGATCGGACACGGTTTCTTCCCCTCCCGCTCGACTTCCGCGAAGAAGTAGAACGCGCCGCTCAAAGAAAGGAACTCGGCGATCTCGAGTTATTGGCTGCTGAAGCGAGTGGTTTTGAATGGGAGATCGAAGGACTGCGACTGGTAGGTCGTGCACAATCCAATCTGAAGGCATACGAAGGTGCGCGGACAACATGGGAAGCAGTCCGGAAACAGGATCTGCTGGATGAAGAAGCAAACACACGACTGGGAACAATCTACCAGCGACTCGGTGATCTAGCTGGTTCCGATCAGGCGTTGCAGCGTGTGCTAAGTCGCAAGGGATTAGGAAAGGAAGGACGTGCTGAGGTTCGTTCGTTACTGGGGAGCAATGCCAAAACGCAATGGACCGCGGAGTGGAAACGAGCTGCTACGTTAGCAGAGCGACAGCAAATCGCCCTTCGTTCGGCTTTTTTGAACGACTCACTGGAACACTACGAAGCGGGATTCAAAGAGGACCTTAACCATTTCTATTCCGGGCTAAACACACTCGCGATGCTGACGTTCCAGGCAAAACTGGCTGACGCTCTGCCTGAGATCTGGGCGGAAGGTTTCGATGATGACGGGGAAGCCGCGCGAGAGCTTGAATCACGAAAGAAGCACATTCAAAAACTTTCGGCTTCAGTGGATCTCTCTCTGAAAGCAGCAGCAGAACGTCTCAGAAGGGATCAGCGAACTGATATTTGGGTTGAAATTGGCGAAGCTGATCTCTGTTTTCTTACGTCAAACCGTCCCGGCAAAGTATCAAGTACCTACCGTGACGCTTTAGCGGGCGCACAAGATTTCGTTAGTGATGTCGTTCGGCGTCAGACCAATCTTTACCGGGACCTTGATTTATTGCCGGAGAATGTTCAGGCCGTTCTATCTTTGGTAGATACAGCGCCCGCTACAGAGCCATCGGCTATTACTCCAAAACGAGTGCTGCTGTTCACCGGTCACATGATCGATGCGCCTAATCGTCCGGAGCCGAGGTTCCCGGCCAGCATGGTCGAGGTTGCTAAACAAAAGATCGCCGAGACGATTGCGTCTGAGCAGCAAATTGCAGGTGGCATTTTATTCGGCGTGGCCGGTTGTGCAAGTGGTGGAGACATTCTCTTCCACCAGGTTTGCGAAGCAATGAATATTTCGACGCGTATTTTTCTTGCCTTACCAAAGGATCTTTATGTCAGAGAGTCAGTGGCAACGGCTGGTCCGGAGTGGGTTGAACAGTTCCATCGACTCGTGAGAACACACTCGGTGCGTGTTCTTCATGAATCGAAGGAGTTGCCGCGCTGGCTTCAGGAGAAGCCGGATTACAACATCTGGCAACGCAACAATTTGTGGAATCTGCATAATGCGCTGGCCGCCGTGGGTGGCGAAAACGTTACCCTGATCGCCCTCTGGAACGGCGGCGGTGGTGATGGACCAGGCGGCACCGCTGACATGGTCCATGAAGCACGCGAACGCGGCGCGAAAACCATCATCCTCGACACCAAAGAAATCTTCTCTGCTTAAGCTCAGCGTCCTCTGCGTAATCTCTGCGCTCTCTGCGTCGAAACGAACCCATGTAACACAGAGATCGCGGAGATTACGCAGAGAACCGCAGAGAGAATTCAATTCCAGACAGCACTCCATTCGAGTTTTTTGTTGACTTGAATGAAAGTCGCGTGGTATTAGTTCGCGCCACGAATTAAATCGTATTAGTCATACAATCGGTTAGCTTGCGAAATCATCGGACCCTGGCACCGGTATGAGGAAGGACCTCAACTGTGCGAAGAATCGATCTGTCTAACTTTCAGGTTGCGACGAGCGAAACGGCGCGCGATATCAATCGCCGCATCGTTCTCAATCTGATCCGCTCTCACCAGCCTATTTCACGTGCCGATCTGGCGCGCCATTCGGGTTTGCAACGCAGCACCGTCTCAGTTATTGCCGAGCAATTAATTAAAGAACGCTGGATTACGGAAGGCGCAAACGGTCACACGCCGCGAGGTCGCCGGCCCCGGTTTTTGCACTTAAACAAAGAGCGTGTGGGCATCATCGGCATCAACGTCCGGCCGATCACCACCACTCTCGCACTGGCCGATCTCGACGCAAACTTTCTCGCGCAGGACTCACTCGCAACACCCTCGGACCCGAAACAGTTCGTCGCTGAACTTCTGCCTCGGGTTCATAAACTTATGCATGCCCGGCCGGAACTGACCTGCGAAGGAATCGGCGTCAGCCTTCCAGGACGCATCGACGTGATAAGCAAACAGCTTGTTTTTGCGCCCAATCTCGGCTGGAAAGACTTCGATCTGAAAACGCCACTCGAAAAAGCCACACGGTTGCCGGTCGAACTGGAAAACGCAGCCAACTCGTGCGCACTCTCGGAGATCTGTTTTGGACGTCGCGCCGAAGGTCTAAGCAATCTGGTGGTTGTGACCGTGTCGGAAGGTATCGGTTGCGGCTTAATACTCAATCATCAGTTGGTTCAGGGATCAACCGGCACCGCCGGAGAGTTTGGACATGCCACGTTGATTCAGGATGGGCTGGAATGTAGTTGCGGCAACCGTGGTTGTTGGGAGATGTATGCGTCAAATTCCGCTGCAATTCGCCATTACAACACGGCGATCTCGCCAACGCGGCGCATAAAACGCGAAACCGAAACGGTCGAACCAACGATAAGTTTTGACCACCTGTTGCGCCTGGCAGAGCAGGGCGATGCCAAGGCCCGTGATGCATTGCAACAGATGGCGCGATACCTCGGAATGGGAATAGCGCCACTGATTTCCGGACTGGCGCCGGACATGATCGTGATCGTAGGCGAGGTGACGCGCGCCTGGCGTGACGTTGGGCCGATCATTAAAGAGACAGTGAAGCAGCAGTCTTTTACACGTGCGGAGACTCAGATTGTGCCGAGTGACCCGCTGACTCAACCACGTTTACGCGGAACGATCGCGCTCGTGCTGTTGAAGCATTTTGGCGCCCCGTCCGTCGCTTAAGAATTATCGTCGGTATTTTGTTGTGGTCTCGAACTAAATGGGCAAGGTTTCGGTTTCAGGCACCCATGTAACGTCAACTCGAAGAGGAGAGAGAGTCATGTTTACCTTCACAGCCTGTCCTAAGCGAACAAAACGCAACGCACACCTATCCGAGCAAATGGGCGAGAAAGAACCGTCCTCAGCGCAACGAGCATTAAAGCGATCGGCTCAATACCTGGCGCTGTTGGTTTTGTCAGTTGTACTTGTGGCTACTGCGACGCAGGCCCAAGTCCTCTATGGCTCTCTCGTCGGAAACGTCGCGGATCCGAACGGAGCTGCGGTTCCCGGTGCGAAAGTCGAAATAACCAATCTCGCAACCGGCGTCCTCACTTCGGCGGTTACTGACGATCGCGGCGGCTTCGCGGTCAACGATCTTCAGGTTGGCGTCTACAAAGTGACTGTTTCAAAAGCGTCGTTCAAAACCACGCTTAAAGAAGACGTGCGGATCGAAGCAAACAAGACCTATCGTTTTGATCCGCAACTCGAAGTCGGAGGGGTGGAAGAGACAGTCGTAGTTTCAGCCGTTGACGATGTAACCCTGCAAACCGATCGCGGCGACGTGAACGTCACGCAAACAGCCAGACAGATCAACAACCTGCCGCTCTACGGCAGCATCGGTCGAAACTATCAGAGTTTGGTGTTGCTGGTTCCAGGAACTGCACGAGGCACTGGAGGCTTCTTTATCAACGCCAGTGGCAACGGCGAGGACAACTCCGAGGCTGGTAATCCACAGCGGTCCATGTCGTTCAACGTCAACGGCGTTTCGCGTTTACAAAACAACACGAAGATCGACGGTTCCAGCATCATTTACCCGTGGTTACCGGGCAATACGGTTTACGTTCCGCCGGCGGAGGCGATTCAGGAAGTGAACATCGTCACCAACGCGTTCGACGCAGAGCAGGGGCTGGCGGGTGGCGCGGCGATTAATGTCAGCATTAAATCTGGTGGGAACGACTTTCACGGTGCAGCCTGGGGATACAACACCAACAGCCGCTTCAGATCGCGACGCTATTTTCAGGCAGTGACCGAAACCAATAATCCGAAGGATATCCTGACGCAGTTCGGTTACGCGCTCAGCGGACCAATCATTCTGCCAAATTTCGGCGAGGGTGGACCATCGATCTGGAGTGGCAAGAACAAACTGTTCTTTTTCACCGATCTCGAACGCACCACCCGGCGAAACGCGGCCGGCACCATTCGCACCGTCGCGCCGGCTAGCCTTCGTCCGGACGCGAACGGCAATGTAAGTTTCAACGGTACAGGGATCACAGTTTTCGATCCGTTGTCGCACCCGGATCCGCGCTTTCGTACAGCTTTCCCGAACAACACTATTCCCGCGAATCGCATTGACATCGCGGCGCTCGAAATCATTAGACGCCTGCCGCTTCCTACGCAGTCAGGTTTCACGAACAACTTTGCCACTACTGGTGTAGCAGAGTTCAATCGCACCAACGTCGATCTGAAGATTAATTACGATTCCGGCAGCAAACTCACGCTGTTTGGGCGCTACAGCCGATCTCCAACGTTGATTATTGATCCACCCGTGTTTGGAGAAGTCAGCGGCCCCGCTTTGAATGGCGGACAATTGGGCACAGCTCCCGGCTTGATTAATCTTTTTGGTTTAGGAGGCACTTACACGTTCACTTCGAACGTTGTGCTGGATGCCAATGCCGGCTACACGCGCCAGGTGCTTGGGGCCGAGGGCTTCGATATCGTTTCGAACTTCGGTCTCGATGTCCTGCAAATCCCGGGAACCAATGGTCCGGATCGACTACAGGGTGGCGTGCCGGCCTTCCAAATAAACGGTGGATGGACCAACATCGGTAACGACAACACCGGAAACCCGTTTCTCTTTCGCGACAACCAGTATGTGGCTGCAGCGAATCTTTCCTGGCTAAAGGGAACGCACTCACTACGGTTTGGCGTGGATTATCTCAATCCGCAACTCAACCACTTCCAGCCGCAGGGTGGCGCTTTTCAGACCGTGCGCGGCTCGTTTTCGTTCAACGGTAATGTGACTAGCCGCCAGGGCTTTGGGCCAGAGCCGGCCGGAACCCTGACGCAGCTTTTCCACAGTTGGGCTGATTTCCTACTCGGTTTGCCCACCGGAGCGGGCAAGGTGGATCAACTTCGTAACCCAAATTCCGTCTGGTGGAAGCAATATGCACTGTATGCCCGAGACCACTGGCAGATTGGTCGCCGGATTACGTTGACCTACGGTCTGCGTTGGGAGTTGTTTGGCACACCCAGGAAAGACAACACCGGAATCAATCGATTTGATCCGGATACGGGCCGGATTTTCACCGGTGGCCTGAGCGGCGTACCCTTTGACAGCGGCGCCAATTCCGGACCCGGACAATTTCTTCCCCGAATAGGACTTGCCTTCCGCTGGAATGACAAGACCGTACTTCGTGGAGGTTATGGTCAATCGGCGGATCCCAGGCCATTTCAGGATGTGAGAAATGCATTCCCAATCGCCAACGTCTGGTCCATGCCGGCGATCAGATTCGACTTTGGTAATGGACTGGTAGACACCAATGCGATCGCCGTCACAACTCTCAGGCAAGGTTTAATTAACAGCAGCAGCCCGCCTAATCTGGACCAGGGGATCATTCCACTTCCGGCGAACACAGGTACCACCACCTTCCCGAAGGATCCGCGGCGCAAGGAAATTCACTCTTTCAACTTTATGATCGAGCGTGAACTGCCCTGGAGATTTACCGGCCAGGTTGGATACGTTGGTACGCGCGCCAAGGGCCAAATGGGGTTCATCAATATCAACGCTGGTCCTCCGGGAACAGGCAATGCGGGACGACCATTGGCCGTCCGGTTTGGTTTACTGGCGGACATCAACTCAATTCAGCCGTACGGCGACTTAACGTATGATTCTCTGCAGGCTCAATTCACTCGGCGGTGGGCCAGTTCGCTTTTCGGGACTTCGTATACGTGGTCCAAGACCATTAACTTTGCCGATAATGATCAAGGACCGCGAATTCAATATGTGCCGGAGATGCAGCGCAACCGGGGTCTCGCCAGTTACGATCGCACGCATAACCTGCAGTTGTATGGTGTTTATGACTTACCATTCGGCAAAGGCCAGCGGTGGGCGAACGACGGTTTGGCAAGCAAGGTTTTGGGCGGCTTCCAGGTGAGCGGAACGGGCAGTGTTTGGAGCGGTTTGCCCTTCTATGTCATTCAGGGCAACGGCCGGCAACTTAATGCCGGTGGAAGCGGACAGGTTCCTGATCAGGTCAAACCGGAGGTGGCGATGCTCGGAGGTATCGGTCGAGGTAACCCGTACTTTGATCGGTCAGCCTTTGTTGAAGTCAATATTCCAAACGGGCAAACGCAGCGATTCGGCAGCACTGGCAGAAACACTCTTCGTGGTCCAGGTTTCTTCGAGACCAACTTGAGCCTTTTCCGCACGTTCTCGATCTCTGAGGGGGTCAAATTCCAGCTGAGGGCAGAGGCGTTGAATGCGACTAACCACGCAAACTTCGCCAATCCACAGTCTGATATCAACAATGCTGACTTTGGCTTCATCACTGCAACGACCGGACCAAACCAGTCGCGACAGTGGCGATTCGGAGCGCGCCTTAGTTTCTGATCCACAGATTACGGAGATTTAAGGCGGACCAGATTCGCCTTCATCAATGATAATCTGTGGTTGAAAATACAATTGGATCGGATGGCCGCAACAAAGCACAAGAGCACAAACGTTTCTCTAAGGGCGTTTGTGCCTCTTGTGCTTCTCTTTTTACTGTGCAACTCGACGGTGAGAGCCGAAGATGGTTATCGACTTTGGCTGCGTTATGAACCACTTCCTGCGCCGTCGCTAAATTTTTATCGCGAACGCATCACTACGATTGCTGTTCACGGTCAATCATCTGCGTTCGACGCGATTCGTCGCGAGTTAGGTGTTGGCTGTGCTCGATTATTAAGAGCGCCAATCGTGATTGGCGATCGCGACGACGCTTCCGTAATCATTGGTCTACCGCAAAGCTCGTCGTTTATACGCAAGCTCGGTTGGCAAGCGGATCTGAATCGACTGGGTCCGGAAGGTTTTCGTATTCAAACGGTCCGCGATGGTAGACGCTCAGTAATTGTCATTGCTTCAAACGGTGAAACCGGCGCGCTCTATGGCGTTTTTCATTTCCTGAGACTGCTGCAAACCGCGCAACCAGTCGATCGTTTGCAGATCGATCAAAAACCACAACTGAAACTTCGCCTTCTTAATCACTGGGACAATCTCGACCGCACAATCGAACGTGGTTATGCAGGTAAGTCACTTTGGGACTGGGACGAGCTTCCCAAAAAAGTTGACGAGCGACTGGTCGATTACGCGAGAGCAAATGCTTCGATCGGCATCAATGGCTCAGTAATCAACAACGTCAACGCGAATTCACAAATTTTGACCGCCGAGTATCTCGAGAAGGTCGCCGCGGTTGCTAAAACTTTTCGACTGTACGGAATTCGCGTCTATCTCTCCGCCAGGTTCTCGGCCCCGATCGAGATCGGAAAGCTGCCGACTGCCGATCCGCTCGATCCGCAAGTCGCTGCCTGGTGGAAAGAGAAGACGAATGAGATCTACAAGGTAATCCCTGACTTCGGCGGATTTCTTGTCAAAGCAAACAGCGAAGGACAGCCTGGTCCAAGAACGTACAATCGCACGCATGCTGATGGCGCAAACATGCTCGCGGCGGCAGTCGCGCCACACAATGGCATTGTGATGTGGCGTGCTTTTGTGTACGACATGAAACCCGGTTACGACCGTGCCGGCGCTGCTTACGAAAACCTGCAACCTTTCGACGGCAAATTTGCGCCGAACGTCCTGCTGCAAGTAAAGAATGGACCAATAGACTTCCAGCCGCGTGAGCCGTTTCATCCGCTTTTTGGAGCGATGCCGCGCACGCAGGTAATGCCGGAGTTGCAGATCACTCAGGAATATCTCGGGTTCTCAAATCATTTTGTCTTTCTCGCGTCGATGTGGCGTGAATTTCTTGACGCTGAAACCTTCGCGGCAGGTCCGGGTTCTACGGTAACAAAGGTTGCGGATGGATCACTGTACCGGCAGCGTTTGACTGGCATCGCCGGCGTTGCCAATACGGGCACCGACCGAAACTGGACCGGGCATGATTTGATCCAGTCAAACTGGTATGCGTTTGGACGCCTCGCCTGGGATCCCGATATCTCATCCAAACAGATTGCTACTGAATGGACGAAGATGACTTTGACGTACGACGCCGGAGCGGTTGCGACCATCGTGCGTTTGATGCTCGGCTCACATGAAGCGGTAGTGAACTACATGACCCCGCTCGGCCTGCATCACATCATGTGGGGCGGACACCATTATGGACCAGCACCGTGGTGGGACGCTGAAAAGCGTGATGATTGGAATCCAGTCTATTATCACAGAGCTGACGCGCGCGGAATTGGTTTCGATCGTACGAAGACCGGCAGCGATACAGTGAGCCAGTATCATGGACCAGTGCGGCGCACTTTTTCGAATGTACGCACCGTTCCGGAAAAGTTTCTGCTCTGGTTTCACCACGTGCCCTGGGATCACAAAATGAAGTCTGGTCGCACGCTCTGGGACGAACTGGCCATGCATTATCAGGAAGGCGTTGCGTGGTCCAGATCTACGCGCGCAGAGTGGGCTAAACTCGCTTCGACGATCGACCCGGAACGTCATAAGGCAATCAGCAAAAAGTTAGCTATCCAGGAACACGATGCTGTCTGGTGGCGCGATGCTTGTTTGCTCTATTTCCAAACGTTTTCACAGCGTCCTTTACCGCCGGGAGTTGAGCGTCCGGCGAAGAGTTTGGCCGACTACAAGGCAAAGTCGCTTGACTGGTAAGTATAGTTGGCCACGGAATTTACGGATAAAAATCGGATTTATTAATCCGTGTAATCCGTGGCAAAAGACCAATGAAGATCACTGACTTACGGGCTACCACCGTGACCGTTCCGCTTGAGGCGCCGTTGCGTCACGCAAACGGCTGTCACTGGGGTCGCTTTGTGCGCACGATCGTCGAAGTCGAAACAGATGAAGGTCTGATCGGTCTGGGTGAAATGGGTGGCGGTGGTGAGTCAGCGGAAGCTGCCTTTCGCGGACTCAAGTCGTATTTATTAGGACACGATCCCGCGCGTCTCGAAGAACTTCGATTTCTGATCGCAAATCCGACCGCATCGCTCTACAACAATCGCACCCAGATGTTAGCCGCGATCGAGTTTGCATGTCTCGACATCCTGGGCCAGCGTTGGGACGTTTCCGTTTCTGAAATCCTCGGTGGACGTTTACGCGAGCGAGTGCCTTTCGCTTCGTATCTGTTCTTCCGGTATCCAAATCCCAAAGACGGCAAAGGTGAGGTTCGCACCGTCGAACAACTCGTGGAGTCGGCGGGCGCCTTCAAGCAGCGTTTCGGATTTACGTCGCACAAGCTGAAAGGCGGCGTGTTTGCGCCCGAGTTTGAGCTCGAATGCTATCGCGCGCTCGCCGCCGCACTCCCGGGAGATCGCTTCCGTTTCGATCCGAATGGTGTGTGGTCCACCGAAACCGCAATCTGGTTCGGACAGCAGATCGAAGATATTCACAACGACTATCTCGAGGATCCGGTATTCGGCATGAACGGCATGCGTCGTGTGCGTGAAAAAGTACGTATGCCGCTGGCGACGAATACCGTCGTAGTAAATTTTGAACAGCTCGCAGCGAATGTTTTGAACACTGCGGTCGATGTTGTGTTGCTCGACACTACGTTCTGGGGCGGAATTCGCGCGTGTGTAAAAGCGGCGGGTGTTTGCGAAACTTTTCAACTCGGAGTCGCTGTCCACTCGTCGGGGGAACTCGGCATTCAACTGGCAACTATGTTGCACCTCGGTGCAGTTATTCCGAATCTGTCTTTTGCGGCCGATGCACACTATCACCACCTGAGTGATGACATCATCGAAGGCGGCAAGCTGCAGTACGATCACGGCGCGATTGCGGTACCATCCGGACCCGGTTTGGGTGTTAAGCTGGATCGCGACAAGCTTGCTGAATATCGGGAGTTGTATCATCGCCTGGGCTCGTATCCATACGATCAGGATCCGCTGAGACCTGGTTGGACACCCACGATCCCCAACGATCGTTGGGCCGATCCGCTGGACGCGCGAGTCCCGGAAATCCCGATCTAACCTGCGGTTTTGAGAAACTTCTATGGTCACGTCAACTGAGAATCACGTAACGTCGTCTGCGCTGTTGCGAGATGTGGAAGAACTGCGCGCGCAAGTTCATCTAATCGTCAACACGACCTTCGTGACTGACGTACACACACATCTTTTCCCACCGGAGTTTGAGCGCTTCTGTTTATTCGGAATCGATGAGTTGCTCACGTATCACTATCTGATCGCCGAGACATTTCGATCTACAAAAGTTTCTTACGACCAGTTTTGGCAGATGACGAAGCAGCAACAGGCGGATCTGGTTTGGCAAACGCTGTTCGTTGACAACTCGCCAACATCCGAATCGACGCGAGGCGTGATTACCGTCCTGGATGCGTTTGGCCTCGACACTCGGGCACAGACGCTTGACGAAGCGCGGGAGTTTTTCAACTCGCGAACGTTGCGCGAGCATGTAGAGCAGGTGTTTGACGCGGCACTCGTGGGCGACGTGGTAATGACGAACGATCCGCTCGATGAAAGCGAAGCGCAGCTTTGGCGAGATGGTACGGAGATGGACCATCGTTTTCGTTCGGCAATGAGGTTGGATGGTCTTTTGAATGACTGGCAGCGCGGAGCAGGCGCATTTTTGCGCGAGGGTGTTTCAGTTAGTCCAAAACTCGATAAGCCGACGATCACTTCGCTGCGTCGCTTCCTGGCTGAATGGATTCAGCGAATGAATCCGCTATATCTCGCCGCTTCTTTGCCTGCTGACTTTCGTTTTCCAGACAGTGATCCGCGTGACCGTTTGCTGCGTGAAGTCGTGTTGCCCGCGGCGCTCGAGCACAGTTTGCCGCTGACATTGATGATCGGCGTTCGTCGTGGAGTTAACCCGGAGCTGCGAAGTGCCGGCGATGGCATGGGACGCGCTGACGTGTCGTCGCTTGAGCGGCTGTGTGCCGCGTATCCCGATGTGAGGTTTTTAGCGACGTTTCTTTCGCGTGAGAACCAGCACGAATTGTGTGTGGCGGCGCGGAAGTTCAGCAACCTGATGCCGTTTGGGTGTTGGTGGTTTCTCAACAATCCATCGATCGTGTCGGAGATTACGCGTGAGCGGTTTGAGCTTCTCGGGCAGAGTTTTATCCCACAGCATTCGGATGCCCGCGTGCTCGAACAGTTGATTTACAAATGGAAACACACGCGAAAAGAGATCGCGGTTGCGCTCAGTGATGCTTATGAGCGTTTGCTGGATAGTGGACGTGCCGTCAGCGCCGCTGAGATCTCGCGGGACGTTAACCGGATGTTCTCGGGAAATTTTAAGGAGTGGATCGCCTAGCTTTACAAGATTTACAGGATTAACAGGATTCACAAGATGAGTTTTGAATCTTGTTAATCCTGGAAATCGTGTAAATCCTGTTCACCGACTGATCGTACACATCACTACGAGGACAATTACTTGAGAAAAAAGCGAGCCTTAGGACTCACTATCTGCGTTACTCTCCTTTGTTCAGCATTCTTTTTGCCGGTAGCGGAAATGAATTCGCAAAACGCCCGTCCGGATTACAAGAACCCGCGTCTGCCAGTCGAGCGACGCGTCGCCGATCTGCTTTCGCGCATGACGCTCGAAGAGAAGGTCGCGCAATTGGTGTGTCTCTGGGGTAATCGCCCGCAGGTTAATCCGCAAACAGACTTCGCCACCGATCGTGGCGCGTTCTCACCTGCCAAAGCTGCCGAAGTGATGAAGCACGGCATCGGCCAGATCGCGCGTCAAAGAGAACGGAAAGGTCCGCGTGAAGGGGCGACGTTTGCCAACGCTGTTCAGAAGTGGTTGATCGAGAACACGCGTCTCGGCATTCCGGCCATCCTGCATGACGAGATCCTGCACGGCCATATGGCCGCCGGCAGCACGAGTTTTCCGCAGCCAATCGCACTTGCAACTACCTGGGATCCTGAGTTCATCACCAAAGTCTTTACCGCTGGAGCACTTGAAACACGCGCTCGCGGCAGTCATCAGGTGCTTGGACCAAATCTCGACTTGGCACGTGACGCACGCTGGGGTCGCACTGAAGAGACCTACGGCGAAGATCCTTATCTCACTTCGCGCATGGGCGTTGCGATCATCAAGGCGATCCAAGGACCTGGACCAAACATCGATGACGCCCACGTTATCGCCACCGCGAAACATTTCGCCGCTCACGGTCAACCTGAAAGCGGAACCAACATCGCCCCGGCGAATTTCTCCGAACGTGTAATCCGGGAATATTTTCTGCCCAGCTTCAAAGCCGCGGTAACGGAAGCCGGCATCATGAGCGTGATGCCGTCGTACAACGAGATCGATGGTGTCCCTTCGCACGCTAACAAATGGCTGATCGAAAAAGTGCTACGTGAAGAATGGGGATTTGATGGTCATGTAGTTTCGGATTACTACGCGATTCCGCAAATGGTGGAGTTGCATCGTGTCGCGACGGACAAAGCCGCGGCCGCGAAACTCGCAATCGAATCAGGTGTCGATGCCGAGCTTCCGGATCCGGACGCGTTCCCGGCCCTTTTGCACTTAGTTAAAGACGGGCAGGTTTCTGAAGCGACGATCGACAAAGCCGTTGCGCGAAACCTGCGCGCGAAGTTTCTGCTCGGGCTCTTTGAGAATCCATACGTCGATGTGGAACGTGCCGTGCGCATCACCAATTCGGCTGAGCACAGGGCACTGGCGGCAGAAGCCGCACGACGATCGATTACTTTACTAAAGAACGAAAACAACCTGCTGCCGTTGAGTCTCAATGCCTTGAAATCGATTGCCGTGATTGGTCCAAATGCGGCCTCGGTCCATCTCGGCGGCTATAGCGACAACCCCGGTCGCGGCGTGAGTGTGCTTCAGGGGATCAAAGATAAAGCCGGCAGCAAGCTGAAAGTCGTCTATGCCGAAGGTTGCAAGATCACGAAACAGGGCGGCGACTGGTTCGCGGATTCCGCTCAGCTCAGCGACCCTGCTGAAGATACGAAGTTGATCGCCGAAGCGGTCCAGGTTGCAAAAACTGCCGACGTCGCGTTGCTCGTGCTTGGCGGCAATGAAGATACAAACAAGGAAGGCTGGGCTGACAACCATCTTGGCGATCGCGACAGCATCGATCTCGTAGGGCGACAGAACGATCTGGTGAAAGCGGTTTTGGAAACCGGTAAACCAACGATCGTTTTGCTGATCAACAGTGGTCCACTCTCGATCAACTACATCGCTGAGAATGTGCCGGCGATTCTCGAAGGATTTTATCTAGGACAGGAAACCGGAGTCGGCGTCGCTGACGTTCTTTTCGGCGATTACAATCCAGCCGGCAAACTCACAATCAGTTTTCCGCGTTCGGTGGGCCAGTTGCCGTTGTACTACAACCGCAAACCCACGGCTCGTCGCGGGTATCTGTTCGCCAATAAGGAACCGTTGTTTCCGTTTGGCTTTGGTCTCAGTTACACCACGTTTGCCTATTCGAATTTGAAAGTTAATCCTGCCCGGATCGGTGTGGCCGGCCAAACGAAGGTTAACGTCACCGTCACCAATACTGGAAAGCGCGCCGGTGATGAAATCGTGCAACTCTACATTCGCGATCTGGTCAGCTCAGTCACGCGTCCGATCATGGAACTCAAAGACTTCAAACGTATTTCGCTTGCGCCCGGCGAGAGCAAGACAGTCGAGTTTGTGATCACGCCCGACAAGCTTTCATTCCTCGATATCAACATGAAAACAGTTGTGGAACCAGGCTGGTTCGACATCATGGTGGGAACTAGTTCAGTGAAGTATGAAACAGCGAAACTCGAAGTTGTTGGCAAGTAGTTTAGCCGCGCTGTGCGTGTTCAGTCTGTTGTTTGTGACAGACCCGCGCGTGTCGGCTCAGAACCAGGAAACGATGAAGAGGGCGTTCAAGGACGCCTTCCTGATCGGAGCTGCGCTCAATCCTAATCACTTCTTCGAGAAGGATGTTCGCGGTGCGGAGATCGTAAAAATGCACTTCAACTCGATCACACCCGAAAACGTGTTGAAGTGGGGACTGGTCCATCCGCAGCCTGACAAGTATGACTTCAAAGCTCCTGATCGTTTTGTAGAGTTTGGTGAAAAGAATGGAATGTTTATTGTCGGGCACACGCTCGTCTGGCACAACCAAACGCCGCGTTGGGTGTTTGAAGACGATGAAGGGAAGCCGCTTAATCGGGAAGCGCTGTTGCAACGCATGCGCGATCACATCTTTAAGGTAGTCGGCCGTTACAAGGGACGAATTCATGCCTGGGATGTGGTGAATGAAGCGTTGAATCAGGATGGGACCATGCGCCAGTCGCCATGGTTCAAGATCATTGGTGACGATTATCTGGTCAAGGCGTTTCAGTTTGCACAAGAGGCTGATCCTAAAGCCGAGCTCTACTACAACGATTACGATCTCGTGCTTCCGGCTAAGCGTGCGGGTGCAGTCGAGTTGCTGAAGAAGTTAAAAGCGGCAGGTATAAAGCTCGACGGCGTGGGGATGCAAGATCACAACCTGATGGAATGGCCTTCAATTGCAGACGAAGATGCGACCATCACTGCGTTTGCGGCGCTCGGATTGAAAGTTCACATAACCGAGCTTGACGTAGATGTTCTGCCACGCACGACTAAACCTGGTGCAGACTCCGCTGATCCTACACCTGTAACGCCGCAGTTAAATCCTTACGTAGATGGCTTGCCTGATGCGAAACAACTAGCACTTGCGAAACGTTACGCTGAGTTGTTCCAGGTTTATCTCAAGCATCGTGATGTAGTTGAGCGCGTGACTTTCTGGGGCGTCGCTGATCGCGATTCGTGGTTGAACAATTGGCCCATGAAGGGGCGCACCAATTATCCGTTGTTGTTCGATCGTTTGGGTCAACCCAAACCCGCATTTAATGCAGTCATGGACACAATAGTGCACAGAAAGCATAAAATTTAAATTCTTGTGTGCTTGTGCCTTTTTGTGAACTAATTCTGAGAGGGTATATGCCAAGTAATAATTTTCAACCGGGACGGGAGCACAAGTTTACTTTCGGCTTATGGACTGTCGGCAACCGTGGGCGAGATCCGTTTGGTGACGCTACTCGTCCGAGTATTAGTCCAGTAACGATCGTCAAGCGTTTGAGTGAGCTTGGGGCTTACGGCGTCAACCTGCACGACAACGACTTGGTACCGATCGACGCGACGGCGGCGGAACGTGATCGCATAGTGAATGAGTTTAAACAGGCACTGTGGGATCACGGCATGAAAGTGCCGATGGCGACCACCAACCTCTTTTACGATCCGGTTTTCAAGGACGGCGCTTTTACCTCCAGCGATCCGCGTGTGCGTTTGTATGCCTTGCAGAAGACGATGCGTTCAATGGATCTCGGCGCGGAGCTTGGGGCTCACATTTACGTTTTTTGGGGTGGTCGTGAAGGAGCGGAGGTAGATGCGGCGAAAGATCCGCGTGAGGCGCTCAAGTGGAATCGCGAGGCCCTCAATTTTCTCTGCGAGTATTCGATCGACCAGGGATACGACTACAAATTTGCGCTCGAAGCCAAGCCAAACGAGCCGCGTGGTGATATCTATCTCCCGACCACCGGCGCGATGCTGGCTTTTATTGCGACGTTGGACCATCCGGAAATGGTTGGTGTCAATCCGGAAGTCGGTCACGAGCAGATGTCTGGCCTGAATTTCTATCACGTGGTGGCCCAGGCGATCGAGTCGGATAAGCTTTTTCATATCGATCTGAACGATCAAAAAGGTCCACGTTTCGATCAGGATCTGCGATTCGGATCGGAGTCGTTCAAGAATCTGTTCTTTTTAGTGAGACTGTTGGAAAGTTCTTACGATGGCCCACGTCACTTCGATGCGCACTCATATCGCAGCGAAAACGAGGATGGTGTTTGGGAGTTTGCGGCAGGCTGCATGCGAAACTATCTGATCCTGAAAGAGAAGGCGCGGCAGTTTGATGAAGACAAAGAGATTCAGGCGCTGCTGGCGGAGATCAACAGCAGTGCTGACGGATTCAGCGAGCCGTTGGGTGCGTACAGCGCTGCGAAAGCAAAGCAGGTGAAGGAGATGGCGCTGGATCGTAACGAATTGGCGCGCAAAGTGTTGCCCTATGAGCGGTTGGACCAGTTGACAGTCGATATCCTCTTCGGAGTGCGCTGATGCGAGAACTCATTTTAGACAGGATTAACAAGCTGTCACATGATTTACGAGATTATCTTGTTAATCCTATTTCATCTTGTAAATCTTGTTCCATCTACTGTTTCGCTTTTAGCGCGCTAATAGTTTGCGCGCTCGCACTCCCGCTTAACGCTCAATCGCTCCCCCCATATCAAAACCCCAACCTCCCGATAAAAACACGCGTCGACGATCTCGTCTCGCGCATGACAATCGACGAGAAGATCTTGCAAATGCAGAACGCCGCGCCGGCGATCGAGCGTCTCGGCATTCCGCAATATGAATGGTGGAACGAAGCGTTGCACGGTGTCGCTCGCGCCGGATACGCCACGGTCTTCCCGCAGGCCATCGGTCTGGCCGCGACCTGGGACACGAAGCTGATGCGCGAAGTCGCCGACGTAATATCAACTGAAGCACGTGCCAAGCATCACGAGTTTGCGCGTAACAACCAGCGCTTGCGTTATCAGGGTCTAACGTTCTGGAGCCCAAACATCAACATCTTTCGCGATCCGCGCTGGGGCCGCGGCCAGGAAACCTACGGTGAAGATCCTTATTTAACCGCACGCCTTGGCGTTGAGTTTGTAAAGGGTCTGCAGGGTGAAGACCCACGTTATTTCAAAGTGATCGCGACACCAAAACATTACGCGGTGCACAGTGGCCCTGAACCCGAGCGCCACAGCTTCGACGCGATTGCCCAGGAGCGAGATCTACGCGAGACATACCTCCCGGCGTTTTATGCCACGATGGTCGAGGCAAAAGCCTATTCGATCATGTGCGCCTATAACCGGACCAACGGCGATCCGTGTTGCTCCAGCAAGAAATTGCTGGTCGATATTCTGCGCGGCGAGTGGGGCTTCGATGGCTATATCGTTTCTGACTGCGGCGCCGTTAGAGACATCTGGGAGTACCACAAGTTTGTTAAGACCGAAGCTGAAGCTTCAGCGCTCGCCGTTCGTGGCGGAACCGATCTCACGTGCGGCAATGAATACGTGAAACTGGTTGAGGCACTTCAGAAAGGTTTGATCACCGAGGCCGAGATCGACACCGCCGTGAAGCGCTTGATGACGGCTCGCTTCCGTCTCGGCATGTTTGATCCGCCGGAGCAGGTCGCGTATGCACGCATTCCATTCTCGAAAAACGATACGCCCGAGCACCGGCAGCTCGCGTTGAAAACCGCACGCGAATCGATCGTGCTTTTGAAGAACGCGAACAACACGTTGCCGTTGAAGAAAGATCTCAGGAGCATCGCCGTCATTGGTCCAAATGCTGATGCGCCTGAAGTGCTTTGGGGAAACTACAACGGCCGTCCTTCGGTTTTGACCACGCCGCTGGTTGGGATTAAAAACGCCGTCTCACCGAATACCAAAGTGATTCATGCGCTTGGTTCGACGCTCGCGGGCGAGCCGGTGATTACCGTTCCCGCCTCAGTTTTGTCTGTTAACGGTGAACAGGGACTGACGGCTGAGTACTTCAACAACACCGAATTGCGTGGACCAGCCGCGACTGTCCGCCGCGACGAGCGGGTTGATTTCAACTGGGGTCGTTACAAACCGACAACGCAGTTAACCGAAAATAACTTCTCCGTTCGTTGGTCGGGAAAACTGACACCAACTGAATCCGCAACCTATACCCTTGGCTTCACCGCCGACGATGGCGCGCGACTCTATCTCGATGGAAAACTGCTCGTCGACGCCTGGGCCAGCAACCCAAACAAGACTGTGACCAAAGAAGTCGCGCTCGAAGCGGGGCGCAGTTACGACCTGCGTTTTGAGTACTTCCAAAATAATCGTGAGGCGATCCGCGAAGCTCGTATGGTCCTATCCACGTCTGGCAGAAAAACAAATTGAGGAAGCTGTGAGTGCCGCGAAAGCAGCGGACGCGACGGTAGTCGTGCTTGGTATTTCGGCTGGACTCGAAGGCGAAGAGATGACCGTGAAGGTCGAAGGCTTTCGCGGTGGCGATCGAACTAATCTCGATTTGCCGAAATCACAGGATGCTCTATTAAAGGCAGTTGTGGCGACGGGAAAGCCGATCGTTGTCGTGTTGATGAGTGGCAGCGCCCTGGCAGTGAATTGGGCCAACGATAACGCGCCCGCAATCCTGCACGCGTGGTATCCGGGTGGGGAAGGCGGGACGGCCGTTGCCGATGTGTTGTTTGGTAATTACAACCCGGCGGGTCGATTGCCGTTGACGTTTTATAAGTCGGTGGACCAACTGCCGCCGTTTACTGACTACAGCATGCAAGGGCGCACTTATCGTTACTTCAATGGTGAACCCCTTTATCCGTTTGGTTACGGGTTGAGTTATACAAAATTTGCGTACAGCAACCTGCGGATCGCTTCTAAATCAGTAAAGGCTGGACAGCCTCTGAAAGTAACTGTGGATGTAAAGAACGTTGGTGCGAGAGAAGGGGATGAAGTAGCGCAGTTGTATCTCACCGATGTCAAAGCGACTGCGCCGGTGCCGATCAGAAACCTGGTTGGTTTCGATCGCATCTCGCTGCGACCGGGAGAAACGCGAAGCTTGACGTTTACGATCACGCCGCGACAGATGTCGTTAATTGATAATCAGGGAAAGCGTGTAATCGAGCCGGGTGAGTTTGCGATTAGTGTTGGCGGCGGTCAGCCTGGTTCGACAACGCCGACAGTCAATGGCAAGTTTGTAGTTACTGGAACTACGGTTTCGGTTTCGGAGCGATAAATCCTTGCCACGGATTCACACGGATGATCGCGGATAATCCGTACAAAAATCCGTGCCAATCCGTGGCTGTTTTTTAAAAGCTAACACGCGCCGCGAACTGGAAGGCGCGTGGTCCACCTGAACCAAACACTCCGCCCGCCGTCGTCACTGGCTGCCCAAAACTCGAAGACCGTAGAAATCCAGGGCTTGATGGATCGTTGCTATCACGCACCAGCACATTCGCAAAGCCGGAGTAGTTTGATTTCGAGAACCCGAGCACGTTCGTTACATTGAAGAGATTAAACACTTCAACAATCGGCTCCACCGTCACTCGCTCACCCAACTTGAAAACCTTCGCCAGCCGCAAATCCACCGAACTGAAGCTGTCAGTAAATCGGATGTCATCGCGAACCAACGGCAGCGGCTGACCACCAAATCCACCCGCTGCGTTGACTTGTTGAATAAACGTATTCAACTCAGCGCCAGTGCTAAACAAGCGGCCCCCCGCATTGCGCTGTAACTGAGGAATACGTTGTGTGCCCCCCGGCACCAGAATGTCCATCGGTACGCCCGAAGCGAGCGTCACGATCGGCGACAGATGAAATCCATGCGGCAGATCAAACACACCCGCGAAAGTGAAGCGATGGCGTTGATCGTTTGGCGTTGGTCCATATTCCAGTTGAAGGTTGTTGGGATTCAGTGGTCCATTTGAAAAAGGAATTTGATCGTCGTTGGCGTAATTGAACGCCTTCGAAAGTGTGTATGCGGCACGGAATTGATGATTCCGCGAGAGCCGCTTCTCCACGCTCAACAACAAACCGTCATACTTCGTCTTCACGCTCGACTCCAGATTCACCACCGCATCTGGTCCACCTACAACGGGATTGAAGACTGTTCCAATCGTCCGGCCGATGATGAAGTGTGTGCCGAAGTTGTGCACGTAGTCGGCGCGCACCACATAATCGCGGCCGAACTCGCGCTGGATGCCGAGGTTCATCTGCTGCACCATCGGGTTTTGCATCGTGTTGTCGATAATGTTGATTCCGGATGCGCCTGCGCCCGTTAAGATAAAGCCAGTGAACGGGTTAGCGAGTGTCGGGGCGCCTGGCGGAAACGTGCCGTTGACCGGATCAAAAAGGAATTGCGGCGGAATAAACAAGACGTTGCCGGCGCGCACTTCGATTGGTAACGCACGGCCGTCAAGACCGCGTTCGAGCGACTGAATCTCCAGCGTGACCCGATCGTAGTAAATGCCGTAGCCGCCGTGAATGCTGGTGCGTCCATCTTTCGCCGAGTAGTTAAACCCGAAGCGTGGTCCAAAGTTGTTCTTGTCTCTGGTCCGTTCGCCGCGCAGGAACGGCAGGATAATTGGATTCAGCTCGTTGACGCGACTGTTGTTTTTTACGTCCGTATCGATCTCGTAGCGCAGACCGATGTTGAGCATAAGTTGCGGATGAATGCGCCAGTCGTCCTGTGCGTAGAACGAAAGATACGAACTGTCGGCATTCGGGATCAGCAACGGTTGGGTTGGATGACCGCTGCGCAGTGTGACGGCAAACAGCAGGTCGTTGTCGTCAACACGCCCGTCGAGGTTGCGATCGAAGTCAGGGAAGTCTTCGATCAATTCGATACGGCCTTGTTGAAACACCCGCAAATCGAAATCCGCAAACACACGTTGAAACTCACCACCGAAATTGAGCGTGTGATTTCCACGCACCATCGTCAGGTTGTCGGTTAGCTGGATGCGTTTTTGTTTTGTTCCTTGTGGGACGCGGAACGATGCGCCGTCCTGAATGCTCGGAAACGTCAACTGTGGTCCAGGTGTAACCGGTTCGATGTCGTTGAAGAAATCGCTGAAACTCAGATTGAAACTGTTTACGTCGCGCGCGCTCAAGACGCGTGTGTAACTGCCGAGCACCGAGTGAATGTTGTTTTTGCTGGCTTGTCGTTGCGAGGCAGAACCGATAGCGCGATCGAGTGTGCTCGCGGCGGTATCATTTTCGCGTTGCAACGAATAGCGAAACGAGAACTGATCGTCGTTGCTCGGATGCCAATCGAGTCGGTGGGTGCTCAGCAGATCGTTTAGTGGTGCAATGGCAAAGGTTCTGTCGATCGAACGCGTGGCCAGATTGCGCACGCCAACAAGCGTGGCGCCATCCTGGTTGCGATATTCAAGCGAACTGAAGAACCAGGCGCGATCTTTTATCACTGGTCCGCCGACGGCAAACGCGTATTGCTGCCGATCGAAAGGCGGCGCTTCCTGTTGACCGCGTGCAAACGTTGCGGGCAAGCCCTGCAATGCGTTGTCGCGGAAGTAGAACGAACCCGAACCGTGAAACTCGTTGCCACCTGATTTGGTAACGATGTTGATGACTGATGAGCCCGAGCGTCCAAGCTGTGCGGAGAAACGGTTAGTGGCAATCTGAAATTCCTGAACTGCTTCCTGTGAGATATTTTGCAGTGGTCCACCCACGACATCGTCGTTGTTGTCAACGCCGTCAACGGTCACATTGCCACCGCGTCCGAGTTGACCGGCGGAAGAGATAACGACGGTGTTTGTCTTTGTAGGATCGAAATTGGGAGCGGGTGAATTACCGGGAATCAGAAGTGCCAGTTCCAGAAAGTTGCGACCGTTAAGCGGCAGGTTATTAATCTGGCGACTGTTGATTACACCTTCAACCGCGGCCGAGGTTGTGTCTACCAGAGCATCAAACCTGGTCTCGACTACATCGTTGATTTCGCCGGGCTCGAGGACAAAATTTACTGACTGGCTCTGGCCCACTTGCAAAATCACGGCGGCGACGACCGCAGTCTTGAAACCGGTGGCCCTGGCCCGCACCTCATACTCGCCAACCGGCAAACGCGCGATTGAAAAGAACCCTGCATCGGTGGTCACGGACTCGCGCAGTACCGCGGTGGCTTTCTGCGTAACGTTGATTTGCGCGCCGGCGATAACGGCGCCGTTCTGATCGCTGACAGTACCGTTAAGTGTTGCGGTGGCTGTCTGTTGCGCGTGCACGGGAGTTGCGAAATGCAAGCAGACGAACGCGGCAATGGCCAACAATAACCACACTTTAATTGCTTCTTTTTGGATCACTATTCTCTTCCTGGGCAGTCGGATTGGATGGCGACGGCAAAATAGCACGCACGTCGGACCACGTCATGGAACTGTCGATGGTGGACCATCTCCAACTTTAGTAGGACGCCAGGTGCGGAGGACAAATGTTCAAACTACCTCTCGCTTTTGGCGTTTGAAAAGGAAGGCGCGCAGCCAGATGAAGCCGATGGCGAGGAAGGGAAGTAGATAGATCAGAAGATCCCAGCGGCCCAGACCGTCAGGTGTTGGTTCGACTGTAGCCGTAGTTTCACCGTTGCCTTGCGAGCTTTTTAGCGTTACACGAACGCGCCATAACTCCTGAACGTCGAAGTTCACGAGGGCTTTGTATTGGACTTGTCCTCGGAGATTTTCGCGCTCGGCTGTGTAGGTTGCTTCAGGAAGACGACCGCTCGTTGGTTGAACCGCGACTTGAACCGTCAGATCGTCGGGAAGAGAACCATTCGGCAGCGCTTGTGTGATGACGAAGAATGAACCCTGGCCGATATCGGGATCGGTCCAGACTGAAACGATGCATGGGCCAACGTTCTGATCCTCGATGATCGGAAAAGGTGGTCCATCGTGAGCTTTCGCAGGCGCTGCGAAAGTGAGAAAGGCGATCGCGATCAGGTAAATGGGAGTGCGGGGCATCAGTTTGTTATCCACCCAAAAGCGTCCCGCGCATTTCCATTGGTTGCATTATCAACCAGATTGCCGCGACAAACAGAATAAGTGCAAGGCTGGCCCACGGCAGAAACACGCGCACAGCTTTAGTTGGAGCATCCTGTTGCGCCAGGCGATAACTGACCAGCAGCGATCCCAGTAAACCAAGAAATAGAAAACCAAACCCCATCGCCTGGACCGTGCCGACCGGAAGTCCGGTCAATCTCCACAGCGGTGTGCCCAATAAGTTCCACCCAAGTTCGGCAACCGCACTTTGCGTCACCGGGATGATCGTATAAAGCCCGGTCAAAAAGTGAAAAGAATAATGGGCCAGCCAGATACCAAATCCGAGCGGTACGAGGGAGTAAGAGTAGCGAACCAAAAGCGAGATCGCTGATTGCGAGTAATTAAGCGCGCTACGAGTCAGTCCTACTGCGGCACCCAACAGAATCAGTGGTTCGACAATGAGCGCGAAGCCAAAGAGAATGCCGAGCACCGGCACTTCCGTAGTGACATTTAATGTGCGGGCTATCCAGTTTTCTACTGCGTAAACCGGGCTCACCATCGCAAAGGCATTCAACAACGCTCCAAAAACAAACAGGATCGATAGTGCTCCCAGGTCTTTGCGTCGTGAGAGAAAGCCGATGCCCGAACGCATCGGATCGATCGTCAACTCAGTTGCCGGGACGCGAGCAAGAATGCCGACGTTGTCATGCGGACACGCCTGCACGCAGTCGAGGCAGAAAGTGCAATCGATGTTTCCGACCTTGCGTGGCTGAAATAACGCGAGTTCGCAACCGCGTTGAATTACCACGAGTGGAGATACCGGATCACGCCGGCCCTTGATGCAGTCTTTTGTACGACAACTTGTGCAAACGTCCTGGTCGCGCACTTTTACTTCGAGCGGTGAGATGGTTGCGGCGAGAAAGTTAAACTGTCCGATGGGGCACACAAACTTGCAGAACGAAGCATGTTTAAAAAATCCATCAACGATCAGCGCAGTGACGAAGTAGAAACTGATCAGCAACGCGGTCCACCACGGCGACGACCACAGATCGAAAAGCTCATAGACGAATAGACCGAGAACGAGAAGTGCAACGGAGAGCCATTTGTGGCGCAGGTGTCGTGGGAAGTTTCGAACTGGACGAAAGAGTTTGCGCGCGAGGTCGCGCACGAGTACGAAAGGACAGGCGAAGCAGAAAAAGTTCCCAGCGACGAGGAGCACTAAAACCAGCACACCGCGAAAATGAACCCACGAGAGTGTGGTGGCAAGGTTCTTTGGCGCAAGTGATGGTCCAAAGAAGCCATGCAGAATCATTACGATGCCGACTAGTAGTAACGGAATTTGAAAAAGAGTGCGAGCGTGTCGCCAGCGCAGGAGTTGGCCGAGAATTGGGACTCTAAGTAGGTCGAAATCGTTCATCGTGGCAGAGAAGGTTTTCTCTCGCGGCGGCGCAACGGCGCAACGTAAAGATGCAAAACTGCTCGCCGCGCCGCTGCGAGAGGAAAATCCTACTCGCTTTTTACGCCTCTGACCTCAATCTGACGTTGGACTCGTTTCCCATCCGCGAGCGTGATGTTGACCAGTATGATCCAATCTCCCGCCATCGTGAACTGAAGCGAGCCGCCGTATTCGCCCGGCGCCGTCTCGCGCGTCTCGCCATTCACGGGACTCATGCCTGGATGAGTCATATTACCCTCCAGTTCAACGCGTGCACCATGCAACGGTTTCCCGTCTTTGTCTTTCAATTTTAGACGAATAGCGGCAGTTCCGACTCGTGCCGGTTGTGGTGAGATTTCGTGTTCAATTGTGATATCGGATTTAGAGACAGACTGATGGCAGCCGAATGCAAACAAAGCTAAAAGCAAGAGAACGAAGAAACGTAAAACTGCGGAGATCACGCCGCCACGGTGCTGGCCGGCTGTCGATGCAACGCACAGGCACAGGCCGCGCGTGCTTCATTCTTTGGCGGGAACATGTGGTAGTACATCCCGATGATCATCGGAATGAACACGATCGTGTTGTAGAAGAGGTGAATCTCAACTCGCGATTTTGGAAAGGCCATCTGCAGAAAACTGAGAGGTATAGGCGAGCCGAGCAGATTATGTTGAAACAGCGCCTGTCCCTGGAGGAGCAGGTGCTCAATGTGGTGCCAAAACTGAATCACGAGGGATACCGTCCACCACTTGCGTGATAATCCGGTAAATCCTTTGCGCAACATCCAGAGCCCGGCCAGCATAAAGATCGCATAGCCGTAATGAAGCACTTCCGAACTCACTAACCACGGAAACCAGAGACCCAACACACCGCCAGCCGCCGGTCGCGGCCAACCCAGAATATAGATTTGAACGGCCTGAGTCAGATGTTCGGCCCAGTGTGCCAGCACAACGACCATAAAGAGTTGCAATGCCGGTTTGTGCCATTCTGAGTTCAGCTTGCCGTGCAAACTCGGAGTCGTGTCTGCGTGTAAATTCCGGAGGTTTGAAGTTGCTGCTGACATGGTTTTGAGCGCCGTATATTATTCCAGAAATCCCAAACTGCCAAGTGTTTTGAAAGCCAGGTAGTGTCTTAATTTAGAATAATCCCCTCTGCGGCCTCTGCGAAATCTCTGCGCTCTCTGCGTCGAAACGAGCTTCTGTAACACAGAGATCGCGGAGATTACGCAGAGGGCCGCAGAGAGAATTCAATTTAAGTCACTACCGAAGGTCAAAGTTGATTGATTATAGACTTTGTTTGACGTCTGGGCTAAAGTCCAAAGACCCAAAGTCGTTCTTCTGATTACACAACCAAAGAGGCTGCCCAATGCAAACAGAGTCAGTGGCTCGGATTTTGTTGTTGGTACTGCTTGTACTTTCCCCCGCCGTTATTCATGCCCAAATGCTTGGCGATCCGGCCGACGTCGGCCAGGATTTTCAGAAAATGGAGCACGTTTACTTCGTCGGTAGCCGTGTCAATTCTTTCGACGCCGCGACGGGCCAGGGAAGTTTGCAATGGGATCGTTATTTACGAAGTACGACCCTCTCCTTCAACAAGATCGACGTTGGCTTCACGCGCGGTAAAGCGACGGAGTTTCCCGGCACTGAATATGACCAGGATCCGATCCTGCCGTTTGCCGTTACGTTTGTGAGTCCGCGCACCGTGCGTTTGCGAATCTCAACTCGATCTGTGCCGATGACTGATGGTCAATCGCTGATGCTCGCGGGTCCGGTTGCAAAAGACACTTCCTGGCGCGTCGAACAAAACGATCGCGAAATCACTTATACGAGCGCGCATGGTAAGGTACGAATCGTCAAACAACCGTGGCATTTTGAGATTTACGATCAACGCGGCCGACTGCTGACGCGGACTCAAAACACCGGTGACCCGGCGACCTTCCTCGCGCCAATTCCTTTCTCATTCCTGCGTCGTTCCAGCGACTTAGCACGTCGCATCGCCGCTACCTTCGAACTACAGCACGACGAAAAGATCTTCGGTTGCGGCGAATCATTCACGCGTTTCAACAAACGCGGCCAGCGAGTTCTCGTTTCCACTCGCGACGGCATGGGAACGCAGAGTGAATACATGTACAAACCGATTCCATTCTTTCTGAGCAGCAATGGATATGGAATGTTTGTGCACACCACCGCGCCACTGACATTCGACTTCGGCAAGTATTTCGATGCCCACAATACGATCTATTCCGGTGATGAAAATCTCGATATCTTCGTGTTCCTCGGTGAGCCCAAAGACATTCTGGCTGAGTACACGGCGTTGACTGGCCGCAGTCCGGTGCCGCCGCTCTGGTCGTTTGGTTTTTGGATGAGTCGCATCACTTACAACTCCGAAGAGCAGGTGCGCCAGGTGGCCCAACAACTCCGTTCGCATCAAGTACCAACCGACGTGATACATCTCGACACCGGCTGGTTTGAAACCGATTGGCGCAGTGACTTTAAATTTTCAAGTTCGCGTTTTAAGGATCCGGCAAAGATGATTGCCGATCTAAAGCAACAGGGATTTAGAGTCAGTCTCTGGCAGTACTCCTACTTCACCAGCAAGAACGAGATTTGGAAAGAGATGGTAGCCAAGGGTTATCACGTTAAAAACGACGGTGGGCAACTCCCATTTGAAGATGCCACGCTCGATGTTAGTAATCCGGAAGCGGTGAAGTGGTACCAGGGAAAACTGCGAGAACTGTTGCAACTCGGCGTTGGCGCAATCAAAGTCGACTTTGGAGAAGGAGCGCCGTTGACCGGTCAATATAGTTCCGGGATGAGTGGCTGGTACGAACACAATCTTTATCCGCTGCGTTACAACAAAGCCGTTGCCGAAGTGACAAAAGAAGTGACGGGCGACGACGTGATCTGGGCGCGTAGCGCATGGGCCGGAAGTCAGCGTTATCCCTTGCACTGGGGTGGCGACGCCGAGAATACCGACTCGGCAATGGCCGCTGAACTGCGTGGCGGTCTTTCGTTTGGTCTTTCAGGTTTTACTTACTGGAGTCATGACGTTGGCGGTTTCGTGCAAAAGGCGCCGCGCGATCTCTATCGTCGCTGGCTGGCGTGGGGAGTTTTAACTTCGCACACGCGCGCGCACGGAGCGCCGCCACGTGAACCTTGGGAATACGACGCCGCGTTGACTGAAGATTTTCGCAAAGCGCTCGGATTGCGATATTCGTTGATGCCGTACATCTACGCGCAGGCCAAAGATTCGTCGGCGCGTGGTTTTCCGATGACGCGTCCGTTGTTCTTCGAGTTTCCCAACGATCCGGGTTCGTGGAATGTCGAGGATGAGTACATGTTTGGAACCGACTTGCTGGTTGCGCCGATGTTTGCGAGTGGTGATCGTCGCAAGGTTTACGTACCACCCGGGAGTTGGATCGATTATCAAAGCGGTCGCGTTTACGAAGGCGCCGGTTGGCACGAGATTCCGTTGGGCCAGATTCCGGTTGTGTTGTTGGTTAAGAATCATTCGGTGCTGCCACACATCAAGGTAGCGCAAAGCACCAAGGACATGGATTGGGACAACGTAGAGCTGCGCGTCTTCAGTACCGACACGGCGCCAGTCACAGGACTATTCACACGACCGGGTAACGATCTGCAAACGTTGTCACTCGTCTCGCGCGGCCGCGCCTATGCGCTCCAAACAGATCCGCAATCCGGCAAAGTGAACTGGACCATCAACATCCACAGACTATTCAGATAAATCCGTGTAATCCGTGGATAAATACTCATGAAGATCTCGCGTCGTAAGTTTCTGTCCAGCACCGCGTTAGCCGCGGTGAGTATTTCGATCGCAAATGCTACTGAAGTTGAAGAACAGAGATCGTTGCTCCTGTGGTACGACAAGCCGGCGAGTGAGTGGACTGAGGCGCTTCCGGTTGGGAATGGCAGATTGGGGGCGATGATCTTCGGTGGCCCAGGTGCCGAACAGCTACAGCTCAACGAAGACACGCTTTACGCCGGCTCGCCTTACGATCCAAACAATCCTGCAGCGTTAGAAGCACTGCCCGAAGCACGTCGTTTGATCTTCGCAGGCAAATACAAGGAAGCGCACGATCTGGTGGGTGCAAAGATGATGGCCCAACCGATCAAGCAGATGCCGTATGAGCCGGTCGGAGATCTCAAGTTAACGTTTGCGGGGCATAGCGAAGCCACAAACTATCGCCGCCAGCTCGATCTCGATACCGCTATCGCAGCCGTGTCATATCAGGTTGGACCAACGACGTTCACCAGGGAAGTTTTTGCAAGTCCGGTGGACCAGGTCATAGTTGTGAACCTCACCGCCAATCAACCGCGCCAGATCAACTTCGTTGCCACTTTTGAAACGCCTCAGAAAGCAACAGTTTCAACTGAACGACCGCACACACTCGTGTTGAGTGGTGAAAATGGCGACGCGTTTGGCATCAAAGGTGGTTTGAAGTTTGAAGCGCGCACGATCGTGCTCGCACAAGGCGGTGAAGTTTTAACGGAGAAGGATCGAGTCGTAGTGCGCAATGCCGACTCGGCGTTGCTTTTGATTGCCGCCGCGACGAGCTATCGCTCGTACAAAGACACAACCGGAAATCCGCGCTCGATAGCGATGAACCACTTGCAACGCGCGTCGCAAAAGCCGTGGCGAACTTTGCGCACTGCTCATGTGCGCGAACATCAGCTTCTTTTTCATCGTGTGAAGCTTGACGTCGGACGGACCGCCGCAGCCGAACTACCGACGGACCAGCGACCTCAGCAGTTTCTTCAAGGTCTCGATCCGCATCTGGCGACACTGTATTTCCAGTACGGCCGTTACCTTTTGATTTCATCGTCGCGTCCGGGCACGCAGCCTGCCAACCTGCAGGGTATCTGGAATCATTTGATGACGCCGCCTTGGGAGAGCAAGTACACCATCAACATCAACACGGAGATGAACTACTGGCCGGCAGAAACCACAAACCTGTCGGAGTGTCATGAGCCGTTGCTCCGGATGGTCACGGAGTTGGTCGAGAATGGTTCGCGCACGGCTCGAGTTCAATACGGTGCTCGCGGTTGGGTTTGTCATCACAACACCGATTTATGGCGACAAACGGCGCCGATTGATGGACCACTGTGGGGTTTCTGGCCCACCGGTGGCGCCTGGCTGTGCACGCATCTGTGGCATCGCTATGAATTCACCGGCGACAAACAGTTTCTGGCACGGACTTACCCGGTGATGAAAGGTGCGGCTCAATTTTTTCTCGACACACTCGTTCCGGAACCGAAACACAACTGGCTGGTGACGTGTCCTTCGATCTCTCCGGAAAACAAACATCCGAGCGACGTGGCGATCTGTGCTGGACCAACGATGGATACACAGATCATTCGCGACCTTTTCGATCAGTGTGTGCGTGCTTCAGAGATTCTCGGCATCGACAACGATTTTCGTCAGCAAGTAATGGCTGCGCAAAAGCGTTTGCCGCCGATGCAGATCGGCAAAGCGGGCCAGCTTCAGGAATGGTTGGACGACTGGGACATGGAAGCGCCTGAGCGTCAACATCGTCACGTGTCGCATTTGTATGGACTCTTTCCCAGCAACCAGATTACTCCGCGTGGCACTCCGGATCTCTTTGCAGCAGCTCGTAAGACGTTAGAGCGGCGTGGCGACGTCGGCACCGGTTGGAGCCTCGCGTGGAAGATCAACTTTTGGGCCCGATTGCGTGATGGCGATCGTTCGTATTTGCTGTTACAGAAAGCGCTTTCACCGGTTTACGCAAAGGAGTTTCGCGGCGGCGGCGGCGTGTATCGCAATCTCTTTGACGCGCATCCACCGTTTCAGATCGATGGAAACTTCGGCGCCACCTCGGGCATTGTTGAGATGCTTTTGCAAAGCCACGCAGGCGAGATCGAGTTGTTGCCGGCTTTGCCATCGGCATGGCCTAACGGATCGGTGACGGGGTTACGTGCCCGTGGAGGATTTGAAGTCGATTTGAGTTGGAAGAATAGGGAATTGGACCAGGTTAATATCCGCAGCGTCAATGGCACGTCAACGCGTGTTCGTTATCGCGATAACGTCATTCCGTTACGTCTGCGACGTGGTGCAACTATGCGCCTCGACTCGAAACTTAAAGCCAGCCACGGATAACACGGATAAAAATCCGATCTGTTTTTTATCCGCCGCGAGATGTGCTTCATTTCTGAAATACCAGGTTGTCCACCAGGACCATCCCCTGCTGCGGTGTGCATTGATTGCAATAGGCGCTGATGCTGATTGCCGTTAACTTGCGCAATACTTCCTTGGAATCCACTCGTTCTGCCCAGGTCGGCTGCGAAATGCCTTTTAGCGGTATTAAGTAAGTGTGAAGTCCGGTCTTCAACTTTATTGGTAACTGTGGGAAGCCCGCCTCCAGATTGATGCCTTGTCCGTGGCTGACAAATTCCACGCGCAGGGTATCAACACCAGTTGCATAGAGTTGGAGTGAGAGTTGTTTGTAACCGCTTACGTCGTCGGCTACCGCTTTTCCGTCCTTTTGCGGACGGCCCTGAATTTCGAGCGTGACATTGGCCCATTGATTTGGACCATGCAGGTTGTACTCAAACGAGGCGAGATGGTTCTGCGGCGCGTCCTTGAGCACGATCAACTCGGGAGCTCCCGGAGAAGCATTGGCCAGGCCCTTAAACTTAACCGGTGTCGACTCATTGGCGGTGTAGATTTGGACCATGCCGCCGTTATTGCTTACCGGGCGTCCGTTGTCGACTTTCTCGAAATCCGCGTACACCAGTTTATCGTCTTGAGGCGCGCTGGTGGCGACGATGGAAAGCGAAGCGACGATCAATAGAGCCGCGATTGTTCTCATGAGTAGCTTCTCCTTTGGTGCGTTTATTGTGGCTCAACCCACTGGCCGGTGGCGGCCGAACGAAAAACTGCGTCGATTACCGACATATTGTTTATCGCATCTTCCAGCGGAATGTCTTGTGCTCGATTCTCGCGAATTGCCTGTGAAAACCGCGAGCCCTGGATTTCATACTGATCGCTGACAGGAATCTCAATCGTTTCGGCGCTCTCGCCCGTCAAGTCAGGTCCGGCGTCGAAGATGATTCTCAACGGACGATCGTTGGGGGCGTTGAACGGGATGAGCACCTCGATGCGTCCCTCAGTGCCGTGAAAGATCATGCGCTGATAAGGCGCGAGTAGTGTGCTGCAAGTGAAAGTTGAGTGGCCGTTGGGAAAATCCAGTATCGCGCTCGTTAGGATGTCGGTTCCAAAGGTAGCATCGCGTTCGATCAGGCCCAGAACGCGGCGTGGTTCGGCGTCAAACATCAGGCGCGAGATAGTGATTGGATAACAACCAATGTCCATCAACGCTCCGCCGCCATATTCGAGCTTATTGCGGATGTTGTCAGGATCGGCGTTGTAGTAAGAGAAGTAACCGGAGATCGATCTGAGTGTTCCGATTTTGCCGGAACGAACTAAGCGTCGTGTTTCAAGCCATTGCGGGTGCGTGCGCACCATGAATGCTTCCTGAATACGAACCCCGGTGCGATTGCGAACTTCGAGCAGAGTTCTCGCTTCATCCGCATTCAGCGCGATCGGTTTTTCACAAAGCACGTGCTTCCCGGCTTCGGCGGCTTTGATGGTCCAGGGCACATGTAAGTGATTCGGCAGTGAGTTATAAACCGCTTCCACGTCAGGATCGCCGAGCAGTTCCTCATAACTCCCATACGCATTTTGAAGGTTCAGCTTAGCCGCCGCATCCTTTGCTCGTCCCAGATCACGCGACGCAATCGCCGTAATCTCGCACCACGCACTGCGCTGCATCGCCGGCGCCACCCGCACCAGCGCGATCTTTGCCGTCCCCAAAATCCCCCATCGAACTTTATCCGTCATTATCCGAAAACAATCCGTGTAATCCGTGGCTAAAAAGCGTCAAATACGGATCTGATCTGAAGTCGCTCTTTGAACTGTTCCAGCGTCAACTGATCGCGTGAGCGAAACTCGACTGTAATCTCACGCCCAGGTGCAAGGTTGAAAAAGTTATCCGAAAAGAATCCGTCGTGATCAGCGACCGACAAATAAACAGCCTTCGCAAACTTATCGGTCGTCAGCTTGACGCTAAATCCGCCGCGTATGCTTCGCACTTCAGGATTGAACGTTGGTTTCGAAAACGTCAGGTCCTTAAACGGCGCGAAGAAATAATCGTGAGTGGAAACAACTTTGTCATTCATCACGAGCTCAGCGTAAACCACCACATTCTTCCCATCCGTTCCGCCGAGTAGTTCTTCCACCCGCAGATCGAAATACGAGCGACTGTTTAGCGGCTCCACATTCGCATCGCGCACAAAAGTCTTCAAAACTCCACCATCAAAATTCATTAGGGTGACTCTGATCTTCGCCGGCACCGGCTTGACCCGATCGGAAACGACGAAGAGTTTGAAGTAACCCTTTTGCACGGTCGGGCTAATCAACAAGTCGTTGTAGAAACGGCGCGCGTAATACTGCAACGCCTTCCAGCGCCCGAAATAGTCGATGCTGGACCACGACGCGACCGGCCAGCAATCGTTGATTTGCCAGTAAAGCGAACCCATGTTGTGCGGCATGATGCGGCGCAAATGTTCGGCGCCGATGCGAATGCCTTCAGCCTGCAATACCTGGCTCACGTATAAAAACGATTCAAAGTCTTTTGGTTGAGCGTAATCACGCAACATGTACTCGCGCACCAGTTGATTGCCACGCGGATGCCGTTGGTGGGCCAACATAATCGGCGATTCGATATCGCGGTCAGACGGAATCGTGTACGACTTTACCGTTTCAATATTAGGAAACGATTGAAAGCCGTATTCGCTCATGAATCGCGGCGTTTGTTTTTCGTAATCACTAAACGGTTCGGCCGCATGCCAAACTCTCCAGAAGTGTACGTCGCCACTGCGCAGGGAATTCGGATCGTCGTCGAGTCCGCCGCGTGGCGAACTGGGCCAGTATGGTCTTTCGGGATCGTAAGCGTCACAAACCTCCTGCAACACACCGTGAAAGATCTTTTTGTAATCATCCCAAACTGACGCCGGCAAACTTTGTCGCCAACCCCAGTTCATCCAGGCTTGCTCGACTTCGTTATTGCCGGCCCAGATCACCAGACTCGGGTGATTACGCAGTCGTTTGACGTTATCGATCGCTTCGGCGCGAACGCTGTCGAGAAAATCCTGCGTCGCCGGATACATGCTGCAGGCAAACATGAAGTCTTGCCAGACGAGGATCCCCATCTCATCGCACAACTCGTAAAAATCGTCCGTCTCGTAAATTCCACCGCCCCAAACGCGCAACATATTCATGTTGCTGTCGCGCACAGATTTAATGAAATAGCGGTACTTGTCTTTGCTGATGCGCGTGGGAAAACTATCGCCCGGGATCCAGTTTCCGCCTTTTGCGAACACCGGAACTCCATTGATTACAAACATGAACGATTGACCGGCTTCGTCGGCCTGCCGGCGTAATTCGAGAGTGCGAAGGCCGATGCGTGTGGATTGTTCGTCGGTGGCTTTTCCGTTTACTACACTGCGCGCGCGGAAGTCATAGAGCGGTTGCGAGCCCAGTCCGCTGGGCCACCACACCGATGGACGTGCGACATTGAAGTCAAACGAAACTTTATTGATTCCTTTGTTAAGTTGGACCTGTTGTTTGCCGGCGAGGGCTTTATCGGTGAGGTTCTCGAGTGTGATGGTAGCTGTTGTACTGTCGCTCGCTTCGATCTCGATGTTGGCTGTTAACTCGGCCGTTTGCGGCGTAATCTTCTTCACGATGATATGAAGATCACTCACGCGCGCCTGATCCCATGCGTGAAGCGTTACCGGTCGCCAGATACCGCTGGTTACGAAACGTGGTCCCCAATCCCAACCGTAGTGATAAGGGGCCTTACGCGTGAATGGCGAAGTTTTCTCACCCTGATCGTTTGGCGATGGGAGTTGGTAGTTTAACTTCGCCATCAGGGGCAGGATTTCGTTAATCGGCGATCGAAAGACGATTCTTAACGTGTTGTCGCCTGCCTTGAGCGCCGGCTTGGCATCAACGCGCCAGGTGCGAAACATATTGTCAGCGCTCAGCAGCGGTTGTTCATTCACGTACACCTTTGCGTAGGTGTCGAGGCCCTCGAAGATCAGTTCGATGTGTTCGCGAGCCAGTAGCTGAGGCGTGACTTTGAGCGTTGTTTGATACTCCCAGTCGGTTTTGCCGATCCACTGTTGTTTCTTTTCATTGTCGCGATAAAACGGATCTTCGATCAGCTTGTTGGCAAGCAGGTCGGTATGAACGGAGCCGGGTACCGTCGCCTGGTGCCAGTCCGTTTTTCCGACTTCACGAAACTGCCAGCCGCTTTCGATGGGCATGACTGTCCTAACACCGCGCGCGCCGGCGCGGGCTGATTGTCCACTTGCAGTAACGATCGGGAGGAGGAGCAGAATTGGGCAAAGCCACCAGTATAGTTTGGTACTCAATCGTAAACTTCTCCAAAAGTTTTATTTTGCTTTCTGAATTGGCCCCTGATAAAAGATGCGCGTGCTGAAGCTGTCGCTATTTTGCCTTATCTGTCAATAACCCTTGGGTGGTAGTGCTCTAATTTGGATTTCTCTGTGCAACCTCTGTGTTCTCTGTGACTCTGTGGTTGTTGTATCTCACCTTCCATAAACCACAGAGTCATAGAGAACACAAAGGTTGCACAGAGAAGAAAGTAACAGCAAAGAGGATGAACCTAAAACGAAACCTCGTCATCGCTTTTTCACTGATTCTATTTACCACATCACTCTGTTTCGCTAATTCGCGGCCCGGAAAAAGAGTCTCGTTCAATCAAAATTGGCGTTTTCATCTGGGTGACGTTGCTGACGGCAAGAACGTGGATTTTAACGATGCGCAGTGGCGGCCGATGAATTTGCCACACGATTGGAGCATCGAAGGCGAGTTTAGCGACAAGCATCCTTCGGGAACTGGTGGCGGTGCGTTGCCGGGTGGTCTGGGCTGGTATCGCAAGACGTTCACAGTTCCGCTTTCGTCAAAAGGAAAGTTGCTTTTCATCGAGTTTGACGGCGTCTATCGCAACAGTGAGGTCTGGATCAACGGCCATTACCTCGGCAAACGGCCGTATGGCTACAGCTCTTTTCAGTATGAGTTAACCCCGCATTTGATTTATGGCGGTGGTCCAAACGTGATCGCCGTCAAGGTGGACAATTCACAACAGCCAAATTCACGCTGGTATTCGGGTTCGGGAATCTATCGAAACGTATGGCTGACGACGGTCGATCCCGTTCACGTGGCGCATTGGGGCACATATTGGACCACACCGGAAGTTAACACTCAGGCTGCCACAGTCGTCTTTAAGACGAAAATTGATAACCGTTCCGAGAGCGACACGGCAGTAAATTTGATCACGACGATTCTGGATGCAAACGGCAGAGACGTGGTTCGGGTTACTGAAAACGGCGTCGCCGCTAAAGGCGCACAGGCGGAGGTCAGTCAAACGTTGCAGGTGCCGTCGCCCAATCTTTGGTCCGACGAACGCCCGTATCTGTACACCGTTGTGTCGCAGTTGGAGCAGGGTGGGAAGATAGTCGATCGCTACGAGACGCCACTTGGAATCCGCACGTTTCGTTTCGATATTAATAAAGGTTTCTTTTTGAATGGAAAGCCATTGAAGATCCGCGGTGTTTGCAATCATCACGATCTTGGTTCGCTTGGTGCCGCAGTTAACACACGCGCGATCGAGCGGCAGTTGGAAATGTTGAAGGAAATGGGAGTCAATGGGATTCGCACTTCACACAATCCGCCGGCGCCTGAACTCCTCGAGCTGACCGACAAGCTGGGTTTTATCGTGATGGATGAAGCCTTCGACGTCTGGAAAAAAGAGAAGTCGAAGTTTGACTACCATCTGGACTGGGATGAGTGGCACAAACGCGATCTGGAAGACATGATCCTGCGCGATAGAAATCATCCGAGCGTTATTATCTGGAGTATCGGTAACGAAGTCGCGGAGCAGTGGAACGCCGGTCCTGAGGCCGGACGGATTTCCAAACAACTGGTCGCGATTGTGCGCCATCTCGACAAAACTCGACCGATCACCGCGGCCGCTAATTCAGTGAACCCGCAAAACTCACTTCTTATTGATGGCGATCTCGACCTGGTCGGCACGAATTACGATCACGCCAAGATTCCGCAACTGCAACAGATCTTTCCCGGCCGGTTGATCATCGGCACTGAAACCACTTCCGCCATCGCGACTCGCGGCAGTTACGATATGCCATCAGATCAGATCCGCCGTTGGCCCAGGCGTTGGGACGAACCGTTAAAAGACGGGAACGCGGATTTTTCCTGCTCCGCGTATGACAACTGCAGCGTGCCGTGGGGATCGACGCACGAAGAGACGTGGAAGCTCGTGAAGAAGCACGACTTCTTCTCCGGAATGTTTATCTGGACCGGCTGGGATTATCTCGGTGAACCGACACCTTATCCCTGGCCCGCGGTGAGTTCGTATTTCGGTATCATCGATCTCGCCGGCTTTCCCAAAGATTCGTTTTATATGTATCAAAGCGAATGGACGAACAAGCAGGTGCTTCACGTGTTTCCGCATTGGAATTGGAAACCCGGCCAGCAAGTTGATGTCGTAGCTTATTTCAACGCCGATGAAGTCGAATTGTTCTTGAACGGACGTTCACAGGGAACTAAGCGAAAGCAGGGCGACGCGCTACATGTATTCTGGCGTTTGCCGTATGAGCCGGGCCTGTTGAAAGCAGTGTCGCGGAAAAATGGCAAGGTCGTGCTTACCAGAGAAGTGAGGACCGCCGAAGTACCGGCTAGAATCGAGCTTATTCCGGATCGAAAAACGATCAAAGCTGATGGAAGCGATCTCTCATTTGTAACCGTTAGGGTGGTTGATCGAAACGGAACCCTCGTGCCGTCTGCGGATCAGTTGATCAAGTTTGAATTAACGGGCGACGCGGCGATTGCTGGTGTTGACAACGGTCACCAGATCAGTCATGAGTCGTTCAAAGGAAAGCAGCGCAAGGCATTTCACGGAATGGCACTCGCTATAATTCAGGCGAAACAAAAACCCGGCCGGATCGTTTTGAAAGCAACCGCTGATAATTTGTCGCCGGCGTCGGTCGTTATCAACGCTCGCTGAGGGTTTATCATGTAAATCATGTCTAGTCTTGTTCATCCTGTGAAACATGGAGTTGCGTTCTTAACGCTCACCGGGAATACAATGGTCCACCCACCATCATGATGCGACGCATAAATCTAAAAAAAGCGAATGTCGCGCGCGCGGACACGATTCGCTACATCAATCGTCAAATCGTGCTGAACTACGTGCGCGAGAAGGAGCCGATCTCACGCGCCGAAATCTCGCACGAAACAGCACTGCAACGATCGACGGTTTCTTTGATCGTCGACGAGTTGAAGGCGCAGGGGTTGATTTACGAGATCGAGGGTGAATCGACTGGCGGGCGTCCGCCAAGTTTGCTTCGCCTGCGCGCCGCTGGTTTCCATGCAATCGGTGTTGACCTCGGTACGGCCCAGACGACGGTTGCAGTTGCTGATCTGGTTGGCCGTGTAGTTGACCGCGAGGTGTTTGAAACCAATCCCGATTCCGCCGTCACCTTTCGCAAAATAACGTCTTCGATTCAGCGATTCATTAAAAACAATTCCAACATTGAAGGGATTGGCGTGAGCGTGCCGGGTGTTGTGAGTCCTGAAACCGGCACCGCACTCTTCATTCCACATTTCAAATGGCGCAACTGGGCACTCGCTAATGATTTGAGTGAAGCAATTGGATTTCCGGTAACGGTTGATAACGATGCGAACGCCGCTGCACTAGCTGAGTTGTGGTTGGGCCGTCCTGAGATTCGAGACGTACGCGAATTCATTTTGGTCCTGGTTGAAGAAGGACTGGGCACAGGAATAATCTTCGACGGTCAGATCTATCATGGTATGGCGGGAGCAGCCGGCGAGTTCGGGCACATGACGATCGGAAAGGGAGCTCCGGTAGCATGCGCGGCGGGAAGTAATGAGTGTTGGGAAGCTTTTGCGTCGGAACGCGCAACGCTTGCTCGATACAAACAGCGACGTGGTCAAGCCGATCCTGACATCACCTTTCTCAAGTTGATCGATAACGCCTTTGCGCGAGACAAAGCAGCAAAGGATAGTTTGATCGAGACTGCACATTATCTTGGATTGGGAATCGCAAATCTCACCAAAGGCCTGAGTCCGGAAGCAGTGATTCTTGCGGGCGACATTGCGCGTGCGTGGTCTTTGATTTCAGATGAGTTACGCAGCACGCTTACTCAAAACACTATTTGCAGCGGCCTGCCTGCAGCTCCGGTGTTTGCTTCAACGCTGGGTGACGATACGCGCTTGATGGGCGCGCTGAGTTTGGTCCTCGCCCGGAAATTTGCTTCAGTCGTTACTGCCTAAAAAATTGGCTGGTCATTCATATTTTTGTAGGGCTTCCCGAAAATTCCAATAAGATCGCTCTCCAGACAATCTTGTCCCATTCCCGTTTGTTCAGATTTCTTAAGAGATCTGCTTGGAACGCGGACGGGTCGGGTGCGGCACTGACGTTGCCTATCCCAAAAATGAGTCTGCAAAACTCGCTTTATCTCTTCGCGCTGGTATTAAAGAAAACATAGTGGGTTATAAAAAACTCTTGACAAAGAGGACGCACAGGTAGTACTAAGGCTTTTGTCCGGTCGTGCAACAAACCTCTTAAGTCGTATTTGGATATCAAACTTTTGGTTGAGCCCAAACTCAACAGCTCGGTGTAGTTCAAGCTTATGACCATGCCGCAAACGCATGTGTCAGGGTTTCTTGATTTAAGCCTGAATCGTCAATTCTGAATTATTCGCTCCAAACGGAGGAGAGTATGACTTCACGAAGCATCCGCAGGCTTTACGCGACGCTAATCGTTTCCATCTTTGTGTTTTCCCTGACAGCTCTTTCGGCTGTCGCTCAAACAACCGGTAGCGCGATCTTGCGCGGCACGGTGAAGGATCCGCAGGGAGCCATCATCCGCGGCGCGACCATCACGCTGATGAATGAGCGCACCAAAGATGAACGCCAAACAAAATCGAGCGAGGATGGTACGTACACCTTCCCCGCCGTTTCGCCTGGTGTGTACACGCTGAAAGCTGAAGCGGGTGGCTTCAAAACTTCATCGCAAGCAAATGTGACGATCGAAACCAGCAGCACGCAGGGTATCGATATTGCGATGGAAATTGGCGCGCCAACTGAAACCGTTACGATCTCCGCGGGCGCGGAACAGTTGCAAACGGAAACCGGAGCAAAAGAAAACACGATCACCGCAAAGCAGATCGATAACCTGTCGATCATCAGCCGCAGCGCACTCGAACTGCTGCGCATACTTCCCGGCGTAGTTGCTCCTGACAACACCGACCTGGAAAGCATTTCGTTTGGTGGCGGCGCGAACCGCAACGCCGGTTACAACGTCAACGGACTCCGCGGTGAACAGAACAATATCTCAATCGACGGTTCGCGAATGATCGACATCGGCGCCAACAACGGCACGGTGATCACTGCGAATCCCGACATGGTCCAGGAAGTAAAAGTTCAGACCAGTAACTACGCGGCCGAACACGGCAGCAGCGCGGTGCAGATCAGTGCTACTACAAAAGGCGGCAGCAGTGGTTTTCACGGTTCCGTTTACGATTACCTGAGGCACTGGCGCTTCCAGGCCAATGATCGCTCGAACAGCATCAATAACATTGTGCGGCCGAAGAGCAAATACAACTATCCGGGCGGCAATATCGGTGGACCGGTACTCCTGCCCTGGACCAAGTTCAATAAGAATCGCGATAAGCTCTTTTTCTTCGTCGGCTACGAGCGCTATTACCAGCAAGTGGACGAGGGATCAAACTTGTTCCGCGTGCCGACCTTGAAAGAGCGGCAGGGAGACTTCAGTGAATCCGCGGCCGGCTCAATCTTTGTTCCGGCTGGTTGTACTGCGAATGGCGTCGCGGGTGCCGGTGGATCGAATGGCCCGGGCGACGCAGCGCCAGGCAACAACCTCGCGCCCTGTGCCGATCCTTTTGGAAAAGCCCTCTTGAACTTAATGCCGCTGCCGAATCGCAGCGTTCCGTTTGGACAGAACAATTACGTTTACAGCGTTCTTCGACCAAACGATAGAAATCAGTTCACGTCACGTTTTGATTACGCGATCAGCGAAAAGACGAAACTGTATGTTCGTTTCGCTCGCGAATATGAAGAGCAGGGATTCCCACGCGGGCTGTGGTGGGATTCTTCCAGCTACGAACTGCCGGGCAAGTTAACCGCCAAGAACCTGGGTCGTTCAGTGGTGGTAAACCTGACCAACATCATCAGCCCGTCAATGACAAATGAGATTTTGTTCAGCGCCAGCAAGCTGAAACTGAACTACGACTTCGCGGAGCCGGATAAGGTTTCATACGAAGGTCTCGGTCTCGAGCGCGTCGGTTTCTTCCGTAATCAGAGCCAGAATCCCTATGTTCCGTTGAGCGTCATCACGTGGGGACAGGGCGATTTCCATACTGCCTACGGTTATCCGATCTCCGCCTGGAACGACAGCTTCGCGCTGACCGACAACCTGGTGAAAGTTCAGAATACGCACACCTGGAAATTCGGTGTGTTCATTGAGCAAGCCAACAAGCGACAGCAGTCAAATGGCGATACCAACATCGAGCTTGCGCAGTGGGGCCAGACGAATGCCACCGGCAATAACTATGGCGATCTCTTTACCGGTCGGCCGATTCAGTTCACCCAGGCCACCCAGCGTCCACTCGATAACTTCCGCTACTACAACTACGAGTTCTATGTGCAAGACAGTTGGAAGATGCGACCCAACTTCACCATCGAAGCTGGTATGCGTGCTGCCTATCTGCCACAGAACTTCGAGCGGAAAGGGTTAGGCGTTCTGTTTGATCCCGCCGCATACGTTCGCGGTCAGGGCGTCTTTATTAATGGCGATCGCACCAATCCGAATGGCTTCAAGTTAGCTTCACGGAACGATATTCCGAAGGGCGTGCTGCCGAACCTGCCAATCCAGTGGATGCCGCGTTTGAACTTCGCCTGGGATGTTGGCGGTAAGGGTGATCTGGTTGTTCGTGCGGGCGCGGGACTTTTCTACAATCGCGTGCAAGGCAATTTCGATTACTACTCCAGCGGCCAATTGCCTAACACCTACAGTGCGACCGTCGGTCTGCCGTGGGGAAATAATGGTAATGGATTGACCATCGGTGATCTGGCGAACGTCGATCCGTTCTCTACGATTTCAAATGTGAATGTTTCGTCGCGCGACATCGATTCGAACGAAATTCCGAGAGTGGCCAATTTTAGTTTCACGATTGAAAAACGGCTGCCGATGGAAAACATCCTTTCGGTTGCCTACGTCGGCACGCAGGGCAGGCACCTGCCGCAGCAAAGAAACCTCAATATCATTCCAATGGGAAGATTGTTGAGCGGCTCGATTCCTTTGAGCCAAACCGTAAACGGCGTTAATTCGATCGATTTGTCAGTGCCGGTAAATCGTGTAGCTCTCGATGCCTCTGTACTGCGAACGTTTAGACCGTTTGACGCGTTCAACTCGGTCGGTGTCTTCCAGTTTACTGGAACTTCGACGTACCACTCGCTGCAAGCGACCTTGAGCCACAACGGAAGAAACCTCCAGTACTTTGCCACCTATACCTTTGGCAAGGCGCTCGGTACAGTAGCTACCAACGAGACTGATGGTTCGGCTTGGGCGGATCCAATTGATACTCGCAATCGAAGCTGGGGCGTTCTTCCCTTCGATCGCACTCACGTATTCAACCTGTCTTACAACTGGAGCCTGCCGCGACTCGCTCGTGGTAGCTTTGCAAATCCGGTCACCCGAGGCGTGTTGAACGGATGGCAGATCTCCGGAATTACAACCGTCCAGAGCGGTATTCCGATTCGCCTGAGGTTCATGGGCGATATCTCAACTGCCGGTCAGGCGCTTGGCTGGTACGGTTCGGATGCGTTCAATGGCACCAACGCCGGCGCCAGCCTGGGTGCGATTACTCCGCTCTACCTTGGCAATCCGCAAGTCGGCGGAACTGATCTCGGTGCCAAGGCTTACGATCTCAGCAAACTTGGGATCCCGTCGTTCCCGAACACCGGCCCATCGCAACCACCGTTCTACATCCGCACGCCGGGTCGCAGCAACTTCGACATCTCATTCTTTAAGAACTTCAACCTTGATGAGACCAAGAAGATTCAGTTCCGAACCGGATTGTTCAACCTCTTCAATCAGGCTTATCCGACAAGGATCAATGTCACTAACCCAGCCGCTAGCGACATCTTCCTGTCACTGGAAACAGTCTGCAACCGGAGAGTAACGGTTCCGACAGGTAATGGCGGAAGTACTGCCGATGCCTGTGATCCGACAGGCGGCTTCAGTTTCACTCAAAACACGGTGAATAACTTCGGTAAGATCGTGAACAAGCGCGGACGAAGAATTGTAGAGTTTGCTTTGAAGTTTACGTTCTAGTCGCCGATCAGGCGGGGTACATCAATGTTCGGCGCGAGAAGCATTCAGTTTGTTTCTCGCGCCGTTCTAATTTCTGGAGTTTAGGTGTAGGCTAATCATCGCTATCCCCCCTCGCCGCTTCCGGAGGTTGGTCTAATGAAGCAAGGTACTCACGCTGCTGCTCTCGGACTAGCGATTGGTTTACTCCTGAGCGCTACGGTTGTGGCTCAGGAAATTGATCCCAGAGTTAAAAGCGCAGATACCCATAACGCAACCATCCGCGGACGAGTAATCCTTCCATCCGGATTCGGTGCGGAAGGTTATGCGCGGATCACCTTGAAAACCCAGCAAAGCACTCTCTCCACTCTTTACACCAACAACAGCGGCGAGTTTCAAATCAGAAATCTCAGTGAAGGTATTTACTACGTACAGGCCGAACTCTCGAATAACTTTGAACCGGTAGTGAGAAGGGTCGAACTCGGGCGCGGATTGATGGTTGACCTAACGCTCGAGTTGAAAGAGAAGAACGAAATGATTGTCAGTCGCCCGGGCAAGGTTATTTCCGCGGCTGAACTAAAGCAGGCGGTACCCTCGGCGGCCAGGAAGCAATACGAACTCGGTTTGAAATTTGTTAACAAAGGAAACTTCCAACAGGCTGCGACTCACTTTCAGGAAGCACTGTCAATCTATCCTGAGTACCTCGCGGCGCGTAACGATCTCGGAGCGCAGTTTCTGAAGCTGAAGCGAATTGACGAAGCCGAGAATCATTTTGAGATCGTGCTTGAGGCTGATCCCAAAAATTTCAACGCGAAGTTTAATATGGGTTTGGTCCAGGTCGAGCGTCACAACTTCCGTGAGGCCATCGGACTTCTCAATCAAGCCGTAGCACTCGACAGTACCCGACCGGTCGCGCGTTTGTGGATTGGCGTTGCGAAACTCGAACTCGGAGACCTTGACGTCGCCGAAGCCGAACTGACGCGTTCGCTGATAATGGGTGGCGAGGATTGCGTCGCGGCTCATTACCACCTGGCCAGAATCTTTCTGAACCGAGGCGCCCTCACTGAGGCCACGCGTTCAGTAAAGGCTTATCTGCAACTTGCTCCACGCGGTGAATTAGTGAAAGAAGCAAACGCGCTGGCAGCACAAATCGAAAAGAAGAATAGCCACAGATAAACGCGGATTAAAACCGGATCTGAATAGAAATGATTTGATCAGATCGGCGTTAATCCGCGTTTATCTGTGGCTAAAAATTCTGGGGCTTAATTTACTACGAAGGTTGTGGATCGGGTGACGTTGTTCTGGCCGTCGCCCACCGTTACTCGTAACTCAAAAACTCCGGAAGTAAATTTGTCGAGCGGGAAGGCGCTTGCATATTTGATCTGGCCCTTATCGTCGGCGGGCGGAAGTTCGCCCGAGGTTTTCCCGACCTGACGATTGTTCTGCAGGATTTCCAGGGTTACCTGCATCGGTTTCGTGGAGCCTTTCGGCGGCCAGGCCGTAAAAAAGTACGCAAGTTGTTTGACGGTATTGCGGTCGATTCGCTCTCCGAGATTTGGGTAAACGATCAGCTCACCAAAACGCAGCGGTTGATCGCGTTTTTGCTCGTCTGCTGTCAAACGCTCGGCGCGTTTCAGCACCGCCACACTGCTCAAGCGCGGTTTAGTTTCATTAATGTTTGCAATCTCGAGCGCAGTTGTACTGACGTTTGCGGTACCGGCGGCCACATCATGAGCAATGACCTCAACGCGGTAGTTGCCGGGAGGAAGCTGGGCTTCGCGATAAAAGAGAACGTTTCCTTTTTTGGCCGTTTCCACGTCCTGGATAGCGCCATTCAAACCATAGTGTTGGCTAACTTTCTGGACGATTTGATCTGATTTGTCTCGCACCAGGGCCACGATCGAAAAGTCAGTGCTATAGGTCTTGTTATCAGCGGCGTTGGCAAACTTGAACGCCGCTAAGGGAGCCTCGGCAAGAATCAGCGTGAGACCATCTTTGCCCGGCTGCGGGTAAGCAATGGACGCACTTCGCAGCGGGTTTGCTCCGGATGCTGCCTTCGAATTTCGTGCCGCGGCAATTGCCGGTACTTCGTAATCGAGCATCGGAAGCTGACCCGCGGATTCGACTGCGTAGTAGCCCTGGCGCGACTGAATGTCGACGTTGGAACGCGTCACTTTGACGTTAATCCGCCGGAAACGCCCGTCGTATTCTTTATTCTGTGGGACATAAGTGAGGAAGTAATAGCCACTCATGTCTTCATCGATCTTGCGCATGCCGGCCGCGAGGTCGTTGGTGCTGTGAATCAGAAAACCACCAGTTTGATCCGCCAGCGAACCCAAACCAGTCCGTGAATCGAAACGAAGCAGGTCTTCGTTGCGTTCAAGCGCTCGCATATAAGGGCCGCCGGAATCAACGCCACTGGCCTGCTGTCGCAAACGAGCGGCGGAAAGTGCATTTAGTTCCTTTACAGCTTCGGTTGTGCCGGCCTCGACGCGTAATCCGGCGGCGTCGATGGTGTAGATACTCACGTTGGCACGATTTGCGGCATTAACCACCGACGGAAATTTTTGCATCACGTTTGGTGGCAGCTTGATACCTTCGGAGAAGAGAATGATCGTCTTCCGTCCCGGAAGATTCTGCATCGGGCTGATGACTGCCAACAGACTATTAATGGTGGCAAATCCCTCCTGGTCACGTTCCAGGCGTTCATAATGCTCCAGCATCTGGCTCTGCATTTCGAGGAATTTTTGCGCGACCGCTGCCTGCCCGGCTTCGGCCCCTGCCTGAGCCGCACCGGCACTATCCTGCGCTGCACCCGCAGCGCCCGCCGCCGCAACTGCTGAAGCTATTCGTGCGTCCAGGCCGCTGCTTCGATCCGCATTCTCGCGCATTTGAGCGGCGCCCGAAGCATAAGTTGAAGTGGCCGTTCCGGTAGCACGATCGACGGCATCCTTTACCAGTTGCTGGTTGTCGGTAAAGTTCTGAAGTGTTCGTAAAGACTGGTCAATACCAAAGACGCCGGTGTACCCTCCGCCCGCCATGCCTTCCTGTGTATATGCGAGACCTGCTTTACGAGCCAGTGAACGGGCCTCCGGCGACAATCGATCGAAGACCAGCGCGGTCACTGTTGGAGTCGAGCGTCCTCCAGGACCGGGAGTGGTGGTAGTTGCTCCTGAATCGCCGGCAGACTTATTGCCCGTTGCGGCAGCGGACGTCGAGCTTTCTCTCGACACGAAGCGAAATGACTCCACTTTCTGCGCGACACCGTCTTCAAGAACCTCGAAATCGCTGGCCTTCAGATCCTTGATTGGGCGTCCCTTTTTATCCTTAACCACAACGTCCAGTCGCACCTCGTTACTGCGAAAGCGAACCACTTCATCCTGATCCTGTTCAGGCCTGGTTTGGCCGCACACTAGTAGGGGCGAAATAATGGTTGAAATAGCGAGTAGGAGGCTTAGAAATGCTTTCATTTTTGCGTCAAAGTATGCCACAGATTCACTCTGAATGGACACGTTTCTGATGCCGCTCTGCCGCGAAAAATCGAGGCTTTCTGTTGTATACTCTTACACGAACTTAGGGCTCGCCTGGATTTACTAAATGGCAATCGAAAACGAACGGCGTCGGGCTGTTACAGTAATTATTTCACTACTTATCTGCGCGGTTTTGTTCGCCGGTCAGGTCTCGGCGCAAGCTCCGCAAGACAAGGTTGAACAGGACTTTGAGCGGGCCGTGCAACTGCATCAGTCGGGAGACTTGCAGGGTGCCGTACGAGCTTATCTCGCGATCCTTGCGACGCATCCGGGACGATTGGACGTGCGTTCAAATCTCGGCGCCGCATATTCGGCGCTGGGTCGATATGAGGACGCCGTTGAGCAATACAAGCGAGCGTTGGTTCTCGACGGTACCAACTCCGCTATCCGTTTCAATCTCGCACTGGCTTATTACAAAGCGGCGTGGTTTGCGGAGGCGGCCACGGAGTTGGAAAAGTTTATCGCCGCGGTTCCGAATAGCCCGCAGACCGTAAACGCTCGTCTCGTTTTGGCTGACAGCCACGTCAAACTCGGCGAATACAAGAAAGTCATTGAGGGCCTATCGCCGTTAGCGGAATTAGACCCGACCAATCGCACGGTCGCGTATCTGCTGGGCAGCGCTTTGATCGGAGACGGGCAGCTAAACAAAGGCCAGGAGATCATCGATCGGCTGTTTCGTCATGAAGACTCGGCTGAAGCTCATATGCTGATGTCGTCGATCTTGTTGTTGGCTGATGATGCGCAAGGTGCTCTCAAAGAAGTGCAACGCGCAGTCGAATTGAATGCCAAACTTCCGGCGGTCCAAACACTGCACGGTCGGGTGTTGATGCGTTTGGGAGATACAGAAAAAGCCAAAGTCGCGTTTAGAACTGAGTTGGCAAGCAACCCAAACGACTTTGAAGCCAATCTTTTTCTGGGAGTATTACTGCGGCAGGATAAGCAGTTGGATGAAGCGGTGAGTCAGTTGCGACGCGCGATTCAGCTTCGTCCGCGAGAGCAATACGCGCGTTATCACCTCGCCGCAGTTTATGCGGCCGCCGGCAAACCGGCTGATGCGTTGCCGCTGCTCGAAGGTGTTTTAAAAGAGCATGGAGATTTTGTCGAAGCGCGTGTTTTGCTCGCATCAGTCTATTACCGGCTCAACCGTAAAGAGGATGGAGATCGCGAAAAGGCACTGATTCAAAAATCGAATGCGGAGCAACAGGCCAAACAACCCGGTGCAAACGTTGGAGAGCCCCCGCCTCCACCAAAACCGCCAACGAATAACGACAACCGTCCACCGCGGCGACAATAGATTTTCCGTGACTACTGCAAAGCGTTTTTACCGGGCCCTGATGTTAATGGCTGTGCTGCTGATGTGTTCGGCAGCAGTCCTGGGCCAGTCCACGCGAAAACCTCGACCCAAACAACCAACTCAAACAGCTCCCGCAGTCGCAAGCGATGCCAACTTTGATCGTTTCGTTAAGCTTGCTGACGAAGCAAGGCTGGCAGAGCGACTCGAAGAAGCCATTCAGCTCTATGGTGAAGCTTTAAAACTAAAACCTAAGTGGCCTGACGGTTGGTGGTATGTCGGTGCGATCTTCTATCAGAAAGATTTTTATACTCAGGCCCGCGATGCGTTTCAGAATCTCGTTTCGCTCGAGCCCGAGCGCGGTCCGGCCTGGGCCATGCTGGGGTTATGTTTATTTCAAACCGGAGAATACGAACGCGCGGCCGTTGCGCTGCAACGTAGCCGTGCGCTCGGAGTGAACGACAATTCCGAACTCGCTGCCGTGGTTCGCTATCACGCTGCGTTGATGCACATCCGGTTCGAGTATTTTGAGAACGCCTACGACATCCTTAGCGAGTTCATGCGAGTTGGTCATGAGAGTCCGAAAGTGATCGAAGCTTTTGGCTTGACGATGCTGCGCATGACGTATACGCCGAAGGAGATTCCGCCGGCGCAGCGCGAGAAGATAATGATCGCGGGACAGGCGGGGTACAACATGGCGGCCCGTCGACTGGACCAGGCGCGAGCGGCGTTTGACACTTTACTGGCCCAGTATCCGAATGAGCCGAACGTGCATTACGGATTCGCCGTCTTCATGCTGTCGCAGGATTCGGAACTGGCGCTGAAAGAGTTCAAACGCGAACTGGAGATCTCGCCGCAGCATTATCCATCGATGGTCCAGATGGCTTTCGAGTATCTCAAGCGCGATCAATTTAACGAAGCTTTGCCGCTGGCTGAAAAGGCTGTGCAACTGGCGCCGAAATTATACGCAGCTCGCAACGTGCTCGGTCGCGTGTACCTTGAATTGGGCCAGGTTGAGAAAGCAGTCAAGGAGCTTGAAGAAGGTGTGAAACTGGCGCCCTCGAGTCCGGAGATGCATTTTGCTCTCGCGCGTGCTTACACGCGCGCCGGACGTAAAGAAGAAGCCGCCCGTGAACGCGAGATTTTTAAGAAGCTCCAGGACGAATTCAACCAGAAGCGACAGCTGGACAAATCGGAAGGATCCACTGAGCCGAAGCCGGAAAAACCCTAACCTTCTCTGTGCAACCTCGGTATTCTCTGTGTCTCTGTGGTTATAGTTCGGTAACGGCATTCTATCCACAGAGACACAGAGAACACTGAGGTTACCCAGAGAGAGCCCTTTAGCTGAATGAATCAACCTGTCAAACAGCAGTCGCTGCTCGCAGTTGTAATTGCGCTGAGTCTCGCAGCACTGGCGGTCGTAGTCTTCTGGCCCGCTTCGGTGAACGGGCAGATGACGGCGATGCAGCGATGGAATCCGCGACGTGTTCCGGTGGGCACAGTTTTTAGTGGCGATCAATCGTGTGCCGAGTGTCACAAGAAGTTCTTTGGGTCTTATGCCTCGACGGGTATGGCGATGGCGATGGAGCCGATCGGTGCTTCAAAGGTGCTGAGCGAGAATCCAAAGTTGACCATGAACGTTGGTCCATACACCTACGAAGTCAAACGCAATGGGAAACAAAGCATCTACTCAGTCACCGATGGCAAAGAAACGATTTCCTTTCCGATCAATCATGCCTTCGGGCAGGGAAAGATGGGCCAGACCTGGATGCTCGAGCGTGACGGAAAGTTTTACGAAAGCCTGGTAAGTTTTTATAACGAAATCAAGGGTCTTGATTTTACGATTGGTGCGCCACGCGGCGTGCCAAATTCGTTGAATGATGCCGTTGGCCGTTTGCTCTCACCTAACGAAGTGTCGAGCTGCTTTAGCTGTCACGCGACTGGTGTGGTTATCGGTTCGCAGTTGCGCCTGGAAAATCTAACACACGGCATACGTTGCGAAGGTTGTCATGGACCAGGCGGGCAGCATATTACCGCCATCAAAGCAGGTGAGTCGGGAATGAAGCATATCTTCAATCCGGGCCGTTTGGGTGGCGATGAGTTGTCGCAACAGTTCTGCGCTTCGTGTCATCGTGGCAGTGAAGAGTTTGCATTGTTGCAGGGGTTGGAAATGAACAACGTTCGTTTCCAGCCTTATCGAATGTTTCACAGCAAGTGTTATTCAGACGATAAAAAGATAAGCTGCGTTGCGTGTCACGATCCGCACGAGCCGCTCAGAGAGCATGATAATGCTTATTACGACAAGAAGTGTTTGGCGTGTCATACGTTGAAGAGCAAGGCTGCGAAGTCGTCGGAATTGACGAGCTGTCCGGTGGCTGAAAAAGATTGTGCTACCTGTCACATGCCGAAGGTTGAAATTAAGCCTGCGCATTTCAAATTTACCGACCATTACATACGGGTTGTGCGGCCGGGAGAGAAGTATCCTAACTAACAGTTTAGCCACGGATTTCACCGATGAAGACGGATTAGTTCTCATTAGCGAACGAGCATGAAATATCTTGGTTTGATAACAGTTGCGGCATTGCTTTTAGGAACCAGTTGGTTCCAGGCGCCATCGGTCTCGCAGAGCACCGGGAGCGGCGCGGCGCGAGTGACCTTTGTTGAAGTACCGGCGGCGCAAAGCAAGATTAGCTGGACTCACGATAATGGTCGCTCTGATTTGCGTCACCTACCCGAGACGTGCGGGGGTGGCGGGTTGTTTTTTGATTTTGATAATGACGGTTGGATGGATATCTATCTGGTCAATAGTGGACCATCCGATTTTTACAAACCCAAGACACCGATTAAGAACGCGCTTTATCGAAACAATGGCGACGGCACTTTCACTGACGTCACTGACAAGGCTGGTGTCGCGTGTGGTCAGATGGGCCACTTCGGCATGGGCGCCGCAGCCTCTGATTACGATGGCGATGGCTGGCAGGATCTCTATGTCACCAATTACGGCGCCAACGTTCTCTTTCACAACAACGGCAACGGCACGTTTACGAATGTAACGGATAAAGCCGGCGTCGCCGCCCCCAACTGGTCCACCTGCGCGACGTGGTTTGACTACGACAACGACAGCAAACTCGATCTCTTCGTCTCCAGTTTTGTGCAGTACAGCGGTACCGGAACGATCTTCTGCGGCGATAACCGCATTGGTCGTCGTTACTATTGCGTGCCTCGCGTCTTCAAGCCGCGTCCCAGTTTTCTGTTTCACAATGAAGGCGACGGAAAGTTTCTCGACGTCAGTAAAGATTCCGGGATCGCGGCGGCGCTTGGTAAATCATTCGGATCGATTGCCACTGACGTCAACAATGACGGGTTGATGGATCTTTTCGTCGCCAACGACACACTCGCTAACTTTCTTTTCGTAAACAAAGGGAAGGGGAAGTTTGAAGAGGTCGGGCTGTTATCGGGAGTCGCTTATAGCGAGGCGGGTGCGCCGCGATCGGGCATGGGCGTTGACGCCGCTGATTATGATGGAGATGGCTGGCAGGATTTGTTCGTCGCGAATATCGACCAGGAACTCTTCAGTCTCTATCACAATCAGAAAGATCTGACCTTTATCGACAAGCCCGGCGAGATTGGACCAGCAACGCGTCTGCTTAGCGGCTGGGGCTTGCGCTTCTTCGATTACGACAACGACGGCGATCCCGATCTGATTCTGGCCAATGGCCATCCGGATGACATGGTCGAGGTGCAATCGCTCAAAGTTAAATACCGCGAACCGTTGTTGATGTTTGAGAATGTCAACGGTCGTTACAAAGACGTCAGCACGGTTTCGGGCGCGGTTTTCAGCAAAGACTATCCGGCACGCGGCTTGTCGGCCGGTGATTACGACAACGACGGCGACATCGACATCCTCATCATCAACAATGGCGATGCGCCGGTGCTGATGAGAAACGAAGGCGGCAGTCGCAACAACTGGGTTGGTCTGAATCTGGCGGCGACCAAGAGTAATCCTGCTGCGGTCGGCGCAATGATCACATGGGAAGCCGGCGGCGTGAAGTACAAACGGTTGAAGACTGCGGGCGGTAGTTTTCTCTCTTCTCACGATCCGCGCGAGGTTCTTGGCGTCGGCGCCGCGACCAAGATCGACAGTGTTGAGATCAAATGGCCCAGTGGACGCGTCGATAAACTAACCAATCCCCCGCTCAAGAAATACCTGAAAGTCGTCGAAGGCAAGGGCATCGAATAAACGGAATCAGTAAATAATCCGTTTAATCCGTGGCCAAAATACTATGAAAAAGATCGCTTGCGTGGTTTTTGTACTGGTTTGCCTTATCACGGTTGCATCGCAGGCCTCTAATCAAGCCCAGTATCCCTTTCAAAATCCGGACCTGCCAATTGAACAGCGAATCGACAACATCCTCTCGTTGATGACCATCGACGAGAAGATCGAATGCCTGGATACAACTCCGAGTGTTCCGCGATTGGGAATCGTGGGTAGTGATCACGTCGAAGGCATTCACGGACTGACTCAAGGTGGTCCAGCAAAGTGGGGACGCCCGCTGACAGTCCCTTCCACCACGTTTCCACAAGGCATAGGTCTCGGCGAAACCTGGGACACTGAAATTTTGCGACAGGCCGGAGCCGTCGAGGGGTATGAAGCTCGTTACGTTTTGCAGAGTCCGAAATATCGCCAGGGTGGGATTGTTATCAGATCGCCTAATGCCGACATCGGCCGCGACCCGCGTTGGGGCCGAAACGAAGAGTGCTACGGTGAGGATGCCTACTTCAATGGGGCGATGGTCGTGGCGTTTACTAAAGGGCTGCAGGGTGATCATCCGAAGTATTGGCTGTCAGCCGCTTTGATGAAACACTTTCTCGCCAACAGCAACGAGAACGACCGCGACAAATCAAGTTCCGATTTCGACGAACGTCTGTTTCACGAGTACTACTCTCTACCGTTTCGCATGGGTGTGGTTGAAGGTGGTTCGCGTGCATACATGGCGGCTTACAACGCTGTCAATAAAGTGCCGATGACGGTTAATCCCGTGATGCAAAAGATCACGCGCGACGAGTGGGGACAGGATGGGATTATCTGCACCGACGCGGGCGCGATGCGCAATCTGGTGACGGCGCATAAGTACTATCCGGATTTCGAAACGGCCGCCGCGGAAACGATCAAAGCCGGTATCGGACAGTTTCTCGACGACTATCGCGAGCCTGTCAGAGGCGCGCTGGCGAAAAAGTTGTTGACTGAAGCCGATATCGATCGGGCTTTGCGCGGTGTTTTTAGAGTGATGATCCGGTTGGGTTTGCTCGATCCGCCGGCGCGCGTGCCGTACTCAACCATCGGTCATGAGTCACAGGATCCATGGTTGACTGATAAGCACAAGAATCTCGCGTTGCTCGCCACGCAGAAATCGATCGTGTTGCTTAAGAACTCAAACAATCAGTTACCGCTTGATAAGAAGGCGTTGAAGTCGATAGCGGTGATTGGACCACGTGCGAGCGAGGTATTGCTCGATTGGTACAGCGGCACACCGCCTTACAGTATCTCGCCGCTTGATGGAATCAAGAGTGCCGCCGGTGAAGGTGTGAAAGTCAGTCACGCTGCAAGCAACGACGGTGGTGCAGCAGTGAAGATCGCGCGCGAATCTGATGTGGCGATCGTGGTGGTTGGCAATCATCCGAATGGTGGTTTCGACAACAACTGGGCCAAAGTTTCGGTACCCAGTGAAGGGCGTGAGGCCGTAGATCGGCAGTCGATCACGCTGGAGCAGGAGGAACTAATCAAAGCCGTGTTTGCGGCAAATCCGCGCACTATCGTAGTGCTCAAGTCGAGTTTTCCGTATGCGATTAACTGGACACAGGAGAATGTGCCGGCGATCGTGCATATGGCGCTGAACAGCCAGGAAGAAGGGCGGGCTTTAGCGAGTGTGATTTTCGGTGATTACAATCCGGCTGGACGGCTGGTCCAAACGTGGCCCAGGTCGCTCGAGCAGTTGCCGCCGATGATGGATTACGACATTCGTCGTGGACGAACGTACATGTACTTTCGCGACACGCCGCTTTATCCGTTTGGGTTTGGATTGAGTTATACGACCTTTGCTTATCGAGATCTGAAGACAAGCGCGCCGGCGCTATCGTCGAACGGAAAGATCGATGTAAGCGTCACGGTGAAAAATACTGGACAGCGCGCCGGAGATGAGGTGGTCCAACTGTACGTCCGGCATATTGATTCGCGGGTTTCTCGGCCGCTCAAAGAGTTGAAAGATTTTGCTCGAGTTCACCTTGCGCCGCAGGAAGAGAAGACGGTGCAGTTGTCGCTACCGGCATCACGTTTAGCGTACTGGAACGCAGAAACGGATCGCTGGGTCGTCGAGAAGGACCAGGTTGAACTCATCATCGGCAGCTCGTCCGCGGATGTCCGATTAAAGCAAACAATCCCGGTACGATAAAATTGTCGCCTTGGAGTGCGGCGGCTTGACGCCGCTTTGGTCCTGCGATCACGCGATCGTAATAACAAAGCGGCGTCAAGCCGCCGCACTCCAAGGAGGCGCTAAAAAGTAGATCGCCCTCGAATTATTCCGTGATTTGTGGCTTTAAAAGGGAAGTCCGGTTCCGAGTTCTATAACTTTGTAATCAAGCCCCTCAATTTGGTCTGCAACAAATTTGGTAGGGTAAGAAGCCTTGATTCTGAACTCGGAACCGGATATTTGGTGAACAACGCTGCGAAGCATACTGGCTAAACGTTGTGCTGTCATGACCTTAAGGTTTACCCGTCGTCTCCAACTTTAGTTGGAGAATGGGCCATAAAGGGGCACAGAAGAGCACAAAGAGGTTTTATAAATGAACGATGCCGCGTTGGAGGGCTCGGGTGGCGGCCTGGGTGCGGTCGCTGACGCCAAGCTTCCCGAGAATGTTGTTGATATGACTCTTGACGGTGGCTTCGCTGATCCTTAACGCACTCGCAATCTCCTTGTTGGTCTTACCCTTCACGATCTCCTGAAGCACTTCGAGCTCGCGCACCGTCAGTTCGGTGACATTCATTCGTTCCGCCAGTCGTTCGGCGACGACTGCCGGCAAGCGGCGCGCACCTGCATGGACCTTCCTGATGGCATCTTCCAGCTCTTCGAAGAACATGTCTTTCAACAGGTAACCCTGAGCGCCGGCCTGGAGCGCGCGATAAATATCTTCATCGCCGTCGTAGGTTGTGAGCACGATGATTCGCGCGTTTGCAAATTCGCTGCGTATCTTCGCAATGGCATCGACGCCGCTCAACACCGGCATGCGCAGATCCATTAGCGTGATGTCGGGTTGATGCTCGCGATACAGTTCGATCGCCTGTTGCCCGTTTATGCCCTGTGCGATCACTTCCATATCGGCGACAGTGCTGATCAGTGAAACAAAACCCTGCCGCACCACGGCCTGGTCGTCGATCACCATTATGCGAATTTTGCTACTCAAGGTTTTTACGATCCTTTAATCATTCAACGGGCACATCAATGGCGATCTCGGTTCCGCGATCGAGACCGCTGTTTATAGAAAGTTGACCGCCAATTTGCTCAGCACGCTCGCGCATACCGATTAACCCGAAATGGCCATCCGCCACCTGTCCGGCCGAGTCGAAACCGCGACCGTTGTCGCGAACGCTGAGCCGCACATTACGCACGTCAAAGTTTAACCCAACATCTATTCGATTTGCTCCCGCGTGCTTCACTGCATTGTTAATTGCTTCCTGCCCGATGCGCAACAGATTTGTTTCCACTTCGAGCGGCAAGGGGCGCAGTGGTCCGGCAACTTCAACTACCGCTTCGACGTTACTCTCCGCCGTCAGTCGTGTGGCGGTATCGCGCAAGGCGACAGACAGGTCTTTCTTGTGTAACTCCTGCGACCTCAGATCCCAGACGTAACGACGCGCCTCGGTCATGCTGTTTCGCACCAGGATTCGCGCTCGGTCCAAATGACTTTTGGCTGCCCCCGTGGCCGCCGGCATTAGACGAGCTACGAGTTCCAACTGAACGGAGATGCCGAGAATATCCTGGGCCAGGTTGTCGTGAATCTCGCGCGCGATGCGATTGCGTTCGGCGAGTACGGCGCGAAACTGTAGCGCCATGCGCTTCACACGCAGCCGATACAGTTGCCAGGCAATCACTCCCAGCAAAAGCACACACAGCAGATAGAACCAGTAAGTTTGATAGAACCGCGGCCGCAAATAGAATTCGATCGCCGTGCCGCTCTCGTTCCAAACGCCATCATTGTTTGACGCTATGACGCGAAACTTATAGTTACCCGGCCGCAAGTTTGTATAGGAGGCTACGCGTCGCGATCCGCTATCGATCCAGTTGTCGTCATAACCTTCAAGTTTGTATTTGAAACGCACGTTTTCCGGGGCGATGAAGCTGAGGGCCGTGTAGTAAAAATCAAGTCGTGAAGTTCCCGGTGCCAGACGGATTGCTTGTGTTAACGACATCGCCTGGTTGTCGACGATGAGTTGTTCAATCGCAATCGGCGGTGGCTCGGTGTTTAGTGGAATGTGTTCCGGGTCGATGACGGCAAGTCCCTTAATCGTGGCAAACCACATCCGACCGTCATTCGTTTTCCAACCCGCCGGATGTCCGCCGCCACTGGCTTCACGCGTCAGCGTTCCATCCGCTGGACCATAAAAAACCGGCGAAACAGTCGTGTTCACGCCGCCGGCAATACTATTCAGCTCACTCTTAGTGACGCGAAAGATGCCTTTGTTAGAACTACACCAGAGGTTTTGTTGCTTGTCTTCAAGAATGCGATAGATGACGTCAGCGGTCAGGGCGTTTCGGCTGGTGAAAGATACAAATCGATCTCCGCGCAAAAGATTAAGACCACCACCGTTGGTTCCGATCCACAGATCACCGGCAGGATCTTCGTATAGTGAGATAACCGTGTTGCTTGAAAGTCCATCTTTGGTGGTAAAGGTTTGAAACTTTCCGTCTTTTATTCTGCTCAGGCCACCAAGCGTTCCGACCCACAAATTGCCTTTAGAGTCTTCGTAGATCGTGCCGATAAAATTGTTCGCGAGACCGTCCAGCGTGGTGTAGGTAGTAAATTCGTTGTTTCGAAAACTGTTCAGACCATCGCGTGTGCCCACCCAAAGCACGCCGTTGCGATCGACGAAAACCGAACGCACGAGGTCGTTCGACAGTCCATCGGCAAATGTGTAAGTTTGGATCTTTCCGTCGCGAAGACGATTAAGGCCGTCCGGAGTTCCGATCCAGAGCGTGCCGTCGACGTCGCCGGCGAGCGAGAGGACCACGTCACTGGATAATCCTTCTCGAGTGGTCCAGGTTGAAAACTTTCCGTCCTTAATTAGCGTTAATCCTCCGCCATTCGAGCCAATCCAAATTCCACCTTGTGCGTCCTGATAAATTGCTTTCACCAGGTCGTTAGGTAAACCGTCTTTCGTCGTGATGGTATTGAATTTTTTGCTTTTGAGTAGATTCAGACCGCCGGCCTCAGTACCAACCCACATGCTGCCTTCGCGATCTTCAAACAGAGCGAGCACCAGATTACTCGAGAGTCCGTCGGTGGAAGTGAAACTCTTCGAGCTGGCTGTTTTGCAGACGTGCGAGACCTCCGGCGGTCGCGATCCAGAGCGCGCCGGCGCGATCGACTCGTAAAGCGCTGACGCGACTGTTAGGAAGTGTGACTGGGCTGGTGGTTTTTCCGTCAAAACCGAAAAGTCCGTCGAGTGTCGCAAACCAGAGGTAGCCGCCATTGGTTTCGGCGATCGCGGTTATATTACTTGCGAGTACATCCGGAGGAGTTGGTATTTCGGTGAACTGGTCTCCGTTCAGCGATTGAACTCCCGCTGACGTGCCGACCAACAACGAACCATTTGCTCGCGCAGTGAGTGTTTGAATTACGTTTCTGCCGAGGCCATGGTCCGTCGTAAAGACGCGAAACTTGCCGTTTTCAAAACGCAGCAGGCCATCATCTGTTCCGATCCAAATGTTGCCCGTCGCGTCTTCCACCACTGGTCCAATACTGTTGTCGGGCAAACCTTCGTCTACCGTGTAGCTTTTGAACTGCCCGTTGTGCCGGCAGACGAGGCCGTAAGAAGTGCTGACCCATAGTCGGTTTTGCTTGTCTTCAGTCAGAAAACGAATGTCATTACTTTTGAACGCAGGTGTGTTCTCCTTGTCGAAGACGGTGAAGTTTATGCCGTCAAAACGCGCTAATCCTTCCTGAGTTCCGATCCAGAGATATCCATCATTGGTTTGGACAATTGCCTGAACAGTGTTTTGCGGCAACCCGTTTTCGGTTAACCAGGCCTGATGGCCAAACTCTTTCAGCGGTCTGTTGGGATCCAGAGCCGGAGAGGGATAACTTGCAAGCAGAAGCAGGACTGCGGCAACTCGAAGGTGTCGTAGGCGACGCATGTGTCTGGCGCATACTTTAACATTCTGGGAAACTCATGTAATCATGTGGGGCACCGGCCGGCGGGGAACCGAGGTCTTGCCGGACGAGGAGGGTTAATGAAGAGGGAATTTGTGAATGCGTTGCTGTTGCTGTTACTGATTTCGTCGGTCACATTCAGCAACCCGCTCCCGGCTGGATGGCGCGTCGCGTCAGAACCGGAGTTGAAGAAAATTATTCCGGCTCGTGCTCCGGTGATCAAAGAGAATATCGAAACCGAGTTTCGCACGGCGTCCGGAGTGACTGATGGACGGGGCAAGTTCATTGCCGGCGTTGTGATGATTACCGCCGGTTATTCGGCCGAAGGAAAGTACTCACATTTTTTCATTGTTCAGGTGCCGTTGAAGATCGGGGAGTTTTCTCTCGAACCCGGCGAGTATGTGTTTGGTTATCAACGCAAAACACCTGACAGCATCACGGTGACTTTTTATCGGGCGTCGAGTGGCGACACGGTTGGGGAAGTTGAGGCGTTCCGGAATAAGAAAAATTCAATGGTGCGCGCTTTATTGATTCAACCGGCGGCGAGCGGCCGCGGGACCATTCAAATCGGTCGCTTCATCTTCGATTACAGGCTCTCCTAAGAGTAGTTAGCCACAGATTTTCACGGATGAACGCGGATCAGATTTTATCCGTGTAATCCGTGGCTAAAAATAACCACACGTGGCTAAATAACTCTTGAACATCCCTTCGAATTAGTGGAAAATCAGCCACTCCACTTATGTCAGGTCGTACAACAAACCCAATCAGGTTAACTTTGTTGCTGTTGATGCTGGTTTTCGCTAATGCAGTTCGGGCCGAAGTGCGTCTGCCCGCCATCATCAGCGACAACATGGTGCTGCAGCAGGGGGTGAAGGTCCGAATCTGGGGTAATGCGAACCCCGGTGAAAGCATAATCGTCACCTTCAGGAACAAATCTTCAAACGCCGTCGCCGATGCCAAAGGGAACTGGCAGGTCTGGCTGGACCCGCTGAAAGCAGGTGGACCATCCGAACTGCTGGTCAAAGGCGACAATCTGCTGACTATCAAAAACGTGCTCGTCGGCGATGTTTGGGTTTGCTCAGGTCAATCAAACATGGAATGGCCGCTGTCAAACACGATTGGCGGTGCTGAAGCAGTTTCGCAGGCAAACTTTCCTGAGATACGACTCTTCACGGTCGAACACCATACTTCGCCGGCGCCACTTACTGATCTTCAAGGTCGTTGGGTTGTCACCACGCCTACCGAGGCCGGGCAGTTTTCAGCCGTCGGCTACTTCTTTGGACGTGAGCTTTATCAACATCTGAAGGTGCCGGTTGGTCTAATTAACACTTCCTGGGGCGGCACACCTGCCGAAGCATGGACCAGCCACGAAACACTTCTTTCAGTACCGGAACTCAAGCCGATACTGGAGCGATACGAAATCAGTTTGAAATCTTTGCCGGAGGCGAAGGAGGCTTACGCTAAAGCGTTGGCCCAGTGGGAAGAGAAGAACCTCTACTTGGATACCGAAAACAAGGGCGAAACTCTCGGATATGCCGATCCGGACTTCGCGACCAAAGACTGGGCCCAGATGGACCTTCCCAAGCAACTCGAAACCGCAGGATTGCTGATCGATGGCGCGGTCTGGTTTCGAAAAGTGGTGGAACTCCCCGAAGCGTGGGCCGGTAAAGACCTGGTCTTGAACTTGACCGCGATCGACGATCACGACGTTACCTATTTCAACGGCAAAAAGGTCGGTTCAATCGGGAGAGAAACGCCGAACAGTTACATGGTGCCGCGAAAGTATGTGGTGCCAGGCTCACTGGTTCGTGGCGGAAGAAACGTTATCGCGGTGCGTGTGTTTGATAGTGCCGGTGAAGGCGGCTTCGGTCGTGGTGGAACGATGACAGTTGGACCAGAGGGTGTCGCCGAGTCGCAGCTGGTGTCTCTGCGCGGAAATTGGGATTACAAAGTTGAACTTGGTCTCGAACCAAAACATCCCGATTGGGGATCGCGTCCCGAAGCGGTTGGAGCAGGTAATCAAAACAGTCCCACCGTTCTTTACAACGCGATGATCGCACCGCTCATTCCGTTCGCGATCAAAGGCGCAATCTGGTATCAGGGCGAGAGCAATGCGGGTCGTGCCTATCAATACCGCACGCTTTTTCCCACGATGATTCGCAATTGGAGAACTGCCTGGGGACACGAGTTCCCCTTCTACTTTGTGCAGCTTGCCAACTGGCATGCGAGCAAAGCCGAACCTGACGAGAGCGACTGGGCCGAGTTGCGTGAAGCGCAGACGATGACGTTGCGTGAGCCGCAAACCGGAATGGCTGTGACGATCGATATTGGTGACGAGAACGATATCCACCCGCGCAATAAGCTCGACGTAGGTCATCGCCTGGCCGCCTGGGCTCTGGCTGACACTTACGGTCGCAAGGTAATTCAATCGGGACCACTTTTCGAGCGGTTTAGTGTTGATGGCGATAAGGTAAAAATTAGGTTCAAATATGGCGCAGGGCTAAAAAGCATCGACGGTGGTCCAATTAAAGGATTTGCAATTGCGGGTGAGGATCGCCGGTTTGTCTGGGCCGACGCTCGCATCGAAGGCGACAGCGTGATCGTCTCGAGTGCAAAAGTGTCAAAGCCCGTGGCAGTTCGTTATGGTTGGGCCGACAATCCGATTGCAAACCTCTACAACAAAGCCGGACTGCCGGCGTCGCCATTTCGCACCGACGACTGGCCCGGAGTTACAGCCAATCGTCAATAGATGTTCACTCCAGGAGAATCTGACGTGAGGAAGAAAGTTTCGAGACGGACTTTTGGCAAAGTCGCGGGTGTCGCGGCGCTTGCCTCCGCGGTTAATCTACCTGCTATGGGCTCCAGCACTTTGCCTCAAGCTAACGCGACGCAGGGCGATGCGTTGCGCTCGTTTCCGCCCGGTTTTATCTGGGGCACGGCAACCGCCTCGTATCAGGTGGAAGGGGCGGTCAAAGAGGACGGTCGTGGTCCATCTATCTGGGACACTTTCTCGCACACACCCGGCAAGACCGTGAACAATGCCACCGGCGACGTCGCGAACGATCATTACCATTTGTACAAAGCCGACGTGCAGTTGATGAAGTCGCTCGGCGTGAAGGCGTATCGCTTTTCGATCGCATGGCCGCGCGTCTTTCCCAACGGTGATGGACCAGCAAACCCGAAGGGTCTCGATTTCTACAATCGACTCGTCGACGAACTACTCGCGAACGGCATTCAGCCTTACGCAACGCTTTATCATTGGGATCTGCCGCAGTCGTTGCAGGATCGTTTCGGTGGCTGGGAAGGACGACAGACGTCGGAAGCGTTTGCAAAATATGCGGAACACGTCGCTAAGGGGCTGACAGATCGCGTCAAACACATTTTCACTATCAACGAGTTTGGCGCTTTTATTGAGGTTGGTTATCGCTGGGGTGTTCACGCACCCGGACTGAAGTTGACGGGATTGCGTTTAAACCAGACGCGCCATCACGCAGTGTTGGGCCATGGGCTGGCCGTGCAGGCGATTCGCGCGGTTGCGAAACCCGGAACGAGGGTCGGACTGGCGGAGAACATGTCGATCCCGGCGCCGGTGTTTGAATCTGCTGCTCACATCGCTGCGGCTGAACGCGCTGCGCGTGAGATGAACGCGTCATATCTGACTGTAATTCAGGAAGGGAAATACACTGACTGGTATTTGAAATCGGCTGGCGCGGATGCGCCGAAGTTTACGCCGGAAGATTTGAAAGCGATTTCGTCGCCGTTGGATTTTGTCGGCATCAACATCTACACGCCGCGGTTTGTGCGAGCGGATGAGTCGTCGCCGGTTGGATATGCGGACGTGCCGCATCCCAAGTCGTTTCCACATGCACCCTCGCCGTGGCTTTTCGTTGGTCCGGAAGCGCTTTATTGGGGGCCGCGGCACGTCGCGAAGTTGTGGAATGTGAAGGAGATTTACATCACGGAGAACGGCTGTTCATCGTCGGATGAGCCGGCCGCGGATGGGCGTGTTTACGATACCGATCGCGTGACATATCTGCGCAGTTATCTCACGCAATTGCGCCGTGCGACTGCTGAGGGTGTGCCGGTGCGCGGGTATTTTCTCTGGAGTTTGATGGACAACTTCGAGTGGGCGGATGGTTATACGAATCGGTTCGGCATTCATTACGTTGATTTCGCCTCACAAAAGCGAACACCAAAATTGAGCGCGGATTTCTATCGCGAGGTCATCGCCCGCAACGCCGTGGTCTAAAACCGACTGTAGGGGCGGCCCTCCGTGGCCGCCCTAGTCTTGAACTCAAAATCGTTCACACCTAAAACCTACGATGGGACCAACCTTCGATAATTCCCTAATCGGGAATAAAGGAAGTTCGTGCGCAAGGGCGGCCACGGAGGGCCGCCCCTACAACCGCCCTGGTGGCTTTACGGTTTTGGCTCGCTGCCTTCGTAAACCGTAACCAGCGTCTTATCCTTCACCTTATCTGGTCCAAGCGGTTTCACCTTTTTCAACTCGAACGCGCCTTGCTCCTTTTGCAAAAGCGTCATGCGTCCGTGTCCCTTCCAAAAGCCCGCTTCGATCGAGATCTTGGCGTAATACTCCTCACCGGCTTTCATGTCGACCTCAAACCCGGTTTGCTTGTCGCCCATCCGGCAAGTATGTTTCCCCGGCTCAAGCGTCACGCCGAAGTACCGGCCGTTGTCCATCCTGGCGAGTTCTTTATCGTCGCAAAAAACAGATGGTTCGAGTGCCGAACCGGTGAACTGTTTGTTGCGATAGAAATAGATTATCGGTTTCTTTTCGCTAGGGGCGGGGGTAGCCGTTTCGGTCGATTTCACAGGCTCAGGACTCGGGGAGGACTGTGCCGGTTCCTGCGCGAGGCAAACGCCGGCTGACAAAAGAATTGTTACAACAAGAACCATGAGTTTGCAGTTCTGCCTGGCTCCAATCATTTTTTTCATCTCCTTGTAATCTAAAGTCGTTAATGCTGAGAAAAGTTCGCAGGTGAATACTCGGCGTGCTCTGGGCCGCCGAATTATACAGCGATATTTCGCCACAGAAAACACCCCCGTTAACGAATTTTACCCGCGATTATCGGTAGCTAAGACTTGACTCCGCAGGTATAATCTCCGTCCCGATCGACAGCCTCCCAGCTTTTGCATCGACTCGAGCTTCGTCCCAGCGGAGCTATATCAGAAAGCGAAAATACCCATGAGCGCTAAATCTGCCGAAAGCGCCGCTGAGGCGCGCGTAGCAAACCTAAGCAACGATCCGGTCCGCAATTTCTACACCGATCACCCTTATCCACCCCCGCTGGCCGACCTTGATAAAGCTCGCGAGCTTTGGCAGGACGAGAATATCCACCGGGCTGAATATCATTTGCTATGGCCTGACAAAGAATACCGGGCCGACTTCAACGTTTTGATCGCTGGTTGTGGAACGTGGCAAGCGGCAAAATTTGCACTAACTCATCCTGCCGCACGTGTGGTTGGTATCGACATCAGTCCGACGAGCCTCGAACATACCGAGGCGTTAAAGAAGAAATACGAAATGACAAACCTCGAAACCCGAGAATTGTCACTCGAGAACGTGGGCCAGTTGGAGCAGGAGTTTGACCTGATTGTGAGCACCGGGGTCATCCACCATCTGGCGGATCCAGACGCTGGATTGCGCGCATTGCGGTCAATACTCCGCCCGGACGGCGCGATGTATTTGATGCTTTATGCGTCTTACGGTCGCACCGGCGTCACGATGCTTCAGGAGTATTGCCGCCGGCTTGGTGTCGGAACGTCGCAGGAAGAAATCAACCAACTGGCGGTTAGCTTGCAATATCTCCCTCAGCATCATCCCCTGATGGCGACGATGCGTGGTTCTCGCGACGAGATGACCGCTGATTTCCTCGTCGATGCACTGCTGAACCCTCGCGATCGCACTTACTCAGTAACGCAGGTTTACGACTTTCTCGAGCGCAACGATCTGAAGCTGGGACGCTGGTACTGGCAGGCCGCGTATCTGCCTCAATGTGGACTGATGGCGACAACTCCTCATGCCCCGATGATTTCAGCACTTCCCGAACGTGAACAGTACGCGCAGATGGAGTTGTGGCGAGGTTTGATGACTAACCACGATTTCATTGCCTATCGCAACGACTCAGAAAAACAGGGAACTGAGGTCAGTTTTGACGACGACAGCTTCCTGCGTTATGTGCCGATTCGGCGTGCCTGGACGATGATTATCACCGAACGACTCCCACCCGGAGCCGCGGCGGTATTGATTAATCAAACCCACCTGTTTCCGGACTTGTTTATCCCGGTCGACCTTAAAGAGGTAATGATCTACCAGGCAATCGACGGTCGCCACAGTATTGCCGAGTTGCTTGCGATTCGGAATGAAGAGCCTGACTCTCCGCTAGGTCGTGCATTTTTCCAGAAGCTCTGGCAGTACGACCAGGTGGTGTTTGATACGTCAAAGGCACAGTAAAGCATTAGCCACGGATGGCACGGATCATGATCGATCAGTGAAAGATCGGTGTTAATCCGTGGCTAACGATCTTTCGATTCCATCGAACGCTTCGGAAAGCAGTTCCTCATCTGCGAGATACACTAGTCGAAAGTATCCTGCCTTCGGATTCGATCCAAAACCCGATCCATGCACGACCAGTACGTTTGCAGTTTCGATGAGATCCAGCACAAACTCTTCGTCGTTTTTGCCGCCCATATCAGCGACATGAATCATCAGGTAGAAAGCAGCATCGGGCAGCGAACAACTTAATCCATTTATCGCGGCCACCCGCCTCGCCGCAAAATCACGGCGCCGCCTGATCTCTTCGGTAAATGTTCTAATTGATTCCTGATCGTTGAGTGCCGGTTCGATCGCGTATTGGGCCACGGTCGACGAACAGAGCCGGCCACTCGCCAGGCGCATTACACCGTCGATCAGCCCGCGCATACTCGCATCGGGTGAAAATCGCATCCAGCCGACACGCCAGCCCGAAAGCTGGTGTGTTTTGGAAAGACTCTCCAGCACAACCACGGCAGCGCCGGTCCCTTTCGCAAGCACCGAAGCGGATGTCGGCGGTTCAGCGAAACAAAGATCTCGGTAAACCTCATCACTCATCACGAGCAGGTTATGTTCGGCAGCCAACTGAAGCAGTTCCTTCGTGGTTTCATCCTTCGTGATCGCACCGGTAGGATTGCTCGGATTGATCAGAATGATTCCGCGCGTTCGATCGTTGATAAGCGATCGAACTTGATCAACTGACGGTTGCCAGTTTGTCCGGTGATCGAGGTGATAGTAAGTAGTGCGCGCGCCGAGCTTTTCGAGAATCGCCGGATAGATTGGATAACCAGGGGCCGGCATCAACACTTCATCGCCCGGGTTTACCAGGCTTGTCAGTACCAGCTCGGCAGCTTCTGACGCTCCGGACGTGATGATGATGTCGTCCGGCGAGGTTTCAGAGCCAAGCCTGGTGGCATATTCAGCGATGACTTCGCGAGCTTGACGCAGCCCGGCGGAGTGAGAGTAGCCCGTGAACTTCTCACGAGTGGCTTTTGCAATCGCTTCTACAACTTCGTCCGGTGGACGAAACCCAAAAGCCTGCGGGTCGCCGATATTGAGATGAATTATTCGGCGTCCCTGTCGTTCGAGTTTTTCCGCGACATGAACCACGTTTCGAATCGCGTAATGAAAATTGGCCGCACGATCTGATGGATTGATCATGCCCCGTATTATAGATTCACTGGTGCGCTTCTTGTAACTGGTTTTGACGGGAAACAATCTCGAAGGCCTGTTCGAGATCCGCCAGCAGATCTCTCGGATCTTCGATTCCGACTGAAATACGCACCAAATCTGAAGGTGGCCCCAGGCGATCCCTTAAGCCGTGGGGAATGCTCGCGTGCGACATCCGGCACGGTAGACTGATGGTTGAACCAACCGATCCAAAGCTCACCGCGATCCGAAACAGCTTCGTAGCTTCCACCAGATCAGTCGAAAACTGATCGTTACCGGTGGTAAAACTAATCACTGCACCATCACCTTCAGCCTGCCGGCAGTGAATCTCTCGTCCGGGGTGGTCCTCCAGTCCCGGATAAAAGACTCTCGTAATTTCCGAACGCCCGCGCAGGAAGCGCGCGATCTTTCCGGCTGTGGCATTTTGTCGTTCGACTCGCAGGGCCAGCGTCTTAATCCCACGCAACAGCAACCACGATTCAAATGGGCTCAAGCCGGAACCTTCCGCATTCTGTTGAAACGAGAATTGCCGGTGGAGTTCAGTGTTGTTAGTAATCAGCGCGCCCGCCGTAACGTCGCTGTGTCCGCCGAGAAATTTTGTGGCTGAATGGATAACGACATCGGCGCCGGAATTGAGTGGACGCTGCAAGACGGGAGAGAGCATAGAGTTATCAACTGCCAAGTATGCGCCGGCGTTTTGCGCGATCCGGCTGAGCTGTTTTATGTCGGAGATACGAAACAGGGGATTACCTGGCGTTTCTATCAGGATAAGTCGCGTGAGCGGGCTGACGGTTTTTCGCACCTCATCGACATTCGTTGTATTCACATAACGGACGGTGATGTTTTGTTGTGACGCCAGCCGGTCCAACAGCCTGACCGTGCCGCCGTATAGATCGTCCCCGGCAATGATCTCTTCGCCGGCTCTGACGATTCGTGTTAGCGAAGTCAAGGCAGCCATGCCACTCGAAAATGCGCATGCGTGGGCGGCGTCTTCGAGCGTAGCGAGTTGTTGTTCGAGCAAGGCGCGAGTCGGGTTGCCGCTACGGGTGTAGTCAAACTCGCCAAATTCAGTTGCCGAAAGTTGCTCAAAAGTCGCAGTTTGGTAAATCGGTGGGGCGATTGCGCCGTACGCATCGTTGCCTCGTCCCAACTGAACGCAGCGCGTGGATATCTTCATGCCACACACTCCTGTTCTGCGACGCTGCTGTTCGCTTCGCGCCAAAGGTCAAACAGATCGGCTACCACGGCCTCGGTTGTGGGCCAACGACCGGCACCGTGACCGCGAACATCCCATGTCTTTCCGGTTTGAGATTTAATCAGCAGGCAATTCTCGACACCGTTGACGCGGGCGAGCGGATGGTCCAATGGCAGTTCGACCGGAGAAACGGTTGCTGCCAAACCGTGCTTCTCGCGACGACAATCCGCCACGAGCCGTGTTACTCGACCGTTATCCTTCGCTTTCTGAATCCTTTTGTCGTCCAGATCCTGTACGCCCTCGATCCGGATTGATTCGATTGGTAAGTCGATATCAAAGGCTTCGCGAGCCAGCAGGATCAGCTTTTGGCCGGCGTCGATTCCGTTTAGATCGAGTTGTGGATCGCGTTCGGCATAGCCGTTTCTTTGTGCGTCAAGCAGCGCGTCTGAAAAGCTGGTCCCCTTTGCGATCTGATCGAGGATGAAGTTGGTGGTACCGTTGAGCACGCCTGCGATTGAATGAAGTGGCGCGAAATTCCGCGCATGGCGAATAGTTTCCAGTGCCGGTAGCACACCGCCGACAGCGGCACTGTGCTTAAGCGTCGCATGATTGTTTGCCGCGAGTCGTTGCAATGCTGGACCATCGTTGGCGAGCAAATACTTGTTGGCGGTGATGACATTTGTGCCGCTGCGTAGGGCTTTAGCGACGAGTTCTCGAGCAGGTTCAAGTCCGCCGATCAGTTCGATCACTACGTCAACCGGTTCGGCAACCAGTGCCTCCAGATGAGTGGTAATCAGTTTCACTGGCACGCCGTCTGCCGCCTCCCTGGCACCGACGCCGATAACACTAAAAGCTCCCGGCAAGGCGGCCAGACGTTGATACACGCCGCCACCGACTGTGCCGCAACCCAGCAATGCTACTCGCAGGGGTTTAACTGGCGCTTCTGCGAGGGCGATGGAGTCAGCGAATGGTCCAACTTCGGTGGCCCGATTCGAACCAACACTCGAAACGGTGAATCTGAGACGGTGGCGTTCGGCAAAGTCGATCGCTTTAGTTTGCACCACCGCGCCTCCAACGCGCGCGGCCGTCGCATAACTCACGCGCAGATAACGCGAGACAGTCGACTTCGTGCGATTGTTTGGATCGCTCGTGTAGAGACCATCGACATCCTTGATGAGGCGACATTCTCCGCCGAGCCGTTGGGCCAGAAACAAAGCCGTGAGGTCTGAGCCGCCGCGACCAAGTAGCGTCGTTCTCCCGTCAACGTCTCTGCCGACAAAACCAGGTAGAACAACGACACTTTTCTTCAAGGCTTGCAGCACACAAGTTGTGTTAACGGAGGTCAACTGAGAATCAAGCACTGGACCATCGGTCGTAAGCCCGGCCTGCTGCGGATCGAGAACAGTCGCTTGAATGCCGGATCTATTCAAAGCAAGTCCCAGTAATGCCGCCGAAGTGGTTTCGCCGGTCGCCAGCAACGCTGCCACTAATTCATCGTTTGGTTGATCGCAAACTGTGTGCGCGCGTTTGGTTAAGTCGTCGGTCGTGTTTCCAAATGCCGAAACAACTGCGACCACCTGGAAGCCTTGCCTCCACCAGCGATAGATTTCGTGAACGGCCGCCGGCAGATCCGTTTCGTCGCGCAAAACCGAGCTGCCAAATTTTAAGACGACACTACGATTTTCGTTTTGCATCTCTTGTCTCTCCTTATACTTCGCTCTGCGTTTTTGCGAGCGCTTGCGATAGATCGCGAATGATGTCTTTAGGATCTTCGAGGCCTACTGATAGTCGAACGAGCCCGTCTGTTATTCCCGCAGCCTCGCGTTGATCGGAGGGAACATCGGCGTGGGTCATCGATGCCGGATGCGTGATCAATGTTTCGGCAGAACCGAGATTCTCGGCGAGCGCGCACAGCTTGACGCTGTTCATCAAACAGATACCCGCCTCGACGCCTCCTTCGATCTCAAACGCGATCAGCGCTCCACCAGCCGTCTGTTGTTTGCGCGCGAGGTTGAATTGCGGGAACGATTCAAGTCCGGGATAAAGCAGTTTGGTAACTCGCGGATGCGTTTCAAGGAAGCGCGCAATCTGGAGTGCATTGGCAGAATGTTGGGCCATGCGCACACCGACGGTTTTCACTCCCTGAAGCGTCAGCCACGCCGGAAAAGGAGATTGAATGGCGCCAATCGCGTTGCGAGTAAACGAGAAACGCTCGTGCAGAACGGGATCGTCGGTGATCAATGCGCCGCCCACGGTGGCGTTATGTCCTTCGATAAATTTCGTAGTTGAGTGAAGTACGACGTCTGCACTCAGTTCGAAGGGTCGTTGCAATGCGGGAGTCAGCAGCGTGTTATCAACCACCAGTAACGCGTCATGCTCGTGTGCAATTCGTGCCGTCAACTCAATGTCAGTAAGTCGTAAGGTTGGATTCGCCGGCGTCTCGATAAAAACAAAGCGAGCTTGTTTTGCAGCAAGCGCGCGACGCAGCGCGAGTTCGTTTGCGGTGTCGACAAACTCGGCGGTAACGCCAAAAGGCGCGAGTACTTGATTGAAGAGTCTGACAGTGCCGCCGTAAACAGCTTGAGAAGCAACGACGTGTTCGCCTCGTTGCAGCAATGCGAGACACAGGACGGTTGTGGCGGCGAGCCCGGTCGAGTAACAGCTACAGTAAGCAACGCCTTCGAGTGCCGCTAAACGTCGCTCGAGAGCCGACACCGTCGGGTTCGCCGATCTGCTGTAGGTAAAGCCTTTATCTTTGCCGACAGCTTCCTGGCGATAGGTGGTGGTTTGATAGATTGGTGTAAGCAGCGCGCCGGTAGTTGGATCCGCTACTGCTCCTGCGTGCAGTGCGAGTGTGTCGAAACTCTGCTCTTCTGTAACGTGATGTTGAACTTCTGCGAGATGTTTTACGGCAGTTCCCATACAGCCTCCTTCGGACAAATACATTGGACGATTTGTCGTGACGAAGGTTTAAGGCTGACTGGACCAGGCGCGGGAAAAATAAAAAACCCGCGCCTCAGAGTGCGCGGGTTTCCGATGATAGCGGGAATTTCCTCACGGCTCTTTAGCAGTTTTTAACGTGGAGCAAGTTTGCCTTAAATCGCCACGAAGAATTTTCAAAAGAACGTGGGAGGGTTTATCTCATAGCTGATATATGCGTGTCAACTAGGTTGTGAATGGCGCGATGGATAAAGATTTACAAGATGTGACAGGATTAACAGGATGATCCGGCATCTTGTAAATCTTGTTCATCCTGTAAATCTTGTTCACTAAAACAGGCGAAGATTGGCGCCCACATCCTCCTCGACTGGGCGTAACAGTCGCTCGTCGTCGATCTTGGTATCGTTGACGTCGCGAGTGACTGCATAGCTTGTCATCTGAGTTGCGGGAAACGGTGCGAGCAGTTCTTTCAAGTGAGTGGTGCGGGATTCTTCATTGAGCCACAGATTGTACGACTCCGGATGAAGGATCACCGGCATGCGGTGATGGATCTTCGCTAACAGTTCGTTTGCCGTAGTAGTAACGATCGCGCACGAGGTGATCGTTCGTTCACCACTACGCCAGCGATCCCAGATTCCTGCTAATGCGAACGGGGCTTCGTCCTGCAACTGAAAATAATAAGGCTGCAGAACTCTGCCGTTGCGTTCCCATTCGTAAAAGCCATCGGCCAGGATCAAACAGCGGCGCCGTTCAAACGAATCTTTGAAGCTGGCTTTCTCTTCAATCGTTTCCACTCGCGCGTTGATAATCCCTTTCGGCTCTTTGCTCCAGTAGGGAATCAATCCCCATTGAAACAACGCCGCCTCTCGCTGTCCCTCACGTTCAACCGCCACGAGCACATCCTGCGTGGGCGCGATGTTATAACGCGGAACCAGCGAGAAAACGATTTCGTCGTCAGGTCGAAAGAGATTTATTCGCCGTGGATTTTTAAGTGTGATTCGTCCACACATGTTTGAACGTTAACCGCCTTCGGCTGACAGCCTGAACGCAGCCATCTCGTGATCGTTGCGGACGAGCAGAACGTCGCCGATTAACACCGGATGGTTCCACGTCTTGCCTTCGAGAGCAGGGAAGTGGGCCAGTTCTGTAAATTGATCCGCTGACGCTTTTGCGAGAGCCAGTTCACCTGTTTCAGACAATAGCAACAATAGGTCCTGATCCGGTAAGAGTACCATCTGACCGTAGCCGTATTGTTTGCCTTTCCACTTGAGTTTGCCGTCTTCGAGATTGATGCAGACCAGCGAGCTGCCATCGAAACCAAAGACAAGACCTTTGTGAACGACAAAATCGTTGAACCATGGATTCAGATCTTCAGTGGTCCAACGTTCCTGCACGCTCCAGCCACTCGACGCTTGCGCAACCCCGAGCCGGCGCATGCCGCTCGACTGGCTCATACTGATAAGCAGATCACCATTCTCAGCCAATCCGGGTTGCACGATCGGATCGCCTGGCCATTCATGCTGCCACAACAACTTGCCGTCAGCGAGCGAAACACTGCGGGCGCCTTCGGAAGTCAACAGCACGATTTGTTGCACACTATTGATGGTTAACAGTTGTGGCGAACTATATCCAGACCCGCCGCCCGCCGGACCAACCCAGCGCGGATTCCCCGTCGCGAGGTCATATGCAACGAGCTGACCGGAAGCAGCAACAACCACGAGATCATTCACGATCAATGGCGAGCCCGAGATACCCCAACCAGGAATTTTGACACCACTGTCGTTAACTGCGTTACGCGTCCAGACGACAGAACCGGTAGCAGCGTCGAGCGCGTTCACGATGCCAGTAGCGCCTTGCGTGTAAACGCGACCGTTGCTCACTGCCGGAGTTGCACGTGGACCAGCACCGGCATTGGATTCGTAGAATCGCGCCTTATCGCCGTGTTTCCAAACCGGCTTGCCGGTGTTGAGATCGTAACAGGCGACAATCTCCTCTTCACCGCGTTGTTCCTGGGTGTAGAACCGGCCGTTCTGCACGGCGAACGACGACCATGCTGGTCCAACCGGGCGTCGCCAGAGCTGAACCGGCGGAGCGGCTGTCCAGTCAGTTTTTATCCGCACGCCGCGAACAATCCCATCGCGTTGTGGACCACGGAATCCGGACCAGCCGGATTCGGTGTTGACGGGTGCGTTCGACGTAGGGGTTGCCGGCGCCGCAGGTTCTTCGGATTGGGTAAGCAAAAGTTCTTCGGGAGTCTTAGACCAACGCCAATGCAGGTCGTTCTTAAACTCCGCGGTGATTCCGCCAGTGCGCACTAACATAAACACGCTACAGCCAAGTGCAATCGAAACTACGAGTGCGGCGCGTCGTAACAGTCCCGACCAGCGACGCGTGATGACGGCCCAGGCAACCAGCGCCATACTCATTACGGGAATCGACAGGATGTAAAGCAGCATTCCCATCCCGCCGCCTGCGATCGACTCGTGAACGAGGCGTTTTGTGCCGATTAGCGCGAGGACGATCAGTAGCGGCGCCGCGATGCGCTCGATCCACGGAGCGCGACTAAAGATTAGCCACCAAAGAATGATCGCCAATCCTCCGACCACGCCGGCCATTAGTCCAATAAACGCCGCACTCGGCACGATGACTGGGAGCACAAACCATCCGAGCCATTGCAGTACGACAGCAATCACGCCCGGCCACAATCGCAACGGTTTTCGATGAGTTGTTAGGGTAGTTTCTGTTGTGGACATGTTAGTCAGAACGTACGTGCGGGACGGGAACTTTGTTCGAAGCGATCTAAATATACACTGCAAATATCCGGGCGGCTAAGCATGCAGTGCCCGCCGTTTGATAACACCACCTTCGGCGTCGGCGAGCCCGTGCACCATGACAAAAGCGTCGCTATCAAACTCGTGCACCAGGGTCTTCACGCGACCGATCTCAAGGCGCGTTACCACACAAAGCAATACGTCCTGATCGGTGTCGCTGAGACCTCCGCGACCCTTGAATACCGTCACGCCACGTTTGAGGTCGCGAATGATGGCGTGCCGGATTTGATCGCTGTGTTGGGAAATAACCATGATGGCAGTGTGCTCTTCGACACCGTGTAACAGGAAATCGATCGTCTTTGAAGCCGCAAAGTAAGTGAGCATCGAGTAAAGAGCTACTTCAACCCCGAGAAAAAAACCGGCGGCGGAAAAGATCAAGACGTTGAGCAACAGGATCACGTCGCCGACTTTCAAGAAATGGCTGCTTTTACTGATGACCAGAGCGGCGATTTCTGTTCCATCCAAAACCGCGCCGCCACGAATGGCAAGTCCAATGCCCGCGCCGATGAAGAACCCTCCGAAAACGGCGGTCAGGAGTTTGTCTGAGGTCACATCCGGATACTTAACGAAAGCCAAACACAGCGCGAGCCCGGCGATCGCGAGCATGCTGCGCAACGCAAACGCACCACCTATTTGCTTGAATCCGAGCACCAGGAAAGGAAGGTTGATCGCCAGAATCAAGATCGACAGCGGCCATTGAAATATATTGGCGAGTAACATCGAAATGCCGGTAACGCCGCCATCGATGAAATGGCTGGAAAGCAGAAAGCCTTTCAAACCAAAACCAGCCGCAAACACGCCGACGACGATCAAGAGTCCGTTGATTAAGGCTCGCACGAATTTGTGCATTTTTTGGGCTCCGTTTTTGCTTTCGAACAATTGAGATCTCGAAGGACCATTGTAGGTCGGCACTCCGTGGCCGCCCTAGTGTACGAGTATAGATCGTAGGCTCATGGAAACCCGACGTGGCGTTATCGTTCAAATCAAAATTCTCAGGGGCTCGGAGATAAGACAAGGGCGGCCACGGAGGGCCGCCCCTACAGTTGTCCATTGAGATTACTTTACCAACGCCAATTGATGTGATAGGACCAGGCGAGTCGGGAGAGTGAGGCGCGTACGCGTCGCCAGTCGCCCTCGGATGGACCACGCATGCGGTGCCGGCGCATGAAAGTGTCAATCTCACGTCCGCGCACAAGCACTTCGCGCGCCTGGTTCGGAGCGTAACCCTGATCCTCAGAGCGGTCTTTCAAGCGATCGGTAGCTTCTTCAAACCTCTTGACATACTCGTTAATCTCATCTTCCCGCCGGGTGCCATTTAAAGGGCTGCGGTCCAAATCCGCGTCGAGGGAGCTGCGAAATTGATCCGTCTCTGATTCCAGTTGTCTAATAGTATTCTTCGGATCTCCGCGGAACCACTGCGCGTTGGCCACCAACGAAAACATCAATGTAATCGTGATTGCGCTCAGGAAAAGCAAAAGTGTTCGCTTCATCTGATTCCTTTCTGTTCCGATAAGTGAAGTAGTTAGACCAGGCGCAGGATTCTAACATCTTGCGGCTAGAAAGAAATGCTGTAGCTCGCCCCAGGATGTCGCCCGCGTTCGAAGATCACGCCAAACTGATGACGCCCCCTCGTGTAGTTCACCAACGGATGAACCCGAACGCCATCAAACAGTATCGTCGAACTCCAGTGATCGTTGATCGAGATATTCAGCCCGCCGATCACACGCGCGCGATCTTCGAAGGTGCCATAAGCCACGCCGACATATGGACTAACCGGCAGTCCGGTGAAGTGCTTAATGTTTTTGCTAACTGTTGCGTAGAACGACTGGCCCGAAGGCGTGCCGATTCGATCTGAACTGGTTCCGATAATCAACGCCGGTCGTTTGTGGGTCTCAGTTACGACGACGAGGTTCGCGATGGGGCTCACCTTCTCGGCGAGCGGATTGTACTCAATGCCTGCCGTCAAACGCGGATGAAAACGATAGGTCAGGGTGTTTCGCCAGGTCGCCCGATCGATCTGCTTCGCGATCAAACGGACGCCATAGGTCCAACGATAATCGTTTTCTCCTGCCCCGCTCACGGCGCGGCCCTCGCCGGGTCAAAGCGGTCAACTTGGAACTGTCGAGGTTTCGGTTTTTTTGGCCGGTGCGTTCGGGTTGGATGCAACTGCAAGCAGCGCGTCGAGCTGTTTTCTTAAGGCCGCCGGATCGATTACGCCGGAGATCGATTTCACTATTCGTCCGTCGCGTCCAATGATAACGGTTCCAGGCAGCGCGCCGCCGAGTCCGAGGCGCATCATATGTTCTATCGACCCGCCGAGCCAGATCGGAAAGTTGAGTTTGGTTTCTTTGACAAACTGCAGAACCTTTTTTCGATCTTCCGCCTCATCGGTATTCACCCCGATCACCTGCACTCCCAACGACCCGAAATCATTTTGGATCGCCGCGAGATCGGGCATTTCTTTGCGGCAGGGAATACAGTACGTGGCCCAAAAGTTCAGGAGTACGATTCGCCCTTTTAGCGAGGCGAGCGTTTGATCAACTCCGGACAGGTCCTTTAAAGCGAGATCGACCTGCCTGCCGAGTGATCTGGCCGCCTCGCGTTCGGCAGCGCTCGGCGCCAGCACCTCGAGACTGTCAACTCGAATGATGGTCGCGTCTTTCTTGGTTTGGATCGTTCCTTCAACGGCGATGAGTTTGCCGACAAACTCGAGCCAGTTCTTTCCGGGTAAGCGAAACTTTCCGGTTGCGAGTTGATAGAACTTAAACTGATTCCATTCGCGTACGGCCAGCAAAGTTGGATCGCCGTTGGCCACGCACGATTTGGCTTTCAGCAGATCCGCGGCGGTGCCGTATTCGACTTTAGTGCGGTCAGCTTCGGCCCAGCAGTCGGCACAGCAAACCACTTGTCCTTCGAGCTTCGTGCTTTGCGCATTGGCTGAAGGCCCGTAAGTAATAATTAGTGCGAACGTGGCGAGTAATGTCAGTAGTAATTTCATTCGGTTTCCAGGTGGTGAAATCGTTTTCGACAGGATTTTCAGGCTGAAACAGGATTTTCATGATACATACTGAAAAATCTTGTACATTCTGTCTACCAAGTTAACTCATGAACGTACTGGTTCTCAATTGCGGAAGTTCTTCGGTCAAGTTTCAACTGATCGCAACTGATCCGGAGCGAATCGAGCAGAATGCCGACAAACGTTTGGCTCATGGGCTAATCGAGCGCATTGGCGGCGCCGGTCTGGTTACTTTCACAGCGGAAGGCCGGCCGCCGAAACGATCCGCCGAGCCGGTCAGGGATACCCGCGCGGCCGTGGACATGATTCTCCGTTGGGCCATCGGCGAAGAGTCAGGCTTGGCGCAGGTAAGCAGCATCGCCGACATCCACGCCGTGGGACATCGCGTGGTCCATGGCGGCGAACAGTTCACCCGCTCCGTGCTGATCACTGACACGGTTTTGCGTGGCATTGAAGACTGCATTGAACTTGCTCCACTACACAATCCAGCAAATATTCAGGGCATCGTTGCGGCGCGGGCGGCGTTGGGTGCCGGCGTGCCGCAAGTCGCAGTGTTTGACACGGCCTTTCACCAGACTTTGCCGGAGCACGCCTTTCTTTATGCGTTGCCTTATCAACTCTATCGCCGTCATCGCATCCGTCGTTACGGATTTCATGGCACATCGCATCGCTACGTTGCTTACCGCTACCGAACGCTGAATGGAATTGCTCGAGATGCAACCAGCATAATCACGTTGCATCTCGGAAATGGTTGCTCCATCGCGGCGATTAAAAACGGAAACAGCATCGACACTTCGATGGGATTCACTCCGCTCGAAGGTCTCGTGATGGGTACCCGTTCGGGTGATCTCGACGCGTCGATCGGTAGATCTGATCGCCGCCAAAGAAGGTCTGAATACTAGTGAAGTTGAAACGCTGCTCAATAAGCAATCAGGACTGCTCGGCATCTCCGGGCTGACTGACGACATGCGCGAGTTGATCGCCGAAGCTCGTGAACATGACGATCGACGGGCGCGTCTAGCGATCGAGATCTTCTGTTATCGTGCTCGCAAATATATCGGCAGCTATCTGGCCGCGATGAATGGTGCGGAAGCGATCGTGTTCACTGGAGGTATTGGAGAAAACTCAGCGGAGATACGTGCTCGGATCTGTAGTGAACTCATGTGGCTGGGAGTGGAACTTGACGAGGAACTGAATGCGCAGCACGGAGTTGGTAAGAAAGGTCGCATCAGCACCGAAAGTTCTCGCCCCGCCGTTTTTGTAATTCCAACAAACGAAGAACTCCTCATCGCCCGCGACACCGTCCGCGTCGTCAGCGGCGTCCCACAGCGATTCTAATTTTTGCCACAGATTACACGGATGAACACAGATCAGAATTTCCTTTTCATATCTGCGTTTATCCGTGTAAATCTGTGGCAAAAAATAAGGGCGCGAGAATTAACTCGCGCCCCGGGTTTTTTCTCAACGCTGCCGTTTATTGCGGTGGCACCGTGAGAGCCTCGATGGTGATGAAGAACCGGAACTGACCCGAAGTCTGAACCCCAAGGTTGAACTCAACTACCGTGCTCGCACCGTTTGCCAGTGGAGCGGTAGTGGTGATGACACCTTCTGCCAGACTCGAGTTGAGGCCACCACCGCTCGCCTGAGCGGCAGGAGTCTGCAACGTCAATGCCTGACCGGTGACTGTGGTTGTGTCAGTCAGCGTAATCGTTTGCGTCGGAGAATTCAGGACGCGCAGATCAGCTTGACCCGGAGGCAATGGTGCTCCCGTTAACGTCGTGATTGCCACAACGCGATAACGCAAGGCCACGATTGGCAGTCCGGTATTGTTTGTATACCTGCGCCGGATCTTGAGTGTGCCGTTCGCGCCGTTTGTTACCGGCGTTAAGTCGCGCACTCGATTCGGTGCTGCCGATGCCGGTTGCAGGAGATCGATCAGCGTGGCCGGCATGTTTGCATTATGCTCGATTGGAGCACTGGTGGTGGTATACGCGGTCATTGTTGGACCACGCTGCGGACCCGGCGCACCAAGACTTGATGCTACGCCATTAAGAGTCGCCGCGGTGGTGTCAACGAGTACAAAGTCTGCCGCGTTGTTGTTTGTGTCTTGTGGTCTTCCGTTAGCAGCCTGGCTACGGACCCAACTATGCTGTCCGGCCGTTGTAATACCTGCGGCAGGCGCAAGACCGGTGCCTTCCTTGTAGTCAGTGGCGGTCACTGAACTGTAGCCGACTGAATCCAGACGATTCGGAGCAAGTGCGGCTGCGGTTGAAAAGACTGCAATCCCGACATCATCCGGAAGGAATCCAACCGTAGCTGAAGCAGGATTCACTGATACGTTAGCACTTCCGCTAGCCGTGATTCCCGTTCCAGTCGGATAGGTCGCAAGACTGTACGTGTTTCCTGCCGGACTCGGCGTTGTCGGCTGCGTCGAAATCAGGAAATAACCACGCGGTGGTAGAGCGAGCGGACCTGCCGTTGACAACGTCTGAGGCAGAACTAAGAACGTAGTCTCGGCCGCAGCTTGTGCACCGGCAAAACGCCATCCGGCGCCGGTTGGTGATGTTGGATCAGCACCAGGAATCGCATCGATGATGGTGATGTTCTGATCGGTGTTGTTATAGATCTCGATAAACTCATCGGCACTGCCATCGGAGCCCGGAGGAGTTGTTCCTGCTCCGCGTGTGCGAAACTCGCTGATGAGAATCTGTCCCGCGGTTGGTGCTGGAGGTCTCACATCGAAGGAGATGGTCCAACCACCGCTGATGCTACCGCCATCGAGATTCGCATCGTCGATGATGTAAAGGTTCCACGTGCCATTCGGGGTGTCGCCATTGAACGCTGACATTGTGTACGTGTATGGAGCGGCTGGCGCGGGTGCCGGGAAAAGATCAGTCGTGCCGGAATTAGCCGGACGATAGCTGCCTGTAACAAACGGTACGCCGGTGTTTCCAGTAACTGTCGATGGAATTGGTCTATCAGCATAATCGTCCATCGTGACGTTGATGTTGGAAACGCCCGGGGATCCGGCGCCGAAGTCAGACATAATTACTGACTTGCGTCCGGATGGAGATACGAGCAGGAAGTCGACGTCAGCCGGGAAGGCGTGACTAAATCCATTGAGCGTGACGGACACGCGTTGCACTACTCCGACTTCACCGGATACCGTGATGGGAGCGGGATAGAGCGATGCCGCCTGGCCGCTGGCCGGACACGGGTTGGGACAATCGGTAATAGTGATGGCGGTGGCGTTGGTAAACGACGCTGCCGCAGGTGGATTTGGATCAAGCTCGGGTTGAATGAAACTGGAGGATTTGTCTGTCGTCAACTTGCTGGTCTTGCTACTGCTAATCTGGGAGGCAGATCGTTGTGACTGAACAGTTGGAATTGGTTCTGGGGAACCTGGGTTACCGGATTTGGGCGAGGCAGTTTGTGCAAACGTGGCCGTGGTTGGCGCCGACATAAGAGCGACGATTAAAAGAGCGCCCAGTCGACTCCTGCCCTTCAAAACAAGGTGCATATCTAGCTCTCCATAATTTTAGTTTTTCGAGACCCCCGCTGGTAAGTACGGCGAGCGTACCCGTTGATCGTGAGGCAGTCAAGTTAAAGGATTTTAAAACCGGCCCGGGGCAATGAAAATTTCTAATGGAGAGGTGCCTGGCACAAAAAATCCTGTCAATCCTGTCTAATCTTGTGAATCATGTGAAGCGGTGTTTGCGAAGAGCATTTTTACAGAATTTACAAGATTCACATGATTCACAAGATTTTCAATCGCAGCTAGATTTTCGACCAGCCGACTTTTGTGCAAAGCCATGGAGAGGTAAAAATTGGCTTTAATTGGACTTTAGGCCGGATGGGAATCGAAGCCCAACCTTTAGGATAGATCTAAATGTTTTAACTTCTGCGCATATTCTCGTAGGAGTTGTTTACAATTTCGCACGTGACGCAATCCAACTTCTTGAATCGAAGAGGCGCTGGTTATTTAGGCGCATTGCTCGGAACCGCTGCTGTATCACTCGTACTCGCTCCATTTCAAAACAGCATCAACTCGACGACAGTAGCTTTGACGTTTCTCTTAGTCGTTCTCTTCGTGGCTTTGTTTTGGGGTAGCCGGCCGGCCCTGCTGGCTTCGGTTCTCGGAATGCTCTCGTTGAACTTTTTCTTCCTGCCTCCGCTCTACACGTTCTCCATTGCGCATGCGCAGAACTGGATCGCTTTGACTGTGTTTTTCACTACCGCTGTTGCCGTTGGACAACTCTCGGGGCGAGCAAAGCGCCGTGCCGAAGAAGCTGAGACGGCAAAGCAGGAAGTTGAACGACTCTACTCCGAACTGCGCGACGCGTTTGAACGCGCCAGTCAGGCTGAAGCACTGCGACGCAGCGAGGAACTAAAATCCGCTTTGCTCGACGCTGTAACTCACGACTTGCGCACTCCGTTGGCCGCCGTCAAGGCCTCGATTACCACGTTACTCGACGAAGTTCGAAGTAGTGCGGATGGCGAACAGCCGATTGTGCTCGATGCTGAATCCCGCCTCGACATGATGGAAGTGATCGATCAGGAAAGCGATCGGTTAAATCGTTTTATCGACGATCTGATCGAACTCGCACGCATTGAAGCGGGCGCGCTTCAACTCAGACCACGCTGGGGCGCGGTTGATGAGATCATCTCAGCCGCGTTGATTCGCGCTGAGCCTTTGACCGCCGGACATCCAGTAGCAGTCGAGCTCGAGAAAGAACTGCCCCTCGTGAGAGTTGATAATCGTGCTGTAAGTGAAGTGATCTATTCGTTAGTCGACAATGCCGCTAAATATTCTCCGCCGCAGAGTATTATTCGCATCAGCGCGAAACGCGGGGAGAACGACATGGTCCAGATCGCGGTCACTGACATGGGTCGTGGGATACCGGCCGAACTGCGCGAACGTGTGTTTGATAAATTCTTCCGCGCCATGCGCGACGGCGATGTGACCACGCCGGAGCCGTTAGGCACGGGGATGGGGCTCGCGATTGCGAAAGGCATTGTTGAAGCTCACGGCGGACGCATCTGGATTGACGGGGGCCACAACGGCGGCACAACTGTTTCATTTACAGTTCCGATCGGTGATGAGCCATGAATGAGATATCGAAGATCCTGGTTGTAGATGATGAAGCGCAGCTAACGCGCGTTTTACGGACGGGTCTCAAATCACGTGGCTATGACGTGCGCACAGCGCCCGACGGAATCATCGCGATGGAGACGTTCAATGAGTGGGCTCCGGATCTGGTCATTACCGATCTCGCCATGCCGCGAATGGACGGGTTGGAACTCTGTCGTCGCGTGCGGGCTGTTTCCCCTGTGCCGATCATCGTGCTTTCGGCCAAAGGCGAAGAGAAGATCAAAATTGAAGCACTCGATCTCGGCGCGGATGATTTTGTTACGAAGCCGTTTGGAATTGATGAGTTATTCGCGCGTGTGCGCGCGGCGTTGCGCCGGGCACCGTTGCCGCTGGAGAGCCAGGTTAGTAAGGTTTTGGAAGTCGGTGTTTTCCGCGCTGATCTGGAAACGCGCCAGGTGACGGTTGAAGGACGTGAGATTCATTTGACGCCGAAGGAGTTTGATCTGCTTACCTACTTTATGGCCCATGCGGACAAAGTGCTTACTCACCGGACGCTCTTGAACGCCATTTGGGGTGGAAGTTACGTAGAGCAGAATGAATACTTGCGAGTTTTTGTGGGCCAGTTGCGCAAGAAAGTAGAACCGGAAGGGAAGCCGCGTTACATCCTCACCGAACCATGGATCGGCTATCGCTTCAAACCCTCCAATAAAATTTAAGGTGAACTCGCGATGACGAGCGACGACGAGTACGAGGTTTTTCGCAAGGCAGTCGAAGCGCTCGACGCGGGCGATATCGAGCGACTCAGAGATTTACTGGATGAACATTCGTGGCTCGTGCGTTTTCGTTGTCACAAAGGTGGACCGTATGAAGAAGGATACTTTGCCGGCGCGACGTTACTGAACCACATCGCCGGTAATCCCTCGCGATGCCCGATTCCGAATAATATCGTCGATATCACTCGCCTTTTGCTCGATCGCGGAGCGCGTGATGAGCCGCCTCGTCCGCGTTACACCATTGGCCTCTTGCTCACCAGCAGGCAAGCATCCGAAGCGGGCGTCGCGATGCCGCTAATCGACCTTCTCGTTGCCGCCACTGGCGTCAACATAGATCTCTCAGATCCACGAATTCTGGATGGTCCGCTGGGAAATCAAGCGCCGGCGACCGCGCTCGAACTGATTCGACGTGGTGCGCGGATGGACATTCGCCACGCGGCCATGCTCGGTCGACTCGATCTGGTCAAACGTTTTGTCGATCGTGATTTGCAGGATGCTTCACTCATTCCACTTTCTGACGATCCAAATGAAGCGAGTGTGGTGATGGAAGTGGCGTTTATTTCGGCGTGTGAATACGGACACATTAGTGTTTGTGAGTTTCTGTTGGACCAGGGTGTCGATCCGGCTGCGCAAGCAAGTGTTGGTCAAACGGGATTTCACTATGCTGCCGCCGCGGGCCAGTTGGAGACGGTGAGGATGTTGATTGTGCGAAACGCTCCGCTGGAAGTTAAGAACATGTACGGCGGATCGGTGTTGGGCCAAACGCTTTGGTCAGCATTCAACGAACCGCACCCGAACCACCTCGCAATCGTTGAGACGTTAATCGCCGCCGGCGCGCAGATCGATCCGGAGTGGACCAAGTGGATCGATCAATTGCGACACCGAAATACGTGACTGTAGGGGCGGCCCTCCGTGGCCGCCCTAGCGTACGAACTTCCTGGTCTCACGGCCCGAGAGACTCGGAAGGATACCTCTATCGTTCGTCTCTAGGTGCTACGATCTCGATTTCCGGACTAGGGCGGCCACGGAGGGCCGCCCCTACAGTTGTTCCGAGTCTTTCAAATAACGAACTAATGCGTTCCGACTCTTTCGCGAGGATCGGTGCGAAGGTTGCGAGGATCAGGACGTACAGCGCGGCGAACGGCTGGATCAAAGCCAGGAGGCCACCGGCTTGCGCGAGCTTGGCGACGATGATCGAAAACTCGCCGCGACCAAGCAGCGTGAGACCAACATTGAGCGATGTCGCGGATGAATGCCCTGAAAATCGTCCCGCCAATTGCCCGGCAACGACCACGCCAATCAGCGACAAAATCGCGGCAGCAATAGACAACCCCACCGCGCCACCTAACCCAAACGGATCAACCGTCAAACCAAAACCGAAAAAGAAAATCCCGCCAAAGAAATCACGAAAAGGCACGACGAGCTTCTCGAGTCGCGCGCTGTGTTCTGTTTCGCCGAGGATCAATCCGAGCAGCAGAGCACCAATCGCTTCGGCAACGTGAATAGTCTCGCCGAGCCCGGCAAAGATAAACAGCGCTGCAAAGACTACGATCACAAATACTTCATTGGACGAAATGCGCAAGCACCAGTTCAGCACCGGTGTGGCCCACCGGCCAATAAGCAGCAGCCCAACGATGAACCCGAGCGCGAGACCCGCCGACGATAGCACTCCCGTCACTGAAGTGGCGCCACTCAAAACTATGCCCGACAATAACGACAGGTAGACCGCCAGAAACACGTCTTCATACATCGTGATCCCGAGAATCAGTTCGGTTTCGGGATTGGCAGTGCGCCGGTAATCAAACAGTATCTTGGCAACGATCGCGCTGGACGAAATCGTGGTTATCCCCGCCACCACCAACGTCTCTTTCGCCGAAAACCCAGTGAGATACGCGAAGAGAAGTCCGGCAGCAAAATTGATAGTGATGTAAATCGATCCACCGACAAAAATTGAACGCCCGGCCTGAATCAAACGACTAACATTTGATTCGAGCCCGAGATAAAAGAGTAAACAGAGAACACCAACTCGCCCCATGAAATCGATTAATGGAGCGCTGGAGATAAAGCGAAAGTCGAACACGCCGATTTGCGGAGCGTGCGGACCGACGGCCATACCGATCAGGATCAGAAAAGGCACGTTGGACAAACGAAGCTTCGCCGCCAGCGCTGCCGCGAAGGCAATCAGCGCCAGGGCCAGGCCAAATTCCAGGACGAGGTGGTTCATGATTAATCCACCTTCCCTGTGACCAGCAATCGTTTGAGATTCGTGATAGTGCGGCGATCGCCGGCGAGGATAAGCGTTGCACCCTCATTCAGGATCGTATCGGCCTCCGGATTAAGACGTTTGATCCGGTCGGGCTCGATGATCGAGACGATTGAAGCGCCGCTTACGGTGCGCACTTGCAGATCGCGAATGGTCTTGCCGATGCAAAAAGATTTCGGTTCGATCGTGTACCACTCGAGCAGCAGATCGTCTAAAACAATCTCCGCCGAAGGCAGTGCTTTTGGAACGTAGGTCAGTCCACCGATAATTCCCGCAATCTGTCGCGCTTCGCTGTCGGCCAGTGTAACTACTGAAGCAACGCGATCCGGATTTTTGCGAGTGAAGTGGTAGAGTTCGCGAGTTCCATCGTCGTGAATTACGATCACGAGCCGGTCGCCATTCGTCATTTCAACCTGGAACTTGCGTCCGACACCCGGCAGCGAAGTTTCTCGAATTGTTGACATAGAATTTTTTCCTTTCTTAATTCAGAGGATCGTCATGCAAAGTCAGGCAGCCGGATGATCTCGAGAGAGCACTTGGTGTTCGCAGCGAGTTCTCTCACTTCTTCCTCGGAAGGTTGGCCAATGACGATACAGTCTGCCTGCCACTCGTTTGCTTCCGTTATCAAGACAATGTCCGTTGGGCCTTTTACAACTCCAGCAGTGATCCGCGGTTCGCCGTCGGAGAGCAAAACAAACTTTTCCCCTGGCGAATTCTGGTCTTGGTCTTGCGCATTGAGAATTGAAGCGAATTCGGACCTTCGCGGCGCCCTGACGCCGTCACCAACTCCAACAACGCGCAATTCAGTTCCTGTCGGCCATGCTCGTTGAAGCGTGAGACGAAGAGCTTCCTGCGCCTCCGCTGAGTTGTCTAAAGCAATCAGCACCTTTAAGTCTTTTTCAACTGTGTTCCGTCTTCCGATGCGTACTGAGCAGGCAGCTCCCGCTGCAACCTCAGTTGAAACACTCCCAAGAATGAAGCGTCCAAGTGCAGACCGGCCTTGTGATCCGACGACTATCAAATCGGCCTTCCACGCCTTCGCTCTTCGAATCAACTCGGTAGCCGGCGTTCCATTCAACACTTCTGACTGAACCAGCCAAGCGGGAAACAACGAGTTCACTCGCAAACTCACTCTTGAGGCGATTTTTCGTGCTTCCTCCAGGGCCTCCGCAGCGTGTTTGTTTGCGTGTTCGACGATTGACGCGACCTTCTTCCCGACGAAAGCTCGTTCGATGATCTCGTGGCTGGCGAGCGGGGCCACAGTCGGTACCTCATCAACCGTCGCAACTAACACCTCCGCACTGGCGGGTAACGCCGCCCATCGCAGATCGTCTAATGCCGAATCGGCATGATTCGATCCATCATGACCAATTAGTATTCTCATGAGTTGTATCTCCGTCACGGTTTCTGAAACCGTGGAAGTCGATTGAGCTGACGGGCTCGCGGAATGGTCAGACACCTGTCAGTCGGATGTCGCACGATGGCGGGCGATAGTTCGACAGATCGACCCCGAACAGCTTTTCGAGTTGCGTTACAGATTGATTGTTAAAGCGCTTTAAGAAAGGCGAGGCGGAGCGCGACCCGCAGGACGCGGGACGTAGCGAAGAGACTTAAATTGGACGGATTCATCTTCTAACCGATACCAGACGCCGGCGAGAACCTGGTTACTTTCGGCTAAAGAATGTGGTGCAAAATCAATCGTTTGTCGTTTTGACCGTTTTTGAAGTTGCGACGGTACGTCCAGCGGCCCATACTTGGAGAACTGTGATTTAGCAGTGTCTTTTACGACCGATAAAGTGCTGGGTTCCTGCTCGGAAGATACCGCAGTAGGAAACGGTCTGAGCCGAAGTCCTTCACCAACTGAGAAGCACAACGAGCCAATAATCAGCACCATTGTGGCTGCTGACGCTCGTTGCGATCTCAATAAGCGAAGAAACTTTTTCATTGGGGTCAAATATAACAAAATGCCTCGACGCTGACTAACGGGGCAGGTTCTTGGTCGTGCCGTAATTGGGATTTCTCTGTGCAACCTCTGTGTGCTCTGTGGTTGTTGTGTCGCACATTCTTATAACCACAGAGACACAGAGCACACAGAGGTTGCACAGAGAAGAAATAAATTAGAACGCTATCACATTCTCATCTGATCACGCATGAAACCACTGCCGGCAAACACTTCCCGCCCTGTCCTTATATTATTTGCAGCGACGATGTTTCTTAGCGCCCTGCTGTTGTTCTGGGTGCAGCTCGTGATCGCGAAGATGCTCTTGCCAAGGCTCGGTGGGACGCCCGCGGTTTGGAACACCTGCATGCTCTTTTTTCAGGTGCTGCTACTGGCTGGATATTCTTATGTGCTCGTTATAACTCGTTGGCTGGGAGCGCGTAAGCAGGCACTGCTTCATATCGGTCTGATTATTACTTCATTCATTTATGCGCCGTTTAGCTTTGTTGGCAATCTTGGAACGCCTCCCGCGGAAAACAATCCGGCGCTGTGGCTGTTTGCTTACCTGTTGACTGCGATTGGCTGGCCGGTGCTGCTTATTTCAACTACCAGCCCGCTGTTGCAGAAGTGGTTTACGCGTACGGAGCATCAATCGGCCGGCGATCCGTACTTTCTGTTTGCGGTAAGTAATGGGGGCAGTCTGCTCGCCTTACTTAGCTATCCTTTATTACTGGAACCAACCTTTACTCTTTCACGACAAAATCAGATCTGGGTGGTGGTCTATATTGCCTTCTTAATATTGAGCGTAGTTTGTGTGTTCGTGTCGTGGAAGTCGTCGCGACCGAAGAGGATTGAAATCGAAGAACCTCAGTCCGCTCTGATGACATTTAAACGCCGACTTTTCTGGATCCTATTGGCATTTATTCCTTCGAGCTTGCTGTTTGGCGTTACGAATTACATCACTACCGAGATCGCTCCCACACCTTTGTTATGGACGATTCCGCTCGCTCTTTACCTCGTGACCTTTGTGCTCGCGTTCGCCGGCAAGAAGTTGCTGCCGGATCGATTCGCAAGTAACGCGCTTGCCGGATTAGCAATACTCCTCACTTTAGTGCTCGCAGCAAATGCTACCGAGCCAACGTCGGCGATAGTGCTGCTGCATCTCTGTTTCTTCTTCATCGCCGCGATGGTTTGTCACAACAAACTCGCCGCTGATAGACCACCGGCCGCACGTCTTGCGGAGTTTTACTTCTGTGTGGCTGTTGGAGGAATGATCGGCGGACTCTTCAACGCCTTGATAGCTCCCAGCACTTTCAACACCATCGTTGAGTATCCACTGGTGATCGTTTTGGCCTGTTTGATCCGGCAACGTGAAAGCAACAATTCCGCCAACGAGCGATTATTCGATTTTATTTGGCCGGTGTGCGCGGGCTTGCTGACTATCGCGCTGGTCCTGCTGGTTGATCGGTTTGAGGTTAATGAAGTTGTCGGGATCGCGATAATTTTTGGAATTCCCCTCGTAATCGTCAACCATCTATTTCGTCGACGACCGATTCGATTTGCTTTAGCGATTGGCGCGGTAATGCTGGGAAGTGTGGTCTACGCTGAAACTCAAAATCGGACCATGCATGTTGAGCGCAACTTTTTTGGTACCTCGAGCGTGCGCGTAGATCCGGTGAGCGCTACTCGCGATCTTTATCACGGCAATACGATTCATGGCCGTCAGTTTATCGATCCCAATCTTCAGCGCGAGCCTCTTTCATACTTTCATCGAAAAGGACCGCTGGGCCAGATTTTCGCGGCGTTTAATGCGAATACACCATCGCCGAACGTCGCCATCGTGGGACTCGGAGCCGGATCAATGGCTTGTTACGCTCGACCGGATCAGCATTGGACTTTCTATGAAATCAATCCGGCGGTTATCAGCATAGCGCAAACTCCCGAGCACTTTACTTATCTGCAAAAATGCACCGGCGCATCCACGAAAATCGTTGTGGGTGATGCGCGACTACAATTGCAGAACGCACCGGATAATCATTACGGATTGATCGTCCTCGATGCTTTTAATTCCGACGCGATTCCAATTCACCTCATGACGGAAGAAGCGATCAACCTTTACCTCTCGAAGTTGGCCACTGGTGGGATGGTGGCGTTTCATGTTTCCAACCGGAGTCTGAAACTGGACACGGTCCTGGCCGATCTCGCTAAACGAAACGGTGCAATGAGCCTGAGTTTTTTTGACGACGAGCAGGATCCGGTAAGCGCGAAGGATCCCTCCGAGTGGGTGGTGCTCGCCCGTCAATCACCTGCTTTTGACACTCTCTCAAAAGAACCACGCTGGCAATGGCTCGACGGAAAACCCGGCGCCGACGTATGGACCGACGATTTTTCGAATATTCTGCGCGTTTTCAGGTGGTATTAGGACTTTTTTGCAGCGAGACCAGCCACAGTTCCTATCACCACAGAGACACAGAGAACACAAAGGTTGCACAGAGAAATCTAAACCGGAGGCTTTGCGCCTTTGCATGAAAGAAAATGGCGAGTGATCCGGTTGGACCACCCGCCAAACTCTGATACCGCTGAAGATAGTTTTACTGTTTCTTGGTAGTTTCCTTCAGTTTAGTGTGGACGCGGTCGTAGTTGGCTTTATAGATACCCAGATTGGGATCCTTGTTCTGCTCGCCCAGAACACGCGCCTTATCGTAAAGCGGTTCGGCGAGTTCGAGACGACCACCTCGCTCATAGGCTTCCGCAAGACTGTCGTAAACGTTTGCAGACGCTGGATAACGTTCAACGTTTGCCTTGAACACTGTAATCGCTTCGTCTGGTTGTCCTGAGAAAATTAACTGGTAGCCCACCTGATTGATGAGAGCTTCAGGCGTGGCAATCGCATAGCCGAATTTCTCGCTCAGTTTTTTGTAGTGCGCGTCAGCACCTTGCAAGCCACCGCTGATGGCGCCGGTCTGTGGATCGCGAGCTCCCTGCCAACCTTCATAAACCTTGCGCAGTCCTGCGTAGTGACTGCGAAGCACGACGGAACCGTGGTCTTCGTCGGCCATGAGTTCAGCCTGCCACTCGAAGCCCTTGATACTCGTTTTCGCAAGCACGTTCCTGAAACTTTCAAAGCTGTCGCCAATTGCGCCTGGCTCATTACCGAGTGACACATACAGAGTCGCTTTAAACTCTTTCTGAGTATTCAGGAAGTCAGTGGCGCGTTTGAGGGCCTCGCCATTTGCCCATTGCAGCGAAGGACTTACTGCAATGTAGGAATTGAAAAGTCCGGGTTTACTGATCATCGTGTGAATCGCGAAGAGTCCGCCGAGCGAATGTCCGGCAAAGATGCGATACGGTTGCACGCGATATTGCTTTTCAATCTCCGGGATGAGTTCTTTCTCAAAGAACTTCAGGAAATTGTCAGCGCCGCCACTGGTTGGAAATTGCAAGTCGCCATTCGGAGTCTTGGCGTCAGCTTTTACCGGTGTTAGATCTCGGGTTCGATCTGTGTTGGTCACGCCGACCACAATCATGTCAGAGATACGACCGTTTTGTGTCAGGAACTGAACCGTGCTCGACGTGTGGGCCATGTGACCATCGCCGTCAGTCATGTAGAGCACCGGATAGCTCAGCTTATTTGTTTCGTATCCGGCGGGAGTGCGAATCAATACCACTCGTTCTTCGCCCAGAACGGCAGACTTGATTGCTAATCGCTTCACTGTGTCGGCGGCTGGTTGTGCGAGCGCCGCAACTGAGAGCATGAGTAAAACAGCAAAGCTTGCCAGTAAGCGTTTGAGGTTTGAAATGGGTAGACGCTTCGAGTCCCATGCGAAATGAGTAGTCATTAGTCTCAACTCCAAAAAATTGTATTTTCTGCCGAAAAATGTAAAAAATCAGCTCGGGGAGGCGCTGATATTACTAGATTTTCGTGACCTGTCAATGGTTGTTTTCAAGTGATTAAAAGAGGATCCAAAAAAGAGATTTTTCACCCGGCGCTGCCGCGACGCAACGGAAACAAAATCATCGTGGCGCCGCGTGAGAAATCTCTTTTGACTGACCGTAGTGCCGGATTGTGATATAGAACCCGAGTATGAAACGCCACATTCTGCTTGCTCCTTTTCTCCTGGCCTGTGCCGCTCTACTCTTTGCACCCAAAGTTGAAACCGCTACCACGCAATCTCGCGCCGGTAATGAAACTAAATTCAAAGGCCCGATCGGTCTGCAGCTTTACAGCTTGCGTGATCAATTCAAGAAGGATGTCCCTCGCACTCTCGACCAGGTGCGTGACTTCGGGATCAGGAACGTTGAGTTGGCCGGCACTTACGGTATCGCAACTGAGAAGTTCAAAGAGGAACTCGACGCCCGCAAGCTCAAAGCTGTCAGCGCTCATTTTTCGTACGAACAGTGCCGCGACCGGATTGAAGAGGTTGCGCGTGAGGCGAAGTTGTTAGGTCTCCAGTATGCCGGTTGCGCGTGGATTCCGCATAAAGATCCATTCGATGAGAAGACTTGTCGCGAAGCCGCGGCGGTCTTCAATCGTGCAGGTGAAGCACTTGCGAAACACGGCATCAAGTTTTTTTACCACACACACGGTTATGAGTTTCTCCCTTATCGTGACGGTACGCTGTTCGACTTACTGATGGCTGAAACCGATCCAAAGTATGTGAGTATCGAGATTGATGTCTTTTGGGTGGTTCATCCGGGACAAGATCCGGTGAAGCTGTTGGAGAAATACGGCAAGCGCTTTGAGTTGATGCACGTCAAAGATATGAAACGCGGGACGCCCGGCGGATTTACCGGCCAATCGGATGTGACCAACAACGTCGTGCTTGGCCAGGGAGTTATCGACTGGCCGAGCGTCTGTCGCGCCGCTAAGAAAGCGGGAGTCAAGTGGTACTTCATCGAAGACGAGTCGCCCACCTCTGTCGAGCAAATCCCGCAGAGTCTTCGTTATTTAGAGACGCTGAAGTTTTAGCCACGGATTTCACGGATAAAGTTTTGTTCTGCGTGTCGAAAAGGGATGATCCCGTTCGTTATTGCGTAGAAGGAGATAACAAACGATGCCTAACTATATGCTTTTTCTACATTCTGAACCCGATAGTTTAAAAGAGACGAGCCCGGCTGAGATGCAGGCCATCATTCAGAAGTACATGGAGTGGCGGATACGTTTGCAGCAAAGCGGGCTGCTGGTGGGCGGCGAGAAGCTGCAGGACGGAACGGGAAAGACACTGCGGCGCGCTGGTGGCAAAACGTCGGTGACGGATGGACCATACACCGAAAGCAAAGAAGTCATTGCCGGATTGTTTCACATTCAAGCTGACGACTACGATCACGCAGTGGCAACGGCAAGCGACTGTCCGCATCTCAAGTACGGCACGATCGAGATTCGTGAGGTTGAAAAGATAGTTGGAGGAAGTGAGTAATGCGAAAGAGATCATTCGCGTCGGTTTTTCTGTTGCTGGTTGCCTCAGTGCAGGTATCTGCTCAAAGCGAGAAGTTTCTTTCACGGCTGCAGGGCAGTTGGCAGGGTGAGGGGAAGGCTTTTGGGATGCCGGCGAATCTGCAAGTCAAATGGGAATGGGTGCTTGGCAACAAGTTTCTGCGGCTTAGTTTGAAGAACGAGATGCGCGCGGCCAACGGGCAAGTACAGGTGTTTGAGGGCCAGGCCTTTTATAGAGCGACTGCGGCTGATAAGTGCGAAGCACACTGGTTTGATTCGCGAGGGATAAATTTTCCGATCAAGGCGCAGGTCGAAGCCGACACCTTGATTGCATTCTGGGGTTCGCCGGAGAAGGAAGAAGGGAAGTCGTCTTACCGGTTGATTGATGATCAGACACTCGAAGTAGTGGATTGGGTGAAACAGAAAGACGGAACCTGGCGTGAGTTCGGCCGCGCGATTGTGAAGCGTGTTTGACCCGTTCGGGAATTGTAGGGGTGGCCCTCCGTGGCCACCCTAGCGTACGAATTTCTTTGTTTCCCCATTTAAGAGAGCCACGGAAGGACGCCCTTATCGTATCGCTCTAGGTGAGACGATTTTGAGTTCAATACTAGGGCGGCCACGGAGGGCCGCCCCTACAATTGCTTTGGAGATATTTTGGTGGAAGCGGACTTGCTTGTTGCTCATCTCTTTCGTCACCATTCCGCGAAGATTCTGGCGACGCTGACACGTGTATTTGGTTCGCGTCATTTTGATCTTGCCGAAGATGTTGTTCAAGACGCGCTGCTCAAAGCCCTTCAGCAATGGCCGTTCAAAGGCATTCCCGAGAATCCCACTGCCTGGCTGACGCTCGTCGCGAGGCATCGCGCTCTGGATCTGCTGCGACGCGATTCTTCACTCGCCGGCAAGACCAAAGATCTCGAACTAATCTTCAGCTCTTCAACGGCCGCAACGTTCTCACCAGCAAACGAAATGGACGATCAGCTCGCATTGATCCTGATGTGCTGCCATCCTGACCTGCCAATCGATTGCCAAATTCCACTCACACTCAAATCAGCGTGCGGTTTTAGCACCGCCGAGATTGCGCGCGCATTTCTGACGCCCAAAGCCACCATTGCGCAACGCCTCGTCCGCGCAAAACGACAGATTCGACAGGGTCATATCGTTATCGATCCGCCCAGTGCCGGTGAATTACCAACGCGACTTGATAGCGTCTTGCGTGTCATTTATCTGCTCTTCAATGAAGGTTACGGCGCGAGTTATGGCGACAACCTCGTGCGTTCTGACTTGTGTGAAGAAGCGATCCGGCTGGGCGGGTTGATTGTAGACCACGCGCGCATACCCGTTCCCGCGGCGCACGCGTTGTTGGCATTGATGATGCTGCAAGCCTCCCGGCTGCCGGCGCGAACGCAGAACGATGGCGCGCTTGTAGTTCTGGCCGATCAGAATCGATCACTCTGGGATCGCAAACTGATCACGCAGGGTATGCGTCAACTTGAAGCTTCGGCATTCGGCGATACCATCACCATCTACCATCTGCAGGCCGAAATCGCCGCGATTCACACCACCGCCACGAGCGAGTCGGATACGGACTGGGAGAGGATCGTCACCCTTTACGACGATCTCTATCAACTCGAGCCGACACCGATTGTTTTACTGAACCGGGCCATCGCCATCTCACGCTGGCAAGGACCACACACCGGACTAAACGCGCTTGAAGAGATCTCCAGGCATCCTTCGTTGCAAAACTATCACCTGTTGCCGGCCGTCGCCGCTGAGTTGTGGAAACAAGCCGGCAATACGCGACGGGCGGCTCAGGCTTACGAACAGGCTCTGGCATGTTCGTGCAGTGAACCGGAACGACGATTTCTCGAGACCCAATTCGAACGGCTAACTCAAAAGTGAAGCCACGGATTACACGGATAAACACCGATCATTAATAATTGTTTTCTGATCTGTGTCATCCGTGTTATCCGTGGCTATATTAGTGACAGCCTCAGTCTCACGTGTTATGCATTAACGCATGCCACGGCTTTGGAATGTAGAAGATCAAGCCGCACGACTCGCGGAACTCACCAGTCAGGATCGCGATCTGAAGGAAGCTCCGTTGCGTCGCGACGTGCGCTCGCTTGGCCGTTTGCTTGGTGAAGTTCTCAAGGAACAAGTGGGCGACCAGTTGTTTTCGGCGGTTGAAGAGTTGCGGCTGTTGTTGATTGAACATCGTGAGTTGCACGCGCAAACAGGCCAGAACGTCGAAGTCGACCGCTTGATGGAACGCGCAGAGACGATTGTCAGTCGTTTGAATACTGCTGAAGCGCACAGGATGGCAAAAGCGTTTGCCATCTATTTCGAACTGACGAACCTGGCTGAAACAAATCATCGCAAACGTCGTCGCCGTGCGGCCCAGGCGTCGTCTGAGTTGCTGGCCCAACCGGGATCGTTCCTGGGAACGCTGCGGCGAATGCGTGATGCCGGAATCACAAAATCGCAGGCGCTCGAGTGGTTATCAAAGATCGAAGTAATTCTCGTTTTCACTGCTCATCCGACTGAAGTTGCGCGACGCACGGTGTTGTTCAAGCGCCAACGAATCGCCGCCGAACTCGAACAATTCGATCGACTGCCGCTGACTGAACGGGAATCAGAAAAACACGAACAGGCGATCATCGCTGAGATCACCACGCTCTGGCAGACTGATGAAGTTCGACGTCGCCAGCCGCGCGTTCGCGACGAGATCAGGATGGGCCTCGATTACTATCCGACTGTTTTGTTTGAAACGTTGCCGTCGTTGTATGAAGAGTTGGCCGAGGATTTTCGTGACGCGTACGGCGAAGAGATACCGGCAAACGCGTTGCCGCGAGTGTTGCGATTCGGATCGTGGATTGGCGGCGATCGTGATGGTAATCCTCTGGTTACACCTGAATGTACGCGTGATGCGTTGCAGATAGCTCGCGAAACAATTCTCGGCTACTACATCGATCGCGTGAACGATCTGATCTGGCAACTCAGTCCTTCGACTTATCAGGTTCCCGTTTCCAAACAACTTGAAGAAGCACTCAGCGCTTATGCCGCGACTGTTTTAGCGCCTGATCTTCACCCGGAACGACATCCATCACACGAAATCTATCGACGCTACATGGATTATGTGTTGGCCCGATTGGTTCTGGCTCGCAACGAACCCGGTAGTTCGAATGCATACCAGCAGGCAAGTGACTTTCGTGCGGACCTGAACATTGCGCGTCAAAGTCTTTCTGATAACGGCGGAGAACGTGTCGCCAGGTTGTTGTTTGATCCATTGCTCCGGCAGGTCGATACTTTTGGTTTCTACCTGCACACACTCGACGTCAGGGAACACGCGAAGATTCACAAAGGCGCATTGCTTGAACTGGCAAATGTTGTGGCTGCGAACGAGAGCGGTTTGCCGCCGCCGGTGTCGAAAGAAACTATCAAGCTGCTCGATTCGCTGCGAATGGTTAGCGTGTTAAAGCGTGACTATCCAACCGAAGCAATTCGAACTTACGTTATCAGCGGAGCGCAGTCGGCTGCTGACGTTACGGCTTTGGTCTCGCTGGCCGAGTTGAGCGGTGTACAAGTGGCGGCAACAACTGAAACAGATCCGGGTGTGATGCCTGTGCCGCTGTTTGAATCGATCGAGGATTTGCGCAATTGCCCGGAGATCTGCCGGAACTTATGGACCAGCTCTGATTACGAGCGTTTGCTCGATTCATGGGGTCGCCGGCAGGAAGTGATGCTCGGCTACTCGGATTCGAACAAGGACGGCGGCATGCTGACGAGCACGTGGGAGATTTACAAGGCTCATCGCGCGTTGCATCAAGTGGCCTCCGAGTGCAACGTCAAGCTCACTCTGTTTCATGGACGCGGTGGAACTGTGGGACGCGGCGGTGGTCCAACTCACCACGCGATCATCGCGCAACCGCAGGGTGCTTTCACCGGCCAGATAAAGATCACTGAACAGGGTGAAGTAATGAATTGGAAGTACTCGGAGCGAGTACTCGCGGAAAGAAATCTCGAGTTGATGATTGCTGCATCGCTGGAGGCGTTGTCGCGTCCCGATAACTTCGAGGATCTGGATGACGAAGGTGAAGCGGCGTTGGAAGAAATGTCTCGCGACGCTTTTGCGTTTTATCGCGAGAAGATCGCCGAGAATGAAGCGGTGCTGACTTACTTCGAAGAGGCCACTCCGGTCAGGGAATTGGAACACATGAGAATCGGCTCGCGACCCACGCGGCGAAGTGGACGCCGGGATCTCAGTGAGCTTCGCGCGATTCCGTGGGTATTTGGGTGGATGCAAAGCCGGCATGTTGTGCCCGCCTGGTTTGGGGTTGGGTTTGCTCTGGAACGCTTCAGAGATAAGAACTCGAGCAATGAGGCGTTGCTGGAAAAGTTATTACACCGGTTTCCACTCTTCAGTGAATTGATTGCAAATGTCGAACTGGGATTGGCGAAAGCCGATCTCGCAATTGCACGCCTGTATGCGGGATTGGTTTCAGATGCGACGCTGCGTGAGCAGGTGTTTGGGATGCTGTTCGAGGAGTTTGAGCGGACTAAAGCAGTGGTTTTGCGTTTAACCGGCCAGTCGGCGTTGCTCGAGAATAATCCCGTTTTGGCTCGATCGATCCGCTTGCGTAACCCGTACGTTGATCCGTTGAGTTTGATACAAGTTCAGTTGTTACAACGAAAACGTGCCGGTGAAGACAACGAGAATCTCAATTACGCGTTGTCGGCGACTATCAACGGGATTGCGGCTGGTCTGCGTAACACAGGATAAATGTTCGCGTGCCGAATTAACTTCTTCTCTGTGCAACCTTTGTGTGCTCTGTGTCTCTGTGGTTATAGGAATGTGCGATAAAACAACCACAGAGACACAGAGAACACAAAGGTTGCAGAGAGAAACCCGGACAGAGCTCTACCTGTGAGCATGAAAGGGAATCGCGCCGTATAATGTTCAGCGAAGTCGAGAGGAGTAAAATTGGCCGCAGAACAAAAACCGAGTAAAGATCTTTTTGTCGTTCACGCGAAGCGGGATCGGCAAACGGTTCAGGAAGCGTTGCAGAACTTTGGCGAAGTTGAAGAGATAAAGGGCGGCGACAATCTCTTGCTGGTTCAACTCAACAAAGATAGTGCGGACAAGAAGACGCGGCAGTCGATCCAGGAACAGTTGGGAAAAGACGAGGTGGTCCAGCCGGTCCTGGTTGATGAAAGCGGCCAGCATCAATATCCCACCGGAGAGATCAGCGTACGATTTGAACGCAATCCATCGGACGCAGAATTAAAACGCTTTGCGAAGGCGCACAAATTAGCTATGCGCCGTCGCAACGAGTACGTACCGCAACAAGTAATCTTCGAGCCGCTCGATCCGGCGGATACGTATGTCCCGGAAGTGATCGAAGAAGTCTCTTCAGATAAAAACGTCCAACTCGCCTGGGCCAACACGCTCTCACGCTACCAGAAGCTTTGACGTGTTTCAGCGCTTTCGAGCAGTCTTTCGCGTCGATTTTTTCGTAGCCCTACGCTTCGCCGCAGACTTTTTCGTGCCTGTTGGAGTCCTGGCTTGCTTGCTGGCACTCCGCGCTGTTTCAAGCAATGCTTGCGCTGATTCGATAGCTGCCCCCGCATCTATGCGTCCAAAACCAAACTGGTTGCTGTGACCATTAGCGTCGTAGCCGGCTCCAATCTTTTCGGCGGTTGAAGTGAGCACATCACGCAGGTCAGTGCGCGTTAAATTCGGATTTACCGAAAGCACCAACGCCGCGATACCAGCCGCCAATGGAGTCGCTGACGAGGTCCCGCCAAAATTGTTGGTGTGCAGACCATCCAGTCCTCCTCGATTCGCTCTGCCTATATTGAACCCGCGGTTATTGATCGACACATCGGTCGTAAAGATGCCGCGCGTGCCACCACTCGACGGAGCGACAATCGCGACTTCGGGTCCCACGTTTGAATAACCCGCGATCGTAGCCCGGTCGGTTGAAGCTCCGACAGCGATCGCATTTGCGTCTCTCGCCGGAAACTTGACCGTCCCCCCATTATGGTTTCCAGTAGCACAAAAAACCGCCGTGCCTTTACCCTGGCGACCTATTTGTCCAGCGTCCGCCAGCGCGAGTTGAATGTCAGGGCTGGATCCACCATGCCACGAGCATGAAATGACGTCTGCAATGCTCGCCGCAAAACGGATCGCATCCGCGATGCGATTTGCCGGCGCCAGATCGTCGGCGTGAAAAACCTTTACCGGCAATATGCGGCACCGGGGAGCGGCACCTACGGAGGCGCCTGCAATACCTGTCGCTGCGATCACTCCTGCGCATGGTGTTCCGTGAATATCGTTGCCCGCCATTTGATCAAACGGATCGCGGAAGATCTTGGGACGCGGATTGAAATGATCGGCGTCGTCATCTCGAAGGAAGAAATCACGGCCGAATCTGTTCTGCGATTGCGCGTCAGGGTTTCTCCAGATGCGAGTGCGCAGGTTTGGGTGGTCGATGTCAACACCGTCATCCAACACGGCGACTACGATTTCTCGACGCCCGGTAGTCACTTGCCACGCGGCGCGAATATGGACGTCTTCACCGGCGACCGCTCCGCCAGCCCCGGTATTGCGGAGGTGCCACTCTTCAGCCCGCAAATTTGGTGGTGCTTGTCTTTTGAACTCAGATACGAAGTTTGGAGCCGCAAAAACAACCTCGTCCATTTCGGCGATATCGTTTGAGATTTCGAGCAACCTTTGTCCGTCATATTTTCGATCAGCGTTGTAAACAATGATCTGATCCTTCACAAACGGGTTGGCTGAGCGTTGTTTAAGCTGGTATTTGCCGAGAATCTTTTTTCGCTTCTGCGCCGCTACGCCCGGCTTAAATCTGACGGTAAGTTCGCGATAGAGAACGTGCAGTAATCCGGTATCTGATTCGCGGAAAGCCACCGGTGGCGGCCCTTCAGGGATGGCGGCTTCGGCGGCAAAACCATCCCGCTTGCCGATCTCGAAGTGCGCTCGGCACGCGCGGGCGATCAATCCCTGGGCGTTGACAGGATCACGTTTTGGGTTAACAGCGGCTCTGACGCTTATAGCCATCGACGCGTCTTCGGTGATTTCAGTTTCGAGTGCTTGAAGTTGGATACGTTTCTTGTTGGCATTCAGCATGTACATGATGAGGCTCTCCTTTGAAAGGACGGCAAAGTGCTCATTAGAATCCACAGATTACACCGATTAATTAATAGAATCTGTGTAATCTGTGGACTTCGAAATACTGTTCGCGGTGGTAGAATAACGTCACTGCGTGTCGGCTCTGATCTCAAGCGTACCTGACCCAGCTTAAGCTGGGGTCTATAACCTATGACAAGGACGACCGATATGTTTCTCACTTCCTGCAGAGTATTCCTTGTGATTGTTGCCTCTCTTTTGTTCCTCGACACAGCCGCGGCCTGCACGTGCTCCGGTCCGCGACAACAGACTGGATTTCATCCTTGCACCACGTACTGGAAAGCCGACGCGGTTTTTACCGGCCTCGTTGAAGAAGTGTCGTCAGTCCCACGGACTACAAACGGCAAACCATCCGTATTCAATGAGCCGGTCGTCCGTCTTTCAGTTGCTGAGGCGTTTCGAGGAGTCGAAGGTCCAACGGTAGAGATCGCAAGCTTTTCGTCTTGTGGATTCCCCTTCAAACAAGGGCAGCGATATTTTGTTTACGCAACGCGGCGTAAAGAGGATGGCAAACTGTCGGAGTGGTTGTGCGGCCCATCCGTTCCGCTTGAGTTGGCCGCGCGCGATCTCGCTTACGCGCGGGAGATGATGCGTGGAGAAAGTGGCTCACGTATCGTCGGCGCCGTCCTCAGGTACGAACCTCCTGGCGTCAAGGATTCCGCCAAACAGATCCCAATGCCTGGAATAGAAGTGACACTCGAGCGACGAAACGAGCCAGGACAAACTCCCTTAAAAACGAAGACGAACAGCGACGGAAGATACGAGTTCAGAGGATTGGACCATGGAGGCTACCGCGTCAGAGCTGCGCTTCCAACCGAACTCCGAGAGTGGTCTCCCTTGGAGAACCCAATAGCCCATTACGTTGCGCTTCGAGAAGACGGTCGTTGCCAGTCTGACTCGTTTGTCGTCACCACCTCCAGTTCAATTAAAGGCCGCCTTGCAGCGGCCGAGGGCGCACCACTTCCGCAACAATATCTTTCACTTGTTCCAATCGATGAAAAAGGCAGGGAGGCTTCGTCTCCTAATTCGCCGGCAGTTGACAGCTATCGCGACAATGGCGGTTATTTCTTTCGCGACGTTCCTTCCGGAAGGTATCTGCTGATTGTTAATCCGCACAACAAACCTGCCAAAGATTATCCGGCGTATCCGAGAATGTATTACCCAGGCGTGATGAGCAGCGATCAGGCTACGGTGGTCGTGGTACCGCAAAGTCGTGAGTTGAACTTGATCGACTTTCTGCTCCCGCCTCCGTTGAAAGAGAGATGGTTCTCAGGTGTGGTCCTGTTTGCGGATCGATCACCGGCGGCCGGCGCCAGGATCATTTTGATCGATCCCAACGATCGGATGACACAGACGAATGTGACGGAGGTGATAGCCGACGAGCAGGGCAGATTCCGCGTGAAGGGATTTGAGACCTTCCCTTACTGGATCGATGCGTGGATAGATACAAAATCGAACCCGCGTTACGCTCCACCGGTGAAACTTCCAACCAGCGGATCAGTCGACGGATTAGAGCTAATCATTTCATTGAGCTCCCGAGCTCAGCCGTATCATTAACAAGCGGAGTGACAATGATTTGATCACCGCCAAACTGGGTGCGCCGGAAGGTAGTTTTGATCGCGCTGCGGCAAATCGTGGGGAGACAGTCTTCAACTGGTATTGACGATTTTCAAGCGAACCGCTCGCCTGACAACTCATATCGCACTACACCGTTGCGCGGGTTGTTTTCACACATGAAGCGTGGGTTTTATCACGACGGTCGTTTTTCGACTCTGCTGGATGTGGTGAACACGGAACAGAGTACTTGAAGTCTCTATGAGTCTTCGTAGGGGCGGCCCTCCGTGGCCGCCCTAGCGCACGAATTTCTTTGTCTCTCGATAAGAGAGCCACGGAAGGACGCCCCTATCGGATCGCTCCAGGCGAGACGATTTTGAGTTCCAGACAAGGGCGGCCACGGAGGGCCGCCCCTACAGTCAAAAAAGAGGGCGCCTATAGTCGCAAGAAGCCCGCGCACGGGTGCATATGACACCTGACGGAAAGCGACTGCGTTTTCTGTGTTGCTATTTGCGATTCTCATGAGGATTTGCGAGGCATGAGTGTTGCCATGAGCAAGCCACATGACCAGGTCAATGTTTTATGTGTTTGTCGCTCTGATAATTTTTGCAGCGCCTCTACCACGTGTTGAAGCTCAGAGTCGACAGGTCGATCTCATCTCGATCTACAAGAAAAACACTCTCTTTGATATCTCTCCGGACGGAAAGCTCCTCCTTCTTTACGGCGCAAGCGCACCGAAGAAAGAGACTAAGAAGAACGGTGTCATCGAGTGGAAACCCAAACGCGGTGAAGATCACTTCGACATGTTACGCGTGGTGGAATGGGCTAGTGGACGTGAGGTGGCAAGTATCCATGTTCATGAATCTCCAAGCACGGCCCACTTCACGGCGGACGGAAAACAAGTCTGCTATCAAGCGCAGAAAGAAGAGAAGTCGTGGGATTACGTGTCCGGACAGATGAGCACCTGCACGGTTAACCGCGAACAAAGCGCCTACCCAGGCTCAGGCGAAAAATACGTTTCACCGGATGGTAAGTTCACAGCGGAAACGTCCAAAGAGAATGTACGCCAGGTTCTTCTCTGGACGTATGTGCGTGGAGTTGTGACCATTGCCGACCAAAGCACGGGAGGAAAATTTACAGTTCCTCATCCGGCGGTACGAGAGCCTTTAGATTGGCCTCTGACTGGTTATGTCTATTGCGTCTCACTCACGCCTGACAACCAGCATCTGATTACCTCATATGAGTCTGACACGTATGTTTGGCGCATTAAGAGTTAGCCAATTTTCGCCACGCAGAGTCGCAAAGACGCAAACCACTGCCGCGTTATCAAGGGATTTCTTGCGTCTTTGCGCCCTTTGCGTGGGTTAAACTCCGTACTCCGAACCTCTCCGCACCAAAAATGTTAGATTTTCGAAACTAAACTACGCCTCCTCACCCGCTAACCTGTCAGGTTCGTTTCGGCAAAATCTTTCACGATGAAAACAAAGCCCGAGGGAATTCAGGTGGGTCGGATGCTGACCCTTGACGCGATGCGCGGTGGCGCGGCGCTCATGGTGGTGGGCTATCACGCGCTTTCCGTGGCGCCGCAAACCGCGTTCGCCGGTTGGGAGTGGTTGCTGCCAAAAGTTGTCGGCTTCATCGTTCAATTTGCTTATGCCGGCATCTACATGTTTTTCGTCATCTCGGGATTTTGTATTCACTTATATTGGGCCAGAGCACGCGCCGCCGGAATCGATAACCCGGTAGTCAACTTCTTCGCTTTCTGGAAGCGACGTGTCAGACGTCTGTATCCGGCGTACCTTGCCGCCCTCGTGCTGTTTCTCGTTTACGCTGCTTACAAAACGCCAGTTGCGATCACACCGTTCTATGTGTGGGATGTGGTGCTGCATCTCTTAATGCTCCACAACTTCGATCCGCATACCACCTACACGATCAACGGCGCTTTCTGGACACTCGCAGTTGAGGAACAGTTGTACCTCGCTTACTTCTTATTACTGTTTCTGCGGATACGTTACGGATGGACCAAAACGCTCTTGTTGTGCGGTTCAGCGCGGGTGATCTGGCTGCTCGTTCATCGTTACTTCGAGCAATCGTTTGGGATCGCGATTCCGTTGACTGAAGCAGCGGCGACGAACTGGTTTATGTGGGCACTGGGTGCGGTTAGTGTTGAAGCCCTTGTCGGCATAATAAAACTTCCGCGGTGGTGTTACAGAATTTCGTTTGCAGGTCTCGCTCTGGCCTGCGCTGCGGGGCTGGCTTTGGGGTTACCACTGGTGGATCAAAAATCCTGGCTTCATGACGCGGGCTGGCTGGTAATGCATCCGGCGTGGGCCGTCGGGTTTTTCATTCTTGTAAATCGTGTCGTTGTGATGGAGTTTGACTGGCGGCTGAAGTCGTTGGTTACTCCACGACTCATTAACGCGCTCGCGGCAGTTGGATTGATGTCTTACTCACTCTATCTCACGCATTCGTTTGTGTTGATGCAGTGGTATCACTTTGGATTCACAAAGCTACACATTCTCACGATCTCTTTATTGATCACGACGCCGCTCTCGGTTGGGTTTGCGTGGTTATTCTTCCGCGTGTTTGAACGACCGTACATGAGCTCGCCGGTCACTATAAAAGTGCCCGAGAAGGTGAGCTACGAGCGTGAGCCGGTAAGTGAAGCGGCCTGATCTTAACATCTGAATTCTAAACATTCTCTTTCGTTGTAGGGGCGGCACCTACAACGATAAATCAGACCACGAATCCACCTAACGACACACGGGCAACCCGGCGCATCTAAGCAGTCATTATGAATCAGCTACTCACCCTTGCGATGCTGCTATTTACGCCTGTACCTCAAACTCAAGACCTGCCGGCCGCTTACTATCAGCTTCCTCTCGAGGTGCGTGAAAAGGCAACGGTCGTGGCCACCGGAACTTATGGCCAGGGAAGAGGACCATGCATATTTAGACCCGACGGAACCAGGGTGTGGGCTTTGATAACATGGTTCCGAGTTGACAAGGTGTATCAAGGCAAGGTCGGAGGCAAACAAATCAACGTCTATCCCGGTAAGTCCTCTGGCAACGAATATGTAAGTAAAGACCTGGTACTCGATCGCAAATATCTGGTGCTTCTGCGGCCCAATGATGAGTCACAGAAGGCGCTCGAGACGGGACAATATGTCCCTGTCTGGTACTCCCTCAGTGATGACGAGATCATCGCCATCGTCGAATTGAAATGATTACTCGATATCAACGCTGCCGGTGGTTTGCGACGATCCAAGCGGCGTTGTGAGCGGTAGTATCCACGGTGTATGCAACACCCTTACCTGTTCTTTGGCCAGATCGACGTTGGGATCGATTAACAATTGTGGTTGGCGACCGTTGAGCGAAGTCATCGACTGGGCGCGCACTTCAACATTCTCAAAACCTTCACGCCGCTTCTCTTCCGCAAGAAAATGCGCAAAGAGTATGAGCAGATCAGGCTTGGTACTCACCTTCAACAACTGGTGAGGTTTTAGATAATCCTCAGGCTTGATGGTCCAGGTTTGCCCACTTTGCGGATGTGTAACATTAAATACCGCCTGGCCACCCTTGGTGCGTAACTTCATGTGCCACGCAAAATTGTGCCCCTCTTCAGTCCAACTGACATTGCCCGGATAAAGATAATGGCGGAGCGGAAGAGTGAGTTGGACCACAAGGTAGGCTGCCAGCAGTCCAACAACTACTTTTTGTGAGGTTGTTATAGTCGAGCAACTCTCTGTTGATTTCGAAACCGAATCGTCGCCAAGCCCCTCGCCGGGCGACATAAACGCTCTCGCGAAACGTCGCACAAGATCAGGCGGAGAGTAGAGGAAGAGAGCGCCCAGCATCAGCCACGGGAAAATGCCGATGTCGAATATCAACGCGTTCATGAGATTGAATACAACTGCTGCTGCAAACGCAAAGAGTCGTGTGCGTCGCCAAAGGAGCAACGGCACCACCAGCAAGTCGAGCAACAACCCGCCGATCACAAAACTGTAGACCACCCAGTCGGCAGCGAAGAGATGTCCAAATCCCGGCACCACGGTCAACGGGCGCAACCAGGTGCGCATCGGCTCGCCGCCTAATAGCCAATCGCTGTTGAGTTTGGCAATGCCGCCAAAGAAATACGGTATCCCGATCTGTGCTCGTAAGAGCCACAGCGTCCACGTCGGCACCACGTCTGAACGGATTTTCCGGCGCAGCAACGCATCAACTGAAAACGCCCGTTCTGCCGGAAGAAAACACATCAGAAAACTGACGAGGCAGACCAGGTAGAAATGATTCATGTAACGCGTTTGGTCCAGCAGAAAGGAATACGTGAAAGTAAGAAAGAAGACGGGCGCGGCAATGCGATACAGGAATCCAACCATGACAAAGGCGGCGGCCACGCCAATGACAACAAAGTGGATATACATCCCCTGCCCTGGCCACGGCTTTAACCAACTGAACCCGTAGTAAGGAAAATTGACAACCGGCTCAATGAAGTAACGGCTGATCCATCCGCTGCTGAAGAAGCGGTAAACTTCCCACAGCATGATCCCACCGAAGACAATGCGGAAGAAAACCAGGAATGAGATATCAACGGGTTTGAAGAGCGCTTCCAAAAGACGCGCTTTAGTGTCGTCGGAACTTGTGGCAAAAGGTGCAGCAATCTGCACTTCCTGAGTGGGAACTGTTTGCATGTTATCGGCGCAGAGATGTTACAAGGGATTGCCCTATCGCCAAAATAAATTTGAATAATTTTCTGAGAATGCGGATACCTATTATGGGAGCCGATGATGGATGATGCCGAGGCCATTAAGAAATGCCAGCAGGATGAAAGGGAAGCCTTTCGTCATCTGGTCGAGCGTTATCAAAAACGGGCGGTCGGTCATGCGATGACGATTCTGCTCAATCGTGATGATGCTGAGGACGCGGTTCAAGAGGCTTTTATTGACGCTTTCAAAGCCATCGGCACGTTTGACACGTCGCGGACGTTTTACCAGTGGTTCTACGTTTTGCTTCGGAACCGCTGTTACAAGTTGACCGCCAAACGCCGGCCGGCTGAGAACCTCGACGACGTTCAACTCCTGGCTTCGCAATCAGGAACCTCCAGCGAGACGCGCCTGGCGCTTGAAAAAGCACTGCACGCGCTCACGAGCGAGGAACGCGAAATAGTCTCCCTGAAATACTTCAGCGGGCTTTCCTATGACGAGTTAGCCGCGCATTTGCAAATTCCAAAAGGGACCGTGATGAGTCGTCTGTTTCATGCCCGGCAACGGTTGCAGGGAAAACTGACAGGGACAATCACACGAGGAGAAGTCAGATGAAGGAACTAAGCTGCGACGACATTCTGATGGCCCAAATGGCAATCGCCGACGGGGAAGAGCCGTTGTTCGCAAAGGAACAGTTAGCCGTTCACATTACCGAGTGCGCTGACTGCCAACGCGGATTAGAGCAATTGCAATCGCTCGATCAGATGCTTATGAGCCAAACGCTTTCGGAGCCGCGCGTTGAGCTTTGGCCTGCGATCGAAAACAGAATCGGCAAGCGCCCTCGCCCGGCGCTCGGTTGGCAGCCATTTGCCCTGATCGCTCTGCTGCTCTTCATTTACAAATTGCTCGAATGGCTTCCGGCCCACGAACCGGGAATGGTGTTCAAGCTCGTTCCACTCGTCATCGTTACGTTGTTATTTGTACTCATTAAAGAAAACCCGTTCCGGATCAACACGGAACTGGTTCTGGAGAGATAATCATGATGAATAATCAGACTAAAGAATCACTGATACTCGGTCAAAAGTATGCGTTCGCAACCGCGTCGCTGATACTTGGCATTGTCAGTTTTGTTAATTTACTCGGGCTCGAGAAACCCATCCTGGCAATCGTCTTTGGCTGGCTGGCGCTTCGCACCAACCCCGCGCCGCAACTCACCGAGCATCGCGTGTGGGCCAAGACAGGTGTCGTGCTGGGTGTTCTCATTCTAATCGTTGTACCGATACTAATCATTATCAACTTTAACGAACTGCGAGAACTGATCGAAGTTCTTTCGAAGTTGAGTGGCGGGCGATAACGCCGAAAGGAGAGAGACGATGTTTTCTGCATTCTTACGCTGGTTATTAATCATCGCGTCGGTGACTGCTTTTGCCGCTCAGGTTACGGCGCATTACGTCGAAGTGCCGAAGGCTAATCGGCCTCAGGATCCGAAGAAGCCTTATCCATACGACGAAGAAGAGGTCAGTTATCGAAATGCGAAGGACAACATAAAAATTTCGGGCACGCTGACTCTCCCGCGCGGCGGCGGCAAGTATCCGGCGGTCTTATTGATCACCGGCAGCGGATCACAGGATCGCGATGAGACGATTGTAGGTCATCGACCGTTCCTCGTTCTCGCTGATTATCTGACTCGTAACGGTATCGCTGTGCTGCGAGTGGATGACCGCGGCATTGGAGGCACGGACCGCGGTTCGCTCTCAGCAACCAGCGAGAACTTCGCGGACGACGTGCTGGCCGGCGTCGCTTTTCTAAAACAGCGCGAAGAGATCGATCCAAAGTTGATTGGTCTCATCGGCCATAGTGAAGGTGGGATGATTGCGCCGATGGTTGCAGCCCGCAGTAACGACGTCTCTTTTATCGTGCTGCTTGCTGGTCCAGGGCAACGCGGTGAAGACATCATTTACGCGCAAACTGAACTGATTCATAAGGCCCAGGGAACCCCTCCCAACACCATCGCGCACTTCGTTTCGCTGGCCCGAACAATAAACGGAATTGTCAAAACAGAGACTGACCAGAAGCGAGTTGCGCAAAGAATCAACGAGGAGATCGCTGGTTATATTGGAACCCTCGACGAGCTTGAGAAGAAGCGGTTCGAACCGGCGGCGGGAGCTGTCAAAGCGATCATGCCGATGTACACGTCCGCCTGGTATCGTTATTTCATAACGTTCGATCCGCTCACGGTATTGAAAAATGTGAAAGTTCCGGTGCTGGCGTTGAATGGCGAACTCGATCTGCAAGTGCCTGCGAAGGAGAACCTCGATCTGATTGGCGCCGGTCTCAAAGGAAATGCCGACGTGACACTGAAAGCATTTCCGCGCTTGAACCATCTGTTTCAAACCACCCAGACTGGTCTACCTTCAGAATACGCGCAGATTGAGGAAACGATTGCTCCTGAGGTTTTGAAAACTGTATCTGAGTGGATACGTGGTCGGTGCGTTCCGAAGAGTCGGTGGTAGTTGAAGAAGGATTACTCTCGCAGCGGCGCGGCGACGCAACGGTCAATGCCAGATTTCCGTTGCGCCGTTGCGCCGCCGTGAGGGTAATCTTATTTGTGGATACGTGGTCGGTGCGTTCCGAAGAGTCGGTTGTAGTTGAAGAAGGATTTCTCTCGCAGCGGCGCGGCGACGCAACGGTCAATGCCAGATTTCCGTTGCGCCGTTGCGCCGCCGTGAGGGTAATCTTATTTGTGGATACGTGGTCGGTGCGTTCCGAAGAGTCAGTTGTAGTTGAAGAAGGATTACTCTCGCAGCGGCGCGGCGACGCAACGGTCAATGCCAGATTTCCGTTGCGCCGTTGCGCCGCCGTGAGAGAAATCTTATTTAAAGGTGCGGCGCACTAGATAACCTGAGTAGTAATAGGTTTCATACGTCAGCAAACCCAGTTGACTACGCAAACTCTGATATCTCGTGCTTGGTGTGGGCGAGGGGTAGGCGACGAGGCCAACATCCTGTGCCATTGTCATCGCTCTTTTCATGTGCAAAGGATCGCTTACGATCAGCACTTTCCGTATCCCGTGAGTGTCCGCGAGTTTCTTCGCATTCTTGATGTTCTCAAACGTATTGTGAGATTTATTCTCCAGCAGAATGTCACTCGCGGGAACGCCACTCTGTAGCGCGTAGTCGCGGGCGGCGGCCGCTTCCGTCGGTTCGTTTGGATTGCCTTGACCGCCCGTGAATATCAGCTTTTTCACGCGGCCTTTTTGATAGAGATTGATGGCGTGATTGATTCGCTCTCTGAAAACTGGCGACACATCCGTGGTCCATACCGCAGCCCCGAGCACGACCGCGGCGTCGGCCGGACCGTCAGAAGTCGCATTGCGGAATGAATAGACGCGCCATGCCAGTCCGAGCGCAATGAGCGCTGTTACGCCGATCAACACCAACACAGCTTTTGCAAACTTCTTCCTCACCGTTTGTTACAAGTCCCGGGAAAAGTCATAGAAAACGCGAAATAGATTGCCGTCCAGGTCTGACGCTGTAAATTCATGCAGCTTCCATGGCTTCGACTCTGGTGGTGAAGTGATGGTAGCGTCGTTGGCTTTCCAGATCTCGTGCAACTCATCGACCTCTTGCTTGCTGTTAACATTCAGCCAAATGATCACCGGCGCGGCGTTCCCACCATGCTGTCGGAAGTCGCGATCGGTAAGAAACATCCGGCACTCGCCCTTTGAAACTCCTGCGATCCCTCCATCGGCCCCACCCCAATCTATGCTGAAGCCGAGTTTGTGCTCGTAGTAATGCAGCGAGGAATCCATGTCCGTCACTGGAATCTCAGGCACTGCCGCGGGAAATGCAAACGTCATTTAATCGCCTCATCAACTAACGCGGTTGACTCCTCATAGCGAACCACTTTGATCATCACTTGCCGTTTCGAGCAAGTCTGCAACTGCCCGATCTTGATGAGAAATACGATAGATGTCCAGGATCAATTCAAACACAGCAGTAAAGTACTCGGACTGGTACCGAAAATCCTTGTGAACACGAAAGTGTGCGAACCGGCTTCCCAACGTTCTTGCCAAAGTACTATACAAAATCCAATTCACCCTCGATTTCACTATGAAAGCCACATATCAGGCCGTCTGCCATTTCGTAACGGGCCTGATTCTGCCACTGGTTAGTGCGCGTGAACATCTGAGTGTAACCCAGCAACACGACGAGGGGGTTGATCGGGGATCAGGAAAGACTACTCTCGCGGCGACGCGGCGACGCAACGATCATTCAATGTCTGATCGTTGCGCCGCCGCGTCGCCGCGAGAGAAAGGTTATCGCGAGTGGTCATTCATAAGTGAACGACGACTTCACGGTGCCTTTATCACCAGTAATGGTCACTTCCACCGGACCGGTGGTTCCGGAGGTCTGTGGTGGGACTGTCGCGGTAATCGTGCCATCTGCTGCAATGGATTTTTTAGGTGCAGCATCCGCACCGAATGTTACCGAGTCTAATTTCTTCATCCCGGTCCCAGTGATTTTGACCTCGGTACCAGCCGAGCCTTTCGGCGGGTTGATAACCGGTTTTGTCGCACCGGGTTTCGGATCCTTATTGCCTCCCGGCGGGGCTGAGTCTTGAGGCTTTGATTCCTTTAACGAAATCGCCTGGGGCTAGAAAAATCTTTCAAACGCATATGTGAGATTCCTTAAAAACATTTCATTGAAGCCGGCCAGGATGGGTTGCGAACGGAAGAAGGAATGAAGTTAAGGCGAACGTAACTCCAACGGAGGATTATCGTTTACCACAATCGGGTGATTCGTGGTCTATTCGAGATCGATATACTCATCAGCACACACCGCCATTTTTTGCTTGCAGAAGCCAAGGCAAACACGATGAACGTCGCCGTTAACATCGCAGCGCTTGATAACGGAGCCAGGTCAAGGCTTGGGAGAACCAGATCTGAGTTTTCTCTCGCGGCGGCGCCACGGCGCAACGATCTGCAATAGATGTAGTGCCCTATTTGGGATTTCTCTGTGCAACCTCTGTGTTCTCTGTGTCTCTGTGGTTATAGGAATGTGCGACACAACAACCACAGAGACACAGAGAACACAGAGGTTGCACAGAGAAGAAATTGAATTAAGGCCCTACCCAATGAGTTCGTCGCTGCGCCGTGGCGCCGCCGCGTGAGAAAACCTTTTGTGACGCGTTCTAGTGGGGAGAACGAGGTCATCCGGCCATTCAATCGCATGCGAGTTGATTACACCTTCACAAAACTAAAACTCAAAAATTAAGTTTCAGGCCAAACTGAAGAACGCGCGGATCGCCTGCTGACGTGATCGATCCGAATCCTGCTGAGCCTAAAACCACGTTGGGGGCTCCGAGCGGCGGCGTGTTGGTGAGATTGAAAGCCTCGGCGCGAAATTCGACATTCACGTTTTCAGTGATGGCGGTGCGTTTGATCAGTGCCAGGTCAAAGTTTCTATAATGTGGACCACGAACCGGATTGCGAGAACTGTTGCCAAGCGTGAATTGTGGCGCGACCGTGAAGGCCGCCGTGTTGAAAAACTGTGCGGTCGTTTGTTGTGACGATGGCAGGTTTGGATTCGCGACCAGATTCGGTCGTTGCGTGCCGAATCCTGCAAAGGCGTTGAAGTTTGTCACCTGCGTTACCGCCAGAGGAATGCCTGACTGCAAGGTGAGTATGCCAGCCAGTTCGAATCCACTGAAAATCTTGCCCGCGGTTCCACTTAAAAGGAAACGTTTGCCGCTGCCAATCGGTAATTCATAGGTGAAGCTCGTCACAAAGACGTTTGGTATGTCGCCGGTTGAAAGATCACGCTCGAGTTTGCGATTGAAGCTGTCGGCGACGGGGAAGTTTGCCACCGGTCCGGTGAGAATCGAAGCATCGAAAACGGAAGATGCTTCGTCGATCAATTTAGAACGCGTGTAACTGATCAAGAACGAAAAGCCTCGCGCGAACCGTTGCTCCAGCTTTGCCTGCAACGCGTTGTAATTCGTATTGCCGACGTTGTTGCGATAGAACGAAACGTTGGTGAATCGCGGGAATGGTTTCAACAGTTGTGCGAGCGGAATCGTTGGATCGCCTAAACTCGAAGAGCGCGGAATCTGGCCAAAGAACGGATTCGGAACGCGTGTAAGCAACGCCGCACCCAGCGCGAGTTGTTCGACAGTTAGTTGATTGATGTTGGTGTCAGGAATACCTACATGCGTGATCTTCGAACCAGCGTAAGCCAATTCTAAAACCATGTGTCTGGTCAGTTCGCGTTGGATCGCAAAGTTCCATTGTTGCGCGTACCCGCTGCCGAGGTCTGAGTCAACCGCAAAAACTCCCTGGCCCAGACCGGCGTCGGGCGTGGGCGCGAGGGGCGCCACGGTCGGACCGGTGGAAAGTACAAACGCCGGATTGATGTTGTCCAAGGTTCGTTGCGAGACGGTTTGAATAAACGGAAACTGCGGCGTGGTGAAGGGGGTGGTGATTCCGGCTTGTTCGACCCAGACCACGGCGTAGCCCGCTCGCAGCACTGTATTGTCGTTAAGCCGGTAGGCGAGACCAAGTCGTGGTCCAAAATTTAGTTTGTGCAGCTTCCGCGCCGAACGACTGAAACCATTCTGGCCCAGGAACTCTAACTGCTGAGTTTGCAGATTGAACACCGCGCCTTGATCGTCGACCTCGGTGGAAGGGAAGTTGAGTGTGTAACGCAGCCCAAGATTTAGCGTCAGACGAGATGAGGCTTTGAAGTCGTCCTGAATAAAGTATTCCTGAATGTGGGCGCGTGGCCTTGAAACATTTGGTTGAACATCGATCGAAAATGTCTGTACCTGGCCCAACAGAAAGCTCGCCAGCGCGTTGCCGGTAAAGGTCGATAGCGCTGTACCGATAGTTGGAATCGACTGCGAGTTAGTGAACAGTGAGTTGAAATTAAAAAGACCTGTCGGTGATGGCGGTTGAATTACGTCGAGACGTTCCCAGCGAAAGTCGATGCCTGCTTTTAACGAGTGACGGCCGTGTTGGATCGAAACGGCATCGAAGACTTGCGTTACGTCTGTGCGAAAGTTTGAAGCCGTATTTGCCGATGACCCAAGCTGTTGCAGCCCGGCAATCGCGAAAGTCGGCAGTGTGTTTTGAAACGCGCCGTTAGTCGGAATGCCCGGTATTTGCAAACTCTGCGAAGGCGGCGAATCAAGGTCTGTAGCCTGCCTGTCAATCGATCTGCGCGTGTAGCCGAAGCGTAGTTCATTCAGCACGCGGGGATTGAAGACGTGGATGTAGTTGCCCGCGAAAGAGTGTGCTTTTGTATCAGTCAGTCCGGTGACGCCGGTCGTGATATTGCCGCTGCCATCCGGCAACGGTGTAACGGGCGATGTTAGATCCTTCGCGAAAGAATAGCGGCCATAGATCTGGTCACGAGCCGAGAACCTGTGGTCCACACGAATGTCGTACTGGTCCTGGTCAGTGCGCTCATTGCCGATGCGCGTGAAATTGTTGGCGGCGCCGCTGGTGGTTGGCGAAGGGTAGCGCTGTAACAAAAGAGCCGCTGCCGAATCAAATGTGTTCGTCGGAATCTGATTGCCGGCATACGCGCGACGATCGGAGGGCCGAAAGATCTGGCCCACTCGCGCCTGGATCGGGTTGCCGTTTGTGTCAGTAACGTTAACCGGGTTGCCGGTCACTGTGGTGCCGATGGAGCCGTTGGGCTGAAAGAAGAGCAATGCACCCAAACTCGATGCAAAATTTCCACCGCGCTGCGCGAGCGTTGGCACAGTAGAAGTGCGAACTCTCCCGATGAGTTGTCGCGTTCCCTGGTAGTCGCCAAAAAAGAATGTCTTGTCTTTTACGATTGGACCACCGAGCACGAAGCCAAACTGATTGCGTCGAAACACCGGTTTGTTTGGATTAGCAGCAGTAGCCGGCGCAAATAAATTGCGCGCGTTCAAGGCTTCGTTTCTGAAGAACTCAAACGCCGAACCATGAAAATTATTTGTTCCTGACCTGGTCGTCAGATTAACTACCCCGCCATTGAACCGTCCAAATTCAGCCGGAGGGCTGTTGACCTCAACTTTGAACTCCTGAATCGCTTCGATAATCGGAAAGAACGCAACCTGGCCTGGTTCCGGCTGGAGCACCGAGATACCGTCAAAGAGATATTCATTCACTCTTGGTCGTCCGCCATTGATGCGCGGAAATGACGGACCGGCAGTTGTGGGCGGTGGCTGTGCGACGCCGGCCGACAAGGTAACCAGCGACAAAAAGTTCCTGCCATTCAAAGGCAGATCAACGATCTTGCGATTGTTGATTACCTGACCCAGACTGCCGCTCTCAGTTCTCAGTAGTGAGGCATCCTGAGTGATCGTTACCAGTTCGCTAACTGCTCCCGGCTCGAGCACCACATCGAGACGAATACGTTCCCCGGTTGCTAACCGGATGTTTTCGTGAATAGACCGTTTGAATCCGTCGGCCTCAACGGTGACGGTGTAGATACTGGGCTTGAGATTTGTGAGCAGGTAAGTGCCGTCGGCAGTGTCTTTGATTAACGTCTGATCAGTAGCGACTTCGGTAACGGTAAGTTTTGCGGGGACCAGAGCGCCCGATTGATCTTTCACTTCGCCAATAAGTTCGGCTTTGCCGGCCTGACCGTTTGCTGAAGTGATAAGCAGGAAGAAGCAGAGAAGTGAAAACGTCGCAAGCCGCATGTGTGAGCCTTTCGTTGCCGGCTACGAAAGGATCAACGTGATCGGCTGTTCAGGCCCGAATCACCATTACTTCCGTTGCCTTGATTAATGCGTAAATCGGCACACCCACTTTCAAATTAAGTGCATGTGCAGCATCGCTGGTGATGATCGATGTGATTTCCTGTCCTTCGATATCGATCGTCACCTGGACCAGCAAACCCTCAAACCTCAGATTGGTAACTTGACCGAAGAGCTTGTTTCTACCGCTGATGGCATCGAGCCCTACCGGCTTACTTCGTTTCGGCTTGGCGCGCCCGATAACTCGCTCGATCTCGCTTCGCGCAATGCGGTGATGACCGCCTGCGGTCTTCGTCGATTGGATCTTCCCGGAGTAGATCCATTGCTTCAGCGTCGGATAGCTCACCCCAGCCAGCCGCGCCGCCTCTATGGGTTTAAGCAGTTCGCTCATCCTCTTAACCTTTCACGTCGATTTAGTCAACGATACTAGCATGGAGTAATACGGTTTAATACGAATTTGCCGGGACAAAAAACCAGCCACGGATTACACGGATAAAATCCGTAAAATCCGTGGCTATATATTCTCAGCTTAGAACGCAGTGCGTTGCATGCCGGCCTTCAATGCCTCGTCGATGCGGGCGATGGATTCATTCAGGTGCGCCCTAACCTCGAGCGACGTTGTCATCCCCGGTTTTGCAACCGTTCGCTGCAATTGATTGCGAAGCGTTACCAGACTTTGACGCGACAAGGTGCGTGCGTCTTCCGGTACGGCGGCGTCACGCAGGACCATGCCGATCATCTTGCGCAGGTGTTCGCGTTGCAACGAACGCCGGTGACTGTTGATGTTTAGCGAAAGTCCTGGAGCTTTAGTTTCCTCCCAGACCGAGTCCTGGATTTCCGTAAACAGCACACCCAGAGTAAAAGGCTGAACCGGCGGCGAGACTCGCAGTTCCGAGTCCTGAATTCTACTCAACACAGTTGGAAGGAAGATTCGATCCAGCACTTGCCGTTGCAAACTCAACACCACCTGGTGAATCGGTACGTCCTGACGTGATGGTGTGAAGTTGTTGAAATCAATGAAGCGCTCGTTTTCCAACTTGTTGAGAAGCTGTGGCTTGAATTGAAAAGCCGAAGCCGCAAACAAATTGTCGCGAAGCAACTGCAGCGCTTGCCTTTGTTTTTCGGCTGCCACGGGTTCAAATGGTAAGCGATTGCCGGGGTCGCCGACGTGACTGCGGTAATGATAAATACCGCCGATGTACTTCGAAGTCAGGAACAGAGATTGGGCCGTTTGGTTGAGAGCTGAATTGAAGCTGCGCCTCAAAATCTGATAACCCTCGCCCGGTCTTTCCAGTCTTTGCTCCATGTTGCCAAAGATTTCGCGGGCCAGACCGACGCGATGCGCGTAGTACTTCAGCGGATCGGTACCCAGATCGAAACGATTAACGACCGGATCCATATCAAGACCCGGACCAAAACCGGCATCTTCGTCGGTGTCGTAAGCCAGTAACGGCTCGGCGGCTCGCGACGCGATCTTTCGCAACTCAGTTTGCTCGCCTTCAACCGTTGACGCATCGAGCGGTTTGTAAGCGTATTCAATGGCCCAGTAGTCATATGGACCAAGCGTTGATTGGTGATATTCGCCCTGCCTGCTGCCACGGGCTGCGATGTTGGTTGGAATGTAATCCATCACTGAGCCGGTGAGACCATCACGCGAAGTGATGTTCAAGTCCTGAGCGTTCTCAAATGTATGGATGGTGCTGGCGCGGAAGTTGTGACGAAGTCCTAATGTGTGGCCCACTTCGTGAGCGGATATCTCACGCAGGAAATCCTTGATGAACTTGTCAGCCTCGGCGCCATTCGGATCCATGCCACGGCCGACCAAAAGGTCGAACCCAAACTCAGCGTCTTTTACGGCGCCGCCCGCGAAATCACATTGGTAGTGGGCGTTCTTAACACTCCACGGGGCTACGAATGCGCGTGGACTTGTATGTTCCCACGGCATCGCGAGCGGGTAGAGCTGCTCTTGCACTTCGCGCCGCGAGAATCGAGTCATCGCTTCCGAGAAACGAATGTCCGCGTCATAGATTTGACCAGTGAACGGATCGGTACGCGACGGACCTTGCGCAAAACCCGGATCCGGATAGCCGGCAAACCAACGAATAGTGCTGTAACGGCTGTCGCCGGGATCCCAATCAGCGTCATCCGGCTGTACTTTAACTTCGATCGCGTTTTGAAATCCGATTCGTTCGAAGGCTTTGTTCCACATGAGAATGCCGTCGCGAATCGAATCGCGATATTTCACGGGAATTGTATTCTTCGAGCCAGTAAACGATCGGTTGTTTTGGAGGCGACATCGCTGCCGATGGATTTTGTTTTTCCAGATGCCAGCGATTCACGAAGCGTTTAGTCGTCGAGTTGCGATTGTCGTCGCTGTAGTCTTCAAGCGCAGTGACGAAGTGACCGACGCGACTGTCAGCAAGCCGCGGGCGAAAACCTGTTTGGGGTCGATCGCTGATGCTATAGCGCAAACGAAAGAGCATGCTGCGCACATCGGGGAGGTTTCCCGGTGGCGCGGGTAGCATCGGCGGCGGTGCGCCTGGCGCTAGCATCGGTGGCAGCGGCGGACGTTCCGTTGCGTAGTGTGAGATCGTTTCAACTTCTACGTTTTGTGGAAACGCTTTGAGTGTTCCAAAGATGCTGTTTTTTGGATCGAAGCGATAGGGAATTCGGAAAGTTGCTTCCAGATCGTAACTCAGCATCGGCAGATCTGTCAGAAAGAAAGCGCCGAAGTCGATCAAAATACTCTTGCGTTCCGGATGCGGCTGACTCTCGATCTTGGTGATGCCGAGAATGGAGTCGCTGAAAGATCTCGCCACTGCCCGGCTCATGGGGCCATTCTCAGCGTGGAAGCGAGTGTTTTTGACCACAAGCTGGATATTTTTTCCCTGCTTGTGAAAAACAATTGGCGCTTCACCGGCCATCGCGGCCGCATAAAAACCGCGCTCGCCGATGCCGGAGTCAACGGTTAGCGAAACAAGATAAATCTTCTCGAGTTGCTCAGGCAGAATCTCGAGGAAGACTTTTTCGTCAGTGCGATAGAGCGTAAAGAGACCTTTAAGCACCTGGGCATCTTTGACAATGTCTGCGAACGGTTTGTCTTTAGGTGGTTCAGGTGTCGCGGGTTTTTTCTGTTCAGCCGGCGCGGTAGCCGCCGGCGCAGCCGGGCTTGGTTGTTGCTGCGGCTGTTGGGGCTGCTGAGCGACAAGTATCGAAGTACATAGAAATAGTATTGGGAAAAGGAAACCGGTGCGGTTTTTCATAGGCCTACTCCTTTGACCGAAATGGGGAACAAAAACTGTCAGTCGTGTGAAAACCCGCGGGACAGAGTCCTGCAACCGGTGGTTGGAGGTTATCCCCGCGGGACTGAAGCGTTTGAGCAGCGCAGTGAAAACTAGAGCGACTTTATATAAAACGAGATGAGGGTTCGAATTATTACTCCATTCACAAAAAAAATAAAGCAACTTTATGCGGGATCATAAAATTCCCGACACATCGGTTTCTAAATCATTGAGATCCGATCTTTTGGATAAAACTCTTGCGGAAGGTCGGTTCGACCCCATTTTGTTTTGCTTGGAGTGCGGTACGAGGTGCCGCACTCCAAGGATCTGTTAGTTCCCGAACGGTTTAAGTATGTTCGAGAACGCCCAGTTGCTTTGTGCGATGCCGCTGCAAACGGGCGAAGCAAAGCCCTGGTTGGGGCAACTGCCGTTGTCGCGGGCCACGGACCACATCGAGAGACGGGTGATGTAGCTGTTGGCGTTCGCGAAGTTCAAGAGCATTTGCGCGTCGCTCAGTTGAAAGAATTCGGTGTTGACGTCGTTGATGCCGATCATCGGTGTCACTCCGATTGTAGCGGTCAGGCCGGCCGCCACTACCTGATTGTGCGTGTTGGCTGCGGCTTGAGTGGCGCTGAGTCCCATTTGACCGCCATTGTCGTTGGCTGAACCGTAGTCCATCGCCATGATGTTGATCACGTTGACGTTGAGTCCGGCCGTTCTGATGCTGTTCAAGATATTGACTCCACTCGCCACCAATCCGGTTGGCAAAACCGGCAGTGTGTAGGAGATCACGAGTCCTGGATTCGCGTTCTTCAATCCAACCAGTGCCTGGTTACGTCGAGTGATCGAAGCCGTATCCGTAGTTGCTCCACCTTCGATATCAAAGTCGAGACGCACTGGGGTGCTGGAGTTGACGCTGTATTTATTCAGCACCGATTGATAAGCCGCCTGCAGACTTGAAACACTCGTACATCCAAGTGCCAGTTCGGTTCCCGAAGCGCCGCCGAAGGAGATAATCACATCGCCGCCGGCCGCACGAATGCCTTGCACCAGCGAGAGTATGGTTGTGCCGTTCGGTAGCGTGTCGTTAGCCACGGTCGCTCCCACACCACCCCAAGTTGGCGTGCAGCCGCCATTACCGATTACGAATCCGAGGGTAAAGACTTTGATTCCCGATTGCTGCTGAATAGTCAAAAGCTGCCAATCACCAGTCAGGCCCATGTCCACATACGGCGCAAACACTTTCGCCGATGGTGGCGGCGCTGGTGGACCATTCAAGGTCGTTACGTTTATCGCGGCGCTTTGTGCTGAACTTCCCGCAGCATCGGTGGCTGCAACCCTGAATGAATAAGTAGTCAACGGCGACAAACCCGTTATGGATGCGTTCGGACTACTGGTAGTCGCGACCGCAACCCCATTCCTGAAGATCGTATAACCGGTGAGAACGCAGTTGACGGCTACCGTCGAAGCGTTCCAACTCAGATTCGTGCTGTTACTTGTAGTTCCGGAAGCCTGCAGTCCGGTCGGCACACTCGGAACTGTCGTGCACACACTGCACGTTCCGATGTTGGTCCAGGGTGCTCCACTGCCTGCTCCACCGTTGTTAGTTGACGGATTCTGACCCTGCGTCCAGAAGTTAGCCTGATAGTTAACCCCGCTAACACTTGCCGTCATACCGGCAGTGTAGACGTTGGTAGCGTTCCAGGTTGAAGCACATGAGCCACCGCCGCCGCCACCGCCCGATCCGCTACATGGTCCATTGCTGGTCCATGGCTGACCACTGCCTGCCCCGCCGTTATTAGTAGCCGGGCTTTGTCCCTGATTCCAAAAGTTTGCCGTGTAGTTGATTCCGTTAAGACTGGCCTTCATGCCGCCGGTATAAACCGACGTCGAATTCCACGGCGAGGAGCAAGTAGTTTGCGCGGAGCCCACTTGCGCCGCGCACAGCAATACAAACACGAGTCCGAGAACACATTGGATTTTGCGAGTTGAGTACATAGAAAACTCCCTGGTGATTAGGAGGTAATTAGGCGCGGGAAGGGAAAAGACTCGTCGATGTTGGGGGTGAATAACGGACGAACTTCTGTTTCTATTATCGGCAGTTCTCAACGATAGTTGTCATTACGCCAAGGTAAATAAAAAGCGCCATGACATTTCATCATGGCGCTTTCCCTTATGCGGACATTTCTATGGGCGGACGGTCAGAGGTTTCTCACTCTTTGTCGTGCCCTTTCCGACCCGTACTTTCCACTCACCCGTCTTTGCCTTGTCAGGAAGTTCGAGCACAGGTGCTCCATTGTTCCAGTCTTTGACTTCAAGGTCGGTCGGATCGCTGCCGTCGTTTTTCAGTAAAACAAACTGCATCTGTTGACCACCGCAGGCGCTGAAGTCAATCAGGTCTTTTCCTTTTACGAAAATAAACTTGTCACTCCGCTCCGCGGCATCCAATGACGGTTGGGGCGGAATGGCAAAAAACTCCGATTGATTCGAACTGAGTTCACCGGCTTTCACCTGCACCTGCCAACAGCCCGCGTGAAGTTTATCGTCGCCGGTTGGAAGCATGACGTCGAAACTTGTCTCCGTCACTGTACTGGCAACTGGTTCGACTTGTACGGAGTCTCCAGCTTGCGGAATCAACGTGACGCTAAGCGGAGCGGCTTTGAAGCCTTTTCCTTTCACCGTCAGTTTTTTCGGCGCCGTAACGTCATCAACCGTAACCAGGGTAACAGCCGTCGCCGACGGAAAATAGGCCACCACATATTCCCAGGAATTACTCTCAAGTGGGCGACCATCAGCACTTGCGGGCGGCTTTACCGCGGAGAAGTGAAGTTTGGTTTGATTGCGCAAAGGCGCGTTGAGTTTTAAGGAAAAGCGGAGTTCGTTGTCGTTAGAACCTTCATCGATCTTTTTGAGATCCGTAATGTTCAGAGTCTCGGCCTCAGCCAGTCGTACTTCGGCGCCGTTCAAGTAAGAGCCGCGCATAACGCCCGTGCGTACGCCGGCGGCGGCGGTAGTGTTTGTCCAGAGACATTCGTTACCGGCGTCGCCACAATCAGCGACTGTATCCATCTCAACTTCGCTGATACTTCCGGGGATCGAAGTTACATCTACGGCCATCGTGCCATCGACGGTTACGCTAACCAGATTGAGACTGGCACTGGAGATAAATTCAAGCGCCATGTATTTGTAAAAACCAGTCTCGTAAACTGGCATACCCTTTTCTTTGATCGCAATGCCTTGGGCGTCCTTTTTGACCATAGGTCTCATCTTTTCCCGATTGGTGGACGGATCTCTGTAGGTCTCAAGGCCCATTTCAGCCAGGCACACTTCGTAACCAACGGCGGTGCGTTCGGGATGATTGACTTTCACGTAGCAAGGGAGTGCCCTTCTAAGATCTGCAAATCCGAGTTGAAAGTCACCGAGCATATCTCCTACCAGGCGCTTCGCGTCAGATTCGACACGCTTATCAACCATCATCTGTAAAGGTGCAAAGAAGAGCGCCGGTGATTTCAGAAAAAGTTGGCGGAACCCAGGAGTGAGAAATCTGTCAATTGGGAAAAAGCAAACAATGATCTCGGATGATTCTTTGGGAACCAACTTGTTGGTGCGAAAACCCAGGTCACTTACTCGATTGAGTTGTTCCACAGTTCGATCCGGCCACGCGGTTGCGACACCGGGAATTCCCACACCCGTTACCGCCGCGATCCCCTTCACGATGCCTTGTTCGTTGAGAGAGAAAGTAAAGGCACCGGCCAGATTGCCGGCCAAGGTGAGCCATCGCATGAAAACGTTGCGGGGCGTGTCAAGTTGCGCATCGAGTAATTGACCTCTCACAACCCGATATTCTTCACTCGCTACTTGACTGCTTATCGACGCTGCCTGGTATTGGTCGTGGTTGCTTGACAGGGCAACGGAAGGAGATGGAATTCCGCTGAGCGACCAATTGCGATAATCGATAAACACACCATGAACGATAAGGGCCGCGGCCTTGCTCTTGTTGCCTACGATCAGTTGGATTACTGCATAGCGATCGGCGACTTCTTTGCCGAAGATTCGCTTGGCATCAACTTGCGGAATAAGAACGGCCTGCACATGAATGCTGGATTTTACCGTGATCTCGCTGTTCAGTGTCCTTCCATTTCTGGCGGCTTGTTCGAGGAGTTGCCGGGTTCTGGGATCCGGGTCATTTTGGGCCAGAGTGACGGAGTTAAAGGCAATTAAGAGGAGCAGTGGGAAAAGGATGAGTTTCATAAGGGGCCTCAGTTTGTGGTTGAAGATTTGTTTGCAATCGAACGCCATGGGGCCTACCCCCCATCCTTAATGACGTTCAGCGTGAAAGTATTTCACGAGGTGAGCAGGTGATGAGCGAGAGAGCATGAGTAATGTTTTCATGGGAGTCGGGAGTTGCAAACGATTACTGTATTTGGAATGTGTGTTGTCTTTGGCGTCGTGAGCCAGTATGGCCAATCTCCAAAAGCTGGCTTTTTACTTTCAGTGGTAGGTCGTGATCTCTACCTAACCCCTGTCGTAATGGGCGTTTGGGAAGACTCTCGTGAATAGATCGTAAATAGAACGCTCAAGTTTGGTGTAATCCTTCACGCCGTACTAGCGCAGTTTTGGAAGCTTGTGTTCGCGCCTAGGATGGCCTGCGCGCCTGGCGTCCGCGGTTTGGGAAGTTGCAGGGACGTTGGGACGCTTGAACCGAGGTTGATCGTAAAGCCATCCGTTTCTTAAGCCGCCGGACGGTATCACGACAATACAAGAAAAATCAATAATTTCACTCCTCAGTAGTGCTCGAGTTTGTTGCATTATTGCAATATGCCGACCCGGGTCAAACAATCCTTTCATAACGTTATCGCATAGACGTGGTAACCAAACACATCGGGTATAGCGTTCTAATCAATAAGATTAGTTTGTTCAGACGGATGTGCGCGTTTGGTTTGGGCTGCGTATATCACTGGACGTTTCTTAGTAACGCATTCAAGGAGGGAAAACATAGGATGATGAAATTACGAGCACTCGGTGCGGCGATGCTCTGTCTGGGACTGCTGCTTTCAGCCGGCATGGTTACGGCAAAGCAGGATCCAGCAACACCAACCAAAGAGACAAAGAAGAAAGAACCGAAGGCGGACACAGCAACCATCAACGGAACTGTCTCTGCGGTTACTGATACAGCGGTAACGGTCGTCGACAGTCAGAAGGCTGAACACACCGTTGCTATTACAAGCGAAACAAAAGTAACCAAGGCCGGCAAGGATGCAACCCTTGCCGATGTGAAAGCCAACGACGTTGTTGCAGTCGAAGCCAAGAAAGGCGACGGCAACACGTGGACGGCACTCAAGATTTCGGTGACTTAGACGTTGGAATCATTAACCTAAACTAGTCGCGACTACGCGGCTCCTTGCTGAAAACAAACGACGAGTTGTGAAAGACACCAACTTTCACAACTCGTCGTTTTTCTGTTTGCGGTAGCGTGTCGAGAGACGTCGACTAGATGGATAAGAATTTTCAAGATGAACTGGATGGGTTTTCATATCCTGTCAATCTAGTTCCATCCAGTAAATCTTCGTTCAGCTTGTAAATCTTTCTGAAGCTGATCTAACTATTTGGACCATTAACTCGAAAAACCCGCAATGATAACGCGAACTGAGGCGAGCCAAACTGAGCGACTCCTTGGAGTGCGGTGCCTTGGCACCGCTTTGGCCAAGCAGTATCACACGACTCGTATTAATCAGACCGGTGCGCGTCATCTTTGACCAAAGCGGTGCCAAGGCACCGCACTCCAAGGAGACACGGAAATCAATTGACAAGTCCGAAATTTTTGTGCCGCTTAATGATCGTTGGTCAGTGGCTTGATTTGTGCCTTGAAAAAATTGATCTTAGGAACATGGATGCGCTGGATGACTTGACTGGTATCTCAACGCGCTGCATGCCAGCGGCGAGATTGTTCGTCCGCGAAGCAAGTCTGAAGTGCAGGAGTTGTTGGAAACTTTTCTGGAGCAAAAGATAACTTACCGGGTCGATGGCAATATGGCCTTTGCGTCAACGGCATCATCCTCATCTTTATAAACTTTTTATGATCTCTTTACGCCACTTTTACGCCGCTGGGTGTAGGTTCGACTCATGGAACCAACAACCACGAAAAGCGAAACAAGTTGGCAACTCTTGGCGGCGTACACCTGCTTTCTGTCAGCGATACTCTCATTAGTTCTAGGCTTCCTCTTTACAACCCGATCCTTTCTCAACGCTGAATTACACCCAGTACTTCACGGCGTCGGCATTGTCCTGCTGATCGTTGCCATTCCTTTAGTCATTCTCGGCGGCCATTGTTTGGATTTGAGGGAGAAGAGGGCAGCAACAACCTGGCCCAGAGGATGATTAATGAACGACATACTACGGAGTTCGGTCAAGTACATCATTGCAATCCTACTCTTAACTTCGGTCGGCTGCGTCACGTCGAGTTATGCGCAAGAGGTCGCGAATAAACCAATCGTCAACGAACGCGAACGACTGTTGTTGGAAAAGGTAGAACAACTCGAGAAACGGTTGGCTGAGCTTGAGTTACGAGTAAACAAGCCCGAACCACCCAAAACAGTAGCGTTAGCCGAACCATCTTCCACAGCGGTTGATGCTGGTCCAACACCGAGCAGCGATGACGATCGCGATGACTTTTTTCGCGATACAACGATCAACGTCACGCTCGATGGCTATTACGGCTACAACTTCAATCGTCCAGCCGGCGGAATAAATCTGCTCCGCGCCTACGACGTCCATTCCAACAGTTTTAGTTTGAATCAGGCAGCGATCGTGATCGAACGAGCGCCGAATCTCGAAGCCGGCCGGCGCTACGGTCTACGTCTTGATCTGCAATACGGACAGGCAACCGAAACTGTGCAGGGCAACGCCGCTAACGAACCGCGTCCGCAAGTCTATCGACCAGTTTGGCAGGCATACGGCACGTACGTTTTTGATGTTGGTAAAGGTTTGACGGTCGACTTCGGCAAGTTTGCCGGATCACTGGGTTATGAAACCAATTACACGAAAGACAACTTCAATTACACGCGTGCTTACTTCTTCAACTTTTTGCCTTTCTACCACTTTGGCTTTCGCTCAACTTACGCCTTTAACGACAAAGTTACGCTGACGCACTGGTTAGTGAATGGTGTTCAGCAGTCAGAAGATTTCAACGGCTTTAAGTCGCAGGCTTTATTGTTGACATGGAAACCAACCCCGCGCATCACGTCACAGTTCAACTACTACAACGGACAGGAGCAACGCGATCGTAATCCCGCGCTGAATCCGGCGTTTGCACCGGTAGCGTCGCAACCTGGTTTGTCCATCGATGTGATCCGCCCCGTGCCATCGGGCCGCTTTCATGTACTCGACACTTATCACACCTTTAACGTCACCGATAAGTTAACACTCGCTGTTGAGGGCGACTATGTTGTCGGACGCGTGTTTCGCGAGAGTCCGCCGGCGACAGTGTGGGGCGGTGTTGGTTACGCGCGTTATCAGTGGACGCCGAAGTTTGCTATCGCAGGCCGCTTTGAATACCTGTCGGAAAAAGTGTCATCCGCCGGTGGTCTATTCAGTGGCGCGACACAAGCTCTCAAAGAACACACGCTCACCGCTGAGTACAAATTTGCCGACGGGTTTCTGGGCCGAGTCGAGTATCGCCGCGACTTTTCCAACCAACCATTCTTTCTGACTGAACAGCCGGGCATTCTTAAGAAAGAACAAAACACAGCCACGCTTGGGTTGGTTTGGTGGATTGGACGGAAGAAAGGGACCTGGTAATGCGACGGAGGTTGGTCAATTTCTTTTCTAACTTTCAACTGTTGGTCGAGGTGTGCATGGCCCGTTTGATTGTGTGGCGTGTTCTTCGGAGGCGTCGGAGTTCAGAAGCTTTTCTCAGCGGGTCGCAGAGGGAATGGAGAAGCGAATGCAGGATTTGATCTTTATCAGTTTAACGATTCTTTTCTTTCTGGTTGCGCTCGCGTATGTGCGCGGCTGCGAGAGGCTGCGATAGGAGGTGAACGCGTGAGCTTCGAGAGTGTTCTTGGTCTGATCGCGTCTGCGTTGCTGCTGGTCTATCTGACGTACGCGCTTTTGCGTCCGGAGAAGTTCTGAAATGACATCTAACGGTTGGTTACAGATTCTGATTTTCATCGCGATCGTAGTCGCGATTGCCAAGCCGGTTGGCATCTTCATTACCAAAGTCTTCAACGGTGAGCGAACGTTTCTCCATCCCGTGCTCCGTCCAGTTGAAAGACTGATTTATCGCCTGACCGGTGTCGATGAGAAACGCGAAATGCACTGGAGTGAGTATGCCGTCGCGATGCTGTTGTTCAGCGTTGTCTCGATGGTGTTGCTCTATTTAATTCAACGTTTGCAGGGTTATCTGCCATTCAATCCGCAGAATCTACCGGGTGTTGATTCTACGACTGCGGCGACAGGCGGATATGTTGGATCGGCATTCAACACCGCAGCCTCTTTTACTTCGAATACAAACTGGCAGAGTTACGTTCCCGAAGTAACGATGAGTTATTTCTCGCAAATGGCGGGATTGGCTTATCACAACTTCACTTCGGCCGCTACCGGTATCGCACTCGCGATTGCGCTCATTCGCGGTCTCGCGCGACGCGAGGCGAAGACGATCGGAAACTTCTGGGTCGACTTTGTGCGAGGCAATCTTTACGTGTTGCTTCCGGTGTGTGTGTTAGGCGCACTGCTGCTCGTATCGCAAGGCGTGATTCAGAATCTCAGACCATACGATACGGCGACACTCGTAGAACCGCAGACAATTGACTCCAAGCTGATTACCGAACAAGTGATCGCTCAAGGTCCGGTCGCGTCGCAGGAGTTCATCAAACAACTGGGAACGAATGGTGGTGGCTTCTTCAATACGAATTCAGCTCATCCATTTGAAAACCCGACGCCATTCTCAAATCTGATCGAACTGCTCGCGATCTTTGCGATTGGAGCCGGCTTAACGTACACGCTTGGTCGCATGACCGGATCGCCGCGTCATGGTTGGGCCGTGCTGGCAGCGATGGTTGTACTTTTCTTCGGTGGGGTGCTGGTGACCTACTGGGCCGAAGCTCGTGGAAATCCGATCCTAGCGAATCTCGGGGCCGATCAATCGGTCACTCAACTTCATTCAGGCGGAAACATGGAAGGGAAGGAAGTGCGCTACGGCATTGCCAACAGCGCGCTTTGGGCTGTGGTTACGACTGACGCGAGTTGTGGTGCGGTTAACGCGATGCATGATTCGTTTACGCCACTCGGCGGCATGGTCCCACTCATCAACATCATGCTTGGCGAGGTCATATTCGGCGGTGTTGGCAGTGGACTGTACGGGATCATCATCTTCGTCGTTCTTTCTGTTTTCATTGCCGGCCTCATGGTCGGACGCACGCCGGAGTATCTGGGAAAGAAGATCGAATCTTACGACATAAAGCTCTCGATGCTTTACGTGCTGATCTTTCCGGTGATCATCCTGCTATTGACCGCGATTTCGGTGCTGGCTCCGAGCTTTGGCACGTCGCAACTCAACAATGCCGGACCACATGGTCTATCGGAGATTCTGTACGCGTTTACTTCAGGAACCGGCAATAACGGATCAGCCTTCGCGGGGATTTCGGCGAATACTTACTGGTACAACACTACGATCGGTATGGCGATGCTAATCGGTCGCTTCCTGATGATCGTGCCGATGCTGGCAGTTGCGGGGAATCTCGCCGGCAAGAAGCTCGTGCCGCCATCGTTAGGCACCTTTCCTGTCACCACACCGTTGTTTACCGTTTTGCTGGTGAGTGTGATTTTGATTGTCGGGGCGCTGACGTTTTTCCCGGTGCTGAGTCTTGGACCAATCGTCGAACACTTATTGATGAATGCAGGAAAAACCTTTTGAGCTTTACTGCAACATGTTTCCTCGTCGTTGTAGGGGCGGCCCTCCGTGGCCGCCCTAGTGTGGAACTTCTTTGTCTCCCGAAAAGAGAGCCACGGAACAGCGCGCTATCGGGCGTCTTTAGGTGAGACGACTTTTAGTCCCACACCAGGGCGGCCACGGAGGGCCGCCCCTACAACGATACATGATTCAGGATCTCGAAGATAAGACGAGTGATCATAATGACGAAAGAAAGTAAGAAACAGGCAATCTGGAATGCGCAAATAGTTAAGCGTGCCATTCTGGATTCTTTCAAAAAATTGAACCCGCGCAAGATGATGCGCAATCCCGTGATGTTTGTGGTCGAAGTTGGCAGTGTGCTGACCACGTTGCAACTGATCCGCGGAATCATTGCCCCCATTCCCGGAGTTACAGATACAAGTTTCGAACTGCAGATCACGCTGTGGCTTTGGTTTACCGTTCTGTTCGCAAACTTTGCCGAGGCGATGGCTGAAGGACGTGGCAAAGCGCAGGCGGATAACCTGCGCAAGTCAAAGACTGAAACGATTGCGCATCGAGTTGTATCTGGTTCGGTGACCGAAGACGTGGCTGCGCCTCAGCTTCGCAGGGACGATGTGGTGATCGTATCGGCGGGTGAATTCATACCTGGCGACGGCGAGATCGTCGAGGGCGTGGCCTCGGTTGACGAATCGGCGATCACCGGAGAAAGCGCGCCCGTTATTCGTGAAGCCGGCGGCGATCGATCAGCCGTGACTGGAGGAACACGTGTTCTGTCGGATCAAATCAAAGTCCGCATCACTTCAAATCCCGGTGAGACGTTTATCGATCGCATGATCGCGCTCGTCGAAGGCGCCGAAAGACAAAAGACTCCGAACGAGATTGCGCTAAATATTCTCCTCGCCGGACTCACGATCGTTTTTCTGTTGGCCGTAGTTACCCTGCAACCGTTTGCCATCTATTCAAACGCACCGCAGACGCTCTTCGTGCTCGTGTCGCTGTTGGTTTGTTTGATCCCGACGACTATCGGTGGGCTGCTTTCGGCCATCGGAATCGCGGGCATGGACCGACTGATCCAACACAACGTCCTGGCGATGTCGGGCCGAGCGGTTGAAGCTGCCGGCGACGTGAATACGTTACTGCTGGACAAGACCGGGACTATCACGCTCGGCAATCGACAGGCAACCGCTTTTATCCCGCTTCCTGGTATTGACGAAGCCGAGTTAGCCGAAGCCGCGCAATTGTCATCACTGGCGGATGAAACTCCCGAAGGTCGATCGATCGTCGTGCTTGCGAAAGAGAAATATGGAATAAACGGACAAGGGCTAGCGTCACTTGACGCGACCTTTGTTCCTTTTACCGCGCAAACGCGCATGTCAGGCGTTGACTTCGACAGTCGCGAAATTCGCAAAGGCGCGGCTGATGCGATTGAGAAATATCTTGGAGCATATCGAGCCGGCACAGGTAACGAGTTAAAGACGATTGTCGAACGAATCTCACGCGACGGAGGAACACCGCTGGTTGTCGCGGAGGATCGTTTACCCCTCGGCGTGATCCAGCTCAAAGACATTATCAAGGGAGGAATGAGCGAACGGTTCAACCAGATGCGCCAGATGGGAATTCGCACGGTAATGATCACCGGCGACAACCCCCTGACTGCCGCAACCATCGCGCGAGAAGCGGGTGTTGACGACTTTCTTGCCGAAGCAACTCCGGAACACAAGATGGCGCTGATCAAGCGCGAGCAGGAGGGCGGCAGGCTCGTGGCAATGACTGGGGATGGAACCAACGATGCTCCGGCGTTGGCCCAGGCAGATGTCGGCGTGGCAATGAACACCGGCACCCAGGCCGCGAAGGAAGCCGGGAACATGGTTGACCTGGATTCAAATCCAACCAAGCTGATCGAGATCGTTGAGATTGGCAAACAATTATTGATGACGCGAGGTGCGTTAACAACGTTTTCAATTTCCAACGACGTGGCGAAGTATTTCGCGATTATTCCGGCGATGTTCGCAGCCGCATTTCCCGTGCTCAACGCGCTGAACATCATGGGCCTGCGCACGCCTCAATCAGCGATTTTGTCCGCGGTGATATTCAACGCGTTGATCATTATCGCGTTGATTCCGCTTGCTTTAAGAGGCGTTAAGTATCGACCGATGAGCGCCGCAGCGCTCTTGCGTCGCAACCTATTGATCTATGGATTGGGCGGGATCATTGTGCCGTTTATCGGTATCAAGATCATCGATCTCGTGATTTACGCGATTGGACTGTCATGAGGAAGTTATGAAGAACCTTATTACCGCGATTCTGATGACGATTGTGACCACGGTCTTGCTGGGTTTGGGTTATCCACTCCTCGTAACCGGATTGGCCCAGGTGATCTTTCCCGATCAGGCAAACGGTCAACTGATTAGGCGCTCTGATGGGACGATTATTGGTTCACGTTTGATTGGTCAGCCGTTCTCTTCGCCGGGATATTTTCGTTCCCGACCTTCGGCAGCAGGTGCTGCCGGTTACGACGCCGGTGCGTCGTCAGGTTCAAATCTTGGTCCAACTAATCAAAAACTGATCGATCGCGTTAAGGCGGACGTCGAGAAACTGCAATTCGAGAATCCAGGGAAGCCCGTTCCCATCGATCTGGTGACGACTTCAGGTTCGGGACTCGACCCGCATATTTCGCCGGCCGCGGCCGAGTTTCAGGTGCCGCGTGTAGCGCGTGAGCGACGACTCAGTGAAGACGAAATTAGAACTCTTGTCGCCGCACACACGGAAGGAAGGCAATTCGGTTTTCTGGGTGAAGCGCGAGTGAACGTGTTGGAACTCAACCTCGACCTGGATGCGAAAAAGCCAATGCCGCCGCGAAGCGGCTCGACGGATTGAAGCATGTTAGTTGAGTTCAAAAGACCGTCGCCTCAATCACTACTTGCCAAACTCAAGGTTGGCGCAAAACCATCGCTGCGCGTGTACATCGGTGCAGCTCCGGGTGTCGGCAAGACCTGGCAGATGCTGGAAGATGCACATGCGTTGAAACAGCAGGGAATTGACATCGTCATTGCGGTGATCGAAACCCACGGTCGCGCTGAAACGGCTGCAATGGCAGGTGGTCTGGAACTGGTGCCACTCCGCCAGATTGAGTATCGAGGAATCACCCTGGAAGAGATGGATCTGGAAGCGGTTGTGAAGCGGCAACCGCAGGTGGCCATTGTGGATGAGTTGGCCCACACAGATGTTCCCGGATCGACAAACCGCAAGCGTTATGAAGATGTAATAGCGCTCCTCAACCACGGGATCTCGGTAATCACCGCGGTCAATATCCAGCACATCGAATCGCTGAACGACGTGGTTGCGCGCACCACCGGCATTCGCGTGAAGGAAACCGTTCCCGACGATTTCTTTCGGCGCGCGGACGAAGTGGTCAATGTGGATGTGTCGGTTGACACGCTTCGCACGCGGCTTCGTCAAGGGAAGATCTACGGCGTCGAGAAGATTGAGCAGTCGCTAAACAATTTCTTCCGCAAAGGAAATCTCTCGGCGTTGCGCGAATTGGCTTTGCGCCAGGTGGCCCAGGATCAGGCGATCAAGGCTCATCACTACCGCGAAACCGAAGGCTTGGACCATGCCGTTATCCCCGAGAAGGTGATGGTGGCGATCGCCTCACGTGGCAGCGCAAAGAAGTTGCTCCGCACCGGCTCGCGAATCGCTGGACGTTTGGCCTCAGATTGGTACGCCGTTTATGTAGAGACACCGAGCGAAGCGTTGGGCCGGATCAAACCCGTAGATTATGCGGCTTTACAGGAGAACATTCAGTTTGCGCAAAGCCTGGGGGCGAAGGTTGTCAACCTAAAGTCGCGTCGCGTAGCGGATGCGCTCATCGATTTTGCGCGTCGCGAAGCGATCACACACGTCATCTTCGGGCAAACTTCGCGTTCACGCCTGGACATATTGCTGCACGGCTCTGTGATCAATCGTTTTCTTAATGAGGTGCGCGACGCGACGGTCCACGTAGTGCCGGTTGACTCGTCGGAGGACGGACCATCGTGACATCGAGTGGCAATTTCAGGCGCACTGTGATTAAGTTTGGATTCTTAATCATAGGTAAAGGTGACAAACGATGGACTTAGAGAAAACAGGAGCAGCAGACAGATTCATTGGCACGATGGCTGAGAAATTAGGCGCGGTTGCGCGCGCGTCAACTGTATTCGGCGAACCGGTAGAACGAGATGGCATCACCGTCATTCCAGTTGCTAAAGCGCGATGGGGATTTGGCGGTGGCGCCGGTCAGCGAAGCGAGACAGGCGATGACGGTGAACATGAAGAGGGAGCAGGCGGCGGCGGTGGCGTACAAGTGACGCCGGTCGGTTTCATTGAGATGAGAAACAACGAGGCATACTTTCGTCCTATCAGGAGTGTTTCACTGCCGTGGATATTTATGGGCGGCATCGTCAGTTTGTTCTTGCTTCGGGGAGTGCTGAAACGTCGATAATAAACTTCTTCTCTGTGCAACCTCTGTGTTCTCTGTGTCTCTGTGGTTGTTGTATCGTGCACTTTCAGTAACCACAGAGACACAGAGGACACAGAGGTTGCACAGAGAAATCACGGGCTGCCGGTTTCGCGTTTACCGGGTTTTGTAACCGTATTGAAATCGCGTCCTTCGAATTCCAGTTGACTGTCGTATCGCTTTTCTCCATCACCCGGCCTGACCCTCACATAGCTACCATCCGCTTGCAGCTCGCGAGCATTGACGTTGTCCTTTAAATAAGCACTCAGGACATTTTCCTTCAGGAAATGTTTGATTCGTGGATCCTTGATTGGTACCAACACCTCTACTCTGCGACTCAAATTGCGGTACATCCAATCGGCACTGCCAATAAACATTTCTTCCTTGCCATGGTTGCCGAAGTAGAACAGCCTGCTGTGCTCGAGAAAGCGCCCCACTATGCTGCGCACACGAATGTTGTCAGAAACTTCCGGCAGTCCAGGCCTGAGCATACAGATGCCGCGCACAATCAAATCAATTGAGACTCCAGCTTCCGAAGCCGTGTAGAGTGCGCGAATTACGGCGAGATCTGTAAGACTGTTTATCTTCGCAATAATCCTCCCACCTCGACCTGCCTTCGCGTGCGTAGTCTCGCGCTGGATCAGTTTCAAAACTCGCTTGCGCAGATTCAACGGCGCGACCAGCAGACAGTGATAGTCTTCGTATTCTGAATAACCGGTCAGCGAGTTGAATAGGTTGCTGGCATCAGTAACGATGTCTTCGTCAGCCGTAAAGATGGCGAGGTCGGTATAGATGCGGGAAGTGGTGGGATTGTAATTCCCGGTCGCAAGATGAACATACCGCTGCAGCCCTTTTGCCTCGCGCCGAACTACGAGGGTGAGCTTGCAGTGAGTTTTCAATCCGACCATGCCGTAGACCACGTGCACGCCGGCCTGTTCAAGGCGTCGAGCCCATTCGATATTACTCTCTTCGTCGAATCGCGCTTTTAGTTCAACGAGCGCCGCTACCTGTTTGCCTCTCTCAACTGCATCGATCAGCGCTTTTACGATCGGCGAATTGCGACCCGTACGGTAAAGGCAGATCTTGATGGCAACTACGTTTGGATCTTTGGCGGCTGAGTCGATGAAATTGGTGACGGTTGCGTAGGCCGTGTATGGGTGATGTAACAAAACGTCCTGTCGTTTAATGGCATTAAAGACTTCGCCTGAACCAAGCACCGCTGGCGTTGTTAATTGTAACGGACGGTCCTTGAGGTCTGGTCGCTCCAGGTCATACAACTGCATCAAGTCAGGAATGTTGAATGGTCCATCGATCGCGTAAACGTCGTCAGGTGTTAATTCGAGAGACTGAGTAAGAGACGACACCATTTCTTTGGGCATTGTTGTCGCCACTTCCAAACGAATCGCATCGCCAAACCTCATGCGTCTTACGTGTTGCTGCATCGTGCGCAACAAGTCGCTCGCTTCGTCTTCCTTGATCTCGAAATCGGCATCGCGAGTCACTCGAAAAAGATGACACTTGCCGGTGCGCATCTTCGGAAAGAGCATCTCGATATTGGCTGCCACCAAACTTCCCAGGAAAGTAAACGAATTTCCTTTATCGTCGATGGGGACGAGTTTTGGAACGAGCGGCGGCAACTTGATTCGCGCAAATCGTTCAACGCCCTGTGCTCCCGCTGAATTAGCACGCTTGCCTGCAGGTGGAGCGACCATCACTCCCAGATTAAGACTCAAGTTGGAAACGTAGGGAAACGGATGGCCGGGATCGACGGCTTGCGGCGTCAGAATCGGAAAGACGTGGTGAAGAAAATAATTGTCGGCGGTTTTTCTTTCACGTTTTGAAAGATCTGCATAACGACGAATCGAGATGTCGTTGGCTGCAAGGGCGGGGATAATGTCTTCCTTCAGACATCGCATTTGCATCTCGAGCAGAGGTTTGAGCTTTGTGCGAATCTCTTTCAATTGCTCATCGGCGGTGAGACCATCTGGTGAGCGTTCGCCGAAGCCGCCTTCCACTGCCTCCTGCAACCCTGAAACTCGCACCATGAAAAACTCATCGAGGTTGGAAGAGAAGATTCCAAGGAATTTCAAACGCTCGAGCAGCGGGTGTCGCTGGTCCAGTGCTTCTTCAAGCACACGCCGGTTAAACTCGATCCAACTGAGTTCACGATTAATCAGTAAATGTTTCTGCTGGCGAAGATTTCGCGCTTTGGGCCGCTTCGCAGGAGTGTCGCTGGTTGGTTTCAGTTTAGCTTTAGATGCTAAGGCCACGATTAAACGTTCTCAATCTCTCATACTAAATTCCTAAAACACCATACAGATTGTCGATTACAGAGTTCAACTAGTCAGCTAAATCATCGGCATACTGTAATCAGCGCGTATTACAGCATTGTGAACGGCAGTTGAAGTTGTAGAGGCGGCACTTCGTGGTCGCCCGTCTACCGAAGGGTTCGTGTTGGGATTCGCGGGCGGCCACGGAGTGCCGCCCCTACAAACGATAACCAGATTTCTAATCTATTAAAGCGAGAATAGATCCAAACAGCCGTGCAATCGCAACCGGCATTCTTCCAGGGTCTTGTGATCTTGGTTCTCAACGGCGAGTTTAACAGTGGATGCGTAGTTCAAGATGTTGAAGGCTTTCATCAACGGAGCCATCTCTTCGATGTCGCCATGACTCAAACCATAGCCCTCGATAAACAGGTGTTTCTCGTCGATTGATAAATCGTGCAAAGCAATCGATAAGTCCCAGTGTGGCGCGATCGTCGAGAGCGATTCCTCCCAATCAATGATGGCTGTAATCTCGCCGTCTTCATCGACAATCACGTTCTTTAGTCTCAAGTCGCTGTGACTCAAGGCCGGATGCTGCTTTAGTTTCTTGGCATCGTTCATTATTGCTCGCAAGGCTTTCAGTTGTTTGCTGAGCAACATCTTTTGCTCTTCGAGAATGCGAAATCGATCGGCCAGCCACCACTCCTGGTCCAAATAATCAGACCAACTCATTTGCTTTGATTTGGTTCTTTTATTCCAGTCAAAACTGTGTCCGAACCCGTTGGTCCGTATCGAGTTGATTAACGAGGCATACCGGCCCAGCTCGCGAATTATTTCCTGGCGTTTCGGGTGGTGAGTTGCTTCGGTTCCGCTTACACGCCGCGCGATCATATAAGGAGTAGGTACTATCGTATTACCAACCTCCAGTACCTCTGCTGTAGGAACACCGACCTTCCGCACCTTTTGTGTGGTCCATAGATCTTTTTTGAAAGCGTCGAGTCGTTCCGCGTCCGGACTGAGACGAATTACAAACTGACCCTCAACATGATTGATTGCGAACACGTAATTCGTGAGGCCCGAGGGTTTGTAAACAATTCTGCTGGGTTCACGACCGAAGAATTTCTTCGTTACCGTAGTGGCAAGCTGGCGGTATTTTCGGATTGTGGCAGGAGAGTCTGACGATTGATTCATCGACTTTCCTCTTGGGCGAGTTCCGATGCTCGAAACAGCAGGTCGCCAAGTTCCTGAGAATTCGCGAGTGTGATTGTATCGACTAACCCGCGAAATGTAAGCGGATGTTTTCCGACAATCACGGCGAAACCGACTCCTTTAAGAAACGTGTCCAATTCGGTGTCGCCTGCTCCAAGACTGTTCTCCAGTTCGAAGTTAAGAACCTCCGCCATTCGCTGCGCACCGAAAAGTTTGTCGACGCCTTTGTGCGTGATGAAGTTACTCTGCCTGGTATGTTGATAGGCCATTAACTGATCTTGAGGGGCATCGATCAGTAAAAAGATCATGCAAATTTCCTCTGTCAGCATCTGGGTTTGCAGCTTGCTGAGCTCGACCGCAGTGACAGCCGATGCGCTCAGATATTTTTCCTTAACTGCAAGGACGTTTTCCGGAACCGGCGTCCAGATAATCTCACCCATGCGCCAGTCTCGCGGATAATAAAAGACCAGGAGATTCTTTATGCCGCCGCGGATCAAACCCTCCACGCCTTCGAGCGTCTCATTGATTTCTTCGTTGGTTAGCGGAAATGCAGCGGCTTCTTCGAATACAAGCTCAGCTTCGGCAGTCTGCTTAACAAATCCAACCAGGGAGCCGTTTAGTGTCACGGTCGGAATCGGGCCGTTCGAAAGCCGGTACCACTCCTTGGCAAACGTGCGCAGCACCGAAAGTGGAAATCGTAGCGAGTTGAGCACTATCGGCCGGCCTTGCTCGTAATGACGCAGCAAACCAAGTTCAACTTCCTTGGGAATAACTATCCCACCGCGATATTCGTGTACCGCGGTTCCATCGAGATCGGTAATCACCCCGCCGCTCTTGTGAAATAACGACTGCCCGATAAAGCGCTGAAGTTGAGTATCCGTCTCCGTTGCCAATGCCATGGTGGAGAGTATAGGTGGCAACTATCACGGAAATGCGCTGGAGGTTTGCCGAACTTAACCGCGGATTGGACGGGATGAATATTCAGCCGCAGATAAACACGGATGAAAACGGATCAGGACTCACATTCATTTCGAGTATACGGCTTAACGAAACTTTGACTCGATTATCACCGGCGGCGAAGCCGGTGATGATCGGTCAAGTCAATCGAGTTCATCCAATTCGCAATGCAAACTTGCCCAAGTGGTGTTCATCAAGCGCTTGATGCGCCTTGCTCACTTCATCCAACGCGAAGGTTTGACCCACGTGAACGTCAAATGGACCAGAATCGATCAGGGCGTTGAGTTTTTCGATGAGGGCCGGGCTATTCTCGCCATCGTAAGCCTCAGTCTCGACACCGTCAGGAGCAGTCGGTTCTGGCATCACGCCATGTGGATACGCTATCCGACCACCTCTGCGAATGGCTGACAACGCTTGATCAGTTTCCGGGCCTCCCGCTGTAACGAGTGCGGCATCGATTCCGTTGGGCGCGAATTCCCTGGCGGCATTCAGCACATCATCGCCACGTCCATCGACTGCAATATCGGCTCCGAGTTTTTTTGCAAGCTGTACACCGTCGTCACCGGAAGCGATGGCGAACACTTTGGCGCCGAGACGCTTGGCGAGTTGTAGCGCAAGGTGTCCGATGCCGCCGCTGGCGCCGAAGACCATCAACGATTGGCCCGATTTCAGATCCAATACTTTTTCCAAACCCGTGAGTGCGGTCAAGCCATCGGTCGGCAACACCGCTGCTTGTTCGATCGACAAGTGGCCCGGAATGAACGAAATGTTATCAGCCTTCACCGCAGTGTACTGTGCATAGAATCCACCTTTAGGATTCGCCAGTTCTGCAGCGTAAACCCGGTCGCCTTCTTTGAAGTGACTTACATCTTTTCCTACTGCGGCGATCGTGCCCGCTCCATCAGTGCCAAGGACATATGGAAACTTCGGTTTGCGCCCTGTAATTTCGACAAACCGTCCTTCACGTTCATACGGATCCCACGCCCCAACACCGGCAGCTTCAACTCGAATCAAAACCTCATTGGACTCGATTTGAGGGAGAGGTAGAGTTTGTATTTTTAATGCTTCGGGACCGCCAAACTTATCAAGCGCAACGGCCCGCATTGTTTGCGTTCTTGCCTGTAATGTTTGTGCCATGATTTACGTACACCGCCTGTCTATTTATCGTTCAAGGCATTTCGCCAGCCTATGGTCTATCGGGGATAATCAGATCCATCAGCAAGGGCAATACCGTAGAACGGGGACACAGATTCGTGTACGTCTTGTGAAGCTGTTCACTTCATCGTGTGGGGTGCCACTGTGGAAACTGCTGGAGGTAATCGGCGTTTACGCCGATCAGATAAACGTACTGGTCGTCGATCTTCTGCGGCACAACTACTCTTGCCTTGAGTATTCCGTAAATCACCGCGCCGAAAAATAAAACCAGACCAACGAAGAACAAGCTGAGTTCCTCCATCGCGATGGATAAAACGAAGCAGCCCAGCGACAGCAACACGAGCAGCCAGGTGATGATGATGTCTCGTTTACGTGCCGCGGCGTGAGTTTCGCAGAGTCCCACGTTGACGGTTGCTGTCTTACTCAAAACCAGCGCGAGAATGACGTAAAACAACAAGCCGCCAAAGATCAAAATGTAAAGCGCGGGATGATGCCAGCGGAGACTGCGCTTAAGTTTATTTTGCGTTGGAGCGTTGCATTTAACACACCGATCGGGCAATTGGGCTTGTTTGGTCATTACGAGCACCTTTTTGTTTTGCCAGATCGACGGTAAGCCATGGGTTGGGTGCGGAAAGTACGGTTCCTGGGAACTCATATCACTCCTTTGAGTATTCAATCAGATGAAGATGGTGGAGCGAAGAAATTTACTCGTCATGCGCGTCACTCAAACGATCGTGACATCGGTGGTACGGTTTCATCGTCATTTAGTACCGTCTCACTCTCTGCCTGAAATCGCTGCGGATGCCGCTTATTAACGCGACGGCGGCGAACAGGATAATGAGGCCGAATCCGGCGGCCAACAGCTTTGGTCTCAAGTCGCGGTATCCGATTATGGAAGCAATCACGCAACCCAACAGCGCCGCCGCAATGATCAGACGCATTGCTACAGAGCAGGCCCAGACAGTCTTGGTCGGGAAACTACCCTTAGACACCTGGTAGCCATGGCCCCAGTCGACAAAAGTGAAAATGAGGATGAATAAGGCGAAGCCCGAGATAATTAGATAACTGAAAGTGGGGGTGTTCAGCCAATCCATATTCTTGCGCGCAGTATACCCTAATCAAGCTTGCTCACGCCTGCGCGCTTTGGGAACAGGATCTAGTTCGCGGGTTGTCATTTCAACCACGCTTGCCGGCTCATTCGGAGGTAAAGCTCGGGAGGCGTCACTCAAACTTGCAGCTGTCTGACGTTCGAGTTCAGTCTTCATCAGGAGCAACTGCGCTTCTCGTACTTTCAAGCGTTTGAAGAAACCGCCACGAATCAGGTTAGCCAGTCCAAGACCACCCACGACGAATGAGCTGAGCACGAAAAACAACCAAATCCAGAGAAAGACTGGGTTCGCTAAGTGCGGTAGAGTGGTAACACCAAAGACGAAGAGGAAGTTCAGCAACATGAGAACGGTCGCGAGCATTAGCCCAACGCCCGTGAGTTCTCGCTTTTCGCGCAGAAATTGATCGCGTCCGCCGGAGACGAGGTCCGTCACCAGACCGAGCGGTAAACCGCAGCGCGAACAGAAGCGCATGTCGTCAGGAGTTTGCTGATGACCGCATTGAGGGCAGAACACAAATGCCTCCACGATGCTTGAGAGCTTATCACGCCATATCGATTGCAGTCGCGAGTGCATTGTAGGGGCGGCCCTCCGTGGCCGCCCTAGTCTTGAACTAATAATCGTCGAATGAAGCGGCCGTCGAAATAATGCCGTCAACGGAAACAAAGAACATCGAACGCTAGGGCGGCCACGGAGGGCCGCCCCTACAACGAGACTTTACGCGGTGAAGGCCATTCCAACCTCATACGTTCCGGGTGTTGTGCGAAATGCGATATTGAATCGATTCCAGCCGTTAATCGCTACGACCGCCAACGTCAGATTCGCCAACTCTTTCTCGCTAAACTGTGCGCGCGCCTGCTCGTAGACGTCGTCGGGAACTTCTTTGTTACTGAGTGTCGTCACCGCCTCTGCCCATGCAAGTGCCGCACGTTCACGATCCGAGTAGAACGGGCTCTCGCGCCAGGCTTCGAGCAGGTAAAGTCGTTGCTCAGTTTCACCGGCTGCTCGCAGGTCTTTGGAGTGCATATCTAAACAGAATGCACATCCGTTGATCTGAGAGACACGAAAGAACACCAGATCGAGCAAACCCTTCTCCAACCCACTTTGGAACAGTGGTTTGTGCAATCCCAACATCGCTCTCACGACATCCGGGGTATTTGCCAAAAAATCCATTCTCGGTTTCATTGCTGACTCCTTTTGATTAATAAATCATGCGCCAAATCGGCGCTTCCAATAACAAAGACGAAGCTGGCGCGAGTTTGTGACAGCCAAAGATCAGGAGCGTGAATTGACGCGGGAGAGTCCATGAAGTTTCCTGGGATTGAGCACCGTGTAAAGAGCGGTGATTGATTCCCCGTCCGTTGCAAACGAGACAGTGGCGAGGGGAGCGCCATCCAAATACATCACGAGGCCGGGTTCACCGTTGATCGTCAAGATCTCTTTCCGAATTCGACTGCCGAGTTTCTTAGACAGCAGTAAATAAAGACGAGCAATGCGCGAACGTCCATGAACAACTTTGCGCGCAGCCGCCACTACCCCACCGCCGTCGCTGGTAAGCGTTGCATCTTTAGCGAAGAGCGATAGCAAGGTAACGTCGTCGCCGGCATCTGCTGCTGCCATAAATTGATTGATTAGCGAACGACGAGCAGCCTCGCTGGCTTTGAACCGGGGTTGCTCGCTGCGAACTCGTTGACGCGCGCGATGCACCACTTGCCGGCAGGCAGCCTCACTCTTTCGCAGGATGTTTGCAATCAGCGGATAAGCACAATCGAAAACGTCGTGCAACAGGAACGCCGCGCGCTCAACCGGCGTCAACCGCTCGAGTAGGGCCATGTAGGCCATCGAGAGATTGGATGCAGTTTCGAGTTCTTCTTCGGGAGTCGGTGAGGAGCTGGCGATGAGCGGTTCCGGTAGCCATGGGCCGATATACTTCTCGCGCTCAACTGATGCCTTGCGCAGTTTATCAATCGAGAGCCTGGTTACAACGCTGACCAGCCATGCTTCGGCCGATCGAATCTCTTCCATGTCAGCCTGATGCCAGCGAAGGTAAGCCTCCTGGACAATATCCTCCGCATCCGCCGTTGTTCCGAGCATTCGATAGGCGATGCCAAATAGCCGCCTTCTTAGTTCCTCGAAGACGGCGGCGCTTCTACCTGGGTACGCAGCAGCCACTACAGCATTATCCCTCTTTTAAAAAGACGAGCAAACTGCAGTTTTGTGACATTGCGATTACGATCTCACCGTGGGCCGGAAAAACCCGCATTTCAAGCCGGGCAGTGAGATTTAAATGAGAAAGAGCGCATAGATAATTCTTGAAAGCGATCAAAACTGACTCCGGTCTTTTTTCTGTCTTTGCGGCCCTCTGCGTATCTCCGCGATCTCGGCGTTCAAACCATCCATTTCACGCAAAGATCGCCGAGGTACGCAGAGGGCCGCAGAGAGAAGCCGCAAGTACGGTTTAGTAGTGGCCTAGTTTGGAATACGCCTTTGGCGTTCTTCAAACATCGCTACCTGATCATAGTCTCTTGCTCTCAAATTGATGTAATGGTTGCTGCTCTGAGTGCGTATTGCCTCATGGCCCTATTGACGCCCGGCACCTGCTTCATAGATAAGACACTACTTACGGTTCTCTACTTTGACCCTCTTTACATCACTGTGGTATAGATGCGTTCGATGAAACGGCGCGCGACACAATTGTTCAATGGATTCTTCAGCGGTCGTCTGGCGCGCTTCATCGTCGTACTTTTTCTGACCTATGCAGGCGTCGACATAGCAAATCCCCAACTTTGCAGCGACGAATTCATACCTCCTTCAGTCCTGCTGGCGTCAAATGCGACGGACATTTCCGTTAATTACTTAGAAGAGACCGAACAACCGGAAGAGCCGTCGGCGCCGCACAGCGAAGACGATTGTTTTTGTTGTTGCACACACGTACTTCCGGCGCCCACAAGTCACCCGAACGGCGCTTCGAATGTGGTCTTATACGAACACATTTCAGTGCCTCAATCAGTCAGTTCCGCACACCTTAAAACGCTTTACCGCCCACCACGCACTGTCTAACTAATCCCTAAATCATTTTTCTGCACGTAGGCGAATGATCTGCGAGGTTTTCGCTTGCGATCAGACTCGTTTCCTGGACCAGCGCGATCTGGCGCCGGGATCAATTGCCGTTTTTGAAGGGATAGAAAGATGTGGTGTCTTCGAGGAGCGTGGCGCTCACTCAGCTACGCAATTGGTGTCGTTTTGTTTGCGCCCGGTATTACCCAGGCACAAATCCATTCTTACTTCGATCCGTTCCAGGGTGTTTCAGCCAACGAAATTGTGCGCCGAGCGCTTTCAACTAATGGCGAACTTGCCGCTGCGCGAATGGAGATCGAGCGAGCACGAGCGCGTTTACGCGGCGCTGGTTTGCGTCCCAATCCATCGATCGAAGTCGAGCAATCGACCGGACGCTTTAGCGGTTCGGCCGGCGAAAGCGAAGTGAGTGTCGGACTAGCTGTACCGATCGAGTTAGGTGGAAAGCGACGACGACGAATTGAACTTGCCCGAGCAGAGTTGGAAGCGACCGAGGCCGAAGTCGCCGATCGCGAACGACGCCTGACCAATGAAGTCAGGGCATTGTATGCAGAAGCGCTTGCGGCCATTCGAGAACTGAGCACGCTGGAAGAACTCAACGATCTCGATCTCCAAACCACGCGATTCGTACAAGCCAGAGTTAACGAAGGTGAAACTGCTCCGATCGAGCTCAATCAACTGCGAGTCGAAGTCGAGCGGCTCAGATCTCGCCGGGCTTTGGTTGAAGGTCGATTGAAAGTTTCTCTACTTAGACTTAAAAGCGTCGCCGGTATTGGACCATCCGAGATCCTGCGACTCCGCGAAGATCTACAACAACCCGTCGCACTTCCATCGCCTGTGTCAGTCGATGCGGCGATGGAGATTGCTCTGCGCAGCCGGCCCGATCTTCGATTCGCCAAACTCTCCGAAGCGGTGGCCCAGGCAGGGTTGCAGTTAGCTCGCGCCCAAGCCGTCCCCGATCTCACTCCTTTCACTAAGTACTCGAGCAATCGCTCGGTGCTTGAAGACACACCAGTGGGCCTGCTGCGCGATCGCGACAAGTTGTTGACCTTCGGCGTGTCGGTTGAGATCCCCATTTTCAATCGCAACCAGGGAGGAAAGGCAGAGGCAGCCATTGCGATCAATCAGGCACAGCAGCGCCGCGAGTTTCTTGAAGCAGTGATTCGCTCAGAAGTGCAAAGCGCATACGCGCGATATGAAGCAGCGCAGGCGGCCGTGACTACTTTTGAGCAGGGCGCGATTCCTCGCTCCAGTGAGAACGTTCGGACGATTCGCGCGGCATATCAGATCGGGGCGTTCACCATCACCGATCTCTTAGTTGAGCAGCGGCGTCTGCTCGACGTGCAGCGTGAGTTTACCGAAGCCCTGGCAGAGAGATATCGAGCGTTGGCTGATTTGCAAGCCGCGCTGGGCATACCTGTCGCTCAACAATGAAAGAAGTGATCACATGTCCAAAAGAAATCGCAACATCGTAATCATCGTAGTAGTTTCACTGGTTGCTCTGGTTGGTATCTATCTCATTTTTCTGCGTTCGAGCGAAAAGCCACCGGCAAACGCAACCACCGTAGTTGATGCGCACGAGGACAACGAACAAGAGGTCAAACTCTCACCAGAAGCAGTCGCGGCTGCCGGCATCGAGATCGAGGGTGTAACTGAACGCCCGGCAGTAGCGTTGCTTCAAGCTACCGGCACGATCGAAGCCAATCAACAACGATCTCAACAAGCTACTCCATTAGTAGGCGGACGTATTGAGCGCGTAAACGTCAGCCTCGGCGATCGTGTGCGAGCGGGTGCGGTCCTCGCGGTAATTGCAAGTCCTCAGATTGCTCAAATACACGGCAAGCTTCATGAGGCTGAAACTCAGCATGCCCTCGCGGAACGCAATCTCGACCGAGTTTTGCGCGCTGAAAACCGCGTAGCGGTACTGTCAGCCAAGGCTCGTCTTGATGAAGCTGACGCCACCCTGCGACGCGTGCGCCGGCTCGTTGAGTTAGGCGCCGGAGCAGGGAAGGATTTGATCGCCGCTGAGACCGCACAACGCACTGCCAAAGCCGAGTACGAATTTCAAAGCAACATCTCACTCAACCGTGAGGTACAGGAGGCACGCGCTGCTGTAGAGACGGCGCGCGTCGACGTTTCTCATATTCGAGACGAGATGCGAGCGCTCGGTGCGCCTGTGCCCGAAGGTGAGCGACACAGTCACGACAACGATACGTCGCTCGTCGCTGTGCGCGCTCCGGTATCGGGCGCGGTTATCGAGCGCCTGGTAAATGCCGGTGCAGGTGTCGAAGCGGGCAAGCCACTGTTTACGATCGGTGATCTCTCCACCGTTTGGGTAGTCGCCAATGTTCCCGAGGCTCAGATCTCGCTGGTCCATGTTGGAACGCCAGTCGAGATCACCGCCTCCGCACTTGGTAACGCGATATCTTCAGGTCGCGTCGCCTACATCGATCCGCAGTTGAACGAAGACACAAGAACTGCCCGCGTGCGGATCGAAATGGCGAACACCGCCGAACGTCTCAAGACAGGGATGTTTGTGCAAGTCGGTTTCCAGGCAGGAGCGACCACCGAAAATCAAGAACTTGTGATCAAATCGGAAGCGTTGCAGCGAATCGAAGATCGCACTGTGGTCTTCATACCGAAAGATGATGAGCCTGGCGCTTTCGAAGTTCGCGAGGTGCAAGTCGGCGCGGAATCCGGCGGGTACACGCGTGTGCTCGCGGGTTTAGACCTGGGCCAGAAAGTAGTCACGAAAGGCAGCTTCACGCTCAAGACTCAAATGATGAAGGGCGAGTTAGGAGGGCACGATCACTGATGATAAACGCAATTATTCGCTTCTCCATATCGCACCGTCTAATCGTCATGCTGCTGGTGGTAATACTTATAGCCGCAGGTTGGTACAGCCTCAGGCGGCTTCCGATCGATGCTGTTCCTGACGTCACCAACGTGCAGGTTCAGGTATTAACGGCGGCTCCGAGTCTCGCGCCACTTGAGATTGAGCGGCAGATAACATTTCCCGTTGAAGTCGCGATGTCAGGGCTGCCAGGCATTCAGGAGATTCGATCAGTTTCGAAGTTTGGTCTGTCAGCCGTGACGATCGTGTTCAATGATTCGGTCGATACTTATTTCGCGCGTCAACTGGTGCTCGAACGACTCTCGCAGGCACGCGAACAGATACCGGAAAACATCGGCTCCCCCGAGATGGGACCAATCTCAACCGGTCTGGGTGAGGTCTATCAATACGAACTCAAAGGAGCGCCGGGCAGTGGTTACGATCCGACGGCGTTGCGAACTATTCAGGATTGGAATGTGCGACGGCAGTTGCTAGGTGTGCCCGGCGTCACGGAAGTTAACAGCTTTGGCGGATTGGAGAAGCAGTATCAGGTTCGTTTGGACCCCGCGAAGTTGCAGTCGTACGGTCTATCGCTTCGCGATGTGCTTGAAGCGGTAACGAGAAATAACGCGAACGTCGGCGGCGCTTACATCGAACATGGATCAGAGCAATACCTGTTACGCGGTATTGGCCTGGTTGAGTCAGCCCAGGACATCGCCAGCATTGTGGTTAAGACCGGCGTTGAGGGAGTTCCCGTTTACGTGCGTGATGTGGGCGAGGTTGTGACAGGTGCAACCGTGCGACAAGGAGCTGTGACAGCGGATGGCGAGGGCGAAATAGTTGCGGGTATCGCGATGATGCTTAAGGGAGCGAACTCGCGCACCGTCGTCGATCAGATCAAAGAAAGAGTTAGCCAGATCCAAAAGAGCTTGCCGCCGGGAGTGCAACTCATTCCGTTTTACGATCGGGCCGAGCTGGTGGATCGCACGATCTGGACGGTTGTAAAGAATCTGCTTGAAGGCGCTCTGCTGGTCATCATCGTGCTGATTCTCTTGCTGGGGAATTGGCGCGGCAGTTTGTTGGTGGCGTCAATTATTCCTTTGTCGATGCTGTTTGCCACGATTCTGATGCGACTTTTCAACGTGTCAGGGAATCTGATGAGTTTGGGCGCGATTGATTTTGGATTGATTGTTGATGGCGCCGTCGTGATGGTTGAAAACGGAGTGCGACGAAGGGCCGAAGCACAGCATGCAGGAAAAGATGAACCGGCACAGCAAACGATTCTCGCGTCTTGTCTTGAGGTCGGACGACCGGTAGTGTTCGCAGTCGCGATCATCATGATTGTTTACCTGCCGATACTCACGCTTACTGGTATTGAAGGCAAGATGTTCAAACCGATGGCGCTGACGGTGGTTTTTGCTCTGCTCGGATCGCTGATCCTGAGTCTCACTTATGTGCCGGCGGCGATGACGTTTTTATTGCGGGGCCACGTATCTGAACGAGAGAGTTTTCTCATTCGTTTTGTGAAGAAGTATTACGGCCCATTGATGGAAAAAATCATGCGGCGAAAGCGGCCTGCGCTTATCGGTGCAACCGCACTTGTGCTCATTACCATCGCTTTGTTTCCATTCCTGGGATCGGAGTTTATTCCGCGTTTAGATGAAGGCGCACTGGCTGTTCAGATCCAACAACTGCCGAGTGTTTCGCTTACCCAGAGCGTTCGCACCGTCACCGAGGCCGAACGTGTACTCAAAAGTTTTCCCGAAGTCACTAAAGTCGTTTCAAAAACAGGACGCGCCGAAGTAGCCACTGACCCAATGGGAGTTGAAACCACCGATGTCTACGTTGGGCTCAAGCCACACTCCGAATGGACCAGCGCCGCCACCCGTGAGGAGTTGATTGAAAAAATTTCAGCATCGCTCGAAAAGAACGTGCCCAATGGCGCTTTTAGTTTTTCGCAACCGATAGAGCTACGTGTGTCGGAGTTGATCGCCGGTGTTCGTTCAGATGTAGCTATCAAACTGTTTGGCGATGACTTAGAAATTCTAAAGCAGACGGCGGAACAGATTGGCAGATCCGTAAGCAAGATTCGCGGCGCCGAAGATGTAAAGGTCGAACAAGTCTCCGGCTTGCCGCAACTTCAAATCCAGGTGGACCGTGCGGCAGTAGCGCGCCATGGCATCAACGTCGAAGACGTAAACGATCTGGTCGAGTCGGTTGTCGCCGGTAAGAGTGCCGGGCAGGTATACGAAGGAGAACAGCGTTTCAATCTTGTAGTCCGGCTCGGCCAAGATGCGGGGAAAGATGTCGAGACGATTAAGAATTTGCTTGTCACATCGCCCAACGGTGTAACGGTGCCGCTGTTTCAGTTAGCGAGTGTAAAAATTGTTGAAGGCCCGGCACAGATTTCACGAGAAGACACGCGACGAAGAATCGGTGTCGAACTGAATGTGCGCGGGCGCGACATTGGCAGTTTTGTGAACGAGGCTCAAGCTGTCCTGGCGCGCGACGTAAAACTTCCGCCGGGTTACTACCTTAGTTGGGGTGGCACATTTGAGAATCTGGAACGCGCATCTGCTCGACTCCTGATCGTGGTTCCGCTCGCGCTCTTCCTGATCTTTGTGCTGCTCTATACCACTTTCGGATCGATTCGACAGGCGTTCATGATCTACACAGGCATTCCGTTCGCGATAGTAGGCGGCGTTTTTGCACTCTTCGCACGCGGCATGCCCTTTTCGATTTCAGCCGGCGTGGGTTTTATCGCGCTATTTGGCGTTGCTGTGCTGAACGGTGTGGTCATGGTTAGTTACATCAACAAGCTGCGCGAGGAAGGGAAGACGTTAGCAGATGCTGTGCGACACGGTGCAGAAACGAGACTGCGGCCGGTACTTATGACAGCGCTGGTAGCAAGCCTTGGCTTTATCCCAATGGCACTAGCCACTTCTGCCGGCGCCGAAGTTCAACGCCCACTCGCCACGGTGGTTATCGGCGGATTGATCACGTCGACAGTACTTACGCTACTGATACTCCCGACGCTCTATCTTCGATTTGAGCGATGAAACTGCTTCTCTGTGCAACCTCTGTGTGCTTTGTGTCTCTGTGGTTATAGGCATGCACGACACAACAACCACAGAGACACAGAGCCCACAGAGGTTGCACAGAGAAATCTTAGGTGACTAATTCAACAACTTTATCAGTTCTGCTATTGCCTCGTCGCGAGTGCCTTTACCGTCGAGGTAAGGTTTCCAGGTTTGTTCGAGCGGCTGTTTGAACTGTGACATCCCGCGTTGCCAAACGCCGGCTTGTTCAGCATACGGCACGTGTGCGGCAGACACTTTCCGGATCGCCTCACCCGCGGTGAAGAAAATCATCGCATGCGACAGACCTCGCGGCACGGATTTGTTCTGGAGTCGCGCTTGTGTTTGAAGTGCCTCTGCGATCTGCGGGTCCCATTGGTGCATGGCTTCGTGAAAAACAATCTCCAGCCCGTACAGTTCACGATTGCCTTCAGCAAGAGTTGAGATGACGAGCAGATTTCCTTCGGTCGAATACGCGCCGGCCCAGTTTGAAAAAGCTGCGAGATGCACTTCATATCCGGCTTCGGGCCAAGTCGCCTGATATGAACGCGTGATGAAGTTGAGGACAGTTGGACCATGCTGCTTCACCAGTTTTTGAATTGATGACCGCCACGCTTCATTCGCACGCTTGTGCGCACGCCACCATGCCTTACGGTAAATCGGCTCGGCCCGCTGAAGAGCGGAAACGATGAGAGGGTCGATGGCGGTGTTAGCCGGTAAACGACCTTCGCCTGCCTGGGCCAATACTTTCGTTACTGCCGGCATCGGATCATCAAAGACGAGATCTTTTTTGCTGAACGTTGCGGCATACGCAGAGACAGCTTCGTTCCAGGCATTTCTCTCGGAAGCAGACAACGTAGCCAAACCCTTTTCCTGCTCGGCCGGGGCCTTGTTAACTGCTTCGCGCGCGGAGTCGGGAGTCTTGTTCTGTGCCCGGCCCAGCACGTATAAGAAATGGTGCAGGTTCAGCCAGGCTTCATTAGTGTGAAAGATAAAAATCGGCTTGCTTCGTTCCTTTTGCACTGCGCCCCGTGAATTTTGAGGCGCCGCCGGCGTCGCAACAAGTAAAAGAACAATGATGGCTATTAGTCGCAATCTCATAAATTACGCTCCACTTCTTCGCCTTATCATTATGCGATGGATGTTATTCGAATCACAAAAACAGCTCTCTGCGTCGACAGGAGCCCATGTAACACAGAGATCGCGCAGAGGACCGCAGAGAGATTCCCATTAAAGACACTACCCGTCGCCGGGTAGTGCCCTAATTTGAAATCCGAGGTCATGCAGAATTGTGGTTTATGGCACGATGTTTGTCCGAGCGCGTTATTATTTTCGCTGGCGACGACGTGCTGGACTCCGTTCCGGCAACAAGTCTTTGTGCCTTGTCTCCAGCATGTAGGTCAATGCCTGATAGGACATTCCGAGATTACGGGCCGCATAAGTAAGACTACCCTCGGTAGACTCCAGCGCGTGCTTTATTAGCTTGTGCTCTAGTGCTCGCACTTCCTCACTGAGCTTTCGCCCGGTAATGGTTAATGGTTCCTCGACTACGGCTAAGCGATCTCCCATTTCCTGAAAGATAGCCAACGCGACCTCAGCCGCTCGGACTTGTGAGCCGATGCGTTGCGTGAGATCAAGAGCGCGTCGAAACGTAGCGAGTGCGGCACTGTATTGGCCCAGCCGGGCCAACGATGTAGCGTGTGTCGTTAATGCTTCTGCTAACAACGCATGTCTCTCACTGTTCTCCAGAACGCGCACAGAAGATCGCGCAAGCTTTTCGGCTTCTGCGTCGCGCTTTTCTTTCAGAAAGACGCGGGCGCGAGTTTCGTCAACTTGCGCCGCTGATTCTCTGTCTTTGAGGCGAGCAAAGATGCGCCGGGCACTGTCTAGATGCTGATGCGCTTGCTCACAATGGTTGATCTTGTAAAGTAGAAAGCCGAGATTGTTCTCCACATTCGCGAGATAATTTCTATGCTCTGCTTGTTCAAGGTGATGGCTTGCTGCGGCGTATTCGACTAAAGAACGATCCAGGTATTCGCTTGGCCCACCCGCAGCCCATAGATTCTCCAGCACATCAGCAAGAGTTTGATGGTAACAGCCTTTGAGTGTGTCGTTGTTGATCTTGGCAAACAGGTCTGCGTAGTTCGTGAGGATCGTCAAGGCTTCGCTGAGGTGCCCGGCAAAGTGCTCAACAACGGCTGTGCGTAGTATCGCTTTCGCTTTTAAGTCGTTGTCATGAGGTAATTCCGCGAGCGCCAGCTTAAGACAATCCAGAGCTTCGTTGTACTCGCCAGTACGCCAGTAACACCAAGCCATTTCTGTGTGGGCTTCGGCAATCTTCTTTTTGTACTTTCGGGCTTCGAATATCGTGAGGCTCTCGCTGATTAAGTTCTTTGCCTGTTCCTGCGGGTCTGTAATCTGATGATGACTGCCAATCCATCCGGTTAGCACTCCTGCGCGTAAGAGAACCTCAGCCGCAGTATCTTGATCTAAGTCTGCCAGTTCGGGACGCTGGCCCATCTCCGGCCACAGACCGCTAAGCAATTCGCGGGCTTCCTCATACTCGCCTTTGTTCTCGAAATCCTGCGCCAGTTCACAGCACAGTTCTACGCGGCGTCCCACGCTGACGGTTGGGTTGAGTACTTCACGCAGTAGTGAGGCTCGTAAGGTCATGCACTAATTTTTCTGAACGATTGCAAGGAAGAACGACGCGCAAATCTTACGCAGTAATCGGCGCTCTTGCAAGAAACTTTGTAGCGTGATAGTTCCCATGCAAAATTTTGCTTCTGTTTCAAAAATTTTGTTATGGAGAACCTATGAAAACCTTACGCCAAACCTGCGCCGCGACCGTCCTTAGCTTGTTACTTGCTGTTTCAGCCCTTGCCGGGCAAATCGGTTCGGGAGGCATTGTGTCGCCGCCACCGCCGCCGCCTGAAACCTCAGCCACAAGCAGCGTTACGACAACCGTGATTCTGACGATCCTCAGTCTGCTTCGCTAAGCGTGAACGGATCTCAATAAGCTAATCTCGCTCGCATTCCGCGAGTGAGTAGAAGTGTGTCTGGCCCAACGTGGAAAATCTTGTAAGAGATTTAAAGATTTGCTTTACGAGTGAAAGCATTGCGACTCTATTTGTCGGCAGATATAAAGCCGTCAGTTTGCGGCTGTCTCACGTCACCGCCCAGAGCGTGAGGCGCACAGGCGCTACTGACAGGTGGGTATCGGTAGCGCCTTGTTTCCCTTACGAACATGGGCCACGCACGACACAGACCAAAACGATTAGCAAAGAAGCTGCTACAGATTCGTGAGGCGCTCGACTTGTCTCAAAGGGAAATAGCAGAGCAGCTTGGGAATCATAGGACTCACAAGCACGTCTCAAAATATGAACGCGCCAAAAGCATACCGCCGATTGAAGTTGTATTTGCTTATGCTCGCCTTGCGAATGTTCAGATGGAGCAGATCATAGACGACAAGCTGGATTTGACGCCTCGCATGGTGAAGTTATGGGGCTGTCTCTGCCGCTTGTCTGAGCGTGTCGCGTATCCAACCTGAGAGCGTGTTTTGCTCGCTGGTTTTCATTGCCTTTGCGAATAGTTTCAACTCCGCATCGGTGAAGCGCACAGGCACGATCCGGCCTTTGACTTCGCCCTTCGCCAGCTTTGGGCGTCCGCGTTTCTTCGCTGGTGTTTTCTTAGTGGTGATCATTGCTGTCCCTGTAGTCTTGAAGGATGGAAGCTCTAACGGCTAATTCTGGCGAAAGAACAGGCGCTACATGCAAGACGGTAACTGTGCGTCTCGGTTGGTCTACATTGTCTGTCTCGTGCGCCCACGCATAGATCCGATCCGCGTCCGGCGAATCAGGTAAATCAAAAACCTCAACCTCGCCCTCCCATACTGTCTGCCCTTGAAAGACTTCTTTAACGGGCACGGTTTCGACGTACACAGCTTCCGTGTGGTAAAGGTGTCGGATCGCATCCTGTAATTCTTCGATGTACGTCACAAAGCAGCCTCAACCAAATCTCCAACCGTCCAGAAAGTCCTCTCAACTCCTGCGGCCATCGCGGGAGTGCATTTAAGAGCGCCGTGCGTTTTGACGAAATTGTAATACGCGAAGTGTAACGCCACAGCCGCTTCGAAGTTTTCTATCTTTTTGCTGAACGCATAGGTGAGGCGAGTTAAGCGGCGCATGTGCAAGCGCGTGGTGCCGTTCAATCGCTCAATATGGTTAGTAGACATCAAATCGCGGTCGGGCCAGCCCAACACTTCGATCTTCTGCATTGATGTTACTTCGGGAGCACTGTAGCGGCGTTCCTGATGATGCTCGCCTCTGTCTGTGCCGTAGTTCTTAATGACCATTCCGACATCTACATCCATGCCGAAAGCATTCTCAACGGCTTTGAGATAGGCGCGTAGACTATCGCTGGAAATCTGCGGGCGATTCTTTAACCGTGAAGCTACATCACTAACAAAGGCATTCGCGGTTAGATGATCGCGTTTGCCTACTTTGAATGAGGGAACGAGTTTAGTTTCCGCATCAATCGCGCAGAACGTCCAAACGTCGCCAAGTTGCGGATCGTCTGTGTCCCTGCGGTGCTTTTCCTTCTTGCCGATGAAGCCCCAAATCTCATCGAACTCCAGATAGTGGCATTCCAGATCGCGAAGTCTTAGGTCAACCAAGCGAGCGCAAACCTGTCCCACGCGAACACCTAAGCGGCAGATCGTGTCTTGGTGAACGCCAGTCACGCGAGATAAGGCTCTCATGCTCATGCCTTCGGCAAGGCCGCTGATGATTGCTATTTGCTTCTCTTTTTTCAGGACGTTTGGCATCGGTTTTCTTATCTCCCTAAAAAACTGGAGATAATTGTATTACGAAATATCCGACTCGTCAAGTATTATTTGTATTACGCGAAAGGGATTGCTTCTGCCGTTCCAGCAGTTCGCCATAAAGCTTATATGCCTTCGCCCTGTCCTCAACTGGCAACTCTTCAATTCTTTGGAGTATTTCCTTTTGCGTTAACCTTCGCGGCTCAGCGGTTCCGTGAATGGCCTTAATTTCTTTAGCAATCAAATCTTCGAGTACGGCAATACAATAGTGAACCCAGTTTCGCTGAGACGGGGCAGAGGTTTCTGGAAAGTCGTCTTCCCCCGTTACTTGTTGCATGATCTTTTTGGCTTCGTCTCTTGTATAACCTTCTCTTTCCAGTACAAGCAGCGATCCGCTTTCCCAATTTTCGATTAGGCTCTTGGGAATCGGCTCATCACCAATTCGCAAGGGTTCGTGTAGTTCGACACACCTTCCCCAAACGTAACTCAGAGCCTTAACTCTGGCACTTCGGATTACTTGCGTGACAGGGAAAGCACTCGCTGTTGTGTTTTTGGGAATCTTCAGTGGTTTTGATTTTATTTGCGGTGAACGACTGCCGCCCACGATATTGACAATTAGATCATCAAATTCAAAATTAGCTTGGCCTGTTTTGCTTTTGGCATCCCTTATAGTTTCAGCCTCACCTTTGCTAAGGCGTTGCTCTATTGTCAAAGACCGCATTGTGCAATGCGCCGCGTCTTTCAGCGGGCTAATGACTCGCTTCTTTTCTAGTAACTCAACGCCTTCAAATCGGATTGTTCCGTCTAACTCATCACTCAAACTAATATCTAAAACAGAGTTATTCGTAACAAAGAGGGCGAACACTACTCTGAATATCGAGGGCGTAAGTTGCTCCATGTAACAAAACTGGAATTTAAGAGAAACGTGCTTATCAATTTCCGATTTTTGCTCTTCGGCAAGTGCTGTCAGCCAATTATATTTTTCATTGTGACGGCCTAACCGTTCAATTGTTTCTTCGGCATTCGCCACTTCTGCCTTGAGCTTGCTTATTTCCTTCTGTGCTTCGAGGGGAAAGGCCACGAATGGTTTCAAGCTGATCAGCGAATAACGACTTTCGGGTGCCCATTCCTTAACATACAGAGGCTTCGATACTGGATCTTGTTGGATTGCGTCCATCGTCACTTGCAGGAAACAATTTGATGTTAGCCCGTCTTGAACCTGTGGACTGATCTCTATGGTCAAGTGGTAACGACGGAAATCGCTCCTCTCCTTCTCGATTGCCCAACCATCACTAGCAGCAATGAAAGCGCCGTTGGAGTCGTTCCATATAACCTGTGTTTCGTCTTGATGAGAGATCGTGGTCACTTGTCCGTCCGTTAGCAAACGATGTAGTGACAATCGAAATCCGCGCACCGTCATAGTGCTGTCCGTCTCTTTCTCACATCTTAATCTTAGCTCTGCCGTTATTCGGCTGACGTTTGAGCCACCGCGTTCGATTAGCACTTGGCTATTTTGCTCATCAAGTTCAAAAGTTAGTTTTGGCTTTGGCTGCGCTGGCGCGGTTTGGAGTGCGGCGGCAGACTGCGCGTCTTCAATCTGCTTCGGCGTGGGTGGTTCCAGTTCCTCTGGCTTGTGGTCTTTGGCGTTACCTATGGCACGGCGATCCTGTCTGTGGAGTTGCAGGGCAATGAGTCCAATTCCAACAAGGCTAACAACCATACTGCCTGCGGCTGTATTTATGTAACTCCAGCCCCAAACGATCCATTTCCAGATTGTGGGGAATCCGTCTGTTACCATCTTGAAATTCCCCCAAGCGTCAATGAGGTTGTAGAGGTATCGCAGGGCGGGAAATGAGGTGAAGATAATGAGAATCTTGCCCCAAGTCGTTTTAACCAGCTTATAGGCTCTTGCCAGTATTCGGCGGGCTTTTGAGGGGTTAGCCATGCCGCAGAGAGTAGCAAAATTAGCTGTAATACGTAAAATCCTGTAAAACGTGGGCGGGGAAACGGCGGGTAAGGCGAAAAAAAATAATTATTTGAAATTAGGGCACTACCTGACGCCGGCAAAGTTTGACTTGTGCTCTCAATTAGCGTAAGGTCAGACCCGAATTGAGTCCGCTTAACTCCCTTCTCAGCTTTTCTGGAATTTTCCAGAACCACCTGAAACTTAACAAGCCCACATCTTCGCGTGCGAGTCGTACGTGTTATTTACCGGCTTGTTTTGGTTATCAAGCAAACGTTGCAACTTGCGTCTATACTGATGCATCGTAGCAGCCAGTTAATCCTTCTCTCGCGCATCGACGGTGATGCGCCCCGCGCAGCAAGTATCCGCGCCGGACGTTTGGATAGTTCGAGAGCAGGCCTCTTTCAAACTTTTGAAGCCGCTCCTTAGAGCATCCGAACCTGGTCCTTCGAACGGCAACCGTTTCGCCGAAGTCAATCCGATTCGCAGCTTCTTTTTAATTCCCATACGGGGAAAGGTATATCTATATGTCAACGAAACTCTATGTTGGAAACCTCGCTTTCCAAACTACCAGCCAGGAGCTGCAGGATCTGTTCGGTCAAGCCGGCACTGTGCAATCAGCCAGTGTCGTGGAAGACCGCGAAACCGGCCGTTCACGCGGATTCGCGTTCGTCGAAATGTCATCAAACGCGGAGGCTGCGGCAGCTATTGATCAGTTCAATGGCAAAGAAGTCGGCGGCCGCGCTTTGAAAGTCAATGAAGCGAAGCCACGCGAAAATCGCAGTGGTGGCTCCGGTGGACGCAACTTCGGCGGTAACCGCGGTGGTGGTTACGGTGGTGGTGGCTACGGTAACAACGGCGGCGGAGGACAGCGCGAGCCGCGCTGGTAACAATCACGTCCGGCAGTCTCTTCCCAAACTTACGAGGATGGAAGAGGCTGCCGGCACTTTAAAGGAACATCATGAACTTTTCAGAATTGGGACTCGCGCCTACACAAGTTAGCGCCTGCGAGTCTCTAGGCTACAAAATACCAACTCCGATCCAGCGCCAGGCGATACCCGTTCTGCTTGCCGGTCGCGACGTGATCGGCTGTGCCGAAACCGGCACCGGTAAAACTGCTGCATTTCTACTTCCGATAATTCAGAGACTGAGCGGAAGTTTTCGGCCCGGACTGCGCGTGCTGGTGCTTGCACCAACGCGTGAGCTGGCGCTTCAGATTCAAGAAAACTACACGGCCCTAAATCAAACCGAGGGCAACCGCAGCGTCATCGCAATTGGCGGTGCAAATATTCGAACACAGCTTTCGCAGCTCCGACGTGGCGCTGCCGTCCTGATTGCTACTCCTGGACGCTTGCTCGATCTGGTAGAACGAGGAGCAGTAGGGCTGTCGACTATCGAAGTGTTGGTCCTTGACGAGGCCGATCGCATGTTGGACATGGGATTTTGGCCGGCCATCCGTCGAGTGCTTTCGCTATTGCCTGCGAAGCGCCAGACACTTTTGTTTTCAGCCACGATGTCTTCAAACATCGAACAACTCGCCCGTTCTACAACCAGGAATCCGGAATTCATCGAAGTAAGCACCCGTGGTCGGGCGCCGAAGCTGGTGGAGCAGGTTGCATATCAGGTCCCGGCGGAATCCAAGACGGCTCTCTTGCTTGATTTACTTGAAAAAGAACCCGAGCGTTTTGAACGAGTGCTGATCTTTACACGCACGCGTCGCGGAGCCGAGCGGTTGTCGCATGTTCTCCAGGCACGCGACCACAAAGTCAAGCGTATTCATGCTGACCGTACGCAGTCGCAACGTGAAGAAGCGTTACGGGCGTTCAGCGACGGGCGCGCGCGTGTGCTGGTCGCAACTGACATAGCCGCACGCGGATTGGATATCGATGCGGTTTCCCATGTCATCAATTACGACGTGCCTGCCGCTCCTGAAGATTACGTGCACCGGGTTGGACGAACCGGTAGAGCAGGAAGTTTTGGTCAGGCGATTTCGATGGTAGCGCCGGCGGACGAGTACGCGCTGCGCGCAATTGAGAAACTAACAGGCCAAGCCGTTAAGCGTATCGTGCCTAAAGGTCATGGTGCGACGCAGTTGCCTATCAGCCCGGTCAAATCAACCCGTGTGTCGTCCCAACGTAGCTCGAGTCGATCATTTCGCCCCCGACGCACCGCAAGCTATGCATGATCACAACATGTATAATGCGGTGTGAGTAGTTACCGCTTGAAAGCAAAAGGGCGAACGAATGGATAAACGAACGGAGGCCGCGCCAACGGAAACCAAGAAGAGCTTGAAATGGGGCACAGGAATTTTCCTGGTTATATCTCATGCTGCCGCGATCGCGGCGCTTTTCTTTTGGAGCTGGCCCGCGGTCATTACCGCCATGATTCTGTACTGGATAGTCGCCAGTCTCGGGATCGGTATGGGATTTCATCGATTGCTGACCCACCGCGGGTATCGCGTACCCAAGGTCGTGGAATATTTCCTGGTAATGTGCGGCTCGCTGGCGCTCGAAGGTGGACCAATTCAGTGGGTCACAACACATCGAATTCATCACGCGCATGCGGACAAAAACGGGGATCCGCACACGCCGCGCGATGGCACCTGGTGGGCCCACATCGGTTGGATTCTTCGCGGTATCAATCACGATCAGGCCACAGTTGAGCGCTACGCGCCGGATTTGATAAAGAACTCGTACTACGTCTGGCTGGACAAATTCTACTATGTGCCATCGATAGTATTACTCGTGGTCCTGTTAGCCTTCGGAGGTTGGGGAGTGATGCTGTGGGGACTTTTCCTGCGCGTTACCCTTGGACTTCATGCTACGTGGCTGGTCAACTCCGCAACTCATCTGTGGGGGCGCCGGCGATTTCTCACTTCAGAGGATTCGCGCAACAGTTGGTGGGTCGCGCTACTGACGTTCGGCGAAGGATGGCACAACAACCATCACGCCTTTCCCACGTCTGCTCGACACGGTTTGAGATGGTATGAAGTCGATTTAACCTGGTGGGGCATTCGGACATTGCAACTTTTGGGTGTTGCGCGTGCGATCAAGCACGTTCGATTCAACCGCAGACTCACAACCTGGCAGGTTGTCACCGAGTCAGACTAAAAGCCGGACGCTTCATCAAGTTAGAAAAAATGCGTCAACCCGCTTGCACAAAAAATCCTGTTAATCCTGTCTAATCTTGTAAATCATGTGAAGCGGTGTTTCCGGATTCAGGCGCGAAGAGCATTTTTACAGAATTTACAAGATTCACAGGATTCACAAGATTTTCAATCGCGGCTAAATTTCGACCAACCGACTTTTTGTGCAAAGCCGCATCAAACGCATCAACCCTGAAAGGGTAGCTAATCCTTACAGGGTTGATAAGAAATATTTTGCTGTTTCCCCGGGGTACTGGCTTCGCTCGGACCCCGGGGATCAAGTTGGATGAAGCGTAGCTGCCTTATGAAGCGTGGCTCCTTGATTAAGGCAGAGCCTCACCTCATAAAGCAGGCTCGCGTTCCCAGTGGCGATGCCGCGCAATTGCACCCACGAATTCATTGCCGAAACTCTGAGCATAAGCATCGCGAGTTGCGAGAAGTCCGGGTCGAAACTCGAATGAGCCCGTTCCGGAGATCTCATCATTAGCAGTCACAATCCCGGCAGACCCGAGCAATTCAACGCCGCGACCGCTCGCCGCAATAGTTTTGCAGTGCTTAAAAGCTTCATTCAAAAAGTTGGGCGCCTCAGGATCAGCCTTTAACGCGTTCACGCTTGCTTCTCCATCGGGAACGAAGAACGCGTCAAACAAAACCGACGACCCCGTAAGAAAACTAAAGTCGGCCTTTACGACGGCGCCATTAACCCCCGTTAAAACCCCGAGGTGCGGCGCGACCGTCACGACCACGGCGCCCGCGGACATTAACGTCTGCTTCATTTCCAGAAAAGCCGTATCGTCAAATCCGTTCGCAACGAGAAAAGCAATCTTGCGTGTTTTGATCGTAGCAGTCGGAAAATTCGGATTGCCGATCATTCGCAACGCCGGTGACGGCTCCATCTCAATCGCGCGCTTCGGTTGGACCTTCTTTGGATCGACGTCGCCCGGCACGCTCATATTCATCGGCTTTTCGAGTTTTGCGGGAACGGCCGCGCCCAATCCTGCCGCAACGCTGTTAGCCAACTCTTTATCAATCTGGGCTAACAGAAACAACATTCGCTCTCGAATCGGATTTGTTTCCACTTTGCCCAACTCGAATCGCAAAGCCTTGATGATGTGATTCTGTTCAGGTTCAGACTGACTCTGAAAAAAGAGTCGCGCCTGACTGAAGTGATCGTGAAAGCTCGGACTGCGTTCGCGAATCTTCTTCGCATCGATACGTTCGGTATAACTTGCGAAGCCGCTCATATCCATTCCAGCCTGAAACGGACATCCGCCTCGCAAACTGTTTGGTTCATAACTCGTCTGGCCGCGATTAACCGTTTGTCGCATGTAGCCGTCGCGCTGGTTGTTGTGCAGCGGCGCGACGGGACGGTTGATCGGGATTTCATGAAAGTTTGGACCACCGAGACGAATCAACTGTGTGTCGAGATATGAGAAGAGACGACCTTGTAGCAGCGGATCGTTGGTGAAGTCGATTCCCGGCACGACGTTACCGACATGAAACGCGACTTGCTCGGTCTCGGCAAAGAAGTTGTCAGGATTTCGATTGAGAGTCATCTTCCCGATACGCTGTACCGGAACGATCTCTTCGGGAATAACCTTCGTCGGATCAAGCAGGTCAAAATCAAAACTGAATTCGTCTTTCTCTTCGATGACTTGAACGCCAAGTTCCCACTCCGGATAATCACCGTTTTCAATGGCTTCCCACAGATCGCGGCGGTGAAAGTCAGGATCCTTACCCGAAATCTTTTGCGCTTCATCCCAAAGCACCGCGTGCAAACCGAGCAAGGGTTTCCAGTGAAACTTCACAAAACGCGCTTTGCCGCTATCGTTAACGAAGCGAAAGGTGTGGACGCCAAAGCCCTCCATCATGCGATAACTTCTGGGAATCGCGCGATCGGACATCACCCACATGATCATGTGCATCGATTCCGGCATGAGCGAAATGAAGTCCCAGAACGTGTCGTGGGCCGACGCAGCCTGCGGCATTTCATTGTGTGGCTCAGGCTTTACGGCGTGGATCAGATCGGGAAACTTGATCGCGTCCTGAATAAAAAAGACGGGAATGTTGTTGCCGACGAGATCGTAGTTTCCTTCCTGCGTGTAGAACTTCACTGCGAAGCCGCGTGCGTCACGTGCGAGATCGGTTGAGCCGCGAGATCCGGCGACGGTAGAGAAGCGAACGAAAACAGGAGTTCTGACCGATGGATCCTGAAGGAAATGCGCCTTCGTGTACTGGGCCATCGATTCGTACACCTGAAAATAGCCGTGCGCTGCTGAGCCGCGCGCATGCACAACGCGTTCGGGAATCCGCTCGTGATCGAAGTGCGTGATCTTTTCGCGGAGAATGAAATCCTCTAACAGACTCGGACCACGGTCGCCTGCTTTGAGCGAGTTCTGATTATCGTTTACACGAACACCCTGGTTGGTGGTGAGGAATTCGCCGCCGCTGTCTTCGATGTTCTTTGAAAGATCATCAAGCTTTGGGTTTTGATCACCGTAACCGGCGTTTGCCGGTAAATCCGGAACTTCTCGCTTTGCGTTGGCGCCGGCCGTTTTCCCGTTAGTTTTCCCCTTGTTCATCATTCCCCCTCGTTAACGCGCGCTAGCCTTTTTGGCTTTTGCAGCGGTGTTTGGTTTTTCATTTGCCGTTCTGGACTTCTTGGCCTGGGCGGCTTCCATCGCATTGCCAACGTTTCTTACTTCTTCGGGTGGCGGAAGCACTGCGGGCATTCGTAAAGCCTCCATCCAAAGTTCACGCGTCCAACCCTGCGTGTGGTAAAGGTGCTCATCTTCTTCACGTTCGACTTGTTGATAGGCAGGCATTAAGACCGCGGATTCATCGGCGTTTCCTTGCTTCGCGAGTTCGCCAAGTAACTCCCAGTTCAAATGGTCTTTGGTTTCAGCGTGAACGACACATTCCGCAGCGACGATTTGAGCTGCCTGAGGATCAGTGCACCTCGAGGCCAGTTCCATCGCCTTCACGAGGGAAGTGCCGATATAGCGAACGACTTTACGACCCGGCGTTTCAGCATTCGGATCGAGGCCGAGGTCGATAAGTATGTTGGTTAGCACTTGCACATGGTTCTTTGTCTGTTCCAGATATTTATTCCACTCTTCTCTCAAGTCTTTGTTAAGCGCGAGACGCAGAGCGGTCGTGTAGATCTGCACTCCGCCTTTTTCTGTCTCCAGCGCCTGGTACATCAGATCAACAGGTACATTTGCGAGCAGTGTATTGTTTGTCATTTTCTCCCCCTGGTGAGACGCACTCAAACGAATCACATTGAGCGCCAATTTGCAGTCATGCCGGAACAAAGCAAGTTCGATGCCTAGAGGCGTTTGGTCCGAATGCGAATCCGTCGAGCCCGCGAAGCCGTGTTCACTTCTGTGAGCCCGCGAAAGCGGGCGAAGGCATAAAGCCTGGGGCGTAAGCCCCAGGATCAGAGAGTTAAAAGACAGATTGAGCCCGCGAAGCGGGCGACAGTTCGTACGTGCTGTCGCCCGCTGCGCCGGCTCGAATCGTTTTGCTTTGTTAGATCCTGGGGCTTGCGCCCCAGGCTTTATGCTGTCGCCCGCTTTGCGGGCTCGAATCGTTTTGCTTTGTTAGATCCTGGGGCTTACGCCCCAGGCTTTATGCTGTCGCCCGCTTCGCGGGCTCGAATCGTTTTGCTTTGTTAGATCCTGGGGCTTGCGCCCCAGGCTTTATTCTGCCGCCCGCTTCGCGGGCTCGAATCGTTTTGCTGGTTAGATCCTGGGGGGCTTTGCCTCAAAAGTCATCTTGAAGGCCACAAAGAGGCACACAAAGCACAAATGAATTCTTAGCAGTAGAGGTAATCCTTAAGGTTTTAATCATTTGCGCTTTTTGTGCTGTTTGTGGCTTGGAAATCGTTAGTTGATTTTATTGAATAAGTGGAAGGTGAGCCCCAGCGTAAACCCGCGTGAGTAACCGGGTGTGGCGTGAATCTGCGCGATAACTGGACTACCAGGACGCACGCGAGATTCGAAAAAGTTTTGCGTCTCAAAGTATTTCTTGTTCGCCAAATTATCGATTGAGAAATTGAAATCGACCCAGCGGCGAAAGCGCTGTTTGATACTGAAGTCGATCACATCGAGACCAGCCGCGCGAATCGAAGCATCTTCGCCGTCAAGCCGGTAGTTGCTGACGTGCCGGTAGTTGATCGCTCCGAAAAAACCGCGAAATCCGGCAATTGTCAGACCTCCATTACCCACCGTGTGCGGTGAGCTGTCGACATAAACTCGCGGCAATGTAGCTCGAAAGAAAGCATTAGTTACCTGCGTTAGTCCACCATTCAGCGACACGAAACGCGTTAATCGAGTCGAACCTTTAACCTCATACCCGGTGGCGCGGCTGGCCCCTTTGAACTCAAACGTTCCATCGTCGGGTATATAAACTTGTTCGTTCGAATGATCGATAAGGAAGTAGCCCGTGCTGATTGAGAAGCGTCGCTTGTTGTAGGCAACGCTCGCTTGATAGAAATCTGTAGTGGCGACTTTAGGACTGTCAGACTGTTGCACCACTCCGCGTGCGTCCTGGCTATTGATGCCGCGACCATAGTTGGCATAAAGCGTGAGTGGCATGCGATCCGAGACTGTGTACGCAACGGAGGCCTTTGGTTGGAAGCGATGTGCGCCCTGCACACCGCCAAAGAGCTCCTGAGTAGTTGGAGTTTCGTTAACTCCATCGCGCACGCTGAAGCGAAAATAATCCCACCGCAGACCCGCTTCGAGATGCAAGCGACCGTTCACAAGGTCGAGTGCCTCCTGAGCGTAACCCGCAAAGTTGGTGACGTTTGCATGAGCGTTCGTTTGCAACACGCCCCTGTTATCGATTCCCGCCGACTGATTCAGCGCGAGCCGGTTCGGATTGCGCTCGATGGAAGGGAAGAGCCCGATTTGGATTTGGTTAGCATGTAGATTACCGCCAACGGTTAGGAGGGCCTGCTTGCGGAAGAGCTTGTGCGGCTTAAGAAATTGCGCGTTGATTCCTTCCTGAAGCCGTGAATCGTGTTGCTGAATCTCGTCGCCAAACAGCGGATCGTTGAGAAAAAAAGTGAAATTTGAAAACAGGTCAAAGAGCGAACGCGCAAAAAATCCGTCAACTTTCAGCACTCCGCCTGAAGCCAATTCATTTTTATAATAGGCACTAATAGTTCCCGTTCGTGCGCGACCTCCGCTCGAGGGATCGATAAAACCGAAACGATCCAGTGTTCCGGCGTTAACTTCGTCGAGTGGAATCTGACCGGATGAGAAGAAATCGTTGCGACCGACGTTGAGCTTGAAGCTGATCGATTGTTGCGCGTCAAGATGGCGTGTGTAGTTGCCGGTGAAATTGTCGCGGCGATAGCGCCCGGGATTGAGAAATGGACCATCCGTGTAGGCGCCTTCATACGCAAAGAATGAATCAACCTGCTCAATTGCCGGGCTATACGCGACAAACACGCGCTTCGAATTAAAGCTGCCGCCTTGCAGTCGCAGGGTAAGTTGATCAGGTAGCGACTCTTTGAGATGAATATGCACTACGCCGAGGCCGGAAAAGTCTCCATAGTGCGCGCTGAATGGACCATTGAGAATGCTGACGTCGTCGATCAACTCGGGAGTCAGGCTTTTTAACTGGCCCAGGTAACCCTGGCCGTGACCCTGCGAGCCCTGGTTCTGTTGTACGTCGTCAACCAGCACTTTCAAACCGCCATTCACACCGCCGTGATCGAGGTTGAAACCAAAGCGACGAATCTCCAGCGACTTGCCACCGCCTTCGTGTTGACCCGCGTTGATACCTGCATTGAGACCTTCCACTAGTTGGTCGTCGCGTTCGAACAGTGTGTTTTTGTAAATCGTGTCGTTACGTTGATCGATGGTTGGGTTGAGTGTCGTATCCTGAATGACGACACTTTCCTGAAGCGGTGCGATCACTACGTTGACTTTGAATTCAAGGTTCTCACTTGACTCACTTCGGGCAATTGCTTTCTCGAGCGGTTGAATGTTTTTGCCTTCAAGTCGAATGGTTAAAGAGCCGACCGGAACCTCGAGGCGAAAGTATCCTTCACCGTCGCTGATGGTGCGAGCATCCCACGCAAAGCCACGCACGATCACGGTGACTCCAGGCAAGCGCTCATTCTGCTGCGTCAGCGTGTAACCGGAAACGATGCGAAAGTGAGTATGCGATTCGGGCAGCGGTGCAGCGCTGCCAGTTGAGGTTGTCAGCAGCAGGGCTAATAAGAATGTGTAGATTAATTTGCGCATTCTTCGCAATATACGTTCACGCTCGAGTGTTTGGATGGCCGTCAGCACAAATTAGCAAGGCTTCAAACGCAAGCGTAAGTTTCGGTGGTTTAGAACTTTACCTCAAGCTGGGCTTTGCACAAAAAGTCGTTACCTCCTGTCGCGGATCGCTAGAGTAAGTAATTTCCCACGCAAAGACGCAAAGCAGAAAGCCTTTTAGAAACGCGATAGCGCTTTGCGCCTTTGCGTGGCAGATCTTTTTTCGTATTTAGTTTTTGTGCCAAGGCCTCAAGCTGGTTGAATCGAGAACACCTCAGCGTCGGTTCAGTTTAAAGCGCGCCGAAGTCGCTGGAATGCGCGTATGCCAGACCACTCGCTGATAGCCGTGCTTCAGTTGAAGTACGCCTTCGGCGTACTTCCAATTGAATGAGTATTACTCGGCGTACTTCCAATGAATAGGTACTACATGCATCACTGAAACAGTAGCATGCGCTGCTAACACCTCCGTTACTCCTTCCAGCACACCTGCTTCATCCGAAAAATTGCCACAATATTTTCTTCGTAGGTGTTCTCGTAATGAGCGATAACTCCAAAAATTTAATCAAACCCACCCAAGCTGATCACCGGTGACGGAGGATGAGTATGAACAGCGTGTACCAGGATGTACGTTATAGCCTGCGCCAACTCCTAAAACACAAGGCATTCACACTTGTAGCGGTGCTGACGCTGGCGCTGGGAATTGGCGTCAATACCGCCATGTTCAGTGTGCTGAATACATTTCTGTTTAGCGCGCTGCCTTATCCCGACTCGAACCAACTGGTGAGAGTCTTCCGCACGTCGCCGCACTCTGAAAGTTGGCCGCACTCGTCAGGGAATTTTTTTGATCAGCACGACCAAAACACGGTTTTCGAAAAGATGGCGGCTTATAACTTTGTGAGTCGTAACCTCACGGAAGAAGGACAAACCGCGGAACGTCTGCTCAGTCTCGCCGCGACCTCTGATTTCTTTCCTTTATTAGCAGTGGCTCCGGCGCGCGGACGCGTCTTCAAACCCGAAGAGTTCGAGCAGGGCGCTGACAACGTCATCGTCCTGAGTGATCGGTTTTGGACACGCCGCTTCGGCAGCGACCCAAACATAGTCGGACGCACAATTCAGCTCGACGGAAAGTCGATTCAGGTAATCGGCGTGATGCCTGCCGGATTCGATCATCCAATCTTGTGGGGGACGGTAGATATCTGGCAGCCCCTCGCGTTTACTCCGGAACGAAAGATGGACCGGGGCAATAACTATCTCTCCTCGTTTGGTCGTCTCAAGCCCGGCGTCTCAATTCAGCAGGCAGAGCAAAGCATGATTACTCTGGCTGCCAATATCGCGAAACAGAATTCGTCAAATGAGAGCGAGAGTGTGCGACTTGAGCCACTGCAACGATCAATGTCCGACAGCATCGGCAGGACGGTCATGTGGTTCACGTTTGGACTCGCGGGTTTTGTTTTACTGATCGCCTGCGCAAACCTGGCGAACCTTCAACTCGTTCGCACGGCGGCGCGATCGCGTGAGTTGGCAGTTCGCGCTGCGCTCGGTGCGGGACGTTTTCGACTGCTGCGACATTCGCTAACTGAAAGCATCGTGGTTGCGTTAATCGGGGGAGTAATTAGTCTCGGACTCGCGTTGTGGGGCGTGCGGTTTATCAGTGCTCGCCTGTTCACCAATCTGCCGGGAGCGGATGTACAACTCGACTACCGGGTGTTTGGCTTTGCGCTGCTGTGCTCAGTGGTGACAGGAGTCTTGTTCGGGACGGTGCCGGCGTGGTTTGCATCGCGAGCAAATGTGAACCTCGCGCTGCGTGAGCAATCGCGTGGCTCCACTGCCGGACGATCTCAGCACCGGTTGCGACACGCGCTCATCATCGGGGAGGTGGCCTTCGCGATGGTATTGCTGGCCGGGGCCGGATTGTTTCTGCGTGGCTTGCAGCGTTTCATGAATTCAGATCCCGGATGGCGGGTTGACGGATTACTAACTGCTTCGATGGGGCTACGCGGAGATAAATATAACGAAGAGAAACAACGCGTCGCTTTCCTGACTGAATTGGAAAATCGACTGCGCACGTTGCCTGGTGTGGAACATGTTGCAATTAGCAGTTCGCATCCGGTCTTTGGTTTCAACAGCAGTAGTTCGTTTCTCGTTGAAGGCCAGCCCGAGCCTCCGCCCGAAAAGTATCCGGAAATGTTTTTTGAAGCGGTAAGTAACGATTACTTCACGGCATTAGGCGCTCGTTTGCAACAAGGGCGGGTCTTTAACGCAACGGATACGGCCGATCACCCGCAGGTAGTTATCATCAATGAATCGACCGCGCGTCATTTTTGGCCCAACGAAAGTCCGATCGGACGGCGCATCAGCGACACTGGTCGAACGAGGGAGTATTTTGAAGTCGTCGGCATAGTTAATGATCTCGCGTTTCCCGGCACTCTGCGCGAGCCATACACGCGCTTTGAAGCGTTTGTGCCTGTCGCGCAAGCTGGTCCTGCGTATTTCACCATCGCTCTACGTACCTCTTCAGATCCGGAAGTTTTTGGTAAAAGCATGCGCAGCGTGGTAGCGGGAATTGATCCGGCGTTACCGGTTAACCGAATTCGCACGGCGCGAACTGCGGTCGATCAAAGCCTGGGTAATATCTCGTTGTTGGGAAGCTTGCTTGGGGCGTTTGCATTTGTCGGCGTTACTCTGGCGGCGGTTGGGATCTATGGCGTGGTTTCCTACACGGTGGTCCAACGGACTGGAGAACTCGGAATTCGTGTGGCTCTTGGAGCCCAGACACGCGATCTGATGTGGCTGGTGTTGGGCAAGGGCGCGTTGCTGGTCCTGAGCGGGGCATTGCTAGGCGCCGTTGGCGCTTACGGTGTATCGAAACTATTGATTTCCCTAATTCCATCATTGCCAACACGCGATCCGTTGATTGTTTCGATAACTGGTCTTGGTCTAATCGCAGTGGGGTTGGTGGCGTGTTACATCCCGGCGCGCCGAGCAACTCGAGTCGATCCGTTGGTGGCCTTGAGATCTGAGTAACATTAAAGTTTGCGGGCGGAGTATAGTTGGGATTCGATGATGAATCTTGACCGCCGCATTAACACGTTGATCTTTGATTGGGACGGCACGCTTGTCGATTCAGCGCAGTTGGGGTTGATTGCGTTTCAGAAGACCTTCGCTGAGCTCGGTGTTCCGTTTGCTCATGAGACTTATCAGCAGACTTATTCGCCCAACTGGTATTTGATCTACGAGGCGTTCGGCTTGCGAAAGGATCTCTGGGACGTCGCTGATGAAGTTTGGAATCGACACTACAGTGAACAGTGTGCGTCGCTGATCGAAGGCGTTGCCGACACACTGATTTCGTTGCGCCAGAAAGGTTATCAGCTTGCAGTTGTCACAAGCGGGAACAGAATCCGAGTCTGCCGTGAGCTCGAGCAGTCGGTTTTGAAAGATGCATTTGCCGTTACGATTTGCAATGAAGACATCGTGAACAAGAAGCCGCATCCGGAAGGTTTGGAACGCGCCATTCGCGCGCTGGATGTTGGTCCCTCACAATGCGCCTACGTCGGAGACGCGCCTGAAGATATCGAAATGGGCCGGCGAGCGAATGTGTTTACGATCGGCGTGCGGAGCGCGTATCCAAGCAGCGGACGCGTGCTGAGTGCGAATCCGGATCTGTATTTGGAAAACATCGCAGAGCTTCTCAGTCATTTTTAATCTCAATTAGGAAGTTTCTCCCGCAAAGACGCAAGAAAACCCTGAGAACGCGCAGCGCTTTGCGTCTTTACGGGAGAAAACTTCGAATCCAAAAGCTTCCCTTTAAAATCTGATTCCGACACCCAGGTTCATTTGAAAATTGTGAGTGGTCCCTAAGCGCTGAGGGAAAAATGGCGAGCCAACGACATTATTTCCGAAAGGGATGATTACATCCCCCGCGTCGAGGCGCAGGACCACGTGACGAGTCGGATAAACCTCGGCGACGGCGCCCACGTCCAGCGCGAACCTCGCCTGCTCACGCGCGTTAACAATAAAGTTTGTCTGAAAGCCCGGCCTCGCTTTGGCAAAGATGCCCACATGATCGTTGCGTATTCCGGCCTTGATTCCGAATAGGCCCTGGGTTGCGTAAGGTGGACCTTCGTCCGGCAGGAAGAAATTTACTTCGTTATCGAGCGCAAGGTAATTGTTGAGATTGTAAGTAAACCTACCGCCGGCGCCCCATCCATTTCCCAGCTCATGACCTCGGAAGGAAAAAAGCTGCCCACCAATCTCGTAAGTCGGAACTCGTTCATCGTCAGAAACGGTCCTGGTTTGTGCTTGTGAAACCAGGAAACAGAAAGACACCAGCAGCGTACTCGAGACGCCCATGAGAAAGCGTTTTCGCATAATCTCTTCTCCAATCTGTTACTCAGAAAACGAACTCCGCATGGCAATCGGAATGCCCGTCGCAAATGCCACTATTTGTTCAGTTTCCCTAGGGTTTTGGAGCCTTGGCGTTGTAGTGTGACGATAACAGTTGGTGAAGTAATATGGCGCGATACGATTTAGCCAAATGCAGGAAAAATACAGTTGCGCCCTACCAGCTTGAGCCGGACTCAATGACCGATTCAATTAAAGAGTCAAAAGTCTTTAGTAACTCCAAGAATCACACGTCTTGTCTTCGAACCGATCCGTTTTAGTCATTTCAAGGAAATACGGTTGAACGTTGCGTGAAGGAATTTCGTTTTGACTATCCTTGAAATACAATTTTGGTCCAAATGTCTACCAATGAAACCGTTACGCAACTCCTCTTAGCCTGGAGCGATGGCGATGCCGAAGCGCTGGACCGTTTGCTTCCGTACGTGGAAACCGAATTGCGACGGTTGGCCAGCTATCACATGAGGCGCGAAAGTGCCGGACATACCCTGCAAACAACGGCACTGGTAAATGAGTTGTATCTCAAGCTGGTGGATCAGCGGCAGGCGAAGTGGCAAAATCGCGCCCACTTCTTTGCTGTCTCCGCTCAATTGATGCGCCGGATACTCGTCGATCACGCGCGCCGTGAATTACGAAGCAAGCGCGGCGGCGGTGTATCCAATCTGACCCTGGATGAAGCCGTCGTCATTTCTCCCGAAAAGTCGGCGGACATTTTGTCTCTGAACGAGGCGCTTGACCGCCTTACCAAACTCGATCCTCTGAAAGCACGGATCGTTGAGTTGCGGCATTTTGGCGGTTTGAGCGTGGAGGAGACCGCCGAAGTTCTCAAGATCTCAGAGGTCACCGTGATGCGTCATTGGAGTCTCGCTAAATCGTGGCTCCGACGTGAAGTGCGCGGTTAACTACAAAAAGAAGATAGTTCAGCAGCCGTTTTGACGCGATCCAAAACGTGGGCTTCCATTTCTCTCAGCCAAAGTCCGTACAGATTGCATAAATGAACTCAGATCGATGGAATAGGATTGAAGACCTCTACTACTCGGCTCTTGAACTGAACGTCGGTGACCGCGAAACCTTTCTTGAGCAGCACTCTCAGGGCGACGAGAGTCTGAAAGTCGAAGTTCTCTCGCTGCTTGCTTCCGCGGATCGCCAGGACAGTTTTATGGAGGAACCGGCGGTGCCGTTGGCGCTGGAGGTCCTGCGATCCGAGAGGACGGGGATGGTTGGAAAGACTATCGCTCGCTACCGGATCGTTGACGTGCTGGGTCACGGCGGCATGGGTGAGGTCTATTTGGCCCACGATCCGAGTCTTAATCGCAAAGTCGCGCTCAAACTTCTTCCCGCCACCATCACTGACAACCGCCTGCGCGTGCTCCGTTTTCAACAGGAGGCGCAAGCGGCCTCAGCAATTGCTCATCCAAACGTCGCTCACATTTACGAGATTGGTGAAGTGAACGGGCTCCACTACATCACGATGGAGTACGTCAAAGGCGCCACTCTTCGCGAACTCCTGAAGACCAAAGCGTTGGATGACGCAAAGGCGCTCGAAATCTCCAAACAGGTATGCAATGCGCTGGCGGCCGCGCACAAAGCCGGCGTGATTCATCGCGATATCAAACCGGAAAACATTGTGGTCACCGATGATGGCCACGTGAAGGTGCTGGATTTCGGGTTGGCGAAGTTGATCGAGGGCGTGAGAGATGAGCCGGAATTCCACGGCGCTGCTGCTTTGAATACGCACCCGGAATTATTGATGGGTACGTCGCAGTACATGTCTCCGGAACAGATACGCCGTCAACCCGTCGATCGCAGAACGGATCTGTGGAGTCTCGGCGTCGTGTTGTTCGAGCTGATTTTGCACCGTCGTCCTTTTACCGGCGAAACGACCAGTGAAATTATCGTGGCGATTTTGGAGCAGGAGCCGGATAGCAGTGTGATGAGCGAGTTGCTGTCTCCCAAAATGGAGGCCGTGTTGCTCAAAGCGCTGAAAAAAGATCCTAACGACCGTTATCAATCAGCCGATGAACTGCTTCACGATCTGCGACAAATAGTCACGATACGAACTATCAAAAGTAGAACTGCCAGGATTAACGACAACTCACGCGCACCCCACTCCGCCACGATCGAAATGCCTCGTCCCATTACGATCGGAGAACGAATAGACACTATCAGAACTCAAACCAAAAAAAGAGCAGCGTTCTTCATTCCACGGCCACTAACGAAGAGAACCTCCAGATGGTTGTGGCTGCTGCTGCTGCCACTGTTTTTAATAACGGGCTCCGCCCTCTATTGCATACGCGAAGGCTGGTTCAGCAGCCTGCTGCGTGATCGCCCTTTCAACTTGCGTTTCGAACGATTGCACTTGTCTGGAGAGATTATCGAAATCGTGATGTCGCCCGATGGAAAGTACGTCGCCTACAGCGTGGTTGAAGCCGGAAAGCACTCGATACGTGTAAGAGAGCTGGCCACCGGAAGCGATCTTCGAGTCACTTCATTGTCAGACTCCAGTTACAGCGGTCTCTCGTTTTCACCCGACGGTACGTTTGTTTATTACCTCGAGAATCAGGCTGAGACCGGAACCCTGTATCGGGTTTCAAAATTTGGTGGTGGTCAAAGATCGATCATTGAAAACGTGAACACGGCCGCGACGTTCTCGCCTGATGGTTCACGAATGGCCTTTGTGCGCAGCAACAACGCGGTCGATCCGGCCGACCTGGTGATCGCGCCGGCAGACGGTGGATCGTCGTCGGTGCTCGTACGGCGCACGCTCGCGGATAAAAGGTTTTTCTCTTCCTATATGCAAGGTCCGGGACCGGCCTGGTCTCTCAATGGAAACACCATTGCTTTAGTGACGCATGGTCTGGGGGAAAAACTCACTGAGGTCTCGATCGAACTAATTGATGTTGAGTCCGGGACGGCTCGGCCCATAAAGGGTGGTCCATGGCACAACATTTCGCGAATAGTCTGGCTCTGGGATGATAGTGGGATGATTGTTGCAGGTGCGGAAAAGGCCGGTGGTCCCGCGCAACTCTATCTGGTTGGAGAGAAGGCCACGCGACAGATAACTAACGACCCGAACAATTACACGCTCGTCAGCGGCGCAAGCGACTCGAGCGTCTTCGTCACCCGAAACGTCGAAAAGAGTTCGAGTGTCTGGCAGGTGTCGATGGCGGAATCGACGGCGAACACAATCAGCGTGGAGCAAATTAAAGGGTTGGCGGAAGTAGAGCGCGGCACAGCAGGCAGGCAAATCTATTCAGTCTTCGACGGCAAAAACATAAACCTCTGGTTGCAGGACGGAAGCGGGAGACGACAGCTAACTTTTGAGGCTGACAATTCCAAGCCAACGATGTCTCCTGATGGGCGATACATCGTGTACTGCCACACCCGCGGCGCCACGATGAACATCTGGCGAATGAATGCTGACGGAACGCAGCCGCTGCAACTCACCACCGGAACCTATGAAGACCTTCCTTCGGTTACGGCAGACAACAAATGGGTCATCTATCGTACCGGCATTGACGTTCGCAAAGTGCCGATCGATGGTGGACCACCGGAACTGATCTTAAGCAGGGAAGTGCAGGGACCATCACTGTCGCCTGATGGAAGACTGCTGGCGTTCTTTGTTAACGAGCAACCGGAAAGTCAGGTATGGCAGTTGGAAATCCACGACCTTACGTTAAGCAAGACCGTGAAGCGGTTTGCGTTACCTGAATCGACTCGTCCGTTCCACGGCATCAGCGCTACCCCTGATAACCGTTTGCGTTGGACGCCGGACGGGAAGGGACTCGCTTTCGTCAGCAGTTCCAGCGGCGCCTCAAACATCTGGATTCAACCAATCAATGGCGAACCGTTTCGGAAGTTAACCGACTTCAAAGATGCAGAGATCACATCCTTCGCGTGGTCGGACGACGGACGGCAAATTGTGTTGGTGCGCGATACGCGGGCGTATGTGCCGGTGCTGGTCAAGCTATTTTAGTGACGTTGCGCAACGGCGATGACGCCCGATCAGGGCTCGAGCGTCATCGTTGAAGCAGATCCGGAACTCGTTACGGTTGCTGATTTTTCGTTTCGGTATCGGGATGGGGAAAAGTCGCGTCCGTACATGGGTTGTACCACTGCCCGTTGATGTAGCACTCGCCCGCGATTCCCCTATGACGGGGGGCTTCTGCCGACGTTGACATAGATTCGTTCGAGGGGGCGGTCCACGTTCCGACGGCGAACGCAAGGATCATTAACCACGTGCTGATTGTCATGGCTCTCTTCTCCTAGTTGGCTTTGTTAGTGAGACGTTACTCAATCAAATACGCGTCAGAGCCTACTCAAAGCTATCAATCATAAAAACAGACTGGCGTCGTTGTAGGGGCGGCCCTCCGTGGCCGCCCTGGTGTGGAACTAAAATTCGTCTCACCTAAAGACGCACGATAGAGGCGCTCTTCCGTGGCTCTCTTTTCGGGGAGACAAAGAAGTCCCACGCTAGGGCGGCCACGGAGGGCCGCCCCTACTACCTGATAGTTCCGCGACCATTCGACGTGAAACCCGGGCGTCTTCGCTATAGTTGACCCTTTAGGCTGGTGGCTGGGTTTCCGGGATGGGGTCGGGAGCAGGATCCCCTCCTTGCTCGGTCGGACATGGGTTGTACCAAACTCCATTGATGTAGCAATGATTCGCAATTTTTCCTTTAGGTCTGGCATCTGAATCCGGCGTGGTGTCAGGTGCGAATGATTGGCTGGTTCCCATTCCGAGGGATAACGCAAAGATCATTAACCACGTGTTAAATGTCATAACTCTCTCTTCTCCTAGATGGGTTTCTTTAGTGGGACGTATTCAAATACGCGTCAGAGCCGCCTGAAACCTATCAATCATAAAAACAGACTTGCGTCGTTGTAGGGGCGGCCCTCCGTGGCCGCCCTAGCGTGGAACTTAAAATTCGTCTCACCTCAAGACGCAGGATAGGGGCGCTCTTCCGTGGCTCTCTTTTCGGGTGACAAAGAAGTCCCACGCTAGGGCGGCCACGGAGGGCCGCCCCTACAACAATCGGCTGATAGTTTCCGCAATCATTCGACGCGATTAATAGACAAAGCAGGTCTCTCCGCTTAACTGTCAACAAATTCCGTCGGAGGTTGTTATGAAGAAAGCGTTCGCTCTGTTTGCTTTGCTGACCGTATCAGTAGCAGTGATAGTTCTCACTACAGTCCACGGTCAGAACCCCAATAGCAATTCATCTAAATTCCGTCGCGTACGCGCGGACAAACGAATTGCCAATCAATACATCGTGGTTCTCAAAGACGACGTCGCTGATGTCGATGGCGAAGCTGTGCGTCTCTCGCGCGACTTCAGCGGCGATCGCAATGGCGGTCACACTTACAAACACGCCCTCAAAGGCTTTTCGGTGCGCATGTCTGAAGAACGTGCCGCCAAACTGGCAGACGATCCGCGAGTTGCGTTTGTTGAAGAGGATGGAGTAGTCAACGCGGTCGCAACCCAGACCAACGCAACGTGGGGACTGGACCGGATCGATCAGCGCAACCTGCCTCTCAATGGAACCTATACCTACAACGAAACCGGCACAGGAGTTAAGGCTTACATCATCGATACCGGCATTCGCGCCACGCATACTGACTTCGGCGGGCGCGTGATTTCCGGTTTCGACGCCGTCGGTGATGGTCTGGGAACGAATGACCCCAACGGACACGGCACTCACGTGGCCGGCACTGTTGGCGGCTCAAATTGGGGCGTGGCAAAGAACGTTACTCTCGTCGCCGTTCGCGTCCTTGGCGCCGATGGCTCCGGCTCTAATTCCGCTGTTATTGCCGGAGTGAATTTTGTCACTTCGAATCACCAGGCGGGCCAGCCGGCAGTAGCAAACATGAGTTTGGGTGGCCCGGCTTCGTCGGCGATAGATACCGCGGTCGTGAACTCGATCGCTGATGGAGTGACCTATGCAATAGCAGCGGGAAATGACGGCTTGAATGCCTGTAACTTCTCTCCAGCGCGTGTGACGAATGCAATTACGGTAGGGGCGACGGCGATGAACGATGCGCGGTCCATATTCCAATTCGGCGCCTCAAATATCGGCACCTGCCTCGACCTCTTCGCTCCGGGCTCCAACATTCAATCGGCGTGGATTGGGAGTGATACAGACAGCAATGTGATCTCCGGCACGTCCATGGCCACACCCCACGTCGCAGGCGTCGCAGCGTTATATCTGGAAAGAAATCCGACTGCATCGCCGGCGACCGTAGGATCGGCGATCATTAACGGAGCGACTCCAAACGTAGTGACTAATCCGGGATCAGGTTCTCCCAACCGGCTGCTCTATTCGTTGATTGTCCCTCCTCCACCCAATTACGAAGGATTTATCGATAATGTGAGCTGTGACTCGATTACTGGCTGGGCTGCGGATCGGAACCGGCTAAATACTTCCATAACAGTCAGAATCTACGACGGCACAACGCTGGCTTCCACTGTGACCGCCGCTGATTTGAGAAGCGATGTCGGCTCTTACTTAGGCGACAACGGAAGGCATGGCTTTGCGATACAGCTTCCTTCGCGCTTTAAGGATGGACAACAGCACCAACTCCGGGTGAGATTTGAGTCAGGCACAGTAAATCTCACTAACAGTCCGCAAACATTGACGTGTGGTAGTCAATATACGTACTACGAGGTTGTCGCCAGACACTCCGGGAAGTGCCTCGACGTTTTCGATGCCTCAACGAGTAGTGGCGCTGGTGTCATACAGTGGCCCTGCATCGGAGAGACCAATCAACACTGGCTAATAATCCCGATTGGCGATAACTATTTCAAATTCATCGCGCGTCATAGCAATAAGGTGATGGCAGTGCAGTCAGGGTCAAGTGCTAATGGCGCTGTTGTGGTGCAGTCGACCGATAGCGGCACGTCCTCGCAGCAGTGGCGGATGTTCGATGTGGGCAGTGGCTATAAGCGGATCATGGCCCGTCATAGCAATAAGGCACTTGACGTAGCGAACGAATCCACCGCTGACGGAGCTCAGATAATTCAGTGGGATTACGTTGGCGAAGCTAACCAGCAGTGGCTGCTCAGGCTAGTGAATTAACAATCTACAAACCGAAAAGTGTTGGGGAAGTCAGGCTGTTTTTTGGCCTGACTTTTCTTTGACATCTGCTGGACTGACCGTTCCGGAAGTTAACGCAAAAACGGTGACACCCGATCAAGCTCGAGTGTCACCGTTTGAGTTGCGCGGCGGCGTTACTAATCTGTTTCCGGCAAGAGACCGAACTGATCAATCGGCGGATACGGATCGGGAGGGCACGGGTTGTACCAGGTTCCGTTGCGGTAACAGAGATGCGGTGGCTCTTCGATAGGGGGGTTGGCTAGGGTCGTTGTAGAGCCGGAACCGATCGCCTGGGTTCCAAGTCCGAGCGTGAATGCGAGGACTACCCACAACACATGATTTGTCATAGCTCTTTTCTCCGAATAGCTTCGTGAACGGTTAGGGGAGACCATCAGCGTTACGCAAGACGCTAATCAAATACGCGTCACCGCCCACTGAAAGCTATCAGAATTCCCTAAGCCGATTTTTGGCCATGACTTTTCACACCGGAACGTCACCTGCGCCAGCTGTAACGATTCCGCTCAAAGAACTTCGTTGCGCCCTCTGGCCGAACCTCTTTCCCAATCGAAAAACTCGACTTCCCGATCAAATACGTGTAGCGAAAAAGCGCGTCTTTATCGTTGTCCTTTCCGCGCCGCTCCGTCACGAGACGTAAAACACCGCCGGCGAGGCTTTCTCGCTCAACGATCTTTTCGTCGTCGATCATGGTCCCATCCTCTGAGAGTGTGACAGTCTTCTGGTTGTTTGCCTTTGGCTCATTCGGATACTCGTACTCGAAGGTCCAGGTTAGATTTTTCTCCGTCGACTGGGTGACTTTCAATTGAGAGGGAAGTGAAACCTCTTTGTTCGATCGATAGTCGAGGTAAATCAGCGTTCCGATCCATGGAGCTCCAATCAACGGACGAAAGTCGTCCGGTTTGACACTTGGTGTTTGGGCGAGTATAGGCAGTGATGAAAACAGCGTGAACAGCGCAAATCCGTATAAAGCGTTCCATTGTCGATTTTCCTTTTACCCGGGGTTGTGAAACTTGCCGGCATGAACTCACAGATTTGTGACTGGATTCTAACACTCAACGGAGGAACATCATGATTAAGCCACGCTTATTCATTCAAACGATGATCACGCTTGCGTCCGCCTCGCTCGGCTTAGTGGCAGCGCTAGCCTGGAACGAAGCGATTAAGGCCGCCATCAAAGAGATGCTGGGCGCCGGTGAAAGTCTTGCCGCTTTGTTCACCTATGCCATCCTCGCAACGGCCATCGCAGTAATCGTACTGCTACTGCTCGCGCGTGCGGCCTCAAGAATTGGCGGCGACGCCGTTATCGATCGGGAAGCTGAAGGATGATTCACTTATCAAGCATATGACTCTGAACGGTCAAGACGGTAAGCAGGTCGGTAGTGGGTCAGTTTGAAGTACGCCGAAGGCGTTGGCTAATTTCAGCCTGGGGTTGGAGCGCAGCGAGGGTTTGCCTCAAAAGTCCGCTTTCAAAGACAGAGAGTAGGCCACAAAACAGCACAAAAAGCGCAAATGATTAAAACCTTAAGGATTACCTCTACTGCTAAGAATTCATTTGTGCTTTGTGTGCCTCTTGGTGGCCTTCAAGATGACTTTTGAGGCAAAGCCGCGCAGCGACAACCCCAGGATCAAGTTAGAAAAATGTATCAACCCTGAAAGGGTTAGGACTGTGCGACGCTAACCCTTTCAGGGTTTCCGATTGTTTGTAAATGGGAACGCCTTCGGCGTACTTTAAACTGCCCCACCCACCAGCAGGTCCGCGGTGCGTCGCCTACGCGGTCGATTCAAGGATAAACTTCGCCACTTCATCGGGGTCATCCCACATCGGGACGTGGCCCCAGCCATCACGATCTTGCCAGCTCACATGTTCGGGAATCTCGTGACGCAAACGCGCGCTCCGCGGAAGCAGCAAGTCGCGCTTTCCAAAAGCGATTGTGATTCGAATGTCCTTGGGAATTGTCCTGCCTCCCCTAAAAGGATTCTTCATACTCTCGCGGAATTTCTTGAAATCAACTTTGGAGGCAAAGATTGGAGCGAAGGCAAAGATATTTATTAATTCACACGCATCGTCTGCGGGCACATTGGTTGACGCCGGGACAGCCATCATCAATTTGCGTGTGTATTGCAGGCGCAGCAGGGCGTGGGTCAAACCCGGCAACAGGCTGACGCCCAAGCGCGTGAGTTGAAGCACTACTTCGCTGCGAAGCGGGTAACGTTTCTTCCATAAGCCGGCGGGCGAGATAGCGACGATGGAATTGACACGAAAGCAGTCGAGCTTCCCGAGTTTGGCTGCTTCGAGAGCCACATAGCCTCCCAAAGAGTTTCCCACAATGTCGACGCATTCATGTTCTTTGCTGAGTTGGCATGCTTCATCGATCTGTTTGATTGTTTCGGTTAGCGAACCGATTCCGGCGAGGAGATTGGCTGGTGTCGGCTGGATGTTTTCGGCGACTGACGGTGTTATGCCAAAGCCCGCAATGTCGAATGCCAAAACACGTCGTTCGTCAGCAAGCTTAAAGATGACGTTCTTCCACGCAGCGTGCGACATACCGATGCCGTGGAGCAGAATCAATGGGCGACCGTGACCGACATCCTGGTAGTGCCAGCCCAACGCGTGGTTCGGACAAAAAAGACAACCACGGTTATTGGGAGATTGGGCCATCTTGCTCAGCAGAGATGTCGCGACTTGATTAGGTTTTACGCGGCTTCCGTTATGCCCAGCGCGCTTAAACGTTCGCTGACAAGTTGTTGTGTCAGGCCCGCCAGTTCCAAAAACGCCGGATCACCCTTCCCACTTGGGTCATCGATATCGCCCACCGCGTTTAAGCAGTGGATCTTTGAGGTGGCCTCTGGAAACAACGCTATTAATTTTAGACGCTGTTCTTTGGTCATGCAGAAAATGACTTCCGCTCTTTGCACTACACCACGAGTCAGGTTGCCGGATCTGTGTTGGACGTCAGGCAGGCCAATCGTCGCGAGGGCACGTTCGGCTTCTTCCGTTAGAGGTTCGCCCGGCCGGGCGCTCAATCCAGCGCTCACTGCTTTAATGCCTACCCGGTCCAAAGCTTCAAGCGACACTCCTAACCGGTTGGCAATTTCGGCGTTACAGATCGCCTGGGCCATCGGCGAGCGGCTGGTGTTTCCACTGCAAACAAAAACAAACAAACGCTTCAAGGTTCTGGAAAGAGCAGGACGGACCATATAACAAGCCTGCGCTCTGATCATCATCCAAACTTCAGTGGATACTTCCAGTCCGAACGACTCAACACACTGTGAACTTAAATGGACGCGAAAATCAGCGCCACACGACAATTGAACTTCAACTGCTTCGGCAACACGATCCAACCGCTTCACTTTCGCCGCCACCACGCAACACTGGCTGATAATCGCCGGCCGCGAAGCCGCGATCATGATCTCCTCGGCGCGAATACCAATCCGTACTTCTGAGCCCAACGGCAACGACGAGAGGGGAGCTTCAATCTGGATCGAGGTTCCGGTTATCTGGCAGATCATCGTGTGTTCCGTCGGGCGCACTTCAACGACACTGGCATCGAAAAGGTTTTCGAAGTTTGTCGGTTGGGCCATTTGCTGCCGGCGGAGTTCGGGCACTATTTCCTGCGGCAAACCTTCTGCGATGATGCGCCCTTGATCGAGTGCAATGACGCGATCGCCTAATGCAAGTACTTCCTCATAATCATGGGTTACATAAACGATCGGAATCTGTCGCGCAGCATTCCATCTGCGCAAATCTTCAATGATGTTGCCCTTGGTCCGTGGATCGAGTGACGATAGTGGTTCATCGAGAAGTAACACTGAAGGCTCGGTGACAAGTGATCGCGCAAAAGCAACTCGCTGTTGTTCGCCGCCGGAAATCTCCCGTGGCAACCTCGTGATAAGGTGCTCGATCTGAAAGGCCTCAAGGACCTCAGACATCCGTCGCTTTCGCTCTGCGACGTCTAAACGGCGCAGGCCGTAACTTACGTTTTCCTCAACTGACAAATGAGGAAATAGAGCCAGGTCTTGAAAGACAAAGCCTACCCCGCGTTTTGCGGAGTCAACATTGATTCTTTGCGACGAATCGAAAAGCAAACGATCGCCAATTGCGATCCGGCCTTCGTCAGCATCGCAGAGACCTCCGATGCAGCGCAGAATAGTTGTTTTACCTGCACCGGAGTGGCCCACTATGACAGTTATTCCTGGTGCAACAGCAAACTCTATTTCAAGTTGGAATTTGGCAGACGCGTTCGGGCCGAGCTGTTTGCGTAGCCGCGCATGAAGCTTCTTTGGGCCACCAGGTGTGGATTGTGAGGATGTTCGCTTTAGTAAACTCATGTCAGGCTTTCAGTTGTGTGTACGCGTCCACTCGACGATTCCGCAAAACCAGTTAGACGACTGAGAAACATTGATAAGCCTACGGCCGCGGTTGCAAGCAGCACCAGCAACAAAGCTACCGGCAAAGCACCAGCCAAACCATTGGATTCAAACTTTACCCATAAGTAAACCGGAAGTGTGTGCGGGTTGTAGGCGAGGATGAGCGTTGCTCCAAATTCGCCCAACGCACGAATCCATGCGAGCGTAATCCCTGCGGCGATTCCGCGCCAGGCGAGCGGCAGCGAGATACGACGAAAAATATCCCAACGCGAATCACCGAGCATTGCCGCCGCCATCTCCAGTTTAGGATCAACGCCGGAGAACCCTGCATAGGCTGAAATGATCACGAAAGGAGCCGATACAAATAGTTGGGCCAAAATAATTCCCGCCAGGTTGTTTGTCAGGCTGATGTTCCATGGCTCGAGCGGACCGCCGATCGTTCCATATGGACCAAACGTCAACAACAACAGGATTCCTCCCGCGAGACCTGGAACCACCATCGGCAGAAAAATAAGTCCGATCCAAAATTGATTGAAAGGAAGGTTACCGCGAGCAAGTAAGTATCCGAGTGGAACGCCAAAGACGGTCATTATTATTACTGAGATCGCGGACGTTTGAGCGGAGACCCACAATGCTTTGCCGGCGCCGGGCTCGCGAAGCGCGGCCGCCCAGCCGGACCAGTCGGCGTGAATCAGCAAGTTAGCGATCGGCAGTATGAGGTCCAGCAACAGCAAGCCGCCAAGCACGCCGAAGATTATTAAAGTAGGCTTGATGGACCGCGTCATGGCTGATAGTTTCCCGAACTAAAACTGCGTAGCTCTGCCGGAACCTGGTTGATATCTCCACCCACCCGATGGTCTATAGTGCCGAAGCCAAACTCCTTAAGCAGATCGTTTGACGAGAGCAGGAACTTCGCGAACGTCTCAGCGGCAACCTGATTACGAACGGTCTTTGGGATTGTTATGGTGAAGAGAATCGGCGCGCCGCTGACTCGATCACCCGTAGGCGTTGTATACGAAGCTTGCGCGTAGAACTCAGAAAACTTCGGATCACCCAGGCTGATCTCGGGTGGAAAGCTCACGAACGGCAACTTGTGTGCAACCACTTCATGCTTGTAGAAAATCCCGGCGTCAAATTGTCCTGATTGAACACGCGCCAACAGAACGATTTCCGGAAACACCTGGTCAGGATTTACCGGTTCACCTAGTAGACCATGAAGCTCCGGCAGTTTGTAGTGCTTGCCGGCGAGTTCGAAAAGGAAAAGCGTTCGGTATCCTTTGGGATCGGTTCTGGGATCGCCGCGTCCAAAACGCAAGCCAGGCGTTTTGAGAACTTCATACCACGGAATGGTGCCTGCCGCTGCAGCCTGGAATTTGTCTGCGAATTTACTTTGCGGGCTGTAGGCGAGCACGAGTTGGGAGGAGGCAAGTGTCAGAAACCAGGTCGCAAAGTTTCCATTCTTTTCACCCATTAACACGTTTGTATTAACCGCCGGATCCGCACTGATGAAAACATCCGGGCTCCGGAGTCCATCGTGGATCATGCGCGCAGCAGCCAATGATCCCTGCGCCTCACCCTGGTATGCATATCCGCTTGCTTTGGAAAAAGCCGGGCCTAGCCCGTTTTCCATCACGGTAGCAAGCGAACCGGCATAGAGCACCGTAACGCTGCGATTTTGAGATCGATCGGCACAGGAAATGAGCAGCAGGGAAACCGCAATCGCGCCAAAGCCTATAAACAAGGAGAATCGTCTCATTCACCAACCTCGTTAGGTAACGTGAGTTTACTCAGAGATGTGCATTACATAGCGAGGATATCGTCTGGGCAGGAGAAATGATCGATATGTCGCCGAGACCAAACTACAACTATTCGACGATAGTAGCTTGCCGATGGAATTCATCATCTAACTAACATATGGAGTAAAGACAAGTCAAAGAATTCGATCACTCGTGGCCCAGACATATGCAATTTGCGGCAACTCGCCACGGATTTACACGGATCGGTTTTCAATCCGTGTAATCCGTGGCTAAAACCGATCAGGATCTGCCGGCCAGCAGTTGGGTTTCGACAACGCCAATCTGAGCGTCAACTATTCCACCCAAGTTCAACTCACCACAGCGAGTGAAAGCAAAATGCTTCGCCGTGTTTGCAAATACGCGAGGCTCGGCAGCGTTTTGCAGTCTTCCCATGAGCACAAACAGTGCGGCCGCAGATTCGTCGCCGGTGCTGCAGATTATCTCCGCTAAAGCTTCGATCGTGGTTCTGTTTGCGTGAGGTGTTTCTGGTTGCGCGCTTGCGCTACTATGATTAGTCATGAGCGTCATCCTTTCTGTGTAAGGTTGAGGTTCTAGGGTCGATTTTGTGTGTCTGCACAAGTCGGCCCGCTTCTTTTTTGGAGTGGGTGCTCGGACTCTATCACACAGATTTTCGCTTTGGTCGCAAAAGTAATCGATCTGCAAACGTCCCAAGAGCATTGGAACGAATATAACTGGTCGGGCAAGTGGGACGGTTGACTTGATTCCGTGGGACGATGTTCGGTTAGAATTGTTCGGCAAGTCTGAATGGAGAGAATAATGGCATTAGAATCTGAAACCGTAGAAACGCTTGAAGCCGCAGCCTTACAGTTAACGCCTGCTGATAGAGCAAGGCTTGTCGATCGATTGATTGCCACGCTTGATGCTGATCCTGAAGTCGAAGAAGCGTGGGCCGCGGAAGTGGAACGCCGGCAAACCGAAATCGAAAATGAAACGGTTTCTTTACTGCCCGGTCCGGAAAGTTTTGCCAAACTGAAAGCTGAATTTGAATGAACTATTCCCTGCACCCGGAGGTATTGGGAGACCTCAGGGATGCTGCCTCTTTCTATCTTGAACAAGCTGGAACCAGTCTATCTCAATCCTTCTTTGGTGAGTTTGAACAATCGATCAATAGGCTTCTGCAACACCCTGCACTCGGTGCACCGTGGCGCGGACGAGGACGACGCCGGTACGTAATGAAGCACTTCCCGTATTCGTTGGTCTATACAGTATCAAGCGACGAAATTCGCGTTTTGGCGGTTGCTCATCATAGTCGTCGTCCTGGATATTGGAGCGGCCGACGATAACGCGGTATCAGCTGAAAACATATTTGAATCCGTATCGGCGGGAGATATTCATGATCCCGGAGTGCACGGTTGTTAGTTTGATTTACAGGTAAGGGTGTTCCGCCTCTCAGTCCGGCATCGCGGCGTCACTATGTTCAACTTTTTAACAACGCGACTGCTGTTTACTCTTTTGTTCCTTGGTGTCGTTGGATCTGTTCCGCTGGGCAGTCAATCGAGTTCCGATAAGGAAACAGCGGAGGTGAAAGCGATTGGCTTCCTGGCGCGGGAGGTTCCGGCGTGGTCCAAAAACAATGGCTGCTTTTCCTGTCACAACGATGGTGATGCGGCGCGGGCGCTTTATGCTGCTGGTCGGAAGGGTTACGCGATTCCGCAAGGCGCTCTCAACGCAACTACCGCGTGGGTGAGCCAGCCTAATACCTGGGAACAGAACAAAGGCGATCCGGGATTTAGCGACAAGACGCTTTCCAACGTTCAATTCGCATCCTCTTTGCTGGCAGCGTTTGAGGCGGGTCAGGTTAAAGATCGCCAACCGCTCGAGATTGCCGCTCGTAAACTCATCGCTGAACAGTCTGTGGATGGCGCATGGCGTATTGACCCGGACTCGGCGCTGGGCTCGCCAACGACGTGGGGAACGACGCTGACAACCTCGATGGCGATGAAAGTCCTGCAGCAGGAGGGCTCAGTCAAATCAATTGAAGCAAGCCGTAAAGCTCAACGTTGGTTAAGCCGGGTGGAGCCGAACAGTGTGTTGACCGCGGCAACTTTGATAATGGCTGGAAGTAGCGATCAACTCACTCAACGCCAACGCCGGCAGGCGCTGAACCTTTTACGTACCGGGCAGACCACCGACGGTGGTTGGGGGCCTTACGCAAAATCTCCACCTGAGATTTTTGACACCGCGATGGCCCTACTCGCATTGACTGAAGTAAGTAAGGAACCCGGCGTTAACGATTTGATCCGGCGTGGACGTGTGTTCCTAATATCGCAGCAACAGCCTGATGGAAGTTGGGTTGAGACGACGCGGCCCTCAGGCGGTGAAAGTTATGCTCAACGACTTTCAACTACGGGCTGGGCCACCCTCGCACTGTTGATGACGCGAACGGAGCCTCACTGAAATTTTCGTAGGTTCAAGATTGGTTCTGCTATTGTTCTCGATGCCGACCGTTGCAGCCCGAGCCAGAGCCTTTTGGTTTGCCGGATCGCGCTTGTCTGTGTAATCACCAGCTTGTGCTTTTCTGTTGTTTTGGAACTCCACCTGCACAAGATTCGCGTGAATTAATTGCCGCATCAAATTCTGCTCCGGAATCGAAGCGAAAGCGCAAACTTTGACTCGATTCTCTTCCGATCTCCCTCCACCGGCCGCGCGCCGCCTTTCATCTCGTAACAGGGTTTGCCTCAAAAGTCCGCTTTCAAAGACAGAGAGTAGGCCACAAAACAGCACAAAAAGCGCAAATGATTAAAACCTTAAGGATTACCTCTACTGCTAAGAATTCATTTGTGCTTTGTGTGCCTCTTTGTGTGGCTTCAAGATGATTTTTGAGGCAAAGCCCTCGTAACACTCAATCAAATTTAGTCGACTGGCGAGCTTTATTTTGAAGAAGCTCTCTATCCCTGCGTGCTGTACATGTTTTCGTGCACTGCACAGATAAGTGCATACCTTCCCTATGAAGATTCTGCTTTTCGCAACCGATCCTTCCGGCGGCCACGGGGCCGCGAATCTCTTAAACGACATTGGCCTGTGTGTCATCGTAGCCGCAGGTCTCGCTTTTATCGCGAACAAGTTCAAACAGCCTGCGCTGCTGGCTTACCTGTTGGCCGGCGTGCTGATCGGACCCGAGATTGGGTTCAGCTTCATCACTGATCATGAAACCATCGAGGTCATTTCTGAAATTGGACTGGTTGCACAAAAACTAAACTTCGAACGAAAGATTTCCCACGCAAAGGCGCAAAGACGCAAAGCGCTACCGCGTTTCTAAAGGTTTTCTTTGCGCCTTTGCGTCTTTGCGTCTTTGCGTGGGAACATTCTTTCGTTTAGCGATCTTTGACAGGATGTATTACTTTTTGTGCAAAGGCGTCGAGATCACTGAATCGGCAATGGCAGTTTGACAGTTGCAGTGGTGAGTCGTCGCTGCACGCCTTCGAATAGATCCACATCGAACGGTTTACCGATGTTATTTCCGGCAAGGTCTTCAATCGTTGTTTGCACGACCAGTTGATGTTGACCACGTTTCCATGGTCCAAGTGGTCGAAAGCTCCAACGACGCTCGTGATCGGTAAGCTCGATCTGCCCGGCGACAGTTTTTCCTGAAGCGTCGGTGATGTGGATAACGCGTTGGGTGAGTGCATTATCCATCGGTTCAGGGAAGAGCACTACGAGCGGATTCTGAGTGCCGGATGCCGGTAGTTGAACGTTCCATTGCGAAGGATCGGGCGGCTCGCGATCCGGCGCTCCAACCAGAAACAGTTTTTGAAAACTCTCCTTGAGCGGTTTTCCAGCACCATCCTTCCAGGTGTTGTCAATGACCAGTGAATAACGTTTACCCGTTTCGAGTGCTGGTCCAACATCTTCCAGCGGCAACACACCGCGTTTGATCCGGCCGGGATCGATAAAGATTGTCAGTCGCGTCATTGAGTCGTCCCACAACTCTTCGTCGATTTCCAAGAATGGCAGTTCAACTTGTTTAGCGCCCGCGTCGAGCAGGCGAATGTGATCGTAGATTTGCCCGCGGCTCATCGGGGCTGAGAAGTGCACATAAAACTTCAGGAGATTCTCAGGCAGCACCTCGGCCGTGGGATACACCTGGGTGACGACGGTTGTGGGCGTGAGACTGCTCGTTGGAACGCGAACTACGGCGGTTAATTCTCGCCCGCCTTTATTAATTGGCAATTGCGCCGGCCGAAAACTGGCCTGGTAGCTGAGCCCAGGCACCAAAGGAAACTGCGGTTCAAAGCGAATTGCATTTTCTTCAACACGATATGTTCCCAACATTGCGGGAACCACATTCTTTGTTTCGACTTGAACGCGAAGTAATTTTTGCCAATCTGATAACTCCCACTTCGCACGGCGCAAACGCATCAGCGTGGCTTTCGTTAATCCGGTAACTTCAACTGAATGGCGTTTGGGATCTGACTGATCGGAAACCCAGCGGATGGAAATCGTTGAGGGCGCAGTTTGCTTGGCTTGTTCACTTTCCGTAGAAAGCGACCTTGCGAGCAACCTGCGCCCCCAAATTGATTCGCTCGTAGCGATCGAATTAACAACGCTCAGCGCCACCAAAGTTGCGACGGTTGCGCGAGTGCGTATCTGGTTCATGCTACGGCAAAGGCAATGCTTCAAGATTTAACGCGCCACCCTCGTTACGACGGAGCACCAGCACGTGCTTGCTATCGAAACGATCCATTTGGTCCACACCTTTCCAATCGGCGATGGTTTCATAACCCATCCCTTTGGTGTTTCCGTCCGGCACCGGCGCGACGATGCTCTCAGCCCCTGAAATGTTATCCGTACCGATCTTCATGACGCCACGACTACTGTTCGTGAGCAGCAGGTAGTTCTTGCCGTTCTGTTCGTAGACAATCATGTCGAGCGGGCGATTACGGTTTCCGAGTTCGGCAATCGTCTTACCTTTGATCTTGGCTCCTGGTTTCAACTCGTTAAGAGGAAACTGCACGAGTGGTGTACAGGTGTAAGCCGCGAGTACTTGAGTTTCTTTGCCGACGTTGTAAGAAACAAATGTTCGCACCGGAGCGCGCGTTTCAAAACGCCCGTGTGCGCCGTGATAGATCTCGACGCTGGTCGGTGTTGATATTTCTTGAAACGGAAATGGAATCGCGCGGAGCGTTGACGCAAATTCTTCGTTGGATAAACCAGCGACCAGCACTCGCCCTTCAGTGAAAGCCAGATCAGTGATCGACTCGCGACGCGGGTTGCGCTGGCGATTGCCCTCGCCAACCATGGCGTCAGCCGGAGCGTTTGGCAATTCAGCTCTTGAGAATTTGATCTTGTCGAGCGCGACGACTTCGAGTTGACCATCAACTTTCACTCGCACCAGCACGGGAACGGCATCTGGTCCACGTCCGCGTGAGACCGCGAGATACGTATTGCGCGAAAGTGGATTGACGACCATGTCTTCGATCAGAATCTGATCGGCGGTCGTGCCGAGTAACGCTGCGACTTTTTCATTGATGGCTTCAACCTTCAACGGCTTAACGTTCGCAGCCGCTTTGGTGTCGCCGGTTGCAATTGCGACAATCGCCGCCGCTTTGGTATCGGCAATCAAGAGAATGCCGTCTGGACCAAACGCGAGTGGTCCAGCCGACTGCAGCATTGCCTTGCCCTCTTTCATGTCCTTCGTCCAATTCGTAGCATAAGCATTTTGGACGGAGCCAGTCAGCGCGAAGAGAATCAACCCGAGGCATAGAGAGATACGTGCCATTTTCACACTCCTTTGTTGGAATCGGAGTCCTAAGTTTTATTGAAGTAAGGAAAACATAATCCAAACCCAAGTCGCTTGGCAATGCTTCTCAAGTTGGGGTAGTGTCTTATTTAGAATAATCACCTCTGCGGCCTCTGCGTAATCTCTGCGCTCTCTGCGTCGAAACGAGCTTCTGTAACACAGAGATCGCGGAGATTACGCAGAGGACCGCAGAGAGAATTCAATTTAAGACAGCACCCAACCTGGGTCGAATTCCGGTAACTTAAGAAGTTATGAAACAAAAACTAATTCTGGTGTGTTTCCTCGCCGTTTCGACCGTCACTGTTCAAGCGCAGACCGAGCCCGCCAACGCTGTCTTTTGGAGAGAACTGGAAAAGCTCTGCGGAAAAGCCTACGCGGGAACGGTGGTCGCAGCTCCAGCCGACGACACCACGTTTAAAGATAAAACGCTCGTAATGCACGTTCGTTCATGCGAAAAGGATCGCATCAGAGTTCCGTTCGTTGTTGGTGAAAACCGTTCGCGAACGTGGGTATTGACGCGTGGAAAAGACAGACTATTACTCAGACACGATCATCGCCACGAAGACGGGAAGCCTGACACCGTGACGATGTACGGCGGCTCAACGACAAGCGTTGGCATGCCGGCACGACAGATGTTTCCAGCCGATCAGGAGACTGTTAACACGATACCGGCGGCGGCGACCAATGTCTGGTGGATCGATCTCGTTCCCGGTGAGCACTTCACTTACAACCTTCGCCGCATGGGTTCCGAGAGATTTTTCAGTATTAAGTTCGACTTGAAAACCCCCATCACGACCCCGGCCGCACCCTGGGGCTGGAAGGACTAATGGTGAGATTTAACAGTACTGGGATCGGTTTGAATTAACGCCGAAGGCGTACTTTAAATGGGACATCACGCCTTGCGTGTCACAACCACGGTTCCCACGTAACGTGGGGGCTGGGTTTTCCGTCGTGGAGAAAATCTCCGATGATGCGCCAGGCGGTTTCTCGATCGAGGAAATTGCTTGCAGGGACTTCCATTGGTTCACCGCCAACGTAAACGGTGATCATCTCTTGTTCGGCAGTGGTGGGATTAGTTGCGGCAAGAGAGTCGCCCTGGGCCGGCTCATAGATCAAAAAGAAGCCCGCTGACTGCAGTCCGGTTAGGAGCAGTCGAGATCCTGCATCTGCACCTTTGAACTCGAGGGCCGCCTGACCGCTACCGGTTGCCCAAAACTCGTCTCCGCGATTGAGTACAAAATCACGCAGCGAATCCGTGGCCGGGTTAACCTGTTCCTTGCCATCGGGAAGATTAAAAATTACTTTCGGTAATTGCATAGCGGCCTGACTCATAGCTCGTGCCCTCAAACTAAGCGAAGTTATACCACAGCTAGCGCAACCTAACGGTAGGCTGGTTTGGCCGTATCAGCAGGCTTCCTCCCAAAGAATCAATCACCGTCAGTTCCTTAACTCCGTAAAGTTCGGCCAGCACGCGCAGACCGCGCTCAGTTGGCTCCTCCATTGAACCAAAGCACTGCGGGCAAGTGGGCCGATCCACGAAAAGCGTTACTCGTTCAGGCAAACGACCAAACTGCCGTTGCGCGTTCATCAATGCTTGCGCTTCGGCGTGAGTCAGGAATTGTCCTGAACGCGCGATCGTCGCGCCTTGTAGTTTACCCAGAGTCTGTTGAATATCAGCGAGCACTGCCTGGCGCGCGGCTAACGTATCGACGCCGAGATACTGTCGTTCGAGCGTGGTATTCAGTCCATATACATCACGTCCATTGATGCGAACTGAAGCAACTGTTCCGGTTGGTCCACCGGTGGTCGGAGTGAGATCAATCGCCGGCATGCCATGGGTCTGGCGATACGCTGCAATGCGAGCATTCGCAGCCGCTGGTCCACTCAGCATGTCCTCAAGCGCGCGACGGCTGATAGTTATAGTTCGCCCACGTGGAGTAGTGAAGTTGAGCAACTCACCTTCACCACGCAAACGCCCAATTACTGATTGTCCGAATCCACTCTCGCGTAAGGCAGTCCATCCGCGGCCCGCGGCCCTGAATAGACCATAGCCGCCGAGCGTGAAAGCGTAGTCGCGGGCAAGCGCACTCGCTGACCAATCTGCACGCTGACCGTTGATGGCTTCGTTTAAGATTCGCTCGGTCGGTACAAACGTCCCCAACTCAACCGCGATCTGAGTTGCCCTAACAGCTCGCGTGCTCCAACCAGCAGCGGTTGCCAGCAATCTCGCTCCCGTTCCAACACCGCCCGATACCAGTCCTGACAACACCAGGATCGGAAGATCTTCGCGTATGAACTCGCCGGTCTTTGCCGTCCACCATTCGCGGCTCTCACTGGCATTCAGTCGTTCTACTGCCGCACGGCCTGCGGGTGTTTGCGCGTCAGCCTGAAGTTGATTCAAAACTGCTCGCGACACTTCCCACTGACCGTTGTTGCGAAGTGCCTGGACCAGATCCGCATGCCCACGATCGATCTCCGCCGCGTTACCCGCAGTGGCGCCACGCGCCATGTCGGCGAAAGGCGTCAACAGATGCTTCGTGACTTCATGGTTCCGCAGGAAAGTGGCTGCGTCATTACGTGAGACGAATCCGGGAACGCGTGCCGGAGCTCGGAATCCGTCCATGCGGTTGTCTTCGAACATGAGGTTCCACGCGCGATCGAGAGAGACACCCTCTTCGCGCATGGTCCGATTCAGTTCTTCAAAGACCCCCTGCATTCTTTGCCGGGCTTGGCGCAGCGTGGCTGCCGGACTTTGAGACTCCCATGGATAGGCCCAGTCCCTGGCATTCGCGATTCGCTGGTCGAAGCTGGCGTTGACTACCTGTTGATAGGTTTGTGAAAGTCCGAGCCCGATTAAAGTATTGGTGTTTGCGGCGCCCTGACTGGTTAACTGAGCCTGTATCCGGGAGTCGGCGGCGATCGCTCGCAACACTCTGGCGTCGGCGGTCGCCCCGGAACGCTCTAGCTCGGCTGCGAGTTGTTCGGTTTGATAAGCCGTGGAGGAAAGACGACCGGCAGTTTGAAAGCCCTCTTGCGGAGCTCGCACGCGATAAACATCAGCTCGCGCCTCTGCGTTATTCGCAAAAGCTGTCAGAAAGCGTGCTTCCACGCTCGTCGGATTTAGACCTCGCGCATCTTCGCGAGCCTGGCGGGCTGCGTTGTCGAGAATGGTTGCGGCGCCGGCGCCATCTGCCTCTTCAAGTTTTGCAGCGGCCAGGTCCAGGCTGAGTAGAGCGCGTTGTTTGGGAGTCAGATCAGCTTGAGGTGTGTCTACCAGTGTGGGAGCAGTTGTGGGCGCATTTTCCGCGAGAGCCAGGAAACGCGGACGCGGATCGATCATCCGATCGACGGCCCAAAGATCTGAAGGATTGAGTAGTTCGCTTAAAGTTGACTGGTCCGGAGTGGTGGCATAACACTGATCGTCAACAGTGGTCGTTTGCAATGAAACTTCATCAGACGCTATCGAAAAGTTGTTCAATGATTCAACAGGGTTGTTGTTAACTTCGCCGACTCCGCCTGACATAGGACAGTTTCCCCCATTCAAGTTCAGCAAAAAAGTCCCGCTTTTAAGTGATTATCGGCAGGTTAGCGGTTGGGTTGCGTCTAACTCGCCATGAGTGAGCCTCTTTGTTAAATTGCGTGAGGCGCAAACGTATTAATTCGAGGAGTTAACTTTTAATGACGATCAAACTGCTGGGTGTGTGCGGTAGTGTGAGGTCCGATTCATACAGCAGCCGCCTGACCGTTATCGGATTGGCGGCGGCACGCGAACACGGAGCTGAGACGCGTTTGCTCGACCTGAACGAGATCGACCTGCCGACTTACAACCCCGACAAAGAGCCTATCGAACACACGGGTTTGCTCGCCGCCACTGAAGCCGTCAATTGGGCCGACGCCTTTCTGCTGGCCTCACCCGACTACCACGGCTCAATGTCCGGTGCGATGAAAAACTTCCTCGACTTTTACTGGGCCGAGTTTGCCGGCAAACTCTTTGGCTACATCTGCGCTTCGCATGAAAAGGGTCTCACCGTAATGGAGCATATGCGCACGAGCGTACGTCAGTGCTATGGATGGAGCTTGCCTTATGGAGTGTCTGTCTACGGCGAGAAGGATTTTGATTCGAGTGGTGAGCTGGCGGGTCCCGTGGCTCGTCGCTTAAGAATGCTGGCGCGGGATCTGGTGGTATATGGCACCTTAATCAAAGGACAGTTTCAACTCGATTTGGCCGAGGGAGTAACCGAGACTTTTGCCGCACGTTATCGTACCTAGTGTTTGGAGATCATCGCGGCTTTGCCTCAAAAGTCATGTTGAAGGCCACAAAGAGGCACACAAAGCACAAATGAATTCTTAGCAGTAGAGGTAATCCTTAGGTTTTAATCATTTGCGCTTTTTGTGCTGTTTGGTGGCCTACTCTCTGTCTTTGAAAGCGGACTTTTGAGGCAAACCCATCTGGTGGAAGAGAAGTCTTCGACTTCAATTTTCGGGTATCAACCACCATTGCGAGATCGAAAGTGAGTAGTGATTCCTCCATCTTCTTCGAGTGAAGATCTGCGCGCGTGAAATTGAGTTCTGCCTGGAGTATTTGCGACAGCGAGGCAGGACTTCGGGCCAACCTGGTTTTTGGGAAGTAGTATTGTCGTAATGGCAAACCCAACTCAGCCCTCATCAGATTCAAGTATCGCTCACACTCTCCCAGCAGATCATTTGGTCTTTCCGGATCAAGCAGACCAAAGATGGCGTGCGTTAACTCATGCATGACGTTCATGCCGGGTGTGAATGCTTTGATGGCCGTGGCATCACCTCTCAACTGCGTGAAGTCAGCGAAATCGATTCTGATGGCCCACTCGTTGTAACGCCGGTTTGTTCCGTTTGTGTAGGCTGTCACCGACTCGATTTGTGCGAATGCTACCTGCGGTGAATAGTTGGCACTCTCAACATAAAACGAATCGGAACCGTCGATAGTCTTTACTAACAATTCACGAGCGATCGCTGAGCCACCCGCGGCGGGCAAGGTGCGGTCGAAATGAATTGTGCCGCCTGCCCCAACCCGCAGTTGCAAACCAGTGAGCCACGACAACTCGCGAAGCAAGTTATCGCGTTCTCGAGTGGTCAGCGATTTCGTTTGACTGATCCGAATTCCCGGATGAAATTGATAAGGAAGATCGCGTGAAGACGCCTGGGCCGAGAAACCTAACCAGCAAAGACCCGCCACCAAACACAGTAATAGACGGTACGCATTTACCTTCACGGTTTTCTCCGCTGGCTAATGCGGGAACCGATCTAAAAAGCGGTAAAGTTTTTTTCCTGGAGTTGAAAATTTTCGCGATCCTCTGAATCGGGTTGGCTATAATCGATGTGAACCATCACCGCATCATGTCGATCGACAATGAGATCACCGATCTGTTACTAGCCTGGAATGATGGTGAGCAAGCTGCGCTCGAGAAGTTGGTCCCTTTGGTTGAAGTCGAACTTCGACGACTGGCAAGGTCTTACATGCGACGCGAACGTGCCGGGCACACGTTGCAAACGACTGCGCTGATCAACGAAGTCTACCTGCGATTGATAAACGCTCGTCGAGTGACCTGGCACAATCGGGCTCACTTTTTCGGCATTGCGGCTCGAGTGATGCGACGGATTCTCGTCGACTTTTCCAGGACACGCGGCTTTCAAAAGCGAGGTGGAGGAGCATTTCAAGTCACGTTTGATGATGCTCTGGCAGTTGCGCCTATTAACGATCCCGATCTACTCGCGTTGGATGAAGCTTTGACTCAACTCGCGGAAGTGGATGAACGTAAGGCCCAGGTAGTTGAGATGCGGTTCTTCGGCGGATTAACCGAAAAGGAAACAGCGGTTGCGTTGAATGTGTCGCCTGAAACGGTGCGGCGTGATTGGCGGTTGGCGAAATCCTGGTTGCTGCGACGCTTGAGTAAAGAGCCTCAATGATAGACAGGGACCGTTGGGCAAAAGTCGAAAGCATTTACCATGCGGCGCTGGAGCATGAGCCGGAAGAGCGTGCTGCATTCGTGTCGAATGAATGTGCCGGTGATCAAGAGTTGGAAAGCGAAGTGGTCTCGCTTTTGCAATTCGATGGGCAGTCTGATGCGTTCATGCAAACGTCGGCACTTAACGTGGCAGCGAAGACAATGGCCGCCTCGCAAGCGACGTCAGAGAATGAATCAAAGATTGAAGACATTGGTCCATATCACTTAATAAAACTCATAGGTGAGGGAGGTACCGGTAACGTTTACCTCGCAGTTGATACGCGTCTCGATCGAAAAGTCGCTATTAAGATCTTATCGGTAGATTTTACTGAAGACGTCGATCGCGTCTCGAGGTTCAAGCAGGAAGCGCGGGCAACTTCATCCCTGAACCACCCGAATATCGTCACGATATTTGAAGTCGGTGAAACTCAAGATCGTAACTACATCGTCACCGAATTCGTTGAAGGCGTGATACTCCGTGAGCGTTTGACTGCGGCTTCACCGCGAGGACTCGATGCAAAAGAGACAGTCTCGATAATCACCCAGGTGCTTCAGGCGCTCGACGCCGCTCACCGCGCCGGAATCATTCATCGCGACATCAAACCTGAGAACATCATTGTTCGCGGCGACGGCCTGGTGAAGGTGCTCGATTTCGGCATTGCGAAATTGCAGGCGTCGCAGCCCGCGAGTGTGGGCCATCTGACAACGCGGACTGGCGTGGTTATTGGCACTGCCGCGTACATGTCACCCGAGCAGGCACGTGGTCAGAAAGTCGATCATCGCACTGACATTTTCTCAGTGGGGATCGTGCTGTACGAGATGCTGTGCGGGCGCAAGCCTTTTGAAGGCGACACGTGGAGCGACGTGATGGCGGCGGTGTTGGTTAAAGATCCGCCACCAATCGACGCGGCAGTTGCGCCTTTAGCTCTGAAGGAAATTGTCGAACGATGTTTGGAGAAGGATCCGGATAAACGATTTCAGTCGGCCAGCGATCTCACGTTTGCGTTACGCCAGGCTGCGATCGCAGAACAAGGCGAGCGTGGTCCATCCGCAGGCAAGCCACCTTCAACCGCGTCATGGCACAAGGCTGGTTTAGTGATTGCTCTCATTGTAATTGCTCTGTTGATTGGCAGTATTGTGTGGTTGAAATCACATACTCCGATCGTGGAGCAAGCTAAAAAACCGTTGAGCCCACCCACCGACTCAGATTCAAAGACAAGTTTGACCTGGCTCGATCGTACTGGAACGCCGCGGGGAACAATCGGTGAAACCGCCGAATACTCCGGGCCCGCTCTTTCGCCAGACGAAAGGCAGGTTGTTGTTGCGTTGAATGACTCTGAAGTTGAGGCACGTGATCTATGGATTTTTTCGCGAGCTAATGGCGATGGGCGTCGACTGACTTCCGATCCTGCCGACGAGATGAATCCATTATGGTCGCCCGACGGCAGATGGATTTTCTTCACCGCGAATAAGAACGGGGTACGAAACATTTATCGAGTGCCGGCTCGTGGGAATGGACCAACCGAATCTGTACTCGCGTCGAATGAAGATCTAAACCTCGAGGACATTTCCCGAGATGGTCGCTTTTTAATATTTAACTTTCGGAACAAGGGAGATAATCAGCCTGGAGTGGGCCTGTTGTCGCTGCCGGATAAAAGACGTGTGGTCTTTGCTTCAGCGCCTGCCCGAGCCGCGCGCCTGTCTCCCGATCAAAAGTGGATGGCTTATAGCTCCACCCAAAATGGTTCGGTGATCACTGTTCGCCGGATGGGGGCGGCCGGTACGCCGGTTGGCGATGTGCATGTAGTTTCCGGTTCGTCCAGGGGCGCAACTACGTCGATGTGGCGCGCGGATGGAAAAGAGTTGTTCTATCTTGACGGTGGAACGTTAATGTCAGTTGAGATTGAAACGAATGGAGATCGTTTTGCTGCCGGAGCGCCGACGCCGCTCTTCAGAATAAACGTCGAGGGTGAGGAGCGGCGTAATCGATATGTGGTCAGTAAAGATGGACTCTTCCTGGCAGTTCTGAGGAACTAGCACATTGAGTCGTTAGTCGGCTCATTTCTTATAGACGGCAATTCCCCAAAAATTAATCTCGGGTGGCAGACTGTTCCAGTGGTCGAACGCGTGCGAATCATCAGATTTGTAACGCAACTTGTAGTTGCCCGCCGGGAGAGTAATTTGCACATCAATTTGCCGGTTCTTACCTGCGCCACCGGCATGTGTCGTTTTAGTTTCCTGCATCTCCCACACGCGTGAGCCTTTGTCGTCTTCGATCCAGCCGTAATCAAACATTTCACCGGGCTGACCACCTTCGCCGATGGCGAAAATACGAACGCTTTGACTACTCGCCAAACTGAACGCGAGACTCTTATCTTCGTTGTCCTGCACTTGAAGGATCTGCGCTATCACCGGCAGCTTCACCAGATCAGCGGGCATCGGCTTGGAATAAAGCTCGCCATACAATTTCACCAGCTGCGCGCCATCGGTTACGCGTCCTGTGCTTTGATAAATCCTCAACTTTGTAACCAGGTCGGTGCGGTAGACATCGGCGTAGGGTTTAGCCGCAATCGCGTTGAGCTGATTTTTCAACTCTGTAGCGGGCGCGTTCCAACTAATTTCGGAAATGCTCTCTCCGAACTTCTCGGGAAAAATGAACGTCTTCAAAAAAGCCATACCCACCGGAGAACTTAGCGCATTACCCGAGCCGAGATCCGTCGGACGGCTAAGATTGTCAGAGTTGGCCATGATGATGAACGTAATGTTTTGCTCGGGCACCTTCAAAATAAAAGATGAGTTGCCGGTCCAGTAGCCGTAATGCCAGAGCAGCTTCGTACCCTGGTAGTTCGTCGTAAACCAACCCAACCCGTAGGGAAGCGACTCACCCTTGGTTGAAACAGCCGGCGTGAAAGCGAGTTGTTGAGTTTCTTTCGTCAGAAACTTGTTCTGATCAACCGCGATGTCATACTTCGCCATATCAAGCACGGTTGAAATCAAACCGGCGGAAGTGCTGAATCCCTGCGGGTAACTTATTTTCGTGAGCTTAAATTCGCGATCAAGCGCATACGGTTGAGCCAGTATTTTTGAGATCGTGTCGAATCGTTGCTGATGCTTTTCCGTGATTATCGCTCTGTTCAATGGCGACTGGTGCGCATGAACCAGCTTCCAGGCGCCGTCTTGTTTGTTCCAGAAGTATGAAGTCCTCCACGGACCTTCGTTGCGAGGTGGTCCATTGGCAGGCGTGATGGTGGAACTCACCAAAAAAGTTGTGATGGCGCTGTCGCCGTAAACTGCCGCCTCGAGGTGGTTGACCTCGAGCTTAACTTTTAAACCAGAGTGGAATGCTCCCCTCAGATCCGCCGCCTCGATAAAACGAGTTAGAAAACCACCGTCGCCGTAAAAGCGGTTTTGCTGCGGCGCGAGACGCTGCTGAATTTGGTCAACGTTGCCGGAATTGAAGCCCGCAATGATATCCATAACGGCGGCTTTTACTTCGGTCTCGGCCGCCTGGCCTGCGGCGTTTGGCGATTTTGTGCCGACAATCGTGGGCACGTTAGGTGCGGTCTCACTCATGCCGAGAGGATCGAGAATGTTTGTTATTAGGAGTTCGGCGAATGATTTGCCGCTCGCTCTCTCAACCACCTTATCCAGTTCGGCAAAGCGATTGCCGTTATAGCGATACTGCTCGCCGGGGTTTCCTTCGGATGTGTGGGAGAGCAAGTGGCGCACTCTGATCACACCTTCGCTCTCAAGCGTGATGCCGTATTTTGAAACCGGATCGTCCAGCTTGATCTTTCCGTCCTGGACCAGTCGCATCAGAATCGTAGACGCAAAGGTTTTGGTGAGCGAAGCGAGGTGATAGGCGGTATGTTCGGTTGCCGGAATCTTATTATCAACATCGGCATAGCCGAATCCTTTCGCCCAGACCACTTTTTGATCTTTCACAATGGCAGCGGAGTAAGCCGGTATCTTCAGCTCGTGTCGCAGACTTTCGAGCAAAGTTTCAAAGCGGGCAATTCGTGTTGAGTCGGATGGCTCCGTTCGATTAGCGTTTGTAGTCCGGACAAATAAGATCTGTCCGAGAACAGCCACTGACAGAATGAGTGCTAATAAACTCGGTGCTTTGAACTTCATAATCTCCGTCACTCCTGGAATTTACCGAACCGAATTTTTGGATGGTTGCCTTGATAAAGTGTTCTGTCAGTCAAACACCACAGCCCAGAGTTCTGTGTAGATTAATTTGCCGTCCAGGGAGTTATGGTGAATTCACCCTGCTTTTGAAAGGGATTTTGTTCGTTGGAACCGCTTTGCACAAAAAATCCTGTAATCCTGTCTAAGCTTGTAAATCATGTGAAGCGGTGTTTCGGATTCAGGCGCGCAGAGCATTTTTACAGAATTTACAAGATTCACATGATTCACAAGATTTCAATCGCGGCTAGATTTTTGACCAGCCGACTTTTTGTGCAAAGGCCGTTGGAACCAAGTGCGGCGTGCGGTGCGGAAGGCGAGGCGACCGGGAACTACCAGGGTGATTATGGTGCCCGAATCCGGAGTGCTCACCAGGTTGAACTTACCGCCGATGCGCTCAGCGCGTTCTCTCATGCCTTGCAATCCGTAGTGACCTTCTTTGCCTTTGTCTATTACTTCGCCGTCGATGCCTGCGCCGTTGTCGCTGATACGCAGCGTTAGATCGTGTGCATACTCGAGTGTTACGTCTAAGTGTTCGGCACCTGAGTGGGTACACGAATTTCGAATCGCCTCATAGCCAATCCGATAGATCTCCTCACGAACAACCGGATGGATCTCTATGAAGTCTCCATTGACGGATAATGAGATCTTAGGACTACTCCCGATGTTGCATTCGTCGATCGCACGACGAAGCGCTTCAGCAAGATCGTTCTTCTCCAAAGCTGACGCGCGCAAAGAGTGGAGCGCAGCGCGTCCTTCTTCAGTGGCCTGTGCCAGCCACGTTGATAATTGTTCCAGTGCCGAAATAGCGCGCGCGTGATCGGCGGAGTTTTTCAAAGCGTGATCTGCCACCATCTTGCTTCCCTGAACTGTTTGCAGCAACGTGTCGTGTAATTCGCGCGCCACGCGAGTGCGTTCAGCGAGTCGGTCGTCAAAACGGGCGCTCATCTGGCGAGAAATTTGTGTTACCCGGAAACGGTAAATGAGGAACATCAGCAATAGTGCGAGCGCGACCATCGCGGCGATGAACCAGCGTGTTTGATAGAAGTATGGTTTCTGCGTGATGCTAAAAACCACTCCCTGCCGGTCCCAGATTCCATGTCGATTGCAAGCACGAACATGTAGTTGATGAGTCCCCACTGGGATGTAGGTGTAGATTGCATGCGGATCAACTCCGGCATCGATCCATTCAGAATCGACGCCATCCAGCCGGTATTGCATGTGAATTTTTTCGGGCGCCGAGATTTCGACGGCCGCGAAATCAATTCTGAGGTGACTGGTTCCCGGCGGCAGTATGATTTCGCGAGGGGCTGGTTCAGTCTTTCTGCCGATAGTTACGTTCGTTAAATAAAGAAAGGGCTTGGTGTTCGTGATTGGCAAGCGACGAAGATCGAACATCGCTAACCCTTTCGGGGTAGCAGCCAAAAGTTTACCGTCACGAGTCAAAGTCATAGCGGGTTGACCTGCGCCACTCACTTTAGTCGTCGCTAATCCATCGGACAGTAAAAAATCTTCATGATCCAAAGGTTCATCATGGTGTTGCGACTGTGCAAATTTACCCGGTAGTATGCGAGCAAATCCGGTGCCTCCCAACCATAATTCGCCCTGTTCAGTTTCGACGACCGCATAAGTTCCGGGTATTTCTTTCAGGTCGTCAATGCGATCATTCTCGAGACGCTTGGTCGTCGTCGACATGCCAACGACGTTGACGTTGACGTAGAAGCCGCCGCTTCGATCCTCGCCGATAGGAAGCACAAACGCTTTAGGTAAAGAACCGAAATTCTCGAAACGATCGCCGACGAGGCGGTCGAGTCCTTGTCGAGTGGAAATCCAAATGACTCCCGCGCGATCTTCGTAGACTCGCATGATCGCATCACCGGAAAGACCGTCAGCAGTTGAATAATTGCGTATCTGTCCGTCCTTCAGACGACTCAGACCACCGCGTGTGCCGAACCAGATAGATCCGTCACGCGCGGCGACGATGCTTGTTACTCGATCGTCCACACCCTGATTCTTTGAGTATTGCGTAAAAGTCCCGTCGCGATAACGATAGGCGCCACCACCCCACGTTCCGATCCACAGATCGCGATTCGCATCTTCGGCCAGGGCCCATACGCAAGTATTCAGCAGCCCGTTTTTTTCGTTATAGGTTTGCAAACGCGTGCCATCAAATCGCGCTATGCCGCCACAATTCGCACCCGTCCAGATGGACCCGTCGCGTGTTTCAAGTACGGTCATGAGCAGATCGTTGGGTAACCCATCCGCAACGGTGAACATTCGAATCGCGCGTTCCTTGTACCGGTACAATCCGCCGCCATTTGTACCAACCCACAAGTTCCCATCGCGATCGTTGTAAAAAGCACGTACCTGCATTCTGGCTTCCACGAGTTCCAAGCCATTCGACGTTGCGCGAAACAGTCCTTCCTCTTTCGCTATCCAAATCGTTCCGCGTGAATCCTCATGGGCGCGGGATGCTCCATTCCCTCGAGCGTAGGTTCCCAGCTTTTGAATTCGCCCATTTGTTTCGCGTGCAACTCCGAGAGCCGTGCAGTACCAGGTATTGCCATGATGATCTTTCAGAACGTAAAAGATCTCGTTGTCGTTTACTCCCAGTTGGGTTGGTAGCTGAGGGTGAGGTACCACCTCGGAGCCCGCAAACTCCATGAAACTCTCGTCGTTGCTCACCAGTAGATGTCCGTCAGGCGCTGCGACAATTTGACGGATCGACACTCGTGGTCCAACAGGCACAAACTGATTATTCTCGTAGCGAAACAGCCCGGCAGCAGTTCCAACCCACAATACACCCCGCTCAGTGAAGCGCAGGGCGGTAATCTCGCTGGCTTTGCCGGGACCCGGATGGTGGGTCACTAGTCCACTAAGAGTGAATTGGGTGGAATTAGACGAAGGGATACGGATGAGTTCTTTAGGCGTGCCCACCCAGAGATCTCCGTCAGGCGCAACCGCCAGTGTTCCCGCAGATTGGTTGAGTTTGTCAAAATTCTTTCCATCGAACCGGACCAGACTCACACCATTGACAATCAGCCAGAGAAAACCATCGCTGGTTTGCGCAATATGATTTACTACTTCACCATGCAGGTTGTCGTCGGAGGTGAAATGAGTGCGGATGAAGTTCTTGTCAGCCTGGATCGAGACAAAGGCGCGAGCACAAACACACAGTAGTAAAACGAAGAGCGACGCCTGGACTAGGCGATTGATGATCCTGGTGTTGTTCACGATGGTCCAGGCGCTCCCGAACGGAGTGCCCGCTGGATTTCGCAATTGCTGTCGGAAGTTGACAGACTACGAATCTCTTTGCTGGGCGCCAAAATGATTCTCCGAGTTTTCGGCGCAGTCTAACGCATGTGTGTGCGAATAGCCACATAATGACTTGATAAGTAAGTGGGTCAGTTCGAGTACGCCTTTGGCGTAAAGCCATTACAACCAACGCCTTCGGCTACTCAAACTGACCCCACTACGACTTGATTAATAATTGTGTGATCCAAGTCAACAGTTTGCCGCTTTATGCTGCATGGCGGATGAATGGGAACGTTGTTCGCGGATTTTTGTTTCCTGGGCCTCGTGGGCCGTCGCTCGGCCCACCAAAACAATCGCAGCGATCACCACCACTCCTCCAAATACGAATTGAGTTGTAAGCACCTCTCCCGCGAAAGCCCATCCCAGGACCAACGCGACAACCGGATTAACGTAGGTATGGGTGGCAATGAGTGTCGGAGGAAAACGGTTCAGTAGCCAGAAATAGGCTGAGTAAGCGATCAGCGAGCCCGCGATCGCCAGATATCCCAGCGCCGCGAGAGATTTCACCGAAACTAAGGCTAAGTGAAAATCTGTTGCTTCTCCCGTTACCATCCCGGTCAGAAATAGCATCACTGAACCCGCCAGCAGCGACATTCCCGCCGCCATGCGGTCGTCAGGATGCAGCGGCGCATTGCGTGAATAGATCATCCCGATCGACCAGAAGGCTGTGCCGATTAGAACTGCAATTGAACTCAGCATCTCGGAGCGACCGGTTTGTGGGTCGGCACCCATGAATAGAGCAAGGCCGACCAACCCCAGCAACAAACCTATTAACAGCATCGGAGTGATGTGGGTGCGTCGAGTTGCGGTCAGGATGATCGCGACGAAGATTGGTTCGGTTGCGATTAAGAACGCCGCTATGCCGGAGGGAAGTGTTTGTTGGGCCCAGTGTAGTGGGCCATGACCGAGCAGGAAGAATAAGGCCCCGAGCACGATGCTCGCGAGCCATTGCTGTTTAGTAGGACGCAGCCCGCGCCACCAGCACCATCCAAACAGCAATCCGCCGGCAATCAGGTGCCGGGAACTCGCCACAAAGAGTGGGGGAATAGTTTCCACGGCGTACCGGATCGCTAGATAAGTTGAACCCCAGATTAGATAAATGCAGGCGAAGGCGAGCAGGACTAGAAGGCGATTCTGGCCGGTCGCATTGAAATTTGACGTTTGGTTCGAAAGCATGTCGTTCACCCTAAGAAATCAATTGCACATTTTTGACAAACAACCCAGTAACCGTCTAACATGAGTTACACAGGTTACATGATAGTCGGGCATTGGTAACCTGTCAATGGTCGGTTTACTGGTTACGGAGGCAGGGCGAATTATGAAAGCAATCCAAAGATCTGCGGCGGCGGAGATGAAACTGGTTGGAGGTCGATTGTGTCTGGACTTTATCAACACCGTCGACGGGCGAAAGAGCGAGTCGTCACGAAGTCATTCAGTCGAAAGTGTGTTGGGCGACAAACTCGCCGGCTATTCAGATCTCGTCGAGTGGAGCCGTCATTCAGGCATCGTCACCGCGACAGAAGCTGAACGTTTGATTCAGGCAGGGAAGCGCAATGCTCGCGAGGCAAAAGTTGTGTTTGACCGTGCTCTTGCTTTGCGGGAAGCACTCCACCGCACCTTCAAGGCAACGATGAAAAGCCGCCGACCGCAGACCGCTGATCTGGAGATCGTGAATGACGAATTACTGCGATCACGGACTCATGAGCGATTGACCTACCAGGCAAACGGGTTTACGTGGGAATGGGTCGACCGTGACACTGCACTGGATCGTATGCTCTGGTCCATAGCTCAATCAGCGGCTGAGCTTTTGACTACCGGAGACTGGTCGCGACTGCGAGAATGTTGCGGCAACGATTGCGGTTGGCTGTTTGAAGATATAAGTAGAAACAGGAGTCGTCAGTGGTGCGATATGCAGGATTGCGGCAACCTGGCAAAAGTTCGTCGCTACCGCACCCGTGCACGTCGCAGTAGTGAGACCAATCGATGATCTCCATTGGCTTTGCCTCAAAAGTCCTTTTTCAATGACAGAGAGTAAGCCACAAAACAGCACAAATGATTAAACATTAAGGATTACCTCCGCTGCTAAGAATTCATTTGTGCTTTGTGTGCCTCTGGTGGCCTTCAAGATGACTTTTGAGGCAAAGCCATCTCCATTAGTCGTTGTTAGCAGCACGCTCTACCTCCATCAGCATTTTCTCGAGTGAAGCTTTTGGAATCAGCCGGCCGCCGACGATTACAGCATTAATTCGCTTTGTGTTGCTGATATTTTCTAATGGGTTTGCTTCCAGTAGCACCAGATCGGCTTTTTTCCCTTCCTCTACTGTTCCAACCACGTCGCTCAAACCAAGGTAGATTGCCGGATTGCGCGTAGCGGTTTGAAGCGCCTCCATCGGTGTGAGACCAGCTTTAACCAAGAGCTCCAACTCATCATGTAAGCTGAAGCCAGGAACCACATACCATACCAATGAATCAGTCGAGGCCAACAGCTTCACCCCTGCTCGATGCATTGCCAAAACCAACTCGAGTTGCTTTTGAAACAGCTTCCGGTGGCGGGCGATAGTTTCAGCGGTTCTATTCTTCAAGCGAAAGTCATCTTGATTCTGCCAGGAATCTCTGGTGTCGCGAGGCACATACTTGAGACGAGGATCATTAGTAAAATCCTTATCTTCCATGAATGCTCCCGCTCGATGCACCACGAGGTTAACTGCTTGCCAGGTTTCATTCGCAGCAAAGCGCGCAAACACCGCCGCCGCTTTTTCGTCGCTGTAGGTTTCGAGTGCCTTAAATTCTGTTTCGTTTAGTGCCCGCACCAGAGCTGCTCTCATTTGCTCGGTATCTTTTGCATCTTTTAATGCTTCCTCAAGAGTCTTCCTAAGCTCGGGTTCCACAGTTGAACAGGCGCGCAAAATCCCTTCGAGGTGTTCAATGCTCTTCTGCCCGGCATCCGAAACCTCGAGGGCGCTAACCGAAACGGGTACGTGCCCGGCAAATGTGATCCCACGTTTCTTTGCCTCATCTGCGAGCGCAAAATAGGCTTGGCGTGGGATTAATGAGTAGACCTTGAGAAAATCCGCGCCTCTATCTTTAAAGGATGCGACTGTTTGCCTGGCACTAGCCTCGTCAGAAATCGATATTGGAAGCCCGGGCCATACCGGCATTGGCCCATCAACCATTTGACCTCCAATAATACGTGGGCCAACTCGCTTGCCTTCGTTAATCTCTTTTCGAAGCTGCTTCAATAACTTCGTGTTGGCAGCCATATCGCGAATACCAGTGACGCCATTGGCAATGAACATTGGGAAGTACCTTTCAGGCAGGCTTCCCAACACTGCGTGGACGTGCATGTCCCATAGACCGGGAATGAAGAACTTGCCGGTGCCATCGATTACCTGCGCATCCTTCGGTATGGCAACTTCGGCTGACTTGGCAATCTTCGTGATGCGGTCGCCGGTGATGATCACCGTCATGTTGGGCTTAGCTGGGGCACCGGTAGCATCAATGATTGTCACATCCGATATGGCGAGGATATTTTGCTGGGGCTTCTGTTGTGACCACGCGGTTGGCAAAGCAAAGGAGATCAAAAGCAGAGCCAGCGTTGCAACTGTTTTCATACTAGTTCACGCTATCAAGTTGGAAGTTGGGATGACTGCGCGTACTAATGCAGCATAGCAAACGCCAGCCCGTAAAGCGCTTGGTAGTGCTCTATCCTAATAAAGCACTACCAAGCGCGGAACCCCTTTTGTGTTTTTGTGCCGTCTTGTGACTGATAACGTCTTTAATAGACCATCTCGTAGCTGGGAGGAACAAGTTAGTTTGGCTTGCGCTCGGAAGGGATTAATGAATCGTGGATGTGGATAGCAGCCATCGCGCCTTCGGCTGCGGCAACAATTGCTAACTGCGAGTGTGGCGTGATGTCGCCGGCGGCGTAGACGCCCTCGACACTGGTTTGTCGGGTTTTATCCACCCATATTAAGCCGCACTCTTCATCGAGCTTGCAGCCCAGCATTTCATGCAGCTTGCTGGCGGGTTCAGTCCCGAGGTTGAAGAAAAGTGCATCGCATTCTAACGTGTCGCCATCACTGAATAATACTCGTTGCAATTGCTTCGACTTCAAGTCTCCTTCCAATGCCTTGATACTTTGATCTCGCACATCAATATCGAAAGCAGCGAGTTTGGCGCGATCGTCCTGATTCAGTCCGTCCTTATCCTCTGTGATTAGCGTTATCTTGTCGGTCCATGTCAGCAAACCTAAAGCGAAACCAACCGTCTTCGTGCCACTTCCAAGCACAGCTATTCGCTTATCAATGGATTCGTAACCATCACAGTCAGGGCAGTGATGAACGCTGACGCCATAGAAGTCGCGAAAGCCCGGGCAGTCGGGTGTCACATCGCGCAGTCCGGTTGCCAGTAAGACACATCGCGCGTCGAAGTTGCGTTGTCTGTTTTCGGTGTAGATGCGGAAATGTTTGTTTGAGATTTGCTCGAGTCCCGTAACGCAACCTTCGATGATCAGTCCACCATGAGTTGTAACTTCATCGCGTCCGCGGGCTAAGAGTTCAGCCGGAGAGATGCCGTGATGACCAAGGAAACCATGAACGCCATGGGCATATTCGTTACGCGGACTGTTATGGTGAAAAGTCAACGTGCGGCGACGGTAGCGAGCGAGGAATAACGACGCCGAAAGTCCCGCTGGTCCGGCGCCTACAACGATGCAATCGTACAAATCTTGTTCCATCAAGCCGTGTCTTGCAACCCGCAGTCCAGAGTTGCCCGGCGCAAGTTTTTACGAGCTCGGGCGTTCAATAATTTAATGAGGTGCAGGACTATTCAAATCTGGTTAGCAGGCGTGATCATCGCCTTGTTTTCGCCGGAAGCTACCTTCGGCAGAGCTGTGATGCCAACACTCGAAATGCTAACGCGGTCGGCGAGCCTGATCGTTGTAGCAGAGGTCGAGAACGTAACTGAGAAGGGCGGCGTCAGGATAGCTACTGCTCGCATAATAGACGTGTGGAAGGGACGAGCGACGGGCATTGTTCAGTTCCGCGCATCGAGGTCGTGGACCTGCGACGTTTCCAACGCGATTCCCGGTGAAACGGTCGTTCTGTTTCTAGTCGGCGATGCTCAAACAGAGGTAACTGCGATCGCGTACTCTGGAATCGGCCGGTTGCCGGTCGTTAACGCGCGGGACATGCAGACAGTGAACTTATACAGTGGCCTCTTCACGAAAGCCATGAAGCAGGAAACGGGTGCATCGCAGGAAAGCTTCAGCGGTCACGTTCCTTTATCTATATTCAAGAAACACGTTCAACAATTGACGCAAGGTCTTATCCGAAAGCGGTCTATCAAGCATTGAACCGCGGTTAGGCGCAACGAAGCCTGCTGTGGTGGATAGCGGCGTACTCAAACTAACTCACTACTCCTCTGTCTGTTCTGTGGAGCGAGCATGAACCTCTGTGCTAAGATTCGCGGCCGACACTGACCTCGATGTTGGATCAGTACACGCTCTCACACCGTCGCACCTGGAGGTCGTCATGACCACACCCGGCGAACGCCGCCTCTCGATCACGTGTCTCGTATGCCTGTTTATTTTAACTGTCAGCCCCATCGCGTCAGCTCAAAGCCTGACGGCCGCGGACGTACCCATCCTCGTCAAGCAATTAAAAAACAAGGACGCAAAAATCCGCGCCAAGACGGCAGGGCAGTTGGCATCGCTGGGCCAACTGGCGAAACCGGCCATCCCCTCTCTGATCGAATCGCTTAGAGACTCGGACGCAAACGTCCGCTTCCAATCGATCCGGGCGATCAGAAACTCGTGGTCCGGGAAAGAACACCCACCCGAGGTCGAAGCCGCGATCCCCGCCCTGGCCGAGTTACTGAAAGACGAGAGCACTTACATTCGTTGGCACGCCGTGGGATTGCTGGGCAGCATTGGACCACCTGCGCGTGCGGCGGTCCCGGCCATGATTGAGCTGCTGAAAGACGAGGATGATTACATCGGTTCGCAGGCCGCAAAGGCACTGGGCAACGTCGGACCAGGAGCGGTTGCCGCAGTCGCAGCTTTGATCGAGTTAACGAAAAACGATGGCATCTCTGGTTTGTACGCCATAGAAGCACTGGCCGCGATTGGACCGGGGGCACGCGCGGCTGTCCCCGTTCTCGTCGAGCTGTTGAAAAACAATACCAGCGACATTCGCAATTCCGCAGCGAGAGCATTGGGCAAGATTGGGCCAGACGCGCGAGCCGCTATCCCGGCCCTGACCGAAGCCTTGAGCGATGAAAACGACTATGTTCGCACCGCCGCGGCTAAAGCTCTCGAGTCTATCGAACAGGGTAGCGTTGCCGATGTACCCACCCTCGCGAAGCAATTAAAAGACACGGACACACAAGTTCGCGTCCGTGCAGCCGGCCGGCTGTTTGCACTAGGCGCGGACGCAAAGGCTGCGGCTCCCGCCCTGGCCGAGGCACTGAAGGACGAGAACAAGTACACCCGTAGGTTGGCTGCGGAAGCGCTGCGTGAGATCGGGCTGGAGGCGCAAGCAGTCGTGCCGGCTCTGATCGAAGCCTTGAGTGATGAAAACAGTTTTGTTCGTAGCGCCGCCGTCTATGCACTGGTTTCCGTTGGACCAGAGAATGACCAAACGGCGACCGCCATAATCAAATTGCGGAAAGATCCTGACGTCGAAGTCCGGGGTGCTGTCACTGTCGCCCTCGACCAAGTGCGGGTGCAGGCGAGCAGCGCGGTCCCCAGCCTCACGGAAGCACTGCAGGACCCCGAGCCTGAGGTTCGCAGGAGCGCCGCGCTGACACTCGCGAGGTTCGGTTCTGAAGCGAAAGCCGCGGTGCCTTTACTCGTAGACATGCTGAAAAATCCGGAAACGTATCGCATCACGGTGGCGGCCGATACGCTCGGGGCTATCGGGCCGGGTGCGAAAGCGGCGGTGCCTGCCCTGATCAGACTGTTAAAGCACCGTGAGTCGAACGTTCGGGGGCAGGTCGCGGTGGCTTTGCTGAAGATAGCGCCAGAGAGCGAATCCAGTATCGAGCCATACCTGCGAGCGTGGGCCAAAGCCCGGATCGAGAAGCCGCAGAGCGAAAACGCGTTTTTGACTGCATTAGGGTTACCAGTCAGGCGCCGAGTGTTCAAGGTGGGCGGCTGGGGCGGAATCGGAATCGGCGGCGGGGCTGGACCCCGTTTGGGCGGGCACTATGAACACGCGCGACGCGGCGCTGAATTTTTTGAGCAAGGAAACATGAACGATGCGATCGCGAGTTACGCGAAAGCGATTGAAGGACTACCGTCTCCGATTTACTACGAAGCCCGCGGTCGGGCTTACCATGCCAAAGGCGACTACGCCGCGGCCATCGCGGATTTTACGAACGCCATCAAGCTCGAACCTAAATCCGTAATCTCCTCTTACTCGCCGATCCTGCGTCTCTATAACTCTCGTGGTTTAAGTCAAATCGCGAAGCGCGACTACGACGCAGCCATCGCGGACTTCACCAAAGCCATTGAGTTAGATGGTTACTACGCGGGCGCCTATTATGGCCGCGGCCTCGCCCAGGCCGGGAAAGGAAACTATGCCGCAGCCATCGCCGATTACGACAGTGCTCTCGAATTTATCCCGCCGGTAATAGAAGCCTTTACGGCGCGCGGCGCTGCTAAATTGGCTCTGGGTAAAGTAGACGATGGCCTCGCTGACTTTGATGAAGCCGTTAAGGCTGATCCGAAGAACGTCGCGAATTACCTGCGTCGCGGCGATGCGCTCAAAGCTCATGCAAAACTGGAGGCAGCCGAGAACTCATACCGCGAGGCCGCGCGCCTCGCGCCTGATGAGGTCGTCGTGCTCAACACGTTGGGTCACTTCTTAGCCGAGCAGAACAAGGACCTCACTGAAGCTCTCAACCTGATTCAGCGGGCCGTCAAGGCCAAGCCGAACGATGCTTCCTTCTTAGACAGTCTGGGCTGGGTACACTTCAAACTCGGTCAGCTCGATGAGGCCGAACGCTATCTGAAGGAGAGTGTGCGGCGAGATGAAGATGCTGCGTTGGCCCATGAGCATCTGGGCGATGTTTACGCGCAACGAGGCGAAACGCGCCTGGCGCGAGACGCCTGGAAGAAGGCCTTCTCACGCTCAGTCGAAGCGGCATCCCAGTCACGGCTGAAAGCCAAATTGAATACGGTGAAAGAATAGCCGTCCACCAGAAAAAAAGGCAGAAGGTTTAAGCCTTCTGCCCTGTTCTTCTTAGCCTGAACAATCTCAAAGAGACAGCTAATTATTCCGGTTGCCCGGCGATGCATTGCTATTCGGACTGCTATTCGCGTTCGAGTTTGTCGGACGAACACCCGAAGTGTTCTGATTCCCATTGTTGTTTTGCACTACACCCACATTCGCCGGCGCAGTGTTCGAGTTCAGGTTCGAATTGCCGTTTGCGGAGTTGCTGTTGGAAGTGCTACTGCAGCCCACAAGACCAACCACCGCAACCAGACTCATAACTACTAAAGTTCGCTTCATCCTGTTTCCTTCCTTCGAGACCGCTGGTTTAGCGATAAACTTGTTCGCCGCGATTTTTCTTCCAATCTTCCTCGAAGTAAGCTGCGTCGTCAGGATTACGCGGTGTTACGCCCATCATGATTCCGCCCTTCTTGATCCCTTCTTCATAATTCTTGACGCGTTCCTCTGGAATCCCTGCACCGACAAGAGCGCCGATCAAACCACCGGTTGCGCCGCCCGCGCCCGCGCCCGCCAATCCGGCGGCGATTGGACCAGCAATAAGTAGTCCGAGTCCGGGTAAGGCTAACGTGGTTCCAATTGCTGCGATTGCGGCTAACGTTGCTCCTACTGCGCCACCGATCGCCGCGCCTGTACCAGCGCCTTCAAGCGCCTTGTTGCCGAGTTCAGTTTCACGACCGTCGGCCGTGAAATGTTTCTTTCGTGTGTCGTCCGACATAACGAGGTTGACGTCATCTTGTCCGTAACCACGCTCGACCATAGATCCGTATGCGCGCTCCGCGCTGTCCCTGTCTGGGAATAGTCCGGTAACCATACCTGACTGTGCTGTTCTTGATGCTGATGTCTCTGCCATATTTCTCCCTTTGATCTAATTGATTGCTGTTAAGTGAAGGAATCGATTGATTTCTGCGTCACTTCAAGTAATGCGTACTTTGGTACCTGCAACTTTGAAGCCGACCCGTAACCATTAAAAGCTTATATAACAAACACCTTACGTTCACTCTGCCGGTACAGGTTCTGAGGCAACGACTAATGATGGGCTACCGGCAGTTTGCTCACCCATGCGGCGCAACCAGCGGAAATGGGACGAGAGACCGGCACGAAAGGAGGGGTGCTCACGATATTTGACACCAAATTCTCGACAGGTCTGTTCTACGAGGTTTGAGATGGCTGGGTAATTCACGTGACACACGCGAGGGAAAAGGTGATGTTCGATCTGAAAATTTAACCCACCGAGGAGCCAGCTCTCGATTCTACTGCGCCGAGCGAAATCAACAGTGGTTTCAACCTGATGGACTGCCCATGCATTGTCCATCGAACCGGAGTTCTCGTGAGGCATTGGGAACTCGGCCTCTTCAACGCAATGAGCCAGCTGAAACACAACACTAACCACCACGCCCGCCAAAGCGGCTATCAGAACGTAGAACAGGAGCACCATCCAAAGGGGATGGACCAGCAGGGGTAATCCAAAGGCCAGGGTCATGAACAACGCTTTACCGCCGATAAACCCGACGAGTTCCAGCCTTTTCGGCCGTGGCATTCGCGTGTGCCCGATCCGGCCAAGGATCACGTCACGGAAATCATCGTAGAGATGCCACTTGATGACATTCAATCCGTAGAGCGGCCACAAATAAACATGCTGCCAGCGATGAAATTTGAAGCTCTTTTGATGTGGGGTTAAGCGGCCGAAAAAAGAAATGTCGATATCGGCATCATGGTCTGTAATGTTTACGTAAGTATGATGTACTACTACATGTTTCCAATGCCATACGTAAGAACTGGCGCCTATCAGATCCATCGTCATGGCCGCCAACCGGTTGACCCAGGCCCGATTTGAATATGAATGATGACTGCCGTCGTGTTCGATATTGAAGCCGATCGCCGCCATTGAAAGGCCAAGCAGAACCGCTAGCGGCAAAGCTTGCCACCAGGATTCAGCCACGAACACGAGCAATGCATAGAACCCACCAAAGCCAGCCAGAATAAGTGCGGTTTTCAAATACATTGCGGGACAGTCGCGTGGACTGCGGTTGGAACTGCGAAAATAGTCATCGACTCTTCGCCTCAACTCTTTATGAAAAGTACTGTCTCTCGTGAAGGTTAACCGGCTTTGAGTAACACCACGAATAGGATCAACTGACATTCTTTAAGACTCCTGACCTGCTTACTGAGCACTTTGATGCATAGCCGATGCTATGTTACGCATGACACATAGCAAAAGGGCGGGTGGAGTGGTGAAGTGACAAAAAGATTACAAGCAGTAAACCGGCAGCCGGCCCTCAGGGATTTGTCTGAGGTGAATGACACAAAGCGCACAAGAGCGCAAATGTGTTGTGGACATTTGTGCCTTTGCGCGCTTTGTGACTAGGAAAAACTCCCCCTGTGGATAACTCCAGGCGCGAGAGCGCTCAATAATACGAATTCAGCTTAACAACTCATTGCAGTTGCCGTACGTGCGTTAGCATACATATCCGAAAAAAACATTTTGACGAAAATTCAATTCAGGTACGCATCAGTTTCGGCTTTAATGATTGCGTAACATTCGCACGATTTCGCTTCCAGGCCCGGGCGATCAAGCAGAGTGATCATTCCTCGACTGTAACGAATCAGCTTGGCCGCTTGTAACGCGCCCGCGGCTTTGCTTACGCCTTCGCGCCGGACACCCAACATGGTGGATAGAAATTCCTGGGTCAACGGAAATTCCTCGGCTTCCAAACGATCATTGGTCATCAATAACCAACGCGCCAGTCGCGCATTAACCAAATGAAAGCGGTTGCAGACAGATGATTGGGAAACCTGAGCCAGGAGTGACTGCGAATAACGATGCAGGATGCGATGTAAACTGCCAAGCCGGGTTGCTTCTGTGCGTAAGGCCGCTGAGCTCATTCTCAGTGCTGTGCCTGAACCTTGGACCAGAGCGTGTGTTGACGCAAAGCCGACGCCCATAAAAACAGCAAGGCCGGCCATACCTTCGTTTCCCACCATGCCCACTTCCAGCCACGATGTCTCTGACACTTCCGAGATCAATGAAATTATCGAGTCGTTAGGAAAATAGACATACTTAATTGCATCACCGGATTCATACAGTTCCTCGCCCAGGACCAAATTGACTGTCTTCAACTTGGGCAATAAACGCTCGTACTCTTTTTTCGGCAGTGTGGCCAGCAACCGGTTAAAGCGCGGGCCGCTATCACTACTGCTTTTCATAACTGACATCTTCTTTCGACTCCACACCGCTCGGCGATAGTAAACTCAACATAATTCGATAACAGTTGATAAATAGCACTCGAGCCGCGCCGAGTCTGTGCGCGAACACACATACCCGAACGCATTCCTCATTACTACTAAAGCTGATAGGTCCGAGAAAAAATGGAAGGACGCCTTTGTACAAAAACTAAATATGAAAAAAGATCTGCCACGCAAAGACGCCAAGACGCAAAGAAGAAAGCCTTTAGAAACGCGATAGCGCTTTGCGTCTTTGCGTGGGAAAATTACTTACTCTAGCGATCCGAGACAGGAGGTAACGACTCTTTGTGCAAAGCCATTCGCGACCATTACGGAAGGCAGGCAACGAGAATGGCGCGTGTTTATTTGAGTAACCGATCAAACTCGTCTTTGACCACTCGATAACACTCACATGCGGTTTCTTCCAATTTCCGGCGGTCCATGATCTGTATCCGGCCCCGCACATAACTGATTGCGCCTATGTCCTGAAGGTGACCCGCCGCCACCGTAACGCCTTCGCGGCGCACGCCCAACATATCCGCGATCAATTCCTGGGTCATAATCAATTCATCTGTATCCACACGGTCGTGGCTTAATAACAACCAACGGCAAAGTTGCTCTTCGACGGAGTGCAGCCGGTTGCAAACGGCGGTTTGCGATATCTGGGTAATCAATGCTTGCGTATAGCGCAGCAACAAGCGTTGGAACTCACCCCCCATCGCAAATTCTGCCTGCAGCACTTTGGCTTTCATGCGAAGAGCGTCGCCCGCGCTTTGGACCACGGCCCGGTTGGGCATCGTTCCTCCTCCCATAAAGAGAGCAATTCCCACTATGCCGTCGTTGCCGGTCAAACCCATCTCGGCCGTGGCGCCGTTTTCCATCGTGTAAAGCAATGAAATAATCGCCGTGGTGGGGAAGTAGACGTAATCCAAATGTCCGCTGAATTCGTAGACGACATCGCCCAGTGAAAATGAGATTTTTTGAAAGGATGGGAGCAGTCGTTCGACTTCGTTTGGTGGCAGAGCGGCCAACAACCGATTCTTACTGAGATCCACTGGTCTCGGAGAAGCTCGCACGTCTAATCTCCACTTTCGCTTGCCTTGGCGCCAAGAGAAGGTCGTTGGTTCCGCAAGTTAGGCAGAGCATATCATGCATGTGCGCTATCACACATATAGACCATTGGCTGACATCGGTGTTTCAGAGTTTACGCATGGTCTTGAGCATGAACCAGACGACGCACGCGATCCTGGAAGAGCACTTCCATCTTTCTCGGTTCTATCACTCTGGTTACTTCTCCGACACCAAACAGCTCATGCGTCATTGATTGTCCCGCACGGTACGTTATGGTCCTGTCATAAAACGAAGGGGTTTTGGTCGCCGGCCGCGGCGCTGTTCGCGAAGCGAGTTGGAACGTGCTGACGGTTTCACACTTCGAGCAACTCACACGTGAAATTTGCCCACGTTTATTTACAGACGACACAATGTGTCCACGTTCCTCATTACATGCGGCGCAGAACTTATCAATTCGCTCGCCTACCGTGAATACTTGCTTTTCCATTGAGTTCTCCTTTTACGATCGCGTAAGTGTATCGGTAAATGCCAAAAACAAAAGCCTCCGGGCTAATACTTGTAGCCGGAGGCTTTGTCTTAAAAAGAAAGAGTCGCCGGAATTTGTCCAGCGATTAGTAGCGATTGCGACCGCCGCCGCCGCTATTACGGCCGCCGCCGTAACCACCACGACCGCCACCGCCACCGCGCTCTTCGCGTGCCTTGGCTTCGTTGACGGTTAGTGTCCGTCCTCCGACATCATGACCGTTGAACTGCTGTATCGCTGCATTGCCTTCTTCGGTTGAGGACATTTCAACGAATGCGAAGCCGCGTGAACGACCGGTTTCGCGATCTTCAATAACGTTTACTGATTCTACTGTTCCCGCTTGCGAGAACAATTGCTGCAAGTCGTCGGACGAAGTTTGAAACGAAAGATTGCCGACGTATAGTTTCATGGACATTTCTGTGTGACCTTTTCCTGCTTTCAGGAGTAAAGAGAAGCTTTGAACCAGGTGTGCTTCGACGAATGGAACCGAGCGAAGAAACGAGCGTTCGTATGCTCAATTGAGCAACTTCTACGGGTTGTAAACCAGCCTGCCCTCGAATCATACGAACGCCGAGCTTCAATTAGCACGGGCGCATCACCGTTAATGCGCGAGAGAAGGAGTAGTTTGTACGATGCCTTCATTACAGGCCGCGTTGCAATGCGGCAGGGAATATCTCCATCACGATAGTGGCCTACCTTGGGTTTCTTTGCAAGCTTGTGTCTCGGTAGTTATCCATCCCCGAACTCTCAAACTTTAGATCCGGGACATTTTGTATGTGTGTTGCCGCACGGACGTGAAGACCTCCAACCTGTAATTTTTACCAAAGCCACAATCTCTAACCGGTAGTGCTGAGAAGTGGAAAGACAGGTATGAACATGAAAGCAGTGGATCTTATTCAAGTTGAGAAACAACGGCTGATTTTAGTAGTGGAGGACGTCTATGAAACTCGGGCAGGCATTAACACACTACTTAAGGCCAACGGCTATCGCATAGCCTTCGCCGGGATTCCGGAAGAGGCAGTAAACAGCACTGGGTCTGAGCGACCTGACCTGATACTAGTAGGCGGTACGGGATTGCCAAACAACGTTCTCGTCATGGTGGATCGCATGCGAAAGGAAGCCGCCGTTGGTGATGAGGTTCCGGTGGTAGTCTTTTGCGCTCAAAACATCCCTGAAGGGGAAGAGGTCGCAATCGGAGGAAACGTGTACCTAACGAATCCTGATAACTTCAATCAGTTGAGAGGTCTGGTCGCACGGCTGCTGCCAGAGACTTCGCACGATTACATTACCGGCGCAGACAAGCAGGCAAGAAACGTATGACAAGTAACGGTAACAGAGCACCTTTGATCGTCAGGTTCATGGACACTAAACCAAAAGTCCTGATGGAAATCACCAACACGACCGAGAAAACCCTCAAGTCTGTCGAGATTCTGACAGTGTTCTTGAAGGACGAATCAGGTTCCAGTGCTCCTTCACGCGCGCATATTCGGTTTGACCCGATTAAATCTGTTCAGCCAAACGAAAAGGCAGTCGTTTCTCACCGCACTTGGATCAATGGCAAACCGGCAAGTGACGCACAGGATCAAATCGGGCGGCTCGAGGTGATGGCGGGAGCGGTCAAGCCTTATGTCCTGGATATTTCATGGGAAGATGTTGACGGGAAAACACAGTTTCAGCGAATTCCGGTTGGTCATTAGTTAGTGAAGTGAGTTAATCGTGTCTCGCTTGCGACCACTTTTTGAACATTGCCTGATGCGATCTCCGGCTGATGGAGCGCTGAACGGATGGTGTTCTACTGCTCTCATTGACAGCACCGTTCATCGGTGTTCTGTCATCTGCCTGACCCTCCAGGAGCCATGGGTTTAGCTGTGCCCAGCGCACTGGATCAAACTCTGTCTGCGCCTGCAAATTGCTCTCAACGATTGGTTCGTTCATAAGTGACTTTCTCTCGTTAATTTTTAGCTGAAGCAGGAGAACGCGTCTGTGCGCTAGACCGCTTATGAAGCAGATAACCAATGCAAAACAGTCGTATGTGTTCTAACGCACGGACGACAAATGTGTGATTGATCCATGCTGGAATGGATCTGGAAATAAATAAAGGGTCGGACAAATTTCGAAATCAGGAGTGTGTTTATGTTGTGGATAATTCTCATACTGTTGTTACTGCTTTGGTTAGTCGGATTTTATGGCGGCTTTGTTACTACCAGCCTGATTCACTTATTGCTGGTGGCTGCCGTGGTTGTTCTTGCGCTTAATCTCTTGAGGCAATACCGAAATCCGGCGTAGACGCAATAGTGGAGAGGCCACAGCGTCAGACCTATCAGTGTGTCTTCATTAAAAATTACCGACTGCGCTCAGGGTAGGAATAATGGCAAAACAAATAACGCTCGGAGATCATTCTCGCGCAGCCATTCTGCGCGGTGTGAATAAACTCGCCAACACAGTAAAGCTCACGCTTGGACCAAAAGGGCGCAACGTTGTACTGGACAGGAAATTTGGCAGCCCAACGGTCACCAAAGACGGTGTGACTGTGGCGAAAGAAATCGATCTCCAAGATGCGATGGAGAATATGGGCGCTCAAATGGTGCGGGAAGTAGCCTCGAAGACGAGCGAGGTTGCCGGCGATGGCACGACCACCGCGACCGTGCTGGCCCAGGCCATTTTTCGCGAGGGCGTAAAGACTGTGTCGGCGGGTGCGAATCCGATGGCACTGAAGCGCGGCATTGATAAAGCCGTCGAGCGTGCGAGTCGTGAGATCAGTAAAACAGCGAAGCCGGTGACAGAAGACATGATTGCCCAGGTTGGCGCGATCTCCGCAAATGGTGACCAAACTATCGGGAAGTTGATCGCCGAAGCCATGGGGAAGGTCGGCAAAGATGGCGTTATTACCGTAGAAGAATCCCAGACGATTGAGACCGGTTTGGAGGTTGTGGAAGGGATGCAGTTTGATCGCGGTTACCTCTCGCCTTACTTCGTCACCGAGGCGGAAACCATGGAAGCCGTACTTGAAAATCCAGTCGTGCTCCTGAGCGACAAAAAGCTCTCATCGATGAGAGATCTGCTTCCGATTCTGGAACAAGTTGCCAAGTTGGGAAGACCGATTCTGATTATCGCGGAAGATATTGAAGGCGAAGCACTGGCAACGCTGGTAGTAAATAAATTGCGTGGCACAATCGGCGTCGCAGGAGCCAAAGCTCCTGGCTTTGGTGATCGTCGCAAGGCCATGCTCGAAGACATCGCGGTCCTTACGGGCGCCAAGGTTATTACCGACGATCTCGGTATCAAGCTGGAAAATGTCATGCTTGAGGAGTTGGGCAGCGCCAGGAAAGTGACGATTGATAAGGACACTACTACGATCATTGATGGCGGCGGAGACACCCGAGACTTGCAAGCTCGGGTGAAGCTAATCAAAGCGCAACTCGAAGACTCTGGCTCCGACTATGACCGCGAGAAGCTGCAAGAGCGGCTGGCGAAACTTGTGGGTGGCGTCGCGATAATTCGCGTCGGCGCGGCCACCGAAATGGAACTCAAAGAAAAGAAGGCACGCGTCGAAGACGCAATGCATGCAACTCGCGCAGCAGTTGAAGAGGGTATCGTTCCGGGTGGAGGTGTGGTCCTGATCCGGGCTGCGAAGGCATTGGACAAATTCAAACCCTTTAATGAAAACGAACCGGCGGGCGACCCCGACGAGCAAATTGGCGTCAACATCGTGAAGCGCGCGCTGGAAGAACCCCTCCGACAGATCGTCGCTAATGCGGGCAAAGAAGGGGCGGTGATCGTCGAAAGAATTCGCTCCGAAAAGAACCCAAACATCGGCTATAACGTGGTGACGGATGTGTTTGAAGATCTCGTGGCTGCAGGTATCATTGATCCCGCGAAGGTCACGCGCAGTGCTTTGCAAAATGCCGCGTCGATCGCTGGGTTGATGCTTACGACGGAAGTATTGATTTCTGAGTATCAGGAAGATAACAAACCTGGAGAAGTGTCCGGCGGTGCGCGATAAAGGAACCGTTACTGATTAGAGAGTCAGACAATACTCCGGAGCCGGACGTCCTATTGTTGCTGCACAGCACAGTTATCCAGTTTTGCTACCTGCCATCAGCGGAAGAACCAAAGCGGTTGAGCACATACGTCCGTAGCTTGTCGATATCAAAAGGTTTTTCGATACTGTCATTACATCCAGCCGCCAAAGCTTCCGCGTGATAGCATGGGCTGCCCGAGCCGTTCAGCGCGAGGATCTTGACATGATCCAGGAGTGCGTTTTCACGAATGCGGCGAGTGGCTTCAAGTCCATCAAGCAAAGGCAGGCGACCGTCCATCACGATGAGTTGCGGCCTTTCCCTCGAGGCCGCCTCTACCGCCTCTAATCCGTTACAGGCTTCTACTACTCGAAAGCCCCAACCCGCAAATAACAAGCAAAGCATTGCTCTTGTGTCGTCGTGATCTTCGACCACGAGAATCGTAGGTTGGCGAACAGATGTTGGGGACGAGACGGGGAGAGTTGCCGGTTCTGCTGGTGAAGTGACATGAATAAATGCCATGAGGGTTATTCTTTCAAGTGAGAAGAAATTCAGAATGCCGGTACTTTAAAATCGACCACCCAGGACCGAACCCCTTGAGGGTTTCTCACGAAGGGCAGGTTTGATCCTGGAGCGAGTCGTTTGAACTTTACGTTCCGGCGTTCTTAATGAGCTTGATTGGTTGCATTGTGTTTCGTTTCACCATGTCGCTCATGATAATGAAGACTAGTAGCCCGCGTAACCATCCGCATAACCGTTCTCGAACGCCTCACGGAAGTAACGCTGGTACACGTCGCGGTCGCCGAGACCGGAGCTGTAGTCCTTCGTTGCTTTCTGGTAGGCACTGTGGCGTTGGTAGCCATTAGCATTGCGCGACTTGCGATCTTCGCGGCCTTGTTTGACGCCCTCGCTGAAACCAGCGTTCAGAGCGGTTTGACGCAACTGGAACGAGCCCCCGAAGTCGCCGTAACCATCTTCGTTGCGACCGCTGCGATCCTGGTTACGATCGTCGTTGCGACCCCTACGATCTCGGCCCCTGGCATAACTCTCGGAGTTATATCCGTCTTCGAATGCTTCACGGAAGTAGCGTTGATAGATTTCACGGTCGCCGAGACGTGGGCTGTAGTCTTTCGTGGCTCTTTGATAGCTACTCAGGTTACGGTGCCCGCTGCGGCTGCCATTGCCGCGATCTTTTCGCCCTTCCTTGACGCCTTCGTTATAGCCGGCGTTTAGAGCGGTGCGACGCAGTTCGACAGAGCCGCCATAGTTACCGTAACGATCCCAGTCGCGACCGCGTCTGTTTTGGCTTCCGTTGTCGCGATCTCGATCGTAACGATCGTCTGGATTCTGCGCTTGAGCAGTCATGCTCCAGGCGATCCCCATTCCAAACAGCAACGAAAACGCCAGGAAGGCGCCTGCGATTCTGTTTTTCGATTGATCTCTTTTCATAATTACTCCTTGGTCAAAATGGTCCCCCGTAACAGCAGCTTCGGAAGGCAGCTTCTTGAACCTCGCTGAAGCCGGCTCTTTCCTCACTCCTGTGTCACTGTCTCTTATCGCAGTGAATTTAGGGGAAGGGTTCATTAAACGTCATCCGGCAGTACTTGTATGTGCAGTAACACACATACGAATCAAAACAGTGAGAATTCGTTCGTTTCGGATGTCGAAAGATAATTTCTAGAAGCCCAACTTATAGCCTTGAGGTAGGAAAGATCCGTGCGCTAATAAACACACACACTATACACAGTAAGTCAGCCCTTTTAGGTTTGTGTTTCGGACTCCACGGTGAAGCCCATGGACTTAAATAGTCGGAAAAGCTGCAACATCGCATACCGGATTCCGCCCTCTACCGCAACGGGTGACAGTCCCAGTTCCTTTGCGATTTCAAGACTAGTCATCCCCGAAAAGAATGCGAGTTCAATCATCCGGTGTTGCAGGGGTGGGATTGTCTCCAGCGTTGCGCGAATGAGTCGTCGCTGTTCTGTGATGTTTATTGAGGAGAAGGGAATTGCAGTTGACCTGGTTTTGCCTCTCGTTCGATAGAATTTCTCACGATTGGCGGTTATTTGGCTACAAAGACGTTCGATAGCACGCCGGTGGGCAATGAGTATAAGCCAGGTCAACGGCCTTTCATTCTGCTTGCTGAACACGGCCGCTCTCCGGGTTACTTCTTCATAGATGTCAGCTAATACCTCTTCCGCTGTTTGAGTGTGCCCCAGGATGCGCAGCAAGAGACCGAAGAGCAGGCCGTTCGTAGCCTCAAAAAAGAGCCGGCAAGCAGCTTCATCGCCTCTCGCTACCCATGGGAGCAGGGTTCCGGCCTGATCAGCTCTCGTGTGCTGAGGGCTTATCAAAGAAAGTACTGGTTTTCGCGATAACTGCACGTGCGTTTCCTTCAACCCCATGATCTTTTCAAAACCGCAAGTCTAAAAAAGCAGCTAACAATCGTATGTGCGTTAACACACATTTAAAGTCTTTTTTCGCTCAAGCGACACTCCGATCGATTTGCCTCGCCGCTCCACTAACAACAAATAGCATAAATGCAATATATCCCATACTTGACATATACTCGTCGTTTAGCATAAGGTGGCTCGCGAATCGAGTCCGCTTACTCCCTTCTCAGCTCCTCTGGAATTTTCCAGATCACCTGATGTCAATAGCTCAACAACAGAGGAGAAAGAATGTTTGGACGACAAGTTACTTTTAAGTTGAAGGCGAATTCAGCTACCGAACTCAACCGCATCACCGACGCCGAAGTTCTCCCGATCCTGCGCAGGCAGAAAGGATTCCGGGATGAAACCACCTTTGTTTCAGCTGAACGCGCAGAAGTTATTGCGAACAGCTTCTGGGACACGAAAGCGGATGCGGATGCCTACAACAGCACGGCGTACCCGGAAGTGCTGAAGACCCTTTCGAATGTGATCGACGGCACACCGACTGTGAAGACCTTCGAGTTCGCCAGGTCGACGTCACAGAAGGTAGCTGCTTCGAAGTTGATGTAAGCAGATCGATGTTCCCCCCGCGGAGGGGCGGGCAATGTCCGCCCCTGGCCGCAAATTCCAGTTACCCATCCAAGCCTGAGTGAAGCACAAATGATTAATCTTTATATCAATGAGCGCCGGGTAGAAAACGTGACAATCCTTGATCTAAAAGGCAGGGAGAGAATTCGCGGCATCACTTTAGCGTTGCACGAATCGATTCGTTGCCTTGCTAGAGAAGGCAAGACTCAGGTTCTTTTGGACCTCGCTTTGGTCAATCACATTGATTCGATCGGGCTGGACGAGCTTGTTGCAAGCCACGTAACTCTCGATGAAAAAGGTGGCGCGCTCAAAATAATGCACATGACGGAGAGTGTTCGTGAACTGATGACGGGCACAAAACTTCTAACGGTCATTGATATTTATGACGACGAGCCGGAAGCGCTTGCCAGCTTTGTAGGCGAAACCTTAAGGCTGGTTGAGCGTCAGCATTCTTTTATGTAGTGGAATTCCACTGAACGCAAGCCTTGCACAAAAAATCCTGTCTAAGCTTGTAAATCATGTGAAGCGGTGTTTCGGATTCAGGCGCGAAGAGCATTTTTACAGGCCTAATTTCAAATCTCACCACCGTTATGTGTGCTAACGCACATACGATCCATCTCCTGTCTTGTTAAGCTGAGTTGTCCTTACCAGCACTCCCGCGCCCCTTGTTGTGCGCCGGGGATTCTTCAAGAGTCCCCGGCCAACTGGGTCGGTGCAACAGTCTTACAGAACCACGCACTAACAAAAATATTCTCTTCATTGAGTCACCATTAGACAAAAAGTTCGAACACCATTCCTTTGCAGAGAACGCGTATATGTCAAACCTGAGATATAGGCTTGATAGACAATATGCTGCATATGTGGTAAATACTCAGCACGAAAGGAGGCACGATGATTGAGGTTTGCATCGATCAACTACTTAAAGCGCGCGGGCGAACGTTTTATTGGCTGGCGAAGGAAACAGGTATTAGCCATACGACGTTGTGGCGCTTGAAAAAAGATAAGGCACTGGGAATCAACTTCATAACGCTGGAAAAACTATGCGAAACACTGGATTGCCAGCCGGGGGATGTGTTCACTTTTGTGAATGAGAAAAGGCAACGCACGAGAAAGAGACTTCAAACTCCCGCGCCGTCCAGATCCGCATCAAGGTAATCCATTGCTCCTGTCAGCAATCGTTATCGCGCGGAATCCGGGCGCGCTATGTTCCCCATATTCATGATCACGTCGAAAGGCGAGCAAAGTCAGGAGAATGATGAGAACCGCTTCGAGCACGTTCGAGCAATTCACGCTGGGGATTGAAGAAGAGTTTCAGATTGTAGATCCGCATACCCGCGAGTTGCGCTCACACGTCTCTGAATTCCTTGAAGAAGGCAGGATGCTGTTAGGAGAACAGGTCAAGCCTGAAATGATTCAGTCGATGATTGAGGTCGGTACCGGGGTTTGCGCCGACATCCAGGAAGCGCGCGCCGATATCATAAAACTACGCGGGGTGCTTTCCGCCCTCGTGCGCAAGCAGGGCTTAATGATTGTCGCTGCCGGCACTCATCCATTCTCGCATTGGCAGGAGCAAAAGATTTACGAGAACGCAAGATATGAGTCGATTGTGGAAGAGAATCAGATCATTGCACGTTCGCTGCTGACTTTCGGTCTCCATGTACACGTTGGTATTCCGAACCCCGAACGCGCAATTCAAATCATGAACGCCATCCGCTATCTGCTTCCGCACGTGCTGGCACTCTCAACTTCATCGCCCTTTTGGCTTGGAGTAAATACAGGTTTGAAATCCTATCGCTCGGAGGTCTTCGCCAGGTTCCCGCGCACGGGCATTCCTGATTACTTCGAATCGCGCGGATCATTCGAGCAGTATTCAGAACTCCTGGTCAGAACCGGTTGCATCGACGACGGCAAGAAAATCTACTGGGATGTTCGGCCACATCCGCTTTTCCCCACCCTGGAGTTTCGCATCTGCGATGTTCCTACGCGCGTTGATGACACGATCGCGATTGCCGCGCTCTTTCAGGCGATGGTCGCAAAAGTTAATAAGCTGCTGGAGCAGAATCTTACTTTCCGGCTGCATCACAAAATGCTGATTGAAGAGAACAAATGGCGCGCCGTGCGTTACGGTCTCGATGGCAAAATGATCGATTTCGGCAAGGGCACTGAAGTTCCCGTTCGGGAGCTTATTCGTGAGCTGCTCGAGTTTGTCGATGATGTGATCGATGACCTCCGCTCGCGCAAGGAGATCCGGCACATCCGCACAATTCTCGAACGCGGAACCTCAGCGGATGAGCAACTGCGAGTCTGGCGCGAGACGAAAGATGCTAATGCGGTCGTAGATCGGTTGATTGATCTGACAATGGAAAACGTCCCTTCTGAAACAACCCCAACTGCGTTAGCAGGGGTCGTCTCAGGTTCATAGTCTATACGAAATATATCCTGCATTTGACATATAGTGCCTGCTCGCGTAAGGTGCTAGTGAATCGAGTCAGGCTTACTCCCTTCTCAGCTCCTCTGGAATCACCAGATCTCCTGAAGTCAACAGCCACCCCGCGGAGCACAAAAACGTTGGACCACAGGCACGACCAGTAAGTGCCACAGGAGCAAGCATGAAGACTTTTTATGCGATGAGAAGGGCAAATGGCGATTGGTTTGCTTTGGACGACAAGGGCGATCTTCGGGTACCGATCTTCAAGAGTACCGGCGACGCGAGGACAGCCCGTTTGCGCGACTCCGGAATGGAATGCTTTAGACCAGTCATGTTTGATGTGGGCGCATTTGAGGAACTAAGTAGGACTGACGGCCAAACAGCCTCGTTCTTGATGATCGACGATCCCTCCCGCCACCTGAAGCATGGTCTGCGATTGGGTTTTAGTGAGCTAGCTCCGTTGATGGTTGACTAACAAAGAGGGTATCCGTCTATGACAACAGCAGTAACAGCAACGGGCGCAGGACTGAGGGATGATAACGGCAATAATGACTGGCCGGGAATCATCTCGCGATTTCAATTAGTCTTTCTCGCTGGTCTTAGAAGCAAGCAGCTCTTTAAGGGTGCACATCCGCGAATTCCAGCCGACCCACTGAAGCGAAGAAATACGAGCATCGCTCTCGAGGAGCTGAGACAAGGGCTTATACCTTTCCGGACCAAAGATCTGAACGCCTCGCAAACGAGTCTCACTGCCATTGATACGGAAGGGAACTCACCCGAAGTAAAGCACGCCACAAATTTTGATTTGCGGAGCGCCGAGTAGTCCAATGAAAGCTGTTAAAGTTTATTTCAATTTAAAGAGAGTTGACCCACCGCAGGGAGGTCCCATCTATTACAGTCAACGTGCAGGTGGGCCATATTATCGTTGGCGATACGAAGAGCTTCGTGGAGAATGGCTGGGTTCCCGTATGCACGCTAACGATTTAACCCTGACGGAACTTGTCTCGGCGCCCTGGAAAGACGTACCCGAAGCACTGAAGTCTACCCTCGACCAGCATTATGTGGAGTAGCGTTTAGGCTTTGCACAAAAAGTCGTTACATCCTGTCTCGAATCGCTAGAGTAATTTTCCACGCAAAGAAGCAAAGAAGAAAACCTTTAGAAGCGCTTGCGTCTTTGCGTTTTTGCGTGGCAGATCTTTTTTTCGTATTTAGTTTTGTGCCACCTAACTCTGCGCTTCACCCGAACCAGTATTTACGTTGGTGGGGTTCTGTACTCTGCCCGCAAGGTTTGCAACTACCAGTAAAAATTCGGCCGGCTCCACCGGTTTGGAGAGATGTACTTGATAGCCGCCTGCTAAGGCACGCACTCGATCTTCGGCTTTCGCATACGCCGTTAGCGCGAGGGCGGGAATCCTGGTTGTGTTGTCGGCGGATTCCATCTTCCTAATTTCCTTGATCAATTCGTAACCATCTTGTTCCGGCATACCGAGGTCGCTGACCAGCACATCCGGTTTTCGTCGCTCAATCTCCTTGATAGCTTCCGCCGCAGAGGCGGCTGTGAACACGTCAGCGTGGCATTCGGATAGCACCGCCTGCAACATCTGACGTGTATCAGGGTCGTCGTCGACGACGAGCACGCGCACCCCATCAAGTTGGGGCGGATATTCGATGCTTAGCTCATCCGTGGCTCTCGCTCCTGTGAGTGTTAGATCGCGTGCAGTGCCGCCCGGCACATGTTTGATACTGAGAACAGGCAGTAGCAGGGTAAAGGTTGCACCAAGTCCTGGCCCGTCGCTATGCGCCTTAACTGTACCGCCGTGCAACTCAACGAGTTGGCGAACGATAGCCAGGCCGAGGCCGAGACCGCTATGCATTCTCGTTGTTTTGCCGTCGCCCTGACGAAATCGATCAAAAACGTAGGGCAAGAAATCACTGCTTATTCCTTCGCCTGAATCGCGAACTGAAATCTCAGTTTGAGAAGCTACACGATGTAGCGCGACTTCAATAGAGCCATTTTTGGGTGTGAACTTCACGGCATTAGAAAGCAAGTTCCAAACTACCTGCTGAAGACGGTTTGCATCGCCCAGCACCGGTCCTGCCTCGGCATCAAAGCTCGTCTCGATTGTGATGTTTTTTGCGTCCGCGGCCGGGCTAACCGTGTTTACGGCATCGCTGACGACGTGAGCCATTTCAATGGCGCGCCGATCGAGGAGCAGTTTGCCCGTAATGATCCGCGAGACGTCCAGCAGATCGTCGATCAGTTTGGTTTGGAGCGTCGCATTTCGCTCAATTGCTTCCAAAGCGCGCGCACTATTCTCGGCATCCAGTTTTCCGGTGCGCAGCAGGCGCGACCAACCTACCACTGCTGTCAGTGGCGTACGTAGTTCATGTGAAGCCGTGGCGAGAAACTCATCTTTCAACCGATTTGCTTGTTCGGCTTCCTTTTGCGCCGCTTGAGCGGTCGCGAGCAGTTGCTCGCGCTCTAATTCCATCCGCTTGCGTTCAGAAATGTCTCGAAATACCAGCACGACACCTCCGACTTCGCCTTGCTCGTTCCGAATCGGTGCGGCGCTGTCGTCAATAGGCCATTCCGTGCCGTCTTTCGCAATCAGCATTGAGTGGTTTGCCAGTCCTACGATGGTGCCCTCACGCATTGCTCTCAGCGCAGGGTTCTCGACGGGTTGGCGGCTCTCTTCGTTAACGATTTTGAAGATATCTGCCAGAGGGCATCCCAGGGCCTCCGTCTGAGTCCAGCCGGTGAGGCATTCGGCCATGCGGTTCATTAATGTTATCCGACCTTCGACGTCGGTACTGATAACGGCGTCGCCTACGCTCGCGAGCGTAACCCGTAACCACTCCGACTGTTTGCGCACAACCTCTTCGGTTCGCCGGCGCGCCAGGTGAATGCTTTGTGCGTTCTGTAGGGCAACAGAACGAAGTTGTTGCTCTTCATCATCTTTTCTCGACATCAGTCTCCTCCGAGCAACTTGGATGCCATGGCTGTGCCTGCCACCCGCGCTCGAATTTTTGCGAACGCCGTATCGCGACTCGTAGAAGTGTCGTCGCTGAATGGAGAGAACCCGCAATCGTCTGTGGTGCCTAGTTGTGCTACCGGGATGTATTCGGCTGCCTCAACCACGCGCTCGCAAACCTCTTCGGGCGTCTCAATCTTTGGATCGATCGGGGCGATGACTCCGACAAATATGCGCTGATCCGGCTTCATGTGAGCACGAATGATTTTCAAGACTTCGACACGATTCTTTTCGCCGGCCAGTGCAAGGTAGAAGTTCCCGGCCATTAACTGGAACAGTTGGGGTAAGAGTTCTGCATAGTCTACTTCAGCGCTATGGGTTGAATCGCGATCTCCACCCGGACAGGTGTGCACGCCAATTCGTGTTCGCTCATCTCCGTTGAACCGGGATAGGGCAAGGTTGTTAAGATCGATAAAGCTTTGGAGCAAGTTTCCGGAAGGATCGATCTTGATTGCCAGTCGTCCCTCGGTGAAGTCGATTTGGACCTTGTGCGCGCCCTTAAGCAGACAGGCGCGAACCTCGGCTTCGTGCTCGCGCAGTAAATCGTCGATGAATTGTTCTCGTGTATAACCGAGGATCTCTTCCGGCGGATACATGAGACTAAGAGCGGAAGGGGAGATAACTGCTTGCTTAACCGGAACGTGGGCGTAGCTCAAGGCGAGATCAAGGTAATTGTCAGCAGTTCGCTTGTAGCGAAAAGGTCCAGCGGTCAGCCGCAGCATGCGCCGCGTATGTCCGGCGGAGAAAGGGATCTTGAAACCGTCAGGGGCGGTGTTCTCAAGGCCATGTACGCAGTAAGTCCAGAAGTTGTGATACTTCCTCTGCTCCCCATCAGTCACAACGGGCGATCCGGTCGCTTCAAATCGCTCAATGGTGTCGCGAATAGCTGCCTCGTAGAGTGGATTCAATTCCGGATCCGTTCCATCTCGATCTCCGATCGCCTCGAGTAGTGAAAGCGGTCGTGGGATACTGCCGATTGGTTCCGTAGGGATTTTCATGGAATGCCTATCTGATCCTGATTAAAACTTTGGTCCAATATCCTAATCGCAGCAGATAGCATCATCAGTGCGGGGCGCACTCAATGCGATCTAGCTGCCTGATATGCTTATCGCAATTGATTCCAGGACGGATCACGATTAAAGCGTATTGATGAGGATTTGTATGTGCACTAGCACACATACTGTCATATAGAGTAGCGGTTATCGCACGAGGGAAGCGATGACGATGTAAAGAGAAACGAAGGTGTGCGCATCCGTGAGGTATGCAGCAGGAATCTCATACTATGCTTTGAGCCGGTTCAACTGCGAGGGGTTTGAAGAGTATTAGACCTCTCTTTAATTCCTCAAGCGCGATGCTCGTATTCCTTCGTCTCAGTCGGTCGGGTACGATCCGCGGTTGTGCACCTCGTAAGAGTTGCTTGCTTCTATGGGTTGCCAGGATGACCAACTGAAATCTGGACACAATACCGGGCCACTCTGCCCGGGTGGTGTCGTTACCAACGTTACTGCTTACTTCTACTATTCCAGTCATATTTTTAATCCTGCCCTCAACGGGCTGTGAATTGAACCCCAGTGCTTTGCCTGGTCTATTTTTTGAACGCTTGCTCTCCGGCGAGTTGCTGCTCGCTAGAGCGCACTCGACGCCAATACTCAGTCTTGACTCCTCGTCCTGTTCCCTAACGACCTCTATGTCTAACAGAATGAACCTTCTAAACCGCACGGTCTGTGCGCTATCTCACATACGATCTACTGTTCCGAAAGACTCTGAGGAATCGAGCTTCGCGGTCCGTGTATGTGTGTGTGTGTTAGCGCACGGATGCCATTCCTCGCTTGTGTTAAGAGTTCTGCACTAGACAACGTCAAGATTGTGCAACCTTAAGGAGCCAGCGATGAGCGGAGACATAAAACAACCCGTAGACACGAATTCTGTTGAGTTCAAACAAGGAGTAGCAGCCGGACTAAGCGCTGGAAAGGACAAGAAGAACTGGAAAGCCGGTAATGAATTGGGCCTGGAACTGAAAGAGGAAGTTGAGGATGACGAGCCGGTGACTAAAAGCTTGTTAAAGGAACCTTCGACTCCGCTTTTTATAAGTGATAGTCCGGAAGGTAATCAGGGAAACCCTCAGGATGAAAAGGATGAAACAGAGGAGTAGCTCCTCTGTTTCGGCACTGAGCGCGATAATGCATTTAGAAAATTATTAGCTCGGTCCTACCTACCTCGGTCCACTCGCGCGAATTGTCAGTTCAGTTCCGACCGGCAGCTCGAGGTTGTCTTTACCTTGAATAAAAACTGTACCGGCTCCGCCTGCAGCACCAATAATTCCACCGATCGCCGCGCCTTTTCCACCGCCGGCAATGGCGCCGATAATAGCGCCGACAGCCGTAGCAACGCCCGCGCGTCGGATCGTTTGCGTGGTCTGATTGCTGCCTTGCGCGCTTCCTTCGTTGTCAACCTTGATTGTGTCGCCATTCAGCAAGCGCACATTCCCGAGAACGCCGGAGAATTTATAGGTCTGACCGTTCCTTAACCGAATCCTCTCGAAGTTGAGCGACATCTCTGACCGGCCAGTCAAACGTCCTCCCTGGTCAATACCGCCCACTACGCCTTCGATAACCGCCCCTTCGAATTGACTGGGGTCGCGCACGGTCATGGTGAACAGGTCACCTTTCTGCGACAGCTTTGTGGTCAGATTATTGTTCAAGGTGGCCACTAGAGTCTCACCATCGCGCACGATGAATTCACTGTTCGCACCGGCGTTACCTGGAACCGGCCGCGAATCCTTATAGGTGTCCCACTGCGCTACATCGGCGGTCCGGTCATAAACACTATCAACAACTACCGGTTGAGTTAGTCGGTCGGAATAGATCTGCCGCCGCACTCGTAGACTGCGGTCGTTTTCACTCGCGTCGAAAGTGACATTAAAATCATTCTCTTTGTAGCCGTTCGAACTCACTACTAACTGGTCCCCACGAAGCGTCGTTGTTACCTTGGTCCATCTGCCGTTGGAAAGTTGTTCCTGACGCTCGCGCCCGTCTGCCTCAAAGGTTGATTGTGGAGCCAGCGAAGAAGCAATAGTCATCGTGGTACCGCGGCGCTCGATCATCAGCATCTCAGGAGATTCAAGTCGCGCTAGAATTTGGTCGGCGACAGCTTGCCGTTCGCCGGTACGTAAATTCTGGGTCGCGCGCCGCGCTTTGTCACGCGGGTTGTCACTGCGAGACGAATCCAATCTAAAAGTTCCGGTTAGACGATTAGTAGTCATGTTTACCGATGATGAAGTTGGGCTGTTTCCCCAACTCGGCGTTACGTCATACGCCCTGGCCAGGAGGCTGAGATCCCCGCGCAATGTCGACCAATCGCTTTTGACGCGGTCTGTAAGCGGGTTGTCGCGCATGAAAATATCGAGGGGCGTGGCCTGGTCGAGCAGGTGTCGGATGTCGTCCGTCACCAACTGCCTGGCATCGAAGCGAATGCGCAATTGATCGGTCGCCTTTTTGAAGCCCCGGAGAGCATCGTTCATGTTGCTCTCGCTTCTGGTGTGATCGAATGGTCGCTGGAAAAAGGCATCTGTAAGACTCACACGAAATGTGTCGCCGCCGTTCTCGACCCGCTGAACTAGCTGATTGAGTTCGCTCTCGGACAATCGGAACGATCCATTGGCGTCAACTTTCATCGGAGTTAGTTGGTTCCACTGCCAATTGACGGCATACACAGTCGCCAGCGTGTTCAGCTCTGTTCGAACCGATGACCAGTCATTCTTGATCCGGGGGTTTAGGGTATTTTGAGTTATGAAGCTATTGACGGGCGACGCCTTTTCCAGGATGTTCTCAACGTCGGACGCAACTGCAAGCCGGCGAGTGAACTGATCCCTGAACTGCTTAATAGCGAGCTGAAACCCGGATTCGAATGTGCTGATGTCATTTTGAGGACGCGTTTGGTCGACGCTCACCTGGACCAGTCCCACATTGAGGCTGTTGCGGAATCTGCTCGAGCTTCGTTCAAGTCGTTGAAGTATGTTGCTGACCTGACGGGCGTTATTACGGTTAGTTTGTTGCTGGGCCTGTATGTTCAGGTTGAGGATGATTGAAAATGCTAACAAGACAAATACGGAAACAATACTTTTTAAGATCGACATTTTTCTTCTTTCAAGTTCTAGGGCTTGTACCAGGGTTTCCAGGCACACGTGGAATACTTAAATTGCACCTGAGAATCCTGTAGCCTGATAGCTAGATTAGCTGCGGACGCTGAGATAACAACTTCGTCGGCCTCTCTGGAGAATTACAAGGCGGCTCAAGAAGAAGGTGGCTGGCCCGATCCCGGATGTCGAAACGTAATTGTCGAAAGTAAGCTAACGACTTATAGCACTCGAACGAGGGCAGGTCTGTGCGCTAACACACGTACCAAAGGCGGATGAGGAGCTGCGGGTGGTCCATTCGTAATGAAAAGATCCCTGGGCTTGTGAAACCCCGAGATCCCTTCACTCGTCGCGATGGTGCTCTAACTAAAAGCCGACGCGATTTTCACGCTGCTTGGCTTCGTTGACTTTCAAGAGCCGTCCGCCGAGTTCCTGGCCGTTGAATTTCTCAATCGCCGCCGTGCCTTCTTCCTTCGTTGACATCTCGACGAAGCCAAAGCCACGCGAGCGGCCTGTTTCACGATCTTCAATCAACGATACACTTTCAACTGTGCCCGTTTGCGCGAATAATGTTTGTAGTTCATTGCTCGACGTTTCAAACGAGAGATTACCGACATATAGTTTCATAGCCATAAGTTTCATACCTTTCCCTTTATAGGGATTCTCACTCCAGAAGACTTTTCTTCTTTGGCGAGGTAACAGAAGCCACACGGTGAACATGTTGGCTTCCCAATTTGCCACCGAATTACATGTCCATGCCGCCGGGCATTGCCCTCGGCTTGTCATCTTCGTGTAGCTCAGAAATGAGCGCTTCAGTCGTGAGCATCAGCCCTGCGATTGACGCGGCATTTTGCAACGCGCAACGTGTCACCTTGGCAGGATCGATCACACCCGCAGCCACCAGATCTTCAAACTTTTCGGTTACTGCGTTATAGCCGATGTTTGGATTCTTCTCCAGACGAACTTTTTCGACAATGACGGCGCCTTCTTTGCCGGCGTTTGAAACAATCTGACGCAGCGGCTCTTCCAGCGCCCGCTTGACGATGTTGACGCCAATCTGCTCGTCAGGGTCGCCGGCCGGTTCGTTCTCGTCAAAGAGTTTGAATTTGTCGAGCACTTTCGCGGCGCGAATGAATACGACACCGCCGCCGGGCACGATGCCTTCTTCTACTGCCGCGCGCGTCGCGTGCATTGCATCTTCAACCCGCGCCTTCTTCTCTTTGAGCTCGGTTTCCGTGGCTGCGCCGACCCGGATTACCGCGACGCCGCCAACGAGTTTCGCCAGCCGCTCTTGTAGTTTTTCGCGGTCATAGTCTGAGGTAGAGTCTTCAATTTGAGTTTTTAGTGTTTTCACGCGACCCTGGAGATCTTTGGTCTCGCCGCCGCCATCGATGATGGTCGTGTTCTCTTTGTCGATCGTCACACGTCTTGCAGTACCCAGGTCTTCGACCTTAACGTTCTCGAGTTTGATCCCGAGATCTTCGCTGATGACCTTGCCTCCCGTAAGAACTGCAATGTCCTCGAGCATCGCCTTACGACGATCACCGAAGCCCGGCGCCTTGACTGCTGCGACGTTGATCGTGCCACGGAGTTTGTTGACCACGAGAGTTGCGAGGGCTTCGCCTTCTACATCCTCGGCGATAATCAAGATGGGTCTGCCTAACTTAGCGACCTGCTCAAGAATGGGCAGCATGTCTCTCATCGCTGAAATCTTCTTTTCGCTTAGCAGAATGACCGGATTCTCGAGCACCGCTTCCATGGTTTCCGCGTCGGTGACGAAGTAAGGCGAAAGGTAGCCGCGATCAAACTGCATCCCTTCGACAACTTCCAAAGCCGTCTCCATCGTTTTCGATTCTTCGACGGTGATGACGCCATCTTTGCCAACCTTGATCATCGCTTCGGCGATTAACTCGCCGATACTGTGGTCGCCATTTGCCGAAATCGTGCCGACCTGCGCGATCATCTCTCCCGTGACCGGTTTCGACATTTTCTTTATCTCTTGAGTGGCGCGCTCGACCGCTTTATCGATGCCGCGTTTCAGCGCCATCGGGTTCGCCCCCGCGGCCACGGTTTTCACGCCTTCGCGAAAAATGGCCTGCGCCAGCACGGTTGCGGTGGTTGTACCGTCGCCTGCAACATCGCTGGTCTTCGACGCTACCTCGCGCACCATCTGCGCGCCCATATTCTCCGTTGCATCTTTCAGCTCGATTTCTTTCGCCACTGTCACGCCGTCTTTCGTGATGGTCGGGCTACCGTATTTCTTATCGAGCACTACGTTGCGCCCTTTTGGTCCGAGGGTAATTTTTACTGCGTCGGCGAGCTGATTCACACCGCGCAGAATCGCAGCTCGTGACTTTTCGCCATGAATTATTTGCTTTGCCATAATCTTTGTCTCTTCTCCTACTTTAAAGGGTGTGCGGAAACGCATAGTTTGCGGGTCGTGGAATGTACAGACTTCGCAAACTTCCCGTTTTGCGGCACTCCCGGACCTACTTGCTCTTTTTGCCGCCGGCAGCCGCACCCGCGCGGGTGATGATTCCCAGAATCTCGTCCTCGCGCATAATCAACATCACTTCGCCGTTTACCGTGATCTCTGAGCCACCGTACTTGCCGAACAACACGCGGTCGCCTGCATTGACATCCAATGGCTGGCGCGATCCGTCTTCCTTGTATTTGCCAAGACCTGCGGCAATCACTTCACCTTCCTGCGATTTCTCTTTCGCTGAGTCGGGAATGATGATGCCGCCGCGCACCTGTTCGCCTTCATCAATGCGTTTCACGATTAAGCGGTCGTGCAGTGGTTGGATATTCGTCGTCATAACTTCGTTCAATCTCCTTTTGGTTTCTACCAGGAGTTAGAGTTGCGAGGCTGCGAATTGGTAAGCCGTTATCGCTGCGTTATCAAACGCGCAATAATGACAAACTAATAGCGCGGGTAAACACCCTTAACGTTTGGTAGTTGAGCTGTAAGTTTCAGACGAATCTGGCGGGTCCAGAAGAGCTGAGAATGGAGTTAGCTGGTCTCGGTTCGATCCAACCTTACGCTTCGGAGTGCTATATGTCAAATGAAGCATATACTACATGCGCACTATATCGGCTTAGGCGCGCGCGGCGATGGTTGTCGTTATTCAGTCACGACCTTATTAAGCAAGGAGTTCTTCGTTTGGGTATTGGGTTTATTTAAGCCACTCGCTCCCAAATCTCAAGTTGCGCACCAACTCGCCAAAGGCGCCAAAGATAAAACCCAAACCCAGGGCGACGAGGAATACCGCGAACGCGAGGACTAAAATCGCCGAGACGCCGCGTCCTCTATAAGTCCTCACCGTGGTCCATGCTGCACCACCTAACAGGATTACGCCTATTGCTATTTCTATTATTCGCATAGCTCTTATTCACTCTGCGACGGGCTTGCCCCAAAAGGGTTCCCCGACTCCCTCCTTTGTTCGTCATCATTGTAAATGACACACGTCGGAGATCACACCTACGGCTAAGTGCGTTAGAGCACAGACCTCCGCTCGCGGAATTGCTATACGATCTGAACCATCTGAAGGAAGAAAGCAGGCGAAAGAGTTAAAGTGGAAATTACTAATGCATTAAATGCTGAAAAGGAACAGCAGCCGCAGCTAAACCTCGAGGAGGTCCAGTCATCCAAACCGAGCTTCAGACAACCAACGGAAGCAGAAGTGTCTGTTCTTACCTTTTATAAGTTGCGCTACGCTCGTAGCCAGGCACAGGAGTTGAGAAACGACTTCGCAAGTCTCCTGAATCGAGGATCATCGCTGGAGTAAACGTCCCCAAAACGCGGTGCGTCCACAGAGCAACACGGATGACATTTATCAGAATGCCTGATCCTTGTCATCCGTGTTTTCTGTGGTCCATCGACCTATAAATTCTGGCGGAACGCCGTGGCTTCGATGTACTGGAATTGCGGAGTGCCAGGCGGGAGACGATCCGGCGCCAGGAATGTAACATCAAAGGCCCAGTTACGTTCTGGTGGACTGTAGATCGTTGAGGTGGAGTTATATTGGCCCATGGCCTGGGTCGAGTGCCACAGCGGAATCAGTGAACCTACCAGATTAAACCGCTGGCTACGCCAGTGCTCGAGGAAACGGGGGAAGTTATGCATACCGCCATTCAGCCTGGACTCGGCACTTTCGGTTCCCGCGTCGGGAGTACCCGCCATCGCCGACATATTATTACCGGCTATGATGCCCATCCGCATTGACGTTTCCTGCGATTCATCAGATAGCGAGTTATCAGCCAATCTCTTATTAAGATCATCGGGATAGATGCTGGAAGAAGCATCGAACCACGTCTTCGAGAGAGGGAAGAAGGCATCGCAGAGGATTGAGGCAGGCACCTGGTCGCCTTCATAGTGAGAGTCTTCATCCGGATCATTTACGCTTGCAACTCCGCTGTCAGGCGCTTCACTGATGCCGGTCGTGTTGTAGTTTCCCCAAACGTACATCAAGTTCTCGGAACTAACGGTGATCCCCTTGGTAGTCGAGAGTTTGTCGTCATCTCCACTTAGTTGTAGATCCTCACCGTTAAAGAGTCTAACTGCTCGCCGGAAATAATTGCTGGGATTCAGCCAGGCTGAAACAGTTTTTCCGCGTGCGACCCTCGCGTTGAAGTCCGATCCTGAGGTGCCGGCCAGGGCGGCGGCGGCGGGAAGCTCTGTCAGATCTCTTTGCAGCGTTCCTTTTTTGGCAGCACCGGTGGCGAGATCAATTCCAAAATCGATTACATCTTCACCAGCATCGAGTTTTTCGTTGTTGCCATAGATATCTTCGTTGTCGACTATTCCATTAGAGGTATCGAGAGTCACCCCGGAAGCGTCTCGCTCAGATTTCACCTTGTCGCCGCGGCGATCGGAAACGTAGACGATGTAACCATCGGGAGCGGCGATGTTGGCGGACACCGCACTGGTGTTGTCCAGGAGGTTGTCGTCGTAAACGCCGTCCAACCAGCGAGCGAGATTGCGCATATTAATTTCGACCACGCTGGTGATTCCCCGTTCGAAAACGGTATTGGCATCAAGCGCGGTTGTGATTCTTCCTTCGCGCACGTTATAGAGATTAATAGGAACGATACTGTTCCAGTTTCCGGCCGTGCCTGGAGTATCAGCACGTTCCGGTTGCGCTGCGAGGCCGGTGTCGTCAACTACCTTCGTCAAATAACCATAGGTGGCGTTCTGCGTAACGGACGAGGTCTTGATTTCACCATCAGCAGCGAGGTTAGTCCTGGTCAAGATGTCGGTAAGACTATTTGTGTACGTAAGGGAGCCGTTCAATGCAATGTTCGAGGAGCCACTGGCATCGCGGCTACCCTGCACAAAGGCCGCCCAGAGTGGACGCTGCAGATGGACAATAGCGTTAGGCTCGCCAACAGTCATACCCATGCTGAGGATTTCAGTCGTAACATCGTAGGCAATACCGTCCTCATCGACGATCTGGATCAAAATTCGACCGGTGAGACCGGAACCAGCCGGAATCTTTGTCGCGGTGCCGTTGAGCGTTACAGACTGAGTTGTGCCGTTGACTCCCCGAACAGTGAGTGCCTGAGTGGGCGAACTGCCATTCTGTTGCAGCGGAAATGTTTTAAGTAGCAGACCGGTTTGTTCGTTGTAAGCACCGTCGTCTTTCACTCGCCAAAGTGCGCGTCCCCCTCCCGAAGAACCTGCGACGTTGGGAAGCGGAATCGGATGGAAAGATGAAAGTGCTACACCCTGACCCGCAGGTATGCCCGAGGAATCGGTTTTTGACGGTGTTTCATCGTCAAGCAAGATCCGAATTTGCGCTTTTGTGTGGAAGCGAGAATCCTTGAGCGTGTCATCGTCGTTACGCATTCTACGCTTGATCAGTTCACGCGTTTGATTGCCATCGAGTTGCAACGGCAAGAGCAATGGTGCGACACCGGTGATACTGGTTAGCAATTGACCGCCAAACTTGTTCTTGACTCCTGATTGAGCCGTAGCTACAGAAGTTGTTCTCCAGTCTGCGTTTCGGGTTCCGGTTGGTGAGCCGGCGAAGTTGCCGTTGATGTTGGGCCCCGATTTAACGCTGCCAACCGTTAGCGGTACATTAATGCCACCAACGTCAAACGATACGCTGCCCTCATGCGTCCCGCCATTTCGCAGGACGTCTCGCACGACTTCCGCAGCGGTTGTGACTTTCGCTAAGAATTTTACGTTGCCGTTTAGATAGAGATTTCCGTTTGCGTGGACGCGCCCATTGAAAACAAACTCTGGTCCCGGGTGAATTTCAATATCTTTGTTACTGAACATACCAAACTGAAAGATCGGCACCAGGTAATTGTTCATTTGCCGTGTCAATGAAACTTGCGCGCTGGAAGATTCTGACGTTGAACTCAGCGTGTAAGGGGCCACGCTGGCTGTTAATCCCGCAAAAGGTCCGGATGGAATAGTGACGTGTGGGTATGCGCCGTTCGTAATTCCCTGAGTCGCACGCATGGAGGCTAAGGTTTCAGTATCAAGCACGATACTTTGGTTCGTAAACGTAAAGCCCTCGCTGCTCAAGTCCGGTGGCGAAGCGGCAATCGCGTTAAGTTGCGCCGTCGTGGGACGGGAGGTATTCGCAAACAGGGCACTGAAGTCGCTCGTCATCTTTTCGATGCCGGCTGCCGACGCGTAAAAGGCCTGGCTTCTTTCCAGGTCGCTTCCGGCGACTTTGGTTTCAGTATGGACCATTGCGAGGACAGTCAACGCGATCACGCTCATCACGGCCAACATCAAGATCGCCAATGCCAGCGCGGCTCCGCGCTCTGAGCGGCGCTCCGCTTTGTGATCGGTCCTGGTGGTTGAATCAGATATACCCATACTAATCTCCTGAGTTAGGGGCTTTTAGTTTTCTGCCTTAGGTTGCAGAGCTTGTCGAAACTGCATGTTTCTCACACTGGTACTCGTCGTCCCTGAAAGCGTTGGCTGTAACCCGCCTTGCAGCTGTTTTGGTGACTCGACTGTTACAGTTACTTCAACCTGACGCACTGCCAATCGCTCTAAGGTATTTGTGATTGTTCCGGTTGGCTGGGCAACGTTGCCCTTGCCGTCAACTATGTTGAGCGAATATTTAAACTGCACGTTGAGCACATGTTCAGCAATAATGCTGTCGCGAAAGCCACCGCCCTTGATACCGATTTCTCGCCGCATCAAAAGTTTGTCGCTCGTGATGTAGTAATGAATGATCTTCATCCTCATCAATGATGTCGGGACGCTTCCACTCGCGGAAATGGCTTTGATGTGACCTCCGTTGCCGGTTAGGTTCAGTCCATACGTGTCATTGTTGTCGAAGGTCAAAACTCCGGTTGAGTTGTTCTTAGCCGTAATGGTCCCAAAGGTTGCACCCAGGGCAGAGGTTAGAAAATAGATTTCCCCAACTGTGAACTTGCCGATGTCGCTTAGGGAAACCGTAATGGTTTTGCCGTTAGAGCTGATTCTGGGTGTGGGAGTCGCGGGCAGTGCGATGGGGATAAAACTGGAGTCGATTTGTAGCAGCGTTTGACGATCTGAGCCCATTCGAACTTTCGTCGCCGGGTTGCTCAGGGCAACAGTTGTGTCAGCCGGCAGATTATTGTCGGAAGTTATTATCCCGAGGTTTATGGTGCCGGCTGCCATGCTTGGATCTGTTACCGGATTTAGCGTCAGGTATTTAGTGACAAAGGTTTGCGGAACTCGGATGGTACTGATGCTCTTTAGACCATCTCCGGCATTCATGAGATCGCGATTGATGTACTCCTGGGCTATGCGTAGATTCTGCTGAGCCTCAGTGATCTCATAGGTTGTCATGGCGACCTTTAAGCTATCTCTCAATAAAGCCGCTATCCCTGCCGTAACCACTATGAAAATGCCCATTGCGATGACCATCTCAACCATTGAGAAGCCGCGTTGATTGCTCGATTTCAATGTTGACTTCATGTCATTCATCTCCAAACAGAAATACCTGCCGGCTTATGGAACGTAGTTACCGCGCGCATCGTCATTTAGATAACTGATACCAACCAGCTCGCGAGTTTCACCACCGTTGGACGCGTAACGAACCGTAACTGTAATTTTCTTGAGCAATGGTTCATTGGGGATGGGCGATATGAGTATCTGCCTCGTCACATTCGGTCGCGCCCGCGACTCATCGATGAAGTCATCAGGAGTGAAATAGAATCCGTCAGGGCCCGGAGAAACCAGGTCATCGTTAGTGCCGTAGATTCCATCGGGGCCCGGAAATTCGGATATAGGCATGAAGTCAGTGGGAAAATATGTAAACGAGCTGCCGGTAACGTGGCTGTTTGAAATTTCGGCGAACGTAAGTTGACCGGTGTCACGAAGCGTTTCCATTTGTTCCTGAGCGGTGACGACAAGCAGTTTTGCGTTGGTGATGCCGCGGCCTCGGTTGGTCGCAAGCAGGGCATAGCCGACCGCCGAAGCAACACCGAGGAATCCTACTGTGAGGATCAGCATAGCCACTACCATTTCGAGCAGCGAGAAGCCCTTCTGGTCGGCAAGTTTGCGACTTTGACCACGCGAGGTTTTATTCCACGTAAGTGTTGGCATTAGTCGTATATCTCCAAATCTTTATTCTGCCGGACGCACCTATAATTGATATGGCTGTCGCAGTTTCTTGAGCCGCTTTGTTGTTGAAGAAGAACAAAGCCTTATTTGCGGGTGCTCCAGTGGAGTCGATGATGCTGCCGTCAGGCTGAAACGTGATGTTGAGATGACCTGAGGAGAAGAGCTGTCCGCGAAACGCCATCCGTCAAAGGACCGGTTGGAATGGTTGGTGACCCTGCGGGCAAGCCCGTTAAGGTCGTGGGGATGCCTTCGTTGAGTTCAGCGGCTGATAGTCCGGTCTGCGTTAGAGGTACCGCGAGGATAACAGAGCTACCGGTGTTGTTCGGATACTTGGCGTCGGCAAGTGCCGCGGCTCCACGAGGGATTGGTCCAATGATTCGGAGTCGCCTGTTTGGATGGTCGTACTGGAAAGTGTAAGCGGAGCGAGTGGACATTGCCATTTGGCGCGCATATCGAATCTGACCCGTGATCTCGCGTGAGACGGCGCTCGTTCTAAACAGGCGCCGCTGAGTTATCATTTGCGGGATGGCAATTGCACAGAGTACACCCATCACTGCCGTCACGATTACCAGTTCAACTAATGAGAACCCTCGGCTACTCGGCGCGTGCTCAGAGCGGGTGTTACTTGCCATTTGATTTTCTCTAGTCATTTAATCTTCCAACTACTACTTAAAAGAGTAATTAAACGCTTCCCGTCTGTCGGGAATGTCGGAGGGCAATAGCTATGCCATGAGCTTTTGTTAGGAAATTGTGGACTCGGAGTCGGTCACATTTGGACAAGGTGGAGGGTCACTAACTCAACTTGACAGCAATAGAAAGCAGATTGACCCAATCTTGATTGATTTTTGGAGGCAGGTGTCAGGAGAGAACCGGGCCGCGGTTCAGGCATTTGCGCTTTTTGTGCTGTTTGGTGGCCTACTCTATGCTTTGAGAGTGATATACACGTTTTTCCGATCGCGACTTCATCACCCTCGTCGATCTCTGCAATGCAGAAAACCACGACCGGCACATCAGGCCAAAAAACGCTTAGCCAGACTCACCAATTTGATGGCTCTCGCGAGCCCCAAAAACTGCATGGCTCGAATTCCACACCAGTTGATGTCGATTTCGTACCAGGCAAGTCCATGGCGCGCCGCAGTCGGGTGTGCATGATGATTGTTGTGCCAGCCTTCACCAAAGGTCAGCAGTGCGACCCACCAGTTGTTCCTTGAATCATCAGAGGTTGCGAACCGGCGTGTGCCCCACATGTGCGTCGCCGAGTTAACCAACCAGGTCGCATGCAAATTAAAAGTTACCCGAAAGAATACGCCCCACATCAGATATGACCAGCCGCCGAATGCCAGCAACGCTACTCCAACGAGAACAAGCGGTAGCCAATACAGGCGGTTAAGCCAAATATGAAATTTGTCCTTTATCAAATCGGGGGCATAGTGTGCCACGACCGAGTCGTCATATTGTTGGGCCGTACCGCTCAGAATCCATCCAATGTGTGCCCACCAGCCGCCATCGCGCGGTGTATGCGGATCACCCGGCGCATCCGCATGCGCGTGGTGGATGCGGTGCGTCACAACCCAATAGATAGGGCCGCCTTCAAGCGCGAGCGTGCCGCAGGTCGTCAGAAAGTATTCAACCAGCTTTGGCGTCTTATAACTACGATGAGTCAGGAGTCTGTGGAAGCCAATGCCAACCCCTAGGCTTCCTGCTACCCACCAGAGCAAGATCGCTACCAACACCGCCTTCCAACTGAACACGAAGAGAGCGGCGACCGCACCAACGTGAAACAATGCTATGAACACGGCGGTCGACCAGTTAATGCCTTTAACTCGATTCTTAAGCGTTACGTCGTACATACATTCCCCAAATACTCTTTGCTGGTTGATCGCAGCTACCACGATCTGCTCAGTGTCACATTCATGCCTCACGGCTGAACGATCTCGTCTATGAATTTGATATTACAAGGGGCAATGCCGGCCGTCAGTGCGACAACACACATATATATTTTGATTGACAATCGCTCACTGAAGATTTCGTTTTACGAAACGCCTGAAGTTCATGCCTCCTCTCAACCTGGCTCCTCAAGCGCGATCGGATCGTCTTCCTGCTTGTCCGGTGCGAGAAGTTCGTCGCCACTCTCAGACCCGATCTGTTGGGCGAGCACTGTTTCGGCAGCGTCAGCCAGACGTTCCTCCAGCACCTCACTTGGAGCTTCGGCTGCAGTGATGTCTCCGGCGTGATAAAAATACGAACCTGTGTAGAGTTCTCGGAGAAACTTCAAGAAGACTTTGGCGATGGCGATGGTAGGAACAGCAAGGATAATACCAAGTAAACCGAAGAGCTTGCCCCCGATCAGTAGACCAAGAAAAACCGCCATCGGATGTAGACTCAAACGGTGTCCGAGAATACGCGGCGTTAAAATGTAGCCTTCTATACTTTGGACCACCACAAACACGCCCAGGATGCCTCCTACGCGCCAGAGCCTACCTCCGTCTGCCAGCGTAAAAGCTGAGGCGAGTCCGAGACCAAGAATAGTGCCGACGTACGGAATCGCGTTCAGCAATCCCGCCAGCGCCGCGAGGCCCGCCCAGGCTGGAACTCCAAACGCAGCGAAGCCGATGGCGTACAAAACCGCCATGCAAAGTGCAATTAGAAGCTGTCCACGTACATAGGCGGCGAGGATGCGCCCAACCTCATCGAAGAGCCGGCTAAAGGTGCCGCGAAAGCGCGGCGGAATCAAATCCTCCATCGAATCTCGCCAGGTACCGAAGTCAATCAAGATGTAAAAAACGAAGAAAGGCACTATCAGCAAGTCCAACGAAGCGACGGCAGTTGAGAGAAAGCCTGATAGACCACCGGCGGCCAGCAGCGCCGGCGAGCCGATCGCGTCGGCCGGGTTGCGCAGGATCTGTTCGATCCGGATGCCCGCCACGCGATCGAGGGCGGGCGAATAACGGCGTAATGTTTCACGCTTGCTGGCAGCGCTTTCCGGCGTGAAATTGCGCAGGATCTTCTGAACCGCGTTAGCGCTTTGCTCCCAGAGATCTGGAATGACAAACAAAAGAAAGGTAACTATCGCGAGTGTAACCAGCAGCAAAGCAACGGCGGCCGCGATGGGACGCGAAAGGCCATATCTCTCTCCCTGGCTGACGACGGGATTAAGTAGGTAAGCCAATGCGAACGACGCAAGTACGGGCACCAGGGCGACGCTCCCGAGGACGTATAGAAAATAGAGGATGAGTAGCGTGAGGACGACGGTCGGAATCCATCGAAACCACCAAATTGCAGACCGTTCTTCGGGCGATCCAAGGCTGGAATGCTTAGCTTTCATCGAAATCCGGCTTTCGGAAGAAAAGCCACGCGGCGAGCCTGCAACCACAATCACATCTGGAACATGGTGTTAATCACCGCGCGCCTGCATTTACTATGGCCATCCCTTGCAAGCACAAACGGCACAAGTATGGAGAGTCTGTGGCTGGTCGAAAGTGTCGCGAGTGATTCGTCTAAGAACGACTACGCGTGAGTCTACGACTGAACAAATTAGCGGTCTGTGCGACAGCACACATATGTAGGGTCCCGAATTTAAGCCACCTATGAGTAGAGGTTTCCGTGAGCTGGTTACGTGGCGCGATTACAAGGACGTCGCCCAGGTTTGTAAAGAAGCTGTATGTTGATCTCCCTCAATTGCTGCCGCTAAGATCCTCCCGACAAGCACAGCCACAGATTCATTCAAGTTATCGGCCCACTCTTTAAGAAACTCGCGATCTTCATCCGTGAGTTCTGAATCATCTACTTGGATCATGTCAGTTGAACAAGAATGTTGGGGCGTCTCCCTTGATCCCCCCTCACCAAGGGACCGACGACGCCCCGGCCCCACACTCTGGGCGGTGTGAGGCTACGTTCGCTTATAGCCGTGTGTAAATAGACACCGCAACGCTTCCACCGACAAACGGATTTTCAAACCTCATGCAAGATTTTCAGTGTTATAAAGACACACTTTTACTGTCCCGCTAACGCGAGTAAGGGCGCGTCATTGCAAGTCGCTAATGCTTAACGAATCAAACTAATGATCGTCAGTATTACGGTAGTCGTAATGCTGGTAGATGATAGTCCGCTCGGTGGCTTAGCGCCGGGAGAATCTATTTGTCCGGCAAAGGCAGTGACGGCGATTGCCAACGCTAGAATCGTTGCTGCACACACGCGGCGTAAAGTGTTCATTGTTAGCCTCCCACAAGTGATGAAAAAAGATTTGCATGAGATGCGAGAATTTGCATCAACCTAGTCGAGTACAACTTTTCTTGCAAGAGCGTGAAAGACTGCGTTAAATTGGCCGCGCGTTGGGAGACTTCTTTTCCTTGCATTCAGTGTAAAAACAGAGCTGTTCTCACATGACGTTACGGGCCTCACTGTTGCGCGAATTAGTCAATCCAGACATCAGTGTGGGCAGACGCGCAGAGGTGTGCTGTGAACTCGCTAAAGACTTCGAGGACAAAGGCGAGTATGAAGAAGCGCGTGAAGTGCTGAGTGGTCTATGGCCTCACATGGGGCAACGTCCAAGAGTGAAGGGCTTAGACCAAAGCGTCAGCGCCGAAGTTCTATTGAGGGTTGGGGTGCTTACCGGATGGATCGGTAGCAGACATCAGATCGCGGATGCCCACGAAAGATCAAAAAATCTAATCACTGAAAGCATATCGATTTTCGAGTCGCTTAGTTATCGAAAGAAGATAGCAGAAGCACAAACAGAACTTGCCCTCTGTTATTGGCGCTCTGGCGAAGCCGAAAACGCTCGCGCTGTTCTAAATGCAGCGCTCTCACACTTAACTACAGACAGCGAGATAAGGGCAAGGGCCGTGCTGCGATTAGCGATCACTGAAAAGCGGGCCGACAATCAAAATAAAGCTTTACGCATCCTCACGAAAAGCGCCGCTCTCTTTGAGAAGATCAACAATGAAATGCTTAAGGGTTGTTATCACCAAACGCTTGCTGATGTGCTGGAGAATCTTTGGGACGAGAGAGGGCCAAGTGAATACCTGGATCGCGCTTTAGTTGAATACGCAGCGGCAAGTTATCACTTTGAACAGGCAGAACACCGAAGCTACTTAGCCAACGTCGAAAACAATCTCGGATTCCTGCTTTACAAGGTCAACCATTGCGAAGAAGCGCATGAACATCTGGATAGTGCGCGACGGATTTTTAACAGTCTCAAAGACAAAAGCGCAGCCGCGCAAGTTGATGAAACTCGTGCCCGCGTGTTCCTCAAAGAGAAACGAAACACAGAGGCCGAAAAAGTTGCGCGTGCTTCCGTGCGTGCGTTGGAAAACAGCGACAGGCAATCATTGCTAGCGGAAGCACTGACAACACACGGCACTGCGTTGACCCGTCTCGGACAGTACGGAGTCGCACTTGTCGCTTTCCGACGCGCTCTTGATCTATCCGAACAGATCGGGAATCCCACTCGAGCGGCAGATATTGCGTTAACTGTGTTTCGGGAGATGGGAGATCGCCTAGCCGTGCTTGAGGCAGCGACGCCTATTGCTGGGCGAACGCTCAGCGAGCAAATACACACACTTGAGCACGATGTAATCAAACATGCGCTTGAGGCGTTTCAGGGCAGCATTACTTACGCCGCTCACAGTCTGGGAATGTCCTATCAGAATTTGAACCACACGCTAAAGACAAAGCACAAAGACTTGCTCAAGGTTCGGAGTCCAGTGCGGAGACGTCCACGGAAACAGTAAATGCGGGATCTGTGGTTCGGGCATCCCGTCGTAAGCAGACAGACAATTGAGCCTTCATCTCGCTATGATCTTACCTGCGGAGCAGGTGTTACAAGACGCTCCGCGCCTGCTCCTTTAAACCTGACCAAGATTCCGCGATTAGCACAAGCCATCAAGAGAGTTCTCCAAAATTATGACGCTGTCCTTCAGGCGATTCAGGTACTCAAATTTTTTGAATCGTACAGCTTAACTTTGTTTCGATCTTGCTTCGCCGGCGTTGCGGTTGCTGAACCGGTCAAGTTCGAGTTTCTTCCAGTACCACACCTGATAGCACCTTCATGGTGAAGTTGCCCGATGCTTGGAGCGTATTGAAAAGCGCGAAGGTTTAGTACTATCCTACGCAAACAAATAGACCGAGGCCGTGCTCAAAATCTTCAGGTACTGTCTATAGTTGGTGCAACCTGTGCATCACGCGCTTTCAAACCAGTCTGAAAACCAGCTACGGAACGACAACAGGTACAGCAAGCTTGCTTACTCGGTGAGTGCGATTTGATGAGCTATCTGGAGCCAGATTTCAAGCACGACATCTTTCTTAGCTATGCCCGGGTGAATAACCAAAAGAAAGGGGCGTCGCTCGGATGGGTCGATCAATTTCGCGCTGATCTGATCATTGAGATTTCAGAGCTCATCGGCCGAGTCGGTGTGATTGATATTTGGCGCGATGAACGAGAGTTGGCCGGTAACCAATACTTCGACGAAGCAATTCAAAACACAATCAATGATTCCGCACTCTTTCTGGCCTGCACTTCTCACGGGTACTTGAATCCTGAAAGCTATTGCTTGAAGGAACTCGCATGGTTTAGCCAAAGAATGACGGTTGACCGCTTCGGGAAAAAGATCGGCACGCGTGGTCGCGTCTTCAACGTCATACTCAATAACATATCAAGAACCGAGTGGCCCAAAGAGTTTGAAGGCACGGCCGGAATCAACTTTAACGATGCCGTCGAACGGGACGACCCAGGTTATCCAATCGAACCCACCGACCCGCGCTATCGAACGCACGTCCGTCGACTGGCGACTGATATATTCAGAGCTCTTCAGGATTTCAGGGTGCTTTTGAAGCGTTTGCCGGACGAGGTCCAAACTACATCGACTAAGTATCAATCACTGACAGTGTTTCTGGCCCATACCGCCGACACGCTTACCTATTCAACCAAGGCCCGACTCGCTAACGACCTGCGCCGCAACGGTGCGCATGTGATTACGGATGTTCCGCCGCGGTATGAGGCAGGAGAACACGACGAGGATTTACAAAAAGCGGTTGCTCAAGCGAGCCTTAGTATTCACCTTTTAGATGAGAATCCCGGCGCCAAAGTGCCAGGACCGGGGGACGACTTTTACACCCAACGGCAAGTCGACCTGGTCCTGAAGCAACCCGGCTCTCAGTTCATTTGGGTTCCGGAAACTCTTAATACAGACACTGTTCCGCACGAGAGGTACGGAAAATTTCTTGAAGGTCTGGATAAGCTCGAGGGAACCCAAAGCAAGTACCGGCTGGTGCGTGGACCTCACACGTCGGTAACGCGTGAAGTCTTTGCGGAGTTGGATTTGATTCTAAAACCGCCGCCGCCTCCGGTTGGAGTTGCAGCTCTTGTCGACACTCACGTAAAGGACCAGAGCTTTGCCTGGCAGCTCAGCAGTGTACTGGCGGCCAATCACGTTCAGGCATTGATAACCTCGGGACACGATGACCCTGGTGAGAACGTTGAAGGATTTGAGGATCTCCTGCAACAGGTCAGCTTGTTCATCGTTGTGTTTGGTCAAGCCGCGGAGGAATGGGTGACCGGAAGAATTAAGGAGGCTTTCAAGGTGGCCGCGGCTACGGAGCACCGCTCCCTGAAAGTCTGTGGTGTATATCTGCCGGACAAGCAGGATGGTGCCCGAAAACGTCAACTGAAGTTTGGTCTCTTGCCCGTTTCAATTCCAATTTTCTGGTTCGACGATCCCAAGATTTTGAGTTCCGTTTTCAGTGCCCTGGGTAATTCATGAGTATGCAGCCGAACGCCGAGTTGATCAGATTAGTTGACGGGATAAATGCTTCCGTCAGTGATGGCCTTATCGATCCACCTGAGGTTGTTGGGCTGCCGCCGAATCCGTTCGTGGGCCTCCGGCCGTTTGAAAGCGATGAAGACCTGCTTTTTTTCGGTCGCCGTGAACAGACGATTGAACTGCTGCAACAGATGAGTGTCAGTCGATTCCTGGCTGTGGTCGGCAGTTCAGGGAGCGGTAAATCGTCACTGATCCGAGCCGGACTAATACCCAAGCTGAAGGCAGGTTTTCTTATAGATCGGCGCCGGTATGATCGCCAGGAAGGTAAGAACTCGGTTTCAACTCCGGAAACGGAAGAGGATCGCGACCAATGGCACATCGCCGTAATGCGACCGGGCGACTCACCGTTGTACAACCTTGCCTTGGCGGTGCAGAAAGCGCGAGACCCTGACGCGTCCGACAGTGACATTACCAAATTGGCAACTGCTATTCGCACTGAAGGTGCGCCGGCCATTATTCAACGGCTATCACCTTTAATCTTGCAGCGCGATGTGAATCTGTTTCTGTTGGTGGACCAGTTTGAGGAAATTTTTCGCTTTGGCTCGTACACCGCCACTGATGAGCTGCCGAGTAACCGAATCCAGGTGATGCAGAAGCGTGACGACGCGAGCGAGTTTGTCGCAATCATGTTGGAACTGGCAACTCATCCCAAGTTGCCGGTTTACGTTGTGATGACTATGCGCTCGGATTTCCTGGGGGACTGCGATGTCTTTCACGGATTACCCGAAGCTATGAACCGCAGTCAGTATCTGGTGCCGCGCCTCACCCGGCAACAGCGTCAGGAGGCAATCGAAAAACCAATTCTTCTTTTCAACGAACGGATCGCGCCGCGGCTGCGAGACCGAGTACTTAATGATATGGGGGAATCTCCGGATCAACTCCCGATCATGCAGCACGCATTGATGCGCACCTGGGAGGAGTGGAAAAGATCTGACGATGGCGGTGAGTTGGACCTCAAACACTATGAGAGCGCAGGCACAATCGCCGATGCCCTTTGGAAAGATGCAGAGAAGGCGTTGTCTGAAACAGGTGAGCCTGAGCTCACCAAGCGTATTTTTCAACTCTTGACAGGTAAAGACCAGCACGGCCGTCGCGTTCGCAAACCTGCTTACCTCGTGGACATCGCAGAAGTTACTCAGTCTGATCGCACGCAGATAATGAGCATCATCGATTGTTTTCTTCGGAACAATAGATCATTCCTGAAACTCTCTGAGGGCAAGAACGAAACGGAAATCCTGGTCGACATTTCACACGAAAGTCTCATTCGTCAGTGGAAGACTTTGCGCGATTGGGTTGATGAGGAAGCAGAATCACGCGCCATGTATCTGCGCCTGGCAGAAGCTTCGTCGCGCTACGAAGAGGGAAAGGAAGGTCTCTGGAACAACCCGGCTCTTCGTATTGCACTCGATTGGCGCGCACAGAAAAAACCGAATGACGCATGGGGACGGCGTTACCACGCGAACTACAAGCAAGCGATGGCTTTTTTAGACAAAAGTCGGAAACGAAGACGGCTCAGAGGGTTGTTGGTTATAACCGTGGCTGCCCTTGTGATGTTCCTGGTAGGGTACTTGAGCTGGAAGCGACAGAAAGACTATGTCACAAGATATGTCAACCAGGAGAAGTTAGCAGCATCTTTCGCCGCGCGCGAAGAAGCTGAAAAGCAGCGCCTTCGCGCCGAAGCAGCCCTATACGAATCCAGGACCCAGCTCTCTAAAACCGAGGCAGCGGTCAGAGATGCTGAAGCCCAGCGCGTCATTGCCACGAAGGAAGCCGAGGAAGCAAAACGGCAAACTAACATTGCCCAGCAGGCAGTCCTCAGTGAGAAGAGAGCGAGATTGAATGAGAGGACGGCAACTGAAAAGGCCAACGAGATCTCGACAGATCTCAATGTGAGCGTTTTGCAGGGACTGAAACCGGAAGCTTTTGCGTTGGCGTTGAAGCTTATAGAGAAGGCAAGAGAACGAGGAATCAGCATCCGTTTGATTAAGGGTTATGTATCTCTTGAGAGGCAGAACGAGTTAGTTAAATTGTTTCGTGAAGGCAGAGGAAACTTAGCCGCTCCATTTTCAATTCACAACACCGGACTGGCCTTCGACATCGCTATCGTGAAGGATGGCGTTGAGCACGGATCCGCACCCGAGTTGGATATCGTCGGTCGTATCGGAGAAGAGTTGGGTTTAGTTTGGGGTGACCGTATCCGCGAGAAGTGGCACTTCGAAACCGCGAATGCTCGTGAGGAGCTGAACAAACTTCGAACAGCCGGCCGGCAGTGATTGAAACTTATAAACCGTCAGGATTGGCGGGCCGTTATTGTTGGCAGATCACACTGGCATGCCGCGCAACCAGACGCCAGTTACCATTTCTTTCCCTCACCGTCAATCGACGTAGAATTCCAAATCTAAACCCGCGTCGTGCGGCCTTTGATCAGCCTGTAAAGAGCGAGCAGTACGATGGCCCCAACGACTGCTAAAACGAGACTCATCAAGAACCCGGGCTGGCTCAGATCGCTACTGTCATTAATAGGCCTTCCATATCCAAATAACGCTTGGCCGATGAAGCCGCCGATAAGAGAGCCGGCGATGCCCAGCAGCATCGTGATTATGAAGCCTCCCGGATCCCTCCCTGGCATAATGGCCTTGGCAATTAACCCTGCGATCAGTCCAAATATTATCCATCCAATTATCGCAAACATCTTTTTTGCTCCTTTACCTCTGTATCATCCAAGTTAAGAAAACCTCTGTACGATTTTCAACGTGATCTAAGCCACGGAAAGAACCGAAGCAAGAAACAAACCACGCTCGTGATTAAGCCGCAATTGACCGCTCCCAATCGATGATTCACAGGAAAACAAAACTAACTGGCAACTACTCGGTCGGTTTGGTCCAGATCGGGTGCTGTTGTCGACAACAATCGACAACAGTAGCACTAAGCTCCTCTACGCGGAACCAAAGTTGCGACACATCTGACGTCGAACTTGAAAGGAGCATTATATGAACGCTTTTACATTACTTAAGGCCGATCATGAAAAAGTGGCCGGAATTTTAGAGAAGATCGATGAAACGACCGAACGTGCAACAAAAGGCAGGGAAGACCTTTTCGCTCAGCTCAAAAATGAACTGGACGTTCACGCTCGAATCGAAGAAGAGATTCTTTATCCGGCCCTCGAAGAACATGAGGAAACGCGTGCCATCTCACTCGAAGCCTATGAGGAACACGCACTCGTTAAGCAGTTATTAGAAGAGCTGGCAGCCGCACCCAAGGATGATGAACAGTGGACAGCCAAGTTTACGGTGCTTAAAGAGAACGTTGAGCATCATGTGGAAGAAGAAGAAGGCGAGATGTTTCAAAAGGCTCGCAAGGTTCTCAGTGAAGACGAAATCGAGGAGTTAGGAGACCGCTTACAAGAGGCCAAGCAAGTTCAAAAGTCGGCAATGTCTGGATAGGACTTTCGAAACGTTTTTGCATCAGGCTTCAGTCCACCTTCTTATTTAATATCGCAGGCTAACGTCGGATGTTATTGGGATACTAGCGTATTGAGCGACGTTGCGAGCTCGAGCCGCGTGAGGCTGCGCGATGGGTTGAATGCGTTGCCGTCGAGGGAAACGAAGCCTCGCTGCAGAGCGACGGCGACGTAACCTCGCCACGCGCTGGGTATCGACGAAGCGTCGGAGACTGTCAGAGGAATCGTTGCCGAAGCGGCCTGAGAATTGAGGCCGGCAGCTTTAACGAACGCGATCGCTGCCGCCAGTTTTGTGGCTCCGTTGTTTGGATAAAAATTCCTGCCGGCGATCGCATCATAAAACAGTGAACCGGACGAGAACGCGTAGGTGCTCTCGACGGCGTTCCGCGAATACGCGTCGCGAACATCAGTGAACATCGGAGCTGACGCCATGTACTGCGGAACCAAGCCTGCTCGCATCAGTGCCTCAGCCAGTTCGAGGCGGCGGACGGCCGCGTTCGGATAAAATTTTCGGCCTTCCGGCAGCATCAGATTTGCAAGCAGGCTCTTCTCGACCTGGGCGGCCTGATCAGCCGAGAGGGTCGACCGATCGAGCATGACCGGATACTCAACCTGCGTTACATCGACCGCGCCGAACACTTGCTGACTTGTCCCCACATTACTTGAATGCGAAATCGCAGCACGCAACGTTTGCCTCGACGGATTGCGGAGCACTACTTTCTCATGACGCGCGGTGAAGCCGGGCAGGTTGAGATAGTTCGATTCACCCAGTAGTGAATTCGACTGATCATAAAGTTTCAGTCCAAAATCGTTTGCACTGAGGTCCCAATAAATATTGACGCCGATCTGAATTGTGTTCTGCGGGATCGTGATGTTCGCTGTGCTTGTTTGGTACGGAAACACGGTCTGCTCAAACGTCTGCGATGTGCGCGTGACGAATCGGATGGCGTTGCGCGAAAGCGTTGAGCGGAATCCGCCCATGTGGCGTTCCGGAAACGCAGCCTCGAGCACGGCGGCGTACGTGTTGAGCATCCCGGCGCCGGCTTCGTGGAAAAAGTATCGCGGCATCGGCGTTGCCGTGCGGCTGAGGATGTCCTTGACCTCTGCTGGAGTCAGGTTCGGATTCACTTCGAGCATCAAGGCGATGGCTCCTGCAACTTGCGGGGCCGAGAACGATGTGCCTGTCGCCGTTGTGTAGTACAGCATTTCGTTTGTCGACAAACGCTGGGCGTCCGCACCAGCGATCCCGGAAATTCCTGTAATAGACGGTGCACTCCGAAGACTGATGATGTTTGTTCCCGGAGCGACGAGCGACGGGTGCTGCAAAGCGTCGCCGAAGTTGCCGCGTGACGAATAGCCCGCGAGCCTGCCAGCCGTATCGGTCGCGCCGACACCAATCACCCACGGCGCTATCGCATACGGGTTCATCGTTCCGTTTCCGGAACCGCTGTTGCCGGCTGAGAACACAACGTTAACGCCGGTGTCGGTCAGAAATTTGGTTGCTACGTTTACCGGATCGTTAATATCGAAAACCGTGTTCGCTGAGAAGCTGCAGTTCACTACCCGCACGTTGTACTGAACTCTTTTCTCGAGCAGATAATCGAATCCCGAAAGGACGTGCATCAGGTTTAGCTCGCCGGCACTAAGTCCCAAAAGCCGCGCGCCCGGAGCAACACCGGCAAATCGTCTCAACGAGATCGCTCCGCTTCCGGCGATCACGCCGCCGACGAAAGTTCCGTGGCCACTCAGGAGATCCGTATTCGCGAGATTCTCGAGCGGAGCTGGATAAGCAAACAAGCCGGGGAGACTTTGCGTGTCGGCTAAACGAACATTTTGAATTACCTTGCCTGCCAGATCGACGTGCTGGCTATTGATACCAGTGTCGAGAACCGCGACCGTCACATTGCGGCCGGTTACCGGAAAAGCGCCGTTCTCCTGACGAAGGTCCTGGTCTGGCGCAACACGCTGTACGCCGGTGGTGTTGAAGTAAGGATCGGAGTTTAACGTCAACGTACGGTTACCGTAAAGCGAGCGGACTGTGGGCAGTTGCGAAACTGCGAGTAGCTGCGCTTTGGTTGCAGTAACGTAAACGATCGGCAGCATCCGCAAACGCGTTCCGCCGAGGATGCCGAGCTGCTGAAGCTGCGCGATATCAGCGTCGGTCACCGACCTGTGATACACGATCACTGCGTTTATGTTGCTGTCATCCGTCGCGTTGTTAAGAGCAACGGCGAGCTCAGGATCCAAACTCTGAAGTCCTGTACTGTCGTCGGCACCGGTGAGCGTTATGCCGTCCGCACCGGTTAACGTGATCCCGTCCGCGCCCGTGAGCGTTATGCCGTCGGCACCGGTGAGCGTAATACCATCCGCACCGGTAAGCGTTATGCCTGTGGGATTTGTGTGGTCGAAAATGACGCCCGTCGTTCCAAAGCCCGTGATCGAATCGGCGCCGGTCAAAGTAATGCCGTCAGCACCGGTAAGTGTTATGCCGTCGGCTCCCGTTAACGTGATCCCGTCTGCGCCAGTGAGCGTAATGCCGTTTGGACCAACCCGCGTTGCTCCGTCGGCTCCGGTCAAAGTGATGCCGTCCGCTCCTGTGAGCGTGATGCCGTCAGCGCCGGTTAAAGTTATTCCGTTCGGTCGGCGAATGATGATCGAGTCGGCTGTGTACTGCTGACCATCGGCGCCAGTGAGCGTTATGCCGTCGGCTCCGGTCAGCGTGATGCCATCAGCTCCGGTAAGGGTAATGCCGTCGGCTCCGGTCAGTGTGATCCCGTTCGGTCCCGTATATGTTGAGCCGTTGACACCTGTTGACGTGACGCCGTCCGCCCCTGTCAGCGTGATACCGTCCGCGCCCGTTAATGTGATTCCATTCGAACTGTAATTGAAGATCCCGTCGGCTCCAGTGAGCGTTATGCCGTTCATCCCGACATACTTGATGCCGTCCGCGCCGGTTAACGTGATGCCGTTTGACCTGACGACAGAGAGGCCGGCCAACGCCGGGCTTGCCGTCAGAAGCAATATTAATAAGAGTGCTAAAAACCTATTCATCTGAATCCAGTCGGGATCCGCGTTTTCGCGGGCAATTCAGATACATATAAGAAGCCTAATATATCGGGCCCAATGGGAAAGCAAGTTGCACATTTCATGCAGTAATGCCCTAATTTGAATATTCTCTGAGAATATTCAAATTAGTTTAACCAAACAACTTAACTGAAGGGGATCCTATCCAGGGTTGGTTGAGAAAAACTTGAGTGGAGTTCAAGTTTTTCTCAAGGATGGGGTCGTATGCTCCGACCCATGACTATGAGCTTCCTCCTTCAAGACTATTTCGAACCGACGGAAAGATATTCGCCGGCGATAAAAACCTCCGCGGCGACGCCTTCAAAAGTGGAACCTGACGGCGTGCATATATTGAATGACAAGCTGGAGATTCCGCATTGTGCAGGGCTTGTCGAACGGCCAAGACTAATCGAAAAACTTGAAAGATCGCTTAACCGCTTTGCCGCGACACTGGTTTCCGGTCGCGCAGGGACCGGAAAAACGTCGATCGCCGCGGCATACGCGCGAACGCGAAAGAACGCCGCATGGTTTACGGTGGAATCGTCAGACGTTGATTGGAATGTTTTTGCAAGTTACCTCGCAGCGAGCATGCAGCGAGCGGTCGGGAGCAAAAAAGCTGTCGATCACTCGCTGCCTGCCGTTACCAATTCCTCGCCCGCCGCGATGGCGATGTTTCTCCTTGACGTAGTTTCTGAAATGGAAACCGTCGAGAAGGATCACCGGCCATTGCTGGTGCTTGACGGCATACACCATTTGTTCGACGCCTATTGGTTCGGTGCGTTCTTCGATATTCTGCAACCGTCGCTTTCCGAAACTGCGGACCTGCTTCTGCTGTGCCGGAGTAAACCGCCGAACCCGTTATGGCGTTTGCGTTCGAAACAGCAACTTGACGTTGTCGACGAGAAAACGCTTGCGTTTGACCGAGACGAGACGATATTGCTCCTCAAGCAGGTCGGGGCTTCGCAAGCCGAAGCCGCGCGCATTCATGCGGAAACGTTCGGGCGCGTTTCGAAACTTCTTCCATTCATCAGCGATGGGAGACAGGTGGTTACTTAGTTTCGCTTTTTTATCCACAGATTATTTTTATATTTATAAAATCTGTGTAATCTGTGGATAAACTCGTCGAAGCGATGCTGGACAGAAACTTTTTTCTCCGGACAAAACTGCTTCCCCCGCGCGCGGTGACTGAATTACTGCAGCGCCCGCGGCTTACCGAAAAGCTGCAAGCCAACCTGGGCTCTCCCATAACCATGGTGGCGGCGGACGCCGGCTGCGGCAAGACCACTCTGATCGCTGACTTTGTTCGCAGCCAGACACGGCCCACGGTTTGGTACCAACTCGACCATACTGACGCGGATCCGGTCGTCTTTCTTGGTTACATAGCTCAGGGCATCAAGAATCTCTATCCGGCATTCGGCGAAGCTCTCTTTCCATACTTGAGCGAAGCTAACGAAGAGGTGCTTCGCTTTCCTGAACGATCGGCCGACCTGCTCATAAACGAAATACTTCAATCGGTCGAGCAGCCGTTCATTCTCGTTCTGGACGACTATCACCATATCGGCCGGGATACCATCGTTCACAAGCTGGTCGATCGGCTCCTGCAGTATTCGTCTGACCTGGTTCATCTGATCATCACGACTCGCGATCTTCCGCCGCTCGCGACCATGCGTCGAAAGACGCAGTCGGCGGCGTTGGTGATAACGCGCGACGATCTTCTTTTCACGGACGACGAAGTGAAAGAGCTGTTCAAACAAACGCTCAACGTCGAGTTGAAAGACGCAGAGATAGCCGAATATCGCGGGCGAACCCAGGGATGGATAACTGCGCTTCAGCTTGTTCGACAAGTCGCCGAGCAGGAGATGCATTCGGCCAATGGACCAGCGACGTTGGACCTGCACGACATTCTGCAGCAATCGGAACGCGACATCTTCGATTATTTCGCCGAAGAAGTCTTTTCGCGGGAGTCGACCGACACGCAGAGACTGCTGATGGATCTTTCTCTGCTCGAATCGCTACAGCTCGATCTTTGCAGCACACTGTTTCCGGAGTTGCGCTGTTCGGCCGCACTCCCCGAGCTCGCGCAGAAGAACGTGTTTCTTACCGTTGCCGGTGATCGTCAAACCGGCGAGGAATATAGATTCCATCCGCTCTTCCGCGATTTTCTAATCCGTCGCCTTCGATCCGATGTGGGCCAGGCACGTGTCGCCGAACAACGCAACCGGATCGCCGCCCACTTTCTCAACAGCAGAAAGTGGGAGGTGGCGCTGCGCTACCTGATTGACGCGCGAAACTTCGATCACGCGGCGTCCGTGATCGCAGAAACGGGACACGAGTGGATCGCCGCCGGTGCGTTCACTTCACTGGGATTGTTCGCGGAAGAGATACCCGACCAATCGCTGGAGGAACATCCTCGTTCGCTATTGCACAAAGCTGAAGTCGCGCGGCTTCACGGCGAAATTGAAAAGTCGTCGAAACTTCTGAACCGCGCCATCGAGCTCCTGAACAATACTGAGGATTCGACGGGGGAAGGCGAAGCGCTTCACTCTCTTGCCAGTCTCGCGCGTCGCCGCGGTCGATGCGTCGATGCGTTCTCACTTATCGAGCGTGCCGAAACTCTCGTGTCGCATACTTCGGAAACATTCATGAAGTGCGCGAACACGCGCGGGCTGTGTCTGATCGTGCAAGGGAAATGGGCCGAGGCGGAACAGCAGTTCAGGATCGCCCTCGAACTGGCAGAAAAACTTGGAAACGACCAGTACGTTCGTCTCGTGACACACAATCTTGCACTTGCGCCGGGCTTTCGCGGAGATTTTGGCGAGGCTTTGCGCTGGTTTAAGCGCATTTTTCGCGAAGGCCAGCCGGACAAGCAATTGCCGCAGGAAGCGATCGGTCATTTGAATGTGGCACGACTGCATCTTTACCGCGGTGAGTTCGAGGACTCAGAAAAACACCTCAGCCGCTCGCTTGAGTTATGCCAGCTCTATAATCTTCGGTTTTTGCGTGGCGAAGTATTCGAAGCCTACGCGAATTTCTATCGCGAAAAAGGCGACTTCGCTCACGCTGAGGAATTCTACGAGCGGGCCGTCAATGCATACGATGAGGCAGAGATCGACATCACGTCGAAGGAGTTGAACGAAGAACGCGCAACTTTCTACCGGATGCGTGGTGAACTCCCGAAGGCGCGCGCGTTGCTCGACGCTTTGATCGCGGTACGTGAACGACAGGGAAACGAACACGGGGTCCATACCGCGCGTCTGCGTCGCTATCAACTTGATCTTGCGGAGGGTACTTCGGAAGGCCTCGACTTGCACCTCCGTGAACTGCTCGATTACTTCAACCGCCACAATCACTACTACGACGAGGCTTTGACAGCGATGCTGCTGGCCGAGACGTACTTCGTTCAGGGAAACACGAAAGCGATGATCGAGTCAGTAAGACGGGCTTTGGATCTTTCGAATCGTTTCGATTACGAGTACTGGCTGCGGCGTGAGATCCGGCGAAATCCTGCGATATTCGGACATGAAGACATCGCAGAACGCCTGCCCGTAGATCTTCGCGAGGAAATGAGCGCGGAACGTCCAGTTCCTGTTCACTCTCAATTAGAACCGCCTGCCCCTATCACGGATCTGACGATACGGGTGCTTGGCCCAGCGGAGATCTTCCGCGATCCTTCCATTCAGTTTGCGGCCGACGCCTGGACCACGCGGCGGGCACGAGACATTTTCTGTTACATAGCAACCAGCAAGAATCGACGTGTTCTGAAGGAGGTGCTGATCGAGGCATTCTGGCCTGAAGAGGATCTTGGAACCGTTGAGAAGAATTTTCATCCGACGATCTCACATATCCGAAAAGCGCTCAACAGTCGTCAGCCCTTCAAGCAAAACTTTCTTATCTTTCGCGACGGCGCGTATCAACTAAATCCCGAGCTTTCATATTCCATCGACGCAGAAGAGTTCGAGCGGTGGATCGTCGAAGCAGAAAAAGCAAAACGTGAGAAAGATGCCGCGCATCAACGGGCGAGTCTCGAATCCGCTCATAAGATCTACCGGGGGGAATTCATGTCCGGTGTTTATGAGGATTGGGCCGAAGAAAGACGGCAGTTCTACTCAGAGCAGTCCGCACGTGTGGTTGCCGCACTCGCAAAACTCTCTCTTTCCGAAAACCACTGGGCGGATGCGTTGAAATACGCGGGCGAAGCCCTGGCTGGCGATCCGTTTCGCGAGGACATGCATCGGCTGACGATGAAAGCGTTCGCCGCGCAGGGTAAACCGGCGTCCGTTAAGAAGCATTTCGAAAGAATGAAAAAAGACCTCCACACCGAACTCGGCATCGAGCCGGCCGAAGAAACAAAGCGTTTGTTCTCAGAACTCATGAAGCCACAAAAAAACCCATAAAGCACAGAAATATTTAGGCTTAACAGCAGATCATTCTGTGTCTTTTGTGCTCTTTGTGGTTACTTCGCCTCAGCCTCAAGTTCACCTCAAGTATTTCTCAAAGCCCTTCCTTTATCTTCGCTGACAATTGATTTCCCGATTGAAACGTCAAGGAGAAGGACTGTGAACTTTCAGAAGAGGAACCTGTTAAGCCGGACACTAACCCTTCCGTTGTTGTTTGTTTTGAGTGCCGGATTATGGCTAACGCCAAATTCGTCCCTCGCTCCTGCTGTATGGGCGCAAGGTGTAAGCCCGTCACTTAGCCCAGCGCTTAGCGCCCGTCTAGCAGGACTCGCGAACAACGCCGACGCCGGAATGGTGATCGTTGCATTCAAGTCGTCGAACGGATTGCGGGATGAACATCTGAACTTACTGCGTGCAGTCGGCGTAACCGGCGGCCAAACGTTCCCGACGCTTGGGATGGTCGCGCAGCCGATGACTGTGGGCCAAGTCCGCGCGCTGGCCGCGAATACCGCGGTAAGATCGCTGTGGTCCAACGACCGTTTGATGTACTACATGCATCAGGCACGCGTCCTGGGCGGTGTCCAGAAACTGCAGACCGACGCGGCAATGACGCTGCGGAACGGCGGTTTGCCGGTTTCAGGGGCGGGTAATTTTTCGGTGTTAGTGATCGATTCCGGTGTCGACGCCACACACGGCGATCTCCAATTCGGGACCAAAGTAATTCAGAATGTGCAGACGCCCGTCGCTGCAGGAACACTACCGGGATTTACTCCTCATGTCTCGATCGAAAATGTGCCGAACACCGATCAAACCGTCGGCCACGGCACTCACTGCGCCGGAATCATCGGCGGAACGGGATTGCGATCCGGAGGTCTTTATACGGGCGTTGCCCCGGGGGCGAAGATCATCGGAGCAGGACTTGGCGCGGGACTTTTCGTGATCAACGGCCTCGCCGCGTGGGAATGGGGCCTGGCAAATCAATACCGCTACAACATTCGCGTTGTTTCGAACAGCTACGGCGGCACGGGTGCATTCGATCCCGACAACCCGATCACGATCGCTTCAAAAATGGCGCATGATCGGAACATCGCCGTCATCTTCGCAGCCGGAAACGATGGGCCCACCAAGGACACGTACAACACTTATGCGAAAGCTCCGTGGGTAATTGGCGTTGCGGCAGGTTCGAAAGAAGGCGATCTTGCTGACTTCTCTTCACGAGGAGTGCGCCGTGATGTTCGGTTGAGCAACGAAGATCCGAACGATGACTTCAACGCTCCGACGATCACTGCTCCAGGCACCGGCCGCATCTACGAAACCAACGCGGGCAAGTTCACGTCCGCGCTTGTATCTACACGCTCAACCGTCAATCTAACTGCGAACGGGCTCAACGCCGACGCTGATCTTCCCCTCGCACACATCCCGTTCTACACGCAGATCTCGGGAACCTCGATGGCAACGCCTTACATCTCCGGTGTTGTCGCATTGATGCTCGATGCCGATCCAACGCTTTCGCCGGATGAGATTCGCGAGATTCTTACGGCGACTGCCTCCAAGATGCCGGGCCGCGAGGAATGGGAAGTCGGGGCCGGTTTCGTCAACGCACACGCAGCAGTTGATAAGGTTTTCAACCGCTCCAAACCATATCGAAACATTCAGGACGCTACGTACAACGCGGTGTTCGGTGAGGAACGTCCGCCCGTGCAGAACTTCCACATCGATTTCAGTCCTGAGGCCTCGGGGCCTGCATCTGTGAACGCCAGCACGTTCACCGTCGAGCCTGGTATCAACGTCCTTGACGTCTTTGCCACCGTCGACACGATTGCCGGAGAAGGAACCGGAAACCTCGTCGGGATGCGCATCAACAGCCCGAGCGGAGCGAGCTATTCAACCGCGATCGACTTTCCGGTAATTGCTTCGGATAAGCGACAGATTGTCGTCCAGAATCCCGAACCGGGAACCTGGACCATCGAGATACGCGGAGCACGCAGTTTGAACGCGGCGCCACAGGTATCGTCGCCGATTCAGATCGCCGCTCCGGGACCGGTCGATGGAAGCATTACGCAAACGCGATTCATTCTTCCGGTGATAGCCGACATCCAGGGACATCCGGAGCAGGCAGCGATCGAAGCGGCGATTAAGAGCCGGCTGATCGACACTTTCGCGGACGGAACCTTCCGTCCGAATTCGACGGTAACTCGCGAGGACCTGGCGCGATCGCTCGCCTTGAACACGAGCCTTCGCCAGACACTTGGCTCGACACCGAAGTTTGCCGACGTGAGCGGTGACCTCCGGTTATTCGCCGAGTACGCGGCTGCTCGCGGATCAACAAACCGCGACTTCGATTTCACTCCGACAGGAATGATCACCGCTTCAGGCACGTCGTTCAATCCGGCAGGCTCAGTAAACCGGCTTGACCTTGCAGTGGCGTTGGTCAAAGCACTCGGCCACGACGCCGCGGCACGCGCTTTGGCAAACACCACCGTCACGTCAAATGGTACAGCACTGAGCGACAACGCCCAGATACCTGCTTCACTGCGTGGTTACGTTCAGATCGCAATTAATAAAGGACTGTTCGAAGCCTTCCCGGCTGAAGTTCGTGAGATAGCTCCGGGACAATTCATTGCCATCCCCGGACCACGATTTGAGCCGGCGACAACAGTCTCTCGAGCGGTGCTTGCAGGGAAACTCAGCACTTATCGCACGTTGTTTACGACGGGCGGCTAAAGGCTTTCGGAGTCTGAAATTGGATTTCTCTGTGCAACCTTTGTGTCTCTGTGGTTAACCACTTCGCATGGCTGGATCACCACAGAGACACACAGGACACAAAGGTTGCACAGAGAAGAATTCTCAAACTAAGACACTTTCAACGTCTTTGGAGGAAGAATGAGAGACACCGGTAAAACACTCAGGAGGAAGGGCATTTTTCGCTTCGCGATTTCGTTGACCGCGGTTGCCGCGATCCTCGGCGCAATGTTTTCGCTACCGTTCGACACAGGTAAGGCGGCGCCTGGAGCGTCGGAAGTCGTGAAGGAACTGTACCAGCGACCGGCTCCGAACTTCGATCTGAACGCCTCGCTGCATTTGTCGAACGTCCGCCAGGCAACATCCGCGCAGCTCGCCGCTCTTAACAACCTTAAGGCATCGGTGAACTCACCAAACATGACCACCCGCTGGAACGATTTCGGCGGATCGCCCGACGTGATCTACGACTTCGCATCGCAGCCGTATTCGGGCACGCCTGAAGAAGCAGCACGCGCGTTCGTCATGCAGAACGCAAGCATCTTCGGCGTAACTGAGTTGAATAACTTCCGCGTCTTCAGCTCGCGCAATGCACTTGGTGGACATCTCGTTAGGTTTCAGCAGACGTTCAACGGTGTCGCGGTTGAAAATGGCGGCATCGGTATTGTGATGAACGCGAACAAGCAGGTGATCATGGCGTCAGGCCCGTTCTTTCGCGATGTGGCCGTCAACACTCAACCTTCGCTGAGTGCAGCACAGGCAAGAACCGCGGCTGACAACAATTTGAACCAGTTCTACGTTGGTCTGCCTGCCGCGGCGACGAATCTTCTGAACAACGGTTTATCGATCATCTCGCAGCAACTCGCAGCCGTAACGAATATTTCCTCCCACTCTCTCGATCTATCCAACTGCGGATGGCTATCGTCTCGCCTGGAAGGTCGCGAAGTTTTCGACGAATCCATTCGGGTTGTATCTAGTCACTATTGATGCAAACTCCGGTGAGATCCTTGGACGGAAAGACTTCTTAGCATTTCAAACCACTCCCGGAACGGAAACCGCGGACATTTATCCGAAGTACCCGCAGATCGATGCAAACCTGAAAGACAACAGCATAATCAGCTCGTGCACGACTAACGGCATTGTGGCGCCGTGCGGACAGGAGCGTGTGAGCTTACGCTCTTTCGATGCGACAAACCGAGTGACCGGACTGAATGGCACTCTCACTGGAGCGCATACGATCGTCAACAATGCGCTTGTGACCAAGCAGCCGTTCGGACAAGCCGCTCTCGGCACCTGGCACTTCCGCAGTGACAATCCGACAGCATTGGAAGCTCGCACTAATGAACAAGATCAATTTGCTGAGCCCGCTGAACATCAGGACGAGATCAATGCATTCTTCTTCGTCACTTATCTCATCGAGTATGTGGACTACCTGCATGTCGGCGGCGATAACACAACCATCGGCGGCGGCGCTTTCCCGGACGATTATCCAAATAAGACGACTCCGCTTCCGGCGACGGTTCACATTCCCAATGTCTTTGTCGCGCTGGATGCCGCCAACGGGGAATTGCCTGATCCAACGCATCCGGACTTCGTCAAGATCGTTTTGGGTCTCGACAATGCCCTTGCATTTAATTTGACGTCGCTGATCGAAGCGGTAACAGCTACCAAATCGCCCGTCGTCGTGAACCCGACGGTTTACGGCCATGGTTATCTCTTCAACGATCTCGCGCTCGAAGGAACAGTGCCGTATCACGAAGGCATGCACGCGATCACATCACCCATTGCCGGACTCGAAGGTGAAGAGGGAAGCGCAATGAACGAGGGCCAGGCAGACATGTGGGCCTTCACCATCACCGACAATGCAAGCCTGGGCGACTATGTAGTCAACGCCAAAGGCTTCCGCCAGCTCTTTCGCGACAACGGACGCGATCCGGATTCGATCGGGTACATCCGCAGCGCCCGTTCAACTCTTAAATATTCCGACTACGGAACTTTCGGTGCGACCGCCCAGGTTGAAGAGCATCGCGACGGCGAGATCTATATGTCGACGATGTGGGACATTCGCGAGATGATGAATCGCGTTTATCCGGAGGGCACGTCCTTTAAGCGCCCGCGTGCGAAGGATGGTTTGCCGCAGAAGGCCATCACGCGCGGGACCAACATCTTCGAACGCGATTTCCTCGGTTCGATGTACATCCTCGGCACTACGTCGCCGGATACAATGATCAAGGCGCGCGATGCTTTCATCGTCGCGGACCAGATGCTGTATCCGTCGGATTCGACCGATGCGGACGCGCCCGGAAAGCATCGTGCGATGATCGAGCAGATCTTCGCGGCGAAAGAACTCGGCATCAATGCCCGCGAAGTTACCGGCGGACAGGCGACAATCTCGACGCAGGTTTCACACTTTGCCGGCGGTCAGGATGCTCCTGCGGCTCCGCAAAACGTGCGAGTCACACCCGCTTCGGCAAAAAGTGTAACCGTTAAATGGGATCCTGTTGCGGGCGCGGTTGCTTACGAAGTTCTCAAGCGAAAGACCTCATTTGCGGGAGTGCGCGAACCGAACGGCAAGCGCGTGTATGCCGACGGCGATGCCTCGACAACAGGCTACCGCCACGCATTCTTCACCGCCGGAGACCAAAACACTTGGGAAGACAAAGGGCCGATCTTTGAGGTCTTTGTACCGACCGGTCTGACGAACGTCTTCGACAGCGAATACGTCGTTCGAGCGATAGGCGTGAACTCTACCGGCCAGCTCGGATGGTCCAATTTTTCAGGTTCATCTCGGGCAACACAGACACGTCAGGATGTTACCGCCCAAGTTGATTCAGCCATCTCCAACATCTCGTTCGCGAATGGCGTGATGGCTTTTGACAATCGTCTAACAAACGCACGCGGTGCATTCTCGACTGACAAGACTCTCTACAAACCACTCGAATTCCAGATCGTGAGCATCTCGAATCCGTCCGTAACAGTTCGCAACGCGGAGGCGAACGGCAACACGTTCATCTATAACGAGGCGCTGAATCTCGGGCAAACATCCGCCGTCAAACGCATTGAATTCAACAACCCGATGGCGCAGATGTTCAGCTTCGACGCGAAGGTCTATGCAAATGCGTTTGCAGGTTCGATGGTGGGTACGGGTTCGCAGAATCCGGATGGTACTTCGAGTCCGCCGGCGCCGGTCACGTATTCGATCTTTACGGAAACGAAGACAGGAACATTGATCGCGGGCGAGCCGACCGCCACGGGCGGCACAAGCGCAACGTGGGGCAACCCTACGTTCAAAGGCATCACGTGGGATGACGTGCTCGTCACCACCAAGTCCGATGCGTCGGGTCTCGAGGGACAACTCACCTCGGCGACGGCAGTCGATCTGGATTTTGAACTGCGAACTATGGACGGGCAGGTTCTGATGCGTTCGGCTGGGGCAACGGCGAGCGAGTTCGTTTCTTCGGCTGTTCAGCCAAACACAACGTACGTCTTCCGCGTACTCGGGTTTGCGAACGGCCTGAGCCCATTCCAGATCGTGTCGAATCAACTGCTTCCGCAAGGCTCGTCTAACGCGAACGGCGGTACACGAACGGTGGGTGCAGGCTCGACTGTTTCGGCGACGACGAGTGTGCTCACGCGTTTGGTCCGATTCACAGTGAATCCGCTGACCAGAACGGTGTTGGTCCGAATACTCTAAACAGATCAAGCCACACAAAAGGCACGCAAAGCACAAAAATTGTATTTGAAACTTATTGTGCTTTGTGTGCCTTTTTGGTTGAACTCAAGTTTATCTCAAGCGGCCTTCGGTAATCTCCAGGCTAGATGAAACGAGGAGGAAGCCCGATGAGAATGCTCGTAAAAAGCCTGGCCGTACTAATCGTCACGATTGCCGCATCCGTTTCTGTCCTTGCTGCGCCGTCGGTCGATAGTCTTTTGGCAGCCAAAATCAATGCATCGCCTTTGTCGTTAACACCGGTTGTGATCACGTTCGATCACCGTGTGACAAGTACCGACTTTCTGATGCTGCAGTCACTTGGCATTCGCGGTGGACGCTACACACAGGCGTTGCCAATCGTGCTGACGTCGATCAACCGAATACAGTTCAATGTATTGAAGGCTAAGCCCGGCGTTCGATCGCTTTACGCCAATCGCACGTTTCGCCTGCTGGATTTTGAAGGCCGGACGATAACGGGTATCGAGAATCTCATCCGCGACACTCAGGTGACAGCGCTGAACAACGGGCTGCCGGTGACAGGCAGGAACATCGGCGTTTCATACATTGATACGGGCATTGATGCGACCCATCCCGATCTGCAGCTCGGGCAGAACGTAATCCAGAACGTTTATTACGCGACCGCTGATCTGCCGATCGAGCTACCTGCCGGATTTCTTCCCGTCATACCTGTCGAGAACGTGCCAATAACGGACATCGAGGGCGGACACGGAACTTTCGGAGCAGGCGTAACGGCAGGCACTGGTGCTGCATCGGCCGGTCTCTACAAGGGAATGGCGCCGGGTGCGAAATTGATCGGCATACGTGCAGGCAATGACGTCGGACTCACGACCTACGCGATCGTCCAGGCAATGGACTACACGCTGGTAAATCAATATCGATACAACATCCGCGTTTGCAATAACTCGTGGGGGACAACGCTTGCGGATAATCCTTATGATCCGAACGACCCGATCAATACCGCCACGCGTATGATGCACGACCGAAACATCACGGTCGTTTTCGCCGCCGGCAACGACGGCGACGCTCCGGACATGATCAATCCGTTCTCGGTTGCGCCGTGGGTGATCTCGGTCGCCGCCGCTGAGAAGCAGGGCGTTGGTACACCGGCCGGATTTTCGTCACGTGGCAACGACAACGGTGCGGGCAGCGATACGGCCGGCCAGCCTGCCGATCCTGCAGTTGCGCCGAATCTGCGACCGGACATCACCGGTTCCGGAGTCGATATCAAGAGCACACGTTCGAAGGCTCCGGGTGTGACGAATGTCGCGGGAACCATTCCGCTCTTTGTCGGTGCGAACGATCTTTCGACGATCCCGCCCGCGTTTTTGCCGTACTACACAACGTCGCAGGGAACTAGTTTCTCGACGCCGCAGGTTTCAGGGATTGTCGCGCTGATGCTCGAGGCAAATCCGCTTCTGACACCCGACCAGGTCGTAACACTGCTTCGGCAGACGGCAACGCCGATGCCCTACGAGGAACGTGTTGTCGGCGCCGGCTATGTCGATGCGCACAATGCCGTGCGTGCAGCGATGTCGCTAACGGCTGTGCCGCATCCGGCAAATCTGTTTCCGTCTGTCGATCCGAATGCGCCGCAGATCGTTGACAGCCAGGACGATCAGATTGGGACCACTGCACAGGATATTCGTGCTGCGTATTTCAAATACGATCCGGTCGCGCACCAGATCGTTTACCGGCTCAGCGTCACCGATGCTTCGGTCCGCACACCGAACATGCGGTGGACGCTGACGTCAGCATTTGGAGCGGTTGAGGTCTTCGTCACGGCATCGGTTGACGAGACTGCTACTACCTTCGAGTACGGAAAGATCACGACCCTTGCGAGCGGCACGCAAAATCAGGAGACGATCGGCGCGGCAGACTTCGGCGCAATCGACGGCAATGAGATCACGATCAAGCTCGCTCTGGAAAAAGTTAACACCGCGGTCGGAAGCAACGTTCTTGGAACGACTTCGACGAACACGCAGGCTGAAGCTCAAATACTAATCGGTTCATCGCTGTCCGGCGGTCTTCTCCTGAACGCCGATTCGGGAACCGGCTCGGGCTTTGACGTCGCTTCGGGCGCGCCCGATCCGGCGCCGACACCAACACCTAACCCCACGCCAACTCCCACACCGACACCGGCTCCGTCACCGGACGACTTCGAAGAACGCTACTCGGGTACGATTGGGCCAGGACAATCGTCGGTCGAGATTCCTTTTTCGCTTCGACTTTCGAGGCTCGATGCGAAGATCAAACAGAACCACGGAAATCAGCGGATCTATTTCGAGCTGCTGGATGCGAATGGAAATCTGATCGCGCTCGCGGAGGACGATCAGATCGAACTACAGAACCTTGCGCGCGGAAACTATGTATTCCGTATCCGCGGCAACGTAACGAAGGCAGTTGATTTCACCATCAAAAGTGAACAGGACGACGACGATTAGATCGCCGTCGTCTTATTGTTTGATGAAAAGCTCTTCCGCATTCCACATCGAGTAAGGAAACATCGGGCTCGGCGAAAAGTTTCCGACGCGGGCGTTCGCCGCCGAAACAACGTGGCGGCTGACGATCGGGACGACAGGTGACGCGTCTGCCACGATTCGCTGGATCTCGTCAAAAGTCGACTTCCGTTTTCCAGAATCGGACTCGCGGGCCTGCTCGGCGAAAAGCTGATCGACCTTCTTTTCCCATTCGGTCGCAGGCGATTTTTGATTCGGTCTCCATTGATGCGCATCGCCGCTGCTCAGCAGCAGGTTGGCATAGGTTGATGGCTCAAGGTCCGTAACGGACAGACCGAGCAGTATCGCATCGTATTCATAAGACTTGGTCCAGGCGGTCGTGACCGCGGCGAACTCGATCGGCACGACCTGCATTCTTATGCCGAGCTTTGCCAGGTCTTCCTGGATCACTGCGGCCATTAGCTTGCGAGGTTCGTTCTCAGTCGGGACCAGCAGGGAAAACTCAACGCGATTGCCTTGCGCGTCGACTAGTTCCGGGGCATCGGCAGCTCCGCGCTTCTTGAAACCAGCTTCTTCCAGTAGCGAAGCTGCCTGAGCAAGGTTGTACGCGATCTTCGGCAGATCCGGATTGGACCAGATTCGGTTCGCCGGTGATACGACGCCGTAAAGCGGCGTTGCCAAACCGCGAAGGGTCGAGGTGGCGATCGAGTCGCGGTCAACCGCCATTGAAACCGCTTTTCTAAACCTTTCATCCGAGAACCATGCGAGTTGGACCGGATTCAGCGGCGTGCCGTCCGGCTTGGCGGGATTCAGATTGAACCAAATATAATCGACCCCAAGACTCGGGCCGAGATCGAAGGCTCTCACGGCCCCGCCGGCGTTCACCAGCGAAGCGTAATCCGTCGGGCGTACACGGTCCACGATATCTATTGTGGCCTGGTCCAACCCGACGCGTGTCTGATTCGGGTCGGGGACCACTTCGAGAGTCAGTTCATCAAGATAAGGTAGTTGCGTTCCCTGTGCGTCCCGTTTCCAATAATGAGGATTGCGTTTGAGAACGATCCGTTCAGCGGCCGCTGCTGACGCGACCACAAACGGACCGCTCGAGATCACGGATGCAGGCGGCGACGTTATCTTCCATGACTCGGAAAGCCGGCCCGCCTTTTCATCGGCTTCGAGAGCACTCCTCGGCAGCACGGCAATGTTATAGAGGTAATTTTCAGGAGCCGCTATCGTTTCAGGAAGGACAAACTGAAGATTTCGGTCATCGATCACCTTTACAGTTATCGGCTTGCCGTTGATGAGAAGCGCGTCGCGGAACACCTCAGACTTGTTCCGCTCCTCGTAAGCAGCCTCCAGCGTGAACGCCACGTCACTACTCGTCAGAGGTTGCCCGTCGGAAAACTTCAGGCCATCTCGAAGCTTGAGGTCGACCGAAAGACGATCGGAACTGGTGGTCCACGATTCCGCGAGGCCCGGCACGTAAGACTGCGTCGAATGATCAAACTCCACCAGCCGGCTGTTGAGCAGGAAGAACGACATTGCGAGCGACGGCTCGTCGTTCGCGACAAGATAGTTGAATGTTTTGGGCGGTGAAGATACACGATAGACCAACTTCCCACCCCGTGTGCCGATTCCTCGTTGCTCGGGCTTTGCGGTGCCGGTCGTAGTGTTTGACGCGGGCGGCTGCCGGCACGAAAAGAGAAGGGGAAGCAGAAGAAAAACACCGAGTCGAAAGTATGTGAACGGCCGCATGATGCTATGCTCCGGCAGCAAGTTGGGAAAGCCGAAATCCGAAAGAGTAAACTGTTGAGAGTGTAAGAGTTTTGTTTTGCATATCAAAGAACAATCCACAGATTACACAGATTCATTTGATAGAAATCTGTGTAATCTGTGAAGGGAAATCTGTGTAATCTGTGGATCGAGAATGATCAAGTTACTGCTGAGAAAATGTCTGCAAGGGTTCATGATGATACTGATCGTCTCGGCAGTGACGTTCGCGTTGCTTGGTTTTGCGGGAGGCGATGCACTGACGGAGTTGCGAGATAACCCGCAGATCTCAGAGCAGACGATCGAGCGCCTTCGCAGCGTTTACGGCCTCGATCAACCACTGCCAATACGGTACTTTCGATGGCTTTCCGGCGCGGTCACCGGTGACTTGGGCGAGTCGACATACTTCCGTGTGCCGGTAAGCGGCCTCGTCTGGGCGCGTTCGGTAAGTACATTTCTGCTCGGAATGGCCGCCTTTGCGATCGCACTCGCGTTTGCCGTGCCGCTAAGCCTCATCGGCGTGCGATACAAGTCAACGACGATTACTGCATTCATCGATTTGTTGATCCTTGTGACGGCCTCGACGCCGCGGATCGTTCTCGCACTCGTCGCGCTCGCGATATCCGTTCGCTTGACCGCGTCCGCCATGGACATGTCTTCGGCGATTTTGTTCTGGCTGGCGGCGTTGGCACTCTCGGCGCCGTTGATTTCAGTTTTTCTGGCACAGTTTCATAGCGAACTAAAGCGGACGATGCAGGAGGATTTCATCAAGCTTGCACGGGCGAAAGGCTTAAGCGAGAGTGCTGTGATCTTTCGCCACGCGGTTAGGCCTGCACTTAATCCGGTGCTGACGATTGCCGGCCTCTCGCTTGGTGCTGTGTTGGGAGGTTCCGTTATCGTCGAGTCCGTGCTCGGGCGCCAGGGACTGGGAACATTGATGGTTTCAGCCGTGCGCGGGCGTGACTTGCCCCTGGTAATGGGAATCGTCCTATTTACCAGCACGGCGGTTTGGCTCGGTAATGCTCTTGGCGAGTTATTGCAGGCGGTCAACGACAAGCGAATTCGCGACCTCGGCTTTTGAACGAACATCTATCAAGAGATAGTTTCACCAGGCGGCGAACCGATCGCGTTGCGGTCTTTGGTTGGCTCGTTATCGCGCTGTTCGCATTCGCCGCTGTCTTCGCCGGCTTTCTTACGCCGTACGATCCCAGTGCTCAGTCGCGATTTGAACCATCAGCGCCGGCAACGTGGATCCACTTCAGTGGTCTAACTCCGATCATTTATCCACGGCGTGTCGAAGATTCGCTTCGCCGCACATATATGGAAGACACGTCTGTCGCTTTTCCGATCGGATTCTTCGTTCGCGGGTATTCATATAAGTTGCTCGGCATTGCGGAAACTGACGTACATCTGTTTGGGGTTAGAAGCACTTCGGGCGTTGCTCCCAGGATCAATCTTTTGGGAACTGATCAATTAGGCCGCGACCGCTTCTCCCGCTTGCTCTACGCGGTGCGGTTCTCGCTCATCGTTGCGTCGATCGGCGTTCTCGTCGCTTGCCTCGTTGGTATTTTAATCGGAGGAGTGAGCGGCTATGCGGGCCGGCTGGTGGACACGTTTCTGATGGGTGCGACGGACGCCATGCTTGCCCTGCCGACGCTGATCCTGATACTCGGCGTGCGTGCGGCGTTTCCGTTGGAGCTGCCCGTGACGAGGGCGGCTTTGCTTTTGTTACTCATCTTCGGCCTGACCGGCTGGGCCGAAATGGCGAGGCTAACCCGCGGACTCGTGCTGTCAATGCGACAACGCGAGTTCGTTATCGCGGCAGCCGCTTTGGGTGTAAGTCAAACGAGAGTTTTGTTTCGCCACATTCTCCCAAATATTTTGCCGTCACTGCGCACGCGGGCGTTCCTGCTGCTGCCAACGTTCTTACTTGCTGAAGTTGCTCTGTCATATCTCGGCGTCGGGCTGCAGGAACCGGAACCGAGTCTTGGAAATATGCTCACTGCCGCAAGCGATCTCGATCAGCTTCGATCGCAACCGTTTAGCGTACTGTCTCCCGCGCTCGCCGTGTTGTTGTTCACACTCGGGGTACGACTGATCGGCAGAAACGAGCGGGCCTGATCGTGTACCTCGTTGTAGTGTTAAACTGAACTCAGGAGGAAGCAAAATGACGCTACGGGATTTCTATTTAAAACGTGCCAAGGCAGAGTTCCCAGTTTTTCTAAAGGTACTGAGGGCGTTGCCCGCGGACCTGAGCTACAAACCGGATGAGCGTTCGCCTTCGGCCGAGCAGTTGGTATGGACCTTGACTTATGAATTGAAAGCGTTGACTGATGCCGTCGACACCGGCAAATGTGAATGGCAAAACATCACCCCACCAGGTTTGGAGGAGATGATCGGAATGTATGAGAAGTGGTCGAGTGAGTTACTCGACAAGGTTGCGGCGCTGGATGACGCTGCCCAGGAGCGCAACGCCCAGTTTCTTTACCAGGGCCACGTTGTGATGGAGAGACCACTGGTAGAGCTTCTTTGGGATTTCATGTTCGATGCAATTCATCATCGTGGGCAGTTGAGTGCGTACCTACGACCAATGGGAGGGAAGGTCCCCTCGATTTATGGACCTTCCGCTGACGAGCAGGGAATGTAAGTCAGGCCCCAGACCGAGAAATCTTGATACTGTGCCGCTGAGATTTACAAAACGCAACTAAAGTGCGGGCAAACTTTAGAACCTTGGCTTCCAATGAGAGCCAAAGATGACTTGGACCCACGCATTTGCCGGCGAGTTTGGATCAGGATCTCGCTTATCAAATTCTCCGGTGCTCACCACAACCAGTTTGTCTCGATCTTCCGGCTTCAAATTTTGCTGGAGGAAGCGAGAGACCAGAGCTGCACGTTCGCCGGCAAAGTTCCAATTTAGCTCCCAACGCGGCGGGTCGCTTGGATCCTTAGGATTGGATACGTTGATTTCATTGGCATGACCGATGACGAAGATGTAAGGGAATCGATCTTTTAGCGATTCATACTCGCGAGCGATAGCATCGATTCGCTGCATGGCGTCTCGTTCGTTGATGAATTTCCAGTACGGGTTTCCATCGAAATCGCCGGCTCCGAAAGACTTCTGCGACACTCGGAAGTGTTCCTTTCCGGCTTTCGCGGCCGCTTCGGCAGCTGCTTGCTGAGCGGCCGCATCGGCAACTGCTTGCTGGTAAAGAAACCCGTTAGAAAACGTTATGATCAGGAACAGCGCCATTAACGAGACCATCAAATCCGTACCTGGTCCATACTGATTGCTGTCTTCTACTAGAAACTCTCTTAAACGAGCCATGATCTGAATTCCACAATCAACACACTACACATGGTTATGCCCCTATCGCTTCGCGGAGCTTTCGGCCAAGACGTTTGAGCTTCTCCATGAAGCGAGCTGAAGGCGTCGAGGCTGTATTCGTCAGTCGCTGCACATTTTGATTGAGCGTAGAAATGTTTTGACGCAGTTCCTGGATCTCAGCCTTAGTGATTTTTGGTTGGTTCCACATCTCAAAAGACATTTGGTGCTTGAACGCTTCCAATCCCTTTTGATGGGTCGAGGTTTGTTGTTTCATTTCGTCGCCCAGTTTTCCCAGGTCCGCAGACAATGCCTTCGACTGGTTTGCAAACGAATCGTTAAGGTCGCGGACCAGGCGATTAAAACTTTCCAACCGATTGGAAATCAGGATCACGTTTGGGTTGATAGTTTCGGTCAGGTGGTGTCCGGCCTTATTAATTGCCTGTTGAAGGGTGGTGCCCATTCTCTTGAGAGAAACGGTGTCGTAAACGCTTCTTACATCCTCGATGAACTGACGTTGACTGTCAGTCATGCTGGTAAGAAAGCGATCAAACTCGTTGCCGGTTTTAATTAACGATTGCAGTCCTTTGGTAATCTGTTCGTTCTGAGCAATGATCTGTTTCTGCAGTGTATCGAGCCGGTTGTTCAGCACGGTCGTTTGCGTCGACACGCTGTCAGTCAATTGACTCATTGCCATCGACACCTGGCTAAACTCCGCGAGAAAGTCGTCGGGATTTAGCGAGTTCCTCGCCAGGGAAAGCATTGTGATGACGGCGCTTTCCATCCGTTCAAAATACAACTTCTGCTTTTTGCGTAAGAGCAGCAGAAAGAAGCCAAGAACGACGGCAACTTCCAAGCCTGCCAGGCTGGCGCTGAATGAGATGTAAAGATCGCCAAACATTGATTGCACGATCTTCGCAAATTCTCCCATCGTCGGAACATCCTTTATGTTTCCGGCCTGGATAGCCAACATCAAGCCGATGAATGTTCCGAGGATGCCAAGCCACAGTGCGATCTTTTGCAGATTCTGTAACTTGAAGAGATCTTCAAGGGGTTCTTCACGGTAGGGCTCGAGCACGTTCACACTCGACTCAAATCTGCGATCCCGTGCTTCCTTACAGATGTGCTGAAACAACCTGATCATCGCCGGGACCGGTTTGGTTTTGTTGTCAGGTAAAACTCTGGCCTCGAGAGAATCCAGTGAGACCGGCGTAATCTGTTTCGCCTTGATCTGCCTCAGTAAACCAAGGGCACGGGTGTCAATGACATTCAAGATCGCCATTTCCACGTGCAGTGCGGCAATCGATCTGATTGTTAGATACCCTCCCCACACCGCCAGCCCTTGAATCATGATCGTCAGAGCAAGAAAGTTCTTGACGTTCTCATACGTGTAAGGGGCGAGCAGAATAAAAGCAATCACGCTGCTCAGACACACAAGTAAGAAATAACCTTGTGAGAGCCAGAACGAGCCGCGCAACAACACCGTGTCGGGAGATAATTTCGCTATCGAGGTTGCGGCGAAACGCGGGAGCTGTGAAGCCTCATTCATTGTCATATCCCTGGCCGTTTTGATCGGCGTTGGTGCTGCTCTCTTTTGATTTGAGTAATCGGTACTTTGAAACGTCCAGCAGTTGGTTCTCACCGGCAAGGTCAGGGCTGAGCATTTGTTCGATCGACTCTATCGACGGAACCCGGTCAGGATTGAGCTTCTCTCGTTCGGCTTTGATTCGATTTTCGAGTTCATCAATCTCATCTTCCGGGGCGTCGGCGCCGAGAGCCAAACGATCCTGGGTCAGCCTCTTGATCTCCTCTTCTTTCTTTTCAGCGGCATGCAAATCCGCGCTGCTCGCTGCGAGGCGGCGAGACTGCGCTCCCAGAATTGCAGAATATTCACGCTCGTTAAGCTCCATATTCATCGCTGCTTCAAGCCGGGTGAAATCACGGTCGATCATGCTGATACTGATGATGACACCATAAACTTCACGTATTCCCCTGATCGCAATTTTGTCAAATATTTCGTGGAGATCGTTCAGATGGGTACTGCCCTTAATCAACAGTTCATTTTTGGACGCGGTTTTTAGTTTGGCCCGGAGGTCGTCCTCGAGGTACTTGCGGATGTCGTCCAACATAAATTTGCGGTTTTGGAATTTATCCCAGCCATCTGAAGCTATGTCTTTTACGTGGAACTTGCCGGTAAACGGAATCACTTCTCCGCCTCTAAGCGGCGTTACTTCCACACTAAAATCGCAGACCTTTTCGCGAAGCTCGCGCCAGCGGACGATCGGTTCGGTGTCAACCATCTTTGGCACAACGTTAATCACATCGGCTGCAAATTTATCGTCCAACGCTCTCGTTATTCTCGAGATCAGATCCTGTTCAATCGAGGGTGCGCCGTCATACTTAACCGCATCCGGAAACGAGAAGGTGGTGTAAAAGCGTTCCGGATCGATCGTATGGATGAACTGGCTGGTAATGTCATGCGCCGTGAGGCGCATCAGTTCAGGTATGTCTTCCTGGCGATTTAGTAAACTGCGAACATGCTGGTCTTCGAGCGTCGTAAGACGCACAGTCACGGGAATGCTGAGTTTGACAAAGAAGTTTGAGATCTTGGTTTCGAAGCCGCCCTCGACGGTAATCGTGAACGGGTCGAGCCAGGTGAGCGGCTTGACGTTTGGAATGGTCGTTAAGTACTTGAGCTCATAACCAATTTTCCGCGCCTCCTTGAAGAGCTTGGCTTTGATCTTCCCCTTAAGACTTGTCGGCTCGACAGTTTCATCATCCGGATTTGTGTCGCCTTCATCTTCCGGGCGGCGAAAGTCGATGAGAAGGTCAATATACTTTTCGTAAAACAGCAGGTCCGGAATAATTTCATTCAGTTTTTCAGTCAACCACTCATCGAGTTTTCGCGATCCCTCGTTTTTGTAGACGGCGACGTTATCGCGCTTCATACGCGCGTGGTTTTTGATCATTATTCGTTCCGGAAACTCTTGCACTTTGACTTTTACATCCAACTCCATTTCAAAGTTTTTTGGCGCGGAATCCACTGCCGAGCTTTCCAGGTGTAAGAAGCCAAGCACGCGACCTTCGCGTTTTAGCTTTTCATTCAAGCCTTCTTTTAGCGGTTCGACGATCACGGTCTGATTCAGATCGTCGTAAAACTGTTCCAGCGTGACGTTACGCTGAAAGAACGATTGGGCCTCACGAACAATGATGTCTTTCAATTGGGCCTGACGTTGCCGGTAAACGTTAGCGTAGATCTTCGTAGCGGACTCGATTTCGAGCTGACAGCTTATCTTGAGGTCCTGCTGCTCGTGATAATCGTTCGCTCTGATCAGAAAAGAGCCAGTGTCGATCTTCAATTGCCGAAACGACGTCGCTTCATCGTCGAGCGCCAGGCGTACGCGCAACTCCAACCCCATATTCAAGCGCGCAAGCTCGACGATCTTCTTACATAGCTCGGCTTTTAGTTCGAAGTAACGATCGATGAAATCAGTGTGATCCACTTCGGCAAAGTCTTCGACCCAGCGCCGGATCAACCGATCAAACTTATCCGACGGATTCAGTTCGAAATCGAAAAGCGCCTCGGCAACCTTGTCTTCTTTGCCTTCCGGACAACTTATCCAGCAGGTTAAATTCAGACCGATGCTGGGAACGTTTTCGTTTTCGATTTCAGTGATTGGGATCGTCGGAACCTGATGTTGGACGGTATGAGCGTCAGCATTCCGGTTTATCACTAGATACGACTTTACTTTGCCAAGCCATGGTTTGGAAGGAGTAGCTTTCTTGGTCTTGCAATCGATCATGACGAACTTTTCGTATGTGGACGAAACTTTTGGGCGAGTATCCGCTTCACGAATAATCCCATCCAGCGCGCGAACTATTTCCATCGTGACCTCCATTGACGCCTTTCTATTGCTTAAACCGTGACGACGTGCTGATTGCGCAGCTTTGCGGCCCTAATCGCTGTTCTAAAACGTTTGATTAAATCCTTCACTACTCGCCGAGTAGTCAGAATGGCCTTCTTCTCTTCAGAATTAAGAACGCCAAACCAATCCGACGCGTCGCTAAGATCCACAATGAGCCCCAGAAAATCTCTCAAACGCTCCCAATGAACCAGCATCTGGCTGCGTTGATTTGGAGCGGTGACTTCGGCGAGGCTCTCGATCAGCGAATCTCGTATCCGCTCCACGTTTAGGAACTGTTCGCTGTTGGTGGAACTCGTCGACGACGCTTCCTGTTCGCGCAACACCACCATCCATTCGAGCAACAACTCGCAGATGAATGGCAGGACGCGGGTGTCAGGCCGATCGTCCTCGAACACGCTGTCGAGATCTGCAAATACAGCCGTCATCCCGGGATGAAAGAACCAGCGAATCAAACGCCGGTAATTTTCCTGGGCCACTTTGTCATCGCTGAATGTGAAAAGTGGATGACGCAGTGCCTGATCGCGCTCGAATGTCTCGGTTACTTCTGAACAGTATTCGACCAGCAAGCGCAGGCTGAAGATGCAAGCTGGCGAGTAGTTGAGCGGTCGATCGTCGGTGGGAATCCACGCTTCAAGCTTTGACAGCAATGAATGAACTCCGATCTTTTGGATGTAAGAGTAAAGGTGGTAATAGGTGCTGTCTTTAATGTCTTTATCACCTTCGTCGAGCAGTCGTTTCATCCAGTAGAACTCGTCAAACTCGGGAGCGAATTGCAAACCGCGAACCAGGAAAAGCACGATCTCGTGGTTGCCGAGGCTCATAAGATCTTTGAGCAAACCGTTCACGACCTCTTCCAACTGGGGTTTTTCCAGCATCAATCTGACGAAAAGCGTGATGCGTTCCAGCGTCTTGTTTTTGCCAATGGTGATGGTTGTTTTGTCAGTGTGGGGTGAGGACTTAGAGTCATTATGAGCGTTGACGATAATCTTGAGCAGCCATTCTTTGCCGAACGAACCCGGGTAGGCCAGCGCCATGTCGATACTGAGAGACATGGCGCGGTCACTAATGTGAGGTGCCGAGGTAAGGAAATTATTGCTTTCGAGTATTCGGAACTGACGGACCAGGTACAGACTGTACTGCTTTTCCAGGTGGGCCTTCAGCTTCTCTCTGTTCGCTTCATTGGCAAACCTGATCGAGGTGGGGAGATTCGATCCGGTGACCGCTTCGAGTTCACAAGTGGCCAGATAGCTATCCGGATCGTCATCCCAAAACTCCCGCAGCGGTTTCTGGGTCTCAGTTTCGATGATCTGAATGGTTCCATCTGCATTGCGGTGTTGCGTCTTGACACTGACGGTGGTGGTTCTGTCAGCGAGCAGCCAATTAACGAGTTGATCGAATTCACTTGGAGGCAAGTCTGAGAAGTACGTGGCTGCGTAAAGCAACGTATCTTCAATGGAGTGTCCGCCTTTAAAAAGCGACTCGGGAGCGATCGCGGGAACAGTGGCTGGCTGAGTGACGGGCGCGCTGCGGCGTTGCGCGACGACATTCGGCAGATCGTCTTCCAGTAGTCCACGAATTTCACCGCAGAGTTCAGTGTCAGATTGTTTCCACTTGCCCAGCTTTTGTTGGGCCAAAATCTCCTTTTCCAGTGATGTGGCCTCGGCAGGGAAGTGCTTCGTTAACAGCGGCAGAAGGAATGGCACTGACCAGGTTGAAAATGTGCGGGTGCCAGGGGTTTTTTGCAGGTACTCGGGTTCAACCGGGCAAAGCAGAAAGAAACCGCGACTGTGCAAGTGGCTACGTACATCTAAGGCATGGCCTAAGGTACCCGTTCGTAACCAATCCAGAAACGTACGGGCTTCCACGTTAAAGCCGTCGATTACGATTGCCGTAAGCTCGTGACGTTCTTCGCTTGCTGATTGTGTAAATAGCTGGATAACAGCGTTCGACTTTTCTGTGTTGCGCGAGAAGTTAAGAAACAGTCGTTGCTCACCCGCGATATTTAATTCGTCAAGCAGTGCATACGCAGCCCCGAATGCAACACCCTCGTCGACACAACTCAGGAAGAGAACATGTTGTTCTTTTAGGCGGCCCAGATGCGGGTCAAGGTTGTAGGAAGCTTTGTCTGGTATCTGTGGTTCGCGATCCGGCAGCTTGCTTGTTACATCCATCAGGGAAACGGTAGTGATTACGCTTCGCCGTTCCCGGCTCTCCGTGAAAATCGCGTTGAGTTGATCAATCTGTGTTCTGTGTGTTTCGGAGTAATCGCCTCCGGCGACTATGTTCCTACCGCCTTTCTTCGAACCCTTTTGCTTGATGTACCGTTCGGCTATAGGCTTGAGATTGCGCATCTCCCGCGCAAGGAAGGGGCGGCCTGGATCGTTTTGAGCGGCGGCGCGAGGCGTTTTGGGAGTTATAGCCTGGGGAGCGTTGGGTTGCAGGTTATCGCCGCCATCACCTTTCTGGGTGGCTTCAGGTGGGGGACCTGGAGGTGATGGCGGCCTCACATTGCGCGTAGCGTCAGGTACTTCCCCACCGGGAGCAGGGGCGATGCCCGCTGGGCCCGCCAAGTTGAATCCACAACTAGTGCATTCCTGCTTTTCACCTAACTCGGCCCTGCATTTTGGACATTGATTGTTTTCCATGGCCTTTATCCAGAGACTCAGTGCGGCTTTCAGAGCAACTTCAGATGGCATCCTGAAGTGTTGAGCTGGAGCTCTCACAATGCTTGCTTTCAACTTGTCGTCTAAGCCTTATGCAGGAGCACGGAAAACATTACGAGGGGCGTGCATTCAGTCGAAACAGTAATGTTTTTGCGAATGTTTCATCCCGGTTGGAGGACCATGGATTGAGTTATGCCATATCAGCAGTTTGAGTTGAAGATTTCGGGGGAGCCTGGTTCCGGTTTTTTCGCGGAGGTTTTGGAGGCGCCACGACTACGAAGAACGGATCCCACTCCGTTGGAGTTACCGTTCGATGAAATCGATGCGTGGCAAGCGGCGTTACGTAGAAACACTGTAACTCAGGAAGCCAACCTGGACCTCGGCAAGCGGCTTTACAGAGCACTGTTCAAAGGCGAGATTCAGCGTCTGTGGGACACATCGATAGCGAACGTCGGTCCACGTGGCGGAGTGCGGCTGCGTCTGGATATAAGATCTCCTGAGCTCTACCAGGTGCCGTGGGAAATAATTCACGACGGGTACACTTACCTCGCACTCAGCGTTACCACGCCAGTGGTGCGTTGCCTATCGTCTCACCGGCCGGAGCGTATGTTCGATAGATCAACCGTGCCTAATGTGTTGATTGTTTCTTCGAGTCCATCGGATACGCCAAGGCTTTCGAATCTTGAAGCTGAAGTGAACGCGATCAACCGAAGCTTTGCGAGGTTAGTTGATACGCACCGGCTTGGATCGTGCGATTTGCTGAGTCATGCAACCAGAAGGTCATTGCAGTATCAACTGGGCCGCACAAATTATGACATCGTGCACTACATCGGCCACGGCGTCTTCGATGGCCAGACTGGTTATCTCGAACTGGAAGACGAAGCAGGACGGAGTGACCGATTTGATTCAGTAACTCTCGGCCATCTCTTAACAGACACGAGTGTGGATCTGCTGTTTCTCAACTCGTGTGAAACGGCATCTGCATCTTCCGTTAAGAAATCGCGAGGTACTGCCGAGGCTAGTCTGGCGGTAGGTATCCCGACGGTAGTGGCAATGTCCACCGTAATAATGGACGCTACCGCCTTCAGATTCGCCGAAGTGTTTTACGAGGCACTGGTTGAGGAGCACTCGATTGAGTACTGCATGACCGAAGCGCGGAAGGCAATTACAAATCACCCGGCCTACTGGTCGATACCGGTGCTCTTCACCAACACCACGCCGAGCACCGCCACGATGGAACCAGGCCCGACGTGGGTAATCAATCAGCGCGGAAAGAACAACAAGGTGGCCCAGAACATTAAGGAGATCAAGCATAACAAATGCGTTGAAAGTAATGTTTTGGTCACCTGCGCATCCATTCTGAAGAACGTCGAAATGTCCTAATAGCTTTGTGGATGTAAAGGAGAGGATCCATGACAACGAAGACGACAAATAAAGCCGGCAAGCGTGGTTCGGGCGCCAGAGGGGCAGTTTCCGTGAGTGGTAAAGGCGCCGACAAACCCAGGAAACGAGGCGGCGGTGATAACTCAGGTAAGAGTGCTTCAAGTGGTAAGCGTGGCGGCGGCGACAACTCAGGTAAAGGTCCAATTAAACGAAACAAGTAAAGAACCGGCGCGGCAAACGACAAGGATTGCGGGACAACGGGAAACCACGGGCGACCACGGTTCGTCGCCCGCCTTCTCAACTCCTCGGAAACGGGCTCCCAGCTCACCCCAAACCATCTCATCAATATCTCTCAGCGTTGAATTTTGTTTGTGATCGTGTTAGTAATCGTCTTCCGTAATTGATTCACAATGGAAGCAATTACTCTTCTGTGACGCAGAACCAGGGATAAACCCCCAAGTCAATCGCCCTAAGAGTCTACAATCGTTACACTTCATCGACTATCCCGGCTCTGCGGGTTTAGTGGTGCATGTTTACTGCTGAAAATGGTCCTCCACCGTTTGAGCCTCGCATTCTCTCGAACCCCCTGGCGATGCTTTGTGTTAACGGGTGTCATCGCCATTAACGCCGTCGCGAATGTTGAGAAAACTGCTGCCTCAAAAAACAACCAGCGTCTCATTCAGGGCCAGCTTAATTTGGGAAGTTTGTCGGTGGGTGAGGGAGGCGCAACCAGCCAACTGGATTTGCGACCCAATGAATATATCGAACTCCGACTGCATCGCGATGGAGACCAAATATTATCGGTAAGTTTAACTGATTCTCTTGGTCAGAAAATCATCGAAGCAAGCACCCGAAGATATGAAGACCTCGTCCTTAGATTAGTAACCACCAGCGCCGTCCCCTACTCAATAACAATTACTCCTTTAGAAAAACAGAGCCCCATCACGCATTGCCAATTGATGCTGGACGCGTCGCGACCGCCAGGAACGGACGCCTTTACCGCAACAAAAGGCGATACAGCCTTTCACGAGGGCGAACGTTTGCGCAGCTTGTTGACCGAAAAGGATCTGCGTGGCGCTATCGATAAGTACATGGAAGCGTTTAACGCCTGGCAGAAAAGCGCTCAGCCATCACAAGCAGCACTCGCGCTGCAGAGTATTGGTGAGATCCACTTCATTCTGAGTGAATACGATCGCGCAATCACTTACTTTGATCGAGTGCTCAAAAACAGCATGAAAATCGGAGATCGGGTTGGACAAATTCAGGCGCTCAACCACATCGGCTACGTTTACATCTATCTTAGTCAGTATTCTCAAGCCATCCCCTATTTCAACCGCGCGTTAAGTCTGCAAATGCACCTGCGAAACGTCGACGCAAACGTGTCGCATCGTCTCCGCGCTACAACGCTGAACAACCTCGGTGAGGCGCAATATTCGCTTGGCGAATTGAAGCAAGCGATGGATTTTTTCACGAAGGCGCTCGGCTTATGGACAACCGCCGGTGACCGTCGCGGCCAGGCGTTGGCGGAGTTGAATATCGGCTATACCTATTACGATCGGGGCGACGTCGAAGCAGCGGCAGAGCACTATCAAAAGTCGGTGCGGCTATGGCAGGCCATCGGTGATCGTCGCGGCGAAGCCTTAACTCGCACCGCTATCGGTGGAATTCATTCCTTTCTTGGCGAACGCCAGCAGGCGTTCGACGCCCATGACAGCGCATTGCATGTCTTCCAACAGATTGGTGATCGCCAGGGAAAAGCTGCGGCGCTTAACGGGCTGGCGCGGATCTATGAAGAATCAAACGATCCGAAAACCGCACTCGATCATTACGAACAAGCGGCAGAACTATACCGCGCCATTGGCAGCCGTGAGTTTGAAGCGCTAACCGAAGGCTACCTGGGCAGGGTCTATGGCGCCATGAAGAACGTGCCGGCGGCGCTTGAACACTATCAACAAAGCATTTCGATTTTTAAGGCGATCGGCAATCGCCGCTTGCAAGCTTATTCTCAAAAGGGTGTCGCTACGATCTTTCATGACCAGGGTCAGCCGGTTGAAGCGTTGCGGATCTTGACTGAAGCTGTGCGCCTCTACAGTTATATCGGCGATCGGCGCGGCCAGGCACAGACGCTGAACAGTATGGGCCTTATTTACCAGTCGTTACAGCAACCTGTGATCGCAAAGCGTCACTTTCTTCGAGCCTTGTCTTTAAGTCAGGCTGGAGATAATCGTGCCGGTGAAGCAGCGGCGCGATACAACCTGGCCCGAGTCGAACGAATTCTGGGACAGCCGCTGAGTGCGATGTCCGAAATCAAAGAGGCAATGAAGATCATTGAATCTCAGCGTTCGAGTTTAACTCGTTACGAACTCCGCTATTCCTACTTTGCGTTGATGCAGGACTATTACGCGCTTTACATCGACCTCTTGCTGCAACTTTACAAACAGAATGGAGATCGCAATCTCATCGCGACTGCTTTCGAAGCAAGCGAAAGTACGCGGGCACGTTCGCTGCGAGAAATCCTCACTGAGGCCAAAGTGGATATCAGGGCAGGCTTACCGGAAGCATTGTTGGCGCGGGAGCGAGAGGTGCAACGTCAGCTTAGCGTAAGCGCGAAGGACTATTTACGTTTGAAAAACTTCAAACGTACCGAAAGCGAAGCGCGAGAGTTGGAAAAAGAGCTTCGCCAACTGAAAAATGATTACTCAGAAGTCGAAGCGCAAATTCGGGCGTTGAGTTCGAGCTACGCGGAGTTGACGCAACCCGAATTGCCTGCCATAAGCGACCTTCAAGCTAAACTTTTGGACGAGCAAACGGTGCTGCTAGAGTTTTTTCTCGGCAAGGAGAAAAGCTATTTGTGGCTACTCACTCACACTTCGTTAGCCGTGTACGAACTGCCCCGGCGTGACGAACTCGAGAGTGCTGCGCGAAACATTTACGAATTGATAACCGCGCGGCAACCCAGGCCGCAAGACGATCAGCAAGCATACGATACGAGAATATCTCAGGCGGATGCCGCTTATTGGCCGACCGCTGAATCGCTGAGCCGTAGCCTGCTTGGTCAGGTCGCAAGTCAAATTGCCGGCAAGCGTCTCTTAATCGTCACCGATGGCGCCTTGCAATATATTCCTTTCGAGGCGCTACCGGCGCCGATAAACGGAAATAACAATGGTCCAACTCCGTTGGTTCTTGAGCACGAGATCATTAGTTTGCCTTCCGCAGCGACCCTTTATTCGTTGCGCCAAGAGAAGCCGCGCGACCTGGCATCGGATCTAATGTTGGCAGTATTTGCCGATCCGGTTTTTGCCGACACTGATCCGCGAGTGCAAAAACAAGCCAGCGCTCCCGCGAGCGGCGCTGAGGACAAGACACAGTTTGTTCCGGCGGGGTTCACGGCTCGTGATTTCTCGCCGGCAGACCGTTCAACGATTCCGCGCTTACCCTCAACAAAGGTTGAAAGCGAGGCCATCATGGAATTTGTGCCGGATGGTCAGGGTGTGGTGGCGATCGGTTTCGACGCCAATCGAGCGCATATGATGGCCGACGCCATATCTCGGGTCCGGGTGCTTCATCTGGCGACACATGGCGTCATTAACAGTGAACACCCCGAATTCTCGGGCATTGTCTTGTCAATGGTTAATCAAGCTGGGTCTCCTGAAGATGGGTTCTTTCAACTTCACGACATCTATAAGCTGAAACTTTCAGCCGACCTGGTCGTGCTGAGTGCCTGTAATTCTGGATTGGGCAAGAACGTTCGCGGCGAGGGATTTATTGGTTTAACACGAGCGTTTATGTACGCGGGTGCCCGCAGCACCATGGCGAGTCTTTGGAGAGTAGACGATAACGCTACCACGGAGTTGATGCGCCATTTTTACACCGCGATGCTTAAGGAGGGCCTGACGCCACCAGCCGCGCTAAAGGCGGCTAAAAGGAAGATGTTGAACCATTCCCGGTGGCAACACCCTTTCTACTGGGCCGCGTTTGTAATTCAAGGTGAATATTCCGGCACTATCAAGCACGATGCAGATCGCTCTTCACGATCTTTTTCAACCGCCGGGATCGTTGCGCTCACCGCATCACTGATGGTGCTGGTTTTAGGCTTTTATCTTAAACAAAGGATGAAACGACGCAGGGCAAACAGGGTAAGTGGCGGGTAGCGTAGTCTTACGGATGCACAACGACCCAGATCCAAAAGAAAACTTCGATCTCTTGATGAGCTGGCTTGGTTCAAAGGGTGAAGCTCCCGGTATTAAGTACGAACAGATTCGCAAAAGCCTGGTTAAGTTTTTTGTCTGGCGTGGATATTGGGATGCCGAGGATCTGGCGGATGAGACAATCGACCGAGTCACCCGCAAAGTGTCTGAAATAATGGTCGACTACTCTGGTGATCCGGCTCTCTATTTTTATGGCGTCGCGAAGTTATTGGTTATGGAACGTCGACGCCAGGTCCCGTTGCGAGGCGACCTTCAATTGATTGAGTCGAGATTGACTGCCGCTATGGAGGAAACTGACTCGGACCAGGTGGATCGAAAACTCGAGTGTCTCGGACTCTGTATGGAAGAACTCTCGGAGGAAAACCGGGGCCTAATCCTTGATTATTATCAGGAGGAAAAGCGGGCCAAGATCGATTTCCGACGGAAAATTGCCGATAGATTAAATATCGACGTGCAAGCATTGAGGGTCAGGATGTTTCGTGTTCGAGCGGTGCTATTCAAATGTATGGAAAAATGCCTGGGTAACGACGCCAGTGCAATGAATCGTCACCCAAAGTCATAACGAGTGGACGTGTGCAATGAGTGGATCGTATCAACCTAACGACGAACAGAATCGGATTCGCAGATACCTGTTAGGGCAGCTCACGGATGATGAACGTCAATTGGTTGAAGAAAGAATCTTTACAGACCCGGCATTCTTCGCCGACGTGCAGATGACGGAGGAAGAATTGCTGGAGGATTACGTCTTCAAGATTCTGCCGTCCGAGGAGGCCGAGAAATTTGCCAGTCGATTGCTGGTGAGTTCCGAACAAGTTCGTCATTACGAAGCGACCAGGGCCCTGAAAGAATATTCTGACGCAGAGGCGAAGCGCGGAAGTTCTCCTTTTTTTCGGCAAATGAGATCCGGATGGGGTTTGGCTATCGCTGCCACAGTGATTGTGGCGATTGCCATCGGAATTTGGATGCGCCGCACGAATTCAATTGAACGAGAGGTCGCCGCACTGAATGTTGCCGGCGAAAGGTCGGAAACAGGATCGGATTATCGAGTTGAACTTCCCCGACTGCGGCTTAGATCCGAACCCACCGAAAACTTAACCGAACAACCGGTTGCGTTTCCGATTCAAAACAACATTGTTCAATTCCGCTTACCCTTAGAAGCCGCCTCGTATCGTAGCTATGAGGTCACGCTTATCCACGAACCGGATTCCATTCTGTTCACGCTGCGCAACCATGCTCCTGTCGAATCCGGGAACAACAAGTTATTGATTATTCGAGTTCCCGCCCATGCCCTGACTCAAGGTGAATACCGTCTGGTCCTCAAGGGAAGCACCGCTGACCGACGCGTTGAAGATCTCGGGTCACATACCTTTACAGTTTTTGCACCTGCCGGTAAGTAGCGCTTAGGTCCCCGCTGTAATGTTTCTGGCTGATCCTCATACGGATCAAAATGAGACTACAGACAGGACCCTGACGCAAAATGCCGCAGCCACCAACAGTCACTCCAAAATACTACGCACTGCTGATCGGAATCGATAAGTATCTCGAAAACGAACTGCCGGATGGTTCCTATTATGGAGATCTATCCGGGTGTGTTCGGGATATCAATCACGTTGAAAAATTTCTGCTCACTACTCTTCGTGTGCCCAGCCGCAACATCATCAAGCTCACTGCTAGTAACAATGGGTCAGACAAACCGGCGGAACCCGCCAGCTTGTGGCCTACTTACGAAAACATGGTTGCGAGTTTCGAAACCTTGATCCGCAAGGCCAAGGCCGGCGACCAGGTCTACATTCATTATTCGGGACATGGCGGTCGAGCCGCGAGCCTAATACCCAAACTCAAATCCAACGGCCTCGACGAATCGCTTGTGCCGACAAATATCTGTCACTCCGAAGCGCGTTATCTGCGTGACATCGAACTGGCGAAAATCTTGCGCACGATGGCTGACAAGAAACTCATCGTGACAATGGTTCTGGATTCGTGCCATTCAGCCGGAATGACCCGTGGTCCAGACGTCAGCGTCCGGGGACTCGACTCGGTCGATACCACTAAAAGACCGACCGAGAGCCTGGTGGGAAGTCACCACGAGTTGGCGGAAGCATGGCAGCGTGCGAGCCGAGATACTGCCCGCGGGGTAAGCGCCGTGCCCTGGATACCCGCGTGCGAAGGGACCATCGTACTCTCGGCCTGTGGACCATCTGAGTCAGCTTATGAATATGCATTTGACGGTGATGAGCGTAATGGCGCGCTAACGTACTGGTATCTGAACTCGCTTGGCGAACTCGGGCTAAACCTCACGTTCAAGCAACTGCACAATCGCATAGTGGCCAAGGTCCATAGTCAATTTGCAACCCAGACTCCTCATCTCGAAGGAGACGGCAACCGGATTGTGTTCGGTGTAGACCACACTCCCGAGTCTTATCGCGCGCTGGTGATGGCGGTCGACAAGGACACACGGCAGCTCTTGTTGAATGCAGGTCAGGCTCAGGGAGTCAGGCGGGGCTCACAGTTTGCAATTCAATCGTTAAGGAAGGCCGGCGAAAAGGATCTCGGTGTGGCGACGATCAAAACGCTGGGGGCTACTGATTCCTGGGCCGACTTTGCCAGTGCCAATGGTGCGGTCGTGGAACAGGGTGATCAGGCGATACTGATTAATCCCGGTTCAATTGGCGTGGTAAAAGGCGTCAGATTACTAAGTGTGCCGGTCAAATCAAAATTAACGGTCAAACAACAAGCAGCGCTCGAATCAATGCAGTCGGCCATCGAAAGCAGCCCGTGGCTCAAACTCATCAAAGGCCGGACAGTTGCGAATTACCAGGTCGCAGTGAACAAAGATTGTGATTTTGAGATTTGCGATGCTTCGGGTCGAAAGCTGACCAAGAACGTGACAGGTGGCAAAACTGCATGTGCAACTGTTCTGAGACGGCTTGAACATCTCACCAAGTTTCACCTGATTCAGGAACTTGACAACCACGACACCACATCGCCCTTATCGCGAAAGCTGTCATTAGAGTGGATTGGTTATCAAAATGATTTTCAGCCCGGTGATAAACCGGCGCCTCGCTGCTTCCCCGTGGGCACTACGTTTCCAACAGTAAAGGTTGGCACGTGGATTTTCCTCAAGATCAAGAACCTGTCGGAAAGTTTGCTGAATGTGGCGATGCTCGATTTACAACCGGATTGGGGTATCAGCCAGGTTCACCCATTTCCACCGATGTGGTTTATCGAATTGGAGAAAGGCTGCGAGGAGGTGGTTCCGCTTCAGGCGTATTTGCCTGACGGTTTTGACGAAGGAAGGGACATCCTGAAGGGCTTCGCGAGTTTGAGCACACCGCACTTTCGTTGGTTGCAATTGCCGGCTCTGGATGGAGCGATTAGCGTTTCCAAGGATCAGCTTCGTAAACCCGCAGGCCTGGATCTAATGCTTGACCTGCTCAGCGATGAGAAACCGGCGCTGCGTAACCTCAGCCCTGCCGCCTATCCGAGCAGGGGGTGGACCACCAGCCAGGTGGAGTTGAATGTCACACGAAAAACCTCGAGAGCAACATGAGTTTAATAATCGCGCGCAAGATCCAATCGGCGAGAGTATTTCCGCCAATAACGCCAAAGCTTTTCGACTCTCGGGACCACGGAAACCCAGATCAAAAAGCAGCGGTAACCCTGCTGGCTTTTTCTGAACGGTTAACGAAATGGAAAAAATACTTCAAAGGCAGCCGAAATAAACAGGATTTTTTGGACCGCGCACTGCTTCTGCATCGGAACGCATTTCAGTCGGAACTGGCGGGTCGCGTTCAGCGCGCCGACTTCTTCTGGGAAGAGTTAGCTGCAGAACTCGCCGGCATTTTTGAGAACGACACCGGATGGTTGGCGCTGGCAGAAGCTCTGGGCGCTGCGCACAACCACTTGGAGGTACTCATTGATCCGGCAACGCTTCGCGCCAGATTTAGTGAAGAAGTATTGATCGATACGCAGGCGGCCTTCTTTAATGGTTATGCGACACATGCTGATCCTTTGACTCTTGAAAGTCGCGCCTGGAAACACCTCGGCTATCTGAAGCAGTTGCTAAATTGGACCGATTGGACTGCTAACGATAAGTACCACTTAATCAGAGAGAGCGCTGAAACGGAAATTACTTTGCTGGGAGAGGCCCAGCGTTGGAAAGAAGTAACGGAACGTGGCCAGCACCTGATCGGTTATTGCCCGGATTCGATCGACTATAAAGAGCTTTTGTGGACTGCCAATCTTTCGGAAAGAGCTAAGTACTTCGCTGATAACTATGGAAAACGGGAACCGGAAAATTGGCTCAAAGTGGCCATCGAGGATCTGGAAAACCTGCGGGCGACTTATCCGTTGATTGTTCCGATCTACGAGCAGTTAGGCCGTCTTTACAGTCAACTCGCAGTAAGTCTGGCCAAAAAGGGTCATATCTCTCACGCCTTGCTGGCGGCGCAAAAAGCGTCGACATTCAGTCCTTCCGATTACCACGCGGACCTTCTAAACGAGCTTACCCAGGTGATGCAGCAGATTCAGGAAGAAGCCGAAATACATGACTTTCGCGGCGTACGCTTCAAACAAACTGAGGCTTTTCTGCTTGACGAAGTGCGGGTGGGATTTCGGTTGCTCAAAGAATACACAGACTCTGACGAATGCAGAAACATGGGTAAAGCGCGTCAAGTCGCATGTGCCATGACGCTCTGGCAACGGGTTGGTTTGCCGAAACCACCGGATCGAGAGACGGAACGTGCCGGAAAATTGCTGGCGGCGATCGATGCGATTTTCGAAAGCTCTGTTCCAACGTTGAATGAAGCGATTCATAAGTGGTACGAGCTTAGCCGCAAAGATACAGATCTGGCGGAAGTGGAACACCAGCGAGTTATCAGTTTTCTCACCGGTCACATCCTGAAGTGCGAAGCCACGCCGGCCCAACCAGAAAACGTTGCTACATATGTGTTGGAGCCGGCAACGACCACACCGGTGGCACAGTCAGGCCAGCCGTTTGACTTTTGGTTATTCAGTCGCAGAGATCTACGTCTCAAAATTCAGGTTGTGACCGCAATTGTTTTGTTATCTGTAGCGGGTGTACTTTTTGTCGTCGATATAAATGCGCGACGCGTTCGTGCAGTTGCCTACCAAAGCATCATTGAAGGTTCCCAAACTCGCAATCACCTGCAAGTAATTGAAGGAGCTGAAGCGTTTCTTTCCCATCCTCTGATCGCAACTACTGATGTTCGCGAGGAGGAAGTCATCGAGCGTTACAACAAATCGCTGGTTCTGTGGGTTGCGCGGCAGCCTGCGGAAATCAATGTTGAGGTAACCGCTCGTGTTGAACGATATCGCCAACTCGTCGGCCATCACAGAGGAGGTGACTTATGAAAAGGTCTCTTAACATTCTCAGCCTGCTGTTTCTTTTTTGTGCGGGATTGTTGTTCCTTTATCTCCATCGCACCTCCGAAACCGCAAGTGCGGCTGAGCCCTTTAGTAATTTCCCGCTGAACAAGCCGCAACCGATCACGTTCGATATGAGCAAAGAAGCGCTGGAAGAAAAGAGTGAGCGCGAAAAATTGGACCAATTGCGTGATTGGTTGCTTTATGCCGTTGTGTCCGACTCAGGCCAATCCGCGACGCAGCTTGGTGAAATCCTCTACGATCTGCCGGCCACACGAGAGGGCTACATGCACCACGTCGGCAACTTTGAATACGGTGAGACTCGCTCGCGCCTCGTTCGTGAAGGAGAAGTGGTGGCGCTTATTCCTGCCGATAAGGTGTCGGAGCGCATCGATCAACTGGCCCATATAGCTGACGAGCACCGCAAGAATACGGGCGAGAAACCCGAGTCAGTTGTGGTTTTTGAGTACAAGTTAAATCGGGACAACAACCAGAACATCACCTCGGGTGAGATAACGCGACGAGACACAATCCAGGGTTTAGAACTGTTCACTGCGAAATACGGTTACTACGAAACCACAATCAATAGGCTTGGCGACCTCACGCGATTTATGCAGCAGACTGACGACATAGTTTTTGGCCGCCAGGCAAGTGGTTCGCTCGTACTTGGTGGACGAAAGATTATGAGTCGTAGTTACCTGAACATAAGGGTGGAAGACGTCGCCGCTATCTGGCAGTCGGAACAGGCTGATAATACTGAAGGCAGTGGCTTTTCGTTGGATCCGACCTATCAGTTCGCGGAACTCAGAGAATTTTTTGATAGCCGGCTGGCGCAGTTGGAACATTCCGGTTCAAACTCCGAGGACCCTGACGAAGAGCTGAGAAAGGCGCTGGACCCGTTTAGACCGCAAGTTCTTACTGCTAAAGCACCCACGGCCAACGTCGTGAGCTCTGCTCTGGATAGATGCGATATCGAACCACTCTTTCGGTGGGTGCAGCATCTTCGCGAGACAAATCCTGAAAAGGTCAGCTTGATGGAACAAAGTGCCCAGCTTTCAATCGGGTCACCCAGGTTGCAGTCACTTGAAGAACTGATTGCTAAGGAATTCGGTAGGCAACAAGCTCGGTACGAAGGAGAACTCCGCGGAACTCAGGTAGGGATGATTCTCTTTTATACCGATCTCTTAGCAAAACTCTGGGATTTTAATTACCAGGAAAGCATTCCTCGTGAGATTGATGATTTTTATTCAGGGGTACACATTCACACGAGCCAGGTTTCTCCGCTGTTTCGGAATCAGATTGAAAAAACGCCGTGGACCCGGTTATGGTTTGGGCCAGACTCACGTGGCTTTGAAGTCGTTGACGACACCCACCTCCTGTTCGCCAGGAAGGCGACCAAACTGTTTGCTAAATCAAAAGATACGATTTTTTCAACTAACGAGATCGAGCCTAGTCCACCGGTAGCGATGTTTATTAACTGGTGGGATGGTCATTATGAAGAGGTCGCACGCTATGAACCTCAATATGAGCGATTAAACGAGATCATGAAATGGAGCCTGCTGATTTCCTGGTTGAACCAAAATGAACAGGGACACCTGCTGGGTTTCCTCCGTAATCGAGACATGGTGAAGCGAGATTATCGCTTCCCTCAATGGGCCAGGCAGCAAACGGAATTACGGTTCAATAAGTGGAATGACGACATGTTCGTTCCCGACAGCGAAAAATGTGTCGATACGGAAGCCCTACCGCTTCTGAGATCCTCAACTTTCACTCCTTTAGGAGACACAAGAATAGACTGGTATTTGGTTGGTGGAGTTTCGCTGGCCAGAAAAGCAACCTTCGCGCAACGGACCGCTCTGTCGGCGCATTCAAAGGTCCCTAAATTGATTCGTCGTTCTGGTAACAACTATTTGAGGTCAACGGAAAACGTTGTCCAGACGATCGAGGGTTCGGTCCACAAGCTTAAACAGCTTGGCCAAAACCGCGCTTCGTTCACTTCTGTTCCGAAGCCGGAAGCAACTCTCAGAACACGCTTGGGAGACCTTGCCTCGGATGAGTTTCAACATGTGCTCACCAGCGAGTCGGAAGCGTTCAATATCGCCGCCAGGTACGGGAAGACTGATATCGGAAACCTGTCAATCTCGCGCGCCGAGAATGGATTCAAGATCGGTTGGGAGAGCCGTCAGCTTGATCTCACACAATCGATAGCACGGAAAATGAGTTCGAGCGCTGCTCCCGATCAGGTGTTGGTAAACAATCGAATGGTTGACTTAGCAATACGATTACCGGGTGAAGAAGGGTATTTGGTTAAGTTGACCGGTTCAGAGCAGTGGATTCGACTGAGGGTGGAAGGCAATCCGTCACCTCAAATCGAAGCCGGCTGGCAGGCTCGTGTCGCCGATCTGACTCGCAATTCAAAGTCCATGAAAATCAAATTCGTGGACCAGCCGGAAGTAAAGGCGGAACTTGCTAAAGGTCAACACCTTGTTTTGCGTGGTCCTGAAAAATTAACGCTTGCGCAAAATGGGTTGGAACGCGATCTGCTGAGAGGGGATTACCGGAACCTTGCTCGGGAGCTTAGCGGATCGCCGGTAAGGTTCAAATCCGCGCTGGAGCAGAATCTCAATGAGGCACTAAAACGTACCGACAATCTGCTGGCTAATCATGAATACGACCTGCTTCAGAGCCGGCTTGATACTCTGATCGACATCTATGGTTCTCGGCCGGAATTAACAATCCGCAGAGGTATTGCCTTGATTCGGCAGAAAGAGACCGCTTCAGCCGCTCGCACGTTAAACGACAGTATCGTCAAAGAGGCGAGGCAGGGACGAAACCTTTTTGTTGATGAAATAAACCTTCGTTTGCAAAACAGCACTCCGTCTCAAGAACCACTGGTCCAATTTGTCTCTGAGGGCAAGACTTTCTCTGCTAACTGCCAGGTCAAGGCGCTTCCGGAGGCAACTGTAATGCGGTTAGACGACATAGATCTTGACTCCGGCATTCTCTATGTAGAGCTCGATCCCAGGCTGAACCATATTGACTGGCACACCAATGTCCAAACGTCGCTAAAGAATGTGGTCGAGGGTGAGCTTGGTGAGGTGATCAAACTGCCGAAGGGCGATCTGAGTAAATTCAGGCCCACTCGGGTCTACGCGGAAGACTCTGGCAAAACTTTTGAGTCTTTTCGGCACACAACCACCCAATACAATTTCCGCTTTCCAATCACCAGTGGCGGGAATTCAAAGTGCGAGGAACACGATCTCAATAGCTGCGGAGAGAAAGACATTTACATAGTCAGGATCCGGTTGCGAAAGTCGAAAGGGTTTTCGAGGTGATTTCGGGAACCTCGATCGACGACATCGACGGTGACTTCAGACGCGCGGAAGAAGCCCGCCGGTCCGGAAATTTCAAAGTAGCCTTTAACGGCTACCTGGCAATTCTAACCCGCCGTATCCGAGTTGTCCGTGAGCTGTCAAATCTGACCGCCGCTGATATGGTGGTCCTTGAGCGAGCGGCGGAACTGGCAGTCCTATTTGGTTATGACCAGGCTGCCGACGATCTACTGGCGGGCATGGCCTCACTCCTCGAGTCGGCCCAAAATTTCTTTGGCGCGGATTACGCCACTGTCAAACGAATCCACTTAGCTCTCAGTTTTGGCCGTCTCACTGACGCCCGGCAACTCTTGCGCGGCATGAGTTCGAGAATCGGGGATATCGAAGAACTTTCTCTTACGGATACAGAACTAGACAGTTGGGAAACACACTGTTATTGGAGCGGCGCGATAGCCGAGGATCGTGCCGTTATGTTTTCTCGTCTTTATCTGATCTTTGGTTGGTTGCTTGCATCGTTGGGCCAATATCAAGCTGCACATTTGATGCTCAGGAGGGGACTGCGCTTCACCGGGTTGAGTGCCCCGAAGTTGGCCCAACGGGCGGCGCTTCATTTAAAACTCACAATCGTAATGGTCCTGCTGGAATCGGGCGATCTGAGCGCCGCTCGAGCAAGGCTTGAAGAACTTGAACCAACTCTCAATAAAAAGCGCCAACCTGGTTTTTACGTCAGAGCGCTTGAACTCGATGCGAAGTTGCGAATGCTGAGCGGAGACTTTGGTGGCGCGCTCACTAAATATTTAGACGTTTTGCAGTACTGCGAGCAAGGCGAATTCGAAAGGTCTGCGCTGGTGGCAAAGCTAAACCTGGCGGATGCCCTGACCTTCTTAAACAATGTAAGTGTTGCTCAGCAGCTTGTCCTCTCAGTCAAAGCCCAGGCTGCCGACCTTGGCGATGACTACGTGATCGCCCGCGCAACCCGCCAGTTGGCCATCAGCGAAGAACGAAGCTCTTCTTTTGTAGGGACCACTGCAGTCGCTCCAGCAGACTTCACTTTAAAAACTTCGCCGGGCGCGAGTGTTGCAGCAGAGACGTTTCCGGAAATCCCGCAGAGTGAGAATTATCTATCACTGTTTGAAGATCGAACTCTCGATTTTTATTGGCAACTCGGTCAGCTTAACCTGCCGCTGGCAGCCATGATAGTGGACCACCTGCTTGATGCGTTTGGAAAGTCTGATTCGAAAATTATTCAACTCAGGCTCAAGGTAATCGAGGGCACGCTTGCCTATTACATCGGCGATCTGGAGCGTGCAGAACGTTTGTTGGGCGAAGGTTTGCCTGCGCTCGCGGACATGGATTTAAAGCCGGAGCTGTTGCAGGCCCAGCGAATATTGGGTTGGTGCTGGATCCGGCTGGGTCGCCCGAAAAGCTGGTATAGACAACTGGCTGAGAAGAATAAGCAGCTTCTTACTTCGATGACTGAATCCCTCCCGGCGGCGTATCAATCGGTTTACTTATTGAATAAATGGACCACGGAAGAAGAGTTCATCGCAGGAGAAATCAGTCAACTGGTTGAGCTAAAAAAGAAAATGAATGAAAGTGCCCGGGTCAAGCAGCCGCTGCGCCGCTGGTCATTGGTGAAACGCATCTTCCGGCTGCTGGAATATATCGAACGTTATCGGGATTCGCTGACCACGGATGCTCCCGTAGATCGCGAATCGGCCGGCAAGAGAGCCTCGTTCTGGAAATTGTTATGGAATCATCCCGGAGATCGGGCCATCATCTCGTTTCTGGTGTTGCCGGATCGAGTGCTGCTGATTTTTTACACCGGCTGGATGAGGTTAGATTTCGAGATCGCCGAGATTAGTCGGATCCAAATACGAGAGTCAGTCAAGCAATGGCACGTTTTGGTAAATAGATCTGCGCCTGCTCGCAACGTGACAGCAGTTCCAAAAGAGGATTTGCTTGGCGTTGAGTTTCTCGACTCGCTCGTCACGGGTGAGCGCAATCTCAAACCACTCCAGCCTGCAAATGAAGCTAATCCCTCAAGTGAGGCGGCCTTGATTGCTGAGAAACTAGCACAACGATTGCGGCTTACTTCCATTATCAAACTTCTTCCGCAAGGCGTACGGGCTTTAACAATTATTCCGCACGACAGCCTTGTGGGATTTCCTTTTGCGGCAATTAGATATGAAGGACTTTATCTGGTGGAACGATTTGGTCTGAATGTTGATGTCGGCTTCTTTAGTCAAGAGAATCGTGCCCGAGTCGACACTGGACCGAAGGCTCTTTTTGTGGGAGTTCAAAAAGGCGGAGCTAACTTTCGGGCGTTACCGGGAGTCTTGCCGGAGATTCACGAGCTGGAGCAGTGGTGTCAAAACCACAAGTTGCCATATCAAACTCTACTAAATGAGGCGGCGACGAAGTCGGATATAGTCACGCACTTGAGGAACTCTACGTTGCTTCACATGGCGTGTCACGGAATCTTCCGTGCGGATCAACCGGATGCTTCGGGGCTGGTATTGGTTTCTAAGGATGGACAAGTTGACGTTCTTAGCGTCCGTGAACTTTCAGCCTTGAATCTGACCCAATTGAGACACGTTAGTTTATCGGCATGCTCGTCAGCCGATAATTTCATTGTGCCGGGTCGTTGGATAATTGGATTGCCGGAGACTTTCCGCAGGGGAGGAGCTGAGAGCGTTCTTGGTTGTCTCTGGTCAATCAACGATCAGTTTGCGAAATCGTTCGCCGCGCGTTTTTATGAGTACCTCAACATTCATTCGCGCGATCAAGCACTCAGACTGGCCCAACTTGATTGTATAAAGAAGGAGCACCCCGATGGCACACCTCTTGAAAAGGTTGGCGATATCGACACTACGCACCCCTTCCACTGGGCCACTTATATCTTGTGTGGAAATCACCGGCGCTTGCGGTGGTGAGCTCAATTGACAGCGCGAGATATGCTTAGTCTGGAGAACACAACAGATTCTAGTACAGCCGGCGCAAAACGATTCGCCACTGCTAATTATTTCGACTGCCGGGTGAGGCGTTGCTATTTGGACTACTATTCTCTTTGTTCCAGGAATGGAGGACGTATTGGATAAGATGCACCCAATACTCGCTTGCACCGTTTACTGGTTGCGATCTTTTAGGCAGTAGAAAAGAACCGGGAAGCGCCAACAAGCGTGCTAATAATGTTTGTTCTCTTTCAGAGTGGTTATCATGTGATGACGCGGCACCGCCCTGGCGATAAGCGGCGACCGGAAGAAGAATCAAGCGTCTCACGCTCCAATGACGAGATTCAAACATTTGTCACCGGATACGTGCGTCTCCGAGAACGTCTCGTCAAAGGGAACGCAGCACTCTAATAAACTGTTCCGGAGGTTCTTATGTAATTGTTCAGCCTGATGCATAGTACGTTGACTTGGTTCATCCGGCAGACAGTTGGAATCTTACTTCGAAGAATATTCACTGGAGCAGTTGGCTGATGTTCATCAGAAACCAAATCCAGCCGGTGTACCTTGGCAGTCGCAATGATGAAGAGGTCGTTCTCATCAACTCCAGCTGGGTGGTAATTATCATTAACAATTCCGAGCAGATTCTTGATGTTGTTTGCTTCTTGAACAATCTCATTCGTTACCGGTAAGGGTTGAAGCCCACAATTTGTTAGCCAAGTCTCGCAGTCGGGAGCCTTTAGCCTAACTTCCGTAAAGGCCACTGCGGGCATCAAAATCCGTTGGTTGGTGATCTCAGTACAAATCCAATTCCAGAACGACGGGAATTGATTCTCAGGATAAGTATCCCAAGCGAGCAAGATGGACGATGCATCAAAGACTGGCATAGTACTCTTCCAAGCGATGAAGATCTTGGATTTTGAGTCCGTCGAGATATGTGCTCGCTTTGTTGAGTGTTACGTTCTGTGAGTTCAACGCGTCGAGAACTGTGAGGACGAAGCGATCGCCAAAGATGTGTTTTGGCTCGCGATGTCTATAGGCGCGATTTCCCCCCTCCTCTTCTTGTGGAGTTATTCCTTGTCGCCATGATCGATATGCTTGATATTGAGTTTGTGTCAAACGACCAACATCGTGAAGACGTCGAAGAATGACTTCGGCACTAACGCCCCAAGCACGGCGCTGGCTCAATAACCACTCATCGAAATCTTCGACTGACTCTGGTCGGTTACGATCACGGATCGAGCTGAGAAACTCTGCTGGCACGAGAACGTGACCAGCAAAGGCATTAGCGTCGCGCTCCCTGCCCGCATAAGCGTAGAGATCTTCAACATCGTCGATCGAGCTGGTCCTGTGCAAAAGAACGTGGGCCAGTTCATGCATTAAAGTGAACGACTCTCGACTTGGATATTGCTTCTTGATGAAGATAAGAGGACAGGTCTCCTCAAACAGGTTAAAGCCAAGAATCGGATCATCTTTTGGAATTTGCCATTTGCCGTTGTAACCATTGCTTCTAAAGACAAGAATGCCTTGGCGTTCGATGGCTTCCCGATATGAATCGAAAGTGTTTTGTGTCCCCAACGCCAACCATGTTCTGGTATGAACGGCCGCTTCAGCGACGCTAAGCCCGGCAATGTCAGGTGGATCGAAGGTTGGATATTCGTCCAAGCTCCGGCTCGACTCTCGTAGGGTCAAATAAATATCGCGCTGTCTTTCAACGCGTTCGATAAGCGTTTTAACTTTTGGCGAAAGATCTGACTTCTGATTTGCAATCGTTCGAAACTGCGGTGTGTGCACGTTGGCGGCATCAACCGGATTAGGATCTAAGAAAAATAAAATCCCGCGTCCAAAAAAGTCGGCAATCTTTTTCAGTTGATTAAAAGTGAGACCATCTTGCCCAGTTAAGAGGCGCTGCAAAGTTGACTCAGGAATATGAACTGTTGCCGCAAGCTCCACCGGTGTAATCCGGCGATCATTACAACACCACACAATTCGGTCGGGATTGATCGACTGAATTTTTTCAGGCATGGGTCACAACTCTTTGTTGCTAGCGCGTCGCCCTCGGAGTTTGGGACGCCCAAGTTTGCGGTTCTTTACTTTCGTGAGGTCCTTCATATCGATGAACCAGTCGCGTTCTGATCATTTCTCTGGATTATGAGCTAAAAACTATCCGGCAGGCAAATAGTTTTCTTTGACAGTACTGGCCCGTGACTTTCGTTCTTTCAGAACTATGTGGAGCAACGTTCTTTAAAAGTTTTTTAGGGACGTACCATCACCAAGTCGATTAGAATCCGACATTCCTAAGCACCGGGGTTCGCCAATAAGCGCGCGTCTCATGTTCCAATGACCAGCTTCAAACATTTGTCACCGGCCGTTTTGATCGTCGTCATTGTCTGCGTTCAAGCGTGCCAGCGGTCCACGCGCAGTAGCCCATCAAGTAGCCCCTCACCTCAGCAGCAAACTGCGCCCAACGTCTTCGACGCCTATCTTGAGACTGACATCCCGCCGGCTGACGGTTTCGATTTTCCCGTGGGCGACGTTAATGCCAGTGGTCCATACAAGGACGTCGCAACCGGGATCGGATATCACGGCTGGCGCATTGCTACTCACTTTGCAGAAAACTATGAACTCGGCATTCACACCGGCGAAGACTGGAACGGCAACGGCGGCGGCAACACCGATCTGGGCCAAAACGTTCATGCGGTGGCGAATGGTCGCGTCACGTTTGCGCAAAACTGCGGCCGCTTGTGGGGCAATGTCATAACCATCGAACATCACTTCTACGAAAATCACGAGCATCGCAAGATAATTTCACTCTACGCTCACCTAAACGAGATCAAGGTAAACGAAGGCGACGTTGTACAGCGCCGGCAGGTAATCGCAACCATTGGCCAGGATCCGGACAAAACCTTCCTTGCGCACCTGCACCTGGAGCTGCGTTGGGACCAGAGCCTCTCGCCAACTTACTGGCCGTCGTCAAACGGTAAGGACGAAGCATGGGTGAAGGAACATTATGCCGCGCCCAGCGCGTTCATTAACGAGCATCGCAAACTCTTCGTGCCGCAGAAAGAAGCGAGGCTGATCGTCGTCGATCAGGAAAGTTACAAAGCGAGGTTTTATCAAGCGGGTGTCTTGAATCAGGAGTACGACGTGAGTTTTGGACAAGGCAAGGGTCAGAAGCTAGTCGAAGGAGACAACAAGACTCCGAAGGGTATGTATTTCGTGATCAAAAAACATCGCGGCAATTTCGATGGACCATACGGTGCGTATTACGGCGGGCACTGGATCAAGATCAACTACCCAAACAAATACGATGCGGACCGAGGCGTTGCGCAACAGATGATCTCACGACAGCAGCAAGCCGCGATTACGGTCGCCTGGGAAAAGCGAGTCGCAACACTTGAAAACACAAAGCTCGGCGGAGGCATCGGTTTTCACGGCTGGATCAAAGAGTGGGAAAATAGCGGCCCGCGTCATCTTTCGTGGGGCTGCGTCGTGATGCATCTGTTCGACATTCAAAAGCTTTACGATCAAATCCCGGAAGGGACGATGGTAGTAATCCGGTGACGAAATCGATGAACGTCTAGGCTACGAGTATCTTAACGTCTTGAACGGTCACACATACCGTCAGCACCATAACCAGCGCCCAGCCTACGAGTGTGACAGGAGCTTCGATCTTGGCGATAGGACGATAGATTTTCTTCAGAACGCAGAAGAGAATTCGCCCGCCATCCAGGGGAGGAAGCGGCAGCAGGTTCAAGACTGCAAGGCTAATATTGATCAGCACGGAAAACATGAGCAGGTCAGTCAATGTGGAACCAAACTCAGCACCCCCAACAGCGATGATTCTGATGATCCCACTCATCTGTCCGAAATCAGCAAACAGCATCGACAACCCCAGCAACTGCAGTTGCAAGCCCCTCATCAGTTCAGTGGCGGCGAAGGATACAGCCTGGACTGGCCCGAAGCGCGAGATACCTATTAAGAATAATCCTGCGAACGCGGCCGCTATATTAGCTATCGGGCCGCCCAGAGCGAATGTGATTCGCTTGTACGTCGGGAGTCGCCGGAAGTCCGCGTTGTCGAGCGCAGGCAAAACATATCCGCCCAATGGAATCAACGAGAACCAGTAGGATGTTTCGGCGAGTTTGAATCCAAACAGTTTTGGTCCAAACCCGATGGAAAATCGCCTGACCGGAATACCGCACAGCTTCGCCGCCAATAGATGCCCGTACTCATGGATGGCGATCAGCAGCCCGATAACGATAGCGACGGCGACGTACGACATGGTTTTGCCTCCAGGATCTGGTCAGAGCGTTTCGTATCTGGCGCAATTGCTATCACCGGTTCAGCAGGACTGTCAATAGCACCGCGTCGTTGAAGCGGACTGTAAAGCAATGCGATAGTAATAAGCACCACCATCAAAAGGACGACTCGCGGAAGTCTACATCAGAAATCAAGCTCGACCCAGATCCAGTTGTGATCGGACAGTCGAACACCTTGATCTTCCGGTACATCCCACCGTTGCGTAACAGCAGAACAGAATTTAAAAGGCGAGTGGGGCGTTAAGGTTGAAGGACACTGAGCCCGACCGTCAGGAACCGAAATTTTGACCAGTCCTATTGAGCCATTGTTGGGCTTGTACAAGATGTAGTCGATGCGCCGGCCATCGTGCGTTCGAGTGTTCAAACCGAGAGGCATATCAGGAATTGAATCTTCATCCCTGTCTCCCCAATCTGCTTCGGCTACGGAAGTCGACAATCCCGTTTGCCACAGGTCACTAAACCCTGCCTGGGTGAACAGATCAAATTGAAAACCCGAGGGCTGTTTTGGTGTGTCGAGAGTGAGGTTGAGGTCCCCCAGGATAATCACAGGTAGACCACCCGTAAGCGTACTATTGATCCAACTCAATAAGTCCTGAATCTGTGCCACTCGCTGCACTGATTCGAACGTGCCGCTAGGGGCATTTCTGCAAGCTGAAGGACACAAGTGAGCACTGACAACATAAAACTGTTGCGAGTTGAAACTGAACTTGGCTGCTACCACACTGCGACGAATATCCGAACTGTCATGGCCGAAGTTGGATGAACCATTAGCCAAATCATGTTCGTATGTTTGGATCTCCGATAGATTATTCCTCGCCCAAATAGCATTACCGTCACCCTGGTTTGGGTTGTTCAACCGGAATACGACTTGATGGAATCCGCCATCCTCAAAGGCCGCATCCCAATTGGCAATATCTCCTTCCGAAACCTCTTGAGCAGCAACCAGATCACTTGTTGACGTGATCTTGTTGGCCTGTAGATCGTAGTGAGTTGTTCCATCTGTAGATTCACCGTGTTGTAAGTTGGCAGCTACCATCCTTAACGTTGTCCCAGGTGTAGGAGTTGGCGTTGGCGTCGGAGTAGGTGTTGGCGAACCATGAGCTGCTGCGTGAAAGTTGTCGAAGACAACTGTGCCGGGCGCATTTGTTTCGGACTGCCAGGTGCCGGCTTTCAGTTCGAAGATGATGGATGACGTAGCGATGGACGAGTTCCAGGTTTCGCTGTGTCGCTGCGTCCATGTGTCCGGCACTCCGCTACTGCCGGTGGCTGTGTCGAAAGTTACATTACCCGAGTCGTTACGGATACGCAGAAACCGGTGATTGGTCGAATTGTAAGTGATCGTGAAAAGCGTAGTCTTAGAGCCTGCAATCTTTTTCAGGCCGATGAGATTTCCAGCCGAGACGTAGATCCGATAGTAGTTATCAACATCATTGCCGATGGTGAACATGGCGTCGGCGGCCGTGTTGGAATTGGGGGCTTGGACCAGCTCCACATAGGCGTAGGCGCCGCTGAAGTTGTAGGTACTGTTTGTGCGAATACCGCGATAGTTTGAGCCTCCGGTATTTTGCAGCAATGGTCCAACTTCGAGATGTTGATTGGTTTCAGCTAAGCCCAGACTCGTGTTGGTGAAGCCACTAAACAAGCTCGTGCCCCACGTGCTTGTGTTGAGTGAATTATCATTGAAGTCGTCTGACACCAGGACTGTTTCGGACGGCGGCGCCGAATAGGTAAACCCGCTGTTCAGTGTACCGCTCTGTGAATCAGTGTTGGTCACAACTACATTAACCGCTCCCGCTGCATGAGCTGGAGTTGTGGCTGTTATGGAAGTGGAGCTTACGACCGTAACGTTAGTGGCTGACGTTCCTCCCAGAGTTACGGTTGCGCCAGACGAGAAGCCGGTTCCGGTGATGGTCACGGACGTACCGCCACTCGTGTCTCCGGAAGTTGGCGAGATTGCACTGACTGTAGGAGCAGGTGCGGTGTTGCTGGCGACCTCAAAGTTGTCGAAGGTGATCGTGCCGGGCCGATTTGATTCCGACTGCCAGGTGCCGGCTTTCAGTTCGAAGATGATCGACGACGTAGCAATGGACGAGTTCCAGGTTTCGCTGTATCGCTGCGTCCATGTGCCCGGCACTCCGCTACTGCCGGTGGCGGTGTCGAAAGTTACATTACCCGAGTCGTTACGGATGCGCAGGAACCGGTGATTGGTCGAATTGTAAGTGATCGTGAAAAGCGTAGTCTTAGAGCCTGCAATCTTTTTCAGGCCGATGAGATTTCCGGCCGAGACGTAGATCCGATAGTAGTTATCAACATCATTACCGATGGTGAACATGGCGTCGGCGGCCGTATTGGAATTGGGGGCTTGGACCAGCTCCACATAGGCGTAGGCGCCGCTGAAGTTATAGGTATTGTCCGTGCGAACACCGCGATAATTTGAGCCTCCGGTATTTTGCAGCAATGGTCCAACTTCGAGATGTTGATTGGTTTCAGCTAAGCCCAGGCTCGTGTTGGTGAAGCCACTAAATAGGTTAGTGTCCCACTTGGCAGTGTCGAGCGAATTGTCATTAAAGTTGTCGCTTATTATCGGCGCAGCAGAAGCACCAAGCAGGACGCTGATCAGCCCCACTGCGATGAGAGAAAAAGTTATTCCAATGAGAACTCTGGTGTGAATGCGCGGTCTGGACATGGGCGATCTCCTTAAAACATAAGACAAATTGTTAGATGCCGGCCCTGCGACGAGGTACAAACGGGGAGAAGGGTTAGAGGGCAGGAAAATAGTATTACATTGTCGCAAAACGATGTCCCGAGCCATTCGGGCCGTGGTATTTTTCTCTTATGCGAACCACTTTCACTGTCATCTTTATCATACTGTTCTCTGCGACCGTTTTGCTGGCGCAGTCCTCGACGAAACTCAATCAGAACCCCGAACTGGTCAAATTTGTCACCTCAGATATCGGAAATTTTTGGCGAGCATACGACCTGGCAGCAGCAAGATTTTTGCACTCGTGTCTCTCCCCACTTTGGGTAGTGCCCTAATTCAATTTCTTCTCTGTGCAACCTCTGTGTTCTCTGTGTCTCTGTGGTTATAGGAATGTGCGACACAACAACCACAGAGACACAGAGAACACAGAGCCTGCACAGAGAAATCCAAGATAGGGCACTACCCCAATTTGCCGATGTTTGCATCCTGTGGATCGAGGGCGTACGATCAGCCATTCCCAGCCCCCCAGTTGAGCTTCTTATCCCCATACGTTTAACTATGGAGAAATAAAATGAATGCAATCACACAGATCATTACGCAACAGTTGGGCGGGAACGCAGCGCGCACGATCGCGCAGCGCTTCGGTATTAGCGAAACAACCGCTAACACGGCGATCCAGATGGCCGTTCCGTTACTCGTGACCGCGTTGGCACGCAACGCTTCACAACCGCAAGAGGCTCAGAACCTGCATCAGGCTATCGCCAACGACCATGACGGCAGCATCTTTGACAACCTCACGGGTTATCTGGGAAATCCACAAAGCGCAAACGGCGCAGGAATTCTGGACCACGTTTTCGGAGGCCAACAACCAGCGGTACAAAACAATCTGGCCCAGGCAACCGGAATGGACCAAAGTTCTGCCGGAGGCTTACTCGAAACCTTAGCGCCCCTGGTCATGGGCTCGCTCGGACAGGCGCAGCAGCAAAATGGACTTGATGCCTCGGGCCTGTCGAACTTTCTCAACGGCCAGGAGCAGGAAGCCCAGTCAACTGCGCCAGATGCTATGAGTATGCTTAGCTCGATGTTGGACCAGAATCAGGACGGCAACTCGATGGATGATCTGCAGCGTATGGCTGCCAGGTTCTTCAAGTGACGTGTCAGCCCAGGGCTTGGCGACACTTGACGTAAAGGTCAACCAGCCGATCGGCGGCAGCGGGATCGCTGCGAGCGAGCAAGGTGATCGTGTCGTCGCGAGTATCAAACAAGGAACGAAGGGATTGTTGTTGCGCTTCATTGAAGACTGAATCGCGCCCGCGTGCAATTTCGGTTTGCAAGTTCGTAAAAAACTCGCTCGCGGCTTGACGTGCAGGTTCATACTCGCCGCGCCGAGCGTCAATCGCGGCGTTCGCCAAGGTGTTCCGCAACGTGCTGATTCGAAGGGCTGCCTGCGCTGCATCGCGTTCACGTTCGCGTGAGCGAACTCTCATCCACATCGGAACCAGTCCCAGTAGAAAGACGATGAGCAAGACTAATGCGTAAACGAAAACCCGTTTGACATGATTCTGCCAGGTGGATTTGTGAATGGGGCGGCTGGTCGTCGGATCTGGATTTTCGCTACTCATGTCGTTTCGGGACTCTCCTTCGTGACGTCGTAAGTGTCAGCTTCAGCCATTGTCGCTTGCACCTGTCCTAAACTCGTCATAAGCACCTCAAATTCCTGTTCCGATTCTGACTGTAAGCATCGAGACAGATCCTCCATCGAATCCCTCTACCGGGAAGCTAACCTCGTCGCCTTCTCTTTGTTGAGCAATTACGTAGAGGAGAGGCAGGTAATGATCGGGTGTTGGTACTGACAAAGCTGCGTCACGCCCTAGAGTCTCGTACGCAATGAGTGGCTCGTGATGGGAGGCAAGCAGCAGTTCACGCGCTCGTCCCTCGAAACGCACGGCCCAGTCGAAGGGATCGATCTGACGACGGCCCCACCCATAAGCGTGCAAGTTATGCACCAGGTTTCCGCTCCCCACGATCAATACTCCTTCGTCGCGTAAGCCGGTGAGTCGCTTCGCGATTTCGTAGTGAAATTCTGGCGGCTGTGTCTCGTCGATGCTGAGTTGGATAACGGGCACATCTGCTAGCGGAAAAACATGACAGAGTACAGACCATGTGCCGTGGTCAAAGCCCCATTGCTGGTCCAAATTAACTGAGACGGGAGCAAGTAAGCTCTGAACCTGCTGCGCCAACTCCGGATTACCGGGAGCCGAATACTTGACCTCGTGCAGTTCTCGCGGGAACCCACCGAAGTCGTGAATGGTCCGCGGCGCAGGCATCGCGGTTACTGAAGTGGCCGGAACATACCAGTGGGCCGAGACGCAGAGCACCGCCCGCGGGCGCCGAAGGTGTTTGCCGATGGCAGCCCAACCGTCCGTCCAGGCATTATGCTCCAATGCATTCAGCGGGTTACCGTGCCCGAAAAAAATTGCAGGCATGGGCTTAGCCATTTCAGTACTCCCTAATTGAAGTCCGTTCTAGCTGGATGCGTTCGGAGATCCACTTACGGTTGGGCGATTCTTCCAGTCCACTCCACTAGATTCTGAAGTAGCCGGCGAATCAACTTTTTCGTTCCTTCATCAGTCAAATTCCCTTGCGAGTCAAACCGCTCTGAAGCATTGCCAATCATCACTTCAGGCTGGTTGATTGGGAACATGTTGAGGAAGACGAACATTTGGCGCAGATGATATTGCGCGCGCACCGTACCGAGAGCTCCAACCGAAGCGCCCATGATCGCCGCCGGTTTTCCACTCCACGCGCTATCGCCGTAAGGTCTCGATGCCCAATCAATGGCGTTCTTCAAAACTCCGGGAACGGAATAGTTGTATTCCGGCGTCACGATCAAAATGGCATCAGCCTCGCGTATGCGCTGCTTCAACTCCACCACTTTAGCGGGTGGGTTTTGCTCCTCGTCTTGAGTGAAGCCGGGGATGCCGTCAAGCTCGAAGATGTCAATCGTCGCGCCTTGAGGCACCAGTTGTGTTGCGGCGCGCAGCGTGGCGCGATTATACGATTCCCGGCGAAGGCTGCCGGCGATGCCGAGAATGCGAATCGATTTGCTCATATGATCTCCTTACGGCGGCTGGTTGACGAACTACTTTTCCAGAGAGCTGATCGAGAAAAACCCGTTCGGATAATTACGAAAGATCCACATACCAATGCGTGATGTTGCCGCAATCTGGTTGAGTGCTTCTCGCAGAGTCAGATCTCCTAAATTTACAGAAAACCTGGGGTGTCGACTGCTGGGCCATGATACCTGACATTGAGCCGGCACAGATTCCCAGAACAACTGCAGCGGCAATTAGTTTGAAAGAGATGATCATTTCGGCCTCCTACGTTAAATCGGAATCAGCCATCGCTTTAATACAATAATCTCTTCACGATGTTCCAGTGCTGATGGTAGATTTGCAGAGTTTCGTTTTCGGACCAACTCTTTGGACCAACTCCAGATCGAATTGTGTCGTGAAGTCAGTTGATCTTCTCGAAAGGAAATCTATGATCGGTAAAATCGTAATGATCATCGGCATCCTCGGCGTCCTGCTCGGGGGCGCGGCGCTTCTTATCTCGTTGTTATTACCGGTGTTGACTGACGGCCGCACGAGTTGGGAGGAGGCGGTGCTCGGCATTATCCCCGGAGCTATCGTACTAACTATCTCGTTCATCATCTTTATGGGCGGACTGATCATTGTTTTAGTGCAAAGGAAGAAGAAACAGGTCACGACTTAGTCAGTTGGAAAAGGTGGCTTCGTTTATCTTGATCGTGTGCGGGGGCGATCTGGGCGTTGGTAATTTTCAAATGGGACTTCAATATCGTACGTTCAATCCTGGCCCGAAAGGATAGTAGTGATGCAGATAATGGCAAACGTTATGGTCAGAACATAACTAAGCCAATAATGCTTTTCGGTACCCCGAAAAAACAGCCATAGTGAGAATAAACACCACTGAGATGTAACGAAGTTCACCCTCTAAGTTGAGATTAGTTTCAGAACCACTGAGATCTAATTTAGGACTCCGGGGATTGACCTGGGATTTTGCGAACGCAGCTTTCTCATATATTCTTTAACCGCCTTTCTTTAAAGACAGCAATTGAAATCCATCCCTTCCCAGAATCGGCTATGACACTAATTTCACTAGATTCCGGAACCAATCGTTGAGAGTTAATGACTAAGATGAAGAGGCCGGGCCATCATTTTCCGCCAGACTTATTTGTCACTCGTAGCACCTATCTAGTGGCGGTCCTGCTACTAAACATTTCAATCATTAACGCCAACCAACGAATACCAGGACGATCGCTAATCACGGAACTCACCGCCGTTCAAGAAAGCGTAGCGACGGTTGCGCCTGGCAAATCAAAAGCGACTGGACTTGGCGGGGGACAACGGCATGTCTATCTCATTGCGGTTCCTCCGGGTAGTTATCTGAACTTAGTAATAAGTCAGCTCGGTATTGACTTAGTGCTGACCATCTACCGAAATGGAGGCGAAGAAATCATTGAAGTAGATAAGGCGAATGGCACCAGAGGAAAAGAGCGGCTCGCATTAAGACTCGATCCTACGAGTAGCTACCATTTACAGATTCGCGCCAGAGAAGAAAAAGCAGTGGCTGGGCATTACGTGGTGGACATTACCGACGTTCATCCCGCTACCCCTCAGGATGAAACTCGATGGAAGGCGGAGCAGAGTTTTGTCTTGGGAAAACAGTTCCTGAAGCAAGCGGAGTTATCGCAGGCAATCGAGAAGTATCTCGAATCACTAAAGCTCTGGCGTTCCGTCAACGATGCCGAAGGGGAGTCAATCACTCTCCTGAACTTGGCGAATGCTTACTTCACGTCAGGGAAGACTCGACAGGCTTTGGAGCACTACAAGGAGGCTGAAGCGATCTTCCATTCCCTCGATGACCGTTTCAACACCGCTCTAACCGTGCTCTACGTAGGCATGTGTACGCTGGCAATAGGTGATACTGGAGGAGCGCTCACGCAGTACAGTCATGCCCTTGAGCTTTTCACCGGATTAGACGACCAGAAATATCTGGCATTTGCGCTAAACGAAATCGGAAGAGTCCACTACTCTCAAGGGCAAGGAGCACTGGCCCGCGATTATTTCCTCCGAGCGATAGAGATCAGAAAATCCGTTGACGACCGGAAGGGTCTTGCTTTCTCCCTGAACGTCGTGGGCCGGGTCCTCTTTTACACCTTCGGCCAGGATGAAGAGGCAATCACTTACTACAAGCAGGCGCTTGATCTGCAGCAGGAAATCCGAGACGAGCGCCGGATGGCCCAAACGCTCGATGACATTGGTCGAATCCACTTTTCATCTGGCAGACACCAGGAGGCTCTGGACCACTACAACACCGCTCTTACGCTCCAACGAAAGCAACAAGACGATATCGGCGAAGCAGAAACACTCAGTTACATCGGCATGGTCTACTCAGCCTCGGGCAGATATGAGGAAGCGCTCCGCGACTATTATCAAAAAGCTTTAAAGATACAGCAGGACTCAGAAGATCGCGTCGGCGAAGGCCGCACACTTCACAACATGGGCATAGCCTACTTTTCGTCAGGCGCTTACGAGAAAGCTATTAACAACCTAAACGCTGCACTCAAAATCTGGAAGGATGTTTTGTTTCGGACTGCCGAGGCTGAAACCCGTTATGGACTGGCACGGGTTGAGATGGCGCGCGGCAATCTCAGAGAGGCACGCGGGCATATCGAAGAAGCCCTGCCAATCGTCGAATCGTTACGAACAAAAATTGCAAACCAGCACCTACGCATCTCTTATTTCGCTTCCGTGCAGAATTACTATGAGCTTTATATTGATGCTCTGATGCAGATGCACAAGCAGTCTCCCGCTGACGGTCTGGACAAGCTTGCGCTCAGCGTAAACGAACGCGCTCGTGGCAGAGCGCTGGTCGACACCCTAATCCAGGCTCAAACCGATATCAGTAGAGGGGTTGATCCTGGTCTATTGAAACAGCAAAAAGAGCTTGAAAGACTGTTAACGAGCAAATCCCAGCAACGCATGCTTAGGGACCGGCAGAACCCCGAAGAAGCAGCCGCAATTAGGAGTGAACTCGCAACGCTTCTGGTCGAGTACCACAAGGTGGGAGAGCAGATGCTGAAGAAGAGCCCTGCCTATGCCGCCCTGACACAACCCCAAGTCCTAAGTGTTGAGGACATACAAACTAGAATTGATCAGGGTACTGTTCTGCTGGAGTGCGCGCTGGGCGATAAGCGCAGTTACCTCTGGGTAGTCACGGGATCGTCCGTTAACAGCTACGAATTACCGAGCAGGACTGTCATCGAGAATGCAGTTAAGCAACTTAGGGAAGCGCTGACGGCGCGGACTAAGGCGGTAGTTGGCGAAGGAATAGCAGCGACCAGGGCGCGTGTGGAACGCGCTGATACTGAGGCATGGGAAACGGCGGCCCGGTTGAGTGAGATGCTGGCGCTGGAGAAGGCAGTCGCGCAGCCGGCAGTGAAACGACTGGTCATCGTAAGTGATGGCGAGTTGCAGAATGTACCCTTTTCGATGCTGCCAATACCGTCGAACCCAGCAGTTGAAGCTGAAATGTCTGGTCAAAAGTTCGGAACCTTGACCGGGCGGGCTCCCCTGATAGCCGGTTATGAAGTCGTGATGCTTCCTTCCGTTTCCGTGCTGGCGGAAATCCGACGTAAAGAGGGAAGTTGGTCCATGTTGCGTTCGGCGAAAACAGTCATCGTGCTGGCCGATCCAGTGTTCGACGAAATTGATGAGAGAGTTAAAAGAACACCGATGCGTAGCGCCACGCAGAATTCGAAGGTAAAAGGGACACGCGAGTACAAAGTCCCCTCGCAACCTCTGGTTAATGCCTCTCTGCCGGAAGCCGCAACCCAGGCAAGCAAGGTTACGAGTTTTTCTGAGACCTTCCAACGACTACCTTTTACGCGGCGAGAAGCAAATGAAATCATTAGCCTCATTCCGTCAACAAGTGGGACCAAGGTTCTGGATTTCGATGCGAGCCGCGAGACTGTGAACAGTGGTCTTCTCGCGCAATACCGCATCGTGCATTTTGCTACACACGGCCGAGCGAACGACGAATACCCGGAGTTGTCCGGCCTGGTGCTTTCGTTGGTCAACGAAAAAGGACAAGTACAAGACGGACTTCTACAACTTCATGAGATATACAATTTGAATTTACCTGTGGACATGGTCGTGCTGAGCGCCTGCGAGACAGGCTTGGGCAGGAAGGTCCGTGGAGAAGGACTAATCGGACTGACGAGAGGCTTTTTTTACGCCGGAGCAAAGCGTGTTGTTGCCAGCGCGTGGCCGGTCAACGACGAGTCCACGTCAAAGCTGATGAAGTATTTCTATCAAGCGATGCTCACGGAACGAATGCCGGCTGCAACGGCCCTTCGTGTCGCCCAGCTTAAAATGCTCAAGCAACCTCAGCGGCAGGCGCCTTACTATTGGGCGTCTTTCATGCTGCACGGAGAATGGTTGGCTAGCCCCTGATTGAAGTTGCGCATCCAGACTGGTCTAGTTCAGCGAACCAGTGATTACCAGCGCGTAACCCTGCTTCCCAATGTTCACGGCCTCACTCTCAACCGTAATAGTCCAAACACCTGGAGCAGGATTTTCTACCACGACCATCTCAACATTGTTGAGATCATCGCGAGTTGTGCCTGGTGGCACAGGCTGTGAAAACCCTTGATAAAAATTGACATTGCCTAGATAAGTACTATTACCGTCTGGAGAAGTGATAACCAAATTGAGATTGTTGACCAGTGTCTTGTCGGTCGCGTAGAGTTCTGCGGGCGGATCGGTCCATACGAGAGTTATCTTCAAGGGCAGTGCGTAGTCCTCCACCGTGACCTGATGAGCATGCGATTGCCCGGTTTCCAACCCATCAGAATTCCGCACGTCCTTAACACAAAGCTTGCGTGGGCTGCCTTGGAAGTAAAGAGTGTTATCGAGTTTTATGAGGCCCCAACCCGTCTTGTTATTCGGGTAATCAGACACATCTTCCATAGGAACAGTTGAGTTCAACAAAGTTGCCTTGATGAGGGCAGCTGAAGGCATCAGGGAATTCGACAAGCATGGGTTAGGAAACCCCGAAAGGTAATACTGGCGTACGAGGGCGGCCGCGCCCGCAATCACCGGCGTCGCAAAACTGGTAGCGGCCTGTGTGATGGTTTGGGTGCCGCAGCCTGAATCTCCGTCTGCTGCTTCGATTCCAACACCTGGCGCGCAGAGGTCCGGCTTGCGTCTATAATCCGAAGTTGGTCCCTCTTCACCATCCCCATGTCGCAAATGGTACGGGTATTCCAGACTGGCCGATACGCAGACGGCATTCTTAGCCGTTCCCGGTGGTCCTAATGACTCACCACTGTTGGCGGTGGAGCCGCAAACGAAATGGTCCTCGTTCCGCCAAACGAAAGTATCCACGTCGAACGCAGTTTGATTGTATGCATCGGTTTGGTCATGCCAGCTATTAGAATGAATCATGACCTCGTCTTCACATTCGTCCAGCACGGCTAAAAAAGACCTGCTCTGATAGGCAATGCTCTTTTGATCGTCATAAGAAAGTTTGGCCTGCCACGCAATGCCCCGATGGGGGTTGTAACCGGAATTCCGGGACTCATCGCCTGCCGCGATAGCGGCGACACTAGTCCCATGGTCGTTGTTACCAATATTATAAAACCGCCGGAACCCAATCATTTTGCGATGGGAGGCGCCGATGGGGGTGCCGCTCTCATCTACAAACATGCAGTGTTCTACATCAACATAGGTGTGATCTATGATTCCGATTGTTTGTCCATCGCCATTAATGTTCCTGTCCCAGACCGGCGTCCTGGCGGGGTCGCCGGCTTGTATCGTACCGGCGACTGTATTGGGACGTAGCTCCGGGACCGCATTTGCGCTATCAGGAACGGCCTCAACTACTTCCTCGATCCATTGCACCTCGTCAAATTTTGCAATCACCGGCAGCAAATCGAGGGAAGGCAAAACGAACACCAATTGAACCTGCCCGCCTAATTTACGATCGTCGATGGGCCGAATTTCATTCGGGTCAAACTCAATGTCAGAACCATCTTCCGCTTTGCCATTCTTGCCTGGTCTCTGTCGAGTTTCAGCCTGATCACCCTCCTCCTTCGGCGCCACTGGACCGCGCAACTTCTCAATGGCTTTAACCACCTTAGAGATGTCACCTTGCGTAACGTCCGAAACAAGCAGGACGCGTATCAACACACCGTTCAGCTTACGTCGCTCTGGGGAGCGAGGCTCATGATCGCCGATGTCGGGTGAGATCTTGTCGGTCGATTGATAAAGGGTACTAGCGCGGTGAAGAGGATCCTCTGACAGGGCAGCCAACATCTTGGAGTCCAAGCGCTCGAGGAAGGCAAAGTTTGGTATGTAATGTTTGAGACTGACTTTGTACTTGCGCCGCAGGTGTTCCCGCTCGTTGCCCGTCAAAGACTTCTGGAATTGGACAATATAGTATTCAAGCTTGTCCGATGGGTTGATGACCTGTTCCTCACTTGGATCGAACGTGCGAACAGTCAAGTGAATCATGAAGTCCGGCTGCTTTTCTTCTTGTATCATAGCGGCTCTCCGGGCAAAGGTTAGTCAGGCCAAACACAGAGTGAGCACCTGGTGGCTACATCGACGTGAATTCAATGCTAAACTCGTCACCCACGGGCAGAGCATCCGGATTCGGCGGCGAAGGTTGTGTGGTCGAGGAATTCACAGTCACAATCGCCTCGTAAGGTCCCTGTCCGAGATGATCGTCTCCAGCAGTCTTGTTGACAGTGATTTCGAACGTTGTAGGTAAAACCGCTGGATCAATTGGCAATACCGTACCGATCTTCTTTCCCCACAGTTTCCTTGAACGTGACACGTGTGCCTTCTCACCCAGACGTTTCGGGCCGAAAAAAAACACGCTGGCCGCAATTGTCACCCACCGCCTCGTGTTGTTCGGTAAGTCGGTTATCGTGACGTTGAATTTAAGTGTGTGGGTTCGGTGCGATACTACGTTGGGGCGACGGGGAAAGTTAGGAATTTCCGGCTGTTCAGAAACGTCCAACTCAAGATCAAGTTCTCTGTCTTCCATGGCATTCTCCTTAATTTTATTGTCGTGCTATTTAAATGATCGAAACGGCAAAACGTTTCAGCCCCGGCCGTTAGCTATCGTACTTCCCGTGGTTGAATTGTATTTGTCGTAAGATATGCTATTTAATCGCTGGAATTAGCTAATCGAATAACGGGGGGTTAATACAGGATCGTGCCTGTGAGCGCTGAAAAAGAGCCGGTTAAAGCAGAGCCTTTTGACAGCTAAACTACAAACGTTTTTCGGACTTTCACACTAGGCTAATCCTCATGGAAGGTCTCGAAAGCCTGATTATTCTTCTCGACTCGGACGGCAATGGGCCAGCTGGGACGGGTTACCAATTAATTCGTATTAAGTTGATCAGGTATTTCGAGTGGCAGAGGTGTGTGGCAGCCGAAGAACTCACTGACGAGACGTTCGACCGGGTTGCCAAAAGAATCGCCCAGGGCCAGCAGCTTGAAAACCTAAGGGGATTCCTTTTTGGCGTTGCTCGTCTGGTCCTTAAGGAGTTTGAACGAGAAGAGCTAAGAAAACAGCGCGCGTTCGCCACCCTGCCCAAGTCAACAGAACAGGTTGGCAGTCATGACGACGATGATGAAGCACAATCGCGCCTCAACTGTTATAAGAAGTGCCTCAAAGAACTGTCCGAAGCTGACCGTGATTTGATAGTAGCTTACTGCCAGCCGGACGGCCGTCCTAAAAAGGAGCGGCGGGAGAGTCTCGCAAGCAAGTTAGGCATCAAAAGAGAGAACCTAAGGCTCAGGGTGTTTCGGGTTCGGGGAAAGTTAGATAAGTGTGTTGCCGATTGTTTAAAGGAGAACGAGGGGAAATGATTATCGTTTTGCGGTCACTAGTAGACAGGAGGTGGTGATCTCCGTGCTAGGCATTGGCGACAGGAATGGCGAGCGGCTGGTTATGTACCTTCTGGGAGAATTGTCTCCCGAAGAGCGTGAAAAGATAGAGAAGCAATATTTCCAGAATGACAAGCTTTTTCAAGAACTTCTATCTATCGAATCTGACTTGATTGTCGATTATTTAAACGGCGAACTATCGGCAGAGGAACGTAGAAAATTTGAGTCACAGGTTTTGTCCACGCCTCAGGGTCGCCGGAAGGTGGAATCATCAAGAGCCCTTCTGGGCGCGATCTCGGAAGTCGCCCCGAAGGTAGTCCAGGGAGAGACAACGGAAGAGTCTTCCTCATGGTTGCAATTCTTGTTGCACCCCGTGAAAGCCAGGGCCTGGCAATTCGCCACCGTGATTTTGCTCTTTGCCGGCGGGATTGGATGGCTGGCAATTGAAAACATTCGTTTGCGCTCGCAATTAGGAGCTGCAAGAACGTCTTCTCAGCAAAACGAGCAGGAGAGGCAGCGCCTCCAGGAGCAAGTTATCGCCGCACAGCAGCAGCGCCAACAAGACGAGACTCTATCGGGCAGCCAAATCGCGAAATTGAACGAAGAGTTACAGCGCGCGCGAACTGACCGCGAGAATGCTATCGAGGTAGCTCGACAAAAGGAAAGTCAACTGCGAGAAAACCTTCGACAGGCTGCGTCATCCACGGCCCTAGCCGCTTACATCTTTCCCTTTAATCCGGTAAGAGGAACGAACGAGCAAACTGATCCTCTCACGATAAGCAAGGGCCAAAAAACCGTCACCTTCCAAATTGAACTAGGCCCGACCAGCATTCCTGCTTTTCATGTATCACTTCAGACCGTGGAAGGAAGTGAGGTGTGGGGGAATATCAGGAAACCTAGACGCACAAGGGCAAGCAACTCAATCACGGTCGGCTTGCCGGCCACTGTTTTTACGAGCCAACATTACATCCTGATCCTCACGCCGTCACCCTCAACCGGCCAGACCGAAAGCTTTGCCGAGTATTCCTTCCGGGTCGTAAGAAATGACTAACGCCATGCGCGGATCGAGCAACGGCGTAGTTGTGTTTATAATCGGATCGAATGATATTTTACCGTGCCGGAATACTAATTGGGATGTGTCAACGCCAGGAGACCTGGATGCGGAAGCGTAATTCCGGCGAGCATTAGATCATCACGATCCGGAAACGGTCGAGCCGGACACGCAGTTTGAAGATTGTCGCGAACACGCGGACAGACGGTTACCATGTTCAACCTCATCAGAAGACTGTCTAAGCCTGTTGCAGATAATGTACTTTCTAAATCTGTTGCAGATAATGTAATTGCCAATCTAGTGGCAAACGGCTTGGTGTATTTAGTGGCCTTCGCCGTTGCTTGGATCGCTGCATACTCGGTACAAGTACAGGGTTGGCCGCTTTACCAGGTCATCATTTTAGCAACCGTCCTTTTCCTGCTCCTCGCGCTGACTATCAACTTGATCGACCTGGTAATCGTCAGGCATCAACGACTCGCTCGAGAACCTAAACAGGACCCCGGCAGCGGTTCACCCGCCCCACAGCCGGGCGTACCCAATCTGGTTGCTTTGGAACCTAAACAAGTGCTCGTAGGGGAAGATGAAATATTCTTTGAGTGTGAAACGGCCCACAGCTTACTTGCCGGCTCAGCAGCCGTCGCTGTAATACGGAACCAGGGAGGCGCGGGACGGGTTGCGGTCGCTCAGCATGTACGAGCCCACATTGAATACTCCCCGGTAAGTGGCGGCGGCGTGCAAAAACACAGCGTCGACAACGGCGTATGGATGAATGCTAAAGAAATTTTTCGGGATTTTGCCGTGGGACATACCGAGAAGTTGATATTAGCGGTTGAAAAACTGCCGCAAAAAGAAGTGTTCGCTTACGAGAATAATTACCTCCATACAAACGGCGAAGGCCTGAGTCCTCGACTGCGTCACAAGCTCTTGGAAAATACCTACATCGTGACTGTTCAGCTCGTTGGTGGAAATTATGGCGAGATCGAGGAAAAGTTCTATTTCCGGCTTACGACACAACCGAGCTTACGGATTGAGAAACTTGATTCACGCACCCAAGCGGCTTCCAGCCAGTCGGCTACCGTCCACAATGGATTGCTTGGCAGGATCGCAAATGAAGACCAAGCCTCTATAGATAAGGCTGTGAAAGTTTGCGACATCAAGTGCACGCCGCACTTCGAAAATGGTTCAGCACCCTACCTCGAATTTTCTTTTCTTGTTTTCAATATCTCTATCTTTGAAATAACCATTGATGATGACGTGACTGGTTACATCACGTTTCACGGTCAGAAATTTCACCACCCTATTCAAATGCAGGAGAATCATGTAAAGGAGTTATCGATAAGGTCGCTGGCCAGCTACGTGCTGCATCAACCGGTAACGGAGCAAGAAGCAGCTGCGATCGAGAACGCCGATGAAAACTGGCTGTTTTGGTTCAGCGAACTTAAGGTGAAGATCAAAGGCGGCGCACGCTTTCAAAATGTGAGTCCCCGGCTGCTGGAACTGAATAAGAGCATTCGTAAAGGCGATCTTCACTGGATAGCCTCATTCTACGACATCGTGGAGTAGTGTTATTGACGTGTTGCCGAGAGGCCTTCAGATTAAAGTCGTTTGAAAATAGGAACCCAGTTAATCGATTCCGACCAAAGAATCGGCAGCGTAGTATTTGGGCAACTGTTCTCAAAAACAACCGCTCCCTGACGTTGACCATAGTCCTGCGGGAAACTGCTACCTAGCCTCAGACTATACCGATCCACAATTTCCTTTGCTTTTAACCTGTCGGCCGGAGAGGAAAACACTTTCGACTCTTCACTGAAGCACTTTGCTGATTCATCCAACGGATCGCACAGGTGGACCGAGATCGGCAGATCTAATTCCTCTAATACCTTGATAACGTTCTTCTGAGCAGTGGCGAACCCGCTAATCGAAACAAAGTACATGCGGACATCCAGATTTCGTAAAAAGTCTCCATGCTTGGCATTCAGCTTCCGGAAGTTCTCGCAGGCTTGACTCCCAGTGCCGATGAAATCGTCGATAAAGACTATGACCTGGGTATCGGGTCTCGCGGCTGCCGCAGTCACGAGTTTGGCAGGCTCAATGATGTTTGCGACGTAGATATCGTTTTCGTCAGCATAAAGTTTCGCGTAATACGCTCCGCTCTTGCCGAAACTATCGAGATAACTTATCAGGACATCCGATCGCTTTCGCTTTTCGCGTTCGATTCGGTGTATTAATCCGCGAACGACGATCCCGTGTGCGTCGCGCATCTTAGCTCGTATATTATCTGCGGTATAGAATCTGACGTGCCGCAATATCTCGAACATCAACCGCTGATCTCCGAAGTCGCCGAATTGCTCCAGCCATCTCCTGACTTGTTCTTCGCTTATTCGCTGGCCCAGGTAGACGCCCCATTGATCCACGAGTCGGGTGATGTCTTCAGATTTTATGCGGATCCCTTCATCCAGTTTTTTCTGCGTTAACCATTCATCTGAGTCTGAGAACGTTGTGATAATGTCATGGATGCCTGATTCTTTTAGCCAATCGCGGAATAGGTTGACCTTAAAGTAGTAATGGTCTTCTTTCTCAATCAGGATTTGGCGTCTGCGAAAATCTCTGAGATCGTGCTCTACGCTGACAGGATCGAGATCATAGGTTTCCTCTGCTTCTTTGACGATAGTTTTCCTGTCGGCCTCGCCATGATGTCTATACACGTCTGCAAGGCATAACAGGACTTTCCGGCGTCTTATGGACGTTTCCTCGTGACGAATACCGCTCTCGAAAATCCCATCCGTCCAAAAGTGCTGCACCTTGTTGGCGGCTATGTCACCTCGCAGCGCTCGCTTAGTAGCTGCTGCCACTTCCGACTCGGTCACGTGTGAATCCCGGCGATTAACCATGTTCTTAAAAAGACGAGCGCAAATCAGCTTCGTGAAGAATGGATTTCCAGCGCTTTGTTCATAAAGGGCGACCAGCGCGCCATCGGTTATTTCCAAGTGCTCCGCCACCGGACGTCTCACCAACTCTGCGAAGTCGGACCAATGTTCTTCCCTGTCGAAGTAATTTACCTGGATTGACTGAAACTTGTTTAGCGCATGCCCCTGCAAAGCCATAATGAACTCCATATTCTCAGCACCGACTAGAATGATGCCGAAAGGGGGCTTACCGCTGATGCTTCTCAGCGTCGCAAAGAATGCATCGCCGACAGGTTCGCGTTTATAGAGCTCCACTGGAAGTTCATCAAACTCGTCCAGGATGAAGAGAATTCGATAATTGGGAGCAATCTGTAGAACATTGTCGAGAAACTCAGTTAGCGGAGACAAACCATCTTCGAATTGCGGGATCACCAATCCTGCGAATTGCTTATCCGCATCCTTGACTGCCTGACATATTCGCCGGCCCAGATTCAGAACAGTGGTGAGGGCACTAGCGGACAAGTAGTCACCCCGCTCGAAGTAGATGACCTGATAGTCGGACTTGTAAGTTGCTTCAATGCGCGATCTCAGTGCCTTAGCGATCGAAGTTTTGCCGACCCGCTTCTGACCCGAGATGTACGAACAGCCAATGCTTTCAGCGCTGGCTTGAGCGAACAGTTGCGCGATCAGTTCCTTGCGGCCAATCAACTGGTTCGCGTTTTCTACAGCCTCCAGACTATATGGCTCTTTGATTGATAGAGTTTCCCAGTCTACATGAGACGGTTGACCCTCCAGGTCGAATAGCTCTTCCTCCTCATGAGAGGTCTTATCGAAATTGGTCCACTTGATTTTGATGTAGGCGACATTAGATGGCGCGATGTTTTGCACTGTTGCGGGAACGTTGACAACCACCGAAGTGGGATCGAGATGTCCGAGGTAAATCTCTGCTCTCTCGAGCTTAAGGTCCTTGACTTCTATCGTGAAAAAAACATCGAACGCATGACCTGGCCCTTTGTTCTCGAGAACAAAACTGAGCTCAAAACGCTTGTTTGTTTCGTGAAGCGGGTACTTCTTTTCTGACTTGATTACAGTCAACTGGGCTGGATTGCTTATCGGGCTGCTCTCAACATGATTTTGCAAAAGGCCAAGTATCGTGGTTCCGAACGCACCCAGGTATTCACGACTGTATTTGGTCCTAAAGTTTTCAGCTTCGAACAAGAACGTTGAGAGAACCTGCTTGGCCCTGTCATAGGATTGGAGCATCTTTGCTCCACTTTCTCTTAAATATTGGTCTATAGTGATGAATATCTCATTTAATCTCACTTCCAGGAGTTCCTTCGGCAGGAAGGGCCATAAAATTTCCTTGGAATAGTCAACTTTTAGTTGGTCCATAAAGCTCGTCTGAAAGCTGCCGATGGCCTCCAGGCTCTTAAGAGAAGACAATAAGACAGTTAGCTCGGATTCTATTGCGGGCAGGATCTCGACGAGGAGCTTTTGCTTTTCGTGCTTCGGCTTGGTTATGTCGATATGAAACCCATCGTACAAGTTCAAGGGGTTTGTGGAAAAAGTCCGATCAAATAAGCGGATTACTTCGCTACCAAATTGAGCCTGAAAAGGTTCCTGGTTACAGGTAAGTAGCCGCAACAAACAAACTGAAATGAAACGATGATTCTTACGAGTGAGGTTCTTATCGAAAAGAGCAGATTTCGGATCCCTTAACCACTGCGCTTCATTAACGTTTTCGGCTTTCAATACGGCGCGGCAAAATAAATCGAGCAGACCGGTATCTTCAACCGAAACACCTCCCTCCTTGTGTATTGAAAACGCTTCCAGGAGCAGGTCTATGGCTACGAGAGGTCTCGAGCCGAGTTCTGCGTTAATCCGCGTTAATAACTGTTCCGGTAATAACTGGTCCATTACCATAAGTGAGAGTTGCTCCTAACTGTGTTAGTAAGACAGCTGTATGACAACGGGATTTGCGTAGTGGCTTAGTTTGGAATACGCCTTTGGCGTTCTTCAAACATCGCTACCTGATCATAGTCTCTTGCTTTCAAATTAAGACACCAACGGTATATGGGAAAACTGGTTCTGCCGACAAGCACTTTGCTAGACTGTCGATTAATTCCCATCTGTGGCCCTTGGCCTCAGTCAGGCTTACTTGGGTTAACGGGACAAAGGACGCATTCACCGGCGAGTTCCGAGAGTCGAATGTGAGAACTGGCCACGCTTATATCATCAATGACAGGCAGATCTCAAGCGTTTTGGGAGTGTATTTAACCCATGGACATCCTCTTTAAGGACAACGTAATGTCGCAACAACCTAAGCCCCTTGCCTCATCCGAAAGTGAGTTCCGCCTGAAATGGCTTGAGAAGGAAGTCGAGATCCTCGAGGACAAGATCAAGTTTTACGATGACCTGTCGTTTAAGATAAAAGGGTGGGCTATCGCTCTCTGGTCGGCGCTGATTACGTTCTCACTTACCAGTCACCAATGGCCTATAGCCTCTGTCGCAGTCCTCGTACCGATCCTTTTTTTGTTTGTTGATGCATCCTATAAACGCTATCAGGTGACCTTCGTCGAACGAACGAGAGTGATAATGAAGTTTTTGAACGACCCTAAATATGCGGGTGAATGGTTTAGCGAAAATGGCGAATGCTCGGTGCCAATCTATGATCTCTTCAGCATGTATGGTAAAGACCAAAAACCCGACACCTTCAGTCCACGATGGTCATCAGTGTTCAAGCCAATGAAGAAAGCCAGTGTAAGTCTTGTTTACTGGATCCTCATCATCATTAGTTTGGTAATCATTTGGCTCATCATCATAGGCCCGCGAAATGTGAATCCAACAAATGTTCCCAAAGCTCAATCGGTGCATTCGGCTGCACCGCAGTCACTGTACAATGACAGCAACCGTAACCTATTGACTTTTATTGGTCGGGGCGAGAGGATTCGAACCTCCGGCCTCGGTCCCAAATCACAGGTGCGACAACGAGCTAACTTTTTGCCATTTCACAAGTTGCATTCCAGGGAAAAAACAATGGCCACTCTTTCGTCCAAGGCTTCGATTTGTGGTTCCTTACTGGTTTAAGTAAAGAAGTTTGTCGTCGCCGGCCGACGTCGTGCTTGGCGGGCAGCTTCCTCTGAGAATCTTCTCGGCCGCTGGACGACCCGCGGGACTTGCGCATAAACGATTGATGATGGCGTCCATGCGAACAGCTTTGTTCACTCTTGTCCCCACGGGCTTGCAATTCTTGTCGAGATCGAAACCGCGATGATGGAGACCTACAACCTCACCATCGGAGTTGAAGACTGGCGCGCCTGAAGTGCCGCCTTCCGTATCGCACGGGTACGTGAAGTCAGAGTCGCCGCTACCGTCGCGCCAGCCTCGGTGACTTCCGTTTGCTATGGAGCACGCGCTCAGTCGTTTCTGTTCGGCGAGAGGGTGATGGATGATCCAAATCTTTTGGTCCACCGGCAGTGTGAGGTTTACGGTAGCGGAGCGAGCTTTACCCAAAGACGTGATGGGCTTAATTTGAAGCAGTGCAAAGTCAAATTCGGGAGATTGGTCGACTACACCTGTTGCAATGTAATCACGGCTAATCTCGTCGTCGTCCCATGATAGATCGATGATCACGTCGTTAACGATTAATGGGGTCCAGTAACCTTCGTCCTGAAACTCGATCAAACCGCCGCAATGCCAATTCGTCAGGAAGAGATTGTCAGCTAAGAGAACGCCGGAACAACTCCAATGCTGCTTGTGCCAACTCGCAATCATTAATCCGACGTAATCTCCCCAACGCCGGAACTTATTTTCTTTAATGTAGAGAGGGGACCAATTCGGGTTGCTCTGCTGTGTGGAATAGAACGGGTTACTCACGTTATGTGGCATCGCGACGTACTCTTCCACTTTGACTTCAGGGCTAAGTGCACCCGCATCACACCGGTGAAAGTCCACTAATGCTTTGTCACCATTGACGCGCGTCGACCAGATGCTGCCATCCGTGCATTTTCCACTCGCATCGCAGAAATCGGCTTTCGAGATCGTTTGCACTACTCTGTATTTCTGATCGCGAATTGTGACGTACCAATCGCACGAGGCGGTATTTGTGATTGTTAGGCGAACCCGAACGTACCGAGCGTTCTTCTGCCACACTGGATGAGGGTTATCGAGAGGCGTGACTGTCTGCCCTACTTGATACAGGAGACCCAATTCGGTCGTGGGACGACGGGCGCGATCTTCGCAGTTCTGTGACCGGCCCTCCGCGGCCGAAACGACCACGAGCGCAGCTAGAAAGAAAATAGTTTTTAAGTGTCTTCGCAATCGCATGATTATCTCCTGGTTCATTATTAATTCTTCGCAGACTGGCAATTAGCGATCGGGAGTCCGTGCGGCAAAATCAGATCGCTGAAGCTCAGCGTTGTGTAAACAGTGCCGTCAGCAGTTTGAAAGAGCGCGGGATTCGTTTGGGGATTCAAGCTCAGCGGTCCTGGTCCAATACGCCGTACTGTTCCCGGCAGTGTGTCATTGCCATCGGTTCTTACTTTTGTGAAGACGAACCAGTTGTTCGTGTTCCCATCTCGGTAGAGCCGGTAAACCAGTTCAGACGAGATCGTTCCGTTGTTGAAGATCGCTCCCTCCGGAGTGAATACGTTTATCGTGGGTCCACACCAGTGAGTTACCTTTGCCTCCTTGTAGTCTCCGTCATTGTTTTGCAGCCATACCTTGGTCGGATCCCGAAGTGCGGCCACCGGATCGAGGACCCCAGAGACGACTTTGTTCAGATCCTCAGCGGCCAGAGACGGTTTGGCAGTGAGTTGGAGGCGAAACTTGACGCGTTCCGCCGTTCGGTAATAGTCCCACTTGCTCACCATCGCCGAAGCGACACCTGCCACAAAGGCGGTCGCGGGTGAGGTGCCATCGGCGAAGCCGTACTTGCTTACTGAGATAGTGCTTGGGATGGCTTTGCCGGGGGCTGCAATATGGACCAAACCATGCGTAGAATAGTGGGCCTCACGGAGCAATCGCGGAACGTTATTATCGACCTGGTAAGCCGTGACTACGATTACGTTTTTTTCAGAGCCCAGGCTCATTGGGCCTGTTTCAAAACCTGTATGGATGTTTTGTCCACCGGCAGTTGTCTGTCCGGCAGCAGTAATCCATAGCGGGTCCAGATTCGAAATCTTTCGGGCGATGACGTGGCCGTTGAGCCTCTTGTTTTCCTCCATCTTCCATTCCCACGAGCTCGCAAAGACGTAGATTTGCATGCCCGATGCATCGGAGCGCTCCTCAATTTTTTTGCCAAACTCGCCGAGATTGTTTTCCAGTTTGGTCCAATCCAATGCCGAGATCCGGGCGCCGGGATGCAAACCGATGAGGCCATAGTTGTTGTTTTGGCTCGCGATAATCCCGGCCATGTACGTGCCGTGATCCGCTTTGTCAAAGATGCCTAGTTGGATAATCTGTTCGTTGTTCTCCACAATCTCCTTCCTGCCGTTCGAATCATTTCCACCGGACATGATTGCTTCCGCGATGTCCGGGTGCCGTTCAACAGGAGTGTCCACAAGCACGATCTCCGGACAAGCTGGTCCTCGCGTGCACACATCGAGGCCCTCGGGCGACTTCATCAGACCCGCAAAACTTCCGATTAAACCCTGCACGTTAGTCAGGAGTGGCGGTGGTCTTGTGGCCTTCTGCATGAAGCTGTCGGCCGGCTCTTCAACACCGGAACTAGTCGCGAATATTGTCGAGGAGCGAGTGACTGTTGGCTTGGAGGCGAAAAGAACAATGTTTTCCGACGGAATGGCCTTGAGCTTTTCGCGAAGGCGGTCCGAGTATTCGGGTGAGTCGAGCGGGACACGGATCTCGAAGCCGCGAAATGTTAGTTTTGTGATGCCTTTCTCAGGGTCTTCTTTTTGACTCTCCAGCCACGCGCCGTCGGTTTTCAATAGCGACGCCAATCGGTGGTTGTCGCTCGCAAGAGAGCGGTCGAGTCTTACGGAGTATTGGTACTCGCTGAAGTCCACTTTAGGGTAGAGGATGAAATCGCCCCTTTTGACTTCGTGCAAGTCGTAATCTGTTCGGTTCAGATCTCCGGCAAACTTTTTCAGTGCGTGGGCGAAGAATGAGATGTCGAGCTTGTCTTTGTAGATTGAGTCAATCGTTTCGTTGGTCCGCTTTGTGCTTATCGACCGGCAACAACCCCAATTCTTTGAGCGCGGAAAGCACCTTAGCCGCGTTTTCGGGGACGTTTCCGCCTTCAAAACGAATGATCACTTCAGGTCGCTCGCGCACATCCGCGGTATTCGGCGCTTTGCTAATGCCGTACAGCTTCAGGTGTCCTTCCTTGTCGGACTTGCTCAGCTCGAGTAGTGGATTGACACTGTCGCCGCACCAGTAGTGCATAACGGAGTTGCGATCATAGGGTGTGAGCCGCACCCATTTTCCGCTTTCGCTTCTGCATCCGGGAATGTTCTCGATGTGTTCATGCCTGTATCCGAGAGTATGGCCCAACTCATGCCGTAGCACACCGACCGAAACGTTCTTAAGATCGGGCTGGAAGAAGGATGGATCGATGTCGATAAAACGCCGCGACGGGGCATCGTGCGGGAAAAAAGCGGCCGCAATGAAAGCGCCACCCGAATCTAGATAACGAACCGTGAAGTTGACCTTCTCGTTTGAAGGTGCCGAGTCGTGTTGCTGTAGGTGGGTAAAGTTCAGTCCGCAACCGTTGCACGCTTCCTGCCAGGGTTGCGCTGCCAACTGCATTTCTTTAACTACAGCATTGTATTGGTCCAGCGTTTTGAATGAGCTCCGGTCAACGGCGTAGGTGAGCCTGCGCTCGCTCAAGTTTCGATAAAAATCCATCTCTCCATCGATGACATTTACGAGGAGTTCGCGGCCGTGCGAAGCGGGTCTTGACGACAAACTCTTGGACACGAGATAGGCACGCAACTCCTGCTCAGTCATCCTGATATCGCCTTCGACCACAAAGTATCCGCGGTGCATAGGCAGCGTTTTCATGTACGCTGTTACCGCCTCTTCATTGAACGGGTTTTGATAAGCCCGGCGATGAATTTCCAAGGTCGGATTAGGCGCAGTAAACGCGGCTGCGGCATTTTCCGTGGGAAGTTCGTAGAGCTTCGTGTGTCCCGCAATATCATCCGAGCTCAGGGTGAGCTTTGGATTGAGCTTTCCGCCTGAATTGCGTCCGCATGGGTAGTGCATCACCGACTTTGAGTCGTACTCGGTAAGCGGCATCCATAGACCATCCGGCTCGTTGGACCTCTCCTGGTAACAACCCAACGTCGTGTCCTGGAGGTGTTCGTGACGGTAGCCAAGTGTGTGTCCTAACTCATGACGCAGTACGCCAGGGGCGATCACTTTTGCGCCTTCAGTAAAGTAGTATGGATCGAGGTTAATAAAACGACGCGATGCGGCATCGTAAGGGAAGAACGCCGACGCAATGTACTTCCCACCGGAGTCGTGATAACGGACGATGAAGTTCACCAACTCGTGGTTTGGCGAGGCGTCGTGTTGCGCTAAATACTTGAACTTGATGCCGCACTTTTTGCAGGCATCTTCCCAGTCCCTGGCGGCCTCCTGCATGTTCTTGACTGCCAGTTCATAAGGAGCGTCTCCGGGAAAGCTGGAGCGCGAGACTGCGTAGGTAAGTTCCCGTTCGGCCGGATTTTTATAAAACTCCCGTTCGCCATGACGGACTTTAACAATTAGTTCACCAGAGGGATCAATGGGCTTGGCACCATTTGATTTGGAGACCAGATCAGCTCTTAACTCCTGTTCGGTGAAAAGCAGATCCCCTTCGACGACATAGTAGTCGCCGTCCTTCGGTAACGTATTCATATAGGCTCTGACGGCTTCCTGGTCGAAGGGTTTTTGGGCTGCGCGGCGATGCGCTTCAGCCGTCGCTTGCTTGTTATCCTTTTGCGACGCTGCCGAGGTCCCCCCGGCTGCAACTTGCCGCTCGACGAGACAGATCGGGATCAGAGTTGAAATGAAGATAAAGGCAAGGGCAGTTAACCCGTTCATTTTGATTTTCATTTGAATCTCCTTCAGCGGACGAAAAATGGCTTTGCGGCAGCCTCGACGAGTAGCAGAATTCGTGGCTTCACTAGAATGTTTGGCCGGTCGGCGAAATATTTCAGAATTTTTTGGCGAGTGATTTTGAAAGAAAGCTAGAGAGGGAGAGCAGCCCGACTCAGCAGTGGCGTATTGCAGACACGATCGGAATGATGGACCAGGCCGGACGCAGGTTCGCGCGCAGCGATTGCTCGCTCCAAGCGTCCTGGTTAACCGTGTCGCCATGGTTCGCTTCAGTGCTCAGGCGTACACTTTGTGCGAGAAGGCATCCAGGTTTGGTCTCTAAGTATTTCTTGTCGCCAGATTATCGATTGAGAAGTTAAAGGGCGTACGCTGAAATTCCAGGAAGCGGATTCCGAGCGGCAGCGCGAGCGCGCTTTGATGGCTTAAGTTGCTCTTTTAGTAAGATGAACAACTCTCTGCTGGCGACGGGACAATGTTTCTTAAGCGTCCAGTCGGCTCCGCAGTCTTACAATATCGCGCTGAGGGGGCGAGCCGAAGAGCTTCTTATAGTCGCGGCTGAAGTATGATGGATCCTCATAGCCCACGCGAAACCCCGCGCTTGCCGCGTCCAGATCTTCGCCAAGCATCAAACGGCGTGCTTCCTGCAGTCGTATTTGTTTCTGAAATTGCAAAGGGCTCATTGCCGTAACCGACTTGAAGTGATGATGGAAACCCGACACGCTCATCCCGAGTTGGCGAGCGATGTCATCGATCTTTAGCGGCTCATCGAGATGCGTGCGGAGGTGCCCGATCGCCCGCGAGATGCGTTGCGTGTCTCCGGACGGTAAGAGATGACCGAGCCGCGCGCCCTGGCCTCCGGCTAAGAGCCGGTAGATGATCTCCTTCACGACGAGCGGCGCCAGCACCTTACTGCTTCCGGGCTCATCCGCGAGTCGAACCAGTCGCACGACAGCGTCGAGAAGATTCGCGTCGCTCGTATGCACGTCCATCGCCTTCGTGCTCGCATCCCCTTTATTGATCTTGATGTCGGCTTCCACCAGGACCGAGGCGACGAGCGAAGGATCAAGATCGAGGCGTAAGCCAAGATAGGGTTCGTCCGGCGTCGCCTTCTCGATCTGGAAGATGAGAGGCAGATCGACAGTGAATAACAAGTAATGCCCCGGGTCGTACCTAAACACCTCCTCACCTAGCAACGCCCTTTTCCGGCCTTGGGCGATGAAGCAGAACGCAGGCTCGTAAACGGTATTCAACGATTGCGATGGCTTCGACGAACGGGCGAGGAAAAAACCTGGGAACACCTCTTTAGCCCCATCTTCGGTCACAGTTCGGGCGATCCGCTCGATGAGTTCTTCTCTGTTGCTCTTAATTCTCTGTGCGTCGCGCGAAGTTTCTATAGTGCTCATACGTACATATTAGCCTCCTTGTGTGCAACGCGGTGCATCAACGTCGCCGCTTTTGCAGGATCGTCCAATAATCCGCCAGTATCGTCTTATCGTTGGTTAGGCAGCCGACATCAAAATCAAACAGAACGATAAGACGGGAGAACAGCAGCTTTTCGGTAAACGAGAGAAATGAAAAATAAAGAAGTAATCGATCAGGAAAGTAATGGCGTTAACCGGCGCAGTTTTATTGCGAAGACGATCTTTGCGGGCGCCGGCCTTGCGGCGTTGGCCGCTTCGCAGAATAAGGCAAGTGGCCAAACGGGAACGCGGAATAATACGAAGAGCGCCGCCAATTCTTCGATCGGGCGCAGAAGGCTTGGCAAGCTGGAGGTCTCGGCCGTCGGGCTGGGCGTTCAGAACATGCATCGGAGGTACGAAACCACAGTACCGTACCGGCCGGAAATGATCAGCATTCTCCGCGCAGCCTACGATCGTGGCATTACGTTCTTCGACTGTGCCGAGGCATACGGGCCATTCGAAAACGAGCGGATCCTCGGTGAGGCGATCGAGCCGTTTCGAAATATGGTCAGGATCACTTCCAAGTTCGGTTGGAACATAGATCAACAGACGGGACGGCGGCTTCCGGGGCTTAACAGCAAACCAGATCACATCAAGCTAGTCGTTGAAGGATCGCTCAAAAGGTTGCGGACCGACCGCATAGATCTTCTCTATCAACATCGCGTCGATCCGGAAGTGCCTATCGAAGACGTTGCTGGAGCGATCAAGGACCTGATGGACCAGGGCAAGGTTCTGCATTGGGGACTCTCCGAACCTGGAATCCAGACCATCCGACGTGCTCATGCCGCGCTGCCGCTTACCGCGATCCAAAACGAGTACTCGATGGCGACCCGAGATCCGGAAAGGGAAGTGATACCGCTCTGCGAAGAGTTGGGAATAGGATTTGTGCCCTGGTGGCCGCTGGACTGCCAATTACTAACCGGCTGGATCGACGCGAACACGCGTTTCGCATCTGGCGATCTGCGTGCAGCGACTCCGAGATTCTCGCCCGAAAATCTGGCTCACAACATGCAGTTGGTTGACCTGATAAAGACCTGGGCGGTTCGCAAGCGGGCTACTCCTGCTCAGATCGCGGTCGCTTGGCTGCTGGCACAGAAACCTTGGATCGTGCCGATTCCCGGAACAACGGTGATGCAGCACATGGTGGAGAACAGCGGTGCGGCCGGCGTTCGCTTCACGCCCGCTGAAGTCTCGGAGCTGAACTCAGCAGTACGGGCAATTGAAGTTAAGGGGCAGCGCCTGCCGGACGCTGTACTTGTGTTCTCAGGTGTTGAAGCTCCCGTGAAGAAGTAAGAAAAACAAATTTTGATGAAGGATGTCTCCATGAAACAAGACGCTATGAAAACGTCGATTCAGCCCAAAGGATTGCGAAGCGCGATCGTGACGATTATGGCCCTCGCCCTGATCGTCTTAGTGCCGATCGCCGGTTTGAGTCAGAGCATGACAGGCGACGCAGTGAAGCAGCAAAGCAGCAACAGCAGCGCGGAACGGGAACTGATAAATCTATCCAAGCAGAAATGGCAATGGATGTCGGAGCGCAAAATAGATTCCCTGGACGCTCTTTTTCATGAAAAGGCTGTCTTTGTCCATATGGGCGCAACTATGACCAAGACACAGGAACTCGAGGTCATCAAAAGCGGAACGATTCAATATAAGACCGTAGAAATCCAGGAAGCGTCAGTGCGGTTTATTGATAAGACCGCTGTCCTTTTAAACAAAATTCGCCTGGTTGCCGTCGTCGGCGGCAATGAGGTCACTAATCCCTTCATGGTGACCGAAGTATATGTGCGGCAAAGCGGTACCTGGAAGTTAGCTTCGCTCTCGTTTACCAGGCTGCTGACTCAATAAGACATTGGGACTTCAGCGGTAAGGAACTGCGCTTTCGCTCGGAGAGTTTTTTCAGAGAGCGACTGACAATGGGCCCTTGGCCATGCGCTTAGTGCTATCACGCAAATGAACGTGAGCGCAACGCAGTGGACCGAAGCTTTACCGCCTCCTAAGAAGCCGCCATCAAACGTAACCATAGATCGGCTCCGACTCGTTAAATCTTCCGGTACGATGCCCACCCATAGCGTTCGACAACCGTTATCTCCTTTTATCAGGAGCGAGTCCCCCCGTAGCTTGGATGACGAGCTTTGGGTCGCCGTTAACCTGACAATACCGTCTTTCATATTGTCTCCTTCATATTTTGATGGGGCCGGCGCGCTGGGCCGCGCCGGCCCTCTCACGCAAAGGCAACCAGCGGTCGCCGCAGCGCCATTAGTTACCAGTCGCGCTCAGCACGAATGGCTCTGCTGTGGGAGACGCGTATTGAGAGGACGTACAGCAGTTTCACTAATGAATTCAACCTTACGCTGAATTGAGCCCTCGAGTCTTTAGGTATCCATCAATGAGTTCTTAACTACTTCTTTCTCCCATCCTATTTGCGACGTATCTTGGTGAGGGGTACAATTCCTTACATTGACTGGTTCGCTTTGCACCAAGCTTCACGCGTAAGTTCTCAGTGCAGCGAAACTCGAGACAGTTCCCCGAAACGCCTGAACGCTTCCGATTCTTAACTCGTCATGGAGCACTATCATCATCTTCACGACTTCGGCCCATTCCGCCTTGACGCAAATGAACGAGTATTGCTGCGCGCAGGGCGGCGGGTTCCGTTACCTGCAAAAGCTGTGAGCACACTTATAGTCCTGGTACGAAACAGGGGCCGGGTAGTCGAGAAGGACGACCTCATGAAGGAGGTGTGGCCGAATGAATTTGTTGAGGAAGGAAATCTTGCTCAACACATCTTTATATTGCGGCGAGCGTTTGGTGAGACTGCGGATCAGCCTAAATACATAGAAACAGTTCCCAGGCGCGGCTACCGTTTCATGGAATCACCAAAAGAAATCGATGCTTCGGTCTCAGTGGGAGCCGTACCTGGATCGCAATCTATTCATTCACTAGCAGTGCTTCCATTTGTCAATGGTAGTGCCGATCCGAAAACTGAATACTTAGCAGATAGCATTACTGAGGGCATCATCAACAGCTTGTCACAACTACCACAACTGCGTGTCAGGCCCAGGAGCGCTGTCTTTCGTTATAAGAATAGAGATTTTGACGCCCAGCAAGTTGGACGTGAGCTAGATGTGCATAGCGTTATTACGGGAACCGTGCACTTGGTAGATGACACGTTGACGATCAGCACGGAGTTGATTGATTTAGCTGGCGGCTGGCAAGTTTACGGGAAGACCTATAACGCAAAGTCCAACGAGATTCTGAGAGCTCAGGAGGAAATTGCGAAACATATAGCGGCTGCCTTGCCACTAAAGCCGACCGAGGAAAAGCAACAAATAATCAAGCGCTACACTGAAGATCCCATGGCGTACGAAGTCTATCTTAAGGGGCGTCTCTGCTGGTGCAAACACACGAAGAAGAGCCTTGAGCAAGCGATAGAGTACTTTCGCAAAGCAATACAAATTGATCCTTGTTATGCGCTGGCATACGCGGCAATCGTGGACTGTTATCTAAGGCTGGCAACGAATTATCTTCCACCGATAGATGTGTTGCCCTCAAGTGCAGTACCTGAGGAGGCTGCTTCAATACAAGATTTACCCCTTGAAACCGTGGCTGCGGTTAGGTTGCGATACAAATGGGATCTGAAGTCAGCAGAAAGCGAGCTCGATCGTGCCATCAACCTCAAATCTAATTACCCGGCGGCGCATCAATGGGATGCTGCCTGCCTGTTTTCTCGAAGTCTGTATTATGGCGCGCGTGACAATTTGCAAGGAGGACAAGGCGCTACTGCGCAGGATGTAGCTTTAAGATCTGAGATAGGGGTGGCAGAACAGTTTCAGTCGACAAGTCTAACGCCGGCTGAAGAGGTCCAAATCCTCTGCGTCGTCGCTCGAGAGCAAATAGCAGTCGGGAATGTTGAGGCCGCTTGTCTCATTCTCCGGAACTGGTACTGTGTCGGTCAATGGCCGATTCTGGAAGGATTGAATCCACAGTCGTCTGCCGATTTACTCTTCACCGCCGGAAGACTTGCTGGGTATGTGGGCAGCAGGAGACAAGTGCCAAGAGCACAGAAACACGCGGAATCCCTGCTGAATGGCGCGATCGGCATCTCGGAACAACTTGGCTTAAAGCGACAATCTGCCGAGGGCCAGATTGAGCTGGGTTTCTGCTATTGGCGCGAGGGCTTATTTGACCTTGCCCGCACTACGTTTCTGACCGCGCTTGAACAATTAGGAGAAGGAGATGGCGAACTCAGAAGCCTTGCTCTAATCCGGTTGGCGATAGTTGAGCAATGCGCTGGACGCCTGCATGAGGCTCTAGTCCGACTTAATGAAGCGGCTGCAATCATAGAGATGGCGGGGCCGTGTTTTACAGCGGCTTACAATAATGAATTAGCCTTAACGTCCAAACATTTGGCGAGCACAGAAAACCGAAACGAATACTTTAAACGGGCCATTGAACATTACCAGAAAGCTCTTTGCCAGTTTGAGGCGGTTGGCAATCACTGGTATGCAGCAGTCACTGAGAATAATTATTGCAATCTGCTCCTAACTCTTAAGCGATTCGACAAGGTAGAGATCCACCTGATACGTACTCGCAAGCTGTTTGAGCACTATGGCAACAAAATCGGCCTGGCACAGTTTGATGATACGTGGGCACGATTTTGCATTGCCACGGAAGAATTTGACCTTGCCGAGCAGGCAATCGCACGGTCGATAGGAACTCTGGAAGGCGGTGGAGAAGATGCGTGGCTAGCAGAGTCGTTGACAACGCAGGGGGTGCTCTTATGCCAGACGGGCCGCAAACGTCAAGCTAAACGAGTTCTTGAGCGCGCACGTCAAATTGCGGAGCGATGTGGTGACCGTGAAGGAGCCGGACGAGCACTACTGACCTTGGTCGAGGAGATGCGCGATGAATTGGAAGATGATGAACGAATCGAACTTATGGCGACCTTGGATCAGTTGTTATTGCGACTGAACTCAGAAACCTGAATGGCCTGATCTCAGAGCCACATTTTGTACGCGGTTGGCTATCGCCGGTTATGACGCATTCACGATCACAGCACTGATGGGACATCGCGATATGAAGACTACCGAAAGGTATATCCGAGCCCATCGACTCACGCGTCAAGTCGCTTTGGTCGAAAAAAATGTCCACAAATTGGCCCCAAATGAAATACGGCCGCCAGTGTGTTGGCAGCCGTAAGTCGTTGATTAATTGGTCGGGGCGAGAGGATTCGAACCTCCGACCTCACGGTCCCGAATGAAGGGGAGTAGGAAAAGTTAACTATTGATTTTGAATCGAGTTGCAGCCACGCGCAAAATCAAGGGTTTTTGAACCTTTTCACATCCGTTACCATCCGTTACCAGTCACTTTCCATTTATTCCTGCCACAAATCTGCCACAACGATTTGCGCACGCGTCGGCGCGTTTATCTGGGAACGACGCCTGAGTACATCGTCATTGCCCCTCACGGCCGACCCGTGAAGGTGGACCAGATTTCGGTCCAAGGTCGATTGATGAACAAACCAACGACGTCGGGTCAAGAACGATCGTTCCCCACAATCATGTGTTCCTTATTTACCAGCCCAATTGTGGCAGGATTGTGGCAGACGCGAAACGCTTCGACCGTCGATAATGGTCCTTCTCCTGTTCATCCAGATGATAAACTGGCTCGCAGATAACCTGATGGAATAGCGGGGAGCGACATTGGATCCTATAACAGAGCCGGACGTTGAAGCAGCATGGTCTGCAGAAATCGAGCTACGCTTAGTCGAGATCGACGCAGGCACGGTGGAGTTGATTCCATGGGATGATGTTCGACTAGAATTGTTCGGCGAGTCTGACTAGAGAGAATGATGGCATTAGAGTCTGGAACCGTCGAAGCGCTCGAAGCCGCAGCCTTGCAGTTACCGCCTGCGGATCGAGCAAGACTTGTCGATCGAGTGATAGCAACCCTCGATGCTGACCCGGAACTCGAAGAAGCGTGGATAGCTGAGATCGAGCGCCGGCAATCTGAAATTGAAAATGGAACTGCTTCTCTGTTGCCCGGTCCGGAAACCCTCGCGAACCTGAAAGCTGAGTTTGAATGAACTGGTCCTTCCACTGAAATATGAAACTATATCCTCCATCACAACTCACACCGAAAGAGTCGATCGAATCTGCCCAGGCTAATCAGTCGGAGTCGATGGAAGTATCAGACGAAACGTTGAGGCTCTATCCCGGGGTCGTTATTGCGCGATACCGTGCGGTCATTGAGCAACACTTTAGTAACTTGGCACCTCATTTGGCTCTATACGCGCAGTTTCCTTACAGCGTGACCATAGTTCGCATCGGATCTAATGGCACTTTTATCGGCTACAAGCCCGCAGAACAGGCCGCTGTAACGATCATGCGTCTGGAGGATTTTGATCCGCCGATCCAATACGCAAACTTGTTTGATTTACAGAATCGGCTTGAGGCGAACCTTATGACCTTTGACTTTAGGACTCGCACCTATGATTCCGATGAAGCAAGAATCGAGGGAACGAGAATGGCTTTAGGCGACGCGTTGCAGGTTCTGTGGATGGGGATTGATGCGCCAACTTTTGAAAAGCTATGTATCGAACTAATAGAAGCCGAAAATATTACTGATGAAATAGAGATTAAGACACCAGTTAACATGTCTTTTGATACTGTAAGAGAAGTATTGATCGAAGAGCCTGCAGGCTTTCGTCGCGTCGAGAAATGGAGCTTTCAGTTTAAGCACCACAAAGACAATCGAATTTCCGCCAACGATCTTCACAGCCTTGAAACTTTCCTCAACGATCAGACAAATGAGATCGATGCGATTTGCTTGATTACTTCCGGTGACCTGACCACTATTGTCCGAAACATCGCGATTGAAAATCCTAGGCTCCGCGTCTGGGACCGCGACGTGTTAAATCGTTTGGTGAATAAGCATCTTGATGTCCTGGAAAAGTATTTTGCTCTATATCCGGCAGCTATCGAGGTACTGAACCGCGAATTCGATCCGGCTAACGTAAAACGATACTTGGAATTTGAGCAGCGGTTGCAGGCGTGTCCTACTGGAAAAGATCACTTTGATGAATACGAATCTATCGGAACAGAGTTGTGGCAATACATTTTTGATGGCGACTTAGGAAAACCGAAAGTGCAGCGCACTACTAAGGATGGCGTGCAACGACGTGATTCGCTTTTTCCTAACCTACGGAAATCACGCTTTTTTCAGCGTGTGTTCGACCGATTCGACGCCGATTTTGTTATCGTGGACTTTAAGAATTACGCTGATCCCATTAATTCAGACGTCATCGAAGATGTGAGCCATTACGCGAATATTGCATTGGGTCGGTTCGTGGTAGTCGTTACAAGATAGAGGTGGCGGTTCTGCTGCTATGTCGGCTCAGGTACGTTTGTTCCGAGATGGCAAAGCAGTGGTGGCGGTGAGCGATGCGCACATGTTGGAAATGGTCGCACGAAAAGAGCAGGGTGATGAACCTGCCGATGTGCTGTCTGATCTCTTGGACGAACTTCTAATCAAGTATTGATTTTTACGTGGACTCATTTGGTTCTCCAGTTGCTGGAGACGTTGAACCTTGCATTAGCTGCGAAGAATGTTCGATCCAAGAAGACCACCAGTCATGCAGGTACACATGAACGTTAATGAGCAGATTTCATATCACGGCGACGAGTTGAGCGACTTAATTTATTCGGAGCTCAAGAAGCATGAGCCTGATCCTGCCCACAAAGATAGACTGACGGCTGTAGCCAAGGTATGGCAGGGCGAAATAGACGAAATCATCAGCCTAATGTTTCGTTACCGAAGAGAGCGCCACCGCCTTCGAGAGAACATGATTAGAGAGGAGGCGATCTTTGAGCTCGCGAAGTTGATGCTATGGCTCAGCCAATTGGTTGTGACTAAAAAGCTACAGGAGAAGAAGATCTCTGATCTAGATCCGGCTACGGAGGCGAGCGTCATCTTCTCACAATTAGGCAGGGAACGAATCGAGAATACCGCCAGAATATTCGCAGAGCATATCTGGATCAAACTGCACGACAAATGGCAAGGCCGCATATCTCCGTTAGTAGATCCTGCGAATCAACATCGCAAGAAGCGACGTAAACTTTACAACGTGGCCGGCAAGACCCAAATTACCAAAAAGCAACATTATAGTCCTGACTTTACCAACAGGTATTGGGTCAATTCAAAAGGCGAGATACGGGTATTTTCAAGAAACATCGACGGGACTGTCACCTCCAGGCTGAAGTCATGTAGTAAGTGGGGCTTCGAGTATTACATCTATCCGGAGCGCCTTGAGCAATATTTCTCACGCATCGAGTCGGATGCGAAAGTCTCTTATGACAAGCTGCTGAAGACGATTCCTTTAACTCCTCTAGAGCGGCAACGGTGGGTGACATTCTTGATTGTTCAGAGCGTCCGAACACCAGCTTTTCTTTTGAAATTAACAGCAGGGCTAAAAGATCTGATAGAAACGAATCAGATGGAATATCCTACAAACCCTGAGAGTCTGGTGCGAGCGTATGAGACACTTTTTCAGAATGACAAATTCTACGCGACAACTTATCAGCTTATTGCCTCGAAAGCTTCGCTTATTGTTAGGGCTGCCCCTGGATCATTCTTTATTAAACCAGATGAACCAGCGGTTATAAGCGGGAGTGAAATTAAAAAGACGTGGTCACTTGTGTTTCCCCTGTCACCTACGAAATGTTTTTTGGCTGGTCCATCTGAAATAGATAATCGACCTCCAGTCGTGCCGCACGCTCGGGTTTTCGGAAAGGAAGAGACGGATGCTTTGAATGAGATGCTGGCCTTCCATGCACGTCGTGAGGTCATTACGCTGCCATCGAACGATGATGCCGAGTTTCGAGAACTCTTAGAGCGCTCTTTGGCGAATGGTCGACTGCGCAACGATGCCACCAAGAACCTCGTTCGTCCCTATTGGGGGTCCATTAGTGAGTAACATTATTACCTTGATTCCAAGCGTATTGCGATAGCCATGGCTCTCCAAGCAAGTTCCTGTCTTATGCTATGAGTTGAGTTTTAAACCGACTGATAAACTCTACCTGCCCATCAAGGTCGGAGAAGAGTTTTCCCGTATGTTTGCTTCAGTACAGATGAACCAGCATCTAGATTTAAGAACATTTCTTGCGTATCATGCTTTAGATTTCATTCAATGCTTCGTGGGCTGTTTTGTATTAATTTAAATTTCGAATATGAGTGACAAATCTGAACGTCAACTTAAAGCTGAGGGATTGGCAGCGCTTTTCAAGACTCGTGGCAGGAAACCGATCGTTTTAGAGTTTGCAGGTGTTCCAAAGGCCGGAAAGAGCACCACGCTCGGTCAAATTCAGACTTTCCTGAAAAGGTGCGGGTTTAGGGTCGAGGTTGTCGTCGAGCGTGCGTCAGTATGTCCCATCCGGGATAAAAAGCATTTTAACTTCAACGTATGGACTGCGACCACAACGTTGTCCCAGGTTTTGGAAAAAACCCAGAGTCCCCCACGCGCGGACGACCCGGACATTCTAATTCTTGATCGAGGCTTATTTGATTCGATTACGTGGTTGACACTCATGGAACGTCTTTCTAGGGTGCGAGCTGCCGAACTAGCGATCATTAACAATTTCTTGAGGATTGATGATTGGCGAAGAAGAATAACGGCTGTCATTGTAATGACAGCTAGCCCTGAAGACTCGTTAAAACGTGAGGATGGCTACCTTCCGCTTGTTGACGTTGAGCCTGGTTCAATCATGAATAGAGAGGTCCTTACACAAATGCTAAAAACCACTCGAAAGACTGTAAAGGACCTTAGCCGGGATTTTCGAATTCACACGATTGACACGTCCTCGGAAGAGTTAAGCGGAAAACCTAAAGAAACAACCGAGCTTGTTGCGGATCTAGTACTGCAAGTTATCGAAGAGCAGTTGCGCGAAGACATCTTCTGTCTCCCTACTGCCTCTTTAAAGAACCTATTCGGTGAGGCTGCATGCTTAGTTGGAGCAGACGCGCGTAAACTTTGGGCAGCATTTGCCAAGGATGGACTGTTCGTGCCTCGCGAAGAAGCGGAGAAACGAAGTGATCTGGTTCAAGCTTTGCCAGTCGTAGTTGTTCGCACAAAGAGTGGCAGTGTTCTTCGTCTGAGACGAAAAGAAACACAGCGCACGAATCCGCTTGATGAAAAAATTGTCATCTGGGCAGGTGGGCACGTCCGCAGCGAAGATGGGGATAATGGCAAAGTCATAATAATGGCTGCTCGAAGGGAGTTGCAAGAAGAGCTGCGGTTGAGCGTGGAGCCAGATGCACTAACTGTTCTTGGGTCAGTTTACGTAGACAACACCGAAAGATCGGCAAAGCACGTAGCTTTGGTTTACGAATGGCAAGCTCAAACCGATGACGTGGCGATCGTCTTATGTCGCACAGAGTTTTTTGAGAGACGTGGCAACTCGTTGAGCGGCACGTTTATCACGTTAGACCAACTTGCGCATGACGTGACTGGTAAGGTTATCACGGAGCCTTGGTCAGTTGAGATCGCTCGCAATTTGCTGGCCCCTGAAATGTTTCATCCCCGACTGTTCTGAACCACGCAATAGGGGTCGTTATGGAGAATCCAAAACCTTTAACGCCAGAGGAGCTTACCGGGCGTGCCATACGTTTTTTCGACCGTTATGGGAACGATCTCGAGCAGATCAAGGAGATTCTTGAGATCAGGTTAAAACAATTGGCGTTGGCTTACACTATCAATCAAAAGCTTCCGAAGGAAGCAATCAAGATATCGACGAGAGTCAAGACGCTCAAAAGCTTTCTAAACAAACTCGAACGGAAAGGTTGGCCGCAGTTTTATTATACTTCTGAGGTAGCGAGCGACATTATTGGAGGCAGAGTCTCGTGTTGGTTTCTCGATGATTGTTATGGTTTTATGAATCTTATCAATTCGTCAGACCATCTAAAAATTGGTGACAGAGTAGAAGATTACATTGCGACGCCGAAGCCATCAGGATACCGATCGATTCACTTGGTCGCAAATATAGCTTATGACAGTGTGTTACGAGAAGGCACTGAGGTGAAAGTTAAACCCGAAGTAATGAAGTGTGAACTTCAGATTAGAACGAAACTTCAGGATGCTTGGGGCGACATAACACATGAATTTCACTATAAAGCGAAAAGCGCCGGGGTCGACAATCGAGACTACGAAGATCTTTTGAGCGATGTGTCGGAGCGTCTGGCAATTGAGGATAAAACGCTAATTAAGTTCAGAGATGCATACCAGAGACTAGCTGAGAAAAAACTAGCCAATGAGACCAGAGAAGGATTTCGCGACGATTAAAGCGGTACGCTCTGATGAGGAGTTATCGTGCTGGTTATTTTGTGCGCAGCATTCCTCGGACTCCTACGAACAAATCTTCACATCAAAATAGAGAACGAATGGCGGCTGTTCCTCCGATGAGAACGTAAGGTTGCACGGAGATTCAATAAGGACGGTCGTCTGATAAGACTGGATTATGTTCTCCCCAAAGCCCCGAACATAATCAGTCTTATCAGCACGCCTCGCCTTCTATTCCTTTTCTTTTGATTTCCGCGGTGCTGCGGTTACTTAAGTCAACGTGTTGCGTATGAGGCTGCACTAGCCTGCGGCTCGTGTCTCACGCGCTTAAGCTGAAATTGTCGTACACCAGATCTCCGCAACTGTGAATAAAGACGCCTCACAGACGAGTCTGGTGAAAACGCTTGTTCGATGCGGCGTGGAATTAACGTGAGCGCTGTTCGATGAGTTGTCGCAAAGCTTGATTGACAGCGGCTGAATCCGGAAACACCTTGGCCACATCCGGCTCGAGGACTACGATATTGGTACCCTCTGCATATTGCTTTGCGTACTTACCAATGACAGCGTTGCTGAAATCATACTCATCGAGTATTTCTACTTCCTCATTCTTTTCCTCGCTCATAGTCTCTTCTTTCATGCGAAGTCGCTATTCTAGCGCTAATGATTCTTATAACCTCACCACGATAGGTATGCACCACAACCAAGGTGTGTTGCAAGCCTGATTGGCCGAGGACAACAAATCTATCTTCTGCTTCGGAATGTAAAGGATCGGGAATTGTCCGCGACAATGGATCCGCAAAAACTGTCGAGGCTTCAGAGAACGAAACGCCGTGCTTTGTGAGATTTTCAGCAGCCTTCCCTTCATCCCACTCGAATGTGAAGCTCATGTCGGACAATATACGTCGTCACGAGAAAAGACAAAAGGCATTGAACTTTACGTATCTTCTGTTCTCCCACAATCGCTCGATCAGGACGCCTCGCCTTCTATTCCTTTTGATTTTTCACGACGCTGCAATTACTTAACGAACGTGTTGCGTACGGCGCTGCACTCGCCTGCGGCTCGTGTCTTATTCCCGTAAAGCGAAGTCTTCGTACTAATTAGGAGATTGCCGCTTCATACTCTCTGAGGATGATAGGATTGAACTCGGCGAACGTCAGAGCGCTGTCTGTCGACTTTAAAGTGGACTTTAATTGAGCGGACAGGATAGTGACGTTTTTAGGCTACCGAGAGAAGGCTCAAACTATTGGTCCTTGGACCTTTAAAGTCTTAAGGTTTTTAAGGAATTTTCTTAAGGACTCTAAGAATCCATGTAAGACCATTTGCCGTCAGCAATTTAGACCTTAGAGAAACCTGTCGCTTTGGAATGATGCTTGCTCTTGAATACAACATGAGCAAAAGAAGAGTGATGGCGAAGGCCAAAGTCTATGGCTTCAGTCCCTGGGTGGATCAAGTCGACGCGATCAATCAAATCATAAAGGAAACTGGTGAAAGGAACGAGTCGGCGATCCTCCGGAAGCTGGTTGACGAAGCGCTCGATACGCGGCGGAAGAAAAGGCAATCAGCTCCACTCACCGAAAAATCAGATGATGCCGTCAAGAGACTGGAAACCATTGAAATTCTACTTATGCGTCTTGTGCAGGAGGAGGACATCTCATTCCGTATCCAGGGCGTTTGTTTGGTGCTTCTGCAGGATGCGCTTGCTGAAGCTTATGCGACTCGCAGACTCTTATGGGAATCCTTGGTCAGGCCTAAACTCCGCGATGCAGGGATTCATGTGAACGAATTAGAACATCGATTTGCGTTACAGACGGACCAAGCGAGAGACTATGCTTGTGGTCTAGCAGAACAAATCAAGCAGTCACAGGAATCAGAGATTGAAAGCTTAGAAGCCTCTTCAAACACGCTCGTCACCGACGCCTAATGCTGCGGGTTCGGATGCCCGTCAAGCGCAAGCGAAAGCCCGTCTAGAGCCAGCCCAACACTATTTCTACCAGATACCAGTGACGGAATATTAGGCAGTCGTTGCTCCGTTTCTGTGCACCCGCGAAAATACTGCGCCGATGCATTTGGCAAACTAATACGAGAACAGCAGAATTCAGAAATATTTTACAAGGCACAGATATTGATGATTGTCGAAGTATGCAGAATCTGGAAGTACCGCACTCGCCACGGTTCCTGAAGGTTGCCGAACTTGCCGAACTACTGAAGATCAAACCGCGCACGATCTACGAGATGGTTGCGCAGAATCGTATTCCTTACCGCAAGCCGCCAGGTTCAAACATTCTTCGTTTTGATCTCGAGGAGATTCTGGCTTGGACCAAAGCCGGCACGCACAAGTAACGCGATGAAGAATTGATGATCGTCGTTCTCGCCATGTTGTAAACTGCCGGCGCCCGTGGCTGCACCTCGGGAAAGGACAATGACAATGCCAGTTCACAAACGAGGAGACAGATGGCACTACGCGTTCTGTATCCGCGGAGTCCGGTATCGGGGAGCGCTCCCTGAAGCACGGACCAAGTTTCAAGCTGAGAAGGCTGAGACAAAAATTCGCCAGGAGGTTTATGAAGGCAAATACGGGAGACCAACCGGAGAGAAAGCTTTCGCGAAGTTTGTCGAAGAGGTCTATAAACCTTGGGCGCGTGAGAACAAGCGTTCTTTCGAGAATAATGAGAAGTACAAGCTGCCGATGATCTGTGAAAGCAAGAGTCTTAAGGGCAAGACGTTTGCTCAGATCTCACCGTTGTTGATTGAGAAGTACAAGAAGGAGCGGCGAGAGTCGGAAATAGACAAGGGAAGGACCAGAAAGCCCTCGACTATAAACCGAGAGTTACAAATACTCTCCAGGATTTTTTCACTCGCGATTAGGTACGGAGTGACGGATAAGAACCCATGTGCAGAAGTTTCGTTGCTGCCTGAGAACAACAAGCGTGTACGTTACTTGTTGGACGAGGAGGAGCAGCAGCTCTTGTCAGTCTTAACAGGTTCGCGTGGTCACTTGTTGCCGCTTGTGGTGCTTGCGATCGGTACAGGCATGAGACGAGGGGATCTGTTCAATCTCACGTGGGAAAAAGTCGATTTCCAACGCGGATTGATCTACGTGCCTAATTCGAAGACGGGACGGGACTACTCAGTGCCGATGAACGAAGACGTCAAAGCCACGCTAAAACAGATTCGAAGCACGGTTCGCGGCGGCGGATATGTTTTCATCAATCCGGATACTGCCAAGCCTTACACGGACATCAAGACAGCGTTCGGAACGGCTTGTCAGTTAGCAGGGATTGAAAACCTGCATTGGCACGATCTCCGTCACACGTTCGGAACCAGACTCGCTGAGGCGGGTTGCAGTGAAGCGACGATTGCGGATCTCATGGGACACTCCGATCCGCAGACAACGCGTCGTTACACACATGCTACTGATCGAGCAAAGCGGGCGGCGGTCGAAGCAGTAAGACTGCGCGTCTGCCACAATCCTGCCACAAAACAAGAACGGCCACCTTTACAGGTAGCCGTAAGTAGTTGATTTTAATGGTCGGGGCGAGAGGATTCGAACCTCCGACCTCACGGTCCCGAAACCTGCAACCTGACAGTGCGCCTGTTACGTTGTGACCACATTTACTAACATTTATCGCGGATCGCAGCCCGTTACGAGTGCACTAATATGCGCCTAACAACACCTATTTCCATTCAAAACCGACACAGTTTTCCCCACAGGCTCAAACGTCGGAACCAACTGGCTTTCGCCAAGCGGCGAAGCTATTCCTAAAATTGCCGAGTGCTCCCCGGTTGACGATTAATTCTCTATAGTAAATCGATTCAGCCGCACCTTTTGTCATCGCCGCAGGAATCATGATGGCATCACTTACTGTAAGAAAGTCGGCGTACTCTCCTAGAAAGTCACGTGCCACAGTGTATGCGTGATCGTGGATGAGAATATTGGTATTTGGTGATCGCACAGCCATTACGCGCGACAATTCATCAATTGGCCTTCCAAGGAAATCCTCTCTGTCTCGGATCAGTTTCTTAGCAGGACCGCTGCTAATTCCCGTCCTGACGCCAAACGGGAATTCGACATCTTCAACCGCTGAGGCAAACTGGTATGCAACCTGGTCAATCAGCAGAACACTCTCAAATAATGGAGTAAAGTCACGGCACGACAGCATCACGGCGTCGCCGAGTTCTTTAATCAGTCGAACATCCTCCGCCGGACCAATTACAGCCCTTACAATTGAGAAAAACGTCTCCCCTCGAACGTAACCTTGTTTAGGACCGCGCGCAATTCGGTAATTGGTACTGTTCTTTAAATCGACAAAAGCCCAAAACGCGTTCATTTCCGAGTGGCGATCATAAGCATCTTCCATGTCCTCCCGCTGTTTGAGTACGAGAGCGTGAGCCTTCGTTGCATAAAAGTTCACATCCATTGTTATCCTCCTAGAACGAGTGGATACCCACGAAATCAAATACCTCTTGATCCCCCATTCCCACAAAGACATCGACAGCTAGCTGCGCACGATGAACGTCATTCGAAAGCATCTGCAAAGCTTTGGTTTGTTTTTCGTTCGGCCAGTTTTCGAGATTTGCCCGGTCAGTGATCAACTGCTCTAGCGCTGATTCCTTTTTGTCATACAACAGATCGAGTGACACTTGGCTAACGCTCTGTAACATGCGGTTGCGATTTCTAATGCGCGAGGCGTCGAACACGTTCTTGAAAAGAAAGTCCTTCATTCGGTCGAGGTATTCGTCGGCTTGCTCCGATGGACCAATAAGTGCTTCCCGTTGGCCTTCTCGAAGGCCAACACGAATGGAGGGACTAGCATCTGGTTTGAGAATGTTCTGCGACGACTTCACAAAATCCGTAATGAAGTATGTGTATAGCCCGCCTGCATCGGAATCTACCAGGGCTTGTCTGAGTTCTCCGGGAGCGTCATCACCGAGTGAGTGCATTAATTGCAAGAAGAGATTAGTCTTCGATCCTCCAAGCAACGCAGCATCCTTTGCGTCATTCAAATTCTCGATAATCCAAGTCATGTCATCGGCAAACTGGACGACGATTCCTTCGAAGGTTGAGTGCTGCCATGTAATAGTGTGTTGTGAACTATCTTCTAAAGTACAGTTGTGGAAAAAAGACTTTATCTTCGGACGCACCTTACGAGTGTGTCGCCAAATCCCAAACATTGTTTCTGGATGGTAGAGCCCACGCTGCGATTCACGAAGATACGGTTGTGTGCAGAGCAGCCAATAGCTTTCTGCACCAGAATGGTAAGCCGCATCCACCTGTTCACCAGCAGCACATGGAATACACCTCGAAACTCTGTCGATTACGTCGTTAGACTCCAGCCCTGATAGCCACGTTGGCACGGCGGCATTCTCTGCATCCCGAAACAACCGCTTTTGGACCTGTCCACCAGTTTTCGACTGTGTTGGATTCTTAGCCAACTCCTGATTATCAATGTCCTTTAGGCGCTTTTGAAGCCACTCACTGCCTACGTCTTTCGTGACGTGAATAAACGGCGCGGCCCCAACTTTTGAACCGATTGCAATTGCCTCTGCAAAGTCAGAATTGAGTCGCAGCGCCTTACAGATCGTTCGGGTTACATGCGCCATGCGCATCGTGTGAGTCGTGTAGTTTCTTACAATGCGTCTTGGACCACTGTACAGCACGTGGTATTTCTCGGTCTGCTTACGCAGAGCTCCCGAATACAGAATCCGATCGCGTTCAAGTTGTAAGGGCGTTCGATTGGCGAGCTTTAATTGACCATTCTGAGTCTGCCATAGATCCTGGAAATGTTTAAGCATTTCCTTGCCGTTGAGGAATACAGCCGACTCATTGTTGAAACTCTTCTGAGCATATGCTGCCAAGTTAGACTCAGCAGCCTCCACGTATTTGTGATATGGCGTCGCGTCCATCGTTGAGTATCTCCCTAAACACCGTGAGAACGGGTATGAGGCTTAGGCAAGGTATCCGCGACGATCCATTCCGAAATAGTGCCTCGGTGGGAGTCGAAGCAGCAGGGCTTGCAGCCAAACATATTCTAATCTGGTCACAGCGTCATTGCCTAGTCTTTCAAACTTCGCAAGCCACTAATCACGGTCCTTAGTTTTTCAATGGCGTCGACTCGGGGAATTGGCCTAAACACGTCACGAGTCCTCGTAAGACTTGCCGAGCCTTAGCGTTAAGTACATAATCGGCCCGACTTCGACAACTGCCCAGGAGTGCGAAACGCAGCATCCTCGCTACTCTGTCGCCTACACCGAGAGAGTCAACGTGAAGATCCAGATAGTCTTATTTGCTAGCGCATTAGGCTTCGGTCAAGCCGTACCAGCCGCACCTCAAATACCATCTGTATCTCAGCCGCAATACAAAATCCGATTTGGAGAAGCCTTAGATGAATAGAACCATTCAAATCCTCCGACTCGAAATGGAAGGGAGATGGTACGCCGACGAATTCGGTTCGGCGGCATGCGCCGTCTCAGATCTGTATAACCTCAGGTTCTGCTTAGAACTCGTGTCCGAGGATTTGCGCGAGTGGGAGAACCTTTATGACGAGCTGTTACATTTTCCTCCCTTCCGGCAACGGTTGAGGCGCAAACTAATGCGTCATCAGCTTATGCCTGGCCCATTCCTTCCGCTCACCTCGTTGCCCTTCGATATATCTCAACTATCGCGATTGCGCGATTACCTGGAACCAGATGAGAGGCTCGAAATTCGGCGATTAGATTACGCGTCCCCAGGCGTATCTGATCTTGCCGGAATTGGCGTTATCGTGGGCCACGTTAAAGATTTTGTGCATAAGCTTATCGATCGTCGTGATACTCAAAGGCAGCGAGACCTAAACGATGAAAAACTGGCTGTTGAAATTGAACACATGCGCATTGAGAATGCGAGAAACTTTGTGGCTCTTGGACGAGACCTGGGATTTTCGAATGCTGAGATAAGGAAGCTCGTCGCTCATGTTGATGACAAACAGGAGATCCTCATTAAGCTCGTTGATCAGAGGAAGCTAACCGGAGTATCACTGGCCGGAGACAGCAACTCACCTGGTCAAGAATAGGCTAAGGAGACGAAATGACTGAATCTGAGAAGCTCAAGTCAACCGATGAGACTGATGATCTCGTGCCAATCTCCGGGCCACTTGTGTTCATAAGCCATGATAGTCGAGATGCAGAGCTCGCCGAAGCGTTCAGCAAGTTACTAAAGAGCGTCAGCGCCGGGATGATTAAGACTTTTCGATCTTCAGATAAGAAAGGTACTGATGGAATTGACTTTGGCGATGAGTGGTATAAGCGGTTGATGGCAAAGCTTCAGTCTACGTCGGATGTTGTTTGTCTATTCACTGAACGTAGTCTCGATAGGCCGTGGATTCTCTTTGAAGCAGGTGTTGCAAAGGGAAAACTGAACACGCCAGTCGTGGGTGTGGCACTTGGTGTTCCGCTAAGCCGGATTAGTGCTGGACCGTTTTATCAGTTTCAAAACATGGACGACACTGATGGTGATTTAACGAAATTGGTAAATCAACTTGCCCGCCGTGTTCCGGGACTGGAACTCGATGTTGACGTGGTCAAAGTTCAAGTAGCAGCTTTTAAAACCTCTGAGGCGGCAATTCTCAAAAGCCTAAGCGATGGAAAAGCTGGTAAGGAGATGGAGGACGAAGCTGAGGGAAGCTCCGTCGCGAAGATTGTTGAGGAAATGAAAGCTCTACCATCGCGTGTTGCAGAGAGGCTCGCGGAGTCTGGAGATCCGTTTCGACGTCGAAGAATCCGGCGTTTTCATCCGATGATGTTTGAAGAAATAATGCATATGTCGGAAGAACCTGGTGATCCAGTCGTGATTCTTTTGGCGGCCAGCATGATCCGCGATGATGCGCCGTGGATTTATGAGTTAGCAATGGAGGTTTATAGAGCTGCTAAATCCGGTAATACGGCACAGATTGAGCGCGAAATGAAACGGCTTGAACGGTTAGCGGATTTCACGATGCGTGGCCCGTTCATGGAGGAGTTTGGGTTTAGCGGAAAGGAGTCCCATATGTTCTTGATGGAGTTCCCTCGGATGTTGCAACGTACGCTTGCCGAGGTAAAGGAAAAGAAGTCTCAGACTCGACGTCGAAGTTCTCGCACTCAATCGTGAGCCCCGAGATTGTATCTGTTAACGCTCCAGGGAAATACAAGTAGTCGAACTTCTGTTCGGAAGTTCAAAGCTGCAAATTTAGCTGATGTTCAATTCGATTGGTTTTGCTTTAGCTCATAGTACGTTTCATTGGCTACCACCACTGATGAAACGATCGCGGCGACGGCGTTATAGTGTTATAGAGGAAGCCTGACAACGTGAATTCGTGACGCCTCCAATTTGGAGAAGACGATGGTTACAAAGATTAAATTCCCCATGAAAGAGATTGAATGTGTGGACATCCCAACAATGTATCGAATGTCTGATGACGAGTACCGAGAGTTTCTGCGTCAAGGAGAACTCGGCGGCCTGATGTATGTAGATCACCACGACGTACTCCGTTCGTATGTTGCTGATTACCCGCTAGCGACTACGGTAGAACAGTTCGATATTCTTATCGAATACCTGCAAACGTTGCGCAGAAAAATGGTGCCGCTGCGAAAATGACGATCGCAAGATCTTCTAATTTCGTGCTTAACCTCACTGCCGCCGCCCGATAAAATATATGGGCTGAGCGCCAAGCGTGTTTCGTAACTTGATTGGTGCGGCTTCGTTGATTGAATTCCCGCCGTCCACGTCAACACAACATAGGGCGGAGGGCTATTAAACCTGATCCAATGAGGTGACTTTTCATGCCCTTCTCACAAGCAATCTATTACCCCTTTATCGACATAGTAGATGAGGCGTGGCTTAAGACATCCTTACTCTATTGGGACTCCGTTCGCACAATTGTCCCCCAATCGATCGAGACACCTTATTCATCGCGAACCGCTCAAGCATTGCAAGATTCAGGCTTTTTGTTGCCACTACGCGTTCACTCGGACATGGAAGAAATTGAAGAACTCGTGCCTAAAGTGTTGGCGCATCTCAGTTCACCTGATGGCATGGCGCTAATGGCTGGCAGTGCGGATAGAATGTATGACATTCACCTTCAGAAACTGCCGGGCACAATGCGTCGCCTCTACGATATCCATCCGGAGAAACTTCCTTACGAAATTCGCGAGATTCTTGAAGGAGTCGGAGCGCCATCACCACGGGGTAAACAATGGTTAGAGGTTGACGAAGGCTTCGCCCTGTTCTATATGACGCTGCTCGCTAATCAGCTCGCAGAACGCGTGGATGCCGCAGTGGTCACACCGTCGCCGGCGGCGGAACGCGTTGCAATCGCCGCGCGTCTCGATGCTCAACTTCCTGTCATTCCGTGGTATCGGCACGGACTGCCTTTGTGGCGTGAATACGAAGCATTTGGACGACGGACACGCATACCACGAAGGCTGGCTCCGGGAATGCTCGCACAACTCACTCTGCAACGAATCGCAATTTCACCCAACACATCCGTCGATGATCTCCTGCAATTCAGAGAAGCGCACAAGGACGAACTCGCTCGTTTTCGAACGGAGATATCTAACTTGGCGGGTGCGGTCAATGAAGATCTCCCGATAGAGGCATTACGCCAACGCGTCTCGGATATTTATTCCAATCAAGTTGACCCGGCAATCGCTGACTTGAAGCGAGCACTCGACGGACGTCGCATTCGATGGCTCGCTGAAGGTCTACTCAAACTCGCTTCACTGTCGGCTGGACCTGCGCTAGTGGCTGCTGGCGTGCCTGTTCCGGTCGCATTGTTGGCTGGTGCTGGGTTGTCGTTTGTGGTTTTGGGAACGATGTACAACGTGGACAAGCGGGATACGCTTCGAAAGGATCCATTTGCCTACTTGTTATCAGCGCAAAATGAACTTGGTTCACCGCCAAAGCCGCACAGCAAGACCGTTGGACGCGAGCGACGAGAGCATCTCTCGTCAACCAGAACGGCCCGAAAAAAGGGGCGTTGAACCACGCCTCTGCTTCAACTCAACTGTTGTGGAGCAGACTCGAACACATCATATCTTCACGCCAAGCTGACGGAGTTTTTCTTCTTGCTGAGGTTTAAGTGTGCCTTCGATTGTTCTGTGATAGAACTTGTGGGCCATCTTGTGGAAGTCAGTGTGTTGGTAAAGAGTATCAATCGCCAGATCCAAACCAGCGATCGCGTCCGATATTCCTTTCTTTCCTTGTTGGAGAGATTGCTTTAATGCAATGAGTTGATATGCAAGAGTAAGGGCCGCGACCGGATGCCCCGCGTAAACCTGCAAAACCATCTCCCACTGCTCCGGGTCTAACATCATATCGGAATCAAAAAATTTGGGGCGGCGTTGCCCCCTCACTAAAAGACAACGACGCCCCTTAACCCACACTTGACTCCAAGAGAGCCAGGGTGGGATGTCAAGAAGTAGGGACCGACCATTGTTCTGGGCGATCGGGAGCGTCGGCCCCTGTCGCCACGCCCTCTACACCGTGGCGAGTCCTAAAGCCAGAGCCACTTGCAAACCCCCTCTTAGGCAAGTGGCTCTGCGTTCTGAAAGATGCATGGCCTTGTCGCATCTTCCAGTGCCGCTATTTGTCAAACTTAGCCGGGGCCAACAGCCATAGGAGATCCTTGTCGTTACTGTCGACCCCTTGGGAGAATTGTTTTGCCCGAAAGCCACTCGCGACCGTGCGCGTTCAGTGCTGCCCACGTTCGCGAATGGCTCCCCTGCTTGCCCCACCCCTTGGAGATTACGGCGCCCACGCGAGAGCTTGTAAAGTGCGTCAAAGCTGCCCCCCCGCAGAGCCATTCGCGACTGGCATTTGCGCGGCCCAACATCGCGAATGGCTCCGCTCGGGTGAAAGATCCGTCCCTCCCACAGGCCAGACCTTTCACTGCGAGTTTTCAACGTTCTCAATTTTCTTGCTCATTCTCGCCAACTAAACGATTAACGTTCTCGACGATTGATCCAATATCTTGCGGCTTCCGCAGAAAGGCGTCTGCTCCGGCTTCGCGAGCTTCAAGTTCGTTTAGTGTGCCTGACATCATTATGATTCGAAGATCCTGACGGTGGACCATGCTGCGCGCTTGCTGTACCAATTCCAGCCCATTCACCCCAGGTAATTCATAGTCAACCAAAAGCACGTCGTAATCCGTATCGCTGGCGAGTGCTGCAAGCGCACTTGTTCCGTCTATGCAGTGCTCCACTTCCCATCCTTCATGTTCTGAGATTTCCTGTATTAACCCGGCGATTGTTGGATCATCTTCGACGTGCAAAACCCTCATTGGCTGAGTGGTCTTATCTGTTGCCTGATCGAGCTCCGAAATCGCATCCGCGTCCATACCACTCTCTTGTCCGGACGCAATAATTTCGGCCAGAACGTGGCGCAGATGTTTGTGCCTATTTTTGAGAATCTTGTGCAGTCTTTGATGAGTCAGACCAAGCAAACGCGCCGCTTGCGAAATTACGCCGCCCGCATCTTCGAGTGCCTTGCGAATCTGTCGAGCTTCATACCGATGCACCGATCTATCATACGAGTAATTGGTCCAGTTGGAATGAACGGTGCGAACCAACGAAAGTACGTAAAAAGCACAGTCCAAAAGCCGCTCACGTATGGCGGGATTTGGATTATCTTTGAGAAGGTCTCTAGCCCGCTCGATAATGATACTTACTTCATCGTCCGAGAGTTGCTGGCCCATCTGTTGAATCAGCGCGATTGCCGCCAGTCCTGCGCTCTCGAGATCCCCTGCCTGCTCGGAAACCAGAACTCCTTTTTCAAAAGCTGCTTTCGCTTCGTCGTTTTCATTCAGGTGCGATAACGTTATTCCATGTGTGATTAGCGTGTCTGTCAGTAGCGAAGGTTCGTCTCCGCTTCCCAGCATTGTTACCGCCCGCCGAGCCGACTTCTCGGCCTTCGCAAAGGCACCTTCCGCGAACCACGCACGTGCTCGTGTTTCTTCTACTTGAGCTAGATGGACATTATCGTTAAGAGTTGTGAAAAGGGCTTGAGCGCGATCTAGGTGCTCGTGTGCGTCAGCAACCCTATTAACCTTCAAATAAAGAAGGGCGAGATTGTTTTCAACACAAGCCTGATAGCGAGTGTTATGTCCCTGCTCGAAGTGAACACTCGCAGCGGTGTATTCGATCACAGCACGATCCATGTACTCAGTAGAATTCTCGCTTTCACCGAGTCGCCTTAGCACGTTGGCAAATTCATTGTGAAAGCTTCCTATGAGTGTATGATTGGCACTTCCTTCGAATAGCGGCGCTGCCTTCGTCATGGCCTTCAATGCGTCACTCAATCGATTGTCTAACTTCTCTACAATGGCGCTTCGCAGTAGCGCACGGCGGTATAGATCGCCATCTTCCTCGTCAAGCTGAGACACCGCTTCGGACAGCATCACTCTTGCATTGTCTAGCTGCCATTCGCGCGCATAGCACACTGCAATTTCCGTCTTGGCTTCGGCAACTTTTTTGGCATCGTTGAGGGATTGAAAGACAGCCATACTCTCACTAATTAAATCCTTCGCCATTCCCTGCGAGCTGGCGATCTGCTTGGTGCTCCCAATGTATCCTGTGAGCGCCCCGCTTCTTAGCAACACGTCCGCAGCCGTGAGTTGATCAAGGCCCTCCAGAATGGGTCTTTCGCCGGCTCTCTGCCATAATTCCCCCATCGCCTCACGCGCCGCTTCAAAGTTGCGTGCTTCTTCCAATAGTTTCGCCAGTTCACAACGCAAACGCGCCCGCTCGTTCGGCGAAAGTTTGGGATTGAGGATCTGGTGAAGAAGGTCTTTGGTGGGGTTCACTGGTGAGACACCTTTCGCCTAATTAACTCCATTCTGACGAGGAATAAAAACCGCGATGCTAAGATTCCGTCCTCAGGATCTGACCGGGGACGGCTTGTGCGGGATGGCCTCTTGCTATTCCTTACAAACCATCCACCTACTTCAGGAGAACACTCATGAAACACTTACAAAAACTCTGCGCGGCAGTGACGTTGCTCGTCGTGCTGTCCTTCTCGGCGCGGGCTGGAGAAATCACGACTTGGGGAGTGGCACCGCCACCGCCACCACCGCCAGCATCAGCGACAGCTACTGAGCCGGGCGACATCACCACCGACGCGACTGGCAACGGAACGGAAAGCACGATTGAATCGGAAACCTTACTCACTGAACTCACTTTGAGTCTCTTGCAAGTGCTCTCAGTGTTCTAGGTTCCGTTCGGCCCAAAACTGCAAACATCTTTGCCGCCACGTTGCACCGGCACCAGCGGCCAAGTATGGGTGTGTTCAGCGAAATGCCCTTGGGAGGCGGGCGAGAAACTGAGCGGCGTGAGAGTAAACTTCTTATTGAAGCGATTGCAATAGATGCGTCAAAAAAATATTTGCAAAACCCTCGTAAATTACGCAGTTTTTTTAAGGTGCAACTTTGGTTGCAGATTTTGCAAGCACTAACTCCGCCGAAAAGGCGGCAGGACTTCCTAAAAGTCGATCCCCCCTCTGCGCTTCCATCGTAAACGACAGCCCATCCGTACAACTCGACGCTCCGCTTTGAGTGCTCCATTGCATTGCGCCCTGCGGTGTGCGGAGTGGGCGGCCCAGTCGTCTTTCTCCGGTCGCTACGAGGGGGAAGCTCCCCTCAAAAAATTCAACCACAGCGAGAAGGAGCACGCGACAATGGAACACCCGAGAACGACAGCAACCGACCTCCCGAAATGGTCCGCCCTACTAATCGAAGCCGTCACTAAGCCAGGTCTGATCATGAAGGCTTATAGTGCCTTCCACACTTTCTCCATTGGCAACCAAATATTGGCGCTTGTGCAATGTCAGATGCGCGGATTACAGCCCGGCCCGCTTAACACTTTTCCGAAGTGGAAAGACTTAGGCCGCTTTGTGAAACGCGGCGAACGTGCGCTGACTTTGTGCATGCCGATTACTTGCAAACGACGCGACGAGGAATCGGACGAGGAGCAAACTTTTACCAGCTTTGTCTACAAGGCCCGCTGGTTTGTTTTGGCGCAGACCGACGGGCAAGAACTTGACCCGATTACGATCCCCGAGTGGGACGCCGAGAGAGCGATGAAGGCGCTAGGGATTGAGCGCGTACCATTCGATCACACGGACGGAAATGTGCAAGGGTTTAGCCGTGGTCGCCGTATAGCAATAAACCCACTTGCGCAACTGCCGTTTAAGACACTCTTTCACGAACTGGCTCATTCCATTCTTCACAGCGACGAGGGAGACTTCGCGGATGATGAGACGACACCGCGCAGTCTGTGCGAGGTCGAAGCCGAATCCGTGGCGCTGCTTTGTTGCGAATCTTTGGCCCTTGAAGGAGCCGATTATGCTCGCGGCTATATCCAGCATTGGCTGAGTCGTGGCAGTGGTTCTGACACGGAAGCAATACCGGAAAAGAGCGCCCAAAAAATCTTCCGCGCTGCCGACCAAATCATCCGCGCCGGGCGCGTGGAATCCGATCGCGTTTTGGTCTAAACCTGACACCGATCACCCCCGCCAGCCGCGTGCTAATTGCACGTGGCTGGCCTTGCTGTTTGTCTCTTTTTGCTACTCGGATCTCACCGAGATACCTCCATCTTCGGCAAACTACAACCCATCACCGTGCCCGCTCAGTCTCAGCTTTTCGGGATACACTTCTCTAACATTCGGCCATTGGGTAAAGGGATTGCCGGGTTGGGACGGTGATCCAATCTGAGGCTGAATGTCTCGCCCAGCCGAAAGGCCAAGTTCCCAAACTGAGCACTTGGCCTTTCGGTTTAATCGGCAATGAAAAGATTCTGCCGAGCGCTGCAACTCTCTTGCAGCACTGATCGCCAGCGGGCATCAATTAGGACATTTTGTCCTAATTGATCATTCCGACTAGGGTTTTTTCACCTACTGATTTTACTAAAATCATCACTGCAACTTTTGTTGCAATGCTGATAGTTAGCCCGCCGCAGGTCTCGAAAATTCTCGACTGCGAACCAAAAAATAAAGCAAGGTGCTACGCACCTGAAAGATGTGACACGACACCCCGCTCGCGGGCCGCTGTGTTCACGCAGCGCGTGAACATTCGCTTGGTCCAACCTTTGCAACGGTTTATGCGTATACACGGAGATCGCCGGCGATCTCCGCGTATAGGGAAGCACATGGACCAGGGAGGAATAGAAATGAGTGAAACCAAACGAACCCGACACATTAACTTTCGCGTGACCGATGAAGAATACCGCGAGATCGAAAAAGCAGCCGCAGCCTCAGGAGATGAATCAAACAACTGGTGCCGCAAGCTGGCGCTTTCGGCAGCACGTGAAGGTCCGGTGTTTGGCAAAACCGGGCGTCTGATCTATACCGAGCTCGCGATCCTGCGATTTCTAATCGGGCACGGATTCAAGTTGTTGTTCAGTCGGAACGAGGCGGGAGCCGCCGCCTGGACGAAGTTGACGACGCAGGCCGATCAGAGAGCAGATGCGATCGTTACGGAGTTGTTATCCCGGCGCAAGCAAGACTAGCGGGAGTGAAGCAGCCTGCTACACCCCCTCGATCTGTACTGTAGCAGCGAGCGACAGTGAAGCTAATTTGCAATGCGTCTTGCAAGTGTCGGCGATCGCAGACACGCTTAAGGCCCAAGTGTCCGCAACCGCGATCACCCCACCTACTCCCAAGCGCGAATAGCTAAAAAAACCGCCGAAAAACGAGAGTGGATGGAGTGTGATGTATGGCCCATCACTTGCTCGGATCACAGTGTTGTTGAACCGTATAGCCTGCACTTAGGCAGAGAGAAAGGGCAACGATGCGTGGTCCACTTCTTGCACGGACCACATCGGCCTTCGGATCATTAGCGTCCGCACTAGGCAACACGCGAGTCTTTAATTCGCCCCGTATTGCTTACCTCGCGTTCACCACAAACGAATAGGAAATGAAACCTCTTTAGAGGCAAAGGATGAACTACGCAGGATCTCTTGCAATGGGTGACTGGTTCTTCAGCACGGCGATGGGTGTGATCGGCGACTGCCGACAACTAGCGCATATCACTGTCGGCAACCGCCGACAACCTCTGCTCAGTCGTTTATTGTTTCCGCCCCGAAACAATACGTTAAGCAGCCCACAGAAATTTTTTCCGCCTCAAGTTACGGTTGAGAAGTGGAAAATCTTTTTCCGGGGTGGAAAAGCCTTTTCCACTTTTAGACGCCTACAACGTTGGATCAGCCGCAGGAAAACTTTCCACCATCAAGTTTCCTAGAGATTTGCGAGGTTCCGAACTTGAGCACAAAAAGTAATTCTGTGGCACAGGTGTTGTTTGTAACACAGCGTCAGAGATAGCGGCTTGAGTAAGCCGCCAATGCATTTTGATTGACGCGAGCGCCGATGGTCCAACATTGGCCCACTCGCTTCACCAAAAAATCGGAGCTTCGATCCGTTCCAAACAACTCCGATCCTGATCACGCGAGGATCTTGGTCAGCCCCTTCTCACCCTCGCGTCTGCAACAGTCGAATATTTGAATCAACCCTCTATTGAGGAAAGGAGATAGTGCGTCTTGAAAAGAAATAACATCTTAACGGAAGAAGGCCAGACACGTTTTCGCAATACGCTGCACCGAGTCAAGTGGTACATCCTGCTCATGGCGTTCGCTTCACTCGGGAGCGCTTACGGAATCCATCGGCTTTGGATAAAGCCCCATTTCACTCCGTTACAATGTGTCTACCTAAGACAATATTTCTGGAGTACCTTCAGAACCAACCTACGGAATTCTCGGTCCACTTATAAGTTCCTGACAGCCACGCGGGCAGACCGCAACACAGGCCGCGACGTGGTCTTTGGTCTGACTGATAACGAGGTCGAGCCGCTCGATGACGAAGGCAACATTGAGTGCTTTAACGAAACTCCGACGTTCGTATTGAAGCCCGGAATCAGCGTCATTGATCCCGCTTGGACGCAGGAGACGGTGCTGGACACGCGCGCTCGTGATTGGTTCCAGCGCGTCATCTATAAGGACAAAAGTTTGCTCGATCTCTGGCGTCCCGCATGGCTCGGCGCAATCGGATTTTTCCTGCTTGGATTGGCCGCGCTAATCGGCCTCGATCAGCTTGCTCAACACTATTACGTGAAGGGTGAGCAGCTTCGCGGTACGCGCAAGTTGTCTCCCCGCGAATACGAAAAAGAACACCGCGACGACTTCGGCTATGGACTAACAGTTTACGAAATGGAGAGCACCAAAAAATGATCACACTAATTGAAAAATTGCTTGGCGTCACCGACCGCCCTTACTGGCTGGCTGTGCCTTATAAGGAGGAAAACGAAGGACTCCTTTTGCTTGGCGATCCCGGTACTGGCAAGAGCCAGATCATGCACCAACTTCTAAACGGAATTGGTCGCCGTAAACAGTTCGAGGCGGTTGTTGTTTACGACCCGGTGGGTGAGTTTCTTGAACACCATTACAACCCTGAAACCGATCTTATTTTGAACCCGCTGGACGCCCGCTCACCCTACTGGAATCCGGCCCTCGAAGTGGGCAACGATGCGGATGAGATCCAAGCCGCCGAGCGCCTATTCGTGGCGGAGGCTTTCTATCCCGATCATCCGCACACGCCCCCAACTTCGCAGTTCTTCAATAAGGGAGCACGGAGCATTTTTGCCCGCCTGCTGGCAGAGAAGCCAAGCCCGGAACAACTCGTGTATATGCTCTCCAATGCTGCGGAGATCGACCGCTGTGTTGCGGGTACGGAACTGGCACATTTGATCGACAAGTCCGCCAAAGCTCAGCGCGCCGGTATCCTCGCAACGCTCGCGGAAGTGGGCGACTCGTTACGGTTCTTGCCGAGTCGTGAACAGACCAACGGACGCGTGTTCACTTTTCACGAGTGGGCACAGAAACGCTACTGCCGCATCTTTATCACTTCCACCCACACCACCCGCGAAGGACTCAGAAGATTACAGGCCGCCTGGTTCAATATCCTGATCGGAAAACTGCTTTCAGTGAACCCTAAAGAAGTAAAGCGGCCGTGTTGGATCTTGGTTGACGAGGCCCATTCACTGAAGCGACTTCCGGCGCTGGAAACGGCCCTCGTCGAAGGGCGCAAATCCTTCCTAAAGATCGTCATCGGCACACAGAACAAAGCGCAGTTAGAGCAGTGGTATGACCGAGCCGCCGCTACCATCCTCGCCGCGCCACACACGAAGACGTTTCTACGCACGGGCGAAGCCGAGGCCGCTAAATGGGTGTCCGACATGATCGGGCGCAGAGAGATAGAGAAGCCACGAGTTTCGGCGACCGCATCAGTACAACGTCATGGCCGCGACTCACTCAGCTACTCAAACACCATCGAGCAGCAAGTGGTGATCACCCACGAACAGATCATGGCCCTCCCTAACCTCAACGGCTATTGGAAGTATGGCGATGCCGTGGTGCCTTTTCGCATCGAGCCGATGAAGCTAACGAAACGCACCGACGCCTTCAAGCCCCGTCAGTCACAGGCGAAGGTTACGACAACGCTGTCGCCAGAATTAGCTGCGGCACCGCCAAGTCATGTCTCTGGAAACGGCCACCATCAGAAACACGAAACCGAAATCGAAATAGACCTCACCAGCGATCAAGATGATCTCGATATTAAGTTTTGAGGATTGAGCTATGTTGACACTGGCCGGACCACTTTCCGCAGCACAGGCGCAGGATTACTACAAGCAGGACTTCGCCAATGCTCAGGAGAACTACTACAGCGAAACGGGCGAAGTTAAGGGCCGTTGGTGTGGCCGACTCGCAGAGGAATGGAACCTCAAAGGCGAAGTAACCAGCGAGCAGTACGACCGCTTAGTCATGGGTCAACATCCGCTCACTGGCGAGCAACTGATTAGGTCCGTGAAGGCCCGCGAGATCATTGACGAATACGGCAACAAAACGATCACCAGCACCCACCGCGCCGCATGGGACGCTACGATCAGCGCCCCTAAGTCTGTTTCCCTAGCGGCGAAGGTGGGTAACGATGAGGGACTCTTAGAGTCCCACCGAACGGGCGTCAATGAGACTGTCCGACGGGTCGAGGAATATGTGCAAGCGCGTGGTGGCGGCAACAACCCTGCGATCACCACCGGCAAGATGATAGCGATCCAATTCGAGCACACATCGGCACGTCCCGATCGCGAGGGCGGTTATGCCGCGCCACAGCTTCACACGCATGTTGTGTTCTTCAACATGACCCAAACCGAGGACGGCAAGGTGCGCTCCCTCCAGACAAAACAATTATTCGCTAGCCAGGTCTACGGGACAGCGATCTACCGTGCCGTTCTAGCCGATGAACTGCAACAACGAGGTTACGAAATTCGCGTTGACCCACGCACCGGCGCACCGGAGATCAAAGGCTTCAGTGAGGAATATCTAAAGGAAGCCAGTCCGCGCCGCCAAGAAGTAGTGAACGACACCGAGAAGGCGATCCAGCAGCTTGAGCGCGAAGGAAAGACGGTCACAGATACGGCCAAGCTGAAACAAACCGTAGCCCGCAACAATCGCAGAAGCAAGAAGTTTGACCCCGAGGTTATGCAAACACGCGCCCTCGAAATGGAGGTAAGGCACGGCTATGAGGCGCAGCGCTCGGTAGCTCAAGCGCGGGAACGTGGGCCGATTCGCTTGGACCGTGACAAGATCGCGATCCGTGCTCAGGAAGCCGTCACCTTTGCTCGTGACAATGTGATGGAGCGCAACGCCGTGGCTGACGTTCGAGACGTATGGATCAACGCCTATCGCCGCAATCTTGGCCGCACCAGCTACGAGGCTGTAAGGAGCGAATTCAGCCGACGACTGGCAAGCGGCGAGTTTATAAGCATCACCCGCGACCATCGCACACCCGCCATTACTACCGAGCGCATGGTCGAAATGGAAAAGGAAAATGTCCAGACCGTAATCGACGGCAAGGGCCATGCTCCCGCGATTGTTCGCGCCGAGCGCGTGAAGGATGTTGTTGCCGACATCGCCGAATCTCAGCAGCGAAGGCTAAATGTCAATCAGCGATCCGCGATTGAAATAATCCTATCGAGTGACGATCCGATCGTTGGTCTGCAAGGTGGCGCTGGTACAGGCAAGACTACTGCGCTCTCTGTATTGAGAGCAGCAGCCGAGAAGGAAGGCTATCAAGTGCGCGGTTTCGCGCCCACCACACGCGCCGCAAAACAGCTTGGCGACAGCGGTATTCAGACTGAAACGCTCCAAAAGTTTCTCTGCCGGCGACAGGAACCGAAGGCCGAGAAACGCCTTTTCGTGCTGGATGAAAGCTCGCTTGCCAGCACTCGACAGATACATGACTTCTTTGCGCGGCTCACTACCGCCACAGATAAGGTGCTCTTAGTCGGCGACGTGCGCCAGCATCAGGCCGTCGATGCTGGCAGTCCCTTCGAGCAATTACAAAAGCACGGCATGACCACTGCGAAACTCAGTGCGATTGTCAGGCAGCGCAATAAGGAATTAAAAGAAACCGTCACCGACCTATCCTATCGCCGCATTAAAGAAGCAGTCACCGCATTAGAGAGCCGGGGCAAGGTGATCGAAGTTTCAGACGAGGGCGAACGCCTCCAAGCAATGGCCCAGGACTACGCCAAGAGTCCGAGCAGCACGTTAGTCATATCACCAGCCAATCGCGAACGCGCTCAACTCAATTCGATTATTCATCGTGAGCTACAGCGTGACGGCAGCGTGAGCCGTCACGATCATCAGATGAAAATCTATGTGGCCCGAAACGATATGACCGGAACCGAGCGCACCTTCGCCAATGCTTACCGACCGGACGACGTCGTTCACTACAACCGCAATAGCAAAGTCTACAAGGTCAAGGCGGGCGACTACGCGAAGGTCATAGATACCAACCACGAGAAGAATGAGATCACCGTTCGCTTTGCTGATGGACGCACCGCTACTTACAACCCGACTCGGTTATCCGGCGTTAACGTCTACACCGAAGCCGAGCGCCTGTTCGCAGAAGGTGATCGCATTCAGTTTCGCGTCCCGTTCGCAGAGCAAAGAGTAGCCAACGGTGAACTAGGCACGATCACCAAGATTGACCAGAACCAAATACAAGTAACCCTCGACGACGAACGCAGAATCAGCTTTGACCCACACCGCTTTCCGCACATCGATCACGGTTACGCCGTCACCAGCTATTCGTCTCAGGGGTTAACTGTAAATCGTGTGCTTCTCAACGCTGATACGCGAGAATCAATGCAGCTACTCAACGACCGCATGGCCTACGTTGCTCTTTCCAGAGCAAGGGACGAAGCTCTGATCTATACAGACTCAGTTCCGAGTCTGCGCGAAACGCTGAGCCGCGCCGCCGATAAAGAAACGGCGCTTGACGCCACACGAGACAACTCACGCGAGAAGAAACAAGAACGCGATGATCTAACCAATAATCCTCTTGCCCCGCACAATCTGCCCCACGCCGAGCACAGCTTGGACCAAAACACAACCCACATCGAAGCAACACAGGCGCAAGCTGCCGAGCTTGCCGCTGACGCCGAGGAAGTCGAGCTCGCCGCCGCTGCGTTGCTGCTTTAACACGACCCGAATAAGCCCAGAGGATTTTTAGCATGACCGCAAATCGTGTAAGTACTAACGAATCACCGCCGAAGTTTCTTAACGTCAAAGAACTCTCCGAATTGTTGCGAATCAAAACGCGAACGATTTACGAAATGGTCAGTCAAGGACGAATCCCATATCGCAAAGCAGGCGATAGGACCATCTTCTTACTTGATGAAATTTTGGAATGGACACGACCTAATGAGAAGCGATAGGATGCCGCCGTTCCTCAAACGGGCTGCGATCCGCAGAGAGGAATAAACCAATGTCAGTTTACAAGAGGGGAAGCAAATGGTGCTTCGACTTCTGGATCGACGGTAAGCGTTATCGCGGTGCGATTCCAGAAGCCCGCGTTAAGGCGCAAGCCGAACGCGCCGAAAATGCGATCCGAGATCAAGTCTATGAAGGACGATATGGTAAGAAGCAAGCAGCCGCTCCATTGCTGCGCGATTTCGTCACCAATACTTTCCTGCCGTGGTCTCGGGCTAACAAGCGAACTTGGCGAGAAGATGTCTACCGTTCCCAAAGCATAATAGCTTTCTTTGGAAAGTATCGGTTAGACGAAATCCCGTCGGCTCAAATTGAAAAGTTCAAGGTGAAGCGACAGCAAACGCCAACTAAGAGCGGTTCCGAAAGGCGACCTGCTACCGTTAATCGGGAACTCGAAAATCTCTCGCGTATGTTCAACTTGGCGATCGATATGGGAATCCCTTTGACTAATCCTTGTCTAAAGGTGCAATCGCTAAGCGAAGACAATGAGCGTAATCGCTATTTGAGTGATGCGGAAGAAAGACGATTGCTTGACGCACTTCAAGGACGCCGAAAGCACCTCCGTTCGATTGTACTGATTGATTTGCAGACCGGCTTACGCAAGCGGGAACTTCTCAGCTTGCGATGGCAAAACGTCGATTTCGAACGCGACGTGATTCATGTTATGAACTCGCGCCGCGAACGAACTAAGTCAGGCCGGAGTCGTTCTGTGCCACTCACATCAATCGCACGAGAAGAACTTTTGGCGTTACACAAGGAATCAGGCTGGAGCGAGTATGTCTTTGTCAACAGCAAGACCTTTAAGCCGCTGACTGACGTTAAGAAGGCATTCACAAGTGCTCTGCGTAAGGCTGGCATCGAAGATTTTCATTTCCACGATCTACGTCACACTTGCGCGACGAGGCTTGGTGATCGTGGAGCCAGCGCTTTCGAGATCGCTCAAATCATGGGATGGTCAGACATTCGTATGGCGATGCGCTACACACACGCTACGGGAGACGGCATTCGCCGTGCGATGCAGTTACTAACAAATACTGGAGTGGGGAACAGTAAGGTTGTGCCGCTTCAAAACTGGACCGACACAAAAGTCCCCACATTAAACGGGAACGGGCAGCATGCGCTGCCCGTAAGTGCTTGATTTAATTGGTCGGGGCGAGAGGATTCGAACCTCCGACCTCACGGTCCCGAACCGTGCGCTCTACCAGGCTGAGCCACGCCCCGACAAGGGTTGGATAATAGGGAAGCCAGCGGATGCTGTCAAATCACTGAACAGTCGTGTCGAATATTCTGAACACGCGTTAAAGACCTTTGACGGTTGTTTCGTCAAGCAACGCGTTTGCCGGATCGACTTCAATCTTCACGGGCTTCTCGGTTGAACGAACCGTTTCTGTTAACTCCTTACCGGATGGCTTCAGGACTAAGTCGCGTTTGCCGGAAGCGGTCGTGATTGTTACGCGGATTGGATCGAGAAACGCGTTGCCGGGTTGGAGTTGTTTTAAGACTAATCGTAATTCACGTTCCTGCAACCATTCCCACGACAACTCATATTGCGGATGGCCGCTTTCGTAAACCCAGCGCGTGAAGAATGGGCGCAGGTCTTGGCGGGACGACTGTTCCAGCGCGGCGCGGAGGTCTTCGGTGTTTGCGGTTGCGTGTTTATGTTTCTGGTAATACGCACGGATGCCGCGGAAGAAGGCGTCGTCGCCGAGGTTCGAGCGCAGCATGTGCAACACCCAGGCGCCCTTTTGATAGTTGTTGGCATTCAGCAGCTTCATCAGATCTTCGGTCTCGCGATCGAAGATTGGGGCGCGCGTCTCTTTCTCATACCGGAAGACAGTCGTGGCTGCGTTGTTCATGTATGTCTGAAACGCCGCTTCGCCTTCGTAACGCTGCAGAAATAGACCGGCGAAGTAAGTAGCGAAACCCTCGCTCAACCACAGATCAGACCACGTCGACTCGGTCACTGAATCACCAAACCACTGATGCGCGATCTCGTGCGCGATCAAACCCACATTGCCCATCGGAACGCCGTACGTCTTACTCATGTTTGCCGTTGCGGGTGCGCGGCTGAAGAGATTGCTGGTGAAGACGATCGCACTCGAGTTTTCCATGCCGCCAAAACGCGTTGCGCCGACGATCATTGCCAGCTTGTCATATGGGTAAGGCGCCACTACCTGAGTGAAGAACTCCAAAGACGGAATCGTCGGCGAGAATCCTTTGATCGCGAGGTCGCGGTCGGAAAGTGGAACGTAGTATGAAAGTGCCGTCAAAGCGCGCTCGGGTGGCTCGAGTCGTGCAAACTGGCCCACCGCGATGATCATGCAATACGGCGGTATCCGCTTGTCTTCCGTAAAGCTCCAGGTTCGTTGACCGCTCGCGGTGGTTACAACGTTGAGCAGCCTGCCGTTGGCAACCACTTCCTGGCTTGCCGGCGCGGTGATCTTGAAACTGATCGTGGCTTTGGCCGACGGATGGTCCAACGTTGGGATCCAATGATGCACGCGATTGGGCCAATTGTCGCCGACCACGGCAGGACGGCCGTCTTTGTCGGCGGTCATAATCAGACCGTCTTTCGGTTTGCCGTGGTAGTTGATAAAGAGACTCAGGCGGTTGCCCGGTCGCGGAGTGCCGGGCAGCTTGACCAGTAGATTGCCATTTTGATGTGTGAATGTAAGCGTTTTGGAATCGAGGGTGACGCTATCGACCGTCAGTTCGCCAAAGTCGAAATCGATCGAGTCGGTCGGTTTGATGATAACAACGTTGACCTGGACCGTGGCCGCTGTGATTTCAGTGAGTTGATTGTTTAGGGTCAGGCTGACGTTATAGTTTTCCGGTTGCCACTTGTCGATCAGGCGTTCGAGGCGTGCCGCGAAGGTTGGTGAGACGAAGAGAAAGAATAAGAAGATTACTATCGCGGCGGTGCGGCGGCACAGCGGAAGACACGGCGCTCTGAAAGCTTTGCGTGGAAACTTCTGCAGCAATGTCATAACTTCATCGAATTCCGAGCATCAATAGGGCTGAGCGATCGGAGACGGTGCGGTCGCTGTTCAGCCATGTTTGATAGGCAGCCAGTTCGTCTTCCTTAACAGGCCGATTGCCGAGCCGGGCGGTGGGAGTGCGCTCGAAGGCGCGGTTGGTTAGCGCCATATGTGCGTCGCGAACCGGCAAATCGCGTTGCGCGAGCGCTGCTTCCGCTGATTCAACGTCAGGAAAAAACTCGTCGTACGCGAGCAAGTGCCAGACGGCTTCAGCTCCTTCGCCATCAACCGCCAGCAACCGCAGCAACCCAAAGCCGCTTTCGAGTTGAAAAATCAGATCGTCGCCGGGACTGAAGGAGTTGGACATATCACACTCTCGTATGCTTCGAGCACTTTATCAGCCATCGACGAAGCTGTGTAGTGCTCGCGCACTCCCTGAAAACCATTCGCACTCAACTCTTCCGCGAGTTGCTTGTTCTTCATGATTTTGAGAATTCCTTCGGCGAGTTGCTGCGGATCGTCGGGTTGGACCAGCAAGCCGCCGCCAGTGTTTTCGACGATCTCAGTAAAACCACCGCGACGCGGTTGGACCAGCGGCACGCCACACGCCATCGCTTCGAGCAGCGACACGCCTTTCGGCTCATCGTAAGTGGCCGGCATTGACATCACGTCCATCCGTCGCAGAAATGCGATCTTCTCGTCACGGTCCAACACACCTCGATACTGAAACTCACTACCCAGTCCGGCACTGGTTAACCGTTTTTGAATCTCTTCGAGGTAAGGCTTGCAATCCGTCGCCATGTATCCGGCGGCTTCGAGTCGAGCTTCCGGCAACTCTCCGGATTGACGCAAAATTCGATACGCTTCGGCGAGCACGTGCAATCCCTTTTCAGGCGCAATGCGCGCGAGAAATCCAATCGTGAATGGACCACTCGTCTCGCGTAACTCAAAACCGTGCGGGTTAATACCCAGCGGCACCACACGGATCTTTTCGCGCGGAATGCCGAGATAGCCGGGCATGAAATCGGCGTAATACTCTGACACGGATAAAAACAGATCCACATAAGGCAGATTTTTACGGATCAGATCCTTTGCCTCGGTGCGGTAGGGTTCCTGTAACCCGTCGAGAAAAAGATCCTCGCCCTGGAGCGTGCAAAGAATCGGTGCTTTCAGCGATTCCCTCAACGGTTTGGCCATCCCGAGCAACAATGAATACGGAAGATTCACGACGTCGGGCGGCGCCTGTTCCTTAACCCAGTCGATAAACTTGTCGATCTCTTTGCTCTGAAATCCACCTTCGCCTTTGAGCACTGAAACAGTCATCTCGCCGAGCATCTTTGGATTGGTCGAGATCGATCGTCGTGACGCGAGGCTCAGGACGGCTTTCGAATCCCACAAGCGATCCAGCCAACGCGGCGTTTTGCGAAAGAAGGGAACGTATTGTTCGAGATACGCGCTGATACCCCCGAGCACGACGTGGTTCTGACTGACGTTTGGCTCATCGGTGAAAGTTGGCGTGTAAACCGGCAGCAGCATTACGTCGTGACCGCGCGCGATCAGTTCGGTGGCCATCGCATTGTCGCGCAGACAACTGCCGCAATACATTCGGCCCGCTCCGCCTGTGAGATAAAGAATTCTCAAGTCGGCGTCCTCTAAACGGCCACTGCGCGTTGGAAGGCCCGGCGCGCGTAAAGATGTTCGAAGAGATTGCCCTCGTGAGGTTGATCCCAACTGACCTGGTTCGTCGGCATTGCGCCAATGTTCAGACGATCGATGCGCGGCGAGTTGACGAGCGTTTGGATCAATTTTGGATCTTTGGTAATGGCGGTGACGACGAGTGTTGGACCAAGCCGCTCAGGAATCTCGTCCTGGGCCACTTCCACCACACTCGCAAAGGGGAAGAGAAACTCTTTCATTGCCATGGGGTGATCGACCTCGCTGCGAATAATCGTCGGCAGCAGGTAAGCGCAGTTGTTCCAACTAGCGAGACGGTCGCCATCGCGATAAGCGGCGGTAACGTCACGCGCGCCCGGTTCGCTCAAACCCTGATCGATTATTGAGTTGATACGACCTGCGACATTCGGATCGACAAACGGTGCGAGTTGCGCATTCTCATCGTCGGACGCGCGCGGAACGATCTGGGCCAAACGCTTTGCGAGCGCTTCACTGATTTCTTCCGCATGCGCAGGCACCCAGACGGCGGATGCGTTAACACATGAGCGACCGCCATTGTCGGCGATAGACGCGACGATAATGTCGAGATACTGCTCCCAATCGTCAATACAATCCTCGCCGATGATTACCTTGCTGTAGCCTGGTCCATGAATCTCGACGCGCGGGTCGTTGGACCATGCGCCGGTGGTTGATGAATCGCCAAACAAGAGGGAACGGCCGCAACTGCGCAGGATCTCCGCGGCGCCACCGTGATCCGCAGGGTAAAAACTGAAAGCTTCACGCGGCGCACCGGCCTTTATTAAGGCCTGAATGATTCGATATGGCGTCCATGGTTCGGCGCTGCCGGGTTTGAGCACGAGCGGGATGCGGAGGGGAAACGAGGGGATCCAGAGTGAATGCACACCCGGTGAATTGTTCGGTAAAACCGCACCGAGCGATTGCGTACGCGGAAAGAAACTCATCGAGCGGCCATCAACTTCACCGAAACCGCGGTCGAGTAGATCCCAATCGAGATTGCGTGTCAGGCCGTTGAGCACGCTTTCCATGTTGGTAAACATGCTTTTGATCTTGAGCATGTTGCGACGTGCGAGTGTGTGTGGCAGACCGGTCGTAGCGGAAACTTGTTGCACGTAGTCGTCGGCAGTTTGTGTTGAGTCGCCGAGTGGAAGCGGATCGTTTGTGAAATACTCTCCGCCACGTGTACAGATGTCGACGAGTTCGCGAGTTGAGAAGCGTTGTAGACTCGCGGTGCCGATGTCTTGTCGACCCAGATCACGACGGATCAAGCCAGCGTTGGCCTGGCTGACTTCGACGAACAGTTCGCGGGTTTGATGATGCGGTACGCGAGCGATGTCGAGGCTGCGGTATTCAGTGCCATGTCGAAGTATTGGGATGTGCAGCATAAAATTACTTCCAATTGCCGATTTTCAAATGCCAATTTTTACTATGCGCTCCGTCCAACTCCGAAATTGGCAATCGGCAATTGGCAATTGGCAATCAGTAAACGCCTTCAACCACGCTAGATTGGAAACGAGAGAAGGGGCGAACGTTGCGGACGCCGTCCCATGGATATAGATCGCAGGGCGGTTCGCGTTCGGCTTCGTCGCGTTCCAGAAAACGCGGCATGAAGAATTCCTTCGTTAAGGTAGTTAAACGCACGCGGCCGGTTTCACCATATTCAACTATGCGATCGGGTTGATCCGGATCGACTACCTCAACCATCGCGCGTGGAATCGGCGGATAGTAGATGATGGCGTAGTTGTCTTCGGGGATTCGTGGTTTATGAACCGCGAGGCCCATGAGCGTGTTGCCGTAGGTCGGCGCGAAGTAGGCGCCATCGAGCAACTCTTCAACCGCGAAACGATGAAACTGCGGCGTCATCTCAGTCCCGCCACAAAAGACGCCGGTGATTCCGAGTTTCTTCAGCGAGACTTTTTCGCAAAGCGCTTCGAGAAGTTTCGGAGTGGTAAACAGGCAACGAATGTTTTCGTGGGCGCGCAATAACGTTAAGCCCTGATCGACCACGTGCTGCTTGTACTGTTCGGCCATTTTAGGTTGGCCCATCTTGAGCAGCTTGATGACCCAGCGCGGATCGAGATCGACCATGAAACAGATGCCGCCACGATGTTGGGCCAGATGTTCCACGGCCAGACGCAAACGGCGCGGTCCGGTTGGTCCAAGCGAAAGCCAGTCAGAGTCTTTGGGGAAATATTCTTCGGGAAGCGTGTCGCTGAAAGCTTCGTAGTCGATACGAAAGTCGTCAATATTAATGCGCGACTTGGGGACGCCGGTGCTGCCGCCGGTTTCGAAAGTATAAACAGGACGGTGCGCGTAACCCTTTGGCACCCAGCGACGCACTGGACCACCGCGCAGCCATTCATCCTGAAAGAAACCAAAACGCGAAAGATCGTCGTAAGTTTGAATCTCTTGGCGTGGATCCCACGACAAATTTTTGGCGTAGTCGAGCCAGAAAGGGCATCCGGTTTCGGGATCGAAGTGCCAGGCGACAACTTCACGCACCCATGCATCGAGTGTTTCTGGTTTACGGATTGGGGTGGTCATATTTTGTGCTTTGTGCTTAGAACTTTGTGCTTTGTACTTTGTTGGAACTGCAAAGAACAAAGTTCAAAGCACAAAGCTCTAAGGGATCGTCTTCTCCGTCTCTCTCATTAAATCGGCAAAGCGTGGATCGGTGCGAAGTTTGGCCAGGTGCGGATCTACACGCACAAACGTAAAGCCAACCGCGTGTTCGCGTTCGGCCTGGGCCAGCCAGCGAAACGCGTTGTCAAAGTCGCCGAGCCACGTATAAATGATGGCGATCTCGAACGCCGTGACCCAGTTCTGATTACGCTTCGCAATTATCTCGTTCAGGATCGTTTGCGCCTCTTCATGCTTGCCGATAGCCGCAAGCACGTGAGCGCGTTTCGCATGCGTGGTTGGTGTATCGCCGGCGAAGCTGCGTTCCTGTTCGAAAGCCGCAACTGCTTCGTTGTGCATGCCTTTTAACTCGTAGGCCCAACGCAGAACTGTGTGCGCGGCGACGGCGCCAGGATCAAGCTCCAGTGACTTCTTGCACTGAGCCACCGTTTCGTCAAACTTGCCCGCGAGAAACAGCACGTTAGCGACGGCCGTCGCAATCACTGCCGACTGCGGCGAGATCTGTCGTGCGCGTTCGATTTCGGCGTAGGCCTCATCATGACGGCCCATGGCCGACAAACTATACGCGTACCAACGGTGGGCCACCTGGTAACTCGGCTTCAGTTGAATAGCTTTTCGTAACTCGCGCTCGGCGTCGACCCAATCACGATCGTAGTGCAACTTCACAAAACCCAACGACGCATGCGCCTCAGCTAAAGTCGAATCAGACTCAACCGCGCGTAACGCCGATTCCTTGGCACGTTCCCATGCTCCAGGCGGTGGCGGCTCGACGTACCAATTCAGCAGTGCGTAACAGTCGGCGAGTTCGGCGTGTGCGATGCCAAACTCCGGATCGAGTTCAACCGCGCGTTCCAATCGTTCGATTGCCTGGCGCAAACCTTCCGCTGTTCGCCTGGTTGAGTAGTAACGTCCGGCGGTATAGAGCTGTCGCGCCTCTTCATTTTCTCCCGATTGCGTATCGGGAGCAGGCATTAAAACTTGTGTCGTGATCGGCGCAATGCGTTCAGCCTGTTTCGGTGTGCCGATAGCAAACGACCTCAGCGACGATCGGCGATAAAGTGCAGGGTGGCGCAGATCGCGAAGAATTCCTTCAAAAACAGGCTCGCCACGCAATGGGTCCCACTGTGGTTCAACACCTAACCATACAACCCAGGCATCTCTCATCGCGTAAGCGTCGAGCAGCAGTTGCAGCGCGCGCTCGCGATCGCCAAGATGCAGGTGGATCATGGCGAGATGGTAGGGCGAAACGTGTCCGTGACCTGAAAGTTGGGCCAGGCGGTCCAGCACCGCACGCGCTTCAGTCTGCTTTCCGGCAGCGGCATAAGTAGCGCCGAGAATCGCAACGTAAAACGTGCCGCCACCCGAAAGGTCCAGAGCTTTTTCAGCCGCCGCAACCGCTTCGTCTACCGCGCCCTTGTGTCTGAGGATCCAGGAAAACGTAATCAGGCCGTAAGGAAAGTCGGGAACGGCGTCAAGCATCCCGCGGTACGTTGCGATAGCCTCCTCAAATCGTCGCGCCTGGTAGTAACACCAACCCAATCCTTGCAGAACGCTCGGCGAGACTGGATCAAGTTCGCGCGTTCGCAACATCTGCTCGATACCTTCCTCGAACCGTCCCTCCATTACTAAATGAAAGGCGTACCAGTGATGGCCAGTGGCGTAATTTGGATTGATCTCGATCGCCCTGCGATGCTGGCCTTCAGCTACGGCCCAGTCGAAGTCATGACAAACGGTGGCGAATCCGAGCGCGCTGTATGCTTCGGCTGAAGTCGAATCCAGTTCGACGGCTTTGGCGGCGTTCTGTTTGGCGGCGGCTGAAGTTTCGGCGAATGGTCGAATCCCAAAGACGCCGAGCCAGTTGTAATAGTCGGCGATACCCGTGTAGGCGAGTGCATAATCAGGATCGAGTTTGATCGCTTTCTTGTAACACTCGAGCGCCTTCGCGAGACCGACTTCCGTATACGAACTCCAGTAATAACGCCCGCGCAGATACGACTCGTAGGCTTCGGAACTATCCGTGCCGCGTTTTGATAGCTGCCGCTTTTCATCACCAGTGAGTTGCGGCAAGAGGGCCGACGCGACTTTTTCGGAGATCGAGTCTTCGATCTGAAGCACGTCGGTTGACTCTTCATCAAACTGTTCGGCCCAACGCGTTACGCCTTCACTGACGCTGAGTAGTTGGGCAGTTGCGCGAATGCGATTGCCGACTCGCCGCAAACTGCCGTCGATGACGTAGTCAACGCCGAGATCACGTCCTGCCAAAAGCGGTTCGACATTCGCGCCGCGATAACGCAACACGCTGCTCGTCGGTCGCACCACCAGACGCTGAACATTGCTGAGTCGAGTGATCAGCGCGTCAGTCAATCCCACGCCGAGATATTCGTCTCCGGTGTTTTCTCCCGGCGGACTCAGAACTCGGAATGGCAACACCGCGATCGATTCCTGATCTTCACGCAACTGACCGGCAAGTGCGGGAAGGGCAGCGAGACGGTGGTCCAACCGGCGCAGCATGTCGTTGTAACGCGGATGGCCGTGTAGGGGATCAAGTTCCGGGTCAACTCCCATCCACAACACTTTGGCATCGCCGATTTCGTAGGCTCGTTCGAGCAGATCGAGCGCTTCTTCGGGGCGATTGAGTTGAGTCGTAACGAGCGCGAGATGATATGGCGAAACGTAACGTCTTTCCGCCAGCAGTTGCATTTCCTTCAGCGCGGCCTCGGCTGCTTCCATGTTTCCGGCGGCTGCGTTAGCGCAACCGAGCCGGCCGAGTGTGTGAGAGGCTTTACCCATCAACTCCACGCATTGCTCAGCGGCTTTGATTGCTTCGTCGTGGCGACCGAGACGACTGAGCACGAAGCTCGTGCCGTAAAGCATCATCAAATTGCGCGGCTCATTTTCGAGAGTAGTGCTGCCAAAGCGATAAGCTTCGTCGTAACGCCGCGCGTGATACGAGCACCAGACCACGGCGAAACGTGAAATGATCGCCAGCGGATCGAGTTCGCGACCGGTGTGCGCTTCACGTAGCGACTCGCTGAAGCGTCCTTCCATCGCGAGTTGCAACGAATACCAGACGCGAGCCGGCGCATAGTTTGGATCGAGTTCGACTGCGCGAACGAGATGATGTTCCGCACTGGACCATGCAAAGTCGCGACACAGAATCGCCTGGCCCAACGCGGTATGCCCTTCGGCGAGATTAGGATCGATATCGACCGCAGTTGACGCTGCTTCATACGCTGCCGCGGAACACTCGGCAAACGGCATCACACTGAACACGCCAAGCCAGTTGTGATAGTTGGCCACGCCTGCATAAGCGAGCGCGTATTTCGGATCGAGTGCGATTGCCTGTTGAAAACAGACGATAGCGCGCGCGAATCCTTCTTCCGTAAACGTGTTCCAGTAAAAACGTCCGCGCAGATAGGCTTCGTGAGCTTGTGGATTGTCAGTGCCGCGTTTTGCCAGTCGCAGACGCTGGTCCACTGTCAGGTGCGGCACGATTGCTTCGGCGACGTGTGACGAGATGATGTCTTCGAGATTGAGTACGTCGGTAAATTGCTCGTCAAACTGTCCGGCCCAGGCCGTTGTTTCGTCGCGAACGTTGAGCAACTGAATCGTAACGCGAATACGATCCGTTGAACGTCTGATCCTGCCGTCGAGTACAAACGCGACGCCGAGTTCGCGGCCGGCTCGCAGTGGATCGGCATCGGCGCCGTAGCGGAGCACACTGCTTGTTGGTCGCACAGCAAAACTGCGAATCGCACTCAACCGCGTGATCAGCGCATCAGCCAGACCGGTTCCAAGATAGTCTTGACCAGCATTAGCCTGGTTGAGGTCGAGAAGCTTCATTGGCAAAACTGCGAGTGAGTTTTCCTGCGTTGAATCAGGCCGCGCGATCATGCTCGCGTGCGGCGGATCGGGCAGGTCGGAAATCGGGCGGCCTTCAAGAAAACGCGTGATGTCGTCGCGCAAGTCGGCTGCGGATTGGTATCGCCACTCAGGCTCTTTGCGTAAAGCCTGCATTACGATCGCGTCGAGATCACCGGTTAGCGCGCGGCGCAGCGACTCGAGCGTTCCGCCACGAGTCGAATAAATACGTTGCAGCGTGGAGAGCTCATCGCCGAAAGAAAAACTGGGTATCAGATCTTCTGTGCGAGTGATGATGACGCTGGGCGGCGCCGGCGATTCTTCACAGATCACGCGCGCGATTTCGTGTGGCGCTCGATTAACCAGCCGGTACGGCCTGTGACCGGTGAGCAGTTCGTAAAGCAACACGCCAAGTGAATAGACGTCGGTGGTCGGAGTTGTCGGAGCGCCCGACACTTGTTCCGGCGAAGCGTATTCCGGCGTCATCAAACGCATTGCCGTCGCGGTTGGGTCGTGCGTGATGTCGCCGGCGATCTGCGGATTCAGCAACTTCGCGATACCGAAGTCGAGCAGTTTTGCAGTTCCTGCTGAAGTTACGAGGACGTTTGAAGGTTTGATATCGCGGTGTACTACCTGTTTCTGGTGGGCGTAATGAACCGCGTCGCAAACGGAGCGAAACAGTTTCAGTCGCTCGGTGATATTTAGCTTGTGACTGTCGCAGTAATTGTAGAGCGGCTGTCCTTCGATAAACTCCATGACGAAGTAGGGCAGTCCGTCTTCAGTGGTTCCGCCATCAAGCAGTCCGGCGATGTGCGGGTGATCGAGGGCTGCGAGTATCTGGCGTTCTTTGCGGAAGCGACGCAGGATGAAGTCGGTGTCCATCCCGCGTTTGACGAGTTTGATGGCGGCGCGTTTGTTGAATTCGTTATCGGCGCGTAAGGCTTCGTAGACAGCGCCCATGCCGCCGCGCCCGATTTCTCGCTCGATTCGATATGAACCGAGGCGACGCCCGATCATCGGATCGTGCTCCTCGACAAACGATCCGAGCATGTTCATCTCGGTGTTTCCGTAAACCGGCTGATCGAGCAATTCGCCGGCGCTGTCATACTGCGAAAGCAGCGATTCGACGTCGCGCTTGAGATCCGTGTCGGCCGCACATACTTGCGACACGTAGCGGACTCGCTCGTCGGGCGAAAGATCGAGTGCCGCCTGAAAGATCTCTTCAACTTGTCGCCAGCGTTCCGGGGTCATCGAGTTCTTATGTTGTGTAGCTTTGCGACGACGTTGCCAATTTGCGAACGCCGATTGCCAATTGAGCAAATCGACAATTGGCAATCGGCAGTTGGCAATTACATTTCTAGTTGTTCAGGTTGGGCTTACTGCGTGCATCAAGCATTTCTTTGCATTTCTCCATGAAGCCAGGCTTTAGCAAACCTCCAGTGACGTTTGATGGTTGTGGGAGTAACACCCAAAACGTCAGCTGTCTCTTCAATGGAGAGGCCGCCGAAGTAGCGTAACTCAACCATGCGTGCTTTCTGTGCATCCAAGGCTGCCAGGGTTTTGAGCGCGTCGTCCAGCGCAATTAGTTCCGCGCTTCGTTCGACTGCCCGATCGATGTTTTCGTCAAGAGAGAGTTTCTGAAAATCCTGGCCACGTTTTTCCGCATTGTGTTTGCGCGCATGATCTACCAGCAGTCGACGCATGATTTGAGCCGCAACTCCGAAAAAATGAGCCCGGTTTTGCCAGTTCACTCGCGACTGATCGATCAGTCGCATGTAAGCCTCATGCACCAGCGCGGTTGGTTGCAGGGTGTGATCCGGCCGTTCACGCCTCAGATAATTCGCTGCCAGTTTGCGCAGTTCATCGTAGATGACAGGTAGCAAAAGATCAACCGCCGCCCGATCGCCGTTGGAGAGCTCGATCAGTAGACGAGTTACATTATCAGCGGGGTGTTCACTCAATCGTTAACTCTCCCAAATCTGAGACTTAAGGCCCCTTAGTATAAGACGAACCTTACCGTGCGCGGTAGCGCGGATGACCCAAATCGCCGGGTTGTTGCGCGTTACTGTTTGAAGGATAGCTCGGAAGGATTACGAAAGAGGTAAACATCATGCAGGCAGGCCAGTTAACAATCGCGAACACCAACGTCGGACATATTGACCCATCGTCATTAACAGGAAAAATCGGCAACTTCGTAGCCCGTGTCTTCGGTTGCTGGCACGTGGAACTCAGCCGGCCGATTTCCCGCGAAGGCCGCGCCTATCGAACCTGTGTGAACTGCGGCGCGCAACGCCAATTCAATCTCGGAAACTGGGAAATGCAGGGCAGCTACTACTACAACAGGCCAAACACAAATCAGTTTCAAAAACTGGCTGCCGTCAGAAGAGTCAATAATTAATGTTCTACCAACACGGATGAAAACGGATTCATCCGTGTAGCTTGTGTGAACTTTTTCCCCTTTTCCGAATAGATATAACTATCGCGAGACTTCACCACCATATCCGCTTCAGTAACTCGCACTTTAATTTTTCGTCGTTCTCCATCTTTACCCGCGGTAGTCGGATAGTATCCGAGGCTGTACTGGCGTCCGAGTTCTTCGGCGATCCAGGTGAACGCCTGTGCAATTCCAAACATTGAGTCGCCGTTGTAGAAACGCCCGCCGGTCTTGTCGGAGAGTGCGTGCAGGTATCTGACTGCGCGCCGGTAGTCGCCCACAGCACCGCCGCCCGTCGAACCCGGAATTCCCGGCGTCGGAATGGGAACACCAAAAATCGTTCCGCGACCTCCCGTTCCACCACCACCGTAAATGCCGCCGCCCATGCCCGAAGTGTCGTAGTCGACCACGTAGATAGGCGCGTCTGATTCCTCGGCCATCCGGATCGTGCTTTCATACGATTCGCGATAGCTCATTGTGTCAACGCCGTCAGTGAAAAGCACCACCGCTTTACGGCCTTCGATTGTTTTCATCTGTTTCGTCAGCATGTCGCCGACTGCGTCGTAGATTCGTGTGCCGCCGCCGGTGCGCGTGCGGCGAATTGCCTTGGTGATTTCGTTGCGATCCGCGGTGGCTTTGCAATGCACCTGGATCTTGTCGTCAAACGACATCACCATTACACGGTCAACAGCCTTGAGTTTATCGACGAACTTGATCGCCGCGTCCTGAATGTCGTCGAGACGGTGTTGCGTGGAGCCGCTGGTATCGAGCAGGAGGATAACGCTGAACGCCGAATCGTTGGTCGCGAAGTATGAGATCTTTTGATTGATGCCGTTTTCCTCGATGCGAAACTGTTCGCGTCGGAGAAGTGGGACGTAGCGGCCGTTGCGATCCATGACCTGGACCGGCACCATTACCAACGAAGTATCAAAGCGGATGACGTCGCCCTCGACAGTTTCACCATCGGGATTGATTTGGGTTTCGGTGACGGTCTCGTCGGTGGTCGGCTTGGCAGGTTCGGATTTGCTGGGTTTAGGCGTGGTGGCCTTGCGTCCTGATTGTGCGTAAAGATTGAAGGGCAGGAAAGAGACACTCAAGAGTACGAGCAGCGACAGTCTGGTTTTCATCATATAGATCCTGTAGATCCCGGCTGGGAAAGTGGTTTTGCTACGTTCGGGAGAGTGATCTTTCGGTTGTGCTGGATAGATGTTTCCAATCATAAAAGGGTTGTTGAAATGTGCCACAAAAAGGCACAAGCAGCACAAACCAGCGAAGGGTTAGTGTTTGAGGAGACAGACTCAGTAATTTGTTCTGTGCTTTTTGTGCCTTTTTGTGGCATATATTGGCCCCTATGACGGAAAACTCATCTGAAATCGACCGTGGTGGTTTTTTCGGCCATCCAAAAGGTCTCGGTCCACTGTTTTTCACCGAACTCTGGGAGCGCTTCAGCTATTACGGAATGCGTTCCATTCTCATCCTCTATATGACCTCCACTATCGCACAGGGTGGACTTGCTTTCGACGTCAAACAGGCTTCGGCGATTTATGGCTGGTACACGATGGCTGTTTACCTGACTGCATTACCAGGTGGCTGGATCGCTGACTATCTCACCGGCGCGCGATTGGCCGTGCTAATCGGCGGCATCATCATCGCCTTGGGCCATTTCTCAATGGTGTTTCACGACACGACGTTTGTTTTCCTCGGAATGGGGCTGATAGCAATTGGAACCGGATTGTTGAAACCAAACATCAGCGTCATGGTCGGTAAGCTTTATAAGGAAAACGACCCGCGACGCGATGCCGGTTTCTCCATTTTTTACATGGGTATAAACGTTGGAGCACTGCTGGCGCCTCTCTCCGTTGGTTTTCTGGCAAAGACCGAAACATTCAAGGGAATTCTGAGTTCGATGGGCTTCGATCCCACCAAGAGTTGGCATTGGGGATTTGGCGCTGCCGGTGTTGGCATGTTGTTGGGGCTGGCCGTTTACCTTTTGAGTACTAAGAGTCTGGTGCATGTCGGAAACAAAGTTCCGCGTGCCACAAAGTCCACACCCGATGTTGCACCGGCTCCAGCGCTGACCAGGGGGGATTGGGGACGAATCGGTGCGATTCTGATTTTGTTTGTCTTTACGATTCTTTTTTGGGCCGCTTATGAACAGAAGGGCGCGAGCCTAAATCTCTTCGCCGACAGGCTCACTAACACATCGTTCTTCGGTTGGGGGTTTTCGCCGGTTTATCTGCAATCACTGACGCCCCTCTTTGTAATCATCCTGACGCCGCTGTTTTCCATGCTCTGGATCCGAATGGGTGATCGGCAACCGTCAAGTCCGGTGAAGTTCACGCTGGGATTGCTGTTCATCGGTCTGGCCTACTTATTAATAGTGCCGGCTACTGTGCTGACGGCTCAGGGGCGTGTGAGTTTTTGGTGGCTCGTCGGTCTTTATTTCCTCGAAGTTTGTGGCGAGATGTGTTTGAGCCCGGTGGGATTGAGCACCGTAACTAAGCTGGCGCCGGTGAAACTCGTCGGGTTGATGATGGGCGCGTGGTTCCTGGCGACGTCGGTGGGTAACAAACTCGCGGGTTACCTCTCGGGATTCTTCGTTTCCAACAATTCGTGGCAGTTGACGAAGCTTTATGGAGGTATCGCGCTTGGGTTGTTGTTGTCGGCTGGAATTCTGGCGTTGCTGACCCCAACGATTAAGCGCCTGATTGGCAGGCCTAGTTAGACAAAGAGGAACAAGATTTCAAGATTAACAAGATTATCTTGTTCATCATGTCCATCTTGTTAATCTTGTTCTAATGATGTTCACGAAAGCGATCGTCAGCGCGCCTGGTAGAAACTTCGCCTCCGGTTTGACTTCGGTTGACTTAGGCATGCCTGAGTTTGAACGGGCAACTGAGCAGCACGAGGCTTACTGTTTGGCGCTCGCGTCGTGTGGTCTCGAATTAATTCGTTTGCCGGTTGACGATGATCATCCTGATTCCACCTTCGTGGAAGACACTGCAATCCTGACACCTCGCGGCGCGATCATCACACGCCCGGGCTCCCCAAGCCGGCTCGCCGAAATCGATCGCATAGTTCCACTCATCCGCGATCATTTTCACCAACTCCACACTATCATTGGATCGGGAACAGTCGACGGTGGCGACATTTGCGAAGCTGGAGATCACTTCTTCATCGGCATTTCACGACGCACTAACGAGGACGGCGCGGCGCAACTAGCGCGGATACTCAAGTCGTTTGGCTACAGTTCGAGTTTGATAGACATCCGTGGTGTGGGTAATATCCTTCACTTGAAAAGCGGATTGGCTTTCGTTGGTGGCAAACATCTGCTCGTCACTGAAGAGTTGAAACAGCGGCCGGAGTTTTCCGGTTACGATTTGATTTGCCTGAACCCGGCTGAGGAATACGCGGCAAACTGCGTGACCGTAAACGATAGAGTTCTGATCGCGGAGGGTTTTCCCGCGACGAAGCAGCAGTTGGAAGATCTGGGTTACCAAACGATCCCCCTGGAGATGTCGGAGTTTCAAAAGATGGACGGGGGCTTGAGTTGTTTGTCTTTGAGATTCTGACCGACAGTCAAAAATGGAGGAACATATGTCAGAGGAAACGTTCGACAAGGTTGCAGCAGTGAAGCTCTTGAATCAAATCATGGAGGCTGAGCTGGCCGGAGTCGTTAGGTACACTCACTATTCGTTGATGATCTACGGTCACAATCGCATTCCGATCGTGAGCTGGCTGCGGGGTGAAGCAAACACGTGCCTGGCGCATGCGGCTGAAGCCGGCGAACTGGTCACGCATTTCGGTGACCATCCGTCGCTGAAGATCGGCGCCCTGCTTGAGACGCATAAACACGGCGTCAACGACATACTGCTCGAATCGCTCGAAGCCGAGCGTGCGGGGCTCGCGCTCTATAATCAGTTGTACGACCTCGTGAGAGATCGCTCGATTTTGCTGGAAGACTACGCTCGCCGGATGATCGCGGAGGAAGAACTTCACGTCGGCGAGGTGAACAAGATGTTGAGAAAACCCGGCGAGATCAACGAGTTCGAAGGTTAATTAGCCACGGATGACACGGATTTAAAATCAGATAAAACCGGATTTAAAAATCCGTGTCATCCGTGGCCGGTTTTATTGTAGGGGGGTTGGCCCGTAAAACTTCCAGTTGGTAACGAAATCACGCGTCAACTTCTGATTCGTGATCGCCGCCCGTAACATCTCGATCGGGATCCGGTTCTCCTTTAATAATGCATCGTTGTAAGCGCGGTTGGTCATCTTTCCGGAGCCGACTAGATCTTTGTGCATCGCATACTGTTGTAGTCCGCCAATCAGGTAAGCGATCTGGTAGAGCGGCCCATAACTGCCGTCAAATGAACGCCGCACTTCCGCGGTCGCATTATCGCGTTCATGACCCACTTTATTGACAAGCAGATCGATGCATTCCTGTGGCGTCATCTTCTCGAGATGGAAGCTGAGCGAAAAGATGATTCGCGCGCAGCGGTGCATGCGCCAGAAAAGCATGCCGATCTTTTCTTCGGGCTTCTTGGCGAAGCCTAGATCCCATAACAACAACTCCCAGTAAAGCGCGTTGCCTTCGGTCCAGAACGGCGTGCCAAAAACACCACGATAGGGTTTGTTGCGCGCGGACATAAACCCTTGCAGGTGATGACCCGGAATCAGCTCGTGATGAACGGTTGCGCGTGAAAAGTATCGGTTATTTCCACGCATGCTCATCATCTTTTGCTCGTGAGCCATCGTGTTGGTGGGAAACGAAACCTGAATGACTTCGCCGCCGAGGAAGAATGGACTGACGAGTTGGCGCTCGGGAGTCATCATCTCCATGCGCCACGTCTCTTTGGCCATCTCGGGAACCGTCACGAGGTTGTTGTCTTCCATGTACTTGATGGCCTCGAGGGCGAGCTCGCGGATCATCTCGGGCTGTTTGCCGGGTTCGACGTAGAGGTTTTTGACGTGTTCGAGCGCTTTGTGCCAGTCGTCGCCGAAGCCGAGTTCGCGCGACGCCTTTTTCATTTCGTTCTCGCACCAGGCCATCTCCTTCTGGCCGATCGCGATGATTTCTTCGGGCGTGTAGGGAATCATTTCTGAGCGGAGTTCGCTGATGAGGGCTTCGCGTCCGATCGGATCGCCGACGATGTCGCTCGCGTCACCGGGACGAGCGTTGGCTGTGCCGGGACGTTGAAAACCCTGTCCACCGCCACCTGGTCCACCGCCTTGTCCGCCACCGCCGCCACCACCGGGTCCACGGCCGGCGCCGGTTTGCGCGGCGCTGCTTTCCGTTCTGATACCGACGACTCGTTCAGTGATGAAGGTCGCGTAGGTGCTCAATGATTGATCGAGTGTTCGGTAAGGTTCTTCGTTCCACCACGTAAACATCGGATCGTAGCCGTTGTAAAAGGTGTACCAGCTACGCAGGTTTCCACGCAGACCGTTGATGGCCGCGACGGCACGATTCGCCACGGTTTTCTTCATGCGGAGCGGTTCGATTCCGGTGTCGCCGCCACGTCCGTCGGGTCGCAGGCCCAGTTCAACCGCGCGGCGTCGTTCGTCTACCTGTTTGCGTAAATCATTCAGGCTGGCTGCGACTTTCGCTGAGTCGATCGGCTCCATGCGGCGTCGCGTTTCTTCGAGCTCGATGATTTTCTGTCCGAACGGGATCACCGGCTCGATTTCGCTTATCTGGCGCGACTGGATGTCGATTTGACGGAGTTCATATTCGAGATGATTCTTGAACAGGATGTAATCGATCTTGCCGTCCTGACTCATCGCATCGAATTCCTGACCCTGGAGAGTGGTCAGCCACTCGTTGTAGAACTTTTTGAAACGCTCGCGGCGGTTCCGTGATCCGGCCACCGGATACGATCGGGCCAGGCTGCCACGATCGACGCTATAGCGTTCGATGGCGCTGCGCATTTCGCTGACCGGGACTTTCGAAGGTATATCCGCAATAGATTTTGGGTTGGGCCGGGCTCCGCCGTTGGTTCGGTTATTGGTTTGGGCGGGAACCTGGGTCAGAAGACAGCAAAGCAAGAGAACAACCGTCAGAAACCGTGCTGAGCGCATTCTTTCTCTCCTAGTTCACAGATTACACAGATTGGGGTCCACAGATTACACAGATTTCATTCATTTTTACAGATGAAATCGGTGTAATCTGTGGATCCGGGTTGCGCCCTCGAAAGAGGCTTTGCTAGAATTCGGCTTCGTTGCTTGGCAGTTTCTAATTTTTGATAGGATGCTCCGAAAGACCTTCGTCATGAATCGAACAACTACTCGATTCTTTACTTTTTAACTGTGACCCGCAACCACGCGGGCGCACGGCGAAGGCGCTCCTATCGAATCCGATCGACTGAAGTAACAATATTAGTGAATCGTAAATCGTAGGGAACGGTCTTCGGCCTTGGGACTCAGGTCTTTTCTTGTCGTCCCGGCGCTCTGGTTGCGGGCATAAAATCTGCCCTGATAACCAGAGGTGATGTAATGAGCGAGATCAACGTACAACTGAAAAATGGTGAACCAGTTCCCGTGCCGGGTTCGGCAACGGTGGCTGAGGCTCTCAAAAAACTGGACCGCGACCTGGCCAAACAGGCTTTGGCAGCGAAGATCGGCGACCGCGAGGTAGACCTGGCGGCTTCGCTCGAGACCATCCAATCCGGTAATGGCGAGGGTACAACCGTCCAGATCGAACCGATCGTGCCGCAAACGCGCGATGGTCTCGAAGTTTTACGTCACTCAACCGCACATCTGCTGGCCGCGGCGGTGCTCGATCTCTTTCCCGGCACCAAACTCGGGATTGGACCAGCGCTACTCGACGATCCGCGTTACGGCTATTTCTACGACGTGATTGCGCCACGCGCGTTGACGGAAGCGGATCTGCCGGTCATCGAGAAAAAGATGAAGCAGATCGCGAGCAGGAACCTCGGTTATCGTCGCGAGGAGATTCCCAAGCACGAAGCGTTGCGACTGTTTGGCGAACGCGATGAGCCGTTGAAGTGTGAACTGATTGAAGAGAAAGCCGGCGACTTCGTGACCGTCTATTACATCGACGGCTCGCCGTTCATCGATTTCTGTCTTGGTCCACACGTGCCCAACACGAACAAGTTGCGCGCCTTCAAATTGCTTTCACTCGCCGGTGCTTACTGGAAAGGCGATGCCGCACAGCCGCAAATGCAGCGGATTTACGGCACGGCTTTCTTCTCGCAGGAAGAACTCGACGCGTGGTTGAAGCAACGTGAGGAAGCGGAGAAGCGTGATCATCGTCGTCTCGGTCGCGAACTCGATCTGTTCTCGATTCAGGAAGAGTATGGCCAGGGCCTGGTCTTCTGGCACCCGAAAGGCGGTGCGATTCGCAAGGAGATGGAAGACTACCTGCGCGAGCAACTGTTGCTGCGCGGTTATGGTCTGGTCTTCACGCCGCACATTGCAAAACGCGATCTGTGGTTTACGAGCGGACACGAGGTCAACTACACCGACTCGATGTTTTCACCGATGGAATTCGAGGAACAGGAATTTCGCATCAAGCCGATGAACTGCCCGTTTCATATCGGTATCTACAAATCGGCGCAGCGCTCGTACAGAGACTTGCCGTTGCGTTACGCGGAGTTTGGAACGTGTTATCGCGCGGAGCTTTCCGGAACGTTGCATGGACTGACGCGCGTACGCGGATTCACGCAGGACGACGCGCATCTCTTCTGCACGAAGGAAACTGTGCGCGCGGAGATTCTCGGTTGTATCGACTTCGCTTTCAACGTGTATGAAACCTTTGGCTTCAAAGATTTCAAAGTTGAGTTGTCAGTGAGAGGTGATGATCCAAACACGAAGTATCTCGGCACGGATGAAGACTGGGAACGTGCGGAGGCAGCTCTGGTTGATGCGCTGAATAGCCGCGAGATTCCTTATCAGCGAATCGAAGGCGAAGCAGTGTTCTACGGGCCGAAGATCGATATTCGCGTTGAGGACGCGATCGGTCGCACGTGGCAGTTGACGACGGTGCAGTTTGATTTCAATCTACCGCAACGTTTTCAACTCGAATACATCGGCGAAGACAACAAGCCGCATCAGCCGATCATGATCCACCGGGCTTTGTTTGGTTCGATGGAGCGATTCTTCGGCGTTTTGATCGAGCACTATGCGGGTGCGTTTCCCCTCTGGCTCGCGCCGGTGCAGGTCGCGGTATTGCCGATCACGGACCGCGTAAACGATTATGCGGATGAATTGGCGCGTGAGCTTCGCGTCGCCGGTCTTCGCGTGGAAACGAATCTGCGCAGCGAAAAAATCGGCGCTAAGATTCGTGATGCGCAGTTACAGAAAGTTCCGTTTATGCTCGTGCTCGGCGATCGCGAGATGGAGCAAAAAACGGTGGCGGTTAGAGAACGTGCCCGGGGTGATATCGGAGTGATGTCCATCGCGGAGTTCAAAGAGATGGCGCGTCGTCTGGTTGAGACCCGCGCGTTAACAAATAACTAAGTCGAAGAGAACAGGTCCTCACGGTTCTGTTTTCTGAGACTGCAACTGAGGAGGTGCAGAATAGCTACAGGCTTTCGAGGTCGCGGTCAGCGTCCTGACAACCGGCGGGTGCCGCCGGTTCGAATTAACGAGAGAATTCGCGTGCCTGAGGTGCGCGTGATTGGTGAGGAGGGAGAACAACTGGGCGTGATGGACGTACGCGATGCCGTGCGCGCCGCCCGGGAGAAGGGGCTGGACCTCGTCGAGGTCGCTCCCAACGCCGATCCTCCGGTTTGCCGCATTATCGACTTCGGAAAATATCAGTACGAAGCGAAGAAGAAGGCAAACGAGGCGAAGAAAAAGCAGGTCACGATAACGGTCAAGGAAGTGAAGTTCCGACCGGGAACTGACGATCACGACTACGAATATCGCATGAAGCATGCGCGCGAGTGGCTGCAGGATGGCGACAAGGTCAAAGCCACTATTTGGTTTCGCGGTCGCGAGATGACCCATCGTGAGTTGGGTGCCCGGATCCTGGAAAGACTCGAGCGCGATCTCCTGGATGTCGGCGAGGTCGAAGCCCGGCCGAGGATGGAAGGGAACCAGATGTTCATCATCCTTGGACCAAAGAGACATAAGGGCGGTGGCGGCGGCGGTCCGAAGCCGGAAACGCCCAGTCAAACGCAATGAGAACTTTGTGCTTGGTACTTTGCTGAATTAAAACAAAGCACTAAGCACAAAGAACAAAGTTCAAAAAGAAAGGTTCAGCAATGCCTAAACTTAAAACGCACAAAGGTGCAGCGAAGCGAGTGCGCCTGACGGCCACCGGCAAAATCAAGCGTGGCCATTCGCATGCGCGACACATTCTGACGAAGAAGACTAATAAGCGAAAGCGTCATCTTGATATCGATGTGCTCGTCTCCAAGGCAGATCACGATCGCGTGATGTCGATGTTGCCTTACGGTCGCGACTGAGGGCATTGCCGATTGCCAATTGCCAATTGGAAAAAGAGCAATCGGCAATCGCCAATCGGCAATCGGAAATAATATTGAGGGAGGAATCATATGCCCAGAGCAAAACGTGGCAATAAGCGTCTTGAGAGACGCAAGAAAATATTAAAGCTGGCTAAAGGTTATCGCGGCACGAAGTCGAAACTGTATCGCTCAGCAAAAGAGTCGGTCGAGCGTGGATTGAATTTCGCTTACACCGGGCGCAAGTTGAAGAAACGTGATTTTCGCAGTTTGTGGATCGTTCGCATCGGCGCTGCGGCCCGTTTGAACGGTCTGAACTATTCGCAGCTCATGCATGGTTTGAAACTGGCAGCGCTCGAACTCGATCGCAAAGTGCTGGCAGACCTTGCGGTGCATCAGCCCGATTCGTTTGCGGCAGTCGTGGCCCAGGCCAAGAGCGCGCTGGAAAAAGAACAGCAAAACAAAGCGGCCTAGTTATCTGAAAGGAAGCAAACCAAGTGAAAAGTATTCGATTCGTTGTTCTGACGCTTACGTTTCTTCTCGGCGCGATCGTCGCTTTTGCCCAGGGCCCCGAAAAGCTGGCGGGTAAATACACAGGCACTGTTAAAGCTGCCGCGGGTGCTGCGGAAGAGAAAATTGTACTCGAGCTGAAAAGCGAGGGTGAAAAGATAAAGGGCACTCTGGTGCGTAGTGGCGGAACGCTGGAAGCCACCGAAGTGACGCTCAAAGATGGCGCTCTAACACTCGCCTTTGGCAAAGACGTTGTCCTGACCACCAAAAGGGTGGACGACAACAAGATGATTGGCGAGTTGGCCACTGGTGCAAACAAACGCCCCGTCGAGTTGGCTCGGGTAATTGAAGTAGCGGCTGCGTCATCCGCAGCAGCGGTCAATCTCAATGGCGCGTGGGACGCGGTTGCTGATGCCAACGGCCAGCCGTTTCCGTTTGTGTTGACGCTAAAGGTCGAAGGCGAGACCGTCACCGGCTCGAGCAGTTCGCAACTCGGTGACGCGCCGATCAAGTCGGGCAGTTGGAAAAATGGTCAACTGGTATTTCAGCTCGACGGCCAAAACGGCATGATCACGATGAGCGCAACCGTGGTCGAAGGAAAACTTTCCGGCGAGTTTGATTTCGCGGGCCAGTTGTCGGGCAAGTGGGTCGCGGTAAAGAAAAACTAGACTGTTAAAAATCACCTCAGGCTCAGGTGGAGTCAAATCAACAAAGCGTTCGAGGCAGGACTTCGAACGCTTTGCTCCTTTTACGGGTGGAGTAACGCATCTCGATCTGGACCAGGCATTAACTGAACAGCGTGCTGTTGAGGAATATCACGCCCGATTGACTTCAGTCCTGCTCAATACGTTCGCGGCGGAACAACGCTAAAAATAAATTACACCTGATTGCATAATGAGTCTTGCGCTCACACGCGTGAAGGCGGATAATCGGCTCGCGATTCTAGTCCACACGTTGGGAGACAAATAGATGGTAGGTCTGTCAGGCTTGGAAAAGTTTTCTCATTTAGAAGATAAGATCTATCGCACCATCGAACTCACCAAAACGCTGCGCCAGGAAAAAGAGAATCTCGAAAAAGAACTAGCTTTGATTCACCGCGATATGGGGAATGTGCTCAACGAGAAGGAGCGACTCGAGAACCAAGTCGAGAAGCTGCTCGCCGAACGTGAGACCATTCGGATGAAAGTTGAAGCCATGCTTGATGCAGTTGCCGCTCTCGACCCGGAAATGGCTGAGGAGCTTAGATGAGTTCCGGGATCGGCCGCTCGATCAACAAAGGCAGTATGGAAGCCAGCAGCAGTAGCCCCACAATTCGAGTTGAGATCTACAATCAGACCTACAACATTCGGTCTGATGGTGATACCGAATACATCATTCAACTCGCAGAATTCGTCGATAGCCGGATGAGAGAGATTTCGTCCGGCACGCTGACTGTCGACTCTCTCAAAGTAGCTATCCTCGCCGCGTTACACATCGCTGACGAACTTCATCGCTTGAAGAACATGCACGAACAAGCCGACTCCCAACTCGCCGCTCGCAGCGCTGAGTGTGCGGAGATGCTCGATCGCCTCCTGAAGGTGCGTACCAGCCTCGAACAGGAACAAGGCGGAGCCGGGAAACTCAGCCTCGGTTAACCAGGAAAAAGCACATAAAGCACAAAAAATCGAAACTCTTAGTTGATTTCTCAGAGGTTTTTCTGCCTCCGTTTCAGTAGATCTATTTTTGTGAGTTATGTGCTTTTTTGTGGTTAGGTTTTTTGCTACTATCCGTCGTGGCGGAGGGAAACGTTCTGCGGTGTTCGTCACCGAGTTACGATGATTGAGCCAACGCCGTTGATTAGGGAGACCGAGGTCGCCTAGCCAGTGCATTTCTTCATCGTTAAGAACTGCCAGAGGCTGCGGCATTAAGAGGTCACCCACCTGTCATTGCAGGTTCAATTACGGCTTCGGAACGGCAAATGCGGATCTCCCTCCTGCCTGAAACCGCGAGTCGTGAATCGCAAATCGTGAACACAGCTCCCCACGATTGACGATCCAGGGTTCGCGGTTTTTTATTTCCAACACAGCCTGTTTCTTCACTATGAAAGTTCTAATGATCGGAGACGTCGTCGCGAAACCTGGACGCATCGCTGTGCTCGAACGTATCCAGGATTTGCGCGAGCAGCACGAGATCGATCTCGCGATCATGAATGCCGAGAATCTGGCCGGCGGTTTCTCAGTCACTCCTTCGCTTTGCGAACAACTGTTTTCGCTCGGCATTGACGTGATGACGTCAGGCAATCACATCTTCGATAAGAAAGAAGCCATCGAGTACATCCGCAAACAACCGCGGCTCCTTCGACCTGCTAACTATCCGCCTAACACTCCCGGCAGCGGTTGCTGGGTGGGTGAGATCAACGGCGCGAAAGTAGCGGTGTTGAATGTGATGGGCCGGGTGTTTATGCCCCCGTCTGACGATCCGTTTCGCGTGATCGACAGTGTATTGGAATCGGTACCGGCTGACGCGAAAGTGCGTCTGGTTGATATTCACGCAGAAGCGACGTCAGAGAAGGTCGCGATGGGCTGGCATCTCGATGGACGTGTCTCAGCGGTGGTGGGAACGCACACACATGTGCAAACAGCCGATGAAAGAATTTTGCCGGGTGGCACCGCGTATCTGACCGATCTGGGTATGACCGGGAGTTATGCCGGCGTGATTGGAATGGAGAAAGGGGACGTACTCGCGCGCTTCACTTCGGTCACAGCCCGACGCGCGGAGCATGCGAGCGGCCAGATGCGTATCTGTGCAGCCGTTATCGACATCGATGAAACAACCGGCCGCGCGCGTAAAATCGAACGATTAAACCTCAGCCACGATCAGTAACTACCCGATTTGCTCCCAATCCGGCGCAGGTTTCGCGCGATTTCAATGCGCTCGTCGAGTTGAGTTTTCAAGTCGGGTCGTCGTTTGAGACACTCGTCAAAATCTTTGTTTGCTTCACCCTCGTCACCGAGAAACACCTTTACCAGCCCGCGATTGAAATACCCCCACGCAATCTCCGGATCGAGCTCGAGCGCGCGTGTGAAATCGTCGATTGCCTGGAGCATCTGACCCTTAAACATGAAGGCAGTGCCGCGCCCCTGATAAGCCCACGCCATCTTTGGCGCGAGGCGAATCGCGGTATCGAAATCAGCTACTGCATTGTCAAACTGTTTCAAGGCAATGTGAACGTAGCCGCGCTGATACAACGACTCCGGCACACGAGCGTTGAGTTCAATCGACCGATTCAGATCAGCGAGAGCGCCGTCAATATCGCCGCGATCAAGTTTTAGACTGCCGCGATTGCTGAACGCCTGGAAAAAATCCTTCTTGAGCTTGATGGCGCGATCCAGTTCTTTCAGCGCGCCTTCAATGTCTCCGCTCGCGCGTAACGCAGCGGCACGATTCAAATGAGTGCCGGGCATGGCCGGTCTGATGCGGAGTGCCTGATCAAAGTCTTCGATGGCCCCGCTAAAGTCGCCTTTTTGAAAACGAACCAACCCGCGATTGTTGTAAGCATTGGCGGTAAACGGATCGATTACTGTTATCGTTTCGGTCGAATAGTCAGTGAGTGAATTTTTTAGATTATTATCTGAGTTCTTGGACGTGCCTAAGTGAGAGCTGAGTCGAATCGCACGCGTGTAATCGTCGATCGCACCATCGAGATCTCCGCCTTTGATCTTCTTGCCGGCGTTATTGTAGTGATTGATAGCTGCTTCAGGTGTGCGAGGTTGTGAGTAGACTGTTGCTGTAAGCAACAGGGAGACGAGTGCGAACAGGATCGTATAGCGGCGCATGGTAGACCCTCCCTTAGTTGAAGCTCGTCCACCAGGTGCGCTAACATGCGGGCGTCGACGATGCAGGATTGGCGCCGCGAGGCGATCGAACTTGTATTGTCATCCGGAGCCTCGCTGCTATCGCAAGTAGCAGCGAGGCTTTCAGTTTGCGCCGGTGTCTGAGCACCGGCTCTTGAATGTAAAACGAACGAACTGAAAAAAAGTTACAAAAGAAACTGGGGCTTCTGGATCTGAAACACCGTGGCGCGAAGAGTTGTGGCGAGAGAATAGAGAGTTATTCGGGAGCAGTCTCGCTTGGGACCACTGACCCTGAATGAGATTTGATTACCGGGGCTGACAATAATCTTTGCGCGTATCCATCAGGAAAAGAACGAACGCGTCCGCTGGAATCAGTCACGACATGTCCGGTCTCACCTTCAGCAACTACTTGTCCGTTTGAGGCACGCACAATTTCGTAGCCAAAGCGAAGTGAACGTTTACGCAATTCTGTAATATGTGTACGAACTATTAGTTCATCGTCGTAGTAGGCCGGAGCTTTGTAGCGGCAGTATGCTTCAGCGACAACTAAAAACGCGTCTTCGTTTTCTTCCATATCTCGGTAAGAAAATCCACGCGCACGACAGTAATCGGTCCGGCCGATTTCGAACCAGACCAAATAGTTGGCATAATAAACGATGCCCATCTTGTCCGTTTCGGCATAACGCACGCGTAGCAAGGTTTCGTGCCATACGCCGAATACATCTTCAGGGGCAGGGCTTGTCATCTGAGCAAAGCCTTCCGAACTCATAAGTAAGAGAGGGTTAAACTCCCCGATCCTTGGTTAAGCTGTAAACTTTTAGCGGACTATAAGAGTGAAAGACCAATATGTCAAAGAAAATTAGCGTCGTGCTGGTCCTGCTTACGCTGGCGAGTATTTGCATTGGCAGTTTCCTGCCAGTGGGATACGCCCAGACTGCCGCTCGCCCTGCGCAAAATGCGGCGATTGTCTCGACAACGGCGGCGCTGCTCAAAGAAACGAGCGAATTGCGAGAATTGTCGATCCTTAAAGCGGTGAAGAGTGGCGCTCAGTCGCGCGCCGACATCGAGCGCATGGTCGTAAAAAATCTTGATACCGAGACCACCCCCGAAGAAATGCATTCCGCTGAAATGTTACTTAAAGGTTTTGGACTGGCGCCTAAAGATTTCGAATACCGCGACTTTTTGATCAAGCTACTGGCTGAGCAGGTTGCCGGTTACTACGATCCAAAAGCACAGCAGTTTTATCTGGCGGATTGGATCGAGCTCGAAGGTCAAAAACCAGTGATGGCCCATGAGTTGACTCACGCGCTTCAGGATCAGCACTTCAACCTCAAACGTTTTGAGAAATGGCCGCGCGGCGACTCGGATGCGAAACTCGCCGCGCACGCTCTAATCGAGGGTGATGCGACCCTCGCCATGATGCACTACCTGACGAAACATCCGATGATCGCTCTCGCGTTTCTTCGTAGTTCGCAGGATCTTGAATCGGTGCAATTTGAAAAGGCGCCACGGGCATTGAAGGAATCTTTACTGTTCCCGTATCAGGAAGGTCTCGAATGGGCCAAGCAGGTTCACCGTCGCGGCGGCTGGAAAATGATTTCGCAGGCGTTTACAAAACTGCCGTTATCCAGTGAACAGATTCTTCATCCTGAAAAATATTTTACTTACGAAACTCCTGCCAAACTCACTTTGCCAGACTTCAGAGCAGTTCTTGGCCCAGGTTGGAAGCGAGTCGAGACTGATGTTAATGGTGAATGGGGTCTTTACCTTGTGCTCGACGAGTATTTGAATAGTGCGTCAAAGTCGAGGCAAGCGGCAGCAGGTTGGGGTGGCGATCGTTTTGCGCTCTATGAGACTGGCAACTCTGAGGAGATCTTTGTTGCTCAGTTAACCTCCTGGGACACAGCGCTCGATGCCAGACAGTTTTTTGAGGCTTACGGCGAGCGAACCTTGAAGCGATACGCTGACGCAAAGGAAGTGAAGGCGACCGGCGAATATAAAGAGTGGCAAACATTGAGTGGCGCAGTTGCGATCGAATTGCGTGGTTCGCGCGTTGCAATCGTCGAAGGCGTTCCATCATCAACGAACGTCAAAACCGTGTTGCGAACCATCCGGTAAATCTTGTTGAAGCTGATCTGAGAAACAAAGCTGATGAAAAAGTCTGATAGCGGTTTAGCAACAACACCATCATCGCGCTTGCGCGAGCTTACGGATCAACTGCTGCAACTCGAAGCCAAACTCCGTCGCGGCGGCGGCCCTGACAAGATCGATCGGCAACACCAGCAGGGAAAACTCACCGCACGAGAACGTATCGAGTTGCTGCTCGATAAGGACTCGTTCGCGCAGGAAATCGGACTGCTGGTTGCCTACGATCAATATGCCGGAGGCGCACCCGGCGCCGGTGTTGTTACCGTGGTTGGGCGAGTAGAAAACAGGGAAGTCGTAGTTGTAGCCAACGATGCGACCGTAAAAGCAGGTTCGTGGTGGCCTGAGACAATCAAAAAGATCCTGCGCGCCCAGGAGATCGCGATGCGTTCGCGCGTGCCGATTATTTACCTCGTTGACTCGGCGGGCGTGAATCTTCCGTACCAGGGTGGTGTGTTTCCGGGTCAGTACGGCGCCTCGCGCATCTTCTATTACAACTCGATCATGCGACGCTATTTAAAGGTGCCGCAGATTTCCGCGGTGATGGGACCATGCATCGCGGGTGGCGCTTACCTGCCGGCGCTTTCGGACATCATCATCATGGTCGAGGGCACATCGTTTATGGGTCTCGGTGGCGCCAATCTCGTTAAGGGTGCAACGGGACAGACCATCGACAACGAAACGCTTGGCGGCGCACGCACGCACAATGAGCTTTCGGGTGTTGCTCATTATCGAGTCGCCGACGATCAAACTTGCATCGAGAAGATTCGTGAGTTTGTTTCCGAGTTACCGAAACCGGCTGACGCCGGCCAGATCGAATCAACAACTGCTACGTCGCGTCCAGCGGATGAGCTTTACGAGATCATCCCCGAAGATCATCGTCAACCTTACGACGTCAGAAAGCTGCTTGAGTGTTTACTCGACGCCGGATCTCTTGACGAGTTTCAGGCTGACTATGCGAAGGAGATGATCACCGCTCATGCGCGTATCTGTGGGATGCAGGTGGGCGTGATCGCTAATCATCGCGGTATGGTGCGAGTGCCGGGTGGCAAGCCACCGCGCTTTGGCGGAATTATCTATACCGAGTCGGCGGAGAAGGTCGCCTATTTCATCGAGACTTGTAATCGACATCAAACGCCGTTGTTGTTTGTACAGGATGTTTCCGGATTCATGGTTGGACCCGACGCGGAGCACTCGGGAATCATTCGCGCGGGCGCACAGTTCGTGGAAGCGATGGCGACGGCCACCGTTCCGAAAATTGTTTTGACGGTGAATCATGCGTCGGGCGCGGGTTATTACGCGATGGCGGGCCAGGGGTTTGATCCGGATTTCATTTTCAGTTGGCCCACGGGTCGAATGGGAGTTATGGAAGGCGATTCGGCCGTGCAGGCCGTTTTTGGCAGTCAACTCGAGAAGTTAAAAAAGGCCGGCGCGTCGCCGGATGAGGCGTTAACTGCCGAGATGGACAAGGTCCGTGAGACTTACGATCAGGAATTGGATGCGAAGTATGCGGCTGCGCGGGGATTTGTTGATGCGGTAATCGCTCCGGACGCCACGAGATCCGCTTTGGAACTTGGGTTGCGCACGGCGCGTACCTATTCCGGACCGCATCTGGGACAGTTTGTTTTGCCGCCGGCACTGAGTTAACGGCGATAAACCCTTATCATGAGGAACTAAAAATGCTCACACACCTCTTTCATCCGGGTGACCTCAGCGCGGGATCCTGGGCAATCGTATTCTTTATATTTATTGTCCTACCCTGCCTGTTCCTGGGGTTAATCGGCTTCATCATCTATAAGGTAGTAAAGAACCACGGTTAGCTTTAAGACTCTGAATTTTCGAGTAAAGAGACCCGGATCTCATCCCAGGCTTTAGTGTGCCCTCAGGTAATTCCTGATTGTTGAATCAGGGAGGTTCCTGTAATGATGCTTCTGAAACCAAAAATGGGCGGTTTTGTTTTGTTTAATTCTCAAGCTCACAGGCCCCCAAACTGAGACCCGACTGGGAAAACTAGGCACAGTTACATGAACCCGATTCGCGTGCTAATAGCTGACGACCACGCACTTGTGCGCGCTGGTATCCGGGCTCTCGTCGAAAGAATCGAAGGCATCGTGGTGGTAGGCGAAGCCGGCAAGGGCAGTGAAGCGATGGACTTGATTCGACAGCTTGAGCCTGAACTCATGCTGCTCGATATCACCATGCCCGATGGCGGTGGTTTTGATGTGCTGGAGCAGGTATCAAAAAAGTATCCCAGTATAAAAGTTATTGTGTTGACGGTGCATGAAGCAGGCGAGTATGCAATCCGAGCATTGCGAGAAGGAGCAGCGGGTTTTCTGCCCAAAAGTGCTGCCAGTACCGAATTGGAACAGGCCATTCAGACGGTGATCCGCGGCGAGGTTTATATCTCGCCGGAAACCTCGCGAAAGACGTTGCTCGAATATGGGAAAGGTGCAACCAAACGAGATCTCCTCGCGACCTTAAGCCCCCGTCAGCGTGAGGTACTTCGTCTCATTGCTGAAGGCAAGACAACAAAACAGATCGCCCAGCTTTTAGAAATCAGTGTCAAGACCGTTGAAACCCACCGCGCCCAGTTAATGGAACGGCTCAGCATTCATGATGTCGCTGGTCTGGTCCGTTACGCCATCATCGTTGGTCTAATCGAAGTTGAATAAACAAGTGAGTGGTCCAGAACGCCCATCTGAGAGAAGGCGGGCAAGATTTCTCAGGGATTGACTGAGGTACTTTCAGGAATCTCCTCATTGCGCACTCTTCACTTACCGCTTAGCCTACATCCCTGACGATTTGGCATAGCCCCTGTTCATTGAGCTTTTCTAATTTGCCAGTCAAAGGCAACCTCTCCTTCAATGAATCGGCTATGTTTGAAAGAGGAATCGATTGACGTGCGAGTTTGGCAGCGTTAGCCAGACAAATCTTTCCTGTCTTTCAGCTTTAACAATAGTGGTTGGGAAACCGTTTCCCATCAATGAGGTCGCCCCAAAATGAGCGAACGAGTAGATCTGCCCTCATTAAACAATCCTCCGCTGGCCCCCTCAAAGTCGGGTCAGGACCTTGTGAGCCTGTTAGCGCGGAAGGTAGTAGGCCAGTCTGCCGCAACTAATGCCATTGTTCCCTATGTCTACATGTATCAGTCAGGGCTGGCTCCCACCGGACGACCTGCAGGTGTTTTTCTGCTGTTAGGTCCCACCGGAACCGGAAAAACCAGAACCGTAGAAGCAATCGCCGATCTCCTGCACGGCAGCGAAAAGCTGATGGTGAAGATTGATTGCGGCGAATTTCAATTGGACCATGAGACCGCGAAATTGATCGGAGCTCCACCGGGGTATCTTGGGCACCGGGAAACTGTGCCCATGCTCACACAACAGGGTCTGAAGGAAGCAACCAGCGAGACCTCAGACCTTGCGCTGGTGTTGTTTGACGAGATTGAGAAGGCTTCACCGTCTCTCACCAAGCTTTTGCTTGGCATTCTCGACAAAGGCACGTTGCGCTTAGGCGACAACACCGAAGTCAATTTTGAAAAAAGTCTCATCTTCTTCACCAGCAATCTCGGCGCACGGGAAATGATGAAACAGATCAATCCCGAGATTGGCTTTCAAACCGCGGTTCCCCCAGTCAGACCGGAGTTGACTGACAAACTTCAGAGCATTGCTTTGGGCGCGGTGCGCAAGCGGTTCTCACCTGAGTTTGTCAATCGCATTGATGCGATTGTGACGTATCAGCCGTTGGACCAGGAATCGCTCGAAGCCATTCTCGATCACGACATCAAAGCGCTTCAGGGGCACGTCAATTCCCGCCTCGGCGATCGATGCTTCGAGATTGAAGTGACGCCTGAAAGCCGGCAGTTTCTCCTGCGCAAGGGCGTGAGCCAGGAATATGGCGCGCGCGAGTTGAAGCGCACGATGCATCGCGAACTGACACAGCCGCTGGCCACCATGGTTGCTCGTGGCGATATTGCTCCGGGTGCCCTGGTGAAAGTCGCGCTGGCTGAAAGTGACGACAAACTCGAAATCACGACGTCGGCGGGACGCGAGTTTCGCATGCACACAAGACCTTCGATCATGATCGTCGACGACAACCATGATCTGCTTTTGTTTCTCGCAGTGGAGTTAAAAGAGGCCGGTTGGGAAATGTTAACGGCTGAAAGCGCCGCGCAGGCTCGCGAACTCTTTGCCGCGCTTCGGCCAAATGTGGTGTTGCTTGATTACATGCTGGGTAATGATGACGGGTTGCAGCTGGCCCTCGAGTTTCAAAGGCAGCAACCAGCGGCCCAGATCATCATGATGACTGGTGGCGGTTTAACTGAGGAAGGATTGATTATTTGCGAGGCAGCCGATGTGCCCGTGCTGTACAAGCCGTTCCTGGCGAGTGAAGTGTTGAACCTGATCCGCGGACGGGTTTACCAGGCTCGTGCGGCTGTGAATTGAGTTTTTACGAGACGCGCGCGTTGTAAACAGGGTGAAATCCTCGCGCGTGGAAAGAGGGACGGCGGCCAGGGCGAGGTCGTCGTCCCTCTCCTACACATGGGGAACTTTACGCGCCTATGAGAGCCGAGTGGAGACATAGGCTATATGAAAGTTAATCACTCCCTGATTGCAGAGACCTTATTAGTCAACGTCCCGGGCGCGATCATTGCTTTGACGCCGGATGGTACGGTGCTGGTTTGGAATCAGGGCGCTGTCGAGATGTTGGGTACTTCAAGCGCCGAAGCACAGGGCTGGTCCATTTATGATCTGGTAGTTCCCGCCGATCGCATCTCCGAAGAACAAGAAGACCTCGAGAGGAAGGCTCGTGCTCGCCAACAGTCAGGCCGAACACCAGCCCGGTCAACTCGGAATGTATCGGTCGGTATTGAACGAACTTCCTCCGCCAGGGACTTGATATGAACGACGCACTTAGCACTTTGATTGTTGAGGATTCCGAAGACGACGCGCACCTGCTGCTCAGTGAGCTCAGGCGCGGTGGTTACCGGGTGCGCTTTGAACGTGTAGAGAATGCTGAGCAGATGAGCGAAGCACTCGCGCGCGAGAAGTTTGACATTGTTTTTGCCGACTACGCGATGCCGCAATTTGACGCGCCGCACGCTTTGGAGGTGTTGAAGCAGTCAGGTAAGGACATTCCCTTCATCATCATTTCCGGAACAGTTTCTGAAGACGTTGCAGTCTCAGCGATGAAAGCCGGCGCCAACGATTATCTGCTGAAGAACAATCTCAAACGATTGCTACCCGCAGTTGCGCGTGAGTTGCGCGAGGCCCGGCAACGCGATGCGCACCGGAAAGCCGACGAAGCGCTGCGTGTCTCTGACGCGCAATATCAGATCCTGTTTGACAGTAATCCGCAACCAATGTGGGTTTATGAGATCAAGACCCTTAGGTTTCTGGCAGTAAACGAGGCGGCCATTCGTCATTATGGCTATTCGAGATCCGAGTTTATGTCGATGACGATCAAGGCGATTCGAACTCAGGACACGGTTCCGTCCTTGCCGGACCAACAACTCCAGGAACGTAAAGCGCTCTCACACTCAAATGTCTGTAAACACAGAAAGAAAGATGGCACGGTGATCGATGTCGAGATCACTTCAAACGGAATCATCTTCAGTGGAAAGCAGGCCCAACTGGTTCTTGCACTTGATGTGACTGAAATTCTGAGATCGCGAAAGGCGTTACAGGAGAAGGCGGACGAATTGGCTTCCATGACGCAGCAACTGTGGCATGCGTCAAAGCTCGCGACTATGGGAGAACTCGCCGCGAGTGTTGCTCACGAATTGAACAACCCGCTCGCCACCGTCTCGTTGCGTGTCGAAACCCTGATTGCGCAGTTAGGTAACGACGACCCCAAACAACGACCTCTGCAGATTGTAATGAGCGAAGTAGAAAGAATGGCGAACCTGGTTACCAATCTGCTGCAATTTACTCGCCGGCACCACCAGCAAGTATCAACGATTGATGTGCGTGACGAGATTTCCAGATCGATTGACCTGATCAGTTATTACCTCCGCAATCGAAAAATCGAAGTGGTGAAGAACTTTGACGCTTCGTTGCCGTCAGTTCACGCAGATCGACAACAACTGCGACAAGTGTTTTTGAACCTGATGACTAACGCCGGCGATTCGATGCTCGAAGGAGGCGTGCTGACAGTGCGAGTTGATGAACAGCGCGAAACGGGCACGATTGTGATCGAGTTTTCTGATACCGGTCAGGGCATTTCTGCCGGCGACCTCGAAAAAATTTGGGAGCCTTTCTTCACCTCGAAACCGGACGGCAAAGGTACCGGCCTGGGGCTCCCGATTTGCAGCCGGATTGTTGAAGAACATGGCGGCACGATCACGCTTAATAGTGAGTTGGGCAAAGGCACGACCGTTCGAGTTGTGTTACCGATCGCAAACGCCAAACTTTTGAATGCAGCCGAGTCCTCCCTATACACCGACTCACGCAGCGCGTCGGGAAAAACGTCGGAAGCAACGCAGCGCGCTCATGCGCCAGTAACCTCCCTACTGACCCTGCGCCAGCGTCATCGTTAGCAAGTGGCCTGAAGACAGCGAAGGAGCAGAACGACTGTGATATCGCCTTACCGGTAAGTCAGACCGGAAGTGCGTCAGAGGAGACTGCAGATCACGGATGAGCGATATTGGAAAAATCCTGGTAGTCGACGATGAGGTGCAACTTAAGAGTATTCTCGTCGAATCGCTGACTGCGCAGGGTTACGAAACGACCGGTCTCACTTCCGGCGACAAAGCGCTGGCTGCTCTTCGTGTGGAACCGTTTGACGTTGTCCTGACTGATCTGATGATGCCCGGCATGGACGGAATCACTCTTGTGCAGGAAGGCTTGAAGATCGATCCGCACCTCGTATGCATCATGATGACCGGACAGGGCACGATTCAAACCGCCGTCGATGCGATGAAGGTCGGCGCCTTCGATTACGTTCTCAAACCGTTTCGTTTGCACACGCTGTTGCCGCTGATCACACGGGCAATGAACGTCCGTCACGTCCGGCTCGAGAACCTGCAACTACGCGAAACTCTCGCCATTTATGAACTGGCACAGACGATAGCGCTCACGCTCGATCCACAAACCGTCATCAGCAAGCTGGTCGATGCCGTTTTGCAGCAAACCGATGCTGATGAAGTTTCTGTGCTCTTGCCGGTGCAGGAAAACAGCGACGAACTCTACGTCGCGGCAGTGCGTGGGGCTAATCGTGAAAGGTTGTTGGGCCAGCGAGTTTCGTTAGACGAATCCATCTCCGGGTGGGTCGCGCGTGAACGCCAGCCGATCATGCTTCAGGGCGAAGTCAATGACGAGCGATTTCGATCGATCTGGCCTAATCCCGCCATTAGATCGTCGATCTCGATTCCGATGCAGGTAGCTAATAAAGTTGTCGGCACGATCAATATCAACGCGCTCACGCGGTTGCGTCCTTTCACGCTGGCGCAGATGAAAGTCTTGACGATTCTGGCCGGCACTGCTGCGGCGGCACTTGAAAGTGCGTCTCTGTACACGAAAGTGCGACGCGCCGAGCAGAACTATCGCTCAATCTTCGAGAATGCGGTTGAAGGCATTTTTCAATCGTCACTGGATGGCCGCTTCACCACTGCGAATCCCGCCTTAGCGAGAATCTTGAGTTACGACTCGCCTGAGGAGTTGATGGAGACGATCAACGACATCGACTCGCAGCTTTACGTTAATCCGGAACTTGCGAATGAAGTTTCGCGGATGCTCGAAACGGAAGGCGTGGTCAAAGGATTCGAGTTTGAAGCGTACCGCAAAGACGGGGAGAGGATCTGGTTATCGTTAAACATCCGTCTCGCGCGCGATGATAAAGGCAAAGCGCTATTCCGCGAAGGCGCGATCGAAGACGTCACCGAACACAAACGCGCCGAAAGTGAAAGGCGTCATCTCGAGGATCAGTTGCGCCAGTCGCAAAAGATGGAGGCGATTGGACAACTGGCCGGAGGCGTGGCCCACGACTTCAACAACCTGCTCACTGCGATCAACGGTTACAGCAGTCTCGCCTTGCAGCGCACCAACAACAACGATCGCATCAAGAGTTATCTGGAAGAGATCCGTAAAGCAGGCGATCGAGCCGCGAATTTGACCCGCCAGTTACTTGCGTTTGGACGCAAGCAGATGCTGAAGCCCGTCGCCCTGAATTTGAACGACGTAGTTTCGGACATGAACAAGATGCTGCGCCGCTTAATCGGCGAAGACATCAAGCTGGTCGCGAACTGTGATCCGAACTTGCGAAAGATCAAAGCCGATCCTGGCCAGATCGAACAGGTGCTGGTAAATCTCATTGTCAATAGTCGAGACGCCATGCTGCAGGGCGGGATCCTCACGATCGAAACAGCCAACTTCGAAGTGGACCAGCAATACACGAGTAAACATCTAGGCGTGCCGGCCGGCAGCTATGTCGTGTTAGCCGTGAGCGACAATGGTTGCGGGATGAATCAGGAAACCAAAGCCCGCATCTTCGAACCGTTTTTCACCACCAAAGACAAAGGCAGAGGGACCGGCTTGGGTCTCTCGACTGTTTACGGAATTGTGAAACAGAGTGGTGGCAACATCTGGGTTTACAGCGAACTCAATCGTGGCACTACCTTCAAAGTTTACTTTCCGCAACTTGATATTGAAGAAGAAGTGCCGGAAACCCCGACGATTGAGACCAGTGCACCCGGCGGATCGGAAACGATCCTGCTGGTAGAAGACGAAGAGATTGTGCGCGGGCTTGCGCGTCAGATTCTTGAGCAGGCTGGATACAACGTGCTCGATGCGGGTGGCAGTGAAGAAGCCCTGCGTTTGTGCAGCGAGCGTCCCGAGCCAATTCACCTGTTGCTTACGGATGTCGTGATGCCGGAAGGCAGCGGCAAAGAGATCGCGCAGCGACTAACCTCGTTACGCCCGTCTACCCGGGTCCTGTTCATGTCGGGATACACGGACGACTCGATCGTGCATCACGGCGTTTTGGATTCCGGCGTTGAGTTCATTCAGAAACCGTTCACTCCGGTCGGTCTAACCAGAAAAGTTAGGGAAGTTCTTGATCACAGAAGTAATGAGCAATTTAAGCATTTCAGTCGTGGAGGACTGCACGATGATCATCGCGAATGATTTAAGTTTTCAGGCGCTTGTTATCGACGACGAACAGCAGGTACGCGAGTTTGTTTCGGACGTGTTGAAAGAAGAAGGCTGGGATGTGGCCCAATCTCCATCTGCCGAAGATGCTTTCGAACGTCTCGATGAAGCTTTCTGGTCCGTTGTCTTCTGCGACGTAATGCTCGGGGGCGCAAATGGTTTTAGCGTGCTCCATCACTTCAAAGAAAAAATGCCGGAAGCCAAGGTGGTGTTGATGACCGGACATGGCTCGGCCGCCGGTGCTCTTGATGCCACCGCGTTTGGCGCTTACGACTATCTATTAAAGCCTTTTGGACCAGAGGAACTTCAGTCGCTTTCAAGAGCGTTGCGCGAACAGTTGGCAGAGCGTCCCCAAAGATCCTCGCCCACGCGACGCTCGGCTGCGTACCATTCAGACATTGAGCTGGTAGGGCGCAGCCAGGCGTTTATCGAGGTGATGAAACAGGTGGGCCGTGTTTCCAACACCAACCTGCCGGTGTTGCTGACGGGCGAGTCAGGCACTGGAAAAGAGCTGGTGGCCTCGGCAATTCATCACCGCAGCGGCCGCAGCGATCAGCCTTTTGTGGCTGTTAACTGCGGCGCCATTCCTGCTGATCTGATCGAAGCTGAACTTTTCGGGCACGTGAAAGGTTCGTTTACCGGAGCCGATCGTGATCGCCGTGGCTTATGGGAAGAAGCTGACGGCGGCACCGTCTTTCTTGATGAGATTACCGAAACCACTTCTTCGTTTCAGGTGAAGTTGCTGCGCGCGCTGCAGATGGGAGAGATCAGGCGCGTTGGATCAAATCAGACGCAGAAGGTAAACGTGCGTGTTTTAGCTGCGAGCAATCGCAACGTTGAACAGGAAGTTGCCGCAGGTAGATTTCGTAACGATCTCTTTTATCGTTTGAATGCGGTATCGATCGTTTTACCGCCGCTGCGAGAGCGCCGCGAAGATATTCCGCCATTGGCCCAGACGTTTGCCGATCGAGTTTACTCGTTGAGTCCGTCAGTAAAGTTTTCCGGTGAGGCGTTGACTTTGCTTGAGCGTTACAACTGGCCGGGAAATATCCGCGAACTGGAGAATGCGGTAGTGCGAGCGGTAGCGATGTGCGACGGGACTATTCGCGTCAAAGATCTGCCGCAGCGTGTTCGCAACTACACGATGCAGTCGGTTGATACGGGAAACTCTGACGCGCCCGCCGTCGAGACGGCTAATGAAGATTGGGTCACGCTTTCAGAGGTTGAAGGGCGGTACGTGGGGCGTGTGCTGGAGCACACGGGAGGGAACAAACAGGCGGCGGCGCGGATATTGGCGGTTGATCGCAAAACGCTCGATCGCATGATCAAACGTCACAACATCAACTCTCATCACGCTCGCCCGCCACGGGTAAAAGTTTCCGGGCGCGGCTGAGATCGTAACGAATTCCTCACACCAAGGCGCAAAGGGAGCATGTTTCCCTTTGCGTCTTCGTTTGCGCTCTGGTGGGATCACAAATGCACTCTTCGGCGCAACGAGAGTGTACGTAATATGTTGTCGGCGAGGTCAGGCTCTTACTGAAGCACGGAGCTGACGTTAATAAGAGATTGAGACGAGGACAAACGGCATTGATGTTCGCTTCCTACTTCGACCACCCAAAATCGTGAAATTACTGCCAGCGAAAGGCGCTGATATAAATCCGGACTGGGAAGGATACGGCGCTCTGCTGGGCCAGGCAGAAGCATCACGCTGAGGATGGCCCAGGCAGCGTTAGCCGCTGCGGACGAATTGAAGTACGATTTGAAAAAAAGATTTAGGCTTCAACAAAGCGCTCAATTATGCTTGTAAAAAGGTGAAGTTATGAAGATTGGGGCTCTAATTCTACTTCTGCTCATACCTTTAGCGATGCCAAGGCAGTCTGAATCATGGCGAGGGATAACTCCGTTGAAGTCTACTTGTGAGGATGTAAAAAGGATCCTCAAGGTAGACCAGTGCACATTTCCCATCTCGCGGTACAGCCTTTCCGATTTTAGGGTCATAGTCGAGTTTGAGCATGAAACGTGTAGGCGAAATCCTCGATCCTGGCGGGTTCCGCGTGGGACAGTGACGGCTTTGGAGATCTCGCCGCAAAATCATTTGTCACCATCTGATTTTGGTATTGACATCAGCAAATACGAGAAACGTGAAGCTGGGGAGATTGTGGGCATGGAGCATTATGACAGCCCTGAGGAAGGAGTTACTGTCGATCTTTATAAGGGCTTTGTTCAGAACGTTTTTCTTTTTCCCCGCAAGAGCGATGAGGCACTGCGTTGTAAGCCATTGAAGTAACTTGTTCGCTTGCGGTGGTGAGAATTCTTCACCAGAATTTGCTTAGTGATGGACAATATCTGTTGAACTGCCAACGCGTTTCCGTACTTCCTGCTTGACACTTACCAAAGCGCCTTGTTAAGTTCTCGCCTCCGTGAGAAAACTCCTGCTGGTTCTTGCTGTCGTCGTACTCTACGTGCTTCATCAGGACATCTGGTTCTGGCGTAGCTCCTACCTGGTTTTTGGTTTCATTCCGATCGGACTCTTCTATCAAGGGTGCTTCTCGGTGGCCGCGGCGCTGCTGATGTGGCTGCTGGTGACTTTTGCCTGGCCGGCTCACCTTGAACAAGAGGTTGAAGAATCAGATACCAGGGAGGGCCCAAACGCTTGATTCCCGCAATCGTAGTTTTTCTTTATCTGGCCGCCGTTGTCTATATCGGCATCTTTGCTTTTCGCCGCGCCAAAGGGAAGGAAGAGGCTGAAGACTACTTCCTGGCCAGCCGCTCGCTCGGCCCCTTTGTGTTCCTTTTCTCCCTATTCGGCACAAACATGACGGCGTTCGCGATTCTCGGCTCATCGGGACACGCGTTCAGCAACGGTATTGTCACCTTTGGCCTGATGGCATCGTCGTCAGGTCTGGTGATCCCGTTAACGATCTTTCTGGTAGGTACGCGAGTTTGGGCGCTTGGTAAAAAGTACGGCTTCATGACCCCGGTCCAAATGTTTCGCGACCGCTGGGAATGCAGCCATATCGGTACCGTGATCTTCGTGGTCCAGGCCGTGCTGCTCATTCCTTACGTGATCATCGGCATCATGGGCGGCGGCACCACGCTCAACACCATCAGCGGAGGCTTTGTCCCGTTCTGGTTTGGCGGCGCGATCGTCGCGATGGTGGTAATGAGTTACGTGTTCTTTGGCGGCATGCGCGGCACTGCCTGGGTCAACACGTTTCAGACTGTGCTGTTCCTTTGTTTTGGCGCTGTCGCGCTGATCGTCATCGGCGTGGGCATGGGCGGGTTTAGTAGTGCGGCGCAGGCAATACAAGCCTCGCCGATGGCTTCACTGCTTACACGTGAGCGAATCTCTCCGTATTACTTCTTCAGCTACACGTTCATTCCGCTTTCGGCAATCGCTTTTCCGCACATCCTGATCTTCTGTTTGACGGCGCGAAAGATGGCCCAGTTTAAGAAGACGGTCATCTTTTATCCGATCTGTATTCTCGCGATCTGGCTGCCGTGTGTCTTTCTGGGCGTGATGGCGAATCGTGTCACTGACGTTCCGCAGATTCGAGAGAAGCAGGAAGCGCGCCGCGTGCTCGCGACCCAGGGCCGCACCATGGAGCCTGAGCAGCGAGACCAGTTGCGTGAAAAATCAGCCGGCGACGATGTGATCATGTTGTTGTTACAGCGTTATGCGCCGCTGTGGCTGGCCGGACTGCTGGGCGCCGGCATCATGGCCGCCGTGATGGCAAGCGATTCGCAAATTCTCGCTCTCTCAACCATGTTTACGGAGGACGTGTTCGCCTTTTACGGCGGCAAGACTCGTTTTGGCGAGGCGGTTCAGGTGCAAACCGGCCGCATCTTTATCATTCTAATAACGCTCTTTGCCTACGCTGTCGCGCTGCAAGCGCCCGAGACGATTTTTGAGCTCGCGATCCAGTACGCATTCTCTGGTTTTGCTTCGTTATCTCCACTGTTAATCGCCGCATTGTTCTGGAGAGGCAGCACCAAGTGGGGAGCGTTGGCTGTGACTTTATGGACCGCCTTCGCCGTGGTCGCGGTGGCAGTATTGCAGTCGGTTGTACCAGCGCCTGCACCTGGACCAGCAACGATACTCTGGGCGCCTGGTGGCGTTGAAGTCTTATCGAGAACGCCCGGTGGCACGGCTGTTTATGGTTTCATGCCGGTAGTGCCAATGGTAATTGGCTCGACGTTGTTGATGATCGTGGTGTCGCTGCTCACCAGGAAACCCGCGGCAAGCACTCTTGCCAGGTATTTCGGAGATCGATAAATCATGAAGAAAGTATTGCTCGCATTGATCGCAATCGCGTGTGCCTCAACGTATGCTATGGGTCAAACGAACAAGCGCAAGGTAGTTAAGACCGGACCTCCGAATGGGATTTTTTCGCCCGCAATCATCACCGGTGATCTGGTGTTTACTTCGGGCCAAATCGGCATCGATTCAAAGACAGGCCAGCTTGCGGAGGGTGGCTTTCAGGGTCAGATGGAGCAGGTGTTCAAGAATCTCGCGGCGGTGCTGGAAGCTTCCGGAAGTAGCGTTGATAACATCGTGAAGGCGACCGTGTTTCTGGCGGACATGAATGATTACAACGCGCTGAACGAGTTTTATCGGAAGCAGTTTAAAGAGGATCCACCGGCGAGGACTACGGTGCAAGTGGCACGATTGCCGCGTGATGCGCGCATAGAAATCGAGGCTGTAGCTGTCGTTAAGTAGAAAACCTTAGACAGGATTTACAAGATTTTGAACAGGATGCTTATCTTTGTAGATCCTGAAACATCTTGTAAATCTTTATAAGCTAACCAAAGCAATAGAGCTTTCCATCCTGAGATCCGATCACGATGCGCCCGTTGGCAATCGCCGGTGAGGCCGACAATGGCGCCCCGGCATTAAACTCCCAAACCTTCGCTCCATTACTCAAACTCAACACATAGAATCTTCCGTCATTCGATCCGACGAAGACGCGTCCTCCAGCAATTGCCGGTGACGATTCAACGCGCGCACGTGTCGCAAACGACCACGCCTCTTTGCCGTCAAGTGTTAGGCCATGGACCAGCTTGTCGCGCCCACCGAGAACCACGCGCGTGCTCGTAACCGCAGCCGACGAGTAAAACGGAAACTTTCGTTGTGGGTGTTCATAACGCCAGGCAATTTGCTTTTGACCCAGATTGACGCTCAACACTTCGTTATCAAACGTTCCATAAAACGCCGAACCGTCGCGCAACGCAGGCGACGCTCCCGTGTAAGCACCCGATACGACGTTGAAAACTTCCTTCCCGTCAGAAATGCGAATCGCGCGAAACACTTCGTCACAACCGGCAATGAACGCCATTCCGTCCGATACGCTGGGCGTCGAATGTACTTGTCCATTCGTTTTGAACTTCCACAGCACGGAACCATTGCGCGTTGAAACGCAATAGAGATGTTCGTCGTAAGCTCCAATCAACACTCGATCGCCCACTACTACCGGCGACGATTTGATTTCGGCCCCGGCCTTGAACGCCCACAACTTCTTGCCGTCTGTTGCACTCACCGCATTCAGCCAGCCATCCGAATTTCCGACATAGACCACGCCATTGCTGTATGCCGGTGACGACTCGCCGATCGGCGCTCCGGTCGCGAATCTCCAGTAGACTGAGCCATTTTCAAGACTCAACGCCACGAGTTCGCCCTTCTGCGAACCGACAAACACAGTGCCGCCAACAATCGCCGCCGACGATTCGATTGAGTCGCCCGCATCAAACGTCCAGAGTTGGTTCAGGGTATTGGGAATGTTTGACTGCGACACTCCCGTCAACGAGTGATTGCCGCGGAATTGCGTCCAGTTATCCGCAGGCGTGTCCTGGGCCATCACCGAAATGGCAAGTAAGAGAACCAGAGTCAAAGTCTTCAGTACGCGCATTGATAAATCTCAATCGCTCCTTGCTGATTGAAAGGTCTGGGATTGAAAGTGCCGGTCCACTGTTCAGCGGCCTCGGCGGCAAGCTCATTCAACTCTGACTGTTGCACACCAGCCGCGCGCAGATTACTGCGCAGGCCGCCCGCGTCAGTCAATTCCTCCAGCCGTTGGGCCAACTCTTCCGCCGGTGTCTGGTGATTGTTGCGTCCCGCAACACTGGACCAACTTAGCAACGACGAGTAATCGTGACCGGCAACAATTTCATTCCAACGCACAACCGACGGCAGCAACATCGCAATCGCGGCGCCATGAGCCGTTCCATAACGAGCAGTAAGCGGATTCGCGCATGCATGAGTCGCCCCGAGCATCGAGTTTTCGATCGCCAGGCCGGCGTAGAAAGCGCCTAACTGCATTGCGCCGCGCGCTTCGAGATTGTCGGGTTGACTCAGTACCCGTTCGTAATTTGGTTCGAGTAAGCGCCACGCTTCGCGCGAAAAGAGTTGCGAGAGGGGATTGCGTTTGGTCGTGACGTAGGTTTCGACCGCGTGAGCGATCGCGTCGAAACCGGAAGTAGCCGTGATGCTGCGCGGTTGTGACAGCGTCAGAGCCGGATCCAAAAGTGCCACTCGAAAAGCTGCTTTTGAATCGCCGCACGCCATCTTCACATGAGTTTCGGCGTCTGAGATCAGCGCGTAGGTTTGTCCTTCGCTGCCGGTGCCGGCAGTCGTCGGTATCGCAATCATCGGCAACAGCGGTTTCGTTGCCTTGCCATACCCACGGTAGTCAGCCATGTGTCCGCCGTTAGTCAGCAGAAAATTAATTCCCTTGGCACAATCCATTGAACTGCCGCCGCCGAGACCGATGATCGAATCGATATTCATCGGTGCAACCAGCGTGGTTCCGGCTTCAACCATGCGCGTGTCGGGATTGACTTCGAAATCGTGAAAGCGAATGACTTCAATGCCCGCTTTTTCCAGTGGTCCAACCGCCTCATCCACGTGTCCTGATGCCACCATGCCGTGATCGGCGACGAGGAGCGTGCGCGTGAAGTTTAGTTCGCGCGCGAGTTCCCCAAGTCGATCGATGACGCCGGCGCCAAAGATCACGCGGGTCCGAGGTTGGAAATCAAACTCTTTCAGGACGTTCCTCCGTTAGATCACAAAAGAAGCACAAAGATTACAAACGATTGATCCAAGCATTTGTGTCTTTGTGCTTCGTTGTAGCAAAGCTTACTTGTTACTTGCTGATGCCGGTTTGGCCGCCGGCGTTTCAGCCAATGCATAAAGCTGGTTGCGGTTGGAGATGTAAAGCGCTCCATTAGCCGGAACAGGGGTCGAGTAAACGGAACTGCCCATGTTTAATTCGGCAAGAACTTTCTTGGTTTTGCCTTCCTGCAAGATCACCACGTCGCCGTCTTCGTCGCCGAGGTAGAGTTTGCCGTCAATTAGAATTGGCGAACCCCAAACGGCCGCAAACACGTCGTGTGTCCAGTAAACCTGACCTGTCTTCGCGTCGAGGCAGTGCAGAAAACCGCTGAAATCAGACTGGTAAAGCAGCCCATCTTTGATGGCGGGAGTGGAGATCGAGCGTCGAATCTTATCGTAATGCCAGATCACACCGGTCTTGGTGATGTCGCCACGCTTGGTCGCGTCGAGACAGTACATGTGGCCCACACCTTCGCCGTGTTCCGGATCCTGGCCGTTGGAAATGTAAACGCGCTCTTCGTAGATCACCGCTGTGCTGATGATTTCGTTGCGCGTTTTGGGCCAGGTTGATTCCTTCGGATTCGTATCAAATTCCCAAAGCTTTTTGCCGGTTGCGGCTTCATATCCGCGGATCCAGCCATCGCCCTGTCCGTGAACAACCTGGACCACTCCACCGATAGTTCCAACCGTCGGCGACGACCATTGTCCGTGCAGGATCTTGTCGTTAACGGAGTTGTCTTCCCAAACGAGTTTGCCGGTCTTCTTGTTGACGGCGATGATCGCCGGCGACTTTGGTGAAGGCACATTGACGTGGCTTTCGTCCTGACCGTTTGAAGTGCTGACGAAGATCAGATCACCATGCGCGACCGGTGATGAGTTCGCGAGGTTGTGCGGCAGGGAACCGACTTCCTCAATCATGTCGAATTTCCAAACGACGTCGCCATTCGCCTCGCCCGTCAGCTTTTCGTCGGTTACTGGACCATCGTTCTCTTTGTCGCGAAAACCCTGCGTGTCGAGACACATCAGCTCCGCGCGATTGGAAACGTAGTAAACTCGATCGCCTTCGACTAACGGCGACGAGGCCACACCCTGGTAGGGCCAGTCGTTCACGCGGCCGGCGGCGAGTTTGTCATGGACCATCTGCCAAAGGAACGCGCCGTCAGACTCGCGAAAAGCCATCAGGTTGCCTTTGTCGCCCGTGATCTTAGGATCGCGTAATCCTTCGTTATTGGTGCCGACGAAAACTATCCCACCCGCGACCACGGCATTGCCGTAAGTTTGTGAACCGAGTTGGGCCACCCATTTGACGTTTTTCTTGGTCTTGACGTCCCAGGTAGTTGGCAGTCCCTTCATTTTCGAGACCATGTTGCGATCGGGAGTGCCGCCCCACATGGGCCAGTCACTCGAACCGGGATCCGACGCTGACACAGTTGGCATAATGGAGTATGCAACGGCGCCGAGCACGAGCAGGGCAGAAAGCAGAACGGCCGGGCTAGTAAGAATGGCGTTGGACTTTTTACTTTTGAATCTCATTTGTTTGCATACACCTTTATGTTGTCGAAGTAGAGTTCAGCGAGACCATTGCCGAAAATTCCCGGCGCCCCCTGGCGATTGGGAATTGAATCGACCATCTCGATCATCCATGCGGAAGGCTCGGGCTCAGTTGCCGGCCATGCTTTTCCGCGTGCGCGTGTTTTTCCGTCCGGCAGGTTCTCGACCTGTAGTTTCAAACGGTACCAGGTATCGGGTTTCCAGGCGAAAGGCATAGTCTTGCTACGCGCTGTTTCGGGTTGCCACGGTTCAATGTGCAGCATCTGGCTGTTGCCATACAGTGTTAACACGTATCGCTGTGCAATGATACCGGCGTCGCCCTGTTGACGTCGTTTCTGTGTGGCCGAGACGTCGGCTTCTACAGTGTAGTTGGACCAGTCGGAAGGTCCCATGTAAGCGCGCGCGCGCGTCAACAATGATGAGCCATCGGTTAACTTCGCGAGCACTTTGTTTCCGTTCTGCTCGCGCACACTGAATTTCAAGGTGGTGTTTACCCACGTCGGCGGCAGGGTATTAACTGCGTAAGCATCGAAATTATCTGTCCAGGGCAGTGGCGGAAAGACGCGTACGCTGGCGGTACCGCTGACGCCGCCCACTGTTGCTTTCACCAGACCGCCTTGCGCTACCGTGTCGGTGCCCGCGGTGAACTGACCGTTAGTGATCGTTCCTTTCAATTGCTCAAGAGACCAGGTGGCGGCACTCTCTTCCTTGATGAAGTTTCCCTGCGCATCAAAGAGGCGTGCTCGAAAATTAACCTTGTCGCCTGGTTTCAAAACTAATTCGGCAGGCACTACCTGAACAAAGGTAGCCGCTTGCGAACTCACCGTCGTACCAACAGCGGCGACGCTTTTATCTGAATTACTGGAACTGTTTTTCTTTCCGATGCAGTAAAGATTAGTGTCGCTGACGACAAAAACACGACCATTTGAGACAGCGACCGAAGCGATGATCGCTTCCGGCATGGCTTCAGTTCCCAGTTGGTCCTGGTCCAGGATTTCAGCACCGGTTGCTGACGGTTTGAGAATGAAAAACTTTCCGTTCTCAGTGCCGACATATACCTTGCCATCAGCCAGAACGGGCGAAGCTTTCTGAATCGTTCCGAGGTTTTGCAGCCAGAGTTGTTTTCCACTGTTGACGTCAAACGCCGCCATGTTGGCGCCGTTGTCGATCTGGTAGAGACGTTCGCCGTCGATCACTGGAGAAGAGAAGCCACCTTGCCAGCCATAGACGCTCCACTTTACCTGGTCCTTTTTGATCTCGCCTTTCGATGCCGCGTCAACCGCGACCATCATACCCATTTCATTTGAATCGAGATTCTCTTCGCTATGGGTGAGTATCGCAGTGCTTCCATGCACGACCACGCCGGTATTCAATCCACGTTTGCTGATCTCATACTTCCAGACGGGTTCGCCGGTTTGCGGTTTGATCGCATGGACCACGCCATCACTCGCTCCCTGAATCAGCAGTCGGGTTCCGTTGACGTTAACGATAATCGGTGGCGCATAGGTGGTGTCGTAAGGCCGGCCGCCAGGTGCACTCAGATACACTGTCTCGCCGGTCTTTTTGTCAAACGCCATGAAGCGATGTGCGCCGCGGCCGTGTTGGCCCCACTGAAAAGTGACGCCGCTGACGATCACGAGATCGCCGTCGATGATTGGTGAAACGGTGCGTCCACCATGTGTGGTGAGCAGGCCGAAGTCTTCACCCAGCGATCGATCCCACAAAACTTTGCCATCGCGATTCAAGCCGAGCAGGTTTCCACCGACACCGAAGACATAGACGTTTCCGGTAGTTGGATCACCAACCGGTGAAGCCCAGCCGACGCGATGCGGGGGCACGTCGCTCAAGTAGATGTTGAAGCGATGTTCCCACAGGAGTTTTCCGGTGTCGGCGTTGAAGCACAACAGCCGTTCCTGCAGGTTCTCTCCTTTGCCGGCGGTGTTCACCATGTACACGCGATCACCCATCACGATCGGTGCTGAGCGACCACCGTATGGAGCTTTCCAGGCAAGGTTTTCACCAGCCGGTGACCATTTGACTGGAAGGTTCTTTTCAGAAGAGATGCCGTTGCGTTCGGGTCCGCGCCATTCAGCCCAATCGCCGGCGACGACGACAGTGGCCAAAGTAAGGCAAAGATTCAAATAAATGGAGATCAGGTTAGTCATTTTGAAGGCCCGTCACTGGTTATGGATAAAAATGTTTCCGACTGCGCAAAAAGGTTAGAAGTCGCTGCGCGCTTGCAACCTTGAAGATGTACAATACGTAAGCTCACGTTGCTGCGTTACAAAAATTTTTGTGATTTTAGCAGGATTGGTTTCAGCCTGCGACAGCGGGCGACAGAATAAAGCCTGGAGCGCAAGCCCCAGGATCGAATGAATAAGATTTTTCAGCCCGCGGAGCGGGCGACAGCGTTCCCGATTCACGCGTTGCACAATCCGACATTATCATCGGCTGCCGCCCGCTTTGCGGGCTCAATTTGAAATTTTAATTTCCCATCCTGGAGCTTACGCCCAGGCTTTATGCTTCCGCCCGCTCCGCGGGCTCGTTCAATAAATCTAACCCACTTCTGGGCACCGAGGAAAAATCATGCTAACGAAGGTTCTCCTCTTTTCGCTGCTGACTGTGCTGTTTCAAACGCCTTCGAAACAGGAACTCAATGATCAGCTTTTCGAGGCCGTTCGCAAAGGCGACGCGGCCGCAGTCACGGCTGCGTTGGATCGTGGCGCGGATGTGAATGCGAAATTTCGCTATGGCGCAACTGCGCTGTTCAAAGCCGCCGAACGTGGTAATGCTGACGTCACCAAAATTCTGCTCGACCGCGGCGCCGATACAAAAGTGAAAGACACATTCTACGGCGCAACGGCGATGTCGTGGGCAATCGACGGCAAGCATATCGGCGTGGTGCGTTTGATACTCGAAAAGAATGCTGACGAGCTTGAAGATGTTTTGTTGACGGGCACGCGTGAGAACAACCAGGAACTGGTAAAAATCGCATTGGACCGTGGCGGAATCAAACCGGAAACATTAACCGTCGCGCTTGCACTCTCTAGTGCCGATGCAAGCAACGCTGCCGTCACGGAGATGTTGAAGAAAGCCGGAGCACAACCTCCGCTGCAAGTAGATGCGGCAACCCTGCAATCCTATGTCGGCAAATACAAGGGCGAAACTGGTCCTGAAGTTACTTTTACTGTTAAGGACGCGAAGTTGTTCGTCACCGGATTCACGCGAGACCCGCAGCCGCTGATGGCTCTTGATCCAACCACCTTCCGGCCGATTTCATTCGGCGGCATCACGCTCAAGTTCAATGTCGAAGAGGGTAAGGCCACCAGCATGACTTTTAAGCAAGGACAAACTACCAACCAGATGAAGCGCATTGGGGATGTGAGCCAGTAAGGCCGTCTCGCGCCGACAAGCAAATAGTGGAGCGAATAATGAAACGACCAATCATATCTTTGATACTTCTCATCACTGCAACTGGAGTGGTCCACGCGCAAAACTGGCCGCAGTTTCGTGGTCCAGGGGCGACGGGCGTAACTGAAGGTCTCGCTAAACCCGTAAAATTCGACGCCGCAAAATCAGAAAATGTTCGTTGGAAGACTGCGATTCCGGGATTGTCACACGCCAGCCCGGTGGTCTGGGGCGACAAAGTATTTGTCGTGACTGCCGTCAATTCCGCCAGTGACGAAAAGCGCTTTGGTCTTTATGGCGACGTCGCGCCAGTCAAAGACGATCCCAAACACGCCTGGAAGGTTTATGCCCTCGATAAAGCGAGCGGAAAAATACTTTGGGAAAAGACAGCTTATGAGGGGATTCCCAAAGTAAAACGCCATCCAAAGTCATCGCATGCCGCGTCAACTCCGGCCACGGATGGAAAGTATTTGATCGTCAACTTCGGATCGGAAGGTCTTTACGCTTACGATCTCAAAGGCAAGCTTTTGTGGAAACAGGATCTGGGCGTGCTCGATGCCGGATGGTTTTACGATGTCGATTACCAGTGGGAATACGGCAGTTCGCCAACCATCTACAAGAACCTCGTGATCGTTCAGGCTGATATTCAGAAAAACTCGTTCATCGCCGCCTACGACATCAAGACCGGAAAACAGGTTTGGAAAACGATGCGCGACGAGATCCCCGGATGGGGATCACCCACGGTCTATGAGGGCAAGCAGCGCGCTGAGTTGATCGCTGTCGGCACGAAAGCGATTCGCGGTTACGATCCGGCCACCGGAAAAGAATTCTGGAGCCTCGGGCCGATGGCTGAAATCACCACTCCCACTCCCTTCGTTGCTCACGACCTGATCTATGTCACCAGCGGTTATCGACCGATCCAGCCCATCTACGCGATCAAACCTGGCGGCAACGGCGACCTGACATTGAAAGACGGAAAAGATTCGAGCGAGTTTATTGCCTGGAGTAAGCAGCGCGGTGGTCCCTACATGCCCACACCGATCGTATACGGCGATTTGCTTTATACCTGCTCCAATAACGGAGTTTTGGTAGCTTACGACGCAAAGACCGGCAAGCAGGTTTATCAGGAACGCCTGGGTGGAACCGGCGGCGCATTCACCGCTTCTCCAGTTGCTTCAGATGGAAAGCTTTACTTCTCGAGCGAGGACGGAGATGTGTTTGTAGTGAAGGCTGGTCCAAAGTATGAATTGCTCGCGAAGAATTCCGTTGGCGAAGTGGTGATGGCTACGCCGGCGATCTCTGATGGACTGCTGATCGTGCGCACGGTCTCGCACATTTTCGCGTTTGGTGAAGCGCCGGCTTCGAGCAGCAAGGCTGCGAAGTAAACCACGGATTAAGAACGGATAAAAACAGAAAAGGAATTAGGACAGTGAAACTATCACGCCGCATCGTTTTTGCACTTATCGTCGGAATTTCTCTGGCGGTGGTTGGGCTGAGCTCTTTGTCTCAAGCGTCCATAGCCGCAAACTGGCCGCAATGGCGCGGAGCGGATGGCTCCGGCATTTCAACTGAGAAGAACCTTCCGTCCGAATGGAGTCCGACAAAAAATATCAAATGGAAGACCGCCATCAACGGCCGCGCGCATTCGTCGCCAATCGTCTGGGGCAACAAGATTTTTCTGACGACCGCAGTTGAAGGAGCGGCGGTGCCCGGAGCCAAGGCGGCAAAGCACGTGTTGGAAGGTGACAAGGAGTTTGTTCACCCTGACAGCCTCGGCGCCGATCGAAAGCACGCGTTCAAAGTTCTCGCTTTGGATCGAAAGTCAGGCAAGATTCTTTGGGAAACAACTGCCTGGGAAGGAACTCCTTACGACAATCGTCACCGCAAGAGTTCTTATGCCGCCTCGACTCCAGCGACTGACGGCAAGATGGTTTATGCGTTCTTCGGTACTGAAGGAATGTATGCCTTCGACTTCGACGGCAAGCTGGTGTGGAAAGTACAACTCGGAAACCTTGCGACACTCGGCATGGGCACTGCTGCATCGCCCGTGATTTATGAGAACCTCGTGATTCTTCAGTGCGACGAAGACAATGGTGCAGGCTCGTTCATCGTTGCGTTCGACAAGAAGACCGGCAAGGAAGTGTGGAAGACCCCGCGCAAGATCCAGGTGAGTTGGTCCACTCCGCTGCTCGTAAAGACAGCTACGCGCACGGAGTTGATCGCGAGCGGAACAGAGTTCGTGATTGCCTACGAGCCCGCAACCGGGAAAGAGTTGTGGCGCCACAAAGGTCTGGAAAGCAATGCGATTCCCACGCCGGTTGCCAACAATGAAACGACCTATCTCGTTGCCGGCTATCCCGCCAAGATCGCATTGGCGATTCGTTTAGGACAGAACGGCGATCTTACCGGCACTCCAAACGTTTTGTGGAAATACGAAAAAGGAACCGCGTATGTGCCATCGCCGATCTTGTATGGCGAGTATCTTTATCTGACCACCGATCGCGGCATTCTCACGGCGATCGATGCGAAGACCGGAGAGGTTAAGTATGAAGGCGGCCGTATTCCGATTCCGGCCACTTTCACAGCGTCGCCAGTTGCGTACGAAGGCAAGATCCTGATGACCAGCGAAGACGGCGACACCTTCATGATCAAAGCGGGTCCGAAACACGAGGTTATTGGAACAAACTCGGTTGGCGAGCCCGTATATGCTTCACCGGCGATTGCTGATGGCAATATCTTTATTCGTGGTGAAAAGAACCTCTACTGCATCGGCAGTTAGTTTTCGCGCGGCGCGTGTTAATTTAGCGCGTGATAATCCGTGTAATCTGTGGCAGGATTTAGCTACGGGTTACACGGATTTTCCGCATTAACGAAAGGGAAATGGCAATGATGTTTGGGCGAATTACTACAACCAGCTTGATTTTGTGTCTTCTGGTCATCGGTTTGGCCTGCAGTAAAGGCGCCAACGACGCACACTATGCCGAAGTTGAGAAGCATCGTCAGGAACAGGCGGCACAACCGGCTGCCACCCCGACGGTCGCGCCGAGCCCGAGCCCGTCGCCCAGCGTTTCGCCGTCTCCTGGATCCGATGTGGCCGCCGCTCCGGGACGCAACTACTGGACAAACTTCCGCGGGCCAAAACGCGATGGCAAATATGAAGAGGCAAGTGTTTCGACAAACTGGCCAGCCACCGGACCGCCCGTGCTGTGGAAACAACCGGTCGGCGTTGGTCATGCCTCGTTCGTCGTTGCGGAAGGCAAGGCTTACACGATTGAACAACGTCGCAATCAGGAAGTGGTCGCCGCTTACGACATCAATAATGGTCGCGAGCTCTGGACGCAGAAGTGGAACGCCGAATTCACTGACTCAACCGGCGATGGTCCACGTGCTACCCCCACCTGGGATGGGGGTCGCGTTTACGCGCTTGGCGCAACCGGAGAACTGCGAGCCCTCGACGCCAACAGTGGCTCAGTGGTCTGGGGTAAAAACATTCTTTCCGACAATCAGGCAAAGAATCTTCCCTGGGCCATGGCTGCATCACCGCTCGTAGTTGACGACAAGGTGATCGTGCTTCCCGGTGGCACTTCAGGCAAATCCGTGGTCGCTTATAACAAGAACACGGGTGCTCCGGTTTGGCGTGTTCTTAACGATACCCAGGCCTATGTTTCTCCGATGCTTGCCGAGCTTGGCGGGCGCCGGCAGGTAGTGGTCGTCAGTTCATCGCGTGTGGTTGGTCTGGCGCCTGAGAACGGCGCGCTGTTGTGGGAGTATCCGTGGAACACCGATATGGGTATCAACGTCTCACAGCCGATCGTTGTCGATCGAAATCGTTTCTTTATCTCGTCGGGATATGGCAAAGGCGCGGCCCTCGTTGAATTGAAGGGCAGCGGCAATAGTTTTACCGCCTCAACCATCTGGGAAAACAAGAATATGAAGAACAAGTTCAATAGCTCAGTTCTTCATAACGGCTACATCTACGGCCTGGACGAAGGCATCATGGTTTGCCTCGACTTGAACACAGGTGAGCGCAAGTGGAAAGAAGGACGTTTTGGTTACGGCCAGATCGTCCTCGCAAATGGACATTTGATCGTCACGTCCGATCAAGGTGAACTGGCGCTCATCAAAGCCACACCCGAGAAATACACGGAAGTGGTGCGCTTCTCAGCCCTGAACGGCCAGACGTGGAATTATCCGGCGATTGCAAGTGGACGATTGCTGGTTCGGAATTCCAACGAGATGGTTGCTTACGATATCTCGGCAAAGTGAGCCACGGCCACGGATGACACGGATTATTAAAGCAGATCAGCGCGGATCTGTTTTATCAATCCGTATTATCCGTGGTTACTGTTTGATAAAAATCCGTTTAGTTTCGAACGAACCGTTGGCGTTGTCGATGTACATATCGATAACCAGCTCGCCCGCGCTTGAGATGGTCCACTTCCTCACCGTTTGAGATTTGGTTGGTCCTTTGGGCGTTTCCGCAGTCACAACTTCAGTTACCTGGATGCCTCGATCGCCGGGGAGCCAGACTACCGAGCGCTTGCCTTTGGGTGGCGTTTGATTTGGCGGCACGGCTGGCGTGTAGTCGTATTCCTTGCCGTCGAGGATGTAGGTGTCTTTCACCGTCCGTTCGTTATTGGGCTGGACTATTTTGGTTTCCAGGTCGATTTGATTATCGGTTTGCTTGATGGTCAGGGTTTGACTCATATTCTGGGGAAGACCATAGGTACGCCCTTGATCCATCGTCCAGGTTCCACTGAAATTTGGTTTCGCGGCTGCGAAGGCAAGCGACGCGAGGGCCGCGATTGCAAGAGTTGTGAACAATAACCGTCGTCTCATCTCGATTTCTCCTTATCAATAACTTTGCGCTTTTGCGCCTTCGGCAGGAATCTCTTTTGGGTGTTTGACTAACGACAGCAACGGTCCTGTCATAAACGTAGTCACCAGAGCCATCAAGACCATCATTGCAAAAATTCTTCCCGACAGGATGCCGAGATCATACCCGATATTCAGCACGACAAGCTCAACTAATCCTCGCGTGTTCATAAGCGTGCCAATTGAAAACGAATCAGACCAACTCATGCCGGTCCAGCGACTCATCAACATGCTACCACCTAATTTACCGGCGATAGCGACGAGGATGATCACCGCGCACATTGCAAACGCTTGCCAGTCGTTGAGCAAACTGATTTGCGTTCGCAAGCCCGTGAATGCAAAAAAGAGTGGCAGCAGCGCGTAAGCACCGAATGCTTCCAACTTATCTTTGAGAAAGATCCGAAATTCGGTAGAAGGCGGCATAACTACGCCGGCCACGAATGCGCCAAACAGTGCGTGAATGCCGATCGTTTCGGTGAGCAGCGCACAGCCGAAAACAAACGCGAGAATGATCGGAATCAAACGACGCCGGTGCTGTTGCGAGTCGGTGTCTTTAATCAGGCGCGCCAGTTGTGGCCGCACCAGTAAGAACATCACGGCCGCAAAAACGAGTGTTAAGCCAATCGTAATCGCGGTACTCGCCAGGCCGGTCGATTTCACCAACGCGATCACTAAAGCGAGAATGCACCAGGCGGTAACGTCGTCCACCGCCGCGCACGTGATCGCAATCACACCGAGATACGTTTTGGATAAGCCGCGATCTTCAAGAATCCTTGCCAGCACGGGGAACGCCGTGATGCTCATCGCAACTCCGATGAATAACGCAAAGGCGTTGAAAGAGGTTCCGGGTGCTGCCAGGTCAGTGTAAATAAAAAGCGAGAGTGCCGTGCCGAGAAGAAACGGCACGATGATGCTCGAATGGCTGATCATCACCGCCGCCGATCCTTTTTCTCGGAGGGTGCGGATGTTCAACTCCATGCCGACGAGGAACATGAACAGCACTACGCCAATCTGGCTCAGTAACCGCAGCGTTTCCAACGATGCCGGTGGGAAGAGAAACGCGACTGCCGGCGGGTAAATCAATCCCAGGACTGATGGACCGAGCACGATGCCCGCGACCATTTCACCCATCACCGGAGGCTGTCCAATCGAACGAAACAGCCGGCGAAACACTCCTGCCAGTATCAGGATGACGATGATCTGGGTAAGTAGAAGACTGAGAGAGTGCCTGAAGTTTTCCCAAAGAATTCCAGTTGCGGACGACGGTTCGGGGGGTGCTACTGATGCGACGTTTGTGGCATCCGGCTGAAGATGCGCTCCGGCGCCAAGAATCATCCAAACGCCACCGGCAAAAACCAGCAGCATCAAGACATACGGCAAATAGTGGCGTGTATCCGAGAAAGTGAATCCCGCTTTAGGGGGCATGCTTTTCTATACAACGTGGTCATGGGCTTGCGCAACCTAGTTCTCGGTCGGTGCGTAATACCCATAGTCCGTTGCCGACTGGCAATCGACAATTGGCAATGTTAAGTTCTCTGTTTCATGACCTTAGATAGCACGCAAAGCAGAACTGAAGTAGGGAATTACTTCGTTTCGAACTATCCGCCGTTCTCCCAGTGGAAGCCCGAATTCGTTTCCGAGGCGCTTGACGCGTTGAATCAACCGGCACGCGTTAATGATCCTCTGGGTCTTTATATCCACATTCCGTTCTGTCGTAAGCGCTGCCACTTCTGTTACTTCAAAGTTTACACCGATAAAAAGGCTTCCGAGATCGAGATCTATCTCGATGCGCTGATCAAAGAAAACGAACTTTACAGTCGCACCCCCGCATTCCAGGGACGCCAGCTTCGTTTCGCTTATTTTGGCGGCGGCACTCCTTCGTATGTGAGTGAGAAGCAGTTGCGATACCTGGTTGATGGTCTTAATCGTCATGTGAGTTGGGCTAACGCTGAAGAAGTCACTTTCGAATGCGAACCGGGCACGCTCAGTAAATCGAAGCTCGAAACACTGAAAGGTATCGGTGTTACGCGTTTGAGTCTCGGTATCGAACACTTCGACGATGAAATCCTCGCAGCGAATGGTCGTGCGCATCTGTCACCCGAAATCTATCGTGCTTATGACTGGGCTCGCGAGGTCGACTTCCCGCAAGTCAATATCGATCTGATTGCGGGTATGGTGGGAGAAACGGAAGAAAAGTGGCGCGAGGCTGTGCGCCGTGCAATCGAACTCGAACCAGATTCCGTCACTATTTATCAGATGGAATTGCCGTACAACACGGTCATCTCGCAGGACATTCTGAAGAAAGGCGTCACGTCGCCGATCGCGGGTTGGTCCACGAAACGCGGGTGGCTCGACTACGCCTTTAACGAATTCAACGCGCACGGTTACGAAATTGCGGGCACTGATATAGTCGCTACGAAAAAGAAAACGTGCCGCTTTATTTATCGTGACGCGCTCTGGCATGGCGGCGACATGATCGGCATTGGTGTTTCGTCGTTTTCCCATTTCGGCGGGGTCAATTTTCAAAACGCGCACAACTTTGAAGAGTATGTGCGCATCCTTAACGAAGACCGCCTGCCACTTTTGCGGGCCGTTTCGCTGACACCGAAACAGCAACTAATTCGCGAGATGGTTTTGCAATTAAAGACCGGAGCGCTCGACACCGGTTATTTTCGTGAGAAGTTTGGCATCGATGTTTGGAAAGAATTCAGCTCTGTTTACGAAGGGCTGGAAGAAAAGAGCCTGCTGCAGCGTCAAAACGGAACCATCGAACTGACGCGGCGCGGGCTTTTACAAGTAGATCATTTTCTGATCGATTTTTTTGAACCTGAACTGAGAACTGTACGCTACGCATGAGCACAAATAATTACGACGTCATAGTAATGGGTGGTGGACCCGCAGGGAGTTCCGTTGCCGGTATCCTGGCGCGCGAAGGTCGCCGGGTAATTCTTTTCGAAAAAGAGATTTTTCCGCGTCATCACATCGGTGAATCGTTGATGACCGATACATACTGGACGTTTCGACGTCTGGGCTTGCTGGAAAAACTGAAGGAAAGTCCATTTGTTCGGAAGTACAGCGTGCAGTTTGCGAATCCTGCCGGCAAGGAGTCGCGTCCGTTTTATTTCTTTGAAGCAGTGCATCACGAGAGTGCGGTCACGTGGCAAGTCACGCGGGCTGAGTTTGATCATCTGCTGATCAATCATGCGGCCGACCAGGGCGCAGTTGTGCATCAGGGCGTTTTGGTGAAACAGGTGCTCTTCGAGGGTGATCGTGCAGTCGGCGTCGAAGTGCAAATGCAGGACGGCACGCGCGAAAAGTTTTTCGCCAATGTGGTGGTTGATGCGACTGGCCAGCAAGCGATGCTGTCAAACAAGTTTCGCTGGCGCGTGCGCGATCCGAAGCTTAAGAAAGCCGTGCTCTATTCCTACTTCAAGGGAGCGCATCGTGAGCCGGATCTGAATGGCGGCGCTACGCTGGTGTTGCGCACCGAAGCTGGCAGCGGCGGCTGGTTCTGGTATATACCGCTCGAAAACGACATTACGAGTGTGGGTATCGTGGCGGATCCGGAGTATCTGGTCCAGGGACGCGGGCAGGATCTGGCGAAGATTTATCACGAGGAGATCGAGAAATGCGAACCGTGCCGTCGTCGTGTGGCGGGGGGAGAGCGCGTCGATAAGATCTATTCGATTCTCGATTATTCGTACCGTTCCAAGCACAATTCCGGTAACGGTTTCATCATCATCGGCGATGCATATGGTTTTCTCGATCCGATTTATTCGTCAGGTGTGTTGCTGGCGTTGAAGATGGCCGAGCTCGCGGCCGACGCAATTCACGACGCGTTCAATCACGACGATTTCTCGGCTGCGCGTCTTGGTCAGTATCAGACGAAACTGGATCGCGGCATCGAATCGATGCGTAAGCTCGTTTATGCGTTTTACAACGACGGATTCAGCTTCGCGGGATTCCTGCGCAAGTATCCGGATGAGCGTGTGCACATCATCAATCTGTTGATTGGCGACGTGTTCAAGGAAGGCGTAGATTCGGTTTATGGACCAATGTCCGAATTCGCCGAGATCCCACCGCCCCTCTACGAAAATCTTGACGGCACGATGGTCGCGCAAGCCCCAACATCCGAAGAGTCAGACCTATTGCTCTCCGCTAAATATCTCTCCTACGACGATCGGTCACAGATAAACACGGAAGGCGCGGACTAATCCGCGCCTTATCCGATTTTTCATCTGTGTAATCTGTGGTTTAGAACAATAGCTTCAATCCAAACTGAATGTGTCGCGGATCGCGGGCGGAGGTGATTCGTCCAAACGTTGGCGAGCCGAGGAAGTTGTCCGGCAGGTTGAAGTTTGGATGATTGAAGAGATTGAATGCTTCCGCTCGGAATTGCAGGTTGACGCGTTCAGTCAGCCGCGTGTTCTTCAAAAGTGACGCATTCACATTCTGAAATCCCGGCCCGTCGAGAATATTCCTGCCTGCATTTCCAAACGTTCCCGGAGCAGAAAACGCAAACGCCGCCGTATTGAACCACTGCAACGTCGTCGGATTTGAAAGCTCCGGATTTCCAATCAGGTTAGGACGGTCGTTCGCACCAAAGCCGAGAATCGATCGTCCGGTGCCGCTGTTATCGATCTCCGAAAGCAATGCGACGGTAAACGGTCTGCCGCTTTGCAGCGTTACGATTCCGTAAGTTTCCCAGCCGCTCAAAATTGTCGTCAACAAACCATCATTCGCGAGGTATTGCTGGCCTTTGCCAAACGGCAGGGCGTAGGAATAGCTGGCCGATAAGCGATGTGCGACGTCGAAGTTTGAACGTCCGCGCTCAGCCCTGACGTTGTTACTGTTTTGCGGGAAGTTTGGATCGCCCGCGCTGGTGAAGAAGTTTGACGCGTCGTCGAGCGACTTGGACCAGGTATAAGACACGAGCGACGACAGACCGCGCACGAGCCGTTGCTGAAAACGAAGCTGTAACGCGTGGTAATTCGAGTTAGCACGCGACTCCAGCAGGTTGATGTCGTCAAAACGCGGATCAGGCCGCGGCACAACCGGGAGTCCCGGAGGCAACGCGCTTGGTTGCGGTTGATTGATGTCGCGAGCCGTCAACAGCTTGGTGCCTTTTGAACCGACATAAGCAACCTCGAGCACGCTGCGGCTGCCGAACTGTCGTTCGATGTTGAAGTTCCAGTGCTGCATATACCCGGTGCGCAGATCGCGTTGAATCGCGAGTGCGGAGTCGGGCAAGGGAAGCGGGAAGAATGACGGAAACGGATTGTCGAGGGTCAACGGCAGGCCCGGTAACGAGAAGAAGATATTGTTGTCGAAGAACGGCGAGTTGAAGTAGAGAGCTTCAGCAGGCGCGAGCGCCGACTGATCGTAATAGACCCCATAACCGCCGCGTAGCACGGTTTGTTCGCCGATGGACCACGCAAACCCGACTCGGGGGGCGAAGTTGTTTTTGTCAGAGTCGTAACCACTGCGCGGAACTCCGCCGGTGCCGACCGGCAAAAGACTGCGCGTGACGGTGTCAAAGATAGTTGCGCGATCGTCGGCGTCTACCGCGGGTGAGTTGTACTCGTAACGAAGACCGCCGGTAATCGTCAAGCGCTGGGTGACGCGATAGCTATCGTTGACGAAGAAGTTATAACTCTCGGTGCGAATCTGCTGCGGGTTATCAACTCGCGCAATGCTGGTCAGGAAAGGAAATCCGAGCAGCAAATCGCCGAGCGCGTTACCCGTGATCTGTCCGAACGGCGAAAACTGTAACCGCCCGCGCGATTCAACATCGCGGAAAGCGTTCTGTTGTGAAAAACGCAAATCGGCGCCGAATTTGAACAGGTGTTTACCGTGAACGTAACTCGAGTTGTTCAGAAACTGATAGACGTTTGTGGTGCTGTCCTGAGGGTTGTTTCCTTCATCGCCTAAAGGAGAAAAACCGGTGATGGTGATGAAGCTCAATCCCAGATCGCGGTCGCGCGTTGAGACCGTGGGCAATCCCACTTGTGAATTCAGCACGCTCGCTTGCTGAGTAACGGACGCCGCCACGCGACTGAAAGCTACGCGGCTCTCGTTCACGAGATTCGGTGTTAACACCAATGTCAGTGCGGCCATGCCATTCTGGCTGCGACGTTTGACCGTATCGCCAAAGCCGGGAACCAGCGCCAAAGTTGGACCAGTAAACGGTTCGAAGAGATCCCGATCGCCAAAGCTGTATCGGAAAGTGAGTTCGGCGCGATCGGTCAGATGGTGATCCACTCGCACGTCGAAACTGTCGTTATCATCACTCTGCGTTGGCGACGATACAAAATTCTGAAACGGAACATTACGGTTTGGCAGCGGATAAAGCGCGGCGATGGCTCGCCCGACGGGACTAATAAAGAAGTCAGGAATCACGCCGCCGTCAAACGGCATGCCGGTAAAAGGATTAGTCGGGACGCCGAAGATGCTTTGGGTAAAATTGCCGTTACGTTCGAGCGCAGTCGGTACGTTGGTGATCCGCGTGATTCCTTCGCGGGAACGAGTTCCTTCATAGTCGGCGAAGAAGAAGGTACGATTGTTAACGATTGGACCACCGATGGCGCCGCCAAACTGGTTGCGAAGGTATTTTGGTTTGGGTTCCGTTGCGGGCGCGAAGAAGTTGCGCGCATCGAGGGCGGCGTTGCGATGAAATTCAAACAGGGAACCGTGAAAGTCGTTTGAGCCGGAGTTCAGAATGACGTTGACCTGCGCGCCCGGGTTACGGCCGAATGATGCGTCGTAGGTGCTCGTCAACATCTCGAATTCGCGAATCGCATCTACTGACGGACGCACGCCGAAAGTGTTGAGTTTCGGATCGACGTTATAAACACCATCAAGCAGGAAGTTGTTGGCATCTTCGCGTGCGCCGTTGACGCTGAAGGCAAAGTCACCGCGAACCGATCCGGCCGAACCTGGCGCCGGTGGTACGGCACCGGGAACCAGCAGGCTCAGTTCGTAGAAATTTCGGCCATCAAGAGGCAGACCGGTAATCATGCGGTTCTCGATGACGGTGCCGAGTGAAGGCGAGTCTTTCTTAAGTGGCGCTTCAAACGTGGAATCGATCGAGACGAGTTCGTTAAGTCCCACATCGAGGGTTACGTCCTGCCGTCGCACTTGATTGACGAAGAGTTCGAACTTGTGACTTTGCTCTCTGAAACCGGACTTTGTAATTCGGAGTTCGTACAGACCAGCGGGCAGCGATGAAAAACCATATTCGCCTCCCTCCCCACTGTCTGTTTCGCGAGTCTCACCCGTGGCCACGCTGGTTAACCGGATTGCAGTGCCGGGAATCGCTGCCTGATTGACGTCGTAAATTGTTCCTCGCAACGAGGCGCGATGGGTTTGTGCCGCGATTACTGCCGGCAGTACGAGGGGGAGAACCAGTAGGAAGAGAAAGCGAAAGTTCGACTTCAAGATTTAATACTCCCGTACAAGATTTTGGAGGTCGTTTGTATCTGGCAGACCTTAGCAAATCGCTTGCTATTATGTCTAAGCCTCAGATGTTAGAATGCGCTGACTTGGAACGAAGACATTACGGTTCAAGGCCGCTCTGAGTTTCAGTTTTGCGAGCGAGATCCTAATATACTGCTTCTCTGTGCAACCTCTGGGTAGTCTGTGTCTCTGTGACGTAATTCGCAGCAAAAGTTTAACCACAGAGACACAGAGGTTGCACAGAGAAAATCATAATCTTGGAGGTCCTGATGCTCTGGATCCTTTTTGCTCTCGGCGCCGCACTTTCCTGGGGACTTTATGGTCCTGCTCTGCATCGCGGCCAGGTGGAGCTCGGCAATCCTATGCGCGCCTTGTTGTGTGTTGGTGTCGCTTACTTTTTGATTGGTGTGCTGGTGCCTGTGATCGCGCTGTCGTCTCAGGGCCAGCTAAACGGCTTTACCATGAAGGGCTCCGTGGGAGCCACTCTCGCCGGCGGGTTGGGCGCGGCCGGCGCCGTTTGTATCATCTTTGCATTTAGATCGGGCGGACTTCCGACTTACGTGATGCCGCTGGTTTTTGCCGGAGCGCCACTGGTTAACGTGTTGTATTCGATGTGGCTGCATCCGCCAAAGACTTCACCGAATCCGATGCTCTATCTCGGCTTTGTTTTGGCAGCTCTGGGCGGCGGTTTAGTGCTTTACTTCAAACCGCAGTCGTAGATTTGAATCTTCGCGTCTCCCCGGACCGATAGAAGCTATTTCTGCACACGAAGGAGATCAGAATGAAGGTCAGGGTTTTACTTTCATTGGTTGTACTACTAAGCGTAGTTGGTACATCGCTGGCGCAGTCCGCCGCTAACTGGCCACAGTGGCGTGGTCCAAATCGTGATGGCATCTCGAAGGAAACGGGATTGCTCAAACAGTGGCCGGAAGCGGGTCCGCCATTGCTCTGGAAAGCGGCCGGTGCCGGGCGTGGTTACTCTTCGTTTTCTGTCGCTAATGGCAAGTTGTTCACGATGGGTTTGCGTGGCGAACGCGAATTCGTAGTGGCCTTTGATGTCAACACCGGCAAAGAAGCGTGGGCCACGGCGCATGGATCGGCGTTCCGAAACGATCGTGGCGATGGACCACGTGGGACACCGACGGTCGACGGCGATCGCGTTTATGCGCTTGGCGGCAACGGCGATCTCTCCGTCTTCGAAGCGCGCACCGGGAAGATTGTGTGGTCCAAGAATGTGCTGTCGGAGTTTGGCGGTTCGAATATCAGGTGGGGTATCAGCGAGTCGCCGTTGGTGCTCGGAAACAGAGTACTCGTAAATGCCGGCGGTCCGGATGCCTCCATCGTAGCGCTCAACAAAGCCAACGGTTCGGTAATTTGGAAGAGCCAGAGTGACGGTGCGGGTTACTCGTCAGGCTTACCAGTGCAGATCAACGGGATTACCCAAGTGGTGTTCTTCACTAAGAGTCGTGCCGTGGGGTTGGATGTGCGCGATGGCAAGTTGTTGTGGGAATACGGCAAGCCGTCGAATAACGTAGCGAATATCGCAACGCCCATTGCTCGTGGCAATCGCGTATTTATCTCATCTGATTACGGCACAGGCGGTGGCGTGGTCGAGATTAACGCTGAAAACAAAGCGCAGGAGATCTGGTTCACAAAAGAGATGCGCAATCACCACAGCAGTTCAGTTTTGATTGGCGATCATCTCTATGGTTTCTCGAGCGCGATCCTGACGGTGATGAAGTTTGACACGGGCGAAATCGCGTGGCGCGATCGCAGTGTCGGCAAAGGGTCACTGGTTTTTGCGGATGGACATCTGTATTGCTTCAGTGAGAATGGGGTGGTTGGATTAGTTGAAGCGACACCGACTGGATACAAAGAGAAAGGGCGCTTCCGGATTCAGCAGGACTCATTACCGACGTGGTCGCATCCGGTTGTTGCTGGTGGTCGTTTGTATTTGCGAGACCAGGATACGATTTACGCCTACGACGTCCGGGAGAAGACGTAGGCCACGAAAAGACACAAGAAAGTAATTGTAGGGGCGGCCCTCCGTGGCCGCCCTAGTCGTGAACTCCAGGTCTTCGAACCCGAGAGTTTATCGTTTGGCTTGTTTGAGAAACTCGCGGGCTTCCCGGAGTTCCGCGAGGCTGTCGTCGGCTTGTTTCCATTGGTCGAGCAGAATGGTGTAAGCGGTGAGCGCAGCGGGTTGGTTGCCGGTTTGGGCTGCCGCGCGTGCTGCACCTAACAACGAGCGAGCGCGGTTTGGTTGGCGCAAGAGGGCCACTTTGAATTGCGCGGCGGCGTCAGCCGGCTTACCAGCTCGCAGAAGAATCTCACCAAAAAGTTCGTGCGAAGGCTTGATTAAACCTGGTGGTCCATATGGCGGGGTTAGCGATTCTTCGAGCGCCGTTGCTTTTTGCATCAACTCAATCGCTTTGGCGTGGTCCTTTTTCATCGACGCACTCAAAGCTGCAATCTCAAGCTCAAAGATCTCCGATTGAGCACTGCTTCGACTCGCTCTTAATCCCTGCAATGCCGTGACACTTTGCTCGCTTGCGGCGGAACCACCGGTTGCTGCCGCGAGACCGCGAATAAAGTGTGGCAACGTCGCACTCGCCGCAGAAGTTCGCACGGTTGCTGTCGCACCGCTACTCGGAGCAGAGCCGGCATTGTGACCGCCGTGCATCCCACCCGCTGATTCCGCGGCGACCGCCGGCTTACCTTCCGGGAAAAGCGCTGTTGCCAGATTCCAACGCTCAGTTTCGACTATGAACGACGCAGCCATGTTGGCGTAATTGTTTTCGTAGTAACCCGGTCGCAACTTGTTATCGTAGGTCGACTCTGACATCACCTTCTTCATCAGAGTGAGCAGTTGCTCAGCCTCGTTGTAACGACCTTGCTGCAGATACGCGTAAAGCAGCCAGTGCAAACTGTGGTAATCACGTATGCTCAGCGGCAGGTTCTTACGCTTCATCCACGCATCAGACGCGTCCCACGCCGATTGATTTGACGCGGCGGCTTCAGGCCACATTCCGAGTTGCAGAAAAATGTGCGACGGCATGTGGCGCGCGTGATGTGCTTCCGGAGCGATGTCGGCGTAGCGACGCGCCGCGGGCAAAGCGATAATCGCGTGCTCGGGATCGTCGAAGGCGTGAATGATGTAGTGCGCCGCGCCGGGGTGATTCGGGTTCTTCTGGTAGATCTCGAGTGCGATTGCTCCCGCTTTGGCTTGAAGTCGATAACCCTTTTCACCCGTGATCCCGAGCAGCGACAGCGAGTAGAACGCTGCAGCTTCCAGATCGTTTGGATAAGCGCGATAGACCTTTTCCATGGCGGCTGAATACGCCAGATCGCGTGCGCGTTTGTCACCTTCACCATAAAGCGCTCTGACAGCGGCGAGAAAGGCACGTTCACGCTCAGTCAACTTTGGCGTTTCTTTGATCTTGGCGAGTACCTGGCGAGCCGCCTCAAGATCCTGCTCCGACCACAAGGGGTGATTGTGGGCCATCGCTTCGCCCCAGTAACCCATCGCAAAGTCAGGCTCAATCTTGGTTGACTCACGAAACGCTTCGAGCGCCTCTTCGTACCAGAACGAGTGTAACGCACCGAGTCCGCGCATGAAATGCACCTGCGCTTTCTCGGAGCCCGAAGTCGGAAACTCAACCCGTCCCAGTTTCGACTCCTGCGCCCTCACATTCAATGCGAAGACTGCAACCACCAACAGAATTATCAATCGCTTCATTTTCACGACCTATCCGTTCTTAATCCGTTTAATCAGTGGCTCACTTCTTTCCAATCGCGTAGAGATGTCCCGAGGTCTTCAGATAGATCCGGCCATCGGCAATCGCCGGCGAACTCAACACGTAATCGTTTAGCGGATTCTCAGCGAGCACTTCAAACTTTGGTCCAGCCGCAATCACCGTGGTAAAGCCTTCTTCGTTGGTTACGTAGATCTTTCCATCGGCGAGTACGGGTGAACCGCTGTAGATCCCGGACTTGATGCGTTGTTGCGCGTAAATCTCAGCGCCGGTTTTGGCGTCAAGGCACCACATGATCCCGCGATCGTTCACGATGTAAAAATACTTGCCGTCAGTAACCGGAGTCGGCACGTCGGGTCCATTAACAGTGGACCACGCAACATGCGAACTCGTGATGTCGCCACGACCACCGACTTTAAGCGCGAGTAGCGGCTTGACGCGAGTCGGAGCATAAATGAGGTCGCCGAAAACGATTGGCGACGCAACAATGCGATAGAACGGATTGTTGTCAGGGTTGAGACCGTTCGCGCGCCAGAGTTCCTTACCGTTTGCCGGATCGTGTCCTGTGACGCAATCGCCTCCTGTAATCACGATCTCGGTCGTCTTGCCGTAGCGAAGCAAAGCCGGAGTCGTATACGAATCGGGAGATTCACGCTGTGCGTTAGTAGGGCGATCAACCTTCCAAACATTCTTCCCGTTCTTCTTATCGATACGCATCACGTATGAAGGCGCATCCGTCTTCATTCCGTGAAGCACCTGAACGTAAAGCGAATCTTCAAACAGCAACGGCGATGACGCGTAACCCCAGTTAAGACCAAATTCGCCGTATTCTTTTTGAATGTCCCTGGACCACAACTCCTTGCCGTTGAAATCAAATGCTTTCAGCAAACCGGTACCAGTCATGACGTAGACGCTTCTTCCGTCAGTGACCGGCGACGGCGACGACATGTTGTGCTTGCGCAGTTTCACGTTGCCGCTGCCGAGTGGTTTTTTCCAGAGCACGTCGCCTTTGGCTTTATCGAGACACCAAAGGGCGAGATTGTCACCTTCGGCGAGGTTAAGAAAAATACGGTCGCGCCAGACGATTGGCGTTGAGCCACTCAGGCCCGGCATGGGAACTTTCCAGACAACGTTTTCATCGGTGGTCCATTTGACGGGCAGGTTCTTTTCCGCACTGACGCCATTCAAAGCCGGACCACGCCACTGCGGCCAGTTTTGGCCATGGACCACAGCAAATGAGAACAGGAAAACTGCCAGCACTCCGAGAGTTCGATTCCGCATTTTTCTTTTCCTCCGGTTCGCAGATTACACAGATTCAACGAATCATCCGTGCAATCTGTGGATTAACTTAAGTCAAAAGCCGAAATGGTGCGCCGGTCTCGCAGGTATAGCTTTGTCCCGACAAGCGTCGGCGCCGTCCAGGCAAGGTTCTTGAGCACACTTACCTTCGACAGTACTTTCAATTCAGTTGGTGTTGCGGTTGCCAGTGCAAGATTGCCGTCTTCGTCCAAAATAATCAACTTTCCGTCAGCGAATAGGAGGTTACTCTTCGGAAAAGTGCGATCCTGGTAGGCAATCTCGCCGGTCTTGACGTTAATCGCAACCAGGAATGCTGGTCCAAAGTCGCCGCTGGATCCGTAGATATGATCGCCGATGCGGATCGCCGTTCCATGATGCAGCCGCATGCGCCGGTGAAACCAAAGTTCTTCCGCGGTTGTCTTTCCATCCTTCTGCGTCAACTTGATCGCCCGGCTGCCACCGCTATAAGCGGAGGAGATGAATAACAGGTTGTCGCTGCCCCAGACCGGCAGTGAAATGTTGAGTCCCCACTCGGTGACATGCGGATGACTCCAGAGCAGGTTTCCGTTATTCGGATCGAGACCCGCAACCACTTTGCCGAGAAACATCAACAAGTGATCCTGGCCGTCAACATTGATCAGCATCGGCGACGACGGCGACAGGTCGAGATTCTGGTTTTTCCAGGCGACGGATCCGTCCTTTTGATTAAAAGCGATCAATGTCTGGTCTTTACCACCGAGGGTAAGAATGATGGTGCTTTTATAGGCCATCGGACTGCATGAGTAACCACGACCCATCTTGGAGCCGCCGTACTCGGTCCAGAGATCGTGAGACCATGCGACTTTGCCTGTCTTTGTCTCGAGCGCGAAAAGTTTACCCGTGGCGCCAACGGTGAAGAGCAGATCTCCGGCGATCAAAGGTGTCGAATGTGGTCCATAGCCATATTCATAATCCATACCGGCCGGCTGCGGCGTGCTGTACTTGTGTTCCCAAACTGTCTTACCGGTATCGGCTGCGAGGGCGATGATGGTCTCTTGTTCGCCGGTGCCGTACGCGGTGTAAAGGGTGTTGCCACTCGCGAGAATTGCGGAGTGTCCGGCGCCGAGTGGTCGGGTCCAAAGTTGTTTGGGACCAGTCGCAGGCCAGGTTGCGGCCAGCCCTTTTGAGTTGGTGGTGAAGTTCCGACTTGGTCCACCCCACTGTAGCCAGTCAGACTGCGCGCGAGCATCGACTACGACTCCTAAAAGGAGAACCAAGGCAAGTATCTTTGAAATTCGCATGACTGTCCTTTCTGGTCCACAGATTACAGAGATTGATCAAATCCGATCGGTGTAATCTGTGGATTATTCTGCTCGGAGTGCCGGCAGGAGCGGTGAGCGCAAGGCGGCCAGGGTAGCCACTAGCGATGCCGTTGCGCCCGAAAGCAAAACTGCCAGGAGTAACAAGCCGAGCGAAATGTTTGGAAGCCGGCCCCCGCGTTCGAAGAGCACGGGTGCAATTGCGAGCAGAGCGCAGACAAATCCTACAATTAAACCGCAGCAAAGCATCAGAACGTTTTCCGTAATTACCATTGCTGCGAAATGCGAAGAGTTATACCCCACGGCACGCAGGAGAGCCAGTTCTCGGCGTCGTTCGAAGACATTCCGTAACAACACCGCCGCCATTCCCAGGGTGCCCAGTGCCAGGCCCAGACCGCCGAGCATCTGGAAAGTCGAGAGATAGGTATTCTCGACGCGATGAAAATTTGCAAGTTTTTCTTCACTCGAAACTACGTCGAAGCCGAAGTCTGAGAGATGCTCTTCGAGAATAGTTGCGACTTCATTTGATCGTTGCGGATCAGGAACGTCGAGTAAGAACAACCGGTAACCTTCCTGTGATGGAAACAGTCGCAGAAAGTTTTTCTCAGACATTACCAGCTCGCTTTGCAGCACGCTGTCAGAAAGAGCAGCGACCACACGGAGTTTGAGTGGTCCATTTGCATTGTCCACCACCAGTTCGTCACCGACTTTCAAATGCAGCACATACGTCAGCGAATTCGCATCTCCAACTACCGGAACGGCGCCGTCCGCAAACTGTCGATTGAGAAGTAGCCAGGGATTGTTTTCCTCTTCCGGGTTGGCCGCTAGTGAACTCTGAAATGTGAAGCGGTTCTCGCTGATAAAGGATTCCGGAGGAGCAACGATCTTCGGATTGCGTGGCTGGTAGAGATTCAGACAACTGGTGTCGTCTCCCGGTCGCACGCGAAAACTTGCGAAACCAACGTCTTTTAAGATCGATTCGTCGTTGGCGAGGTTTAGTGAGTCGCGGCCCGCAGGCGTGTTTGCATCCTGGACCACCGGCAGCAGTGATTCGGCGATGAGCGGGAAGCCTCCGGTGCCGGACTTTTTGTCGTTGGCGGTGACGCCGGAACGGCGGAATGAATCGACGGCGACGATGATGAAAGCTGCAGCAGCGATCAGCGTGATGCAGAGAATGGTGCGGCCGGGGCGATAGGTGGCGTTGCGAAAGCCGAGTCGTGCGATGGTCCACCAGCCGGAGCCTGTAATAGGTGGTTGTTTGCTGCGTTTCAGCCAGAGCGAAATAAAGCTCACGCCCGCGATGAGTAGCACGACGCCGCCGCCAAAGAAGCCCGCGGCTTGGGGGATTAATTTCAACGCGCCGGCGAGTAGTAGTGCAACTCCGATAAGACTCCAAAGAATTGCAAGCGGTTTTCCACGCAAAGACGCAAAGACGCCAAGGAAAGCTCTTCTTTGCGTCTTAGCGTCTTTGCGTGGCAAATTTTCTTGCGAACCAATGCCACCCAACAGCAAACTGCGCGTAGTGGCGCGGCCGAGTTTTCGGAGAGTAAGAAAAATACACACACCCGCCGTGACCATTCCGCCTAAAACGCCAACCACTAACCACACCCACGAAACATGCAACGTCAACGCCGTCGTTCCCACCGCATCAACCCACCACGTCCGCAGCCCGTACATCAGCAGCGCCGCGTATCCAATTGCACCAACGACTCCGAGCAAACTCCCGACTCCCGCCAACAGCATTCCCTCAATCAAAAACATTCGCCTGAGGGTTGACTCCGTAAATCCGACCGCCTGAAGCGTTCCGATCTCACGCGCGCGTTGCTCGATCCCGAGTTTGAAAAACAAAGTCGTCAACATGAGCGCCGAGACGACGATGAAAAAACTGAAGTACAAAAAATACTCACCGAAATCGGTTGCGCCTCGCGAAGCCGCCTGACCCTGATCGCGTACTGGAACTACCTGAAAACCAATCAACGCAGGATCGAGAGCTTTACGCAGGCTTTCGCTGAAGTTGTTAACGACCTCGGGTGTTAATTTATTTCCGGGCGATTCAATGCGCATCGACGTAAGTTTGCCGAAGCGCGTTTGCCACAAACTCTGCGCCGTCGTCAGCGGGATGAATGCTTTTGGCGTCGCGCGATAATTGCGCCAGTAGTCTTCATCCTCTTTCCGAACGCGGTTTAACTCGATCGGAAACGGCGGATCCCAGTCAGCCATCTCTTCCGACTCAGTGATTCCCGGATACTCCGGCACCAGTTCGCGATCCGCCGCGAGCCCGGTCATGGGCACTATCGCGGCTGCCTGAAAGTCAGATTTCTTTGTTTCGAGCCGGCCGTTCTCATGCCAGAGGTAGTATTCGAGTGAAACCGTGTCGCCGACTTTCGCATTGAGATCGCGCGCGAGCCATTCGTTAAGAATTATTGGTGGCTGTTGAGTGGTTTGCGTTTTTGCGAGCGTTGCCAGTGTTTCATCGTCAACCGCAGTGACGAGTGAGTAAGGCGTAGAACGATCGCCGGCGGTTAAGCTGTTTGCCAGGTAAGAAAGGACCGGAACGGTTTTCAACGAGAGCGACTTAGCCGCTTCAGTCGCAGCAGTAGTGACATGCTCGTTGAGAATCTTGCTGTTGCTCTCGAGTGAGACCGTCTGCTCGTTGATCGTCCTGAGTGTGAGACCAAGATCTTCGAGCGTCGATTTGGTCTTGAGCAACTTCGCAATCGATTGCGATTGCATTGCTGCCGGTGTTCCCGAGTGCCTGCCAACCAGGATCGTGTTTACCTTGCCTTCCTGTTCCAACTCCTTCTGCAAAAAACTCAGCGACACAAAGATCGCCCGCACAGCTCCATGCTGCGGCTGCAGTGAAAACTCACCGAGCGACTCACCACCCAGCACCCCACTGACATTCAATCTAATCGTCTTGCCGGGATCTTCTTTGCGTCCATGCAACGATTCAACCGGAATATCCGTGGGTTTCTCGAGTCGCAGCAACAGCGACTCGCCCGCCGCGCTCCCGAGTTCGCTTGCGAGACTCTGACTCACTAGTGTGTTTCGATTATCCGGAGTGGTGACTCCTGCTACGCCATTGAATTTCCAGAACCTGTCATCAACGCCGTAAATCTTCACTCCACCTGCGCGTCGTTTGCTTGGCTCATGGACCACCACGCCTTCGAGCGCAATCAACGGACAGGTAACGCCGATTCCATCAGCTACAAACTGCCCGCGTTGTTCCAGATCGACCGCAAGTTGTTCGCGAAAGAAGTTTGCCGATGAAATGAGATCGTCAGTATTACCCAAACGCCGGGACGAAAGATCGCGTAAGCTGGCGCGCACTGATTCGCCAATCAGCAACGCACCGGCGAGCACTGAAACAGCGATAGCTACGCCCAGCACTACGACCAGGTTGGTTTGCCAGTAGTATGCGAGACTGCGTTTTACGATTGTGGTGGTTTTCATTAAAGCGATTCGAGCTGCCGGTTCCGGAGTTCAAAGCGTTGGGGAAAACGTGCGGCAAGTTCTTTGCTATGCGTGACGACAATCAGGATCGATTCAGCGTTGCGGTGGATATCGAAAAGCATATCGGCGACTACTCCTGCCGATTTCTGATCGAGGTTTCCGGTCGGCTCATCACAAAGCAGCAGTTGCGGCTTCATGATCAACGCGCGCGCGAGTGCGACTCGTTGTTTTTCACCGCCTGACAGTTGTGCGGGTCGATGGTCTAAACGTTCAGCCAGACCCACTTGTTTTAGTAATTCAGTGGCGCGTTGTTCCGGCTCACCATTGCCGGTCGAAACCATAGTCGGCGTCAACACATTTTCGATTACAGAACACTGCGGCAACAGGCAATGATCCTGGAAGACAAATCCGATCTGCTGGTTGCGAAACGCGGCGAGTTGTTTGGGACTCAGTAAAAACGGATTCTGACCTTTGAGGGTGACAGTGCCGCTCGAAGGTGTTTCCAGCGCGCCGATCATATAAAGCAACGTGCTCTTGCCGCTGCCGGATGGTCCCATAATGGAAACGGCCGCGCCGGGTGATAACTCCAGAGAGACGTTGGAAACAATTGGGAGTGGTCCAGCGGGAGTGGAATACTCCTTCGAGAGATTCTCGACTTTGAGCAAAAGCAAAACCTCCGCTTAATCTGTGTAATCTGTGGACTGGATTGCCAAACGAAAACAGCCCCTCTAGAATCACCAAATCGCGATGAGCCAGTTCGATTCGAACAAAGACTACTACGGTGTTTTGGGCATCGACAAGGATGCGTCTCAGATCGAGATCGATCGGCAGTACAAGCGGGAGGCGGCAAAACACCATCCCGATCGAGGTGGCAGTGAGGAGCGGATGAAGTCTTTGAACGAGGCTTACAGCGTTCTCAAAGACAGGAATCTGCGCAATTCCTATGACGAACGCCGCCGTCGACCTGACGCTCCGTCGTACACTGTTCGCGTTACGGCCCCAACCGCGCCTGACGTAGGTGTGATGGGGCATACACTGAGCGCGTTCCTCTGTTTGATCGCGGGGTTGTTTTTGTTGCTGCTGGTTCGTTTTCAGTGGATCTGGTTTCTATGGCCGCTGGCCATTTTGGCGGTGTTAGTGCTGGGGTTTGGAGTGATGCTGGCGCGGAGCGCAATGCAGGCGGTAAATGCATCGCTGCCGGTGACCAATCCTTTTAAGCGACACACGAACGTGCAGGAGGTGGCGTTCTGGATGGTGATTGCCACTGCTGGATTCGGGCTTTATTTATTGATGTCATACTGAGGTCGAGCGCCGCATGATTAGTGGTTTGGACCTGCTCTTTCTGGAGGTCAACAGTCTTGAAGAATCGCTCGCCTTTTACGAGGGAATACTGGGAATGGAGATCGAGTCGGTTAACTACGACTCAGAACCTCCGATGGCGAAGTTGCGCGGCGGCGAGTTACGCATCACACTTGCTCAACATCTGGAGACGATGTTGCGAAGAGGACGCGGGGTTCATTTTTTTGTCGGCGTAACTGATGTAGACGTCTTTTATGGTCAACTGAATACTCGCGGAGCTTATGTACAGCCGCCCGTTGATGAAGGTTGGGGTGGTCGTTTTATTACTATTGAAGACCCTGACAAATATCGTTATTTCTTTGTAAGTTGGACTGATAAAGAAAACGGAGAGACCAATGCCGGGTCAACATCTTGAGAATCTCTTTCGCCGTTTCAAAGGTGAGATGGTTGATGTGAAAACTGTATCAGGCGGAGTTTATTCGGGCCGCATTTCCGAGATTACAAACGATTATGTTTGTCTCACCGAATCAGCCGCCGAACCCGGCCAGCAAGTATTTCTCTTGTTCGCGGCGATCGAATCCATGGCCGTTACCACGGATTCACACGGATAGCTTTACGGATTGACGCTGATAAATCCGATCTGTGTTTATCCGCAGTTAGGTTTTAATGGTTATGCAGTACGTAGAAAATCCGCCAAATCCGTGGCTCACGCATTCAGTCGAGTGGATTGGTGAACCGCCCGAAGCAAAACTCGAAGTCTTTGAAGAGACTGCCACCCGTCACATCATCACTCACAACAACAGTCCTGACGTCGGTTTCGATTACACGGTCAACTGTTATCGCGGCTGCATCCACGGTTGCACGTACTGTTTCAGCCGCCCTACGCACGAGTATCTCGGTTATGGCGCCGGCACCGATTTCGATCGGAAGATCGTGGCCAAGGTAAACGCGCCGGAGTTGCTACGGAAAGAACTCATGCGACCATCGTGGAAGGGCGCAGAGATCGTTTTCTCTTTCACTTCAGATCCTTACATTCCGTTGGAGGCGAATTACAAACTGACGCGCCGGTGTCTGGAAGTTTGTGCTGAGTTTCGCAATCCGGTTGGTGTGATTACGAAGTCGGCACTGATTCGCCGAGATATTGATGTGCTTCAGGACCTTTCGCGCAATGCGAGTCTGGGGGTGTTCTTTACGATTCCGTTTACTGACATTGAGGCTGCTCGCGCGGTTGAGCCTTACGCACCGCTTCCGGAAGCGCGATTTCATGCAATGGAAGCACTCGCCGCTGCGGGTATCAAAGTTGGGATTGGAATTGCTCCGGTGATTCCGGGGCTCTCGACCGACATCCCCGTGTTGCTGAAACGCGCGAAGGAAGCAGGCGCTGAGTATGCGTTTATCAACATGCTGCGGTTGCCGGGCAATGTTGCTCCGTATTTCGAAGAACGTTTACGCGAGAAGCTGCCCACTAAAGCTGATCGAATCTTGAATCGGATTCGCGAAGCGCGCGACGGCAAACTCAACTCGAGCACATTTGGCGAACGCATGCGCGGCAAAGGTCAATACTGGGAAGCGACCGAACGTCTGTTCAAGATTCACTGCGCGCGTCTTGGTTTCAACAAAAAACGTACCCACCAAACTCCTACCGGTTCTACATTTCGTCGTCCCACCGCCCAGGCGTCATTGTTTTAGGCGACGGATTTCACTGATCCGTGACTGAGTTTCCGTTATAATGCCCACACCCCAAACAATCAGGAGGCGAAAGCGATGCTGATCCGGGATGTGATTCGCAACCGTGAGCCTTACTCGGCGAAGGCCTCGGCTACCGTGCAGGAAGCCGCGGAATTTATGGCCGCGAGAAATATCGGCGCCGTCTGCGTGTTGGACGATGCCGGCAGATTGCTCGGCGTCTTTTCTGAGCGCGATGTTCTCAATCGCATCGTGGTCGCCGGGCGTGATCCCCACAGCGTAAAAGTCGGCGAAGTGACCAGTGAACTGCGCGCCGTGATCCAGTGTGACGAAACACCCCATCAAGCCCTCGAGCGTATGGAACTGATCGGCAGTCGACATCTTCCGGTTGTCGACGGTGAGCGTTGGGTTGGAATGCTCTCAATGCGCGATCTGCTCCGCGTGGAAGTAGGTGAGCAAGGAGACGAACTCAAACTGCTCCACGAATACATTCAGCACTAAGGGAACAATCAGTCGAATCATGAAAATTTTTAGTTTGATCGCGCTCTTGATAGCGCTGGGGGTAGCCTGCGACCAGCCACCGGCCGGACGTGGAACGGGTGAGGTGGCAAGTTCTGCACAAACAAATACACGCTTCAAAATTGAAAAGGTTGTCGGTGAGCTTGAAGTGCCGTGGTCCATCGTTTGGGCGCCTGATGGTCGGATGATCTTTACGGAGCGGCCCGGTCGCGTGCGAGTTGTGGAGAAGGGAACGTTGAAACCGCAACCGCTTTTCGTTGTGTCTGACGTTGAAGAATCAGGCGAAAGCGGTTTGATGAGCGTGGCGCTCCATCCTCAGTTCAGCAGTAATCATTTTCTTTATCTTTCATACGCATACTCGAGTGGAGGCGTGCGTGTGCGGGTGGTGCGTTATCGCGAGACACCCGAAGGACTCGTCGATCGAAAAGTGATTATCGAGGATCTTCCGGCGGCGCAGTATCACGCCGGTTGTCGCCTTCGTTTTGGCCCGGACGGAAAACTCTATGTAACGACAGGCGACGCTACTAATCGCGCACTTGCGCAGCAACTCGATTCACTCGCCGGCAAAACACTGCGTTTGAACGACGACGGCACGGTGCCACAGGACAATCCGTTTGTCGGGCGCGCGAATGCGCGACCCGAGATCTGGTCGCTCGGTCATCGCAATGCGCAAGGGCTGGACTTTCAGCCCGGTTCTGGTCTGATGTTCCAGACGGAACATGGACCAAGCAGGTTTGATGGTCCTGAAGGCGGCGATGAGGTCAACATTGTCGAGAAAGGGAAGAACTACGGTTGGCCCACCATTCATCACAAGGAAACGCGCGAGGGTTTGGAAGCGCCGTTGCTCGAATACACTCCCGCGTGCGCACCGGCGAGTGGTGCGTTTTATAACGGAACTGCTCTTCCGAGTTTCAAGGGAAACTATTTCTTCGGATGTCTGAAAGGCGAGCGATTAATTCGCGTGGCGCTCGATGGGAGAAAAGTCGTGAGCCAGGAAGATGTGGTCAAGCAATACGGGCGTATTCGAGATGTTGCTGAAGGACCGGATGGGTATATCTATTTTTCCACTTCGAACCGCGATGGACGCGGCAAGCCGGCAGAGGATGATGATCGGATTTTGCGAATAGTACCGGCGCAGTAAGAAGTTTTTCTCACGCGGCGACGCAACGGCGCAACGAAGAATCAACAATAGTTTGCTTGGCCGCTGCGCCGTTGCGTCGCCGCGTGAGAAAACTCTTCTTTCGCCTTTGCGTGAATTAAACTTTTTGCGCGAGAATCGCGGTCTTGCTCCAGCCGATTGCCTGCTGTTTCGGAAATCGATACTGATGCACGATGCGGAAGTGCCGTTGGGTTTGATCCTTAACGTGCTGCGGTGGGTGGCTCTTAAACCGGAAGAGTATCTCCAGAAATACTCCGATCACACTCGGATGAATAGGCAGATGCAACAAGTGACCGCCCGGCGCAATGACACGCGCCAATTCCGTTAACCCATCAGCCAGGGGAACATACTCAAGCGCTCCTGCCGTCACCACCAGGTCGATCGATTCGTCCGCAAACGGCAAACACAGCAGGTTTCCCTGAGTAAAAGTGACATCACGTTTGCGACCCGGACTGTAGTAAAGCGATTTTCGCGCAGCGACGACCGAGGTCTGTGACAGGTCGAGTGCGGTGATGGATACGGGAAAGCGCACCGCGCGGAGCATGGCATGAGTCAGCAGGCCAGTGCCGCAACCGGCATCGAGAATCCGCGCTCCGCGAGTAACAGGCAGCGGATGAGTCCTAAAGTATTGATCCAATGACCGACCGTAACCGTTGACCTTGAAGGTCAGGTCATAGACTCGCGCAATGCGGTCATAGTAAGACCCAGCTTTCGCCTCGGTTTTGGTTGCAGTTAAGACATACTCCATGAGCTTCTCTTAAGCCTCGCTTAACAATTTATGACGACAGTTGTCTGTATTTCATCGCCGGAATGGCGGGCAATTGTAGCGTTCTCGTCAATTTTACTCAACCAAAAACCCTTCGCACCCGCCAATCATGACCTCCGGCGTGTATTATTTACGTAATCCAACCAGCAAGATGCGGGCCAAAATCTTGAGGCGTCATCTTTACTTCATAAACGCAGAAAGAGTGAAAACATAAACGCAAGAAGACGAAAAACCGAGCGTTCATGTTCTGAAGGGTTGTTCACGGAGGAAACAAGAATGAGTCGGATTCGCTTAATTGCAAGTGTTTCGGTGTTTTTAGCGGCGATTTCGCTGGGTATTGTGGCTCAAAAGCGGGTGGTGGAACCACTCAGGAGGCCATATACCGGCTTTCAGCTTGAGGTATTGGTCAACGGAAGACCGTTGATGGAGCATTACGCACGGGGTAAAACCTATGTCGAGGCTCTTCAGGGTGCTGAATATGAGCTTCGCGTGAGGAATAACTCGCCCGACCGCGTTGCCGTGGCGCTCTCAGTGGATGGGCTTAATAGCATTGACGCTCGTCATACGTCCGCATGGAATGCAAGCAAGTGGGTGATTGAACCGTATCAGACGATAACAATCGGCGGTTGGCAGATGAGCTCAGAACGTGCGCGAAGATTCTACTTCACCAACGAACGGGATTCGTACGGCGCCAAGCTCGGCCAGACCGCGAATCTGGGGGTTATCTCGGCAGTGTTCTTCAGAGAACAGCGACGTCAAATCTCTCCGATCACACCGCCGTATCCGATTCCTCGTGATCGATCCGAAACAGAGCGGTCCAGCCGCGGTCAGGAGGCGCCGAGCGCCAAGTCTGGAAGTGCTGACGGGGCTCAGGCTAATAGCGCCATCAGACCGAGACCTGATGACGATTATGCAGCAACGGGTATCGGCAGGAATGTTCGCAACGATGTGCATTGGGTGAATATGGATCTCGACTCACGTGCGGCCGGCGAAGTGACGATCAGGTATGAATACTATTCAGCCTTGCAGCGACTTGGCATCATGCCGCGCCCTCCAGTGCATTATCCGTTACAACGTCGTGAAGATTCGCGAGGCTTCAGCCCCGAACCATAGCCATGGCTTATCTTCTGATTAAGTCCGCAGTGTAGAGTTTTTGGTAGACGCGGTAGTTTGACATTACCTTTTGGACGTAGCCTTTGGTTTCTTCAAACCCTACCTCTGACGTAAAGACTCCAGGATCTTTTCGCCCCGCGCGTTCCAACCAACGCGCGACGTTGTCTTCGCCACCGTTGTAAGACGCGGCCACCGGCTCGAGCATGTTGGGAAACAACTTCGTCAAATGCTCGAGGTATTCGGAGCCGACTATGATGGACGTTTCAGGTTGATAAAGCTGACTTTCATTCAGCGACTTCATTCCGGCGCCCGGACCGAATTTCTTTGCCGCATCCATCGTTAACTGCAAAAGCCCACGCGCGCCTGCGGGTGATTTCGCGAGTGGCTTGAAAACACTCTCCTGCTTAATAAGCGCGAGAATAAATCGCGGATCCAGCTTGCGCGCTTTAGCGGCACTCAATATCGCCTGTCGATATGGCGCCGGATATTGTTGCTCGATGCGATCGATTGCGCTATTAACGCGTTGCTCTCGTTGAGCGACAATCTCGGCGCGATCACGTCCAGCGAGAGCAGCCAAACGTTGGCTGGCAAGCCATCCGTAATACGAATCAATGCTATCGGGAACCATCAGGTAAGCCGTGACAGCAGCCTCTTTTTTGCCGGCTTTGTCCAGACTGAATGCTTTGAGATAAGCAACTTCGGAAGCGCTCGTCAGCACTGCCCTCGAAAAAGAACGCTTGAGCAGTTGATCCGCCACGTTAACGGCTTCGGTCCATTGATTCTCGGCGACGTGCAATCGCAGGGCTGCAAACATCGCGTTAGTCTCGACCGCAGTGCCGGCGAATTTCTGTCGCGTTCTCGTTACCCACTGTAGTGCTTCAACAGGTTTGTCTGCTTCACGAAGAGTGTCGATAACGTTCAGATGTGCGGTGTCGATGCGTTCGCCATTCGGATAACGATCGACGTATTCGGCGTAGCGGGCGGCTGATTCCGGAAACCTGCCCATGCGCAGCAGGGAAGCAGCACTGAAGTTTAAAGCCTCGCGGGCTTCTTTGGTGCCATCGTAATTTGCGACCAGGCGATTGAAGATTTCAAATCCTTCCGGATATTCCTTCGCAAGAAAATATGAGCGGCCCAGGCCAAGTAACGCCTCCGGCACAAGCGGATCTTTCGGATAAAAATTAAGCAACGTTCGCCAGTGATCCCTCGCCTCGCCAAACGCGCGAACGCTCAGATAGATCGCGGCCCGGCGCATGTGTTCAGCGGGCTCGAGCTTTTTGAGAAAGCCTTTGGCATCGCGATCGGCGGCATCACTGCGCCGAACCGCGGCGAGCGTTCTTTCGCTGGCTGCCTGCTTTGCGCTGATCGATGTGGAACGATTCTCAGCGGCTGCGGGAATAGCACCCAACAGAAAAAGAAAAACAACGACGCTATGTCTTAACACCCTTAATTACTCCCGGGTTCAATAGTTGGTTCTTCGATGATCTCGAAGCTGGATTGGATTTCTACTGTCGGTCGCAGCGTTGCCGCAACACTACAGTATTTAGTTTCGGAGAGTTCGATTGCATGTGCGACCGCCTTCGCGGAGATCGACTTGCCGGTGAGGATATGATGGACCTTCATCGAAGTGTAACTTCGTGGATACTCGTCACGCCGTTGTCCGGTAACTTCAACCACGTAGCTCGTGACGTGCTGTCGTTTCTTCGCGAGGATGCTGGCGACGTCAGTTGCGGTGCACGAACCCAGCGCCACCAGTAACAACTCAACCGGCGATGGTGCTGACGATCGTTTACTGTCGGTATCAAGTGCGAATGCATGGCCCGACGGAGTAGTGCCGAGAAATAAATCCTCGCTCACGAAGCGCACGGTTGCTTTCACACCTTTGTCCGTCATCGCAGAAAAGAATATCACACGCGCTTGAGAGTAATACCATGGTATGATTTGCGCGTTAAGTTGGACCTCACAACGAGACCCAGAGAAATAAGAGGGATGTCTCGAATCTAATTTGGCCCAGGAGACGCCTTTAATGAGTCACGTGAGAGGACCATCATGGCAGATATCCTGGTCGTCGATGATGATGACGTGATCCGCGAAACGCTCTACGAGTTGTTATCAGCGGAATACTCCTGTCAAACAGCAGACACAGCGGAAACAGCGTTAGCCAGGTTGGAAGCACAAACTTTCGACGTGGTATTGACTGATATCTCGATGCCGGGTTTGAACGGGATGGAGTTGCTGAAGCGTGTGCTGGAGAAGTATCCGGGCACGCCGGTGATCATTATTTCCGGGCACAGCGATCAGGATCATGCGCAAGGTCTACTGAGCCGCGGCGCGTTTGATTATTTGTTGAAGCCGTTTCGGTTGGAGGTGGTGGAGGCGAGTGTGAAGCGGGCGATCGCGTCAAAAGCGCGAGGCGCCGATGGATAAAGATGAACAAGATTTTACAAGATGAACAAGATAGGCGTCCGGTTATCCAGAGCGTCTTAACATCGGGAAACATCCAGTTAATCTTGTAAAATCTTGTTCATCTTTATCCATCGGCGTCTCGCAACGTCACGCCGCAACCACTTTCTGCTGCCGTGTAACATTCACCCGATCGATATCACGCACCAGTTCCGCGATCCGATCGGCCGTAAACGGCTTCGCGATAATCCAATCGACGCCCGCGGCCTTCTGTTCGTGTGAACCAACCGCTTCGCCCCAACCAGTGATCACCGCGATCGGGATCTGTTTGTTAGTCCGCCTAATCTCGCGGGCCAATTCCCAGCCGCTCATCCCGGGCATTCCAACATCCGTGAAGACGCCATCAAATTCCATTTCGCTGAATGCCGCTAACGCCTGGCTGCCACTCTCCGCGAGATAAACTTCGCAGAGTTCGCCTTCTAAAATCTCACCAAGCAACTCTCTCACGAAGTCTTCATCATCAACGACAAGCAGTCGAGTAGGTTTCTTTTCCGCCAGTGCCAGTTCGGCCACCGAAACTGGTTGAGCGCACACCGAAAGATTGGATTCGACAGGTCTCACACTCTTCTCCGCCATCTTTGCGAGTGGGAGAGTGATACAAAACTCCGATCCCTTCCCATATTGTGATTCAACTTGGATCGTTCCACTGTGCCGGCGAATGATGCCAAAGCTCACCGCCAGTCCGAGCCCCAGACCCGCCTTACCTTTAGTGGTGAAGAACGGATCGAAGATCTTTGAACGCACTTCGGGATACATTCCCACGCCCGTATCGACGATCTTGATGATCACTGAATCGCCAACCGTGCGACTTATCAACGAGAGAGTGCCGCCTTCAGGCATCGCGTCGATAGCGTTGAAGACCATGTTCACAAGCACTTCGCGCAATTCGGAATCGTCGCCCATCACCATCGCGTTTGACTCAAACTTGAGATCGAGTGTGATGTGAATGTTTGAAGCTTCCGCGCAGTTTTTCCAGCGAGGACGCGTGATTTCGCTTGCGTCCATCAGAATCTGATCGACCGAAATCAGTTCGAAGTTATGGTCCCGACGCTGGCGCGCGAAATCCTGAATGCGCTTCACCGTCTTCGCGCCGTCTTCGGCGGTCTTGATGATGATGTCGAGGCCGCGTTTTATCTTCTCCGGATCGTTGGTGCGCTGAAGCAGTTGAGCGCGACCGAGAATGCCCGCGAGTGTGTTGTTAAAGTCATGGGCCACACCTGAGGCCAGCTCACCAAGTGCCGAGAGTTTTTCGACCTGGGAAAACTGTTCCCGAATGCGTTCCTGCTCGGTGATGTAGTGAGATAACTCTTTGACGTGTTTTTCCGCCTGTGCGGCCTGGGCGGCTGACGTCTCGACGTTCTTAAGGTAAGTACGATAAGTGAGAAAGATGATCGCGATCATCGGCAGTGTGATGACGAAAGCGTACACGCCGACGAAATAGACCATCCCGGCGATCACTCCGGCTGCGCACGCGCCTGCGATGTAAGTAAGTGAAGTCCAAAGGTAATGCTTGCGCCAGGTTTGCCAGATTGGTTGATCCGTTTTCAGCGCTGCCGCGATCGCCACCATCCCCGAATTACACACATATTGCGCGAGCGCCATGGTGCAGATCGCAGCGACGAAACTGGCCGAAACCGGTTTCGTGCGAAGCGTGATTATGCTACCGAAGACAAGTTGCAGCACGCTGCTGGTAATCAATAACGAAGCCGCCGCCGAGGCCCAGTTAAAAGCCACAATGATCGGGCGCCGGCTGAAGCGTAGCGATGATAAAAACGCCTCGATTGCGCCAACAACTACTGCGGCTGGTCCACCGTAAAGGAGCAGGACCAGGAATACGAATGTGTCTGAAACTGAAATCTGGGAACTAAAGCGGGGAATCGGAATCGAGATTCGCGACGTTAGAAAGATGAGCAGCGCGACAAGCACTGCGAAGTGAGAATCGAACTGGGTGAAATCTAGCCGGAAGACTGAGGTCAGGAACGCGAGGGTACCGGCGGCGATAACTATCCAGAGGAATGGCCCGAAGAGTTTATTTCCCATGGCGCCAGAGGGTGATAGCCTTTATGTCGTCACATATGAGGTGGACATTATTGCTTTAGCCAGGACGAATCTGGGGATTAGTCCGGTTAGTTTTGCACCGCTTCCTTTCGTGGGAGAAAGATGGTTTCGTAGGTCGCCCTGAAATTAAACCCGCATTTGCGATAAAAGCTCTTAGCGAGTTCGTTGGTTTCGTTGACCAGCAGGCAAACTGATTTACTGTTTTCGAGCAAGCGTCGCATCAGTTCTGACATGAAACGGGTGCCCAGGTTTTTCTTGCGTGAGTCTTCGCGTAACCAGATGCCTTCGAGGTAGATCACATCCTGCGTCTTAGAAATAACGTCGGCTTTGAAAACGAGGAAACCGTTTTCAACTACCACCCAGGTTCTTCCTTGTTCAATACGTCGCAAACAGCGTGTGCGAAATCCTTCCGGATCCACGGCCAGCGGATCTATTCCGCTTTCGGCTAACGCCAGTTCAGCCTGAATTGGCATCACGAGATCCAGTTCGTTCACCGTTGCCGGTCTAAGTCCGCTAACAGTTTCGCGCACTTCCACCGGCCAGCTAAGTTCAAACAACCACTCGCGGCAAGCCAAACGGTGTTGGCGGCCAGTTTCGGAATAATGACTCCAGAAATCGGCGACTCGTTCCTTCTCGCCCATGATCATGTGCGTGTTAGGACAATCGCGGGCTACTTTGGCAAGCGCTGCAAGCGCGCGATCCGAAACCGTTTCCATCAAGGTTGCGTGGCCCACGAGTGCGACACCTTCGAGTTGTCCTTTCAGGTCGCGGCAGCCATAGAACGTGCCGCGATTGAAAGGACTGACGATGCCGTTGTCGTGAATCATGCTCATCATGGCCACCGTATGAATCGGGCGTTGGGCCAGAAATCTCAGAACGGCTGCGGTGTCGCTGTTAGTCAGCCGTTCCACTCTTACAAATTCCATGGCGGCGCTCAGTTCGCAGTCGTTTACTTTTGCCGTGCTCGTTTGCAACATTGGGTCTACCTTCATCAGTGGGTTTCTGAGTAGTGTTACTGCTTAGTAACCCAGATAGTCCGTGTTGTCGTCGAGCACAATTGCCATCGTTGTGGTGGCGTCGCCGTTGGTCAGCGCGTTGAATGCCTGCAGAATCGCATCACCGATCAGAACACCATCGCCGACGAGAACGCCGTCGCCAACCAACACACCATCACCGATAAGCACGCCGTCGCCGATGAGGACGCCCGTTCGATGAAGGAGTGAAAGCACGATGAAAGTTTGGCCGGAGCCGAGGGTAGTACCGTTGCTGATGCGGATGGAGTCGCCGATCAGGACGCCGCTCGAGAACATGGTTGCGTCGCCAACCAGGACTCCGTCACCAATGAGCACGCCATCGCCAACCAGAACACCGTCACCTAATAACGTGCCAACATTCATGATGGTGCCATCGCCGACCAAAACGCCGTCGCCAAGCAGAACGCCTTTCCCGTAGACCTTTTGAAACTTCGTGATCAACGCTGAGCCGGTGGCAAACGTCTTGCCAACGACCGCACCCTGCCCCCATGAGAAGGTGTAGGTACCAAGATTGGTCGAAATGCTGGTTTGTGATGTCGGTGCGCTGGTCGTCAACAGCGACGCTCCGAGCGTGGTTGAGCTATTCAGGGTGGTGCGAACAATCTTCGCGAGACGAACTGCACCGTCGACGTTGAGCTCGCCGGCGCCCTGCTCAAACATATTGAAGTTGGGAAGCTGTTGAGCAGTGTACATCAACAGCGTTTTCATCAAGTTGGGGGTAAGAGTTGGATTGACTTCAAACATCAAAGCCGCTGCGCCGGCTACAAGTGGCGCGGCCATCGAGGTACCGCTCAGCATCATCTGGCTGCGGTTCGGGCTGTTGCTGACGCCGGCGCTCAAGGTCGGATTCTGGGCCAGCAGGAAGTTGTTTGGCGCCTGCGCATAGACTGTTTTGTTACCTGGCGCTGCGATTTCCGGTTTGATTAAGTTGTCGAAGTGCTTAATGCCATTGGTGTCGGTCCAGAAACTGCGCGTTGGACCACGCGAGCTGTAGCTGGCGATGCCGTCATCGCCTCTCTGGTTGGTGCCACGAGTGTCGACTGCACCAACGGTCATCACTGAAGGTTCGTTACCGGGTGAATGCACCTGGCCATAAATTTTTTGACCGGCGCCGTTCTTTCCATTGTTTCCGGCTGCGGCAACAACGAAGATGCCGTTATCAACAAGCTTACGAGCAGCAACGCAAAGCGGATCGAATTTGTACGAGTTGATGGCGGGCATGCCAATGCTCAGATTGACTACACGCACGTTGTAAGAGGCAGCATTCGCCATCAGCCAGTTGAAAGCGGCGAGTACGTTTGATACTGAGCCGATGCCTTTTGAATTCAGGACGCGCAGATTCAATATCTTTGCGCGCGGAGCGACGCCGATGTATTCACCTCTCGAAACGATTCCATTACCGGCGGCCGCTGCGGCTACGTGAGTTCCGTGGCCGTACGGATCATCAGTGCGGCCTTCACCAGTGAAGTCCAGATTGACGACGATTCGTGATTGACCTGTTTGCGCATCGGTAAAGGAGACGTGTGAACCATAAATACCGGAGTCGACGATTGCGATTCCGATTCCGTTTCCATCCAGGCTGCCATCGGCGGCCATTGTACGAACGTTGTCAGTGCCGGTGGTACGAGCAACGTGGCCACCGAGAGTTGCGATTTCGCTATCGACTGAGACGAAGTCAACTTCTGGAAAATCCGGCAGGACATCGACGACATTTGCTGGTAACTCGAGGGCAAGAGAGTTCAGGTTGTCGAGGCGTTTCTTGATTTTGACGCCGTTGGATGCCAAAAGTGCATTGAGCTGACCAGTTGGTTTTTGGTTGAGTTGCAAAATGACTTTCACCATGCTGGTGCGGCTGCGGGCAGAGAGCAGGTCGCCGAGATCTGAGGCTACCTTCCTGGCGTTCTTGGGCTTGCGTCCTTCTGACTGCTTTCCTTTGGCGTGGACGGTAAAGAAGTTACCGCCAAGGACGCTTGGTCCCACGGTGAGGCTCGCTAGCAGTGCCAGCACCAGGAAGCGTTTTGTTCTATGCATCAATGTCACCTTTGTGGTTCTCCGTAACCTGCAGTATTGCCAAGTCTGGACAAACTCTTGGCGCCGCCCTCTTTGCAGGGACCATGCCAGACGGTCATGACATCGCTAATCTATTGAACCACTATGCTTTAGCGTGATTATGGTGAATTGCCGGGAGGTTTTTAACCGTGACCGATCGGGCGGATTGACTGGTCCATGTAATCACTTTGATAGAATCGCCCCATGCTTCCCGAGGATATGGAGGTCCATCGCGACCGTATGTGGCGACGCGATCCTGAAAGTCGTGTCGAAGATGTTTATGCCGCTGAGCGGTTTATTGAGGATGTAGGATTCTGCGAGGCTTTGACTGATGCACGCCGGCCTGGACCATCGCTGTACGTCGCAGTTTGTGGTCGGCGCGACGCGCATATGCCACGAAACGTTCAGAAGGATCCGGAAAGCAGTTTGGCCTGGACCATCAAGGACGACGTGATGCGGCGCGGCAAATGTTTTTACGGAAAAGTGCTGCGTGGCCGTTCCACCTTCATCGCCCCACGGTTGATACCGTGCTTCAACGCAGTCTGGGGACTTCCGAAAAAGCTGGAAAAGAAGACGCTCTCAGCCGATGCACAGGCAATTCTTCAGATCATGCGACGAGAATGGGAAATGGGAACGCGTGATTTGCGTGAGGCTAGTGGGATTGCGGAACGCGCACGGTTTGACAAGGCGATGACTCAACTCCAGAAGACGTTGAAGATCATCCCTACGGAAGTTCTTTACGAACCGACGTTTACTTATGTCTGGTCGATCACGGAAGCGCGTTTTCCGGATCATCTACGGGAGACTGTGGGAAGAGAAGTGGCGTTGAAGGAGATTGCCCGGGCGTATCTGGTTGGTGCAGGAATGACGCTTCGCGGTGAATTAGCGCGGGTGACGGGGCTCTATTCCCCTGAGGCGGGTTTGGGCAATTGGGCCTTGGTTGACGAAGGGTTCGCCGAACGACTCGCCCCCGGCGTCTATCGCCTAACAAACCTGGGTACGGGGAGTTAAAATCTGATGGAGCAACCGTAGGGGCGGCCCTCCGTGGCCGCCCTAGTCTACGAATATGAATCGCAGGCTCATATAATACCCTATGCGGCCTTCTTTCGTTTCAATCCAGGTTTTAGGGGCTCGGTGATAAGACAAGGGCGACCACGGAGGGCCGCCCCTACAAACGTTATGGGACTTACTTACGGTCGGGAGAGGCTTTCGTCGATGGTGGCTTCGCGGAGTGCTTGCTGCTCCAACTGAGCCATCTCTAAAACCAGCGGCAACTGGTCCTGCGAGCTTCCCAGCCGCTGCATCATCAAATCCGTTTCGGTATCCGTTAACTTCCGGCGCGCCGTCGCCTCAATTACCTGCAACCTCGTCTTCGCCTTTACCAGATGGTCATTTGCCTGTTGTCGCAAATGCCCCAGCTTTTCATGATCCGCCGCGAGCTCTTTCTGTAGCGAGGCTGACTCAGGCGTGCGTAACGTCCGGGCTCGGTTAATTTGCCGTTCTACTTTCAACATTTCGCGCTTGGTCCGCGAGATTATGCGCGACGCAGTTAGCCGATTTGCGAGGGTTTCGAGGAAAGCGTCGGCCAAAAGCGGGTTACTTCGTTCGATCTCCGCCAGCGAAGCACGCTCGGCAGACGTCAATTCTGATCGGAACCATACAACCTCATTCGCCGTGATTCCATCCGAAGCTAACCGGTCTCGCAATTTTGACAACCATCTCCTGCGATAAAGCATGAGAATTGCGGCAATCACCACCCCCAGCGCGAATCCAAGGGTCAACGAGAGACCGGCCAGCAATAGATAAAGAGCAGCCGATTCAGTTACGGCGCTCGTCAGAAAAAGGATAAAGAAAACCACTGGAATCGGAACCGATGTGGCGAGCAGAGCTATCCACGGAGCAAGTTTCAGCAGTCGTGCTGTAGTTGCGTCTTTTCCGGAGAGCTTGCCTTTCGGCTGCCGCATCAAAACGTTCGATTCTATGTCCACGGTCGAGATCTTAGCTTATGAAGCGGGCCACCGCTACTTAAACAAGCGCCATTGATTTTCGTGTCATTGTCGCCGAAAGCCATTTGGGCAGCCGGCCTGTATAATGTTTCGCGACTCAGTGAGGAAGATCGAATGAAGATGCTCCGACAACTCCACCTGCTTCTGTTACCGCTATCGATTGTCATTGGTTTCGTGTCGCTTACTCCTTCGGTTTTTGCCCAGCCACCGGGCGCCGACGGCAACGGCGGCTCCCGGGCTTCAGGTAGACCAGTCACGATTCCGGTTACCATTCGCGTCAAAGACGAAAAAGACGAAACGGCGAGACAGGAAGGTGAGTTTCAAAACATTGACCTCACCATTAGTGAAGACGGAGAGCCTCAGACGATTATTTCGATACGAGCTATCGGCACTAACTCACCAATCACCCTGGCTGTGCTCATTCAGGAGGACCTTGTTTCGTCCGTCAGTAATGAGATCAGGGGTTTGAAAAACTTTGTCCGGCAGTTGCCAAAAGGCTCCCGCGTGATGGTTGGATATTTGCGAACGGGCAGTTTACTGGTCAAGCAAAAGTTCACAAACGATCTCGAACGAGCGGCTAACTCCTTACGACCGCCAATCGGTTCCGCCACCGCCGGTCCGTTTAATCCCTACGTTGAGGTTATTGAAGCTCTCAAGCGCTTTGAAGGACAACCGTTGGGTCGCCGCGCGATCCTGCTTGTTTCTGATGGTCTGGATATTTCCCGTGGAGTTGACTCTTCGATTCAGAGTGTTGATTTGCAGCGGGCGATAAATGAGTCGCAGCGACGGGGCGTCGCGATTTATGGGTTTTACGCACCGACATTGGTAACCGCGGCAAATCCACCGCTGAGCCCTATTGCTCAGAGTTCGCTTTTGCGCTTTTCGAATGAGACCGGTGGCATGGCTTTCTTTCAGGGGACGGGCGCACCGGTGAGTTTTGAGCCTTATATACGCGAACTAGGTGTTGCGCTCGAGAAACAGGCGGCGCTGACCTTTCTTTCCACGCACCAGAAGAAGGGATTTCACCGGATTGAGGTAAAGTCGTCAACGCCCGGAGTGCGCCTGTCGTATCCGTCGGGATATGTGAGAAGGGACTAGCGTTTCGGTTACTGGACGGTGGCGGCGAGTAGCGATCCACGTGGATCGCTTGCAATGGCCCAACCATCGGCGAGTTGGCCAATCATCCCGTGAAAGTGAATCTCACTGCCGCTTAGAACTACCAGCACATCACCTGCATGGTAGCGCGGATCCTCGAGCCGAAAACGGATCATTGTTGCCTGCCCATTCTGCTGTTGCAGCGTTTCAAACTGAAAAGTATCAGCCTCCGCAACATAGGTCTGGGAATTGTTAGCTACTCTTTGCTCTTCAGGCATTTAGTGATTACTCTCCGATGATTGAAACTGTGGCGAGAAAATCTGTGGGGCGGCTAGTCGGGCTCGAACCGACGACCTCTAGATCCACAATCTAGCGTTCTAACCTACTGAACTATAGCCGCCATATTTGGTTATGTAATGCCCCCGGCAGGACTCGAACCTGCGGCCCTCTGCTTAGCTTCCAGCATCAGGCTTTCCCTGACCGCCCGTCAAAGCTGGGGTTGCTGGCTGGACTATATCTTGGACATCACAGTCCCGACCCGTATAGTCTCTGAGGATCCCCAGTGCCTGATAATAAGCGCAACGGGTTTCCTGCGGATTACCCAATCCTCACGGATTTTTACTTGTTCAGGAGATCAAGTACCGGAGGCTCTCAGGGCGTCCCCGCATACAGGGTCGTCCACTCAATGGGTTCCGACCGCATTCCCCATTAAGGCTCCAACAAGGCAGATGCTCTATCCGCTGAGCTACAGGGGCACATTCAAAAAAAGCATTGGCATGTTAGCACGTCAAAGAGCTATGTCAACCGAGTGCTGTCTTAAATGGAATTCTCTCTGCGGTCCTCTGCGTAATCTCCGCGATCTCTGTGTTACAGAGCTTCTATCGACGCAGAGAGCGCAGAGAGCGCAGAGGTGATTGCTTTAACTTAAGAGACTACCGTCAACCGCACGAGCTTGCCGCCGGACAAACAAAAAGAGATCGCCCAAGGTGGGCGACCTCTTCTCGAAACCTGAGAGGTTTTTACTATGCAGCGCGGGTGTGTTCTTTAGTTTCCGCGAACACGCGACGACCGTTGAGCGCATCGTCAATGATCTCGCGCACTGCCGAAGTTTCCGGATTTACGTCCATTCGGTCGCATGCTTTGAGGTGTCTGACGATACCTTCAGTAGCTATCTCCAGCGCCAGGCCGTTCAGTTTCGAATATCGCCGTGCCTGGATATGGTCAATTCTCATAAGCCGCTCATTCAGCGGCAGGTGTGTATCAAAAGTCACGATTGCCTTCACTCCTCCGTATAAGATCTTTCGATCAAAGTATGAACTATAGATGCTCTAACCAGTCCCCTTGGATGCAGCCTTCACCACAGGGCAAAGCCTTGGCTTCAGGGTAGGTAAAACCCCAAAAACATAGGTTAGCTAAGTAGCTTGCCGCAGGGGTGTTCAGCGAAACGTGGGATTATATCGAACGGACGAACAGACGTAAAGAAAATATTTGTATCTAGCTAGCGATGAGGGCCCAAACCGTAGAAACGCACAAAAACTTAACAATTCTAGTCTTTAGTGACAAAGGCGCCGCCCGATTATTGAGTTACCTGGGCGGCGCCTTTGCTGAAAAATAATAGTGCCGAGTGGTTCACTTTTTTGGTAGCACGGTATCTTTCATTCCTTTACCAACTCTAAACTTTAACGTTGTCTTAGCGGGAATCTGGATCGTTTCGCCGGTAGCGGGATTCCGGCCTTCGCGCGCTTTTCGCTCGGATTTCACGAGCTTTCCGAATCCTGGCAGAACAAACTCACCATTAGATTTCACCTCGCGCGCGGCGAGATTAGACAGTTCTTCGAAGAACTCCTTAACTTGTGCTCGCTTCATTCCTGTGGATTCAGAGAAGTGGTTGATTACTTCCGATTGGGTCATGCGCTTCTTGCCTGCAGCGGCTTTGGTCGCCATAGTCTGGTGTAACACCTCCAAAGAGAACTAGATTGAAAAAGCAAAACGGACTCTCATATATCACACTCAAGCAGCAAAGTCTTTAGCAAATCAAGCATTTTTCGAGGTTTTTTGCATGTTATGGGCCAAATATCCACCTTTGGTCGTCATTTGTCCGGCGGTTTCCAAGCACCAGCCTCAAAGTCCAGTCACAATGACCTTATATTCCGTCGCAGATATCACTTTTAAGTCGATCCACGCGATCAGTCAGACATCCGAGGTTGCTTTAGTATCAAAGTGTTGTTAAGCAAAACGGCCGCCGGCAGTGGCGGCCGTTTACTATTCATGCTGGTTGAGTGAATCTGAACCGGATCTAACAGACCCAGAGCTTTACTTTGATTGGAGCGCTGGCTGCCGACGTATTGCCTGTCTTATCGACCGCTTTGACGGTAAAGGTGTTCTCGCACACCGGAAACGTGTAGGCGAAATCAAAGTTGACTCCAGCCGAAACCCCAAGCGGACTCAACACACCGTTTATATATATCTCATATTCGACGTTGTTTTGTGCGTCAGTTTCGTCAACTGATTGGGTCCATCCCAACCACGCTTCTCCGCCAGATTCATCAAGGCTGATGATGCGGAAATTAGTGGGAACACTGGGCGGTGTCGTGTCCATACTGGGCCAGGTCTCGGCACTTGCAGTGTTGCTGCTCGTCGAGTTCCTCCCGGTGAAGTCGATGGCGGTGACGGCGAATGTATTGACGGTGCCCGGCCGTAAATGACGAATGATAACTGACAGGGAACCAGCCGGTGCTGCAGCCGGGTTGATGTGTTGGGTCAGGGGACTGCCGTTCATGCTAAAGGCGTAAGAGCAGCAATAGTTAGGTCTGTTGTCAACCGCCTTGGTCCAGGTTAACTGCACCTGAGATGGTCCTAGCGTAGTAGCCTGCAGGACCGGAGCACTCGGCGGTATGGTGTCGCCAGGAGTGTCGGCAGTAACAAGATTGCTGTCACCCGAGCGATTGCCGGCGCCATCGACGGCGTAGATGGCGAAGCTGTATTTGCCGAATGGCGCCAGCCACTGCACCGTGTAAGTGGATAGCGACTGACTCACAAACTGTTCCACGTTATAGGAGCTATTCAGCGATTTGACCTTGACTCGGTAAGAAAACTGACCTGAGTTATCTGTGGACGGAGTCCATCGCAGCGAAACTGTGTTTTCCGTTAGTGCGGTTACGACGAGGTTGGTTGGCGTCGTGGGTGCCGATGTATCCCTCGTAGTCGTTCGTCTTTGTGCCTTTGCGGCAGGTGTCAGCCTCTCACTAAAAAGCAGCACTGTTAGCAAAGATACGGCTGCGGTTGCGATGATTGTGCGAGCAAGAGTTTGAGTAGTCATGCTAGTGTCCTCTTAAGTTGATACCTGTTACAAAGTTCATGGGGGCCCACGACCATCGTTCAAGTACATCGATCTCCCACCCACTAGCGAGGAAACTTCTTGTAATAGACAGAAAGGGAGGCTGTAGATTACCAGAACTGACTAATGGAAATTGTTACATTACTTCGTTAGTTTATTGAGATTTTATGATGCCCGGTTCTGGCGGCGGGATGTGGTGAGAGTTTCTGTCCCCAAATGGCCCACAAGGTTTTAGGGTGAACCCCTCAGTCGAGACGTCCCCCTGAACTCATTGCTTCAGCCTTGCCATAATCTGTTGATACTCCGGATCGTTACGAATCGAATCAAATGCCTTGTTAGACGAAATCATGCGAGCGTCGGAGAAGCCTTTCTCAACCGCTGTGTTCAGGAACTCCAAAGACTTCTTCTTGTTGCTTTCGGCGGCGTAAGCCCAGGCCAGGTAAAAGTAGACGCCGGGCCGATCAGGATTGACTTCGATCGCCAATTTAAGAAGCTTGATGGATTCGGAGTAGTTCTTTTCAGTTTGCAGGAGTCCTATGGCTGGTTCAATGAGACCTACGAATAAACTTTCCAACACGCGACGAGCGATTCTGCGTTGCGTGGAGTCTTCAGGCGCTTTTGACTGCTTACGCAAATCATTGAGCATTTTCGGCAACAGTTTCGCGGAATCAAACTCTTCTTCGCTTTGGCTAACTGAAGCTGTGCGATCGCGGCCGGCAAACAAAGAACCTATTTGACTCTCCAACTCTCGTTGTTTTCGAATCTGGCCTTGTTCTTCACGGATTGCAGCTTTTAGTTCGCCACTCTCGCCGAGTTGGCTTAGTTTCGTTTTAATCTCCGCAACCTCTCGCAACCCTTTGAAGCTCTCGGCCAGATCGATATAGAGCTGATACGCGTCGTTATATTTCTTCGATTCCTCAAGTGTTTTTGCCTCATTGGTGAGCTGTTGCCACATTGCGTTTATGAAGCCATCATCGCTCGGCCGCTTGCCGGCCTTTATCGCATGCAATTCCATCCACTCAACTGCTGCCGTTGCCACCGAGACCGGCGGCCATTCGTGACGACCGGCAAACGTCTCAACGCGATTGATGATGCCTGCTTTCGATAACGGTTCTTGCAGGTTCTTAAGTTCGGCATAGTTAAAATCATCGACGCCGGCTGTACCAAAGAAAACAAAACGCATCTGTGCCGACGGAACAAGATCGCTGGGGAACCCCGCGCCATTGGCGATTACGCCTGCCAGGCATTTACAGCCTATACCGACGCGCACTGCTGCACGTGCGCCGCCAGAAAAACCGGTCGCATACAATCGCTCATCGTCGATCGCAAAACGCTGATGAGTATCAGTCACCATCGCTTTCCACGCATTCACAGCAAGGCTCCATGGACCATTGCGTGAATTATTCGAGCCAAGCACGATCCAGCCGTACTTCTCCGCCGCGTTTTTAAAACGCTCAACCGGCACCCGGCCCCGCGCACTCGGGTCGAAGGCGTATAGAACTGGCCACTTTCGATCCGGCGTGTAATTCGAGGGGAGATAGAGCGCGTAGGTTTGCGACGAATCGTTGATCGCTGCAATTCTCTCAACGACCTGGCCTTTGGGGATCGAGTCGGTTTGTGTGGTCGCATGTGCGGTTGAGTGCGCCAGTAGCACAACCATCACACCCCACCGCAAAAATGAAGAAATAATCATCGCCGTTCGGTCCTGAATGGTCGGGGGAGAGAATTCGAAGCTGCGACCAGCTGATTGAGAGTCACCAGCTCGAGGCTGTATTACTCAAAAGGGTTGAACGTTTTCACCCCTGTTTTTTGAAAATCGCGAGTATTACGTGTGGCAACAATCAAATTGTGTTGAAGAGCAGTTGCCGCAATCATTCCATCGAGTAGTGGCACATTCTCTCCCTTTCTTTTCAACTCCACAACAAGAGCTGCCCATCTTTGGCTTATAGTCGCGTCCCATGGGATGCATTCAATCGTTTCAACCACAGTTTCGTACCAATGCTCGAGCCGATTACGCTTGCGTCCTCGCGGTAGCGCAAGAATGCCGATTCGCAGCTCGCCGATGATTATCGAGTCGACAAAAAGATTGGATTCGTTTGCCCCGAGCCAGGTGACGACCTTGCTGTCAGCCGTCATTTTTGTCGGCTCACTAAGGACGTTGGCATCAACGAGGTACATCATCCGAGCTTAGGTAGCTTAATATCATCAATGGTTTCATTGCGTTCTAGCGGTTGGAACCAATCCTTCACTGGACAGGAAAGTAGTAGTTTTACAAGTCCTTTATTTCGCGGTTTTGTCGTTCGCCTGAGGAGGTATTCACCACGATCGATGCGTTCAATCTCAAACTCTTGCCCGGATTTAATGTCATCTTCACGCCGAATCTCAGCCGGAAGAATGATCTGACCCTTTGTCGACACGGTAGTTCTCATGACGCGGGTAAGATAACGTCTTACGGTGTGTGAGTCAAAACGGGATTTCTCTGTGCAACCTCTGTGTGCTCTGTGTCTCTGTGGTTGTTGTGTCGCACATTCCTATAACCACAGAGACACAGAGCACACAGAGGTTGCACAGAGAAGAAATTGAATTAGGGCACTACCTACGGATCATATTTGGTGACAAACGAAAATTTTTGCGCTAGGTTGCTGATAACCCACCTATTTAAAAGAAGCGGGCCGACTTGTGCAACGAACACAAAATCGACCCTTGATCCTCAACCTTCTCTAGAAAGGACAAGGACCATGACAAAGCATGGTAGCGCATCACCGCGCAAACGCACACTCGACGCCAATCTAAAACGACGCGCTCGACAACTCGCAACCGACAGCAGAGTCGATCCCAGAACACGATCATTGATCCGTTATGGATTGGAGACCAAAGACCAATACCTGGAGCAAATAGTGAATCGTGTCGAGGCCGGCGAAACGAGCATCGACCACATCAGCTTGGAGAGTGATTAAAAATTCTCCGTGCCGCTCCGTGTCTCTGCGGCGCATAGCCGTGGAGACACCGCGGCGGTATTCTTAGCTCTGAGATCACTCGTCTCGCACCGCTTCCATTAAATGCGTTAAGCCCAAAGCGATCACTACTCCGATTCCGACTCCGGTCACTGCCAACCCGATCCCACCTTTAACAACGAGCTTCAAAACATCAGCCGGCCGCGCCCCCAGCGCAATGCGGATCCCGATCTCCTGAGTGCGTTGGGTTACCGCGTACGACATCACTCCGTAGATCCCAACCGCTGCGAGGACGAGTGTGAGCCCAGCGAAAACTACTAACAAAAGCATGAGAAAACGCCTTAGTGAAATTGAATCACTATGCAATTCCGCGAGGGTAACTACGTTGTAAACAGCCTGGTCCTTATCAATCGCCAGAATCTCTCGCCGGACGGCGCCCAGAACGCTGTATGGATCACCCTCAGTTTTGACGACGATATTGTCAAACGACGTGGGAAACTGGCTGTGAGGGAGATAAATCTGCATTGGCGGATCTTTATCCAGCGAGTACTGCGCAACATCACTAACCACGCCAACGATCGTGCGCCACGGTTGGGGATTTCGTTCGCTACCAGGAAACTTGATTCGACGTCCAACCGGATCCTGATGTGGCCACAACTGATCGGCCATTCTCTGATTGATTAGAGCAACTTTCGCAGATTGGTCCGTGTCGTAATTCGAGATGGTTCGTCCCTGCTGAAGTGGAATCGCCATCGCCGCCAGATATCCAGGTGTTACTACATAAAGATCCACACTGATCTCGTCGCCTTCCGGCTTTGGATGGTCTTCAACAACCAATCCGCGTCCATCGAAGTTGTCGCTTAATGGAAGAACACTTGTTATGCCGGCAGCCTTGACGCCGGGCAACGCCGCAATCCGTTCGTCGGCCTCCTTGAAAAATGCAACGACATTTTCCGGCTTTGGATACTTAGCATTGGGTAAGCCAATATTCATCGTGAGGATATGGTCAGTGTTGAAGCCGACATCAACACCTCGCAGTCGAACAACTGTTCTAATAAGCAGCCCGGCACAAACAAGTAACACGAGTGTCAAAGCCACTTCAGCAACAACGAGTGCGCCGCGAAAACGATTTCGACTCGCAGAGCCTCCCGAACTCCGGCCTTCTTTTAGCCATCCAGCAAGGTTGGGCTTCGAAATCTGCAGTGCGGGAACAAGACCAAAAATGATGCCCGTAAGAACTGATACAGAAAGTGTGAATCGAACAGTTCGCGTGTCGATCGAGATGTTGTCGAAAACTGGATTGATTCGCGAAGCGAGAGAGCCGATAGCTTTAGTGCCCCAGACGGCCAGGAGTAGACCAACACCTCCACCCAGTAACGACAGGATTAAACTTTCGGTGAGCAATTGCTGTATCAGCCGTCGTCGTCCGGCTCCAATCGCGGCACGAATAGTGATTTCTTTGTATCTGGCGGTCGCTCGAGCGAGTAACAAGTTGGCCACATTCGCACAGGCAACGAGTAGAACAAGAACTACTGCTCCGAAAACGAGCCACAAGGTACGTTTGAGTCCGCCAACCGTGTCGTCTGTTATGGAAACGACCGTCGCACTCTGGTTCTTGTTTGTGGTCGGGTGTGACTGTTCAAGACGACTTGCGATCGTGGCGATATCAACACGCGCCTGATCGACAGTCACTCCGGATTTTAGACGAGCCACCGCTCTAACGTGGCGCGAGTCACGATCCTCATTGTTGTACGCTTCGGCAATCGGTCGATAAAACTGGCCCTGGGGAAATACGAGACTCGAAGGTAGAGGATGAAAGTCAGGAGCCATTACGCCGACAATCGTGTACGACCGGCTGTTCAGCAAAACTGACTTGCCTACAATATTGGAATCACTGTTGAAACGGCGTTGCCACAACTGGTGGCCCAGGACGATGACTAAATCCTTACCCTCTTCCTGTTCTTCAGCAGTAAAAGTTCGTCCCAGCATGGGAGTTCCACGCATCACTTTGAAGAAGCCGTCGCCGACCTGAATTGCGGGAATCCTTTCGGCCTCGCTATCACCCGACATGATTGGGTTCCAGCCCATAAAGGGTGAAACCTCTTCCAACGTCGTGGTCTGACTGCGAAAATCTGCCACGTCTGTTGCAGAGAGTTGATTGCGACCTTTCAGCCGCTCCTCATTTCCTGCATCTCCCCATACCAGCACGAGGCTTTCCGGATCCTTAAAGGGCAGCGACTTCAGTAGCACACCATTGATCACGCTGAACACGGCGGTGTTCGCACCGATGCCCAGCGCGAGAGAGAGCACGGCGACCGCCGTAAACACGGGATTCTTACTTAGTATTCGGACGCCGTAACGGATGTCTCTGAATAGTGTTTCCATAGTCTGACCTCGGACAATTGAAGTGGTCCCATGTGTTATTGATGATCGTCTCGACTTCAAAGCTCTGGCCTGAAGCCTGAACCTCTGAGCGCATATTCTGAGAAATTAAAACCACCGACTCAAAATTTGTGCCAATAGATTTGAAATGGATTTGTTGAAGAACTAAGACGATTAGCAGTGGCTGCGTTTCGCTTGCGGGACTTCAAAATCCCACTTTTGAATCAACCGCAGTTCTCAAGAATCACCTGATAGGCGTCTCGTGACTCTAGTAAAAAAGCCTTGTCAGATTTCCTGTTGCGCTTCACAATCGACGCCGTTTGGTCCATCCGGATGTTTGAAATGAACGCGAAAGCGTAGGAAGGGACAACTGCGTTTCACATTAAATGGAGGATGACTATGACTCGTAAGTCCAAACGGATCGTCAAAAGCACAGCCATGCTGGTTATGGTTTTGGTTATCGCGGGTTGTAAGAAATCTTGTGAGGTAGTTGAGAAAACTTCTCCGACACCCAACGCTGTCCAATTAGTCGGCACCGGCAACACCTACGTCGAAATAACTGCGGCCGCCTCTGCGCCGCTCGGTGGTACTGGTCCATGCAAAGATGGCATGGTCCTAGTTGCTGCGGGAAACGGCACCCAGCAACTACTCATGGGAGGCGTCCAACCGCCGCTGCCTGCTTCTTATGACCTTGCAGGATGGGATGCAAACATCAAGGGCTGGGCCAAACGCGGCACCGGGCCCCTTGACCCGCCGTCAACCGGCACAACTGAAGAGCCGGCCGGCTCCGATAACCAAACCGCCCGACTCGCCAACGGCGATCTACTGCTGATGTGGAATGGCACTACGAAGTCATTGTTATCCAACAGTGCCGATCTCCCGTGGTGGGATAATTGGGGACCGGCGCCGGCACCCGATAGCTTGCCTCAATTCGCTAATGGAGTTTGGCCACCGGCCTTTTCGCGAGCAGGTTGGCGGGCGGCCCAGGTGATATGGCGTTACTCGTGCGCTCAGGGCAAATGGTTAAACCCAACCATGCTTGACGGTGGTCTCGTAAAAGCGCTGCCTTTAACAATCAAGAACGACGATGGTTTGAGCAAACCCGTGCCGGTGCAAGGACATTGTGTGCAGAGTCCACCCTGGGTGAAAGGCTTTGATCGGCCGGAACTCTATGTTGACCCATATGGCGTGGATCCCTCAGACAACAGCAAGCAACGAATATTCGTTTCCACTCGTTGCTCGCGGTTTGACGACGACTCCTCTCAGGTTTTTGCGTCACCGGACTCTGGGGCAACCTGGAATCCATCGGGAATTAGATTGGCGGCTTCGACACCGGTGGCGATGACCACTACCCAAACACGGCTGTTTCTCTTCCAGACAGTCAACCTCGTTCCAGTGCTCCACTGGTCGGACAATAATGGTCAAAGCCTCGCGACTCCCGAGGGCGGTTACGATATCACCTATGTAACACCCGACGTTTCGCCAACGCCGCAGAACAATGTACAAAAGAAGTTTCCGGTTGAATGGTTGGGAGGCGCGCAAACCGGCGTGGGCCACTCGCAAGCTGCAACTTTATCGATCGTTCGAGCCGGCCCAAATGCCGTTCTCGCCGCGTATCCTGCGATAGAAAGGGTCAACGTTGGCACACCTAATGAGTTTCAACGTCAGGTCGCCGCGGTAGTTTGCGTCATACCGAAGGGATCGGGCGAGGATCCAATTGTAATCCCGATCAAAATTATCAGGGCCCAGGCGGAACGTGGCTCTGTGTTGATGCCGACGTTCATTGAGGACGATCGAACAGAGGTGATGACTCGAACGAATTTGCTCTACTGGATCGAAACTGCTGGTCCACCAACAAACGCGGGTGATGCAGTTCAGTTGTTTGCCAAGTATCTAACGTTCCATCGGCCCGCGCCGAAAGCTGAAACGTTTCTCTCGGATTCTGCGGGATGGCAATCGAAGAACACGACAACGTACAAAGCCCTGGGCGACTACATAAAAGGAGGCTACTACTTTCACAACGAGACGATGAACTTTGTGGCCGTTTGGCCGCAAGTTCTCGCATCGGACCCTTCATTACAAAACAGTCAGGTGTTCATGCGAATCGTTTCACTTGGCGAAGTCCCTGCGTCGCCGGAGGTACAGCTGGAAAAAATGCCCGGCGCTAAACCGGCGCCCAAAGCGAAGTGGACGACGGGCGTGGAGAACAGCCCAACTCCGCAGTTCAAACCTTGAGGTGGTGAAATTCGGAGGCCGGGAAAATTCACTCAAATTCTCTCGGCCTCTGAGTTTATTCGCTCGAGGACACCCGGTTGCTCGCCTTCAAACTGCTGGTAACGCTGCAAATCCTGCTCGCTAAAGCTGACGGCGAGTTGCAGGTGCTGGCAGTGGATGCAGCCATAGGCGCGGACTTCGCGCGTGCCGAAGCCGAGCATACTTTTCAAATTGGATGACTCCTTCGGCTTGAATCCACTCGAATTATCTATCAGGGTCCCTTCTACAAGGGCCGTACTTCCGCATGCCACACATTTCATGCCTCACCTCCCACAAAAGATCGAACATCTCAGAAGTATGATCCTACATAAATCCATCCACAGCCATTATTCTAAGCAGATTGGCCATACGACGACACTCGAGTGTTAACGTTTACCACCGTCTGTAGTTGGTAGATTGTGAGTTATTGGTCGGGGCGAGAGGATTCGAACCTCCGACCTCTCGGTCCCAAATCACAGGTGCGGCAGAAGCTTAAGTTTTTGTCATTTGGAAAGTTGCAGCCACCATGAACTTATTATGGTTGCGGTCCGTTTCCGTTGTTACTAGCGCATCATCGCCATGTGTGTGCTAATCGTGGAGACCAACGCTAACGCCTGTGTCCCAGTAAGTGCTCGGCGCTTGATTTTTGGGCCAATCAAACTTGAGTGACTGCCTGCCAACACCAACGGCCTCGATGACGTTGGCGTCGAGACGTTTACTCGACGTTAATTCAGTACGCTCTGCGTCGTCTATGGGAATGATTGTCCGATAAATTGGATCTTCACCATCTTCCCCATCTACCGTTTCGGTCATTACTTGTAGATAGTGCTGAGAGCAAGATGGGCACAAGCGAATACTTACAATGTAATGTGATTCGTCGATTAGGTACGCTTGGATAGGTATGCTGGTGACAGCCCTCCACGCTTCCGAAGCCTCGGAAGACCAGCAATCTTTACAACCGTACTCACCATTGGTCCCAGCCTTGCGCACGTCTAAAGTGCTATTGAGCGGCGCCGGAGCCGTCCTCTCCGGCGCTCTCGTGTCCTCGCCGAAGCAGAGGATCAAACCATTGCAGTCCCTCACAACAAGTTCGCGTTGCCCATAGATTCGATCTTCGGGACCATCAAGTATTTCGGCGCCCCGGGCACGCAGCTCCTCCGCCAGCGCGTCAATCCCTATTACCCGAAGGTAGGCGTCTGGTGCACCGTCGGTCGGTCGAGTCCGAACTTCGGGCTGATCGGCGCGGCTGAAGAACACCTCAACGCTGTCGCGCCGGACGATTGTAAACACCGGCGGAGTTTCGGGACTAAAGGTAACTTGTTCTCCATCCCAATAACCAGCTATTTGAAAACCCAGCACATCCCGATAATATTCGCCGGTCCGAACCAAGTCAGGAACAGTGAATTGCGGCACAGCACGTTCGAAGCTGATGACTTCGTTTGCCATTGAATTCTTAGAACAAGTCCAGCTTAGAAGCGGCAACACGAGCGCGAAGGCGCGGAGTGTTATCCGCTGCAGCGACGGTTAAGTGACCGGAAAATGGTGCGGCGGCTCGGAACAACGGACCACCCATCCAGATAGACGTACCCTGAAAAGACGCTTGAGCGCATTGCTTCACGCCCCCTTCATCCTCATCCTTTGCTTTTCAACCCTGCAAAGTTCCCACGAACCTTGAGCGGTTGGTAGGGCCACGCAGCAGTTTTTCCTGAGACAGCATTCTTGCAGATAGCGACTTCCAGTTGGAAACTGCCTTCGACTTCATCCGAGCCCGTGCGCGCTGTGATGTGAAGATAGCCAACGGTCGGATCTGCGGGTCGACAGTTGAATTTTAACAGCCTGCCCCCGAGTTTTACTGGAAATCCGACGTGTGTTCCTTGAGCGAGGCGTCCTTCGCGGTCGGTCTCGATCAAAATGTCCCAGCCGTCATCGGCGCTAAGCTCGATATGATCCGATGCTATCTTGCCGACCTGGGCGCCAGGACTTGCCTGATCGAACCGCGGTCCACGATCGTAACCCAAGATGACGCCAGGGATCTCCCAAGGTGCGCGGCCTGAATTGAAGGCAGGCATCTCGACCTGAACCTCGAAGGCCGGGCCTCCGATTAATCGCGAAGCTTCCGATGCACTCGGGCCAACCGGCTTGTCACTTCGCAGTCTCAGCGCAACGATACAGCCAAGGACCAACGCCAGCGCGATGATGATCACCAATATCTTCTTGCCACGCATTATTACGGCACTCCCCGTACTGTTGTAGAAACGATGCGTGGGCTGGATTCGATTGCCATGTTCTCTTCCTTGTTATGCGTCACGCGCTAGTAATCGTAATGGTACGCTACCATGCAGTTTGGATCTGCGGCGCAGAGATCTCTCCACCTTTCAACCCTCTGAATATCACTCAGTTTCATCACTCTTAAATCATCCGAATGATCATCGAGTGACTTGTACCAACCCGGTCATCCCCGCCGCTGATTCGGGCTTGTCGCGCTTACATCCAACGGCTCTCAGAAGGCACTCAAAGCGAATAGACTTCCTTAAGGCGTCATCATTGACGGCGAATGTTATCTGAAATATAGTCGGTCGCACATTGTTGTAGTTTATCTATAAGCAGTGATTAGTCTCACGTCTGCAAAGTTTTGACACCAAACTTGGGCATAACCAATCGCCGTCATCTTGCTCTCACAAAGTAAGAGGAAGATCTTCTCAAATGTTTGGTCCACTTTGGCTCCCGACTGATAGACAAACACATGACCGCCTCCCTTTATGACCTCTTTATCTCTTATGCAGATGCGGATAGAGCGTGGGTCGAGGGCTATCTACTCTACTCGTTAGCCGAAGCGGGTATTAACTATCATTCCCAGAAGGCGTTCACTCTAGGGGCACCGCGCGTGGCGGAATTCGAACGCGCCGTTCAGCAAAGCAAGCGCATTGTGCTGATCTTATCTCCGGCATATCTCGCGGATGGCAGCAGCAAGTTTATAGACCTGTTAGCTCAGACTCATGGCTTGGATTCGGCGACGTGGCCGGTGATCCCGCTCCAACTTCAACCAACAACGTTACCACCCCGCCTCGCAATGCTCACGGGTCTTGACGCGACCGACCCTACTCAATGGGAAGAAGTCGTAAAACGTCTATGTGCGGAATTCAAGGGGCCACTTCCGGCTGAGACTCTCAAACCTCAATGCCCTTACCCTGGCATGAGGCCCTTTGAAGAAAACGACAGCGCTCGATTCTTCGGACGCGACGCCGAGGTCGAAGAGATCAAGAACCAGCTCAGGTTGCATCCCTTCATTACTGTGATCGGACCATCGGGAAGTGGGAAGTCATCGCTGGTTTTTGCCGGGCTTGTCCCAGGGTTACGCCGAACTCAGTTATTTGGCACGGGCGAGTGGGACGTTCGTCGCATGCGCCCTGGTGAGACACCTTCCGCAACTTTGGAGAAGCTGTTGGAAGGGACATCACTCGACCCGAAACAGGCCATGGGGAAGGACGTCGCAACCGAGAATAGAGCGCGGTTGCTGTTGGTAGTTGATCAGTTCGAGGAGGTGTTCACGCTTGCCGGGGATGAGGCCCCTCCTTTCAAGAGAGATTGTTGAGCTTAGTAGGTAGCGCCAGTTTGTACGTGGTGTTGACAGTCCGTGCAGATTTTTATCCGGAGTTAATGGCGTCAACACTCTGGCCGCAGATGCGACTTCATCGCCAGGAGGTCTTGCCATTAAGCGAGGATGGTTTGCGACAGGCGATCTTGAGACCATCTGAGGAGGTTGGGGTCTTTGTGGAATCGGCTCTGGTTGAACGGTTGGTCTCGGACGCGGCGGGTGAGCCTGGAATTTTACCGTTTGTTCAGGAAACGCTGAGACTGCTGTGGGATCACGTTGAGCGGCGGCTCTTGCCCCTCCACGCTTATGAGGCTTTGGTACTTCCGCGCAAAGCTTATGGCGCCATTGACCAAAGAAAGCTGACAGGGCTCCAGGTTGCTATGGCGCGGCATGCTGATATCGCGCTCACCGATCTTGACGAACAGAAGCGGAGTATTGCGCGCCGCATCTTCCTGCGTCTGGTCCAGTTTGGTGAGGGGCGCGCTGATACCCGCCGGCAGCAGTCCGTCGAAGCTTTACGCGTCGCCGGTGATGATCCTGATAACTTCACCACGACATTGCGTCACCTGGCAAACAGGCGACTGATTACGCTCGGCGGTGAAGAGACAGACCTTGATGCGAAGGTTGATATTGCTCACGAAGCATTGATAGCGGGCTGGCAGACTTTGCAGCAATGGATCAGCGAACGCCGAGAGTCGGAGTTATCGCGCCGCCGCTTGGAGTCCAAGGCGCAGGAGTGGACCAGGTTTGGTAAAGGAGCAGGCGGGCTGCTCGACGAGGCCGAACTTGCCGAAGCTGAGCGCTATATGAAGAGTCCTGACGCATTGGAACTGGGCTCCGACGTGTCTGTGAAGGAGCTGATTGAAAGAAGCTGGACCGCAATCCGAGAAGCAGAAAGGGAGAAGGAGGAAGCCTGGCAGCGCGAGCTGAACTTGCAAGTGAAAGCGAATAAGGCCGCACGAACTCGAAACCGTGTTGCTGCAGTGCTCCTCGTGTTGCTCACCGGTCTTACCATTTACGCTTTCATCCAGACCAACAGAGCAGAGAGGAACGCGCAGGAGGCCAAAAGACAGAGCGTCTTTAACCTATCCAAGCTGTCGCAATTCTATTTGACTTCCAATCAGCAGATCGAGGCCCTGGTTACTGCACTCGATGCGGGCCAGCGCCTGAAAGAGACTAATTGGAACGCGGCTGAGCCACCGATAGAAGCGGTCATTGCATTACAGCAAGCCTTATACGTTGGGCGTGAGCGTAATCGCTTTCAAGGGCATCAAGGTGGAGTTACGAGCATCAGTCTCAACAGCGACGGTAAGCTCATCGCATCTGCAGGCAATGACAAGACAGTCAAGCTCTGGCGTGCCGACGGTAAGCTACTCAAAACTTTTAGCGGACATGAGCGTGACTTGACGGAGGTGGAATTCGGCCCGAATGACCAAACCATAGCGTCGACCGGCTTCGATCAAACGATCAGGCTCTGGGATCTGGAAGGTAACGCGCGAATGATCATTCGCGTCGGCGACCCGAACGGCCGACAGGATATCAGCGTGATTTCCAGCCTCACCTTCAGTCCCGATGGTCAGAAGATTGCCGCTGCCTGCCTCGACAAGACAGTGAGGTTATGGAGTGTCGCTGACGGCGCGCTGCTCAAGACCTTTAATGGACACCAGGGCAAGGTCATCGAAGTAAGTTTTATTCCGAAGAAGGATCTGCTCGCGTCGGTTGGTGATGACGAGGTTATTATCATCTGGAACCTTAACGACAACAGGCAGCGGACTATTCAAGCAAGAAGCGGTACGGTATTCGGGGTGGCGAGTGCCCCAGACGGTGAAACTATCGCCACTGCGGGTGAAGATAAAACGGTCAAGCTTTGGTCGCTCGATGGCACGTTGAAGAGAGCCTTGGAACAAGAAGACAGCGTAGTCAATGTGAGGTTTAGCCCTGACGGCCAGAGCATCGCATCGGCCAGCATGGATGGCACAGTTCGGCTCTGGAGTCTCGACGACGACTCAGAACAGATCTTCCGCGGGCATCAAGGGGGAGTCGCGGCTGTACGCTTTAGCCGAGATGGCCAATCAATTCTTTCGGCTGGAAATGATGGAAGCATTCGCGTCTGGGGCTTAGATGGCCAGTTGCCAACCCTGATACAAGAGGAGCCCATCAACAACATCGAATTTAGTCCGGATGGGAAAACACTCGCCTCGTCCAGTGACGATCACATCATTAAGGTCTGGAACCTGGAGGGTAGTCTTCTGCAAACATTGAAGGGAGCCAACGCACCCGTATTGAGCATCAACTTCAGCCCGGATGGTAAAACGATCGTTTCGGCTGAAGATAAGACTGTAAGAATCTGGGATTTGAACGGTGGCGTGAAGACCCTGGGGAGTCACGGGGAGACTGTTCGAGGTGTCAGCTTCAGTCCAGACGGTAAAACGGTTGCTTCCGGAAGCACGGACAGAACTGTGAAGCTCTGGAACTTAAATGGTGAGTTGTTGCGGACGCTTGATAATGGTTCCGAAGTGAACAACGTTAGTTTCAGTCCGGACGGTCAGACCATTGCCTCTGCTTGTGCTGATAAGGCAATCAGGCTTTGGACCACAAACGGCGAGCTGTTGCAAATTCTGGAAGGCCACGAGGACCGAGTATTAACGGTTCGTTTCAGTGCTGACGGCAATCTGATCGCCTCAGGCGATTCTAATAACGCTGCGAGACTGTGGCAGCGCAACGGCCAGAGGTTCGATCTGCGGTCCACAATGCGGGGACATTCTGCCAGTATTTATAGCATCGCCTTCAATCCTGTAGATGCAGTTTTGGCCACCGGCAGCGGCGACGGCACCATCAAATTTTGGAGCCTCAATGGACAATTGCTGCAAACCCTTCGTGCGCATTCCGATGCGGTCTTTGACGTCAGTTTCAGTCCCAATGGTAAGAGCATTGCCTCGGCTAGTTACGATGGTAAGGCAATACTCTGGAATCTTGATCTCGACGACTTGATGGCGCGGGGGTGTCGCAGGCTGAGAGACTATCTGAGTACCAACTCCGTTCTGAGCGAGCGCGACCGTGGCGTTTGCGCCAACTTCGATGGCTTACCCGTTCCAGGTGGTAAATAGATCGGCTCCGCGAAAGCGATTGAAGCTTCCTCAGGTGTTTGGAGAATTGAGATGACTCCCGGTCGCTACCTCATGCACACATTGGCACGTCTGGTTCTCTGCGTTGTCGTAGGTTTGAGTTTAGTGGGCATCGTTGTTTCCCAAGCAGGACGCACAACGAAGGTGGTCCCGGATCCTGGCGCATTGCTCACACAAGGAATAGCGAAAGCACGGAGCGGCGACTACAAAGGCGCCATTGAGGATTTCGACCATGCGATTCAGATGAATCCGCAATACGCGGAAGCTTATTATCATCGCGGGATTGTTCGGAACCGAATTTCCTGGATTCCGACTCAAAGGAAACCGATCGAGGATTTCGAAGCGGCCGTTAAGTTGAATCCAAAATCGGCCGAAGCTAACTTTGAGTTAGGGCGAGCTAAAGAAGAGATAAGTTATCTGGACCTCGCGATCGCCCTTAACCCTTCTTTGGCGGAGGCCTACTACTGGCGAGGTCATCTGCGTGGCAGCCAGGCGTTTGAATATCTTGAACAGATCCGCTCAGGTCAAGCGGCCCACGAAAGTCACTACCTGTTCCGCGTTCTCAAAATTCCAAGCCAGAACCCGGATGAAGTCGTCGCACACCTCTCGGAGATGATTCGGACAGCGATCGAGGATTACAACACAGCCGTTCGTCTCAAGCCTGATTACACCGAAGTATATCTTGCCAGGGGATGGGCCAATTTCAACTCAAAAGACTATCGCGCTGCGATAGATGATTTCACACGAGTCGTTGAAGTTTGGCCAAAGCATTCGGAAGCTTACGAAAAGCGTGGACTTGCGGCGCTGGAACTAGGAGATCAGGAGAAGGCACTAAAGGACTTCATTCAGGTCATTAAACTCGCAACGGCAGAAAGGCAAGAGTGGTCCCCCTTTGCGGTAATGACGAGGCGCCGGCAGAAAGAGCAATACACGAGCCATCTCGAAAAACTGACGAATAGTCCTAAGCTTGCTGAGGCTTTCTATGCAGAGGGTATGGCATACCGCTATGTCCTACAGCAACCTGAAAAGGCGATTGCGTCTTTCACTCGCGCCATTCAATTAAACCTGAGCACGGCCGATGTCTTTTACCAAAGAGGTCTGGTGTTCGCCGCGCAGTTGAAGACCGCCGGGGCAATTGAGGATTTCACGCGCGCGATTCAATTCAATCCTCGAGACCCGGATTATTATTACAGTCGGGGCGCGGCTTTGTTTGATGCGCGAGATTATCGCAAGGCCATTGCTGATTTTACGGAAGCCATTCGGATCTCCTCTAAAATCGCCTACGTCCAATATCGGCGAGGACGAGCCTATTACGCTCTAGGAGATAAACAGAATGCGATTGCGGACTTCACCGCGGCTCTCAAGTCTAATTCTCAGTTGACTGAATCTTATTATTGGCGCGGACTTGCGTTCGAAGATACAGGCGATAAGCAGCGCGCCATTGCTGATTACATTAAGGTCACGCAAAACAGTCGGTTGGACAAGGATGGCGATACGGTTGATATCGCTCGGGAACGTTTTGACGCCCAAATTCATATTTATCGGGGAGTAGCACGCCTGGCTTTGGCAAATGGCGCAGAGCCGGAAGAGTTCTACGGGAGTCCGGGTTATTTGAGAGCCTACGATGAATTAGCTGCATACCGTACGAAGGCCATCGAAGACTTTTCCCTGGCGATTCAATCGAGTCCCAATTCGCCCGAAGCTTATTACTGGCGCGCCCGGGCTCAAAGGTGGCGCTGGGAAGGAGGCCAGACAATAGCGGATTTGAATAAGGCGATCATCCTGAAGCCGGATTTTGTCCATGCTTATCTTGAACGGGCACGTATTAGTAACGCCCCGGAAGCTATCAAGGACCTGAACGAGGTTGTTCATCTCAAGCCACACTGGGCAGTAGCCTATTACGAACGCGGATTGCATTATGTGTACCGCACTCCAACGGAAAACACTACCCGCTCAGCTTTTGCAAACCTCACCCGAGCTATTGAAATCAATCGGGCTTTTTCGGAAGCCTACATGCAGCGTGGCTCGCTGAGGAGCGACCGCTTAAAGGATTTCCGCGGGGCTCTAAGAGATTTCACGACCGCACTCCGGCTGACACCTGATGATGTTCAAGTTTATAGCGCAAGAGCGAACCTTCGTCTTGAGATCAAGGACTATCGCGGTGCTGTTAAGGATTTGGACCGCACGATTGAATTGGCATCCGGAGCGACTCTGACTACGAGGACTGGCCTTGCCTTAATGTATGAGAGCAGATCGCTTGCCCGCTATGAACTTGGAGATGGCCTTGGAAGCTACGAAGACCAGCGCCGGGCCCGGCAGCTTTTTGTGTACTGTGACGGGTGTGGCTTGTCTAGCGATTTGGCCAAAGCCAAAAAGGCTGACTCCTTTTTCCAAAAGGGACTCAGCCTTTCATCAAGAGGAGATAATCGCGGAGCTAAGTGGAACTTCGGAGAGGCGGCGAGGCTTTACCACGCTGCGGGAAACATGTCGAAGTATCAAAACGCCAGATATCAACTCAGCAAGCTTTAGATTTGGTCAAAGGAGTTCCAAGCGCTGTCGGTAATTGGGAAGGAGGCTGTCGTGCCGAGTGAAGAAAAAGTGAGTTGCGACGTTTTCGTCAGTTACCGTCAGCAGGAACCGGATAAATCCTGGGTGCGAAAGGTCTTGGTGCCCGGATTGGAAGAGAGAGGGTTACGAGTCCTGATTGACTACCGGGATTTTCGTCTCGGTCCACCGCTGGTCGAACTCATGGCGAAGGCCGTGGAACAAAGCCGTTACACGCTCGCCGTTCTGACGCCGGCTTACCTCGCCAGCAACTTTACGAATCTGGAAAACGTCCTGGCCGAACATCTTGGATTGGAAAACAGTCAGAATCGACTAGTCGCAGTTATGCGCGAGACGTGCAAGCCACGGCTGGGAATGCGCGCCCGCCTTTGGCTCGACATGACGGATGATGACGAACTAGATAACAACCTGGCACGCCTGGCAAGGGAATTACAACAGCCCCTCGATGCTTCACATTACTTTTCCGAAGCCAGTTCGGATTGAGCGACTGATGGTGGCGATCATCTCCCACGCCACTGGAGAATGTTATGAAAAGAATCAGCCTCGCCAAATTGTATCGAATGGTTCTTTGGGCCACGACTATTACCATCATCCTGGCAGTGTTGTCGCAGGGCGCTTCAGCACAGCAATCCCAGCCAGCACCCGCCCAAAAAAACAGCGCGGAAGATGCCTTCAAAGAAGGCCTTGCTGCGTTCCAGAGGGGCGATTACAAAGCCGCGATTGAGAGCTTCGATATCGCCATCAAACTAAACAACACGTTTAGTGAGGCCTACTATTACCGTGGACTTGTTTACGAGGAAGTTCCCTGGATTGAGAGTACTAAGTCGTTCGACGATTACACTTCGGCTATTAAATTCAATCCTCAGCATGCGGACTCCTATTTTCGTCGAGCGATGACGCGCGGAGACAACGAGCAGGAGAAGATCGACGACTTAAACGCAGCGATTCGTATCAAGCCCGACTTTGCCGACGCGTATTGCGAGCGCGCATTGGCAACCTTACATCGTGAGTTGGAAGAGCCCGAGAAAGCCGTCGAAGAATTCACCAAAGTCATTGCGATCTGCCCTGACAACGTGGAAGTCTACTATCGACGTGGCCGCGCCCACCTGAAATTGAAAAACGATAAGAAGGCTAACGAGGACTTCACCGAAGTAATTCGTCTTAGGCCCGAAGATTTCAAAGGCTACGACAAACGCGTGGTTGCTCGCTTTAATCTCGGCGAGTATGAGGGAGCGCTGAAGGATTATATCGGCGGGTTGAATCTTAACCCCCGAGGTTTATTAAAGTGGGAAAGGAATGAAGTGGATGCTGCGAGGTTCAGCCTGGAGAACTTCGACCAGATCGTACCTAACCTGCCCGAAACAATCCGAGAAAAATTAGCCAACACCTACTACGAACGCGCCTTAGCGCGTCACTACGATTTGCGCCGGAGGGATGAAGACACTAAGACGACTGTGGCCGAGTTAACAAAGTCTCTCGCCTTACATCCCACTCATGTTGGCGCCCGTTATCAAAGAGGTCTTGCTCATTCTGAGATGGGGTTACCCGCGGAGGCGAGCAAAGATTTCGACGAAGTAATTCGTCTTGAACCTCAAAATGCCGAAGCCTATTACAGTCGAGGTCTCTCACTCGATCAATTGGGAAACAAGCAAGGTGCCATTGATGATTTGTCGCGGTCCGTTGAGCTCAATCCAGAATTTGCGAAGGCCTATTATGAACGGGGTCGAGTTTACTCAGCGCTTGGCGACCAGCGACGTGCCATAGAGGATTTTACGCGCGCTATCGCTATTTATTCTGAATTCTTTGAGGGCTACTACCGGCGTGGGCTGTCTCATCAATCATTGGGGCAGAAGCAGAAGGCTATCGCCGATTATCTTCAACTCGTGCACCTCGCTGTTCCACACGAGAAGGTCGAAAGAATTGAAACTAAGCTTACCTCAAATCTCGCCAGTATCTATTACCGAGGGTTGGCCCGCATTCATCTGGCGCTCCGATCCGGCGAGACGGATTGGTTTATCAGTGATTTGGCCACAGAATTAGCGAAACGAGATTATCTTGAATTAGCAGCGAAAGACTTTACGCTCGTTATAAGTGCGCGCCCTCAGTTCGCCGATGCTTATTACCAGCGCGGCCGCGTGCGCTTAACCATTCGGGTGACCGAAGCCACCGGAGGTTCTGTAAGTTTCGGGTCGGATGCTGAAGGAGCGCTCGCGGATTTCAATAGAGCTATCCGGCTGAATCCAAGCTTTGCTGAGGCGTATTTCGCACGAGGAGAATACTACGAGTCAGCCCTCAAACCTCGAGAGGCCATTTTGGATTTCGCTCGAGTCATCAAAATAAGCCCCGGCAATGCAAGAGCTTATTACCTGCTGGGCGAGCTCTACAGCGAGAACTACGAAGATAGACAGTGGGGTCGTATCATTCAGATACCTTCAAAACCGGAGTTGGCACTGAATAATTACAGTCTCGCAATCAAGGCAGATCCCAGCTACGTTGACGCTTATTTCAGGCGAGCTTATCTACTCGAGGGCAGAAACGCCTCGCAGGCTATTGCTGATCTCACGCAAATTATTCGTCTTGATCCCGAGAATGTTAATGCCTATCGGTTACGGGCTCGCATTCGAAAAGGGTTGAACGACGATCGAGGAGCTTTGGAAGATTTTACACGAGCGATTGATCTCGATCCGTCGGAACCGGGCTCTAACAACCATATGGTCGCCTTCACATACTTGGGTCGTGCCTATCTCCGTTACAAGCTTGGTGACGGCAAAGGAGCGAAGGACGACTATCTGCAAGCGCTTCTAATCAAACCGTGTCTCGATTGTACGTCTGGTTCTTCCTCGGTGGCTCAGGCAAACAAGGCCGACGCCTTTTTCCAACGCGGCCTCGCCTTACTGCGGCGCGGAGACAAACAAGGCTCAAGGCAAAACCTCGAGCAGGCGGCAAGGCTCTTCTACGCGCAGGGTGACATGGCAAAGTATCAGAACGCCAAGTATCAGTTGAGTCAGTTTTAGATATGAAAACGAGCTCCGAGAGTCCTGCCCTTTCCCAGTAGTTTTCCGACTCTGCGACTGCAGATTGGCCGGCTAAGGTGAGTTCGCTGGTGACGGCGACTACCGCTTGCGCTGGCGCTTTCAATCAATGGGTTCTATTCATTCATATGGTTGACGAACTTGATGCATTGCCCCTGGTTCTTGAACGTCGGGTTGGTGAAGGTCGCCCAACCGCCGTTCTGGCACTGGTCTTTGTTGGTTGGGCCATTCGTCCTCACTCCAAAAGCGATGGCGACTGGGCCAGTTCCGGGTCCTGAGGAAAACGTGGTGGTTACCGTATTGCTGGCTGTGCTGATAACCGTGATGCTGCTAACGAAATTGGTGCTCGTCGTATAGACGGAAGTCCCAGTCGGGTCGATAGCTAAACCTAGTGAAAAAGGTGCAACGGCCACGGTGTTGTCGACTGTATTGGTTGCCGTGTTTATGACAGAGACCGTGTCGTTGCCATTACATACATAGGCAAAAGCCCCGTTGGGAGTGATATCAACTCGTCGTGGAAAGCTTCCAACAGTTACGGTCGTGAACAAGGTGTTAGTCGCGGTGTCTATTACAAAAACATCGAAGCCGTTGGCATTCGTCACGTAGGCGCGAGCCCCATTCGGAGTGATGGCTATTCCTGCTAGACCAGGACTATCCGGAAGTAAAATCGTTGCGGCCACCATGTTGGTAGCGGTGTCTATTTTTGTGACAAACCCCGCAAGGTCACCATCATTACCCGTTACGTAAACGAAGTCCCCACTCGCGCTGATAGCTATTTGAGACGGATTCGCTACTCCCGGTATGGTGGCAGTCACTGTATCGGTGGCCGTATTTATCACGCTGACCGAGTTAGCGCCGCTGTTTGTGACGTAGGCGAAAGCGCCGTTCGGCGTGATAGCTATGCCAGTCGGGGACGCTCCAACCGTCACAGTGGTAACCACGGAGTTGGTTGCCGCGCTTATCACTGACACGGTGTTATTGGCATTAGCCGTGTATGCGAAGTTCCCATTGGGCGTGACGGCTATTGCATTTGGTGTTGCTCCCAACGATATGGTGGTGACTACTGTGTTGGTCACCGGATCTATCACGGAGACGGACTGGCCAACTGCATTCGCCACGTAACCTCTGCTTTGAGCGAGCGCGGCGGCGGCTCCGAAGACCACGAGAAACAGCGCCAACGTTACTACTCGCACGCCCGCGCAAACAAACTGCTTTGTAGATTTCTGTGTAAGACTTTTCATTTCATTCTCCTTGAGGCTTCCCCCCTGTCGGATTGAGCCGGTTCTGATGGTTGATAAATGTCAGAACGACCTGCGTGAGCGGGTGGCCTACGTAACGCCTGCCGCCGCTAAAGCAAAACTAAGCCACCCGCTACGCAGGTGGTTCTGACCAACTACGTTGCCTAAACGGACGGCTAGCAGCCGAGGTCGGCCCTGATGGCATTCGCTCCATCAATCAGCGGTTGCGCCTGGGTCGGGGTGAGCGAGCCGTTGTTGATGAAGGCGTTGACTTGATTGATGAAGGCTGCGAGCTGACCACACGCCGCGTTGATCTGTCCATTATCGAGTTTGTCTATGACATGCTCGATCTTGTTGATCAACGCATCACCCTGGCTCTGTGTCAGCGTGCCCGCGGTGACCAGAGCCTCTATCTGATCAATCAGCGATTGGAGCGGGTCGAACTCGCCAAATGCTATGGCGACTGGGCCAGTGCCGCCTCCTGAGGAAAACGTGTCGACTACCGCATTACCGGCCGTGCTGATGACCGAGATCGTGCCAGCGGCAGAAAAACTCGGTACATAGACGAAAGTCCCAGTCGGCTCGATAGCCAGGTATCGTGGAGAAGCTGCAACGGCCACGGTGTTGACCATCGAATTGGTTGCCGTGTTTATGACCGAAACCGTGCCGGCGTTAGCATTAGACACATAGGCAAAAGCCCCATTGGGAGTGATAGCTACTCCTGTTGGGCCGCCCCCAATATTTATCGTGGTGACCACCGTGTTAGTTGCGGTGCTTATTACAAAGACTCTGTTGAAAACGGCATTCGTCACGTAGGCGAAAGCCCCATTCGGAGTGATGGCTACTCCTTCTGGAAGAAAAAAACCGAAAATTGAAAGAGTTGTGGCTATCGTGTTGGTAGCGGTGTCTATTACTGTGATAAGCGAGGTAAAACCAAAACTACCGGTCACATAGGCGAAGTTCCCACTCGGGGTGATAGCTATTTGAGCCGGATTCGATATTCCCGTTATGGTGGCAGCCACGGTATTGGTGGCCGTATCTATCACGCTGATCGCGCTGCCAGTGCGTGCCACGTAGACGAAAGCCCCGTCAGGCGTGATAGCTATTCCGCTTGGCGAACCTCCAACCGGCACAGTACCAACCACGGAGGTGGTTGCCGCGCTTATCACTGACACGGTGCCATTGCTATTCGCGGTGTATACGAAGGCGCCATTCGGCGTGACGGCTATTGCATTTGGATTTGCTCCTAATGGGATGGTCGTAACTAATGAATTGGTCGCCGTATCTATCACCGAGACAGACTGGCCCGTATGATTCGCCACGTAAGCTCTGGTTACCGCAAGCGCGGCGTCTGAGCCGAAGACTACGAGAAACAGCGCCAGCGCTACTACGCGCACGCCCGCGCCAACAAACTGCCTTGCAGATTTCTGCGTAAGACTTTTCATTTCATTCTCCCTTGAGGCTTCCCATGTCGGCTTGGGAGCCAAGTTCGGACGGTTGTGAGGGAAAGCCGGAAACGAAGAGACGCCGAGGACTTCGGCTAAACCCATGCGTTCCTGGCGGCATTGTCCCGGGAAATGTCATAACCACCTGCGTGAGCGGGGGCCGTCAAAACCTTCAGCAAAGGCCACCCGCTTACGCAGGTGGTTATGACCAGCAACTGCGACACAAGTTCCTCTTAGTCCGTCGAGTTTGGCCTGGAGATCGTCCCGGTATAAATCCCTGAGGCGGTAAAGGTGCAGATGTCGAACTGCGTGATGATTATCCCGCTCCCCGTGGCGCCCGTGAACTTCCCGGTACCGCCGACCACGGTGTAAGTACCCGAGGAAGTGGTCAGGCACGCGCCGTCTTAACTCTCAAATTGCCCATTGATCTCAAGGGCTACACTGTCCTTTTTGTTGGCTCCGATAATGGACCCGGCGGAGAAAAAGTTCCCGTATTGATCCTGGAAGCGCGACCCCGTCGCCGTGAAGTTCCCCAGATGCGTCGCGTTGCCTGAAAGGCTGAAGTCTAACTGGGTCATCCCGCCAGGCAGCACTGTCACGCCCGTGATCACTGCGGTGCCCATGACGGTGAACGGCACCTGATCGTTGCCAGGGGTGTCGGTGTTAGTTGACGTGTTTGTGACCGGGACAGTGTTGCCAGTAGCATTTGCCACGTAAGCAAAAGATCCGAGCGCCGCGACGGCTGCGAAGACGATTAGAAACAGCACCCGCGTTGCTACTCGCCCGCCCAGGTCAAAAAACTGCTTCGCACATTTCTGAGTAAGATTTTTCATTTCATTTTCCTTGAGGCTTTCCCTGTTGAGGTTGAGAGCCGGTTTTAGTAGTTGTAAGTGAATCGTGGTAGTTGCCCGACCGTCAGGTGGCAGAAACAGCTCTACTCCCAACTCGCATTTTCGCGGAGTTTACCTCCGCACGCGCAAGGTACATAACTGTCATTTTTGACAGGCACGTCCGCGAAGCGAACTAAAGGCGGGTAACGCCCTGGCTGAGGTTCTATCAACCGCGATTACTACTTCTTAGGTGAGCGACGCCGGATCGGAGTGCGGTGTTTCAGCAGATACCATGCGGTACATTCGCGCCGTTCAACTTCAACGTGACGTGCGTCCAATTCAAGTTGTCCACAAATGAAATACGGCTGCCAGTGACGGCAGCCGTAAATTATTGATCCTTTTGGTCGGGGCGAGAGGATTCGAACCTCCGACCTCTCGGTCCCAAATCACAGGTTCGGCAGAAGCTTAAGTTTTTGTCATTTGGAAAGTTGCAGCCACCTCGAGTTTATTAGGGTTTTGCGGTTCTTTCCCATTCGCTCATCGCATATCGGCGCTGTGCTGCAAATTCTGTCCACAAATTGGCCACACGTTTGGGGTGAACCTTCTGTTGGCAAGAGAGAGTTCCCAGGCCATAACTTCAATCGAATCGTACTCAAACAAGGGTAATCTCAGAAAGAAGCTTGATGTTGGCGGTCTTCTAATCTATTTGTTGTCATCACCAGACCCCCGCTCGAATTCTACAGGGAAACCTCAGCCGCTATTGTACGAATGTACGACTGAAAGGGAAGCATCATGGGAAGAGGTCTAAGCGACCCGCTCCCAGTAGGTTGGCAAGCTTTGGTAATCGTGAGAAGTGGGCGTCACCGAGAATGCGGGCCCACGTCGCGAATGTGGGCCGAAGCAAACGGCGCCCGCACTTGCGCTGGCGCTTTCAATCAATGCGTTCTATTCATTCATGTGGTTGACGAACTTGATGCATTGGCCTTGGTTCTTGAACGTCGGGTTGGTGAAGGTCGCCCAACCGCCGTTCTGGCACTGGTCTTTGTTGGTTGGGCCATTCGTCCTCACTGCAAAAGCGATCCACACGGGGCTGCTTAAGTTCAGGGTGGCGACTACCGAATTATTGGCGGTGGTTATCACCGAGACAGTGTCGTCATCGAAATTCGCGGTGTACAGGAAGGTTCCAGTCGGATCGACAGCCAGGCTCAATGGACCTAAGCCAACGGGTACGGTCTGGACCACCATATTGGTTGCCGTGTTTATGACGGAGACCGTGCTGTCGCCAGCATTAGTCACATAGGCAAAAGCCCCGTTGGGAGTGATGTCTACTCCGTTTGGAAAGCTCCCAACAGTTATTGTCGTGACCACCGAATTGGTTGCCGTGTCTATCACAGAGACACTGTTGGAGCCTCCACCGGCCACGTAGACGAAAGCCCCATTCGGAGTGATACCAATTCTCCCTCTCCCTGCAACCGGTATGGTTTGAACCACCATGTTGGTTGCGATGTCTATTACCGCGACGGTGCTGGCGAACGTGGTCAGGTAGGCGAAGGCTCCATTCGGGGTGATTGCTATAGTGCGTGCCGCTACCGGAATGGTGGTAGTCACCATGTCGGTGGCCGTATTTATCACGCTGACCCCGCCCTGGCACGTCACGTAGACGAATGCGCCGTTCGGCGTGATAGCAATACCAAGTGGATTAAATGCAACCGTCACAGTGCCGACCACGGAATTGGTTGCCGTGCTTATCACTGAGGCGGTGTTGTTGTTATCCGAATTGGCCGTGTAGGCGAAGGCCCCATTCGGGGTGACGGCGATTCCAACTGGAAATGTTCCCATCGGGATGGTTGTTAGAACTGTGTTGGTCGCCGTATCAATCACGGAGACATTGCTGCCATGCGCAACGTAGCCTCTGGTTTGAGCCAACGCAGCTCCGGCTCCGAATACTGTTAGAAACAGCGCCAGCGTTACTACACGCACGCCCGCACCAAGAACCTGCTTTGCAGATTTCTGTGTAAGACTTTTCATTTCATTCTCCTTGTGAGCTTCCCACGTCGGGTTGAGAGCCCCGGTTGTGATGGTTGTAAGTGAAGCGCTTTGGAGTGCGCCGACCGCGGCGGCGCTCTTGATCTCTTGGCGTTCTGCGCTGCACTGATCCAAAGCGGTGTCGCGCTACGCTTGCCACCGCACTCCAAATTAGTCTTCATCAACCTGCTGGTTGAACTGCGACACAAGTTCCTCTTAGTCCGTCGAGTTTGGCCTGGAGATCGTCCCGGTATAAATCCCTGAGGCGGTAAGGGTGCAGATGTCGAACTGCGTGATGATTATCCCGCTCCCCGTGGCGCCCGTGAACTTCCCGGTACCGCCGACCACGGTGTAAGTACCCGAGGAAGTGGTCAGGCACGCGCCGTCTTAACTCTCAAATTGCCCATTGATCTCAAGGGCTACACTGTCCTTTTTGTTGGCTCCGATAATGGACCCGGCGGAGAAAAAGTTCCCGTATTGATCCTGGAAGCGCGACCCCGTCGCCGTGAAGTTCCCCAGATGCGTCGCGTTGCCTGAAAGGCTGAAGTCTAACTGGGTCATCCCGCCAGGCAGCACTGTCACGCCCGTGATCACTGCGGTGCCCATGACGGTGAACGGCACCTGATCGTTGCCAGGGGTGTCGGTGTTAGTTGACGTGTTTGTGACCGGGACAGTGTTGCCAGTAGCATTTGCCACGTAAGCAAAAGATCCGAGCGCCGCGACGGCTGCGAAGACGATTAGAAACAGCACCCGCGTTGCTACTCGCCCGCCCAGGTCAAAAAACTGCTTCGCACATTTCTGAGTAAGATTTTTCATTTCATTTTCCTTGAGGCTTTCCCTGTTGAGGTTGAGAGCCGGTTTTAGTAGTTGTAAGTGAATCGTGGTAGTTGCCCGACCGTCAGGTGGCAGAAACAGCTCTACTCCCACTCGCATTTTCGCGGAGTTTACCTCCGCACGCGCAAGGTACATAACTGTCATTTTTGACAGGCACGTCCGCGAAGCGAACTAAAGGCGGGTAACGCCCTGGCTGAGGTTCTATCAATCGCGATTACTACTTCTTAGGTGAGCGACGCCGGATCGGAGTGCGGTGTTTCAGCAGATACCATGCGGTACATTCGCGCCGTTCAACTTCAACGTGATGTGCTACCAATTTCAAGTTGTCCACAAATGAAATACGGCCACCGATGACGGCAGCCGTAAATTATTGATCCTTTTGGTCGGGGCGAGAGGATTCGAACCTCCGACCTCTCGGTCCCAAACCGAGCGCACTACCAGGCTGTGCTACGCCCCGAAGAAGGAGGGATTGTAAGAGTCGAGTTCGAGATGGTCAAGTTGGGCGACTCCAGGGGATGCTAACAGGGGCTGCGGGGATTTAAGAATTCGTGCATTTGCATGAGCGCACGGGCGCGGTGGCTGATGCGGTTTTTGATTGTGTCAGAGAGTTCGGCGAAGGTTTGCTCGTAGCCGTCGGGGATGAAGAGGGGATCGTAGCCGAATCCGCCGTCGCCTCGCGGGGCGAAAGTGATCGTTCCTTCGCAAATACCCTCAGAGACATTGAGTACAGACCCTTCGGCATTCGCGATTGCAACCACCGCGACGAAACGGGCACGTCGGTTTGATTCACCGGTGCGTGAGAGTTCGGAGAGGAGAAGTGCACGACGATCCGCATCTGTAGCTCCCTCACCGGCATAGCGGGCTGAGTACACACCAGGCGCTCCGTTCAGTGCTTCCACTTCCAATCCGGAATCATCAGCGAGTGCACACATCCGAGTCGAGACGGCATAAAACTTCGCCTTCGCAATTGCATTCTCGGTGTAGGTGGTGAAGTTTTCTTCCGCGATCGCAACGTTTGGAAACTCCTGCAACGAAGCAAACGACCAACCTGCACCCTCGAGGATGCTCGTGATCTCTATAACTTTTCCAGGATTGCGCGTACCGAGTAAGAGAGTTTTCATAAACTAACGGCTTGGACCATCAGGCTGGAGCAGGGAAATGAACGTGCTGAACTGCCCAAACGCGGATCGAGTGGTGCGTTCAATGCCGAACGCCGTCAGTTTCGTTGCACTCGCCGAAACCCCATCATCCCGAACTGCATTACGAACATTCGCCAACTCATCGCTTGAAAGTTGCCGCCCCTGCAAACGCAAAAGCGTGGTGATGAATTTGTTGAGTCGAGCCTCGTCGTTTGCAATTGTCAAGATCGGTGCGGATTGTTCCGGCGCATGGACCAGGTACTTTTTCGGATCAGCATCGGCTTTGGCTTTCAATGCTTCCAGACCCGATTGAATATTTTCGGTCTTTCCCAGTAGCACGTATTCATTTTCAAAGACAGCCGTAAACTCCCTGGCCGGATCGAGTTTCGCATTTAGGCCTTCGAGGATCTGTCCCTTGTTGTCTTTAAAGACTTCCTGTTCGAGCGAGCGTCTTAACCTGCCCGCATCGATAACCTTGGCGACCAGAATTGAACCTTCAGTATTTTGCGACGGTCTTAATGTCAGCAATGGCGGACTGAGCGTAGCCAGCGTTTCTTTAGGATTGCTGATTCCGTAAACTGCAAGACTCGATCGCAAGAGCGATCCAAAAAGTACCGCAGGTAACGCATCGAGTTTGAAAGAGACGGCCGCATCAAGTGAAGTCCACGCGGTTGCCGGTGCTTTGTTGCCGTAGATGGTTAACGATTGAAATCCCTCGGGCACGAATCCCCAGTAAGCCAGTTCATCTTCAGATTTCTCGAATGCCGGCTGCAGTAGCGTCACGACGCCGGAATCGAGTGAGAAGAGAAAGCGATCTTCAATGCCCTGTGGCGTCGGACTCGCGGTCCAGGCAACGCCACGCAACACTTTACCCGCACTCACCGCGAGAAACTGTTCGAGCTGTTGATCGCCTGGCGACTGGCCCATCAGCAACGGCGCAACCCACGAGAAGATCTTCGCAGAGTTTGCCGGCGAGATATAACCGAACCCCAGCGTTGTTTCTGAACTCAGACTCGAGCGAACCTTCAGCAACTCCGGATCGGTGCTCATGCTGGGCCGTTGGCCGCGGCGCACTTCCAAACAACTGCGCACTGCGTTATCTGAATTTCCAATCACCACCAAAGTGTCGGCAACAGCGCCCACTATCTTCCGGTCCCCTCCGGCGACAGAGCAGTCGATATATTCAGCGTCGGCGCTGCGTTCGGCGCACCTCGAGGCGCCATAAGCGAAGTTTGCAAGATGCTTAACCGCATCCACAGCGGCGGACTTCGTGCGCCACTTCGAAGTGTGAGTTTCGGCGATGATTGCGACTTCAGGCTTTACCTTGAGCGTGTCGTTTTCCTCTGAAGTATTCATGCCGACAACTACGAGGGCGATCTGCGTGCGCGCAAAAAGCACCGCTGGAAGTGGACCGATGCCGGAACGAGCCGCGGCGGTTAAAAGACGGTTTTGTGTTGCAGGTTTACTTTGCGTGACTTGTGCCGCTGCCTGCCACGCCTCGCTGTGCTGAATCGCATGGACCAGCGCGCCGAGATCGTTGAATTCGAGGTAGACGAGCGCGTCAGCAGGCGCGTAGTCGGCCATATCGGCTTTCGCCGGTTGGTTCCACCAAAGCGCTGCGGCTGCGATTACGACGATTAGCAGGATTAAGACAAGAAGCGGGCGCAGAAACCTCATTGCTGCGAATCGTAACTTTTATCCGGCGACGGCGCAAAGCACTCCGACGCTCAGTCACCGACAGGTCTCGAGTTTGACTTAAAGCGGTGCCAAGGCACCGCACTCCAAGGAGGGTCTACTCTAGATTGACTTTGTAATTGCTGCGATTTCCGCGCTGTGTTAACGTTGCGCGCTTGGAACCCAACCTATGACCTATCGCGCATTGGCTGCACAGGCACTGGCGGAAGACGACTACAACGCTTTCCTGACTGAGTTAGAAAAGTCTCTGACAGACGGTAGACGAGATCCCAACGAAGTCGTTCGCGATACTCTGTTTGAAATCTATTACGGCGCTTCGCAGCCTGACCGAGAGAACCTGAGCATCGCGGCTCGTGCTGCGCTTCACTCTCTCGACCCTCGCAATACCTCCACCGAACCGGAGTACTACACCGACATCGATCAGCGACTCTATGCGGAGCGCAAGCCGATGACCTGGCTGTGGCAGATGTTTGATCGCTCGCCGCTCGGACAAAACGCGCTGCTCGGACATCGTTTCCGGCGCATGCTGGCGCCGATGATCTTTCGCCGCGTCGGCGACAACTTCAAGTGCTGGCATCTTGTCGAATGGTCGTTTGGGTATAACCTCTCGTTCGGTGACAATGTGGTCGTTCATCGCCAGGTGCTGCTTGACGACCGCGGCGGGATTGAGATCGGAGATAACGTATCGATCTCGGACTACGCCAACATCTACTCTCATAGCCACGATATCAACGACATTCACAACATCAGCACGCCGCAAACGCGTATCGGAAACGGGGTTCGCATCACTTACCATGCGACTGTGCTGGCAGGCATCGAGGTTGGCGACAATGCGTTGATCGGCACGGGCGCGGTGGTAACTCGCAACGTCGAAGCGGGTCACATTGTCGTCGGCATACCCGCAAAGACTGTAAAAATCAAGACCAGCTAAATAGTGTCTTCGCATCCCTCTGCGTGCTCTTTGTTACAACTATTTCCGTACGCAGAGAACGCCGAGATACGCAGAGGGCCGCAGAGAATCCCCTGTACTTCTAAAATCTGGAACTATGCCCAAATATTTCCAGAAAGCCGCGCGAAATGGCCCTATTTCCACTTCCAAACTAAGCAAGGACTATAGTTAAACAAAGAAAAATAGCGGTTGACATTGTTTGCCTCGTTAATGTACTCTCACTCAGGTTGACGGTGAACCATACCGTCTACCGGGCCCCACCTGGTTTTCAACAGCGGTCAGTCCCGCGAAATCTTTGGAGCACGATAAAGGCACACTTCGCGTGAGCGAAGGTCGCAAAGCCTACAGAAGTTGGTTGCAACCAACTTGGCTGGGTTTCCGATGAGCTTCATTCCTACCGCAGACTTCTGCACAAGTTCCTTGTTGATTCCCGTCGGGACCCTACCTTCGTACCCTGGCGCCATGCCCAATCATCCTGCAAACAAACGGACGGAAACTTTGAAATCAACTACTGACTCCCTGACTGCAAAAATTTTTCGACGCCAACCGTCACGAGCACGAAAAGCGCGTGCCCGCCTGCGCCAACAGAACAAAATGCGAAACGCTGTGGTGAGGACTAACTAATCATGTTCAAAAAATCTTCGGGAAAGAAGAACCTCGTCGGTCTCGACATCGGCTCCAGTGCCGTGAAGGCAGTGGAACTCGGCCGTAAGGGATCGGCCCTCCAGCTTCTCAATCTAGGGTTTGAGAACCTGCAGACTGACACGATTGTCGATGGCCAGATCATGGAGCTCAACAACGTCTCCAACGTGATCACTCACATCTTCAGCGAACACCAGATACGGACCACGCGCGTTTGTGCCGGTGTTAGCGGTCACTCGGTAATCGTCAAAAACATCGTGCTGCCGCAGATGAGCCAGGAAGAATTGCAGGAGTCGTTTAGTTGGCACGCGGAAGAGCACATCCCGTTCGATATCGGCGACGTCAATCTTGATTACGAACTGACCGGCAAATCGTCGGAGACTTTGCACGTCCTCATGGCGGCGTGCAAAAGCGACAAGATCAACAACGTGAAGCAGGCGATCCAACTCGCCGGCAAGCATCCGGTGATCATCGACGTCGATGCCTTCGCGCTGCAGAACTGTTACGAAGCCAACTATCAGCCACGAGCCGGTGAGATTGTGGCGCTGCTGAATATCGGCGCCGCGACGATGAACATCAATATCCTGAACGGCACTCGTTCGATCTTCGCCCGCGACGCTTCAGTCGGCGGCAGCCAGTACACGAGTTTGTTGCAACGTGAACTCGGTTTGAGTTTTGAGCAAGCCGAATCAGTGAAGCGTGGAATGGCTTTGCCGGAAGGCGTTGAGCCACGACCGATTCAGCCAATCATCGAAACTGTTTCCGACACGCTCGCACTCGAAGTAAAGAAGACCTTCGACTTCTATCGTGCAACAGCCCAGGACAGCGACTCGGCGATTCAGAAAATATTACTTGCCGGTGGTGGTTCGAAACTGCCCGGCCTGCCTGACTTTCTGTCACGACGTTTTGAGATTCCGGTCGAGGTCTTCGATCCCTTCCGGCAGATTGAAGTTGACTCACGGAAGTTTGATCCGGACTACATGCGAGAAATAGTGCCGGAGATGGCGGTTGCTGTTGGTCTCGCCCTGAGAGGAGTAGAGGCATGATTAAGATAAACCTGCTCGAGTCAGTTACGGATCGGCCCCAGGGAGTCGCGGCGGTTGAAGACAAAGTTGCCAGCCCGCGCATCCAGACGTTACTGCTTGGGCTGACAGTGCTGGGCCTGCTGGTGCTGGGAATGGGTTACGACTACGTGAGCTCCAACATGGCTTTCACCGCCGCACAGAAAGAACTCGCGAATCAAAAACGCATTCAGGAGCAGATGCTGGCGATTCAGAAGGAACAGATGGAGCTGGAGAAGAAGTCGCAAGAGATCCAGGCCCGCATCGATGCGATCAAAAAACTGCGTGAATCACAACAGGGACCAAGCGCGGTGTTGCAGGAGATCAAATACCGTTTTGACGCCGTTCCTGGTCTGTACCTGACGAGCATTGAAAACAAAGACGGCGAAATAACGATCAAAGGCGAATCGCCAAACGAATATTCAGTGACGAAATTTGGTCAGAGTCTTGAGTTCTCAAACGGACTGTTCAGCAACCTCAACATCGAGATGCAGCGACAGGAAGCGAAACAGCCAGACGGAGCCAAGGACAAAGACACTGCCAGTAAAGGCTCAGACACCGCCGTCGTAATGCCTGAGGTCGTTGTCTTCACTGTGAAGGCTAATTACGGCGTGAAGCTGGAGTCAGAAGCGGCACCGGCACCTGCAAATCAGGTGGCGAAGAAGTAGTCACCGACACTAGAGGAATAAACAAATGAAACTCGGCAAGCTCCCAACTCTTCCATGGTATCTGCGATTGGTCGCGTTCCTCGCGATCGGCGGCGTTGTATATGCCGGCTTCTGGTATTTCGTGACCAGTGGTACACGCAAACAAACGAAGGTGATGGAGGACGAAATCGCGAAGTTGCGACCAAAGAATGCACAGGCTGCGATCGTTCAGCAGAACCTCAACAACTTCAAAGCCGCGTATAAAGCGCGGGAAGAAGAATACGCCGAGCTGAAAGCGCTTCTGCCGGAACAGCGCGAATTGACGACGGTCCTGCAGGGAATTCAGGATCGGGCCAAAACGAATGGTCTTATTCTCGCGAAGTTCACGCCAAAAGAAGATGTGCAGCAGGATAATTACAGTGGCAAGAAGATTGAGGTTACCGTGGTCAGTGGTTTTGCGGGACTGCGAGCTTTCTTCGAGCAGTTGGCCCACTACCAGCGGATCGTTTCGATCACTGACTTCGAACTGAAGCAACTGGAGAAACAGTCGCTGACGAAGACGGTTGATGCACGCTTCGATTTAACAGCTTATTACGTTTCGTCTGAGCGTTTGCAGAGCCAGACGCCGGCTCCGACGGATGCCAAGGGCAAGCCCGCCGCCGGTGGTCAGGTACCGACACTCCCAGCCCCAAAGACCGCGAAATAACGTGGGCCAGGCAAACTCACTCAAGAAAGCGAAGATGACGATGCAAGTTAAAGAGACACAGAAAATCAGGTTTACCAGCTTCCTGCTGAGTGCAGCGGTGCTTCTGGCAAGTGGTTTTGTCATCGGCGTCGTGGCCCAGGAAACACAACCACAGAAGTCTGTGCAGACCACCAAAAAATCATCTGGCGGTCGCGATCCGTTTCGCAAGTATGAACCTCCGCCGCCGGTAGTTAAGAAAGTGGCAAACCAGTCGCCGATTCCGACGATCCAGGAACGAATTGCGAATTACAAGGCTCAGAAGGTGGCCGCGATGAATGCGCGGATGCCGGCGCCAAAGCCCACCACCGCTCTGTTGCTCAACGAGATTCAGGTGATCGGCATTTCGCGTTCGCCGCGAGGGTATGCTGCGATCATCGAAGCAACGCCAATCAAACTCTCGTACGTGGTCTATCCTGGCGAACCGTTTTTTGATGGCCAACTGGTGGCGATTGAAGACAACCGTCTCGTGTTTCGTCGTGAGACGCTCTTTACCGACGGTCGTCGCGAACGCGCGGTAGAATACAAAGGCTTGAGACCACCTACACAGGTAAACTCAATGACCACACCCGCCAATCCGTCCGTAGCAACTGCCCAGCCTCAATAGTTTCTGGTTTGGTTTGAAGCCAGACCGCTAACCCGCGCTGGTGTTTTCAACTGCAAAAACACCGGCGCCATTTTGACAAACAAACACCAGAACGTTGTCCGTGTTAGTGCGGCGCGCGCTTAAGTTGCCCAGGCAATCGAGCGTAGTGCGTGACGGCTGCGTTGCTGGAATTCCCCTAAGGAGGGAACGATGTTTTCTCAGTCTCGCATCAGAATAGCCATTAACAGGACCGCGCTCGTCCTGTCGTTTGCGTGCCTATCGGCCGCAGGCGTTATGGCTCAGACAGCCCAAACTGCGGCGGCCCCGCCGATGCCCACACCCCCCGTGGGAATGTCGCGTTCTACTGACAAACAGTCGGAACAGGGACGTCAGTATGGACAACCGGGATTTGTCGGTGAGCCGATCAACCTGAACGTCGTTAACGCTGACATCCGCGACATCCTCAACTACATCACCGAACAGTATGGCGTGAACTTCGTCATCGACGCGTCAGTGTCCGCTGTTCCTGTAACGGTGAACGTGCAGGACGTGCCCTGGAACGTTGCACTCGAGGCCGTACTCAAAGCCAACCGGCTGGGCATCGAAGCGAACGGCAACATCTTGCGTGTTGCGACCACGGACGTGCTTGCGAAGGAAGCGGAAACTCAGAAGGTCATCAACGACTCGCGTCTCGATGCTTCACCGCTTGTTACCGAATTCATACGGCTTAATTATGCACGCGCCTCGGGCACGTTGGCCCAGGCAGCAGGCTCTACCGGTGCGTTCTCCGGCGGCTCCACGAACCTTAGTTTCAGTGGTGGCGCGGGTGGCGACGCAACGGGTGGCGGCGGTGATCAAGGATTGCTGCCGATCATTTCGCGCCGGCTTTCGCGACGTGGTTCGATCGAAGTCGATGGTCGCAGCAATACGCTGATCATCACCGACGTTAGAGAGAATATCGATGCGGTTCGCCAGCTCGTGGCCATCCTGGACCAACCGGAGCCACAGGTTGAGATCGAAACCCGCATCGTGATCGCACAACGCAACTTCAGCCGTGATCTGGGCGCGCAACTTTCGCTCGGCGTCGCGAACTTTGGTCGCGGTGGTTTGGCTAACATCTCGACTCTTCCAGCTCAGAGCACGAGCGGAAGCGGAAGTGGCTCGGGTTCAGGCTCTGGATCAGGTTCAGGTTCGGGAAGCACGGCACCCACATCTGGCCCAAATCCGTTTGGCATTTTTGGTGGTTTGACTGGTACGCCGGTTCCATCCAATAACCTCGCCGCTGCCGCAGCCAGCACGGTGATTGGTTTGACGACCGGACTCTTTGGCAGCGCGCAGATCAGTGCGTTACTGACGCTTGCCGAATCACGCGGACAGGCGAAAACAGTTGCGACTCCGCGCGTCACTGCTTTGAACAATCGTCCAGCGCAGATCGAGAGCGGTTCACAGATTCCAGTGCAGACGACACAGGCAGCGAGTGGTACGGCCGTCGTGACAACGACGTTTGTTTCAGTGCCGCTGCGTCTTTCTATTACCCCGCAGATCACGGACGCCGGCACGGTAGTGCTGCGCGTTACGATTGAAAACAACACGCTGAACACAGGTATCGCAGTTGGTGGTGTCCCTGGCATCGACACGCAGCGCATGCAATCGGAAGTGTTGGTTCCGGATGGTGGTACGACAGTCATGGGCGGCGTGCTGGCCGACACCGAAGGTGAAGCTCAGCAACGCACTCCCGGACTCGCGTCGATTCCGGTAGTCGGCAATCTCTTCAAGCGAAAGCTGACGACCCGGCAGAACACCGAGATTCTCTTCTTCATCACCCCGCACATCTACCGTCCGGATTATCAGGGACGTCCGACTGCGGGAACAGTGACCAACGGTCAACGGACGATCACGATCCCGCAACCGGTGCCACTAGGGAATCCGCCGAGCAACACACCGACTCCGACTCAGTTGCAACAGCCGCAGGCGCAACCGACGACGACACCTTCAACTCAGCCGCAGTTATTGAGTGCTCCGCTGCCGAACAGTCCGAGTGGTACGACGACGGCGCGGCCGGGAACGCTCAGCGGTCAACGTCCTTAATTGGAGGCCACATGTTCAAGGAAATGCTTGAATCCATTATCGAACGCACCGAGGGCAGTCTCGGTGCGTTGATAATGGGAACCGACGGCATCGCAGTGGAGAAAGTTCTCGGCGAAGCCGGAATGGATGCGAATCTCGACGTCGCCGCGGCGGAGTTTACGACGCTGGTGCGGAGTGCTCAGCGAGCGGGCGTCGACACAGGTTTGGGCGGGCTGCGAGAACTCGTAGTTTCGCTCGAAGGCGCGGTGATGGTGATGCGACTGTTGAGCCGCGACTATTTCGTAGTGTTGGCCTTGAACGCGCAGGGCAACATCGGTCGCGCGCGTTTTGAGCTACGCAAAGCAGAATTAAAGCTCGCGAAAGAGTTCGCGGTCTAACCATAGTTTTCCCGCAAAGCGGATCCACAGATTACACAGATTATCCTTCCGGGCATCTGCGTAATCTGTGGATACGGCTTTGCGGGATGAATTTTTTAAGAGGTCTGAGATGAAGCGTTTGATTCTAATTTTGACGGTGGTTACATCGTGTTTTGTCTGCACTGACGCTCATGGCTCGTCGCTTTTCGGCAAGGTGATCGACGTAAACAGCGGCGACGTGATCACGATTTTCAACCTGAACCGGCCGGTTCGTGTGAAGCTGCTTGGGGTTGATGCTCCGGAGATGGACCAGGCGTTTGGTGAGGTCGCGAAGAAGCACCTTGCCGACCTCGTCTACGATAAATCTGTGATCGTTGAATACTCGGGCATCGCGGCCGACGGTAGTTTGACGGGCCGTGTGCTGCTCGATAAGGCAGACATCAATGCGCAGATGATTCGTGATGGCGCGGCGTGGTTTGATCCCAATAATGTCACTCGTCTAAGCGCGACGGACCGCGACGTGTATCAACACTCTGAACAAGCTGCACGAAATGAACGGCGTGGTTTGTGGGAGATGGAGAATCCAACGGCGCCGTGGGAATTTGTCAAAGCACAGACGGCCAAAAAGAATCCGGTTGTTACCCAGAGTCTGAACGTGAATGCGTCGAGCCGTCGAGCAAAACCAGCAAATTCAGAATTGACTAATTTGACGTTGATGAAGATGCCGGCGACTAAAGGCACTACGCAAAGCATGTCCACTGACGAGATTCGGGCCAAGTGGAGAATGCTCAACTCGTCGGAGAAACAATGGAACGTAATGCGGCCGGCCGGGCAGGATTTTTCCGCGTTGATGCCGGACGGCGGACAACAATTAACGCATCCATTACCTTTCGGCGGTGAAATGGTGGATTTCACGATTCATAACTCGCAGGAAGGCGGAAACCTTTACTCGGTGTTCTGGTTTGAGGCTCAAAGCTATGGTGAAGCTGACAAGGCGGCGATCGACGCAATGGTTTTAGAAACCATTAAAACTACTCACGAACGGTATCAGCAGGCTGATCGCGGTCATTTTTCGTGCCCGCAAAAACGTGAGAAAGAAGTCTCGATGAATGGTTACTTCGGCACCGAGTTTGACATGAGTACCTGTTCACTGCCGACACGTGCTCGTGCGTTTACGAAGGTTGTTGATAACCAGCGCTATATGTATGTCGCGATAGTTTTCTACGCTGACGACAACGAGAACGTCACACGCTTCATCAAGTCGTTTATCGCGGGACCCAGGAAAAGTACAAGTAAAGGCAAGTAAGGGGATTTCTCACGCAACGACGCAACGGCGCAACGTTAAGACCTTCGGCTGCCAGAGGTCCTAAACGTTGCGCCGTTGCGTCGTTGCGTGAGAAAAATACTCAAGGCAACTTAACATACGGCATGCCCCGGAGAATGATTCGTTGTCGACGCGCTACCCGTCGAGGATTGACCTGCGGATTGAAAACAGTGCGCGGGTTCGGAATCATCGCCGATAAAAACGCAGCCTCGTTGGCTGATAACGCTGAGGCGGACTTGCGGAAATAACGTTGCGACGCGGCTTCGGCACCATAAATTCCATCACCCCACTCAATCACGTTCAGATAGATCTCCAGAATGCGACGCTTGTCCAGCGTCCGTTCCAACATGATTGTCAAAGCCGCTTCCTGTCCTTTTCGCAAAAACGAACGTTGCGAAGAAAGATAAAGATTCTTCGCAAGCTGCTGGCTGATGGTCGAGCCGCCACGCTTAAAATCAGGAAGACTGGGAAGCCAGTCGTCGTCCTCACCTTCTGCTTTTGCTTCGCGCGCGGTTTCCTTCTGGGCCTGCTCCCACGCTTTCTGAATTGCCTCGTAATCAAAGCCCCGATGAGCCATGAAGTTTGTGTCTTCACCGGCGAGCACTGCACGCTGGAGATTCGGAGAGATCTTGTCGAGCGGTACCCAGGTCTGTTGGCGTTTCGGTTGTTGTCCCTTTGCTTCCGCCTCGTTTATTCGAATGTTGATTAACGACGTTGACGAAGGATTGTCACTGCGAAGCTTCCAGACACGTACCAACATGATGGCTTCATAACCGACAATTCCGACGGTCATGCCGATCACCACCCAGAAGACAAATCGCAGAATTCTTCGCATCTTTCCGTTATCGTTACGTTCAGGCGAGACGTCGAGTTGCAACCGCACGTTCGAAGACCTCTTTGGCCATGCGAATCGTGTTGCAGTGAATCTCGATCGTGTCGTCAATATTTTTCCCATAGCCGCCCGACATTACAGTAACTACTGGGACCTCACGTTCATAACACTCACGTAAGACATGAGCATCGCGCCCTCGTAGACCGTCAATTGACATCGCCAGGCGGCCGAGTTTGTCACCGGCGAAAGGGTCGGCACCGGCAAGATAGAAAACAACGTCAGGGTTGTGCGCAAACACACGAGGCAGATGATCCGACAGACAGCTCAGGTATTCCGCGTCTGTGGTGCCGTCAGGTAATTCGACGTCGACAGTCGATTGCGCTTTGAAGAGAGGATAGTTGTTGGCGCCGTGAATAGAGAATGTAAACGTGTCCGCGTCGCCGGCGAAGATGGTTGCGGTACCGTTGCCCTGGTGAACGTCGCAGTCGATGATCGCGGCGCGCTGGATTCGCTGCCGAGCACGCAGCGTGCGAATTGCAATGGCCACGTCGTTGAAGACACAGAAACCTTCGCCGCGATCAGCGAAAGAATGGTGTGTACCACCAGCAAGATTTGAACTGTAGCCATCCTCGAGAGCGGCGTGAGTCGCGGCGATGGTACCGCCGACAGCGTAAAAAGAACGACGCACAAGCGACTCCGACCACGGCAAACCGAGTCGTCGGATTTCTTTTGGAGTTAGGTCGCCGCTACATAAACGCGATACGTAATCGTCGGTATGGACCAGCCGCACCTCTTCATGGCGCGCGGGTAATGGCTCGATCAATTCGGAAGGTTGGAGAGTGCCTTCGGTGAGCAGACGATCACGTACTAATTCAAACTTGCGAATAGGGAAAATATGACCGTCGCCAATGTTTGCGTAGTAACTAGGTGAATAGAAGACTTGCACGTGGCGACATATTAGCCGAACTTTTAGCCACAGATAAACGGAGATGAAAACAGATTTACCGGCGGGGTCTGCGCGTGATGCCCTTATAGTTCACGTTGCCGGGTAGTTTGCGGGGTAGTTCGAGGTTGTCGTCAACGATGTCTTCGAGATGGACGGCGGCGACGCGTGCGTAGGCGAGGAGCGTCATCAGCGTAGGTTCGCGTTTGTCCTGTTCGTATTCGGAAATTCGACCGTAGTGCATGACGTCGCCCAATCCGAGGCGCTCAAGCATCTGCGTTTGCGAGAGACCGAGGGCAACACGTATTTGCAGGAGTTTTTCAGCCAATCGCATCGGCCGGGGACGCGGGTTGCCCATCAGCAGTTTCCTCCTGATGAGCGAACCGACAAGTGCGTCCTGGTCCATTTGGTCCAGGTACTGATTGGATAAAGCGCTAGCCGGCCTTTACTCGCAGTTGGGAGTGATGAACATTCGCTGCAATTTGTCGCCGTGAGTATGAACCTTTCATGCTCAACGGCGATGCTCATCACTCGTTAGTGTGGGAGGCTGAGCCGCGCATATTGCCGTTGTCGAATTGTCAAAGACGGACCATGGTAAACGAGTTGGTCCTAAATCGTAAATAGAAAAATAACGTCACAGATTACGCGGGCTATGGATCCCGCGTAATCTGTGGTCCAAAAAAGCTATCGGGCAACGAATTGATCGGTCATGATCACCGTCACCGGAAGGCCTTCAATCGTGTCAGGTATAAACCCTTTTTGGCGGGCATCCTTGTCCACATAGATCACGATGGACGCTCCACCGTCACCTTTGCCGGAAGCACCGACGCCGACACCCATAACGCCATCCACGAACATGAGGTTGGCGCGATGGTTCTCGAGTACGGCTGAGGCACGGTCGGCTGCTTGTTGCGGAAGTTGTGGCATCAGACTCTCCAGTACGAAAGGTTGCGGGCCATCAAGCTGACGACCTTTGCCGCCACTGGTAATAGGACCGTTGCCGCCGCCGAAGCTGAAGGTGCGACCCAACGCCGTACCGAGTCGCTGCAACACCTGACCAATGGGATTGGCAATCGTGGAACTGCTGCTACCTGCGAACAGGAGGCCCACCGGATTGTGCGCCGAGTTGTTGGTTACGATCAGTGAACCGGAATCGCCGCCGGCGCTGAATGTACCGCCGCCAATCACGATCTGGTTAGTGAAACTGACGTTGGTCTTTTTACCGCCACCGCACTGAGTCGTGTATTGCACGGTGACACTGGTATTGATCGAGGTGATCGAGCCGGTTGTGAAACCAGTGGTTCGTCCACTCTTGGCCACGCCCATACCAACCGTCGGGTTGACGATGGTGCTGCTGGGAACGCCGATGTCTTCGATGAAGCCGGAACCGTCCATTTGACCGGGTCGCAGTTGTGCAACTGCGGCGTCAACATTGGAAGGACCGAGCGGCGCAAAGCCAGTGAAATCGGCGACTACGGTGGCGATGTTGCAGTTATTGTCGATCAGACCTGGCTGCGACACGTCTTCACCGGCAACGGCCTGGCCGCTACGTCCGAGCACGTGGTTGTTGCTAAGAATGTATTGATTAGTGCCGTCTGTGATCAGGGCTCCCAGGGTGCCGCTGCAACAGAAGCGTCGGGTTGCGTCGTTGACGTTTCCGCCCGAAACACCAAACCGCAGATTTCTAACGCGATGATTTGGACCGTTGTCTGCCAGGCCCGGTGTGAACAGTGAGCCAAAGAGCAGGAGGGAAGCAACGAGGCCAAAAGCCAACAGGCATTTGAGTTTAAGCATAAACGCTCTCCTTCTTAGTGTGTAGAACTGGTAACGCAGTGCAACACCGAAACACGACAGCAAGGTGCATCCATCAATTGTCTTGTATAAGGCGCCTGACTGGCGGAACGGGGAGGGAGATTCTTACGCTGAAGAGAGGAATTGTCAATGCAAATTCATTGGCAAGAATTGTCGCGTTCCGTGTTGGGTAGTAGCCGAGGAAAATCTTCTCTGTGCAACCTTTGTGTTCTCTGTGACTCTGTGGTTATAGGGCTGTGCAATTCAACAACCACAGAGTCACAGAGAACACAAAGGTTGCACAGAGAAACCCCATATCTTTACGGCTTGATTCGAATTGTGCCTGCGTTGGTGATTCGGTCATTCACAAACAGCCGGACTTCACACGTGCCCACCGCGAGGTTATTCGGCAGACGGAAGGTCACTCGTCTAAATGCGATGTCGCTCGGAACCATTCGCACGTCTTCCGCCGGAACGTTAAACACCGCGCCCTGCGCATCCCTTAGTTGGACGGTCACGGCTGCTGCAAAATCCCCTGCAAACTGTTGCAGATTATGCACATAAACAACCACCCGCGTATTCGGATCGGTTGGTGAGCGCATCAAATTCTCAAGGTTGATCACCGGGAAAGGATCGCGCGTTAATAAAACTGAATCGAATGCGGCAAGTTGCGTTTGGACGGAGGCCTCCTGCTCCACGAAAAGCGTTGGGACGTCTGAAGGTCCCCACTTTTCAAACCCAACTAAGCTTGTCCCACTCGTGAATAAGCCCGGCTTCCACGCGCGCGCACGAACGATCGTATCGGTAGTTATGTGGATAGTTCCGCCGGAAGGAATCATTGGATCGTTTTGCGTTGGTTCGTTGCCGTTGGTGGTGTAGTGAATCACTGCCCCGGGTGTTGGGCAGGTAATCGTCGCATGAACCGGATTGAAGAATCTACCGCCTGGTGGGGTGATAACCGGTGAGTTGACTGTTCCCAGACCACTCACTTGCACTGGAATTATCCGGGCAGTATTCGCCGTCCCGTCTCCCACCTCTCCATCCTGATTGTTGCCCCAAGCCCAGACAGAACCGTCAGCTTTCAATGCCACACTGTGTTGTCTGCCGCCGGCGATGGCAACGACATTACCAAAGTTCTGAATTTGTTTAGGGACCGGGTTTTGAGTGGTCTGACTGTCGTGTCCGAGTTGCGAGCGACTGTTATCACCCCATCCCCAGACAGTACTATCATTCGCAAGCGCTAAGCAGAAAGTCTCGCCGGCAGCGAGATTCACGATACCTGCGGGAAGGCCAGTCACCTGAACCGGATTGGGATGCGGAGAGAAATCAATGTTACCGCCGCTCGGTCCCAACTGGCCGTTGCCGTGGAAGCCAAATGCCCAAACGGTACCGTCCTCTTTAAGTGCCAGACTGAAGCTTGAACCGGCGGCAATGCGAGTAACATTTGAAAGCCCCACCACCTGCACTGGAGTCGTTCGACTCGTCGTGGTGCCATCACCCAATTCGCCCGAATTGTTGCCGCCGATGGCCCACACGGTCTTATCGGATTTAAGCATCAGCAAGTGATTCGAACCGGCGGTGATCGCGGTGACATTAGTTAGTCCGGGTATTTGGACTGGAACTGTCAGTTGACCTGGATTGTTGCTGATTAGGAAGTTGGCGCCCCAAACCCAAACAGTGCCGTCTGTCTTCACGGCGGCTCCAAAGAAGTCGCCGGCCGCGATTCCTCTGACGTTCGTTAAGCCAACGGTTTGCACCGGTCTGGTGCGCCTGAAGAAAGTTGTCCCGTCGCCGAGTTGGGCAGTACCGTTAAAGCCCCAGCCCCATACGGTCCCATTCGATTTGAGCGCAAGTATAAAGGCGTTGCTGTCTTCCACAGTCTCGACGCCATCGAGACCGGGTACCTGTAGCGGCGTTAACGAATTCATGCCAATGCCGCCGGTGCCATCGCCTAATTGACCTACTGAATTGGTACCCCATGACCAAACTGTTCCATCGTTTTTGACCCCTGTGGTGTGAAAACCACCGGCAGCGATCGCTCGTGCATTACCGAAAAACGACTGGGCTACCACTGAAGTGGTGACGCTGGCGGAATTGTTTGCGGAATTCGGATCAAAACGGAAACCGCTCACCGAAACATTGTGTTGGAGTGATGCTCCCGGAGCTGCATTTACGGTTGCGACAATGTTGAAGGTTACGGAATCGATTGGCACTTGCTGAAGCGTATTAATGCGTCCCGTAACCGTTCCGGATGCGTTCGTACAAGTAGTGGTGGAGAAGTGGCTCACCGAACAGCTTACAAAAGTTGTGCCTGCAGGCAGCACACTGTTCATAACGATGAGGTCCCCGGTATTTGGACCAAGGTTTGTAACGCGTACGTTATAGGTAATGTTTTGTCCGGTGAAAATCAAATCCGAATTCGTGGCGACACTCACCGCGAGATCGGCAACTGGCGGCGGCGGTGGATTGCGCAACGCGAAAGTCACTGTTTGAGCATTCGTCAAACTAAGTGGCGCTTGCTCAGAGGAGTGACTGGCGACCGGATAAGCTTCCGGATCGCCGCCGGATATTCCCACAACCACGCGATTGAGATTAGCGTTTCCACTTCCGTACCGCGTTTGAATCGTACCGTCGCGGCGCAACTCGATCTCAAAATTCACCGGGGTCTCGGTTCCGAACGTTACGCCCTGCCAACGCAAGATCACGCGGTCGATATCCGGTTGGACCATGTAAACGCCGTCGGTTGCGTTTCGGTCAGTGCGTAGGTCGGCCCACATGCCGGCGACCATCGCCAGATATTCGAGGTTCTTTGGTGACGCGATCGCAAAATCGAGTGGTGCGAAGTTAGGATTGGGTACGGCAAAGTCCGGAGGGATTTGAAAGTACAGGACGCCATTGGTCGACATCACCACGCTGTTGATCGTGGTTCCAAAAAACGGGAACGGGAAGGGAAGATTGACGCCCGAAGTCAGATCGTCGCCTCTTGAACCAACCCGCGTGCCGCTATTCAGCGGTGTGAGGGCACTCGGCGCACTGAGACTGACGGTATAAGGATCGGCGACGTCGGCAGCAACGGCGACATTCACGCTTGCCGTACTCGTGTTACCGACGTTGTCAGTCGTGCGGTACAACAACTGGCCACTCGTGTGTTTGTACGGAATACTCACAAATATCGAACTTGAAACGCCGGGATTTGATGGTACCGCGGCATTAAGCCGGAATTGCTCGTTGGTGCCGGCGTCAACGAAAATAACTTCTCTCAGCGATGCACGACCGGTGGTGCCGTCGTCTCCAGCTTCTCGATAGAAGATTTGAACGCGTCGACCTTCCTGCGAATTGATGAAATAGTCGCTCGCCGGCGCAGGAGGTGTTGAATCGTTTTCAGTTGCAAACTGAACGGTTCGATTGGCGTTCAATCGCCCATTCGTCATCACCTGGTTAAAGAAACCGCCGCCTTCATCCACTCCAAACAGCACCGCGGCGCGTAACTTCTCGAGGCTAATGCCAGGATTGGCCGCGCAGGCGAGTGCTGCTGCTCCGGTAACGTGTGGCGCCGCCATGGAAGTGCCGTCGGCGAATGAATACGTGGAACCGTCAGCTTCCGTCAGTGCCGAAACAAGCCCGGGACCGGTATAACCACGCGGTGTTGTACTTAAAATGTCTTCGCCTGGGGCGCCGAGGTGCACGGTTTGTGGTCCACGATTGGAAAACGACGTCGCAAAAAATCCGCCCTGCGTTGATGCCGCAACCGATATAACGTTTGGTAGCTCGTAACTGGCTGGGAACTGTGGCACGTGGTCGTTATTAAGAGTGTCGTTGCCGGCCGAAGCGATAAAGAGTATTCCGGCGTCGCCCAATTCCTTGATCGCATTACGCAGCGTTATCGAGAATAGTGGTGAGCCGTAACTGTTGTTCAGCACGCGCAGGTTTATCCCGCGCTGTCGCATCATCTTCGCGTAGTTATAGGCTTCGAGGAGATCTGTGTCGGGAGCGCCGGTGATTCCGCCTGCCTTCAACGGCAGCAACTGCACATTCCAGTTAACACCCACCACACCAATGCCGTTATTTCCGCGCGCGCCAATCGTGCCGGCGACGTGTGTGCCGTGAACGTCTTCGTCTGCGTTGTCAAAGACAGTGCGATCGTTATGGAAGAAGTCCCAACCATTCACGTCGTCAATGAATCCATTGCCGTCGTCGTCGACGCCGTTGACGGACGTATCGCCGGGATTGACGAAGATGTTGTCTTTGAGATCGAGGTGTTGAATATCAATACCGGTGTCAATCACGCCGACTACCACACTTTGACTACCGGTGGTTTGGTTCCACGCTGATTCAGCGCTGATGCCGCCGCCGGTATTCTTGAGACCCCACAACTGCGAGTACTGCGGATCGTTGGGAACGAGGTGCGTGTAGCGAATGTAATTTGGCTCGGCGTATTCGACGTCCGCACGGGCGGATAGCGCCTGCATCGCCGCGTTCGCATCTCCCGCTGGGACGCGTGCGAGTCGTAATCCCTCAATGAGTTCCGAACCCCCAAAACGCTCGAGATCTACATTCAGATTTCTACGGTCGCGCGTTCTGACATTGATCGCGGTTCGAGTTTTGGATTGCGCCACGGCTGTGCCAGGTCGAAAGCGGACCAGCAACTCGCCGGGAACGACTTCCGGTCGCTTGTCTCGCGTTCGGGCTGGAACATTGTTGGCGGCTTCGCTTTGCGCGTGAGTTTTAGGTTGCAGGTAGGTGACGATTGCAACCAGCAACACTCCAAGCAATGCGACAGCGATTAGGGAGTTACGATTAAAGAATACAATCCGGGCGGATGGGAGTGGGGGTCTCAACTCTAAATCTCCTGCGGGTCGGCGATGGCTCAAATTAGCATTTTTTGGCCCAAACCAACAAGGGACAGGATTTACAAGATTTTCAGGATTAACAGAATATTTTTATCCTGCTAATCCTGAAAATCTTGTAAATCCTGTCCCCTGGTTTTAGTGGACCAACTGATCGGTTTGCGATTCTTCGGCGCCGATACTGAGAGCTACCGCGCGGATTGCAGTGCGAGCTTCACGCTGTTCTTCTTGAGTGAGTAGTGACCACGCGAGTGATAGTGGACATTCGGTGTCGTGAAACTCCGTATGGTGACAAACTGGGCACGTGTCCGCCGAGAGTTCGAGCACTACGTAGAGCTTCGCCAGCAGCGTGACGATGAGTTCAGCGCGTTTTCTTTGCTCGTCAGTTTCAAACATGCCGGCCACCGCTTACGCAGATTAATACTGGAGCTTGTTTTCCCACTTCACGCGCTTCAGCAGCGCAAAGTCCGAAAGCATTTTTCCGGCGCCAAGCACTACGGAAGTAAGCGGATCGTCGGCGACAAAAACGGGGAGGCCAGTTTCTGTTCTGAGACGCTTGTCGAGGTTTGCGAGCAACGCACCGCCGCCGGTCAAAACTACACCGCGGTCGATGATATCTGCTGACAACTCAGGCGGTGTGCGTTCAAGAGCCACGCGAACGGCATCAACGATTGCGCAGACAGCGGGGTCCAGCGCCTGGCGTATTTCCTCGTCACTGACGGTGATCGTTTGCGGAATGCCTTCGACGAGATTGCGGCCACGAACTTCCATCGACCGTGGTTCATCAAGCGGAAACGCACTGCCAAGGTGAATCTTGATCTCTTCCGCCGTGCGCTCGCCAATCAGCAGGTTGTACCTGCGTTTCACAAACTCAGCCACGGCATTGTCCATCGCGTCGCCCGCCGTTCGCACGGCGCGCGCGTAGACGATGCCTCCAAGACTGATAACAGCAATGTCCGTTGTTCCGCCACCGATATCGACAACAATATTTCCCTGCGGTTCGGTAATCGGCAGTCCGGCGCCAATCGCCGCCGCCACTGCTTCTTCAACCAGATAAACTTCCGACGCCTTGGCGCGATAAGCGGAATCTTCCACCGCACGTCGCTCAACCTGCGTGATCTCGCTGGGAATTCCAATGACCACGCGAGGGCTGACCCACGAGCGACCGTTGTGCGCCTTGCGGATGAAGTGCTGGAGCATCTTCTCCGTCACTTCGAAATTGGCAATCACTCCGTCTCTCATCGGCCGGATGGCAACGATGTTGCCAGGGGTACGGCCGAGCATCTCCTTTGCCTCCCTGCCGACCGCCTCGACGCTATTAGTGACTTTATTGATGGCGACGATGGATGGTTCGCTAAGGACAACGCCACGTCCTTTTGCGTAGACAAGTGTATTTGCAGTCCCTAAATCGATGGCTAGATCATTGGAACGCAGTCCCGAGAGCAGGGGAAAAGACATAGTGACACCTCGATCGATTAAGTTTTGGCTCGAAACTCTTCTGTTTCAGAAGATCAGGGAAGGACAACCCAAAGTGGCGTTATCTTCGTCGGGGGTCAACAAAGACAAACAGAATTTAATTTGTTGATTTCATTAAGTCAAGCAGAAATTTAGTCACGGATGATACGGATTAAAGACGGATTCTTATCTCAAGATAAAAATCCGTTTTCTATCCGTAAAATCCGTGGTTAATACTGCCAGTTGACGTTCACGGAGCCGGTGCCGCTGCTCGGAACGGTGTAGGTGTGGTTGCTGCCGTTTTCCCAGGTAACCGTGCCGTTCGCCGCGATCTTAATGAACTTAAACTGGATCGTTTGCCCTGCCGGGACTGAGGCTACGATGAACCAGTTTGGATAGTTGGGCGTTAACATCGGTCCTACCGCAGAATCCCAGGTGGTTGCCCAGGTGCTGAGTTCCACGGTGTTTCCGGTCAGAAAAATGTAGTCGCCGACCTGGGTTGGTGAGGCGTTGTTGACGGTGAAGGTGATTGGTATCAACTTCGCCGTTAACACAGAGTACTGAATCGTATTCGACGTCTGACTACTGGAGTTTGTAACAGTGACGTTGTAGTTGCCATTTGCAACGGACGGTGTCGTCACCGTGATCTGAGTTGGCGTCCACGAATTCACGGTGGCCGTGGTGGTCCCAAACTTTACTGTGCCCGTGGTCGATCCAAAGTTTTTGCCGCCGATAACTGTTTTCACACCAGGCTGGCCACTGGTTGGTCCAATCGATCCGATCTGCGGTGTTGATGCGCCCTCAGTGAATTGCCACACAGCCACGGTGTGGGCGGGAAGAGTAAAATTCGTCACTGGATTATTGCCGCCGGATCCGGAACTAACCGTGATCGACGAGCCGCCGAGAAGTCCCGTCAAATTATCCGAATAGTTGCCGGCTGGCAGCGCCGTGTTCAACCCGGTGATGTTGTATCCGGTGGTCTCATTCTTATTGATAGCGATTAGCACCACGTTACCGAAAAACTTTCGTTCGAAGATGTAGACGTCGTTATTGATCCAGCGTTGGCCCATCGAACCGTACGGAATCGCCGGGTTGTTCCGGCGCAGCGTCGAAAGCTTGTTGACGAGCTGGTATGCGGTGGTGCTGGTGCTGAAGTTCGTCATCATCGGACGGTTATAAGGATCCGTGCCGCCACTCGTATCGTTGTGCAGATATTGTTCGGTGCCGTAATAAATGCACGGAATGCCGCGGCTCGTGAGCGTGAACGCAAGCGCCTGGTGCAGGCGATTGTTGTTATTGTTCACGGACAGAAAACGGGCCATGTCGTGATTGTCGATGAAGGTGACCAGATCTTCCTTCCAGGTGAAGTTGCCGTTCTCCTGTGACATGACGGTATCGATTTCAGAGAAATTGGCATTCGATCCAAAGACGTTACGGATTGCGGCATTTAGAGGAAAATCCAGCAGCGAGATGCCGCTCTGGTTGGCAAACTTGTACGAATCGCGATAGAGCGGATCTGAAGTAGTTCCCTGGAACCACTCGCCAAACAGAAAGCTGTCGCCATTGGTGTAGATCGAATTGGCAAGACTGTACTGCCAACCCCAGTTCAGGTGCTTGACTGCATCGATGCGGAAACCATCCACGCCGTGTTGCTGAAACAGTTGCGCAGCCGCCTTGAGATAGGCGTCCATGGTTGGGTGTAATTGGTTGACGTCAGAGAGATCAAACAGAGTGTAGTACTGAGTTTGGTAACGATCGTCCCAGCCGCCGCCTGAAATGTTGGCGTTGTGATGGAAATATCCGTTGCTGTCGCTGCTGAAGTTGCCCAGAAATGTGCCGTTGTCGTAAAGCGAACCAAACTCGCCTGCGTTGTTTTGAGTTGAATGATTCGGCGCGAAATCGACGATGACTTTAATTCCGTTCTGATGAGCGGCGGTAACGAGGTTGTCAAACTCCGTCCAGGTGTTACTCGCGTTCCCGAAATGTTCTTCGATGCGTTTGAAATCGCGTGCCTGATAACCGTGGTATGAAGCCGTGGGATTGCCACTACCGTCAGGGATGTTGGTATTGAGATTATCCACCGGCGGTGAGATCCAGATCGCCGTCACGCCCATGCCGGCAAGGTACGACATCTTTTGTTGAATGCCGGCCAGATCGCCGCCCCAGTACGCGCGCCAATTGGTCTTGGTGGAATCGTAAAGCCCTGAGCTTTGCGAAGGGTTGTTATTCGTACTGCTACCGTCGAAAAAGCGGTCGGTGATGATTTGGTATATTACTTCACGTTTAAAATCCGCCGCCCGTACGGAAAGAGTCGGTACTGACAGAATGGAAATCAAAAGTGCAAATGTCGTGAGTTTCAGTGAGAGTTTACGCATAAAAACCTCCTTGAGTGCTACAGGAAGTGGAATCTATATACCTGCCGAATAAAGGTGTCAATGAAATTCAAGCAGGGCGATACGGACCAGGCTTTAAAAGTTCACTTGACCAACTAAACGACTATCACTATCCTCTGCCGTTGTATACCTCCCATCTCGCAACCGCGAGTGAGCCCCTCCTCCCAACTTAAGAAACCCAGGAACTGCCCAGCCGTTTTTGACAACGGCAGATTTGGGTACAGTCAGTGGTCTCCCCGGCTGGCGGTAAACAAGGAATTTGGAAGGTATCAAAATGGAACTCGGAGAACCCACAGGGGATTCGAACAGGCAGGGGAAGTTTGCCCTTTCAAACATCTCAATCAAATACCGCCTACCTCTCCTCATCGGAACGCTTCTGGCTGGAATTATCCTGGCTTGTAGTTGGGCTTCCTATCGGGCGGTGAAAGCTTCGGCTCTCGATGTCGGTCGCGAACGTCTGCAAAATCTGACTCAGCAACTGTCTTCGCTATTCCAGCAGTCAGCCAGCACTCTCTCAACCAAAACCGCCGCGGTCGCGAGTGAACCTGCAATTCGCGCGTTTGTGAAGTCGCCGGAAACTGCTTCGAAAGCCGACGTCCAGAAAGTGTTGCAGCAATTCACTGCACCACAGGATCCAAACAGCATCCGAGTGGAACTTTGGAGTACGCATCGTGGTCTATTGTTAGTTTCTCCGGAAGGCGACCTCATCCCGCTCGGCGATTTGAGTCCTGAATTCAGACAAACCGCAGTCGAACCATTCAAGACGTGCGGTCAAATTCGAGGACTGAAAGACACGGTTGGATTTCCGACGGTCGCGGCAGTGAAAGCCGAAGACGGAAGTGTGGCAGGTTATCTCGTGCGCTGGCGAAAACTCGCCGCCAGCCCCGACACGCGCCAGCAAATGACGAGGTTGCTGGGCACCAGTGCCACGCTTTATCTCGGCAACAACACTGACGATGTATGGACCGACTTTGTGGGCGTTGTTGCCAGACCTCCGGAAGACGTGCGCACCAGAGAGGATATCTCCACTTACATGCGCGACGGCCACACTTCTGTGATTGGATTGGCCAGACCGATTACAGGCACGCCGTGGCTAATCCTGATTGAGCTTCCGGATCAGGTGCTGCTCAAGCCTGTAAATGATTTTCTCAAAAGGATGATGCTGATCGGATTGTTCCTGTTTTTAATGGGTATAGCCGGCGCGTTTGTCCTCAGCCGGAACATCACGAAGCCACTACATAAATTGACGGAAGGTGCAACGGCAATTAGTCGCGGTGATCATTCGCGAACCGTCAATATCACTCAGGGAGACGAACTGGGCCAACTGGCGAAAGCCTTCACCGCCATGGTGGAAAAACTGCGCGAGTCGCAACGCGAACTGGAGCGCAAGGTCCAGGAACGAACTGCGCAACTTGAAGAAGCAAACCGTCAGCTCGAGTCGTTGTCGCAAACACACGCGCACAAACGCACGGTGGCGGAGAAGGAACGCACTGATGCTTTGGAAGCGTTGCGCAACACCGAGAAACAGCTTCTGCAATCGCAGAAACTGGAGGCAGTCGGCCGTCTTGCGGGTGGCATTTCTCACGATTTCAACAACCTCCTGACTGTGATTCTCGGCTACAGCGACATCACGAAGAGAAACCTGGCGGAGGGAGATCCGCTGCGCCGGAACGTCGATGAGATTTTGAAGGCGAGCGAGCGCGCGGCTTCATTGACGCGCCAACTGCTGGCATTCAGTCGCAAACAGGTAATGCAACCGAAAGTTTTCGATCTGAATACAGTCGTTGCGGATCTGGAGAAGATGTTGCGTCGCATGATAGGCGAGGATATTGAACTGTGCGTGAGTTCGGAGACGGATCTGGGAAACATCAAAGCCGATCCGGTGCAAGTGGAACAGGTGATTATGAACCTGGTTGTGAATGCACGCGATGCGATGCCGAAAGGTGGCAAGTTATCAATCGAAACCAGCAACGTCTATCTCGATGAAGCTTACGCGCGTGATCACGTGACCGTGGCTCCGGGTGATTACGTGATGCTGGCAATCAGTGATACTGGTTGTGGCATGGACGAAGAAACACGTTTGCGTATCTTCGAACCGTTCTTCACGACCAAGGAATTGGGAAAGGGAACCGGGCTGGGATTATCGATGGTCTATGGCATCGTCAAACAATCAGGTGGAAACATCTGGGTCTACAGTGAAGAAGACAGAGGCACAACGTTCAAGACCTACTTTCCGAGAGTGACGGCCGAGGCCGAGGAATACAAACGCACAGCGCACCCGTGTGAAGTTCCCAAGGGATCGGAAACAATCCTGTTGGTTGAAGATGCGGAGTGGGTGCGCACGCTCGCGCGACAGGTGCTTGAGACTGCGGGGTATCGCGTATTGGAGGCAGAGAGTGCGGATGCGGCGATCCGGTTGTGTGAGAACATGAATGGTGATCGGATTGATCTGTTGTTAACTGATGTGGTGATGCCGGGAATGAGTGGCAACGACATGTCGCGCATTCTGTTGAAGAAGCAGCCGGGCATGCCGGTGCTTTATATGTCCGGCTACACCGACGATGCGATCGTGCGGCATGGTGTGTTGGAGGCTGGGATTAACTTTCTTGAGAAACCATTCACGCCCGCGGCGCTGGCGTTGAAGGTGAGGGAAGTAATCAACTCGGGTAAGCGGCGTGATGCATCCTGTAAATCCTGAAAATCTTGTAAATCCTGTTAACAAGATTTACAGGATTAACAAGATGAACAAGATTACTGGAGCTTGACGGCTTCCGTGTTACCGCCGCAGACGATCACGCCAACGCGTTCACCTGCTTGCGGTTTGTACCGGCCCGATAAAAGCCCTGCGAACGCAGTACCACCACCCGGCTCGGCGATGATACGTGCCGATTGCCAGAGTGTTTTCTGTGCTTCGAGTATTTCGTCATCCGTAACAAGGATCGATTCACTCACGAACTGTTGAGCGATTGGAAACATCTGTTGACCAACCTGCCGTGGCGCCAGCGAGTCGGCCGCGATGCCTCCCGCGGGTGAATCAACCGGGCGACCTGCATTCAAAGCAAGATGAAGTGTCGGAGCTTCAGTTGGCTCAACCGCCACAACCTTGAGCCGGTTCTGATACCACGCCGCCACTCCACCAATTAGACCACCGCCGCCAACGGCGACGAGCAATGAATCCAGCTTTGCATCCTGTTCTTCCAACTCGAGGCCGAGCGTGCCCTGGCCCAACAGCGTTTCCGAACCTTCATACGCATGAATCGGAAGCGCACCCGATTGGACCATCCATTTCTCACTCGCTTCAAGCGACTCAGCATAACGATCCCCGGCAATGACTAACTCTGCGCCGTAACCACGAATCCGTTCGAGTTTTGCTTTTGAAGCGACGGAAGGAACAAAGATCGTTGCCTGTTTACTGAGTTTCATTGCCGCAAACGCAACCGCGGCGCCGTGATTACCACCTGAAGCTGCCACCACGCCTGCCGCCGGCACTTCGCGCGTCAGCATGTTTGTAAATGCACCGCGTGCTTTGAACGATCCGGCATGTTGCAGCAGTTCGAGCTTCAGCACGATCTTGTTTGCATCAAGTCCAAAATCCGCGCCGTCGATCTCGACGATCGGAGTACGGCGAATGTGTGGCCTTATTACACGTTCGGTTGCCTGGAATTGTTCACGCGAGAGTTCGGTTGGGTTATTCATCTCGAAACAGTATTTACCTGTAAAGGCGCAAAGACGCAAAGGCAGCTCCTTGGAGTGCGGTGCCTTGGCACCACTTTGGCCTTTTGATCGAGCCCGATCGTACCAAAGCGGTGCCAAGGCACCGCACTCCAAGGAGCTTCGATTGTCAATCACTGCTGATTTCGTTAGCATCCCCAGCATCATGAGCACAACTACCGAAACCCTAACTGGAGAACAGATCGTTGAACTCTGCCGCCACCACACTCTCTTCGAATGGTCGGCCCAGGCCGCTGTCGATCCAATCCCCGTTGATCACGCGAAGGGTATTTATTTCTGGACGCCCGAAGGCAAGCGCTTCATCGATTTCAACAGCCAGTTGATGTGCGTCAACATCGGTCACGGAGATGAGCGCGTAATCCAGGCAATCAAGGATCAGGCTGACAAGCTTGCATACGCCAATCCCTTTATGGCGACTGAAGTGCGCGGCCGTTTGAGCGCGAAGCTTGCTGAAATCACGCCCGGCGATATCGATGCATTCTTTTTTACTAACGGTGGTGCGGAAGCGAATGAGAATGCCATCCGCATCGCGCGGTTGTTCACGGGACGACACAAGATCGGCGCGCGTTATCGCAGTTATCACGGTGGCACCGCCGGAGTATTGACACTCACTGGCGATCCACGTCGCTGGGCTGCCGAACCAGGTATCCCCGGTGTCTTTCGTATTCCTGATTACTATCACGGAATCAAACGCGGTTGGGATACCGCCGAAGAAGCTATTGCGCGGACTGAAGAGGTGCTGGAACTCGAAGGGCCAAAGACGATCGCGGCGTTGATCGTTGAGCCGGTTGTGGGTACGAACGGGATCTTGATTCCGCCAGACGGTTACATGCAGGGCTTAAGAGACCTTTGCACCAAGCACGGAATCTTGTTAATCGCTGACGAAGTGATGGCCGGCTTTGGTCGCACTGGAGAATGGTTCTCGATCAATCATTGGAATGTCGAACCCGACCTGATCACGATGGCAAAAGGTTTGACGAGTGCTTATGTGCAGCTTGGTGCGGTTGGTATGCGCCGCGAGATTGCCGATCATTTTCAGAAGAACGTCTTTTATGGTGGTCTAACTTACAACAGCCACCCGCTCGCGTGTGCGGCGGGTTTGGCGACGATTGCGGTTTACGAAGAAGACAAGCTCATCGAGAACGCGCGCCACATGGGCCAGGTGATGCGTGGTTTGATGGAAGAACTCGAGAGCCGTCATCCTTCGGTAGGTGCGACGCGAAACATCGGGCTGTTTGGAATTTTTGAGTTAGTGCGAAACCGAGAGACGCGCGAGCCGATGGCTCCCTTCAACGGGGCCACACCGGAGATGCAGGCGCTCGGCAAGTTCTTCCGGCAGGAAGGTCTCTACACGTTTGTGCGTTGGAACACCTTCTTCACCAATCCGCCACTCTGCATCACCGAAGACGAGTTGCGTGAAGGCTTCGCCATCATCGACAAAGGCCTCGAGATAACTGATCAGGCAGCAACCTAACCAAAAAGAGACACACAAAGCACAAAGAATAGATCCTTTTTGATGATATGGATCAAGTTGAAAAAATCCTTTGTGCTTCTTGTGCCTTTTTATGGTTCCTTAGTTCGCTTTAGGAACATGCTGGTCTACGCGCGCGTCAAGATACAGACTGACGACTGGCGCCGGTACCGGCTCAATCGCCAAAAGTTTTCGAGCATCTTGTCCGGCACCGAAGTTTGCTTTGACTGATTTGCAACAACTGAAGTCTCGTTCTCCATATCGCTCTCCTGTTTGTTCTGTTTGCGTACGTAACTGTCCGCAGAACAATCTAAAATCTGAACTCACAACTCGCTTTTTCGCCGCAGATTGCGACGTTAAGTTTCCGAAATGCACTTAAGGTTCCAAAGGAGCGGCACTTGCTTGAAATCAGATCACTATGGCCACCGGAAAAGACATCATCAAGATCGCCGCAGTTGCCGGCGGCGCGTATCTACTGAAAGCAGCATTCGATCGGTTTGCAGATTTCGATCTGAAAGACAAGACCGTTTTGATCACGGGTGGATCTCGTGGATTGGGACTCGTGATGGCTCGTGAATTTGCGAGTGAAGGCGCGCGTGTCGCGATCTGTGCGCGCGACGAAAGGGAGTTGCAACGCGCTCACGTCGACCTGAAGCGATTTGCGGTAGACGTAATGACCAGCCGTTGCGACGTCACCAATCGGCAAGACGTGCAAAACACAATTTCAGCAGTCAACGATCGCTTCGGCACGATCGATGTGCTGGTCAACAATGCGGGCGTTATTCAGGTCGGACCGCTGGAAGTGATGACCACGGAAGACTTCGACCGCGCAATGCAGAGTCACTTCTGGGGACCATTAAATATGATCCTCGGCGTGTTGCCATCAATGCGTCAGAAAAAGTCCGGACGGATCGTGAACATCTCTTCGGTAGGCGGCAAAGTAAGTGTCCCGCATCTCGTTCCTTACAGCGCCAGCAAGTTTGCCCTGGTCGGACTCTCCAAGGGTTTGAACGCGGAGCTGAAAAAAGACGGAATCGTTGTGACAACTGTTTGTCCCGGCCTGATGCGCACCGGCAGTCCGCGCAATGCGGAATTTAAGGGCAAACACCAATATGAATACGCATGGTTCAGTATCGCTGATGCGTTGCCGTTACTGACAGTTAGCGCCGAGAACGCGGCGCGGCAGATTGTTCGCGCTTGTAAACGCGGGCAGTCGGAGCTGGTGATTTCTGTACCTGCGAAGATCGCGGTGCTGTTTGATGCGATGTTTCCTGAAGTGATGGCGCAAATGATGGCACTTACAAATCAGGTGTTACCCGGACCCGGCGGAGTCGGTACGACAACGAAGAAGGGAAGACAGAGCACGTCAGAATGGTCGCCCTCGTGGCTTACGACACTCAGTGAAGAAGCAGCACTACGAAATAATGAGGTGTTGAATTAGAACGCATCACCATCCGGTGCTGCGCGTGTGAAGTTATTGTCACGATCAGATCTTATGATTGACCGTTGCGGCACTCGCTCTTAATATCAGTGCACCGCGTTGTATTTTCAAGCACAGGTAGAACGAGCAAGGAGGTGGGTGGCGATGTCCCGGTTCAACTCTCAAACCAGCACATTCACTTCTACGATCACAAATACGTCGTCATTAAGCAAGCCGGCTCAACGTCGACCATCACTGGCATTGGCTTGACTTGCCGCCGCTCGGCAATGCTAGCGCGTCGAGATTGAACGGGTTAACGAGCCCTAACCGTTTACTTGGACAGGATTAACAAGATTACGCAGGATTAACAGGATTCCATCCGGTTCATCTTGAAGAGTCTTGTTAGTCCTGTTTTGGATATGCGTACGCTCACGTACAAACACAGTGCTCACAATAATTTGACCACTCGCTCACGGCATCAAGATTGCTACAACCGATGAATGTGAACGATAGAAGCTTCTGGACGGTTGAGAAGCAAACAGAGCGAGAGTTTGTTGTATTAAATTAAAGCGAGATCCCCAACTCAATCCGCAGTAGATATGGGCCAGTAGTCAACCCAGATTGGTCGGGTGGAACAACAAATTCTCAATTCCAACCGGCCTTAACATTAGTCGCAGTTGTGGGAATTTCGCTCTCCGCGCGAAAGAGGTGTGCGCGGACCTATCGCAGTCTCAATTTAGGTGTATGACAAGGGGGAAAACACGATGAATAACAAAACAGCCTTCACAGCTCCACCCGGTGAAAAAACAGATCTTGTTTGCTTCTCTCACCTGCGCTGGGATTTTGTCTATCAACGTCCACAACATCTTTTGAGCCGATGCGCTCGGCAGCGCCGCGTCTTTTTTATTGAAGAACCTATTTTTAGTAATGGCTCCATGCGTTTCGAAATGCGCGAAACTGACTCGGGCGTGCACGTGGTTGTGCCGCAATTGCCGGAAGGATTAAAGAGTGAGATCGCGATCAACGCAGTCATGAAAGAAATGACGCGCAATCTCTTCGTCGACCACGATATCAATGAATACGTATTCTGGTATTACACACCAATGGCGCTCGGCTTCACTGAACATTTCACGCCGGTCGCGTCAGTTTACGATTGCATGGACGAGTTGTCGGCTTTTAAAGGCGCGCACTCTCACTTGCCGTTGCTTGAAAAGGAACTCTTCGGTCACGTCGATCTGGTTTTTACCGGTGGCCAGAGTCTTTATGAAGCGAAACGTGGACAACATCCGGCGGTGTATGCATTTCCCAGCAGTATCGACGCTTCACATTTCGGCAGGGCCAGGAAGTCGTTAGCGGATCCTGAAGATCAGATCAGTATTCCTCATCCCCGTCTTGGTTTTTTTGGTGTCGTCGATGAGAGATTCGACATCGAGCTTCTCGATCAGGTTGCCGCAAAACGACCCGATTGGCAGTTTGTGATTATTGGACCGGTAGTGAAGATCGATCCGGCTTCTTTGCCGAATCATCCCAACATTCATTATCTCGGTGGCAAGAAATATGAACAGCTTCCTGACTATCTAGCTGGTTGGGACATCGCGTTGTTGTTGTTTGCACGCAATGAATCCACGCGCTTTATAAGTCCCACTAAGACGCCCGAATACCTGGCGGCTGGTAAACCGGTTATCTCAACATCAATCAGAGACGTGGTGCGTCCGTACGGAGAATTGAAACTCGTCGAGATCACGGACACCGCCGATGAGTTTATCGAAGCGGCGGAACAAATTCTGGCTAATTCAAATCAAGCGGAATGGTTAAAGAAAGTGGATGCGTTTCTGGAAAACATCTCGTGGGACAAGACGTGGTCCCAGATGTCGAATCTGATTGACTCAGTAATAGAACGGAGAGCGGCGAGCACGACCTCGTTACCGTTAAGTCGCGTTAGCCAGCGCGCCGGTGCCGCCGCAACGACGTGATGCAAATGAGAACAAGGAGGGTTTCAGGTGATGTTTGATTATTTGATTGTCGGAGCCGGGTTCGCCGGCAGTGTGCTCGCTGAACGTCTGGCAGCGGGCTCGAATAAGAAGGTTTTGCTTTGTGACAAGCGTCCACACATCGGCGGCAATGCTTACGATCATTACAACGACGCGGGCATTCTCGTGCATAAGTATGGACCACATATTTTTCACACCAATTCACGCGAAGTTTTTGAATACCTCTCGCGTTTTACCGAGTGGCGTCCTTATCAACATCGCGTGCGCGCCAGCGTCGATGGACAGATCGTTCCGATTCCCATCAACCTCGATACTATCAACACTCTTTACGGGCTCAATCTGACTTCATTTGAAGTCGACGAGTTTTTTAAGAAGGTAGCTGAACCAGTCGAACGGATATGCACTTCTGAAGACGTGGTCGTCAGCAAGGTAGGCCGCGAGTTATACGAAAAATTCTTTCGCAACTACACGCGTAAACAGTGGGGACTCGATCCTTCCGAACTTGACGCAAGTGTGACTTCTCGCGTGCCGACGCGAACCAATCGTGACGATCGGTATTTCACGGATACGTATCAGGCCATGCCGTTGCACGGTTTCACGCGCATGTTTGAAAACATGCTGGATCATCCCAACATTAAGATCCTGCTGAATTGTGACTATCGCGAGATCAAACAGGACATTCCTTTCGCTGAGATGATCTATACCGGACCGATCGATTCGTATTTCGATTTTTGTTACGGTCAACTGCCTTACCGGTCACTCGAGTTTAAGCACGAAACGCACGACCTGCCGGTGTTTCAGTCAGCGCCCGTCGTTAACTATCCGAACGAACAACTCTACACGCGCGTTACCGAGTTTAAGTATTTAACCGGGCAGGAACACGCCAAGACGAGCATCGTGTATGAGTTTCCGAAGGCGCACGGCGATGCTTATTATCCGGTGCCGCGCAAGGAGAATGCGGAGTTGTACTCGCGTTACAAAACGCTCGCCGACTCGACTCAGGACGTTCACTTCGTCGGCCGGCTGGCGACGTACAAGTATTACAACATGGACCAGATCGTGGCGCAGGCGTTAACCACCTACAGCAAGATCGCCGGCATGAAGCGCGTCGAGGCGATGGTCCATACGCATGGTAATGGGAATGGCAACGGGCACGGTTTGCGAGCGGTAAGCTTAACATGATGAACAGGATTCACAGGATGACATCAGGTAAATCCTGTTTCATCTTGAACGTCTTTATGAAGCTAACGCTACCCAACCAAGGCTCTTTAGAAGTAGATCATGTCGCTTGAAATCTGGGCCGGAGTGGAATGTACCGTCAATCGAATTGACGACAGATACTCCGACCAACTCGAACGCAGCGGGCACGCCTTACGAATCAAGGATCTCGAACGGCTCGCTGAACTAGGCGTGCGCCGGCTGCGCTATCCAATTCTCTGGGAACGAACCGCTCCCAGCGATCCGGACGTGTGTGACTGGTCATGGTCAGGCGAACGCATGGACCAGTTACAACAACTGGACCTGACGCCGATCGTCGGCCTGCTGCATCACGGTAGTGGACCACGTTATACAAATCTTCTCGATCCGGAATTCCCTGAAAAACTCGCAACTTATGCCGGCGCGGTTGCGCGGCGTTATCCGTCCGTCACTGACTACACGCCGGTTAACGAACCTTTAACGACAGCTCGGTTTAGTTGTTTATACGGTCACTGGTTTCCGCACAAACGTGATCCGCTATTGTTTGCGAAAGCATTTCTCAACCAGTGCCGCGGGATCGTACTGGCGATGCGTGCGATCCGCGAGATCAATCCGGCCGCGAAGTTGATTCAAACCGAGGATCTGGGGAAAACATTCAGCACTCCCACGCTCGCGTACCAGGCCGAATTCGAAAATGAACGTCGCTGGCTGACGTTTGACATTCTTTGCGGCCGGCTGTTGCCACATACTCCGATGTGGGAATACTTTCGCTGGCTCGGGGTTGCTGAAGCAGATCTGCATTGGTTTCTCGAGAATCAAACACCTCCTGAAGTGCTCGGTGTGAATCACTACGTTACCAGCGAGCGCTTTTTGGATGAACGAACCACTCGATATCCCGCACACTTTCACGGTGGCAACGGGCGTCATGTTTATGCCGACGTCGAAGCAGTGCGTGTTTGCGCGGCCGGCGTGGCTGGACCAGGAGAGATACTGCGCGAAGCCTGGGAACGTTATCGTTTTCCGCTCGCCGTAACTGAGATTCACCTTGGATGTACCCGAGAAGAACAACTGCGCTGGTTCAAAGAAGTTTGGTCGGCCGCTAACGAACTGCGTTCGCAACAGGTTGATATCAGAGCGGTAACTGCGTGGGCGACCTTCGGCGCGTTTGATTGGAATAGTTTGTTGGCCTGTGAATCAGGTTGTTACGAACCGGGTGTCTTTGATCTGCGTTCACCGGCGCCACGGCCGACGGCGTTGGCCACCATGATCAAGACTCTCGCCACCGGAGAGTCTTATGATCATCCGGTGCTCGACACACCCGGCTGGTGGCATCGTTTGGATCGCTTTAGTTATCCGCCCGTCAGCCACCATCACGCGCAGATGAGTTCGCCTAACAGCCGCAGCGTCAAACGCAGTGGTGACGACAGTCGATGTTTATTGATAACGGGAGCCACGGGCACGCTGGGCCAGGCATTTGCTCGCATTGCCACAAAGCGCGGTCTTGCTTATCAGCTCTTGCGTCGCGATCAACTGGACATCGCCGATCGCGATTCGGTTCTTAATGCAATCGACCGTTACGAGCCATGGGCTGTGATTAACGCTGCCGGATACGTTCGGGTTGATGATGCTGAAACTGATGCAGAACGGTGTATGCGAGAGAACGTGCTCGGCCCCGTTTGTTTGGCTACAGAATGTGAACGAAACAGCCTGCCCCTGGTTACATTTTCATCCGACCTGGTTTTTGATGGTTGCAAAAACAATCCATACGTCGAAAGCGACGAGTGTGCGCCATTGAATGTGTACGGCCGGAGCAAGTTGGAAGCAGAACTGCGAGTATTGGAACACTTTCCCGAGGCCCTGGTTATCCGCACCAGCGCGTTCTTTGGTCCCTGGGACCGTTTTAATTTTGTTCATGCCGTGCTCGACACGTTGGACAAGAGGCAGCAGTTTTTTGCCGCGGCTGATGTAATGATCTCACCGACATATATTCCCGATCTGGTTAATGCAGTTTTGGATCTTTTGATCGATCGTGAACATGGCATCTGGCATCTCGCGAATGCAGGAGAAGTATCATGGGCTGATTTTGCGCGGCTCGCGGCAGAGAAAGCCGGACGAGACACCGCAGCAGTGAAGTCACGACCGGCACATGAACTTGGCTTCGCGGCCCAACGACCCAGGTACACGGCCTTATCGAGCGAGCTTGGCAGTTTTATGCCGCCGCTGGAACAGAGTCTTGATTGTTGTATTCGAGAGATGGCCACGAGCCACGCCAAAGCACAAACGGCTAAAATGATTTAAATTACATCTTCGTGATGTTTGTGCCTTTTGTAACCCTAACTCTAAGAGCATGGTTCTTACGAAAAAAGAGGTTCCTCGTTCAGAGTATCCCCGTCCACAGTTTGTGCGGAGCATCTGGTTCAATCTCAATGGCGAATGGGAGTTTGCTTTTGACGACGCCGACGAAGGATTGAGTTTGGGCTGGCAGGATGGTCGCACTTTGCCGCTGCGCATCAATGTCCCGTTTGGTTATCAAACCGCACTTTCAGGTATCAACGATAAAAGCGTTCACGAAGTTGTTTGGTATGCGCGGTCGTTCGAGCTGCCGGAAGAGTTTTATAAACGCGATCTGCTGCTGAACTTTGGAGCCGTCGATTATGCCTGCACTATTTGGATCAACGGCCAGGAAGTTGGACACAATCGCGGTGGGCACGTGCCGTTTCAGTTCGACATTGCTCCGTATCTGAAGTCGGGTTCGAATCGCTTAACACTTCGCGTCGAGGACCGGCAGGATCCGGAGCAGCCGCGTGGCAAACAATCGTATACGGGTTTGCCGGAGAGTATCGATTACTACTGCACCACTGGGATCTGGCAAACCGTCTGGCTCGAACCAGTGCCGCCAATACGAATTGAAGAACTGCGCGTTATCACCCAGGCAAAACAAAATCTGCTCGAGCTCACGGTTTTTTTACATGCGCCGTCCGCCGCATGGCGGATTGAAGTGGAGGTGCTGGAAGAAGGGAAACGCGTCGCGATCGCTGAAGACCAAACCGCGGTTGCGACTGGCCGTCTTGCTATTACTATTCCGTACGCGAAATTCTGGTCACCGGAATCGCCACATCTTTACGATCTGCAAGTCAGGCTCTACGACGGAAAAAATCTGCTTGATGAAGTCGGATCATACTTTGGTCTACGCGGCATTGAGTTGCGTGACGGAAGATTTCTTCTCAACGGAAAACCGACCTACCTGAAGATGATACTGGACCAGGGCTTTTGGCCCGATGGTTATCTCACCGCTCCCTCTGATGAAGCGCTTCAAACTGACATCGGCTGGATCAAGATGTTTGGATTTAACGGCGTCAGGAAACACCAGAAAATCGAAGAGCCGCGCTGGTTGTATTGGTGTGATCGACTTGGACTGCTGGTTTGGGAAGAGATGCCCAACGCTCGCGAATGGTCGCCAAAAGCAGAAGAACTGTTATCTGCCGAATGGCAGGACGCGGTGCGACGCGACTTCAACCATCCCTGCATCGTTGCGTGGGTGCCGGTAAACGAGAGCATGGGGTTTCCGGGATTAAGCCAGGAACACGCCGGGCAATATGCATTCATCGAACGAATGGTGCGCGTCACGCGGCGTCTTGATTCCACGCGACCGGTCATCGATAACGATGGTTGGGAACACACCGACATTACGGACATCTGCGCGATTCACGACTACACTCCGACAGCGGAGAAACTTTCAAGTCGTTACAATGAGACAATTCATGGCGGTCAATTACCTTCCAAGGTTTGGATCGATAAACCACTCTTCGCGCGTGGATCGAGATATCGCGGCCAGCCGATCGTGCTTTCGGAAGTCGGTGGATTCCTCACTATTCCACCCGATATTCCGCCGGAGAAGCGAGATCTCCTGTACCGTTTTTACGACTCGTTTCAGAAGCCGGAAGAGCTGTTGGAGAAGTATCGGGATTTGATGAAGGGAATCGCGTCGTTAGAGTTTCTTGCCGGGTTTTGTTACACCCAGTTGACTGATATCGAGCAGGAGATCAACGGGCTATTGACCTACGACCGCAAACCGAAGGTCGATGCAGAAGCAGTTGCCGCGATCCACGACGAGATGTTCAGGAATCCACAGATTACACAGAAAAATCCGTGAAATCTGTGGGACGAGCGGTGAAACTATTGTTATGGTCCGGAAATTGATGGCGTGATCAGTAATTCGAGGAGGCATCCGGCGGCAGAACCGCAGTTGCAAATCAAATAATGCGTAAAGTACTTGACGTAGACCGGCTCGCCGCCCGGCATCGACCGGACGGGCGGCCGGTGATGCACCAGGAGTGGGGCAAACTGCTCTTCATGCATTGGCGCATCGATGAAAGTGTATTGCGTCCGCACATTCCGGAGTCGCTCGAGATCGACACCTATGGCGGTTCCGCATGGATCGCAATCGCGCCGTTTACGATGTGGGACATTCGCGGATTGCCGCCGTATCTGCCGGCGGTGCCCGGGCTCGATGCGATGCATGAGTTGAACGTGCGTACTTACGTTCATTACAACGGCGAACCGGGTGTGTGGTTCTTCTCGCTTGATGCAAACAGTAGTGCGGCGGTGTTGGCGGCGCGGACTTTTTATCACCTGCCTTATTACTCGGCTGACATCGACCAGCAAGGCAAGCGGAAGATCAAATACCGGCTGAAGCGTCGAGAGGAACCTGAGGCGCAGTTTAAGGTTGACTGGAGCGTGGGTGAGCGATTGCCGCAGTCGCAACCGGGTTCGAAGGAATTCTTTTTCACTGAACGCTACATGCTTTATTCGGAGCACAAGGGCGATCTTTTCCGCGCGCGCATCTTTCACGAACCATGGGAGCTATACGAGGCCGAAGTGACAAACTTCGGATCCACGATGCTCGAAGCCGCCGGTTTGCCGCAACCCAAGACGCAGCCGATCCTGCATCACGCAGAGCAGATCAGTGTGGATATTTGGATGTTGGAAGCAGTTGAATAAGGATTTCTCTCGCGGCGGCGCAACGGCGCAAAGTCAAAACCTTCGGCTGCCTGCGGTCCTAACGTTGTGCCGTTGCGCCGCCGCGAGAGAAATATTCTTCAATATTCCGCGAACGCGTCGTCCGGATAGCAGTACAACCAACGCTCCCCGCGCTCGGCTGACGCAATCACCGGATGTCCCGTAGCGCGTGCATGCTTGGTCGCATGCTGGTTGGGTGAACTATCGCAACAACGCGTCGTCCCACACTCCTGACACGTTCGCAAGTGAAGCCAGCGATCCCCAGTCTTAATACACTCTTCACAAACTCTCTTTTTCGGTTGCTTGATGTCATCAATCGCGTCGATATGAACGCACACTCGTGGAGCCATGTGGTTAGTATACAGCTTGAATCGGGCGCCGCGATTTTTAGACAGGATTAACAAGATTTTCAAGATGAGCAGGATGAAATCTTGTTAATCCTGAAAATCTTGCTATTCCTGTCTAAATCGCGGCGCCCGATTCACGCATCATTCATGCATCAAGCACTCGCGCCTTTTGTCTTCGCCTTAGCACGCTCTTGCTGCACATACTCCCTCATCGCCGCAATAAATCCGGGGCTTCGTTGGTTTGACCATTCCTCAAACCGTTTCGCCGCCTTCTCCAGATTTTCAAGCATATGAGGATCTTTGAAAGCCTCGCGAAACTGCGGCACTACGGTCTTCAGTTGTTCCCAGGTGCCAAAGAACTCACCGCTGGTTTCGAAAAATAATTCCTCATTCAGCAGGCCATGATTTAGCAGCGCGCATGCCTGCTCCCAGTAACCAATTACCATGCCGACATACCTGCCATTCTGAGTGTTCGGCGCCGCGATGCGATTCGCTTCTTCGAAAGTCTCCGCAAAATAATTCTGCTGAAACCAGTCGCGGGCCTGGCGCAACCTCTCTTCGCGTCGCAGATCGTAGACTTGAAGATGAAGTTGAGCTTGTTCGTACGTTGGTTGAGTTGCCATAACTTTCCTTTCTATTCAGTCAATCTAATGCCAGATTCCGGCTGAGCCGGGAAAAATTTATCCGCTCAATATTGAGTCGAACGACGAACGCCGGAATCGACATCGGGAAAATGATTTCAAATCAGGGATACACTGAGCTTAACAGTTTAATATTTCATCTATGTGATCTGTGGCTTACTATTTGCTCCAACTCCGAGCAACAAGGGGGAATCGACTGCCATGGCATCACTGTGGAAGCTGGGTGGTTTAGGCTGGCGCGAGTTAGCGAAACGCGTCTGGCGCGAGATTCAGGCCGACAACGTGTTCGGGCGCGCTGCTGAACTTTCCTACTACTTTCTGCTCGCGCTCTTTCCGTTTCTGATCTTTCTGACTTCTATTATCGGTTTTTTACTAGATTCGGATAATACGCGCCGCACTCTCTTTGGTTATCTCGCCCAAATCATGCCGCCTTCGGCATTTCAACTGATCGACAACACGATGATTGAAGTTTCATCGGCAAGTGGTGGTGGGAAGTTGTCGTTTGGCATCCTTGCGGCATTGTGGGCTGCGTCAAGTGGGATGACCGCGATTACCGACTCGCTCAACACCGCTTACAACCTGACTGAAAGCCGGTCATGGTGGAAACAGCGTTTGACCTCGATTGGGTTAACTGTAGCGTTATCGATCCTGATCATCGGCGCGCTCGTGTTAGTGGTGGCTGGTGGACATATCGCCGAATGGCTCGCGTCGGTTTATGGTTTTGGCCCGGTGTTTCCAATGACGTGGAAGATCATTCAATGGCCGGTAACACTCGCGTGCATGATCTCGGCGTTTGCGTTGATCTACTACTTCGCACCTGACTTTCGCGAACAATCATGGCAGTGGCTCACGCCAGGCGCAGCGATCGGCGTTGCACTGTGGCTCTTAGTTTCGATTGGTTTTCGTCTCTATCTGCACTTCTTCAATTCTTACAGTGCTACGTACGGTTCACTCGGAGCCGTGATCATCCTGATGTTGTGGCTCTACTTTACGGGCGCGGCAGTTTTGATTGGCGGTGAAATCAACTCCGAGATCGAGCATGCGGCCGCCGAACAAGGCGAGCCCGACGCGAAGGAAAAAGGGGAAAAGGCACCGAACGAGAAAGACGGAGCCGTGCAGCCGGCATAGGCTTTGTCGCGCTACGGGCTGCTATCTTAAATTGAATTCTCTCTGCGGCCCTCTGCGTAACCTCCCCGATCTCTGTGTTACATGAGCTCGTATCGACGCAGAGAGCGCAGAGATCACGCAAAGGCCCCAGAGAGAATTGTTCATAAGACACAACCAGCGACGGGAAAGCCTCTGCGTTTTGGTAGTTGTGTGGTAGATTCTTGCCTAAGAATTAACCTCGAGGTGCGCACATGAAAAAGTATTTGATTCGTTTGGCTGCTGCCTTGATCGCCTTCGGTTTTGGTCTGTTCCTCACAGGCTTATTCCGTTATACACCCAGAGAAAGCTGCTATCGGCAGGTTCGATCCTATCGAATCGTGGAAAAGCACGCGGTGCCGGAGCCCCATCAGATGAACGGTGAGGAAGAGATGATTCGCCGGATCTACCGTGAGTATGGTCCAGCGCAAACGCGACAGGATCGGGCGTTTTTTGAGAAAGTCGAGACTAAAGATTTCATCTTGTACACCGATGGAAAGGCGATAAGCCGAGAGGAAAATATCCGGTGGATGAAAGCGCAACCGCTGGGTGATGTTTACGAGGCGACATTGACCTACGTGAAAGTCTTTGAAGGCACTGCGGTCGCGCGTGGTCTAACGACGATTCGTTACAGTGATGGTGAGACGGCGTCATGGCCGTTTACGGATGTGCTGGTGAACCGATACGGCGAGTGGAAGATTCAAACCACTACTCAAGATTGGTAGCAGATCGGTCCGTTGAATTACGCCGAAGGCGTATTCAATCTCATCTGCGTAATCGATTGACAAATCTCGTGACGCGGGTGGGGTCGATCGTGTTGGACCAAAGTCCGTCGATCTTGAATGAGGAACCGATGATGAAACCATCGGCTTCGTTGTGAAACTGCTCGATATTGTTCTCGCTGATACCGGAACCCAGAAACACCGGCAGTTGGCAATGACTCTTGGCTTCCTTAATATCCGCGACTTTCGGCGCCTCGCCAGTGACGTTGCCGGTGACAATCACGCATTCTGCGCCCATAAACTCGACAGTATGGGCCGTTAACCCAAGACTCACATCCGCTGTGATCGCATGTGCAGAGTGTTTCTTCTTCACGTCAGTCCAGACCTGCACGTGCTCGGCGCCAATCATTTTGCGGTATCGCAGCAGTTTCGCCGCTGATGCTTCAATCAGTCCTTCATCGGCAATGTGTGCGTAAGCAAAACCTTCGGCGCGAATGAAGTCGAGACCGGCCGCATGGGCCACTGCCATGGCTTCGATATTTGCGCCGGCCAGAATCTGAATTCCGACCGGCAATTGACACTCCTGCTTTACCTCATTCCCGATCGCCGTCATCGCGGCGACAATCTCTGGTCCAACTTCCCCTTTGAGATACGGCACGTCGTGCATATTCTCAATGATGATTCCCTCCACGCCGCACTCTTTATAAATCCTCGCCTCCTCACGCGCTGACCGCGCGAGTTCCAACACACTAAGCCCCCCACGCGGCGTCCCCGGCAACGCCCCAACGTGAATCACTCCGACAACCGGCTTAGTCTGTGCAAATCGAAAACTCAATCCGTGTGATCCGTGGCTAAATCTTAGCTCGACGGTGGCTTGAGGCCAAGCATGCGCATGTAGGTGATTATGTTTCCGTAGTGCAAACTGGTATGCCCGATATTTGCGAAGAGGGGGCGAAGTTGGGCGTTGGGAGAGCTGTAGGCGGCGTCACATTTACCGATTGCTTCTTTTAGTTTCGGAAGCAGTGTGTCCTTGTCGAGTTTTCCGGCACCGATTGGCTCAGCCCATTGAATCTTGTTTCCCACGCCATGAGCGCAGAAATAGTTGTATGAGTCAGCTATATGAGCGACTAACTGTCCAAAAGTCCGCACCGTGTCAACCGGTTTGTAAGTATATTTATCCGCCGGAACCGCTTCCGCCGCTTTCAAAACCCAGCCATTCACTTCATTAAAACCATTGCGCACTTCGGTCGCCATGTCCGGAGCTTTATCAGGCGCAGCCTGTCCGAAACACGAAACCGCGGACACAAACAAACAACAGAGGATCAGGGAAATTCTCAGCTTCATAGTGGTCTCCTTTGGCGGCGCATCCTAAGCTGCCGAATGACGAAAGACAATAATTTATACGTGAACGGTCTTAATTCTGAGACGAACGGGCCTGACTCAGGTTTTCAATTCGTCACAAGTATTTGCTGTTGACAGTAAATACTGTCAAGAGTATAGTGCCGCCCATGTCGGTATTGAAGGAACGTGGCAAGAAATATGTTGGGCTGCCGGAGTTTGCGCGTACAGGCGAGCAGATCCTCGCGGCTCTCGGGTTGGAACAAGCGCGGGGAACGGTGACGAGTGTTCCCGACGAGCGGACCATTCGTTACTACATGGCCGAAGGCTTAGTGCAAACGCCCGAAGAGAAACAGGGAACCGCTTCGGTGTTTGGTTACCTGAATCTCCTGCAACTTCTGACCGTGAAGAAACTGCAAGCAGAACATCTACCGATTCGCAAGATTCGCGAATTAGTGGCAGGAAAAAATGAGCAGGAACTCGAAGCCTTACTCGGTGTTGCAGGGGCGTCGGGAAAGAGAGGCCGTGAGAACGAAGCCAGGAAGTATCTCGAGTCGCTGTTGGCAAGTAGTCCAGCGCGCTCAGCGCCGGCGCCACCCGTTCAGATGAGTGCGCCAGAGTTTTCAGCACCGCCAACGCAGCAGTCGCATTCATGGGAAAGAGTCGAAATCGAGCCGGGCCTCGAACTGCACGTACGTTCTGATTACAAACCGGCGACTCGAACCAAGGGCTTGATCCAAAGAGCCATCGACAAACTACGCGGTTTTCGCAAATAAGGAGATCAGAATATGAACCAGCCAACGATAGAGTTTTTTACAACGCATGCAAAGCTCGAAGCAGGAAGAGAGCAAACTGTGGATGTGCTGATTCGTATCACGCCGCCAACGCCAAGTCCTGATCTCAGCAGCCGGCCGGATTGGAAAGGGCGCCCCGAACTGAATCTGAGCCTGGTAATCGATCGTTCAGGATCGATGGAAGGCGCAAAGATGGACCAGGCACGCGAAGCGGCGAAGTTCTGCGTCGATCAGATGCTGCCGGCGGATCGTCTTAGTGTCGTCACGTTTGACGACCGGATCGAGGTGTTGTTTCCCAGCGAGCCGGTCACCAATAAACAAGCGATGAAGGAATTAATCTCGCGCGTGACTGCTCGAGGCTCAACGGCCCTGCACGAAGCATGGGTGCGCGGTGGACTGACGGTTAGCGAGCGGATGTTGGACCGTGGCATCAATCGCGTGCTGCTGATTACTGACGGTCTTGCAAATGTCGGTATCACCAGCACCGACGAAATCGTCACCCAGGCAATGGGTTTGTTTCAACGCGGCGTCAGCACTTCAACGATCGGGATTGGTTCGGATTTCAACGAGGATTTGCTCATGCCGATGGCCCAGTCCGGCGGTGGCAATGCCTGGCATGTGGAGAAACCTGATGACATGAAACATATCTTCCAGGTCGAACTGGAAGGCTTGATCGCGCAGTACGCCCACACGGTTAGCCTCGGGATGATTCCCGCGGATGGTGTTCGCATTGTTGATGTACTCAACGACTTCAATTTGACGGAAACCGGGCGCTATCGTTTACCGAATTTACAGGTTGGGTCGCCGCTCGACATTGTGGTCCAGTTGAAAGTAGGGGCTGAGGAAGTTGGGACGCAAATGCGTCTGCTCGACCTGCGCCTGGGCTTCACGCGACAGGACGCGAAAGACGCGGAAGTGTTGAAGCAGGCGCATACAATTGAGTTTGCCGGTCGTGCTGAAGTTGAACGAAGCGACGCGAATCATGAAGTCATAAAGACGGTGCAGTTTTTGATGAACGCGCGGGCGCGCAACGAGGCGATGAAGCGAATGGACCAGGGAGATTATTTCGGAGCACAACAGGTTATTGGATCTACTTTGGAGAATACGAGGGCCGCTTGTGCGAGCTTTGCTTCGATGCCCGAGGTATTAAATGAATGTGGTTCGCTGGAAGAAATGGCCCAGGCCTTACATTCTCGCCAGGACGACAAGATGAGCCGCAAGAAGCTGGCGTATGCAGCGTATAGCAGGCGAACAGGGAAATAGTGGCCGCAATGAAGCACAAAAAGCACAAACCGGTGGTCTGCCGGTTTGTGCTTCTCTTTTGTGTGAGAACTGTAAGTTAGTTTGAGTTGGGATTCTCGGGCCGATAGAAGTAGTACTCGGCGGTGTACTCAACTTCCTTAATCTCGCCATCCGCAATGCCGGGAAGCGCCGGCGCGAGACCGCCGGTTGTGTTTACGCGTTGAATGAAACTGACCTTACTGAAGATCCCGTGACCCTCGGTGCGATGTTTTGAAAGCAGCAACCACGCGACTGCGGTTGGATCCGGAGTACAGCCAGTGCCAACGACGCGCCGACCCTCAACTTTGCTGCCACTCTTGCTTTCCCAGGTTGGACCACCGTAGTGAGTGCCGATTTCGCCGAAATATTGATCTTCTGCAAACAGGCCAGCGCGGGGCGCCACTAAATCCCAGGTTTGGGTAACGATATTCCATTTATAGATCTGAACGCCCTTCGCATAGGCGTGAAATGCGAGCTTGTTTCCTTCCGGAACGACGATGCTCGAGCACTGCGCCGGCAGTTCTGGTCCATTGTTGTTGTCGAACGCCAGGGCCGGGCTGACTGCGATAGTAATCAAAGCGATTAAAGCGAAAAACTTAACGATGCTATTTATCTTCGTGCGGAACATGATTTTCTCCTTCGAACGTATTTGCCTTACCGAAAGGTGAAGTTGCTGAAGTCGGGTGCGTATTACCGTCGCGCCAAAAAATTTTTTAGGCCGCGAAAAGCACAAGATGTAAATAAGCAGGAAGAAAGAAGAGCGGCCTTAAAAACGATCAACGGGGCGAAGGTACTCCTTGCTGAATGTTCCGCAATTTATACGTTCAAGCAAGACCCACAGTACTTTCGCCCCGGATCGATTGAAGAAGTTGTCAAAATTTTTGATTTATTACTGACCCTCCAGAAGATTTTTTTGCGCGTTACTTTTTGAGCCAATCACAGCCAAGGAGGATCGCTCCATGTCGAAAGCGGTCTGCAAGACGCTCTCTTTGCTGATCTTCAGCCTGAGCCTCATTACTTCGGCGCACGGTCAGTCGCAAACAACTCCGGATTCAGTAATCGCTCCCGAGGTGAAGGAATTTGCCGCGTCGCTGATCCGTCTCAAAACGGAACCCGAGCAGGATCAGTTGTTGGCCCAAAAGAAAGAATTTGAAAATGCGTCGTTGTTGGCTGCGTTAAAGGCGTTGGCCGATCCGCTTGTCAATAAGGGTGACTACAAAGAGGCTCTCCGGATCTCACAACTCGCATTGCGCATCGCGGAGAAACTTGGCGATCGCTCGCGGCTTGCCATGGCTTTATACGATGTGGGTGCGATCTACTCGCGCCGCCAACCGGCGCGTGAAGGTCTGCCATATCTCGAGAAGAGTCTCGCTATCTTTGAAGAAATTGGTCTGAAAAAAGAACAGGCGCGAACACTGCACGCGATGGGCGTGGCCTACGACATCGATCGTCTGCAGGAACAGGCGGTGAAGTGTTACGAGAAGAGTCTGGCGATCAGCGAAGCAATCGGCGACAAGGCAATGACGGCTCGCGTTTATAACGGCCTTGGTTTGGCTAACAAGGGACTCGCGCGTTACGACGCCGAGATGGAGTTTTATCAGAAGTCGCGTGTGCTCAGCGAAGAAGTGAACGACAAAGAAACGCTGAACATGGCGCTGAACAACATCGCGACGCATCACATCGCGCGCGGCCGTTATGCCGAGGCACTCGATTCATTGCACAAGAGTTTGACCCTGATGCAGGAGATGGGCGACGGCATGGATCGCCGCAGCCTCGCGTACAAACTGCAAAACATCGGGCTCGTTTACAGGCGGCAGGGTCACCTCGATCAGGCGCTTGCATATTCGAGCAAGAGTCTCGACATCCTGGTTGAGATGGACGACAAGTTTGGCACTGCAAACATGCAAAACAACGTTGGAGTCATCTACAAGTCGCAGGGAAATTACGCTCGCGGTCTCGACTATTTTCAAAAAGCACTAAGCGGGTACGAGTCGTTAAAGAACTCAGGTGGAATTGCGAGAGCTCTAAACAACATCGGCGACACGTATCGTTTGCAGGGTCGTTACGATGAGGCATTCGAACCGTTGCAGAAGAGTCTGCAACTTCGCGAGCAGGGACGCGATCGTGGTGCCGTAACGTTGTCGCTCAATAATTTGGCGCGACTGTATGAGGCCCAGGGCAAATACACTGAGATGCTCGAGGTCAGCCGTCGCTCAGCGAAAATTGCCGAAGAACTTTACAACCGGGAAGAGATCTGGGCGGCCCAGGAACAGGTGGGCCGAGCATTACTGGCGTTGGGCCGGCCGGCTGAGGCCCGCGATAGTTTTCAGGCTGCGATTACGAGTATTGAATCGTTGCGTCGCGAAGTTGGCGGCGGCGAACAGCAACAGCAGAGTTTTCTCGAGAACCGACTTTCGCCGTGGTTTGGAATGGTTGACGTACTGGTTGCGCAACAGAAGTACGCCGAAGCACTGAGTTATGCGGAACAATCGAAAGCGCGTGTGTTGCTCGATGCGTTGCAAACCGGGCGCGCTAATCTGCGCAAGTCGTGGTCCAGGGAAGAACAGGAAGCGGAGCAGAAAAAACGACTCCAACTGGTAGCATTCAACACCCAACTCACCAACGAAGTTCGACAGGATAAACCCGACGCAGCACGTGTCGCGGAATTAAAGACGGCGGTTGAGAAGGCGCGTCTCGAGTATGAAGACTTCGAAACGCGTCTTTACGTAGCACATCCCGAATTGAAACTTCAGCACGGGGAGGCGCCGGTTATCAATACTGATGAATTGGCGACGTTATTGCCGGATGCTTCAAGTGCGTTACTTGAATATGTTGTTGGTGAGAATAAGACCTATTTGTTCGTTGTTACCCGACGAGGTAAAGAAACGGACGTTCGCGTCTTCACTTTGCCGGTCAAGCGAGAGCAGCTTGCAAAAGACACTGAGTTGTATCGCAAGCAACTTGCAGCGCGCGATCTCGGTTTCCGAACGACAGCCGCCAAACTCTACGATCTGTTGTTGAAACCGGCCGAATCTCAACTCCGCAGCAAAACGAACCTGATAATCGCTCCCGATAGCACGCTTTGGGATCTGCCGTTTCAAACACTCGTAAATGGCGCGAACCGCTTCATGATCGAAGACGCTGCGATTGCGTATACACCGTCGCTGACAGTGCTGCGCGAAATGTCCAGGCGCAAGAAGGTTGAAGGAGCGCATGCTTCGCCCCCGACGCTGCTCGCACTTGGTAATCCGGCGGTTGGTAGTGAAACATTGAAGCGAGCCGCATTGACGTTACGCGATGGCAAGCTCGAGCCGTTGCCGGAAGCCGAACAGGAAGTAAAGGCATTGGGAAGGTTGTATGGAGCTTCGCGCAGCAAAGTCTATGTCGGAGCCGAAGCTCGTGAGGACCGCGTTAAGACTGAAGCGAGTGGCGCGAAGATTCTCCACTTCGCGACTCATGGAATATTGAACAATGTGTCGCCGTTGTATTCACACCTTGCGCTGGCGGGTGGCGGCGCTGGGGAGGATGGGTTACTTGAAGCCTGGGAGCTGATGCAACTCGACCTGCGAGCGGACCTGGCGGTGCTTTCCGCCTGTGAAACCGCGCGCGGCCGCGTTGGCTCGGGCGAAGGCATGGTCGGATTTTCGTGGGCGATGTTTCTGGCGGGCGTACCGTCGATCGTGGTGAGCCAGTGGAAAGTTGAATCAGCCGGAACGCGCGACCTGATGGTTAATTTTCACCGCGGCTTGATCAATTCAGGTGGGGGAACCAAGGTGACCAAGGCCGAAGCGTTGCGGCAAGCAGCGTTGAAGCTGATGAAGAATCCTGAAACGAGTCATCCGTTTTATTGGGCGCCGTTCGTACTGGTAGGTGATGGGCGCTAAGATTTTTTACAGGATTAACAAGATTTTCATGATTAACAAGATGTCTTGTAATCCTGTTAATCTGGTTAATCCTGTCTATTAACGTCGCATCGCCTGGACCTGTCGCAGTAATTCACGCGCTATCCCCGACTCGGGATTCGCGCTTCTCAATAATCGAAACTCCTGTTCAGCTTCTCGCAACAACCCCGCATTTGCATACAACAATCCAAGTGTCAGGTGCGACGATCCATAGGCGCGTTTAGCGTTCGCTAATTCATTCGCTTTTGCCTGATCGATGAGGCGAAACTTTGCCTGTGGCGCAGGTGGACGTGGTGAAGTTATCTCCTCACCGTCTTTAATCGCTTTAACCTGCCATGAGTAAACTTTGCCGCGCGGTAATGGTTGCGTGGTGGTCCAAGTACGTGTGGTTAGCTGCGGGCTGGAAGTTACGAGTTTGAAATCTTCATCATAAATCTCCACGAGGTAACCGGTGGCACCCTCGAGACTGGACCAGCGAAACGCCGGACGATCATTCAGCAGCACAACTCCGGCCGGTTCGATTACATTAAAATCCCGCGCCGGATCGTCAGAGCCCATTAACGAACTTGGCGGTCGAGTTAGTCCCTGAAGCTGTGAAGGTCGCTCAATCCTTTGCCCATTGAGCGCTTTCTTCACCAGCTCCTGGTATCCAGTGGGCAGTGAATCAGCCCCGGATAGTTTGCCATCCTGGCCCAGGCTCAACGTCCCGTTGCTGTCTTTTAACTGTGCGACTACCGCCGGCGGTTGCTCAGGTTGTACTGACGGAACTGCGGATGGGGAAGGTTGCAGCGACGGTGTTGGCGCAACCACGATTTCCGGATTCTCTGACCTTGGACTTCGCCAAACGATCCAGCCGATAAAGACGAGCAGTAGAACGGCCAACGCCGCACTGCCAAACGCCGGCACCGGAGACACCCTGAAGCGCGAAATGAACTTCTCCCACACCGAAACCTTTTCCACTACGGCCACCTGAGTTGGACCATACTGGCGATCGAGCGAACGCGCGATCTCATTTCGGAACGCACGCACGTCCGCAACCGCGAGCACACATTGTTCGCAGTGGTTTAAGTGATCTGTGACGAATTGGAGTTCATCACCGGCAAGATTCTTATCGACAAACTCCGCAGTTTGGGCACTCGTGAGATGAAGACTCGTGCCTTCAGTTTCGGCAAACGCTTCGTCGTGAATTCCAAAGAACGCGGCATCAGCGTTTAATGCGGTTTCCAGGCGCAGCGAACAGGCTTCACACGCTGCCAGATGATCGCCAACGGCCAGCAATTCAGCGCCCGGCAAACGGTGCTGTGAATAGTCCTCAATCTGTTTTTGAGTTAGATGTTCCACAGTTTTTATGCGGTCCGCGGCCGGGGATCCGGCGGGCTCAAATACAGAAGTTGGCGAAAATTGTCGTGTATTACCATGGCCGTTAAATAAATCCTTTCAACCGGCGCGCGAGCCGTTCGCGCCCGGATTTACGCGCATTTATCACCTGTTGCCGTGTTAAACCGAGCAATTCAGCGATGCGCGCGTCCTCGATCGGAAGCTCGTTCCACAGATCCGCGAGGCTTTCAGCCGTGATTTCCAATGCCCCGGCGAGTTGTCTGATAGTCGCGATGCCGATGGCCGGAAAAAGCGTTATGCATCCGAATCCACTTGAGTCTTTTAAGTTCAATAAGAGCGCGGCGCGTTGGTTGAGTGGCAGTTGTTGGATCTCGTCCCACAGACGTTGCAGGAAAAACCTTTTCTCGACACGCCATGCGGGATCCGGATCGGCGGCGGCGGGTTCTGAAAAGTTTTCGTCGTCATCCGCTAACGATTCAATCGGCTGTTCGCTGATACCCTGGATCGCAGCCACGCCGTTCAATAGTTCATCGAATTCAATCGGACCGGCAGCGTAGTTAAGAATAGCTGCGATCAGTTCGGCGAGTTCCTGCGGTTTGTCGCTTTTAAGGGCACGCAGTTGTGTCGGTAACTTTTCTACGTCTGAAAGATTTAGTGTGGTGTTTGCAGTTTTCGCTTGCGTCTGCCAGACATCGAAGCCGGCCAGAAGACGCCCGTCAGAATTTTGCCAGAGAGCGAAGCCGCGTTGATGTGTTAACAGATAATGCAAACGGTTTTTGAGCGCATGACGTTCGGGAAACTGGCGTCGCAGCCAGCGCGCGCAGGTGCGATGCGCGATGATGGCGGCCATCCCGCGCAGGTCTGTGATCGGATTCCCACTCGGTAGTTTGCGAAAGCGTTGCAACTGCGTCAGGAGTTGCAGCACCACTTCCTGTTGAATGTCGTCAGCTTCCGCGCGTTGTGTTTCGCGAAACGAGTTGAGCCGGAGTTTGAAACGAATCACGCCTTTGATTACCGGTTCGGCGTGAGTTGTGATCAGATTGGAAAGAAGGTCGTCGGCCCGGTCGTCGCTAACCTCGTTCAGGAGAGGTTCGAGAAGACTATCAATCTTGACCGGCGACTTTTGCATTATGGTGCCGTCACAAGGATTTCCAGTCGCAGCGTTTTTGAACCGGCTGGTCCAAACCAGTTGACGAGTTCCTGGAGCATATCGATCTCGAGAGTGTAGGTACCCGGTTGCGGTGGCGCGGTAACAGTGATCGGAATTTCCGTCTCCTGGCCCGGCTGTAAATCGAAAAGCAGCGAAGCGCGCGCATCGTCCTGAACGACCATCACGCCGTTTTCGTTGAGCCAGTGATTGCCAAGTTTGGTTGCGAAGCCGCCGTCCGCTTGCCCGAGCGCGGGCCAGGCTGTGTCGCCGGTGTTTTTTATTGTCACATAAAACACGGCGCGCCGGCTGGCGGTCATTACATTTGGACCATCACCGAGTGTGAGTTCGGCGCGAAAGGCTCCCGGCGCCATTGGTCCAGTTGCCGCAGTACTTTTAATGAACTCACGTCGCACGCCTTTACCGGGTGGTCGTATTTCAATCAGGACCATCTCAAACGGATTGTTGGGCGAGTAGAAAGGAACGTTGACGGTCGTGAACTTGCCCATTTCGAGGCCGCGAAAACTGAGCATGTCGAGCGACGGGCTTAAGTCGCGTTTGTGTGCGAGGCTATAGACCTTCTTGTCCGCAGCGGCGTCGAACGTCTTTGCGAATCGATCAAGACCGTCTTGCGTCTCAAAATAATAAGGAAAGCAAACGAGGATGATGGGCGCGTCTTTCTTTAAGAGTGTTTCGAGACCATTCGTCAGAAAGTTACTTTCAACCCAGACGTCGACGTCTTGAAACAGCTTCTGCTCGCGTTTAGGAACGTACTTGAGAAACGATCGATCGCGAAAGATATTTTCCGTTTCGTTCATGAAGCCGGGGCTGTTGGTGAAATATGTTGGACGCATGCTCCATTCATACTTGTTGACGTGCCCCACCGCGATGAACGACTGAATTGCCAGGATTACAGTTGCGAAGGCAAGCGCCGGGCGGCAGTAACGCCCGAGTTCGAAGCAAAGTGCGATGAACGTCGCGACGCCAAGAAACTCAAGATAGATGGCGTAACGCACATAACCGGTGCTCACTGTCCACAAAAGGCTTCCCGCCAGAATAATCAAGCAGAGCAGGCGAATCTTTTGCGACGGGCGCAGTAGCAACCCAACTACAGCGACAATGAAGACGAGTGAAAGTCGTCCTGAGTAGTAAGGGAGTTCTGTGGTTCGTTCGGGCTGAAACCAGATGATGACGGGCCAGATCACAGTTTCCCAGATCGCCTTTGGCCCCCAGCGCACGTCGTACCAGTTCATTAACGGCCAGAAAGGCGAGCGGAAAATCTTGTTGTAAAAAGGAAAGAGCGGGCTGCCCGTTTGCGCAAACATGAAGACGCTGAACGGTAGGACAGGCGCGATGAAAACGGCCACACTGATGAACACGGATTTTAAATCCGGATTTTTTCCCGAGTTGGCCCGGTTCGCGAAATATGCTTTGTAGATGTAGACGAGAATCAGCGGCCCGGCGAAGGCGATGTTTGTTAACTTGAACGCGACACTCGCGCCGAGCAAGAAGGCGACACGAATGGAAGAACGCCTTTCGAGCGGTTTGTCAGTATCAAGAATGGTGAACGTAGCTTCCAGTAACAACGGCACGGAAAGCACGTCGACCATGTAGTTGTTGATCATGAAGAGCGGTTGCTCGGTTAACAGGATGAGCAGAACCGCCAGCGACGCGAACCATTCGTTAGTGAGGTAACGGCGCAAAAATTGATAAAGCAGCGCTCCGGCCCAGATCATCGCGAGAAAGTTGACGATCGTTCCCAGTCGATAACCGAGCGCGTAACGCATGATGCCGGTAACCATCTGCGGCGACGGATTAAATGGCAGCGCAGCAGGAAAGAAGTCGGCGGAAGTGAAGGGAACGCCGCGCAGTGCTCGTTCGCCGCTCAGCAGGTGATAGTTGAGTTGATCGTAACAGGTATCCGGAAACGCGACGCGCATCGCGTAGATCACGAAGAGCGGGAGGGCGACGATCAGCCAGAAGCTTTTGAATTTTTCAACGTTGAATGATTCTTTGCGCAGGTAGTACCAGGCCGCCGCCGCGATGACACCGGTCAGAATCCACGCTAACGTATTGTTGGGCGCCAGCCATAAAAACTGTCTAACAAATGCAATGACGTAGATCAGTAACAGCAGTTGCGCGAGGGTGTTGAGCATATTTGTGCGGTGCCGGTGATTCTAACACTCAATCCTTTACAGGATTTACAAGATTTTCATGATGATATCTTGTCAATCTTGAAAATCTTGTTAATCCTGTTAAGTATGACGAACGAACCTGTCATCGGTCTTGATTTTGGCACGACCAACAGCGCCATTGCGGTTGCCGGTGGCGAGGGTCGGGCCATGCTTGCTACCTTTGCCGACGGTCCCAACAGAATCAGCAACTTCCGTTCAATCCTTTACTTTCCCGCGCGAGAACGATTCTCACAACAAAGACCCGAAACGAAGGCTGGCCCAGAAGCCATCAACGCATATCTCGACGCCGAAGCTAAAGGGCGACTGGTGGTCTCGGTCAAATCGTATCTCGCCAGCAGTTTATTTACTTCCACGAGCATCAACGGTCGCCAGTATACGTTGGAAGATCTGATTGCGATCATTTTGCGCCGGCTGCGAACCGCGGCGATGGAACAGTTTGGGACCACGGCCTCTCAAGTGGTACTCGGAAGACCGGTTCGTTTCGCCGGCGCCGACAAGGAAGCTGACGAAGCGCTCGCTTTGCAACGCTTGCGTGCCGCTGCTGAGTTAGCGGGGTTTACCCACATCTCATTTGAACTGGAGCCGGTCGCGGCGGCTTATCAATATGAAACGCAGCTCGATCACGATGAGTTGGTTTTGATCGGAGACTTCGGCGGAGGTACCAGCGACTTCACGCTTGCTCAGCTTGGTCCAGGCAGGAAGAAGACGGGCCGCAATCCGGTGATTGGTACTTCAGGTGTCGCGATTGCCGGTGACACATTTGATAGCCGCATCATGATGCAACTCGTAGCACCAAAGCTTGGCCTGGGCTCGCATTATATTTCGCTCGGCAAGGAACTTCCCGTGCCGGTTTGGGTTTACTCGCAGCTATCAAGCTGGCACCACATGTTTCTGTTACAGGACCCAAAGATCATGTCGGTGCTGCGCCAGGTGAAAAATCAGGCGGCCGAGCCCAAGAAGGTGTCGGCACTGATCCAGATCATCTCGGAGAATCTTGGTTACGCTCTCTATCGTGCAGTTGAACAAACGAAGGTTGCTTTGACTGAAAAAGAGCTCGCCACGTTTTTGTTTACCCAGGCGAGCGCGCATCTCGAAGATACGCTTGAGCGCTGGCGGTTTGAGTCGTGGATCCAGGGTGATATTCAAAACATCGCTGCCTGCATTCAAGGGCTTTTGGACCGGTGCGGGATCAAGTCCAACGAGATCGACAGCATCTTTCTCACTGGTGGATCGTCCTTCGTCCCCGTTGTGCGCCGCTATTTCTCACGAACCTTCGGCGCCGATAAACTCCGCAGCGGCGAAGAACTCACCACCGTCGCCAAGGGCCTCGCCCTCCGCGCCCTCGAATAGGCTTGAGTTGATATTAGAACCCGCGAAGCGGGTGAAAGCATAAAGCCTGGGGCGCAAGCCCCAGGATCGCCAATTAACAAATATTCTAAGCCCGCGAAGCGGGCGAAAGCGTCGAAGGCGTTGACGCTGCCGCCCGTTTCACGGGCTGCAACTGCGGGTTGCGTTGATCCTGGGGCTTACGCCCCAGGCTTTATTTTGTCACCTGCTTCGCAGGTTATTAACCATTTTCCTGTGCATTTTGTGCCTTCTTGTGGTCTCTCCTGTTTGCCTGACTGTGGGCGGTACGGTGGAGAGCTGTGGTCGGTATCGTTAGGAAAAAGCGCCTTGTCTCTTAGCATTTCCGCGTTCTAAGGCAGGGGCAGTTGAAGCCCAATTTTGAGGTCGCCTTTGAGGCGGAGAGGAAATCATGCAATTCAATTTGCGGAATCTTTGTTTCGCTCTGATCGCAGTAGCGATTGCTTTCACGTCCGGTTATGCACAGCAGCAGCCCGAGGACAAAACGCTGGCTCCTTATTTCGTGGTCCAGGGAGATCCGGGTGTTGACCATTTACCACTCAAGGACACACGAGTGGACATTTCAGTTTCAGGTGTTATTGCCGACGTCAAAGTCAGGCAGATCTATCGTAACGAAGGCACACGAGCGATCAATGCGTCGTATGTCTTTCCCGCTTCAACGCGCGCGGCTGTTTATGCGATGCGCATGCAGATAGGCAACGAGATCATCATCGCGAAGATCAAGGAACGCGAACAAGCCAAGAAAGAGTTTGACCAGGCAAAAGAAGAGGGAAAGAGTGCGTCGCTGTTGGAACAGGAACGTCCCAACGTTTTCTCCATGAGTTTGGCGAACGTCATGCCGCAGGAGCAGGTGGAGATCGAACTGCGTTACACGGAACTTTTGATTCCAACCGATGGTGTTTACGAAGTCGTGTTCCCGACCGTTGTTGGACCACGCTACGCATCACCGCAGGACGAAAAGAAGAAGACCGACAACTTCGTCCAAACTCCTTATCAGCACCAGGGCCAAACGCCCGCGAGTGAGTTGCACATCTCAGCCAGAATTGCTGCCGGTCTGCCGATTTACGATTTGTCGTGCCCGTCGCACCAGATTGTGCCGCAGTATCAGAATCTCGGCCTGGCCCAGTTGACGCTTGATGATTCAAATCCTTTCCAGGGCAACCGTGATTTCGTCGTTCGCTATCGTTTGGCCGGCGATCAGATCAACTCCGGATTGCTGCTCTTCAAAGGCGCTGACGAAAACTTCTTTCTCTACATGGCCCAACCGCCGGCCCGCGTCGCAACCGAAGCTATCCCGGCGCGCGAGTACATCTTTGTCGTCGACGTGTCGGGCTCGATGGACGGTTTTCCTTTGGAGACGTCGAAGCGATTGCTGAGAGACCTGATCGCAAACCTGCGCCCGACTGATATGTTCAACGTCGTGCTGTTTGCCGGCGACTCCAGCACGCTCTCGCCGCAATCGTTGCCGGCAACTCAGGAGAACGTCGCGAAAGCGATCGACCTTCTTCAACAACAGCGTGGCGGCGGCGGCACTGAACTGCTCCCTGCGATCCAGCAGGCGATGAGTTTGCCGCGTCAGGAACACATTTCGCGCAGCATCGTGCTTGTGACTGATGGTTACATCTCAGGTGAGCAGGGTGTGTTTGATCACATCCGCAAAAACTTGAATAAGTGCAATGTCTTCGCGTTTGGTATCGGCGGTTCGGTTAATCGTTACCTCATCGAAGGTGTGGCGAAAGCCGGTATGGGTGAGCCATTTATTGTCACGGAAGAGTCGGAAGCCGGTGGTATCGCGGCTAAGTTTCGTGAATATATCCAGACGCCGGTTTTGACCGACATCCAGGTGCGCTCAATTGGTTTCGATACTTACGACGTGAATCCGGTCGTGTTTCCGGACCTGTTGGCCCAACGCCCAATCATCCTGTTTGGCAAATGGCGTGGTCCAGTGACGGGTACGATCGAGCTCACCGGCAAAACCGGTCTGGGCGACTACGTTACGAGTCTTGATGTGGCTGCGAGTCAACCCGACGAAGGTAACAGTGCGTTGCGTTATCTCTGGGCCCGATCGCGAATTGCAGAGTTGTCAGACTATGGAACTTCGGACATTTCTGAAGACGAGATTAAGCAAGTTACTGCGCTTGGTCTGAAGTACAACCTGTTGACGGCGTACACGTCGTTCATCGCGGTGCGTGAAGTGGTGGTCAATCCTGACGGCTCAGCTCAGGACGTGAAACAACCGTTGCCGATGCCGCTGCGAGTCAGCGACCTGGCAGTTGGTAGCGGCACTGAAGTTGGAAGTGAACCGGAGTTGATCTGGTTGATAGTTGGGTCGTTACTGCTCGCGACCATCATGATCGTGCGCAAGCGACGGAGGCTCGTATGAGCACGCAACCGGTAACGGGAGCAGGCATTCAGGTTTTGCCTGCTCCTGTGCGATGGTCCAGGGTGATTTGGGCAGCGCAGTTGGCAATCGTGATCTCCTGCGCTTTTGTACTCAAACTTTACTACTCCACCGCAACTCCCGATGAGTTGCGGTGGATACTCGCTCCGACGACAGCTTTGGTTGAGTTGTTGAGCGGCAGAACGTTCGCCTTCGAATCGCATACGGGTTACATGAGCAGCGATCGCACGTTTGTAATCGCACTGCCGTGTGCCGGAGTCAATTTCCTGATTACAGCTTTCCTGCTGCTTACTTTGCGACGGTTGTGGCGTGAGCGTTTTCAAAATAGTGGTTGGCGATGGCTGCCGGCGGCGGCGGTGACAGCTTATCTAGCGACACTGGTTGCAAACACGGTTCGAATTTGTCTCGCGTTGGAGATGCAACGCCGCGCGGTTGATGTGAGTTGGTTGACTGATAATCAACTGCATCGTGTTGAGGGAATTGTGGTCTACTTCGGGTTTCTGTTGTTGTTGTACTTGCTGGTTGAACGCGCCGAGACTGAAAAACGTGGTCGATTGATTTTTCCGCTCGGTATTTACTACGCGACGACCTTGGGGATCCCGTTGTTGAATGGCTCTTATCGTCAGGGCGCGCCGTTTTGGGAACACTTCATCTACGTGCTGCTACTTCCATTCGTCATCTTGTTGGCGGTAGCCAGTTTGGACAGGATTTACAAGATGTGTAAAGCATCAGTATTGCCTTAATCTAACTTCTTCTCTGTGCAACCTTTGTGTTCTCTGTGTCTCCGTTGGTAGTGGTATCGCACATTCCTATAACCAGGGAGACACAGAGAGCACAAAGGTTGCACAGAGAAGTCCAAAATAGGGCGCTACCAAAGCATCGGTGTGATACATTCACCCCGATTTATCTAGCCGCATGGTCCTGAGGTCCTGGGGTGGACGAACCTGGCGCTCACGAACTCACCGAACTTCTACTGGCATGGGGCGACGGCGACGAAGAGGCGCTGGCGCGCATCGCGCCGCTGGTCCATGCCGAACTATATCGCCTCGCCAAGCGCTACATGAGCCGGGAACGCTCGGATCACCTGCTGCAAACCTCTGCCCTCATTAACGAAGCCTATCTACGCTTAATCGATTGGAAAGCCGTCCGCTGGCAGAATCGCGCGCACTTTTTCGGTGTTGCGGCGCAGATGATGCGACGCATTCTGGTTGATTTTGCTCGCCGTCGTCCAAAGCTCGACAAGGATGTTGAAGCTCTCAACATCTCACTCGACGAAGCGATGACCGTCACTATTGAACGCGACGCCGATCTGCTCGCGCTTGATGAGGCTTTGCAGAGTTTGGCCGGGATCGATGAGCGCAAGAGTCAGATAGTGGAGTTACGTTTTTTCGGCGGCTTGAGCGTAGACGAAACGGCCGAAGTTATGAAGATTGCTCCTATCACCGTGATGCGCGAATGGAACAAAGCCAAAGCCTGGCTTTATCGCGAACTCGCTTCCCACTAGACCATGGATCCTGAGCTCTGGAAAAGAGTCGACGCGTTGTTGGACCAGGCGATGGCCCAGCCTCCCGAGGTACGCGAGCAGTTTGTAATTGAGGCTACCGAAGACGATGCGGAACTGCGCGCTGAGGTTTTGAGTTTACTCAAAGCGCAGGCACAGGCAGAGGGCTTCATGGAACGGTCGGCGATGAGAGTGGCGGCCGAAGCCCTCGCGCAGGAATCAAATCTCACCACTTCGTTCTCACTCGCCGGAAAGCAACTGGCCAACTACAAAATTGAACGCCTGTTCGGCGCTGGCGGGATGGGTGAGGTCTATCTTGCTCACGACAGCAAACTGAATCGAAAAGTAGCGCTCAAGATATTGCCGTGGCATTTCGTCGCCGACAGCGAGCGCGCCGCTCGGTTTCAACGTGAAGCGCGAGCGCTCTCTGCGTTAAACCACCCTAATCTCGTCACGATCTATGAATTCGGCGAAGCCAATGGCGTGAACTTTATCGCCATGGAATTTGTCGAAGGTCAAAGCCTCGCTTCGTTGCGCGAGAAGTTAACGTTGCGCGAACTTTTACCAATTGTGGCCCAGGTTGCGGAAGCCCTGGCGGCCGCTCATCAGGCAGGCATCGTTCATCGCGATATCAAACCGGAAAACGTGACGGTGCGTCCGGATGGATATGCCAAGGTGCTGGATTTTGGCCTGGTGAAATTGAACGAAGTGGCAGCTAGTGAGGATGGCGCGAACACGCAACACGGCGTCGCGATGGGAACGTTAGCTTACATGTCGCCCGAACAAGCTGCGGGTGAACAGGTCGATCAGCGAACAGACATCTGGAGTTTGGGTGTAGTTCTGTATGAGTTGGTCACACGCAAAAAACCATTCCGAGGCGAAACGCGTCAGGCGACTGTTAACGCCATTCTTTCCCAGCAACCAACCTCGGTTTCTAAGATCGACGCCAGTTTGCCTCGAGAGATTGATCAAATCCTGAAAAAGGCACTCGAGAAGGATCGCGAACTTCGTTATCAAACTGCTTCCGACTTCCGTGCCGACATTCTGAGGTTGTTAAGAAGGATCGACTCCGCCGCAACTATTTCAAATGCCGCTGAAGTTACTGGTCCAATTCCAAAGGTGACGCGGCGCTCATGGTTAAGGCCACTGGTCGTAATAGTTGTATTGATTGGCGTGGCGGCACCTGTGATCTGGTATCTCATGCGACCAAAAGTGACCGCCCCGGATTGGTCACGTGCGTCTCATATTCAACTCACCACTCAAGCTGGAACCGAGTTTTTTCCGACCATATCACCGGATGGTGAGGACTTTGTTTTTGCTGCTTATCAGAACGGGAACTTTGATCTGTATCGCCAGCGTGTCGGTGGTAAAAACGTGCAGCCGTTGACACCGAATACGCCTTCAGACGAGTTCGAAGCCGCGTGGGCTCCGGATGGCAAGCACATTGCTTTCTATTCAAATCGCGAACCGGCGGGTGTGTTTGTAATGGAAGCAACCGGGGAGAACGTGAGACCGGTGATCGGTTCCTGTCATCATCCTTTTTGGTCACCCGACAGCAAGGAGATTGTATGTAGCACAGCCGGGCGTGCAACGCCGTCAACGCGAAACAGCAAACCCAGCAGTTTGTGGATAGCCGATGTCGCGACTGGGGCAAAACGGTTGTTGTGCGAACACGACGCCATGAATCCATCCTGGTCGCCGAACGGGCAACGCATCGCATTTTGGTTCCGGCCTCCAAACGTGGGCCGAAGCGATATTGCCACGATTGCAAAAGGCGGAGGTGAGATCGAAGTTATCACGCGAGATGCCGCGACCAACTGGAATCCAGTGTGGTCTCCGGACGGCAAGTTTCTCTACTTCGCAAGTGATCGCAGCGGCAATATGAGTTTCTGGCGCGTGCCGATGGATGAAGAAACCGGTCGCGCGCTCGGCGAGCCAGAGGCGGTCTCGCCGCCGTCAACGTACAGCCGCCATTTGAATTTCTCTCGCAATGGCAAACGATTGATTTACGTGCAAACGGATCGACAGTCGAATATCGAGGCAATCAAGTTTGATCCGAAACTCGAACGAACCGTGGGTGAGCCTTTTGCGATTACCAAAGGTGATCGAGAAGTTGCGCGGCCCGATCTATCGCCGGACGGCACTCAATTTGTGATGCGTGTACCTCGGCGTATGCAGGACGATATCCTCGTGGTCCAACGTGATGGTACGAACTGGCGCGATCTCACCAACGATAGGTTTTTTGATCGCTACCCGCGCTGGTCGCATGATGGAAAGCGGATTGCGTTCACGTCGGATCGAAATGGGCGTTATGAGATCTGGGTGATTGATGCAGATGGTACGAACCTCCGGCAGGTTACTTTCAATAATTCGGGTGACGCTTCATTTCCGCTCTGGTCGCCGGACGGTACACGCCTGCTTTTTCACCATGAAAAGGCAAACCTGATCCTGGATTTAACGAAAGACTGGGGCAGCCAAACATTGGAACAGTTGCCGCCAACGGATCGCCCCTTTGTCGTTTGGGATTGGTCGCTTGATGGCAAAAAACTCATTGGTACGTTTCCAGGAGAGAAAACTGCATACTACTCTTTTGAGACCAGGCAATATGAGATGGTCTCAGAGCTTGGTGGTTTTCCTATGTGGCTGCCTGACAGCACGCGATACCTCAGCATGTCTGCCGAAAAGGCTTACCTCGGGAATGTGAGTACCAAACGCGTCAAGGAGCTTTTCTCGTTAAAAGAAGTCGAATTTCGTGGCATCGCGATCTCGCGAGACAGCCACTTGATCTACTTCGCCGCGTATTCTTCCGAGAGCGATATTTGGCTAATGGATCTGCCTTGAGAACTCCCGCAAAGACGAGCCACAGATAACACGGATATAATCCGGATTTGAATCCGTGTTATCCGTGGCCCGTCTTTTGCGAAATAGTTGAGTGATGAGGGTGATCTAAATCAGTAAGGGGAAGATGAAGCTTTACACATTATTAAGTTTGGTTTTGGTTTGGTTGTGGCCGGTTTCGTTGATGGCGCAAGGCAAACCAGAGAAAGATTATCTGGTTTATGTGTTGTCGGAGGCTGCCGACAAGATCGCCTTGATTCGCTTTGGGCCGGACGGCGTGCGAGTGGAGCGTGAGGTGAATACCGGCGATATGCCGGTTGATATCGATGGCCCACATGGGATCGTGATGTCGCCGGATCGCGAGTTCTATTACGTTACAAATGCTCATGGCCGCCCGTTTGGAACAGTTTGGAAATACTCGACCAAAGACAACACGCCTGTCGGTAAAACTACACTCGGCCATTTTCCAGCAACCTTGGACGTCACGCCTGACGGCGCCTTCTTGTTCGTAGTCAACTTCAACCTGCATGGCGACATGGTTCCATCGACGGTCTCGGTGGTTTTCACTCAAACCATGACCGAAGTGGCGCGAATTCAAACGTGCACGATGCCGCACGGTTCGCGTCTCAACGCCCAGGGAACGAAGCAATACTCGGCCTGCATGATGGACGACATGCTCGTGGAGATCGATACGCGCACGCTGAAAGCAGCGCGACATTTCATCGTCACCAAAAACAAAGAGAAGGGGCTGATTGGACCACCCAAGGTTGCCGCCAGCCAGTCAACTCATTCGATGCACGGCGGCGCCGGCCATGGTTCGGAAGCGCCGAAGCCCGGCGATAGTTCCTGCTCGCCGACCTGGGCCGAGCCGTCGGTTGATGGAGCCTCGATATTTGTGGCGTGCAATGGTTCGAGTGAGATCGTTGAAGTCAATGCGAGTACCTGGCAACTCGTGCGTCGTATTCCGGCGCGTGCCGGTGTTTATAATCTCGAAGCAACGCACGATGGGAAGCGCTTGATCGCAACCAACAAGCGCGATCAGTCCGTTTCAATTTATGAGTTGAAGAGTGGCAGGGAACTAGCGCGCCTGGCGACGAAACGGAAAGTGTTGCACGGTGTGGTCGTGTCGCCCGACGATCGTTATGCGTTTGTGACGGTGGAAGGTGTCGGCACCGAACCCGGAACGGTTGAAATTATCGACCTTTTAGGGTTGAAAATGGTGGCAACGATTGATGTTCCACCCGGCGCTGCAGGTATCGATTTCTATCAAATCAGGTGACAAGATTTACATGATGAACAGGATTCACAAGATAAAATCATGTTCATCTTGTAAATCCTGTCCAGGGTTGTTCGTTTACGGCTCGGGCGACGTTGTCGATCCTTTATCGATCTTCTCCCCCAACTTCATAATCCACAATCCGGAATTGATGTCGTTGAAGTAGATCAACCCCTTGTGCGGTTGCGCGCCCCACGTCATCGGCAGATTCGGACGATAGCCATTCGGATCGCCCGTGTATACACGAGCCATCTCGCGTCCTTGCCGGTAAAGATCGCCACGCAATTCACCTGAAACATCAACCACACGTCCACCGCCGCTGTAGTAACCGATGACCATCACATCGTTTTCGACCCACATATTATGTGCGCCGCCCTCGGGCACTGGATACTCAGCGACTTTGTGCGGGTTATTGATGTCTGAAACGTCCACCACATGCACGATCCCGCGCACCGGAACACGTTTCTGCGACTTGATGTCGAAGATTGTCGGAAACACTTCGTCGCCGATAAAGACGTAATTCTTGTAGCGATAGACCGAGTGTGTGCCCGCGAGCCAGCCATTGCCGTAAAGCTCGTTGTGATTAAAACGCAACTGGCTCACAAGCTGCGGGCGCTCCGGACTGCCGCCTTTCAAGCCGGCGCCGACGTCGAGAATTATCAGCCCTTCGCGCCAATAAGCGAGATACGCGAGACCATCCTTAACCTGAAGATCGTGGATGTAGCGCCCGGCGATCTGTTCGCCTTCCTTAGTGCGGATCATTCCGGCGAGCGGGTTGTCCGTTTGCCAGCGTGCTACTTCCTTCGGATTCTTGACGTCTTTGAAATCGATCACGCGCATCGATCCGGTTGCATCGTCGGTCAGATAAACATAGTGACTATCGACAAAGGCGCTATGCACACCGCCGGTGACTGTTTCTGTGTATTCGGAAATCAGTTTGGGGTGCGCAGGATCTGACGTGTCGTAGAAAGCGATGCCATTCTTTCGATTCGACGCCCCTTCACGTGAGATGACGAGAATTTTGCCATCGGCAGTGGTCGAGATGTCGTTGACGATGCGGGCATCGACTTTGATCGTGTCAGTGAGTTTCGGATTGGCTGGGTCCGAAATGTCATAAACCATAAAGCGATCCGCGATCGTCGAGACGTACGCGTGATTGCCGATGATCCATTGTTCGGCAGCCTGATGTTCTTTGAACAACGCACGGCCAACGAGTTTGATGTCACATTCCTGATCGCGAGGCGAAACCACAATCGAAGCGCTGCCGGAAACGTTTCCGCTGAGCGCCGTGACGATGTAGGTACCCGGCGAGTCGGCGACGAAGCCGCCGTCCGTGTCGACGTTTGCGCCATTACCGCTGACAGACCAGCGTGTGCTGAAGTCGCCGGCAGGATCGCCTTTCGCTGTGAAGCGAATCACATCGCCCGTGCGTGCAGTCTTTGCACCTGCTGTTACTGAAAGGCTGCGCAGTTTGTTGGGAATAATCGTCACGGTAGTCGTGCCGGTGGCAGTACCGGACGTGGCCGTAATGTTGGCTTTGCCTGGTCCAATGGCGGTCACCATGCCTGCGGCATCGACGGTTGCCACTTGCGTGTTATCGCTGGTCCAGCTAACCGGAACGCCGGTGCGTGGATCGCCATTGAAGATGCGAGTAACGGAGTTGAGATGTTGATTGCTGCCGACTGTTAGAGGATTTTTGAGCGTCGCGATCTCGATCGTCTTAATGCCGGGAGCTTTCACCATAAAGGTGGTAATGCCGGCCTTGTTTCCCACAATCGCGCCAACCGTCACCTGTCCGGTGCCGAAAAGTTTAATGTTGCCGTCATCATCGGCGGCAGCGATATCGAACGGTCCGGCGAAAAACGTGGAAGGGTGTTCATTGATGACCTTGCCGGAGGCGTCAGTAGCAACGACGTTGAGTTTAACCGTTTGGCCGACCTCGGCTTCCTTTACCGAAGGCGTGACCACAACGTTTGTGATGGCTGCGGTGTTGGCGCTGGCGGTGCCGTTTTGAGCAACTACATTAACGCCGGCCAGCAACATGAAGGCGATGGCGACGATGGAGCTTGTGTATTTCATAATGCGCAGAGAATAGCGATCCGTGGGGCCGCGTGGCAATGTTTCTTATATAGCCACGGATTACACGGATTGAATCATGGGATTTGACCCAAAAATTCGTATGTTGGTGCGCTACTTTTGGTAGACTCACACGCGCGAACATGAACCACCTAAAACTTCTCAGTCTCTCGATACTCTTGCTGCTGCCTTGTCTGGCTCAGGCGCAAAATGACGATGAGGTCATTCGGTTTAAGACGAATCTCGTCCAGTTGGATGTGGTGGCTGTGGATGAGAGTGGGAAACAGGTGAAAGGACTGACTGCCGCCGATTTCAAGATCATTGATAACGGGCGCGAGCGTGTGCCGGAGTTTATTACGTATGTCTCATTCGCCGAGCAACGGCCGAATGAGCAGCCGGTAAAAGGTCATCCGTCCGCTGAGCAACTTGGTCGCGTATTTGTTTTCGTAGTTTCCAACCCCGTGATCCATTTTGCACTTAGCTTCCCAGGATCTAACGGTGGTCCATCCAGAACTACCAGCGTCAGCAATCTTGGCACTGCGATCCGTGCCGCGGATTCGGCGCAACGGTTCTTAACCTGGTTTGTCGATAAACAGTTGTCGGATGCCGATCTGGCTGCGATTACCAGCACCGATGCCGATCTTGGCGTGCTTTCGAGTTTTACCAACGACCGCGTAGTGTTACACGCCGCGATGCAGCGCGTGCATGAATCGGTCAAGGGCACGGGGCTCAATGTCACTGGGGTTGGCCGCGAGATCTCCCTGCAGTCGCTCGCCAGCTTGAACCTCCGAGTGATGGACACGCTCGAAAACGTGATTAAGCAGGTTGAGATGTTGCCGGGCCGGAAAGTGGTGACGCTTGTTAGCGGCGGCTTACTTTACAACCCGCGTCTTCCTTATTACCAGGCGATCAGCGAACGTATGGACCGCTTGATCAAGCGAGCAAATGAATCTCGCGTCGCGATCTACACGCTGCACACGAGAGATCTCGATTTCAATATCTCATTTCGCGTCAACGATGGATTGCTGCAACTCGCGCAACGCACCGGTGGGCGAGCTATTTACAACACCAACGATCTCAGTGTCGCGTTTGATCAGGTTATCGAAGAGAATCGCGGTTACTATCTGCTGGCCTACGACCCTGGTGCTGAAGCAAACGCGCGCCCAGTCGATCTTCAGGTTCGTGTTAATCGCAGCGGCGTAAAAGTATTAGCGCGGGCGGAAGGTCTCGCGCAAAAGACAACTGCCGCAAAAACTCAACTGGCCGTCAGCCCGTTTCTATCCCCACTTTCAGCAAATGAGATTGGCCTGCAGATTTCGTCGGCGATAGCTCCCGAGAAACGCGGAGAGGTGTTGACTTCGTGTCGGGTTGATCTGTCGCAGGTGACGACGCGTGCGAATGGCGATGGCCGCCAGAATCTCTCGCTCGGTCTTTCGATCCGGGTGACCGGCCCTGACGGTCGCGATTTTAAGAAAGCCGATCGCGATCTGTCGTTTGATGTGACCGAAGCGGAACTCGAGACCAGCAGGCGCGACGGTGTGCTCTCAACCTTTTCCTTCGCCGGCGAGAAGCCCGGGTTTTATCGCATCAGTGTTGCAGTACGTGATAATCACTCCGGGAAAGTCGGCAACTCACGCGTGTTCATCGAGGTGAAGAAGAAAGACCTCAACAAGAATTAAGCCACAAGAAGCACATAGAAGAATTCTCTGCTGAAGGCTCGTATTTTTGTGACTTTGGTGCTTTTTGGTGAGAAGTAGTTTTAACTTTGCGCTCGTTTCATCTCAGCTCACCGCTTTCAGTTGACGACTCGGTCGTTTCAAGACACGTGCGACAAAGACATCCGCTGTATTTGCTTCGCAGTGTCTCCAATGTCGCGGCACTGACTTTTACTTGACTGCACCAGCATCCCTGCAGGTTGATTTTACATGCGAACGTTTGACCGCACGCCGGACATTGTTGTTCGCGATTCAGGGTCGGCAAAATTCTTGTTAGCACAGTGGGCAGTTTCATTGTTTGCGATTCTATCAGAGACTACGCCGTTCTTCAGTGGTGGCTTGTTCGAAAGCGTGGGCCAATGACAACAAACTTGCTTCGGCAAAGTTCGGGGCGGCAATCTGCAAACCGATTGGCAGTCCGGCTTGTGTAAAACCGCAGGGAATCGAGATCGTGGGCAGGCCGTAGGCGTTGAATGGTCTTGTGTTGCGCAGCCAAAACTCACCCGCCGGCGCAGGCGACATCTCCAGCGCCTCTTGAATTGTGATTGGCGGCACAGGAGTAGTCGGCGTTACTACGAAGTCGACATGGTTGAAAACGTCTCCGATGTTGCGACGAACGCGATCCAGTTCATTTCGCGCTTCGATGTAAGACGTCGTGTCGAACGCAGTAGCTAGTTCCAGTCGGGCCAGTATCCAACTTCGGTATAGATGGCGTGATTCTTTTACGTATTTCGAGTGGATAGCCAATACTTCCGGCGCCTGGACGGCAGGCGGCGTGGCGGGTAGTTCGATCTCAATCAAATCCGACGTAAAAACACTGAGTTGCTTCAAAGCATTGTTTATGGCGTTTTCGATCTCTGGATCGAGATTTTCGAAGAATGGTTGGCGCGCAATTCCGAGACGGGGTTTAGTTTTCAGCTCTAATCGATCTGCGTAAGTATCAACCGGCCAATCAACGCTGGTTGTGTCTGATTTGTCGTAACCCGCAATGACTTGAAGCATCAGCGCCGTGTCGACGACGTTGCGGCAGAGTGGTCCAACGTGATCGAGCGATGGCGACAGCGGGAACACGCCGCGTGTGCTCACACGCCCGTACGTCGGCTTTAAACCAACGATGCCGCAGAAGGCCGCGGGCTCGCGTACCGATCCGCCGGTATCAGTGCCAACGGCGGCGAAACACATCCCGCTCGCGACTGCGGCCGCCGATCCGCCTGAAGAACCGCCGGCAATTCGATCAACGTCCCACGGATTATGGACTGGGCCATAGTGACTGGAAGTGGAAGTGCCGCCGTAGGCAAACTCCTGCAGGTTTTGTTTACCGACGATCACTGCTCCGGCGTTCTTCAAGCGACGGACAATCTCTGCGTCTTCAGTCGGCACGCGGTCGGCAAATAGTGCGCTGCCGCAAGTCGTCTTCACGCCGGCCGTATCGATCAAATCCTTCAAGCCAATCGGAATACCGTGTAATGGTCCACGCCATTTGCCTGACTGGATTTCGTCCTCAGCCCGCCGTGCGTCGGCGAGAGCGCTCTCGTGCATGACAGTAATGAAAGCATTGATTGTCGGGTTGAGTTGCTCGATGCGGTTCAGGCAGTCATTAGTGAGATCGACAGGCGAGATCTCTTTGCGGCGCAACCAGCCGGAAGCTTCGGCGATACTAAAATCGATCATTGTTGGAGCGGGTTGAATTCAGTTTCTCCGTGGAGTGCGGTGCCTTGGCACCGCTTTGGTCATGCGATCGCGCCCGATCATACCAAAGCGGCGTCAAGACGCCGCACTCCAAGGAGACGCCCATTGATGATATTATGCGCAGCCGGATTCCAACCTCCCGGGTTGATCTCACGTGACGCTCAGCACGTCAACCAAGGATTCTGTATTCCCCTACAACGTTCACATCTCCATGCAAGAGGGCGCGACAGCACCCGGTGAGGAGGAATATTATGAGCAAACCAACCTTGTCACATGCCACTAAGTTCGCGTTTCTATTATTGACGACACTGTTGTTAACAGTGAGCGCTCAAGCGGCGGCGCCGGTGGGTCAAACGATCTGGATCCGCGCGACCGCAACTGGTCTTTTCGTTTCGGCGGATCAAAACCGTGGCGCCTGGGCGCCGCTGGTCGCGGACCGTTCAACGACTGCTGCCTGGGAACAATTTCAGGTCGTTGACGCCGGCGGCGGTTTTATCGCATTCAGATCAGTCGGCACCGGTCTCTTCGTGTCGGCCGATACAGCTCGGGCGCCATTTGCGCCACTAGTCGCCGATCGTCCGACCCTCAGTACGTGGGAGCACTTCAGCTGGACGGATCTTGCGGGTGGCGCCTTCACTCTCAGAGGACGAGTAACTAATCGTTTCGTTTCAGCGGATCTCAATCGTGGTGCTTTTGCGCCACTCGTGTCTGACCGCACCGCGGCCGGCGCATGGGAACAGTTTACGTGGGGTGCGGCGGGAACTCAGCCTCCGGCAGGAGCGCCGCCCGGATTTTCGCGGCTTGTTTGGTCCGATGAATTCAGTGGCTCTGCGATCAGTGCCGCAAACTGGGGTTTTGACATCGGCAACAATGGCTGGGGTAACAACGAGCTTCAGAACTACACCAACAGAACGCAGAATGCGCGAATCGAAAATGGAATGCTGGTGATTGAAGCGCGTCAAGAAAGCCTCGGAGGTAGCGCCTTTACCTCGGCGCGACTGAAGACACAAGGCAAACAGTCGTTTGGAATTAACACGTGGGTCGAGGCTCGCATTAACGCGCCCGAAGGGCAGGGCGTTTGGCCGGCGTTCTGGATGCTGGGCGAAAGTATCAGCACTATTGGATGGCCGTCGTGCGGGGAAATCGACATTATGGAGATTCAGGGTCAGAATCCGTTTCGAAACTTTGGAACGATTCACTGGGCCAATGCGAGCGGCCAGCATGTTTCGTTCGGAGGGATCTTTAATTCATCCAGTTCGCTTTCGGCGGGCTTCCATACATTTGCGATTTCACGCACCGGAAGTTCGATCAAATGGTACGTTGATCGAGTACAGTACGCGGAAGCTAACATTGCGGGTGGGATCAATAGCACTTCTGAGTTTCAGGCGCCTTTCTTCGTCATCCTGAACGTTGCAGTTGGTGGAAACTTTGTTGGGAGTCCCGACGGCAGTACGGTGTTTCCGCAACAGTTGCAGGTTGATTGGGTAAGGGTTTGGGGAGTTTGATTTCAGGTTTGAGCGACTCCGTGGAGTGCGGTGCCTGGGCACCCGCTTTGGGATTGCAGCGGGCTCGATCATACCAAAGCGGCGTCAAGATGCCGCACTCCAAGGAGGTGTCAGGAAATCTCCGATAGAACAATTCTGCCTTAGCGTTACAATTACCGTCAGTTAAGTACGCCGAAGGCGTTTACCGGTAGTGGGTCAGTCCAAATTACGCCTTCGGCGTACTCCAAACTGACCCATTACCCAATTACCGAAGATGGTAGCAACAGAAATAACCCAAACTGAGAGTGCGCTGCGAGCAAGTGAAGAACGGTTCCGTCAGATGGCGGAGACTATTCGGGAAGTGTTTTGGATGAGTACCGCTGATTTGAGTCGCACTCTTTACGTTAGTCCTGCCTACGAGAACGTGTGGGGAAAATCCTGCGAGAGTTTATATCGCGAGCCCCGCTCGTATGTTGATTCAATTCATCCCGATGACCGGCAGCGTGTGGTCGCAGCTATCGACGGAGATCGCGAAGAAGGTTTTGAAGTCGAATATCGTGTCGTGCACCCGGACGGTTCAATCCGGTGGATCAAAGACCGCGCTTTTCCAATCAAAGATGAGGCAGGTCAGTTTTATCGAATGGTGGGAATTGCCGAGGACATTACCGATCACAAACTCGCCGAGGAGAAACTAAAACGAAGCGAAAGCCTGTTGGCGGAGGCTCAGCGCATCGCTCATGTCGGGAGTTTCGAATGGAGCTTGCAAGACAATACAGTCACCTGGTCTGACGAACTCTACCGTATTTTTGGTCTCGAACGGGGATCAATAAATATCGCTGGTGAAGGTATGTTGGTTGTTCATCCGGACGATCGCGAAAGAGTCCTGACGATGGTCCAAGAATCCGTCGCGGCCAATCGTGCTTATAGTTTTTACTTCCGAGCGCTCCGGCCAAATGGCGATGAGCGAATTGTTCACACACGCGGCTTTATCCAGGCCAATGAGAATAAAGAACCGATCCGGGTCTTTGGAGTGTCGCAGGACGTTACCGAACTCAAACGCTCGGAAGAACAAGTGCAGGCCACTTATCAACAATTGCGAGCGCTTTCGGCGAGTGTACAGGCGGCGCGCGAACAGGAGAGTACTCGCATCGCTCGCGAAATCCATGACGAACTAGGAGCGGCTTTGACCAGTTTGCGTTGGGGTTTGGAAGAATTGGGCGACTCCCTTTCCGAAACCAAAGATCTCGCACAACTTGCAAGCTTACGTGTGTCCATTGAAGGCATGTTGGGTCTCACAGACGGGCTGATGAAGAAGGTCAGGCAAATTGCGTCCGAGTTGCGTCCGGTTGGGCTTGATGAACTCGGATTAGTAGAGGCAATCGAGTGGCAGGCACGCCAGTTTGAAACGCGCACCGGCATAGCTGTTATGTGTGAGTGCAAGCTGGAAAGGGCTGATCTCAACCGCGATCAGTCAACGGCTGCTTTCCGAATTCTTCAGGAAGCACTGACAAATATCTTACGGCACGCACAAGCTACACAGGTGACCCTCTCGATAAATCAAACGCCGCAGGAATTCGCTTTGACCATACAGGACAACGGCAGGGGAATTACACCAGACGAGAAGTCGGATGTGCACTCGCTGGGTCTGCTCGGGATGAAGGAACGAGCCCATCTAATTAATGCCGAACTCGAGATCACCGGGATAAGTACAAAGGGAACGTTAGTTAGTTTGCGGATACCGATCGACCAGGTTAATGCCATTGAGGGGCTTACCAATGAGGCGCATTCTCATCGTTGACGATCATGAAGTTGTCAGAGAGGGAGTTAAACGGATCCTCGACAAACATGACGGAACAATCTTTGGCGAAGCGAGCACAGGGGACGAGGCGGTTAAGCTTGTGCGTGAGGAAAACTGGGATGTCGTGATCCTTGATTTGTCATTAGGCGCGAGAAGCGGTCTCGAAGTTTTGCGCGAAGTGAAGCAGCTTCGCCCGCGGCTGCCCGTGCTGATCCTGAGCATGCACACTGAAGTGCAGTACGCCCGGCGCGCCTTCAAGGCAGGCGCTTCAGGATATGTCACGAAAGACAGTTCTCGCCTCGAGTTGAGCAAAGCAATTGACAAAGTTATCGATGATGGAACGTACATCGCAGCTCAATTAGCTGAGAAACTGGTCCTCGAACTTCGAACCGGAACTGATGGGCCGCGACATGAAAGTCTTTCCGATCGGGAATTCGAAGTGCTGCGTTTAATCGCTTCCGGAAGAACCGCGGGCGAGATCTCCAAACTGTTGACGTTGAGTGAGAGCACGATCAGTACGTATCGGGCCCGCATTCTCGACAAGATGGAGATGAAAACGAATGCTGAACTCACCTATTACGCCATTCAAAACAAGCTGGTTGATTAAGACCAGCCACGGATAACACGGATTCAAAGTGCAGGTTGGCTTTGCCTCAAAAGTCATCTTGAAGGCCACAAGAGGCACACAAAGCACAAAATGAATTCTTAGCGGCGGAGGTAATCCTTAATGTTTTAATTTGCGCCTTTTGTGCTGTTTTGTGGCTTACTCTCTGTCATTGAAAAAGGACTTTTGAGGCAAAGCCGTGCAGGTTCCTTACCACTGTTTACGTAGCGGAAACCACGACACGCCTGTCAGCGAAACATCTACAAAACAATCACAAGCTCAACGATAGTAGTTTGCACGGATTGGTTCTATCTTCGGTCCATTACATGGATCAGACATTAAGAGTGGGCGATACCGTGCGCATAACGAAGGGCATATTTGCGTCTTACTACGGCAAAGTGCTCAGTCTCGATAACAAAGGGCGGCGCCTGACTGCGATTGGAAAATTCCTCGTTCAACCCGATGCCAACGAACACATGCTGAATGTGAGTTTGTATGTGGTCGAGAAGTTAGGAGGCGCCGCCGGTAAACGAAATGTTCTGTTGATTGATGCGGATGAAGGGGTGCACCGGTTGGCCCAGGAAGTATTTGGTCCATCCGCCTATCAACTAATCCCCGTCGCCAGCAGCGGTGCGGCAGTTTTAGTTTCCGAATATTATCAGGGGCCGATTCATCTTCTGATCACTGACGTGGTACTGATTGAGATTAGCGGCCCGGAAGTCGCGAGTCGTCTTAAAAAACTGCGTCCGTACTTAAAAGTCATATTCACGTCAGATTACTCCGAAGACGTTCTTCACAATCGTGGGCTCATCCGTGAAGAACCCAACTTTCTCCCCAAGCCCTTCACCGGTGACGTTTTAATGCACAAGGTAAACGAGGTATTGAAGGAATCCTACGGACATCGTTGAGCTGTCGCCGAGATCTCTTTACCGAATAATATTTTTGTGATTGTAAGCAGGGACGTTTTACGTTAGGCTTTCTGCGTTCACTCAGGTCACTGGCAATCGCCCGCCCAGTTTCCTTCATAACAATCGCCCAATAACAATTTGGTTTGCCCATTCGAGGCTGCGCACAAGTGTCTGCCACGGAACAAGCACACATGGAGTTCCTGACTCTTTTTAGTCTGGATGCGCAGCTCTATGGCATTCCGCTCGGGCAGATCGAGCGTGTGGTACGTGCAGCGGCTACGACGCGTTTGCCAAAGGCACCCGCGATTGTGTTCGGAGTTATCGATGTCGCCGGTGAAGTAATTCCAGTGCTAAACGTCAGAAAAAAGTTTCGACTTCCCGAACGAGAGATTGGCGTTGACGATCATTTTCTAATCGCTCGAACCCAACGACATAAGGTCGCCTTGCAGATCGATCGAGCTGAGGGAGTGGCTAAAGTTCCGTCGATCGATGTGATTGGCATTGGCCGGATGGTGGAGTTGATGAAGGGCGTCGTAAAACTCGCGGACGGACTGGTAGTGATTCACGACCTGGATACTTTTCTTTCGCTCGACGAGGAACGTGCGCTCGACGAAGCGTTGAGCGAGGAGACGCAGCATTGAAACCTGAAGGCGTACCCCTCAATGTCCGGGAACAGCTCAGCGACTACATCGCGAGCCGCACCGGACTGGATTTTCCGAATGCACGTTGGCAGGACCTGGAGCGTGGGCTAGCGAGCGCGATGAAGGAACTGGGATTTCAGGATCTGATGGCGGGCGCCGAATGGTTGCTGACAACACCTTTGACTAAAACCGAGTTGGATGTAGTGGTGAGCCATCTCACGATCGGTGAAACCTATTTCTTCCGCGAAAAGAAGACATTTGAAGTCCTCAAGGAAACAGTTCTGCCGCGACTGATCAACGCGCGCAGAATCACCGACCGACGATTAAGAATCTGGAGCGCGGCTTGTTGCACGGGCGAGGAGCCATATTCGTTAGCGATCCTCCTGCGAGAGTTGATTCCCGACATTGCGGATTGGAACGTAACGATTCTTGCCACCGACATCAACGTTCGTTTCCTCAAGAAGGCGACCGCGGCGGTTTATCGCGACTGGTCGTTTCGTGAAACGCCGGATTGGGTGAAAGATCGCTACTTCGACCGCACGTCTGATGGTTCCTACTCAATCAAACCAGAGATCAAGCGACTGGTTTCGTTTGTCCAGCTAAATCTGGTTGAAGACGTTTTCCCCTCACTGACGGTTGAGACTAATGCGATGGACCTGATCTTTTGTCGCAACGTGCTGATGTATTTCTCCTCGGCCCAGGCAGAAAAGGTCGTCGCAAATTTGCGTCGCGCACTTGTTAATGACGGCTGGCTGGTGGTTAGTCCGAGCGAGACTTCTCAGAAACTGTTTAATCAATTCGTAACCGTGAATTTTCCGGGGTTGATCCTTTACCGAAAGGGCCAGAAGCAAACCGCGCTACAAACAACGTCTGTACCCGAGTGGTCTCCAATACAGTTCAATACTCACGATGATTTCCAGTCGACGAGCGTATTGCCGTCACCACCCGTTTCGTCAGTACCGGTCACTGATTCCAAATCATTCGCTCTTTTAACTCGGTCGTTAGCCGATCAGGGAAAGCTGACAGATGCGCTTCAATGGTGTGATCGGTGGGTGCATGCAGAGAAGCTCGATGCGCTTGGTCACTACCTGCGAGCGATCGTTTTGCAGGAACTCGGAGACGTCGATCAAGCCCGCGTCTCGTTTCAAAAATCCATTTACCTTAAACCCGAATTTATTCTGTCCTACTTTGCTTTAGGTAACCTCGATCGTTCACAAGGCCGACGCGCGCAAGCTGCGAGGCAGTTTGCGAATGCGCTGCGTCTGCTTGAGAACTTGCGCCAGGACGACGTGCTGCCGGAATCGGATGGTCTAACAGCCGGTAGGCTCACCGAGATCATTTCGTCAATAAATGAAACCTCATAACACTGTGGAAACCGACGCCCAAAAAATTCTGCTTGAGCGTGCTCGACATTTAGCACGAAAGGCCAACACGGAGGAGATCGACATCGCGACGATCGAGGTGGTCGAATTTCGTCTGGCCCAGGAACGGTATGCGGTTGAGACTCGACATGTTGTCGAGGTGCATCCACTGAAAGAACTCACCCTCGTGCCATGCACCCCTCCGTTTGTAGTGGGGATCGTTAACGTGCGCGGCCACATTGTTACGGTGCTGGACCTGAAGAGTTTCCTCAATCTGCCCACACAGGGATTGACGGATTTGCATAGCGTCATTCTGGTCCGTCTTGATGATTTTGAAGTGGGTTTACTGGCTGATGTCATCGCCGGCGTGCGCTTAATTCCGATCGACAAGCTGCAACCCTCGCTACCCACATTGAGTGCGGCTACCAACGATTGCCTGCGAGGTGTAACGCCCGACGCCGTAACCATACTTGATCTCGAGCGGATGCTCGCAGATCCGCGACTTATCGTCCATGAGGAAGTGCACGTCTGAATCAGGAAGGGAGCTTTGATCATGAAGTGGACCGTAGGAACCAAGATGGGCGCCGCTTTTGGAGTGATCCTGATCATCCTTGTGATCGTGGGTGTGGTTTCCTATCAAAGCACAACCCAACTGATAGCAGCCTCGGATCAGCGAAAGCATACCTATGACGTGCTTGCCCGGCTCAATCAATTGCTTTCGTCATTGCAGGATGTGGAGACTGGTCAGCGGGGTTATTTACTCACCGGCGAGGAGAACTATCTCGAACCTTACAACTCCGCCTCAACCCGAATCGACCAGAACCTCGAAGAAATCAAAACCTTGATTGCTGATAACCCTCGGCAACAGCAACGCCTGGTTGCTCTGTCGGCGACTGTTAAAGAGCGAGTAGCGTCAGCAAACGAAACGATTCAACTTCGCCGGAGTGGCAAGGGCGATGCCGCACTTCAGATCATAAAAACGGGAAAAGACAAATCGACGATGGATGCGATTCGCGCTGCAATTGCAGAAATGGAAAGCGAAGAAGTACAACTGCTGGGCAAACGAACCGACGCTGCTGAGAATGCCGGAATCAGAACCAAATGGACCGTCGGGCTCGGCACCTTGTTCGGCGTTCTACTAGCGGCACTGATTGGGTTTTTACTGACGCGCAACATCGCAGGCCCGTTACAATTACTCACTGCCGCCGCGAGGCAAATCACCGACGGCAACCTGAATATCAAGCTGAATTCGAACGGGCGCGGCGATGAGGTTGGAGTGCTCGCCAAGTCTTTCGATCGCATGGCGCAGTCACTTCAGGTTGTGGCTGCGTCGGCGGAACAGATCGCGGCGGGCGATCTAACCACAGTGATAACTCCTCGGTCTGCCGACGATACGTTGGGCCATGCGTTCGCCAATATGTCGGAGAATCTGCGCCGCCAGTTGCGCGAGTTGATCGAAGGCGCCAACGTTTTAGGTTCCGCGGCCAGCGAGATCGTGGCTTCCACAACGCAGCTTGCTTCCTCCGCCAGTCAAACCGCTACTGCCGTGAGTGAGACAACCACCACAGTTGAAGAGGTCAGGCAAACCGCGGAGCTGGCAAATCAAAAAGCAAAACTCGTTGCCGATAGCGCTAACAAGGCGGCCCACACCTCCGCGAATGGACGCAAATCGACGGAAGAGGTGAATGCCGGCATGGGGCGTATTCGCAAGCAGATGGAAGCTATCGCGGACGATATGATCAGCTTGAGTGAACGGAGTCAAACGATTGGCGAGATCATCGCCACTGTTGACGATCTGGCGGCGCAGTCGAACCTGCTCGCCGTTAATGCAGCAATCGAGGCAGCCAAAGCCGGTGAACACGGCAAAGGCTTTGGCGTGGTGGCGCAGGAAGTCAAAAATCTCGCTGAACAGTCACGGCAAGCGACCACTCAAATTCGCACCATTCTAAGCGACATTCAAAAGGCAACTACGGCAGCGGTCATGGCCACCGAGCAGGGAAGCAAAGCGGTGGAAGCCGGCGAACAGCAAACCGGCAACGCCGCGGAAACGATCCATGTGTTGGCCGGGAATGTTTCCGAAGCCGTTCAGGCCGCGACGCAGATCGCAACTTCGAGTCAACAGCAATTAGTGGGGATGGAGCAGATTGCCGGCGCCATGGAAAGCATCAGGCAGGCGAGTTCGCAAAACGTGGCCAGCGCCAAGCAGCTTGAAGGCGCGGCTCGGAACGTTGATGCGCTGGGCCGGCAACTCAAAGTAATAGTTGAGCGCTACAAGGTTTAAGTAACAGAACTCCAATGAAAAAGAGACTCACGCGGCGGCGCAACGGCGCAACGAAAAGACGCAGCGTTTTCCGTTGCGTCGTTGCGCCGCCGCGTGAGCTGCCTTCAATTTAACGTGAAGTCGGCACGATGACGCGCGAAGACGAGTTTCTCAAATCACTACGGGCCACCTTCGTGGTGGAGGCCGAGGAGCATGTGAATTCGATCGCTGATGGCCTGCTGCAGTTTGAGCGGGCTGCGGATGCAGAAACCAAACAGCAGCTAGTGGAGACAATGTTTCGCGCCGCTCATAGCCTCAAAGGCGCGGCACGGGCAGTGAGTCTGGTTGGAATTGAATCTCTTTGCCAGGCACTGGAGGATGTGTTTGCCGCCTGGAAGCGCCGTGAACTATCTCCAACCACACCGGCGCTCGATGTGGTCCATCAGGCACTCGATGCCGTTTCAAAAGCCATTACGGATCCTGACACAGCCTCAGGTAAGGCGTTTGCACGCAATGTGCACGACTTGCGTAATCTGATTCGGACCGGCACGAAGGTCGCAAACGGTTTAGAGTTGACTGCCCCGCCGGCTCAACCTCCTCTCAAGACGATTCCACCCGTGCACATTGAAAAGACTCCGGTTGCAGAGACAGTGCGCATTTCAGTGTCAAAACTGGATGAGCGTTTGGCCGATGCTGAGGAAATGCTCGCGGCAAAGTTGGTCACTGTGCAGCGCGAAGTCGAGTTGCGTGAGCTGGCAGCTAGTTTTGACGAATGGCGCAAGCGTTTAACGAAGATTCAGCCGCTGGTTCGCACGTTGAGAGTTTCGACGCCTGAACTGGTTGGATCCTCTGGGCCTTCGGCGCCAACCGAGTTGGCAGAACTAAAAGAATTCTTTGAATGGAATCACGAATACTTCCAAACGCTTACAACTCGCGTATCGGCCCTCGCAAGCAGCGCCCGCCAGGACAGTCAATTGATTGGCAAGTTGGTAGATGATCTACTGGATAACTCGAAAAAGTTGTTGATGCTGCCGGTAGCCACGCTCACTCCTTTTCTGCAGAAGCTCGTGCGGGATCTGTGCCGGGATCAAGGGAAGGAGGCGGATTTAGTAATCGCTGGTGACGACGTTGAAATTGATAAGCGCGTTTTGGAAGCGATGAAAGATTCGCTGACACACATCATTCGTAACTGTGTGGACCATGGCCTGGAAACACCGAAACAGCGTGAGCAGCATGGAAAGTCGTCGCGAGCTACGATCCGGGTCACGTTAAAGCCATTTGACGGCGACAAAGTCGAATTTAACGTGGCTGACGACGGCGCCGGAATTGACATCGAACGAGTTAAACAAGCGGCGATAAATTTAGGTGCAATAACCGACCAGGAGGCGAATCGTCTTTCAGCAGACGAAACACTCGCGCTCGTGTTTCGCAGCGAGGTATCAACGAGTCCGTTGATCACGCAGTTGTCGGGACGCGGTCTGGGACTCGCCATCGTTCGCGAGCAGACCGAAAAGCTTGGTGGCGAGGTTTCGATTGAAAGCAAGATTCAGGTGGGAACCACCATCAGGATCGTTCTGCCGATTACTCTCCGAACCTTTCGCGGGATTCTGCTCAAAGCCGCGAATCAATTGTTCATCGTTCCCACTGCTCAGGTGCGGCGGTTGATTCGCTTCCGCGCGGAAGAGGTGCAAACGATCGAGGGTCGAGAGGTTGTGCCTGTTGACGGGCGAGCAGTTTCGCTGGTCCACCTCACCGGGGTGCTCGAACTTCAAGTCGCTGATCAGAACGCAGCGGCTACTGCAAAACCCGCATTACTTCTGGGAAGCAGCGACGAGCAAATCGCCTTCGTAGTCGACGAAGTAATCGGCGAGCATGAATTGCTCGTCAAATCATTTGGTAAACCGCTGTTACGAGTTCGAAACATCGCCGGAGCAACGGTGCTCGGGTCAGGCCAGATAGCGCCGATTCTGAACGTCACCGATCTGTTGAAGTCGGCAAAGAAAACCGGTCGCAGCCCAATCATCACCACATCAGAAAAACCAGAGGAAGAATCGAAGTCGATCCTGTTGGTAGAAGACTCCATTACTTCGCGAATGTTGTTGAAAGGCATTCTTGAGGCTGCCGGGTATCAAGTGCGTACGGCAGTTGACGGTCTGGATGCTTTCACGATTCTGCGTACCGAAGCCTTTGACCTGGTAGTTTCCGATGTCGAAATGCCGCGTTTGAACGGATTCGATCTCACCGCGCGAATTCGATCAGACCGGAAGATTGCGGAACTTCCGGTGGTGTTAGTCACCGCGTTGGAGTCGCGTGAGGATCGTGAACGGGGCATAGATGTTGGCGCGTCAGCTTATCTCGTAAAGAGCAGTTTCGATCAAAGTAACTTGCTTGAGGCCGTGCGGCGTCTCGCATGACTGAAAAGGACATCCGGGTGACAAACGACAAGATCGATGTTCTGGTAGTTGACGACTCGCGAGTAGTGCGCATGCTGCTCGTCAATCTGCTCGAATCAGATCCACAGATTCGCGTGATTTCAGCGGTTGATAGCGGTCAAGCCGCTCTCGAGTTCCTGCTCAGAACCAAACCGGATGTGGTGGTGATGGATATCCAGATGCCGCGGCTCGATGGCTTTGAAACGACTCGGCGCATTATGGAGACACATCCCGTCCCGATCGTGATTTGCACGGCAACGACCGATCCGAAGGAGTTGGCAACCACCTTTCGCGCTCTGGAAGCAGGAGCGGTGGCGTGTTTAGGGAAGCCCGTTTCTCAAGCCCATCCCGAATACCAGGCGCTGGCACGCACTCTCATTGACACAGTTAAGGCTATGTCGGAGGTGAGACTCGTGCGACGTTGGCCGCGCTCGCGTCTCCATCTGCTTGACTCATCCAAAGCAGCTTCCCACCACGAACGTGAATTAAGTGTCGTCGGTATCGGCGCGTCCACCGGTGGACCACCGGTTCTGCAAACGATTCTGTCGGGGTTACCAAAAAACTTCGCGGCGCCAATCTTGATCGTGCAACACATCGCTGATGGTTTTCTTAATGGCTTGGTCGAGTGGTTGCATGAAACTACCGGGTTTCAAGTGCACATCGCTGCTCACAACACCATCCCGCAGAGTGGACACGTTTATTTTGCACCGGATGATCTGCACATGGGGTTGAGCAGTTCCGGCCGCATTTTACTTACTCGTCAGGCGCCTGAAAACAATGTGCGTCCTGCCGTTTCCCACCTGTTTCGGTCCCTGGCGGATGTCTGTGGCGCAAACGCTATCGGCGTACTTCTCACCGGCATGGGAAAAGATGGGGCGGTTGAGCTGCGGTTAATGAAAGAGTACGGGGCCGCGACCATTGCGCAGGATCGCGATACGTCAGTGGTCCATGGCATGCCGGGTGAAGCGATCCAGATCGGAGGCGCTACTTACATCCTGCCCTCGGACAAGATCGCCGACACTCTGGTAACACTGGTGAGCCGCCGTCAGGGTGTGAAAGGGGGACAAGCATGAGCACGTTTGCAGATCGAGCATCTGTAGAAATCCTGATAGCAGAAGATAGTCCGACGCAGGCACAGCGGTTACAGCACATTCTCAAACAACAAGGGTATTCGATCACGCTGGCTTCGAACGGTCGTCAGGCATTCGAGATTGCGCAACGCCGCAAGCCGACACTGATCATCAGTGATGTAGTCATGCCGGAAATGGATGGATACGAGTTGTGCCGGCAGGTGAAGGCCGACCCGGTTTTGTCGGATGTGCCGGTGATCCTGGTTACCACCTTGTCTGATCCGCAGGATGTGATCCGAGGACTCGAATGCCGCGCCGACACCTTCATTCTCAAACCCTACGATGAGCGTTACCTGCTCGGGCGCGTTCAGTTTGTACTCATTAATCGTGAGATGCGTCAGAACGATCAACCGGGAATGGGAATCGAGATCTATTTCGACGGACAGAAGCACTTCATCACCGCCGATCGTCTGCAGATCCTGAATCTGCTGCTCTCCACTTATGAGGCGGCCATGCAGCGGAACCGCGAATTAACGCTTGCCGAAGATACGTTGCGCGGTACCAACTCCGCCTTGCAGGAACTAACCACTGAACTGGAAGAGCGCGTGCGCGAACGCACGGAAAAACTCAACGCGCAGGTTGAACGGCTGAATTTGCTTAATCAGATCACGAGGGCTATTGGAGATCGGCAGGATCTGCAAAGCATTTTTCAGGCGGTCATCCGCCGGCTTGAGGATCAACTTCCTGCGGACTTTATTTGCGTATGCCGCTACGATCAGGCCAACCGCGCCTTCGTGATTACGAATGTTGGCCTTCGTGGCGAAACCCTGGCTGTCGATCTCGCATTAACCAATCAAGGGTGCATCGACTTGCACCAAAACGGTCTTTCCCGTTGTTTGAGTGGAGAGATGGTGTATGAACCGGATCTTGCGAGGACGGCATTTCCTTTTCCGGAACGTTTGCTTCATGGAGGAATACAGTCGTTGGTAGCGGCGCCTATTCAGGTTGAGGGCCAGGTCCTGGGGATTCTCATGATCACCCGCCGTGAGCCGAACGGTTTCAGCGAAGATGAGCGCGATTTTCTGCGCCAATTGAGCGAGCACGTCGCGCTTGCAACGCACCAGGCTGAGCTTCACCGATCGTTAAAGCAAGCTTATGACGATCTTCGCCAAACGCAGCAGATTGTAGTGCAGCAGGAACGCTTACGCGCTCTGGGTCAGATGGCCAGCGGAGTGGCGCATGACATCAATAATGCGATATCGCCCGTGGCGCTTTACACCGAAAGTCTGTTGGAAAAGGAACCCAACTTAAGTGCCCAGGGACGCGTTCAACTTCTAACCATACAAAGAGCGATTGGAGACGTGGCCGAAACAGTGGCTCGCATGAGGGAACTTTATCGCGAGCGGAAACCGCAGTTGAACCTCGTACCGGTGCAGGTTAATCAGATGATGGAGCAGGTGGTTGAAATGACGCGCGCGCGGTGGTCTGACATTCCGCTGGCGAACGGCATCGTGATCGATATCATGACCGATCTAATCACTGACTTGCCTCCAATCATGGGTGTGGAGAGCGAGATCCGCGAAATACTTACCAACCTGATTTTCAACGCCGTCGATGCCATGCCTGCCGGAGGCACGTTGGCATTACGCACGGCGATTCTTCAGTCCACCCCGCTTGATATTCAGGAGTTTAAGCGAGTTAAAGTTGAAGTGACGGATACCGGCGTCGGCATGGATGAAGAAACACAGCGTCGTTGCATGGAACCGTTTTTTACTTCAAAGGGTGAACGCGGAACCGGGCTTGGATTGGCAATAATTTATGGAATAGTTGAACGGCATAAAGGTGAGATTGAGATCGTCAGCGCGCCCGGAGAAGGTACCACCATCAAATTAACTTTTCCGGTGGCCGAAAAAGGTACTTCAATGATTAAGGCGGCGACAGATGTGACGGCAGTGCCACCCCTCCGTATTCTGGTGGTTGATGACGATCCGCTCGTGCTGGGTTCGGTATGCGACACCTTGAAGGGCGATGGACATTCGGTAATTGCCGCGAATGGTGGACAGGAAGGAATTCAGACCTTTCGAAATGCGTTCGAACACAATGAACCATTCGCAGTTGTGATCACGGATCTGGGAATGCCTTTCGTTGACGGGCGTAAGGTGGCAACGGCGGTGAAGAGTATTTCAAACGACACCCGAGTGATCATGTTTACGGGCTGGGGTAAGACCCTCATCGACAACGACGAAGTTCCTCCGCACGTCGATTTTGTGCTCAGCAAACCGCCGAAGTTGCATGATTTACGCGAGACGTTGGCTCGTGCATCTGCCGGCATAAATTAACGTCAGCTTTGATTTGAAACAGGCCCACTTTCTGATCCGATTCATGACGTAGATCGATCGTGGTTTTAGAAGTATAAAGAGGTTTTCTCACGCAACGGCGCAACGAGCTGCCGCGTTCGAGAACGCCTTTCGCTGTGCCGTTGCGTCGCTGCGTGAGAAAATCTTACTCAGAGTTTGAGCATCACTGCCGCGATCTACAATCAAAAGATGACGTACCCAGCCAAGCATGCTAGACTCAAACCGATTCGAAAAAACTTCCGTTTTTTAGTTTGAGGGACGCGTAGAAACGCGGTGCAGATTCTCTGGCAACCTCGCCTGCTGAATCCTCTCACTCTACCTTTCCGATCTCTGCCACGTGTTTGCTATGCGTGTCGGTAAGCGATTCTGCCTGTCAGTTAAAGAAGTAGTCTGTGTCTTGAGGAGGCTGAGCTATGTCCCTTGATGAAGTAACGTTGAGTCAACAGTTAGACTTTCTGATCGCTAACGCGGTTAATGATGCGTTGACGTTTGATTTCACTGACAGTGTCGGTGGCGAAGTTATACACGTCAACAGCAATGTGCCAAACGATCTGAACCTCACTATTACAAACAAGCTCACCGTAGTGGTAGAGATAACCGGCGAACCAGGGCCGGCTTCGAAATCAAACCATCATTTTCACATTAAGTTTGTTAACAATAAGTGTTTTACCAACTCGCCTCCGCTCAGTCTGGTCACGCCGAATTGGAGTATGACGCCGGTGTACGACGCTGGGGAAAACGTAACGGATATTTACCTGCTGGCTACCAAAACGATCGACCTGGCCGCTGGTACCAGCATCTCCGTGCAGATGCGTTATATAGATGCGATACTGGAAAACCCGCTCGTTCCGATCTTGCAGATTTCGGTGACGGTGGGCGCGAACGTTAAGGCGCTTCTCGAATCCGGTTCGCAAAAGGTCACTGGCACGGAGGTGTTGCAACTCAGTGCCTTTACCGATGTGGGTGTGCCCACGCCTTTGATAGCGAACCTGGTTGAACCGCGAACGATTCCCAACGATAAGACGTCGTGGACTGCGTTGCTGAGAGTGGTAAACACGTCGGCTGATCCCGTGATCTTTACTGCTCCGGTGGATTCAAAGAGTCCGACTTCCACTGCCGTGCAGTTGAGCGTTGATCTCGATAAGGTGGCGGCATGGGCGCTGTGTTCGCCTGACGAAGCGAGTACGCTCACCATCAATCCGCCGGCCAATTGGCTCGGAAGCCCGGGCGGTGAAATTGGAAATAACCGGAAGACATGGACCTTCCGTCCGGATTACAACCAAATCCAGAAGATCCAACCTAATTCTTTCCTCGATTTTCGTATCGGGGGTCTCAACACCACTCTGCCTCCGGGTTTTACCAACCTGTACGTCACGTTTAAAGATTTTCCGAATTATGGAACGCAAACGGTCGTCACGCAGATCGAGAAGTCGTTTCTGTTCTATAACCCTCAACTCCAGACGGCACTAATGTCCGCGGCTGTAACTGGACCAAATCCGCTATTGACCCTGAAGGGCACGACGTCCGGCGATCTGCTTTCAGTACAGCAGTCTGGCTTGGGCACGAGTGCGCACTTCAAAGGCGGAAGCGGTGTTCTCGTCGAGAATAATCTTTCAGTAACGGGCGGCACCATTACTGCGCCTTCATTGAACATCAACGGAAACCTCGCCGGCGATCTTGTGTCGGTGACTCAGTCGGGGGCGGGGAACAGTGCACACTTTAAGGGCGGCAAAGGCGTTAATGTTGAGAACGGTCTTTCCGTTTCGGGTGCTAATGCGAATGAACTTGTCCTGGTGAATCAGACGGGAGCGGGGAACAGTGCACACTTTAAGGGCGGCAAGGGGGTTAGCGTCGAGAATGGTCTTTCGGTCTTTGGTGATACGACCATGGATAAGACTCTTTCGGTGTCGGGTGACACGCGCATTAATGATCAGACGATGTGGTTCAGGGGGGGTGGGGATCAGAATCATGGTCTGGGTTATTTCGGGACGGGCAAGCAGTTTGCCGGTTCAAATGTAAATGGGCCAGTGTTATTTGGTTACAGCGGCGGATTGTTGGGTATAAAGCAATCCAATAACGAGGCATTTGCCCTTTCATGGAAGACCAATGGCTACGTCGGCATAGCAACGCTCAATCCTGCAAGTCCCTTGTCAGTCAAAGGAGGAATTGCGGTTGGTTCCTATTCGGAAACCGCTATTGCTCCGGCGGGTGGGATGGTTATCGAAGGTGTCGTCGGGATTGGCACTCCAACGGTGACGCAAGCAAAACTACAGGTTAATGGCAGTGTTTTGGGAGCAGGACAAAGCTTCGCATACTTTGCGTTCCGATCGGATAACCCTAATCCCTTTACCGGTACTGCCGGCGCGAGCGGGTTATACAACAGCATCTACGCCGACAATCGCGTAGTTGGAGGAGAGTTTGATGCTATTTCGGATGTCCGCATTAAGAATGTGATCGGACGTTCAGACAGCGCCGGCGATCTTGCAACGCTGATGCGAGTGGAAGTCACTGACTACACTTATAAAGACACTGCGGCACGCGGAAACCACCCGCAAAAGAAACTCATCGGACAGCAGTTGGTGGGTGTCTACGATCACGCTGTTTCTTACTCCAAAGATGTCGTGCCTGACATCTATCAAACAGCACATTCTGTTGATGGCTGGATCGATCTCGAGACGACCCTGTTAAAGGGTGATCGCGTGAGGATCATTCCGGAGAACGGTGACGAAGCGCTCGTCGAGGTTATCGAGGTTGAGTCAAACAGATTTCGTGTCGCGCCTGGTCCAACGGATGGCGCGGTATTCGTTTACGGACGTTTAGTAGACGATTTCCACACCGTTGACTACGACGCCGTCGCGATGCTGAACGTCTCCGCGACTCAGCAAATCAAACGTGAAAAAGACGCCGAAGTGCAGGCGCTGCGCGACGAGAACGCCGCCCTGCGCGCGCGCCTGGACAAGTTGGAAAGCCTGCTCGAGCGCATGATGCCGGAAGAAAAATCAGCGGTCGCGGGACATTGAGTTTGTTTAAAGCGCCCAGGGTCGGCTGGTCGAAAATCCAGCTGCGATTGAAAATCTTGTGAATCATGTGAATCTTGTAAATTCTGTAAAAATGTTCTGCGCGCCTGAATCCGAAACACCGCTTCACATGATTTACAAGCTTAGACAGGATGAACAGGATTTTTTGTGCAAGGCGTTTGCGTGGAAACGGTTTTTGAAGATAACTCACAACAATGACTGAATTACTACTAGTTCCGATTCACGTCGATGCGTTGTTCGTTAAGGACGATACCACCAGGCTGATTGCGCCGCTCGCGGATTTTTCGCAGATTCCGTACGCCTGTTGGGTGACGCAGCGTCACGATCGTAAGACGACCACTACGTCGGAGGTATTCAATGGCGATTCGCGGTTTACAAACGAGCAGATCATGCGCGCGCCTGCGATCCTTGGCGACTTAAAGTTGAACTACATACAACAGCAAACGGGAATACATCTGCATTGGTCCTTGCCTGACGCATTGACGGTGATGCGCGCCGATCCCGACAGCAATAACCGTCTGAAATTTCCGGCGGTCCCTAATCGCTGGCTGATTACCAGCAAGACGAAGTCAAACGGCAACTGGCAAGTCGAATCGCAATGGGTGGTCGAAAGCGATTATCTCTATCCGGAACAAGCGAGCCCCAGCGGAGTCGCAACTCAGGATGCCATCACCTTTCCGATTGTTTCAGCGGACCGTTATCACAAGGTCTTGACCAATCCGCCACCGCCGCGTCCGGGTAAACCGAGTGACATCACCGACCCGGCCTACAACGCGGTTTACTCGGCGCCGTTTCGCTACATGGGCCGCAACCAGGATCTTTCAGACTGGAAAACCAACGATCCCAATGCCGACTATCTGCACCAGTTCATGCCTGACGGACTCACCGCTGTCGGCTACGGCGATCCACTGTTCGCGGCAATCTACACAAACTGTTGGAGCGTGTTTGGTTTCGTCGATAACACCGCCGACGATACGCAACTTATCCGGTACGACATTCTCGGCTGGTACGACAACGACGACTGCATGCAGTTGTTTCAGTCGCTGGCGCGACAGAAACCGGGCGCGAATCTCTATGACGCACTGTGCTCCGAATACAAATGGAAAGCGCTCAAACATCCGGATGGCTTTCCGACTCTCAGCGTCTATTACGCGAGCGTTGATGTTGCACCACAACTGAAGCCGAATCCGGCAATCGCCGGCGCCACGCAACATACGAATGCACCACCAAGCTATCCAGGGTTGAACGTTGCTGTCGGCAACACCACGACCGAAGCACTTTCCGCCGATATCGCAAATACATTAGCCAATGGCGATCCGGCCAATCGCTTCATCATGGAAGATCAGTTGGAAGCGATCGGGCTCCGCAGTGAATTGGGTAATGTGACAGTCGATTTGGAAGCACGTTTCCAGCTAGCGCGTCATAACAAAAGCTTTCAGCCGCGATCGGGTGGCACACTCTGGTCCATCCAGATGCGTGGCACAGGCGAGAGCGCCGAACAGTCGCCACAACATCCACCAATCCCTGAGGACCTTGGCTATTTATTAAACGAACTCAACCTGGCCCAGGCGCAGTACGACGACACGTGGCAGGAAATTCAATCATTGCGTCAACGAGTGTTTGCGGATTGGTTCAAGTTTCAGAGCGCCTTTCATAAATCGGCCGACAGCACTGTGATCTACGCCAACGAAGCCGACGTGCCGGACAGGTCAGGTGACCCATCGCAGTATCCGACCTGGGCCAACATCATCGCAAAAAATATTCATCCGGTAGATATCATCGGCAACGCCGACGAAATGGTGCCTTACATCACCGAAGGTAGTTTGGAATTGTTGGCGCAACTCGTCGGGCAGGCCGGCACGATTGAAATCGATAAGGACGTCGCCGGAAAGATCACGATTGCCGCAACCAGCGCCAACCAGAATCCCTACGTTCCAACCCAGTACACGTTGGCCCAGGCGGTGGTCTTGCGACTGCGCGAGTTGAATACGCAGTTGGACCAATACAATGCTTCACCGCGAGTGAAGCAGACGCAACAGGAATTTGTAATCCTGCGCAAGTCAGCGCCGCGATTCTACCAGCCGAATGAACCGGCAGTTTTGCTCAAGGGCGCGGCAGTTCCGGCAACGCTGCGTCATGGTCAGGATGGTCGCGGCAACGATGACGACACGCTCACGTGCAACGTGTTGAGTGTTTCAACTTCGCTGGACGATGGCGGAATCAGTGCACAACTTCGCAGTGGTGATCCGCACAAAGTCATCGAGACGATTCAAGCAACTGTGGAAACTCTGCGCCCGAAGTCGGTCACACCTGACACGATTGGTTTCTCGAATCAGACCGAAGAGCCGTGGCATCCCATTTCGCTCGAGTGGGAAGTTAGCGTTTGGCCCGAAACTCCGGGAATGGACAGCAACGTGAATGCAGCGCTGGCAGGGAACAACTACCTACCGGGTTTCGTTGGTGCGAATTACGAGTTTGACGAAAACGCCGGCGAGTTGTCTTTGAACCACCTGCCCAGCCAGTTTGCAGGCGGTAATTCGGTGAACGTTTACTCAGGCCGGACGACTTTGACTCCAGGCGCTGCGGAACTGTTTGGCTACAACCTCGAGCAGTATTTGATGGGTTTGACGCTCTTCGATCTGAAGCACATGATCGTCGGCGCCAACAAACCGTCAGACGAACTCGATACTCAAATCGATGAGGCGCTCATCGCCTGGGCCAAGATTCATTTCACCCTCACTGACATACCTGCGGTCAAGGATTTGAACGCGGTTGATGCCTGGTTTCGAACCCAACACATCTTTCGCGTCGCTGTAACGATAAACGGGCAAACAACTTATCAGCTCGTTGACCTGAGCGACCCGACACACTTTCCGGATGGTTGGTACAACGGCAAACCGGCTTTGACGCCTGCTCTGACTCTCACCACCTTCGGCGCGCTTCCACCTGCTGAACAGATATTGGATTCGTTGAATACCGCACGGCTCGCGTACGGTAAGTTGAGTTCGGCAAACGTGCTGGCCCAATCGTTAGGAGGCTTTAACAACGCGCTGTTGATGTGTCAACAGTTACCTCAATTGCCGATCTTCGATCTCAGCGCGATGAACATTGCGATTAACCCGCCGGGTAACATCGACACGCCTTCTATCGACACGTCTGACGAGAAGTACAAGAATCTCGCACGCGACCTGGCTGCGGCGGTGGCTGGCGGCAATACTGCGTCGCCGGTAACTAAGACCGATTTTCTGCCGATCCGCAGTGGTCTCATGCAGATCAGCGCGCTTTATTTGGTTGACACTTTCGGGCAGGTGCTTGACGTCTCACCTAAGACCATACTGCCATGCGATACGCTCACGATTTCTCGTAACGTTACCAACTCAGTAAAGGGAAAGATCACGCGTGACGAAGATGCCCTCTCGGCTTACCTCGCGCCGCGTGTGACCCAACCCAGTCGCCTGAACTTTCGCTGGCTGGCCGCCGAACCAGGCTCGCTCAACAGTCCTGACGAACCGGAAATGAGCGATCATCCGGCGACTACACCGGTGTGTGGGTGGCTGATTCCGAATAATCTCGACGATAGCCTGATGGTCTATGACGCAGAAGGCGTCGCCCTCGGATCGATCCTTCCGACTGCAGAGTGGGAACCAGCACCGGGAACCGTCAATCGCGTGCTGGCTACTGCGATACCAAATCTGCACCTCCGGCAACTGATCAACTACCTGATCACTTTTTCACACCAACACAAGAGTTACTGGTCCGACTTCCTGGTCGCACTCGATTCAGCATTAGAGAACATCGAACCCACGAACTTTGCTCAGCATGAAGCGCTCGCGCTGTTGATCGGCAGACCAATCGCCGTGGTCCGCGCGTCACTCGACTTGCAGTTGCAAGGCAAACCGGCCCTGAACCAAAAATGGCATGCCCTCTTGTCGGATATGTACAACGGGCAACTCGACAGCCGCGTCAGTAACGAATTCAGCAACGTCAACTTTCCGGTGCGATTAGGCGAGCACAAGTTATTCAATGATGGTCTGGTCGGATACTGGATCGAGGATGAAAACGGTTACAAGGACGACAAGTTTTATTCGTCGCAAGCGGAAAACATCAACGATCCAAACATCATCACGCATCATGGAACGGCGATTACTCAGAACCTGACGCTGAACGATGAAACGTTGAAATTGACAATGCTGGTCGATCCGCGTGGAGAGGTCCACGTTACCAGCGGTATTCTGCCTACTAAACAGATCAGCATTCCTCCCGATCAATATGGAAGTGTTTTGAAGAAGCTGTCAGTCACGTTTATGACGGCGCCCGTATTGACCGATCATGACGGGATTCGTCTGAACCTGCCGCAGGAAAGCGGCTACTCGTGGTCGTGGTTGGAGCGGCCATCGGCGCCGGTGTGGGTGCAGACCGAGCAGATTCAGGCGACTGAAAACACGTTGAAATTCACGCCGCAACGTTTGGTTGGTGGCTGGCTCAAGTTAACGCCGGAAGATAAGTAAAGTCAGTTGGGAGACGGATCTCATGGCTGAACAGTTCAAGGAATTTTTCACACTCGCGCCTGAAGCAGACGATTTTCAGAAGCGAATGTACGCGCAGATCGCCGCCACCAACTCGATCATGAATTGTTACAACGCTCTCTACCAATACATCATCGAGGGTTTGTTATGGCGTAGTCGAAAAGATCGTCACGATGAAATGGACGATCGGGTTGACATCGGCAAGTTGGACCAGCAGAAGTTCGACGACGCGGCTAAGTATTTCGAAGGAGGGGAGTTGGAAGACTGGGACAACCGGGTTTGGTTTGAATATCTGACCGCCGAATCACAGCTCCCCAGTAAGTATGGCCCAAACGTATATATCCTGAGGATGGATGCGAAACAAAATCCTGCGCCACAATTCGCTTATCGCCAGATGCAACTGTATCTCCAGATCGAGGAGTACAACGAGGAGTACGACGTCCAGGCCCAGTACCGTATCGACAATCACATTGCAACGCCTTTACCAAATAGCAAAATCGCTATCAATCCATCGACTGCGCGCGTCGATCCGGACAAGCCGGGAAACCTCAGCAAGTATGTTGGAGAACTTGAGGACTGGATTACCGACAACTATCCGGACCTGAAGCGACTGAAAGCGGTGGACACCGTCGATAAGTTTTTCACGCTCATCTTTTCGTCCAGCGACGACCTCACCCTGCTGTCTTTGGAAATGATGCTGAATAGTCTGCGAGACCTGAAGGACTCAAGCCCCGCGGGAATGAAAAAGGCTTATCGTGAATTCGCAGCCGCCAAACTCGTCAGCAATAAGAAACTTTGGAGCGACCTGACGATCAGTAACGTCTATTCAACTGTCATACAACAATCAAAGAAAGCCGATCGGAAGTTTTACGCGAATCTGTCGTCGCTGTTTGCGAGTTTTCTGAGTGCGAAGAAGTACGCGGGCGAATCGGATGCTGAAGCACAGAAACGGCGCAAGGACGCTTTAACCGATATCTCAGCGATTTTTGCCGGGTTTCTGAACAAGAATGACTTGAAGCCGGCCTTTAAGACGAAATTTGTGTACATGATGAACTCGGCGTTGGGGAAAGTTAAGAAGTCGTACCCCCTTCGCTATACCAGCTCTTTGCGGGAAGCCGACGACCCCATTCCCAGCAACGCCAAACTAAACACTATTCTTCCGGATACACTCGCGGATGCGCTCAAGGACAAGGCCGATGAGATCCTCAGAACCTTGCCTCTGATTCGAAATGGAAAAAAGGTCCGGTTCTTCACGATTCAGAACTTCGACGACCTCAAAGCCCTGAATTCCAAATCCGTGATCGTGCAAAACCCATCTGCGTCGCCCGTTGTGGTTCCTGGAGATCCAAAAGAAGATGACGCACCGTTTTACCGGCCAATTTATCGTTCGGGATTTAGAATTGGACCAAATGTTGAACGGGCCATCGCATTCGGTAATCTCCCTTCGGATAAGGGCGTGTTTTTCTACCGCCCCGTCGATGATCCAGCCGTTGCGGAAGTGACGTCCACGTATAAGGACAAACGAATCCTTACAATTGATTTTCAGAATTACACCAGCAACTACCTCAACAAGAAGAACGGAAAAACCAAAAACGATCAGGGGGAGTCGTATAAAGTCGGTAATAGCACGACCAACTTTTTCGACGACTTGAAAGAGACCACCAAATGGGAAGATATCAAGGGCGGCCGGCGATACGATCCCTATTACTCCACCGATCCTGGCAATGCCGCAACGTCGGTAGCACATCTCACGGCCTACGTCGCAGCAGCGCGAGGAGGCGCGCGCGCTTTGCCGTTGGGTGACGAAACGCTCTGTTTGTGGTGGTGGAATTTAAGGAGCCAAACTACACGGACGCGTTATCCAAAGCTTGCGGAATTGCTTGGTCTACCGAAAGAACGTGAAATAAAAATCGCTGACCGTAGGCAACTGAGAGGTGATCAGCCCTGCACCGTACAAATCGGCGGGAAGTCGTATGCCTATCTGAACCTTGGTTTGAGACGATTTCGAACCAGTGGTTTCTATTACCAGATTATCAAGCTCAGTGATGGTACTAACCAGTGGTTTTACGCGCGAGTAAATACTCCTGCTGCGAGTGTAGCTTCGGTTTTAACGGAAGGGAGCACGAAAAAATATAGCCGCCCGCTCACCAATGATCCTAAAAGTATCCTCGAATTGTTTGAGTTCAACTATTTCCGGCGCATCACTTCAGAAACAGATACGACCACGAATGAAGAGGTTGTTACCGAAGACTCGAAAGTTATTCAACTCTACTCCAAGAACGACAAGCGCAAGCCGGACGGTTCGGAAACGGTAGTGATTCCGTGGACCGACCCGAATTACGATGCGGTTGGCGCGAACCTGTCAATCTGCTTCAACATCAAGGAAAACATTCTTCAATATTTCAAAGACAAGCAAAGTCGCGGGAAGATGATCAACAAAGGCAACCCGCTATTTCGCGAGGCGAAGCCGCGCCGCGATGCCGGCACCGCGATGAGCGCGATCTTCAATAAGCTAAAGCCTCCACTCCCAACTGCGTTTCCGCAGTTAAGTCATACCAAGATTCCGGCCACGCCTTTTGGTAACGGCTCGATAAAACAGTCGGCGGCAGTGCAGGACGACTGGGGGGCGCTGAAGATAGCTTCCGGTAATTATCTTCCGATTAATCAGGAGTGGTGCCATTTGCGTGGTCATGGCGACGGTGGTGATGAATATCCGGGAAACTTTGTGAGCGGAAGTTATCACTGCAACACGGAACAGTTGGCGATTGAAACAGGGCAACGCGTAGTCACGCAGCAAGGAGTTGAGAACGCGTATTTGCTGCATACCACGGCTTACATGTTGCGCGATGCAACTGACTACAAGTCAACGGTCGACGATCAGCGAAAGTCGCAGGTGATAACCGCCAACTATTTGAATGATCAGGATGTTTACAAGCAAATGCGCGACAACCATCTTGCGCAACGAGAAGCAGAGCGTGATGCGACCAATACTCAGCCCAAGAAGAAACAAAAAACCAGCGACACGATGAAAGTGGATGTTCCGGTGCTGGAGCAGGGAGATGTTGCACCGCTCGTTGCCTATCTTCGTTACAAGGTGATGAAGACGAAGCCGTCCGGAACTTCCAGTGTGGGATCTGGGGCTAAGCGAGCAGGCTCTGATTTTGTGGAGATAAGTAAATATTTCGATTTCATCTTCGAAGGGCAAGGCGAGTTTCTTGATAAGCATCAATTCGCGATCCTGAGCCAGGCCGTCCATTTCGCGCTGGCGGGCAAAACGGAATTTGAGACTTGGTACGACCAGGCGAAAGCGGACTTGTGAACGTAACGTGGGCTTTTCCTCTGCGTAACTCTGCGTAACTCTGCGTTCTCTGCGTCTCTGCGGTTTAGAGGCGTATTCACCACAGAGACGCAGAGAACGCAGAGATACGCAGAGAACGCAGAGAAACAGTGAACAGCAGATAAGGGGAGTGCGGCGATGGCGGATACGCCACTGAATGATATTGCGGTAACCAGCGATCTGGAGTTGACGTCGGATGTGCTGGGTGATCTGGCTAGTGCGACGGTGCTCGCCGCGTTGAAGGCGGAGAAGGTTACGCTTACCGGTTGCGCGGCAGTTACGCAGAATGCGCAACTCCTGATCGTCACCGGCAAGCTAACAGATTTTGCCGGACGCAAGGGCGCGAACGTTGACGTGCGCTTGTATCTTTTTAATGTTCCAACAATCCAGGCAACAACAGAGCGACACGCACTCTTGCTGATCGGCGAGCTCCCCGCCGACTATCACGTGAATGATTTATGGAACGCCTACGCTTCCGGTGGTCCAAGTGCGGTTACGAAAGTCCTTGGTAATTCGACCTTCGTCGATCAGCTTCTGCTGCTGTCGACGCTCGATTATAACAGCGCCGGCTACATCCATCCGCCGTTTCCTCCCGCTCAGGATAAGCTTTCGGCGTCGCAACAAACGTTCATCGCCAATCTCGCCAAACAACTAAGCTACGTAACGCAAGGGTTTACTTACTGGATCAAAACCAACCTGGTTGATCAGGCAACCCAACAGGCGCTGGCGCTATTGTCAGCTAACGCGATCTTCCAGCCACAAACGTTTCTGGCGCAAACAAAGTTTGAAGACGACAGTGCCGACCTGGTCCTGTTCTATACTTTCGGCAGCCCCGTTAAACCAACAGACCAGATTCACTTTGGCTTCGAGTTCGAGAGCATCGGACTCGCATTTCCCCTCGGTGAAACGAGGATAGTTTTGCCTCAGATTCAACTTCGTGGAGCCATCACGATTGGAGCGAGGCTCGAGCTCGAAGCTGATTTCAATCCCACAACAAAATACCTCACGCTCGACCTAACCGGCTTCCCCAGCTTTGGGGATTTAGCATCGCAGTTCCCCAAGGAAGTTAATCTCGGGAACGAATTGGGTGCCTTTCTGCCAGATGGTGACTTCGCTGGTCTCGGCAGCATCACGCTTGAAGAAATAAGGATCGGGATTGATTTCGATAACCGCGCTGTCGATCTAATTAGTCTGGTGATTGCGGCTGAAAAGAACCTGTCGCTCATCAGCGATCTGGTAGAAGTGCAACCTGCTCTCACGGCGCAAATCAACAGTCCATTTGATAAGGACAACCGCACGTTTGAAGTTGACGTGTACGGTCGCTGGCTAATCGAACACGCGGAGATCGATACGGCGCTGGTAGTGAGTTCTGATGGCTATCGTGTGACGGCCGGATTGGCTTTGGGCCAAACGTTCAGTCTTTCGTCTTTGCTGGGCGGGCTTTTGGGTGGACAAGTTGAAGGAATTCCGAATCTGGATGTCACCGGATTCGAGTTTATCGGGTTCAAGTCTGACACAGATTCTTATTACGAGGTCGAACTCGATCTCGCGGCTGGTTGGAGTCTTGGCGATCTGCCGTTAACGCTCGACGGAGTGCATCTGGAAGCTGCGTTCACGAAGGGCGAGCTGACTGAAGCTGGTCTGTCTGCGACGCTCGAGTTGAGCAACATACAGTTTCGACTCGCAGCCAACTACGATGGGGATAATCGCGGCTGGACCTTCAGTGGCGGAACCAGTCCGGGCGCGATAATTAAGGTGGGAGAATTTATTGGCGACCTGGCCCATGCGCTGGGTGTCGATCCTCATAACGATTTCCTCCAGCCGTTTGAAGCGATTGAGATCACTGGACTCTACGTCGAGTATCGAACGTATGAAGGCCAATCGTCGCAACTTTCACTGTATCTCTCGCTGCAAGACAAAGCCGACTTTGGAAACTTCCTGCCGCTAAACAAAATCCTGGTCCGTTTTCAGACCAACGGCAGCGGCACCATGTGGCGCTTTGACGCCACTGCCGATGGAACTCCACCGAACGCGTCTGCATTGCTGTCGCATATCAACACTACTCACAAAGTTGACGTGAATCTGCCCGACAGCTTAGCGAGCCTGCAGATCAAGGAGATAGGTGGTTTTTACGACAGCGCGCTCGGCAATTACGGATTCTCCACCTACTTGAAATTCGGTGACAGCGCCAACGCTTATGTCCAGATCAACTTGATCAAACAGGGCAAGGGCAAAGACGCGAAGCTGGAAAAAGACATCAAAGGCCAGCTTGTTTTTAACGAGGGCACGAAGGATGAACTGACGTTTGAACTCGAGCTTATTTCCAAGGCCGACTCGACCGACTTTGTTGCGGTTTACGAATCAATCGGCGCCACGCCACTCTCGCTTGGTTCTTTAATCAAGGCGATCAAGGGTGGTGACGATAATCTCAACGACCTTCAAATCGACATTCGTAACGCGCTTTTCTCACATCACAAAGAGAAGGGAAAAGATCCCAAATCGATCTTCGCAATCGATATGGACGCCGGCATCAACCTGTCGAGTCTTGGCGACTTGCCGCTTGTCGGCGCCGAATTGTCGGCCGCAAAAACGCTCACCCTCGCGTTTCAGATCGTTTACGCCACTGACAAATACACAACCGAAGAATTAAAAGCGTTGAACGCTACTTTGCCTGAAAAGGCAACGTTCAAGTTTCCGGAAGACGCGGACATCGCCAAACAAAGTCCCAACGTTAATGCGCAGTTGCGTCTCGGCTCAGGCGAGACTTTCGCGGTGCCGCTGCCGATCGGGCTGGATAAGAAATCAGGCAAATTGGAACCTGCCGGCACTAAAGTCGCAGCCGCAGCCGGTGACGATAGCAGCGTTCACTGGTTTGACATCAATAAAACCTTCGGGCCATTGCACCTCAGTCGCGTTGGTTTCGAGGTGGGCATGTCAAACGGCGTTGAGATCACCGGCTATCTCGACGGCGGGCTCTCACTGATGGGCCTGTCTGTCGAGCTTCTCGATCTGACGGTCAAGACCTCGTTGACGGGCACGAACAAGTTCAAACCGGTGTTTGGTCTCAACGGATTGGGTATTGACTTCAAGAATGGACCACTGGAGATTGGCGGCGCGCTTTACAAGCAGACTAAGAACGGTCTCACCGAGTTTGACGGCATCGCGATCATTCGCACCGAGACTTTGCAATTGAGCGCTATCGGATCGTTTGCTGAATTAGCCGGCGGTCACAAGTCGTTGTTTATTTATGCCGTGCTTAATTATCCGCTGGGTGGTCCAGGGTTCTTTTTTGTCACTGGTCTGGCAGCGGGTTTTGGATACAACCGTCAATTGCTGATTCCTGATATTGGCGACCTGCAAAAGTTTCCACTAATCACGGAAGCGATGGATGCGACTCCCGCGCCGCCGCCGACTGACATGTCGCAGATGAAAGATTTCATCAGCGGCAAGATTGCGGCGATGGAGGAGTACATTCCGCCGCAGGTTGGCGAGTACTTTTTGGCAGTCGGCGTTCGCTTTACGTCGTTCGAGTTGTTGGACAGTTTCGCACTTCTAACGGTGCAATTCGGCGAACACTTTGAAATCGATGTACTCGGTATCTCTACGATGTTGATACCGCCGAAAGTACCGGAAACACCTATCGCCGAAGCGCAACTGTTGCTGAAAGCCACGATCATTCCCGACGAAGGTATCGTGCTGGTCCAGGCGCAGTTAACCAACAACTCTTACATCCTTTCGCGCGATTGCCATTTAACCGGCGGGTTTGCTTTTGCGACCTGGTTCAAAGGTGAACATGCGGGCGATTTCGTGGTTTCGATCGGCGGTTATCATCCGGACTTCAAAGTGCCGAGTCACTATCCGTCGGTCCCACGGGTGGGCTTTAACTGGGCCATCAGCTCTGAGTTGACGGTCAAAGGTGGCGGCTATTTCGCACTCGTTCCGCACGCCATCATGGCCGGCGGATCGCTGGACGCGCAGTTTCAATCAGGAGACGTCAGAGCCTGGTTTAATCTGAACGCAAACTTCCTGTTGATGTGGAAGCCGTTTCATTACGACGCGCAGCTCTCCGTCAGCATGGGTGCGGAAGTAACGATTCACTTCTTCGGCACTCATCACATTGGTCTGGAGGCAAGTGCCGATCTGCATTTGTGGGGACCTGACTTTGGCGGACACGCACGCGTCGGCGTCACGGTGATCGGAATCACATTTCACTTCAGCATTGATTTTGGCGCTTCTCCGTCTGCTCCGGCGGCCATTGGCTGGGAAGATTTTCGTTCGACGTTTATCCCGTCAAACGACAAGATCGCGAGTCTTACGATCGAGAAGGGTTTGGAGCGCACGATTCAGGTTAAAGGCGAACCGGATGTGCTGATTATCAATCGCAAAGAGCTGAGCATCGTCACGAGTTCGGTGCTTCCGATCAAATCGCTGAGTGGTGCTTTCTCTCACGAATCGGCCGCGTCGTTTGGTGTCGCACCGATGAACAAAGATTCGGTCACTGCATCGGAACATCACATTTCGTTCAGCGGCAACGCGAGTGAACTCAGCATGACTCCGATTTCGCAGCCCACGCCGTCGGCACTCTGGGGCCAGAAGATGGATGCGCAACTGAACCCCGCAGAGTCGATGGTTGCGGCAATGACGGGCGTGAGATTAACGCCGGCCAAGCCGTCTGATCCTGGTCCAACTGAAACGGTGCGCCGCGATCAACTCGCTTACGAGACAACGCCGGTGCCTGATGGTTTCCGGTTGGGCGCCCTCAAGCCTTTCAATGTTACGAATGCAAAGGCAGAGTGGTCTGACGTCGAAAAGAATATGTTGAATGCGGATGTTGTCGATGCGCGTAACTCGTTGCTCGCCGCGATGGGATTTGATCCGGGCGAACTGTTCAGTAATCAGCCGTTTTCTGACGACACAATCTATCCGCCGCAGTATGGCGAAATCGAGGTGAAATAATGGCGGATAACGGAAAGCCAACGGGAAGCATCAATTTCATCTCGTATGATAAGCCGAGCATCAAAGACGGTGTTTACGACTTCAGTGTGTCGCAGAGTTTTGCGGTTGGAGCGGGAGCAATCAACGCCGGCGATACTGAAAAGAAAATCCGGATCGCGGCTTTAGGTCCACGCTTCTCGCTCGAACCGCAACAGGTGGTTGGCAAGTTTCCAGCGGATAAAAGTGTGGGCGATTATTTCACCGTGCTGCCGCACATTGTTTTCAAGAATTCGATTCTGCCCTGGGAACGACAAGTTTCTTCCAACGCTGCGTATCAGGATTCCCCGTGGCTCGCCCTGCTGCTGTTTACCAAAACTGAGAACGTCCAATCGCAAACTATCACGTTGGACACGCTGCTTAATCCGGTGGACAAGACGTTGCAATTTCCGGCGATTATTCTCGATCCGGGACAGCAAAAAACCGATCTGCTGAACGTGATCGACGTTAAAGGCGATCTGTTGCAAAAGGTTTTGCCGAGTAAGGAAGCATTGCCCTACCTGGCCCACGTGCGGCAGTCGGCCGATGAAAAAGATGCGCCGCAGTATCCAATTCTGATCAGCAGTCGTCTGCCGCCGTCGGGAAGCGAAGTGGTTGTTCACCTCGTGTCACTCGAAAATCGCACCGACTTGTTTGATAGTTTCGACGTCAATAAAACCTATCGCATTGTTAGTTTGAATTCGTGGACCTTTTCGTCGACGAAGAGCACCTTGTCGTTCAGGGAGCTGTTGTTGGCGGCCTACGAAAACAATCAGGATCAGGACAAGACCGAGACGTCGAAGAACGTGTTACGGCTGCCGACACTCGCAATCGCCGCAAACAGTTCCCCGGCACCTGTCAATGGTTTTTACCGGCAGGGATTAGTGCCCCTGCCTCATCAAACCCGGCAGGGAAACAAGGTCGTCTCGTGGTTTCGCGGACCGTTGGCGCCGGGTGCCGGGAGTAACGCGGTTGATTTTACGAAACTGAACCTTACCGCCGCGGATCAGTTGGTCCAATACGACTCGAAGTTTGGCATGTTTGATGTTTCGTACGCGGCGGCCTGGGAATTGGGACGGTTGCTGATGTTGCGCCGGCGTCGAGTGTCAACCGCGTTTTTTAACTGGAAGCGAGGCAGTCTACAGGCGGCGAAACCAATCACTGCTCGACATCTTCCATTTCGACAAGCTTCGATGTCGATTGATCTACCAGAGGTGGTGAAAGCCTGGTTTGTCGGGCTGGGCCAACTGAATGACGTTCCATATCATTACCTGGTCCCTGACGAACGTGAGCTGCCACAACCGTCAATACGCTTCTTCTCGATCGATCCGGCATGGATGGCTTACCTGCTTGATGGCGCGTTTAGTATTGGTCGAGTTGTTAACAGAAAACCTTCGAATGATGAATCGTTGCGAGCGGCGATTCCGATCCCTGGTCCAATGAGTGGATTTCTGCTGCGCTCGCCCGTCGTCGCCGGATGGCCGCACATGGAAGTGGAAGGTTATAACGTGGCTGGGGGCGGTACCTCGTTTGAGCCTGCGGGTGTGACTGAGGCAAACGTGCTTCAGATCCTGCGCCTGGAGCGCATTGCGCCTGATACGTTGTTTTGTCTCTTCGCGGGTGATCTGAAGACGGTGGATCTGTGTGAGAAGTCGGAAGTCATTCACTTCGGCGTCAGTTATGAGGCCCAGAAATCGTGTTACTACAAAGTGCTACGTGATCTGGCGACTGGAGATGAGTACAGCGTTCCAGCCGAAGCCGATGTGTGCAAGAGCGATCCGAACGGTCATTGGGTGACGGTGCATCTTCGCAACGAAGCGAGCGGTTTGATCGACATGGCAAAGTTGAAAGAAGAGTTGCAAACTGCGCGGAAGAAAACAATCGAGCCGAATATTTTTGCGTTCGAGATGATTGAGGGCGTCGCGAAGGTGCGGATCGTTCGACAACAGTAACCGAATATCCTGTACAGCTTGTTAATCATGTAAATCCTGTTAACAAGATGAACATGATTTACAGGATTTACAAGATGATCCCTGAACTTATCATTCCTCAGTCATTTCCCGTTTTAGCCAGGCGCGGGTGAAGTTCCAGTCGCGTTCAACTTTACTCTTCGAGAGACCGAGCAGTTCGGCGACTTCCGCCATCGTCAAGCCAATAAAAAAATGACACTCAACGATAGTGGCTTTCACTTCGTCTTCCTGCGCGAGTTTTGTCAACGCATGATCGAGCATCAGAAGTTCGCCTGATCTTTCGAACGACAAATCTTTTGCTTTGATTTCATCAAGCTGCTCGATGGACCAGCTTCCTCTCTTCACGGCTGATTGTTTCTTAGCGTAGTCAACCAGCACCTGACGCATTCGCTTCGCCACCAATCCGTAAAACTGTTTGCGGTCGTCAAAACTGATCTGCTCAGGAATAAGTTTCATTATCGCTTCGTTAACCAGAGCGGTTGTTTGCAGGATGTTGCCGGGTCGTTCAGCACCCATGTAACTGTGCGCGATCTTTTTTAATTCCTGCACGACGAGCGGCATCAGTCGGTCCAAAGCCTGCTTATCACCATTGTTCCAGGCTTTCAGAATTTCAGTTATCTCGTGCATGGATCAATGCTCGCAGCGGATGGTCTAACACGGCTGCCTCACAAAAGTAATGGAATGCACAACTGATCCATTACATGCGAACCCCGAGGCCGTATTGCCCGTTCGATTGTTCGTCTGCAACCGGTGCACCGAGAACGGCCTCAACGAGACCCAGAGATTAACCATCTCTACTTGACCGCTGCGGACTTCCCACCCTGGGGACCACGAAATGAAAAAGCCGGATTGGGATCGAATTCAGGAAATGTTTTGTGAAGCGCGTAAACTCCCGCGCGCTGAACGCCGCGCTTTCGTCGAAAAAAGCACCATGGGCGACACTGTTCTAGCAAATGAGGTGTTAGAGCTTCTGGCGCTCGACAATCCATCGTTTCTGGACGTACCTGTCGCCAACATTCCACTCGCTCCCGCAACCGATTATTTGTTGGGAACCACTATCAATAAACGTTATTTGATCGAGAAAGAACTCGGTCGCGGAGGGATGAGTCGCGTTTATTTCGCCCGCGATCTAAAAGTTAATCATAAAGCGGTCGTGATAAAGGTCTTGTCACAAGAGTTGCTCGGTCATCGATATGCGCGGCAAAAGTTTGAACAGGAGGTTGAAGCATTATCCCGCATTCGTCACAGTGGAGTGGTCGCGGTGTTTGATAAAGGAGAACTGCGCGATGGCAGACCATACTTTGTGATGGAGTTTGTGGACGGCGAGACGTTGCGCTCGGAAATTTCCAGTGAAGGGATGAATCTCGAGCGTGCGGCAGTGATTCTCAAACAGATTGGCACCGCACTCAATCAGGTCCATCAGCAAGGTGTGTGTCACCGCGATCTCAAGCCTGAGAATGTGCTGCTCATGCGCGACACGGACAATGTGGTGCTGATTGATTTCGGTATCGCGCAGATCGCGGACTCAGTTCATGGTCCAAGTACAACCAAGGGGCATTCGGCCGGCACTTTGATGTACATGTCGCCGGAGCAGCTTCGTGGCGAGAAGGTCGCACCGGCCAGCGATATTTATTCGATGGGAGTGATTGCTTATGAAGTAGTTACCGGCCGAAGGCCCTTCAACATAACGTCGCCGGCGCGTTTGTTGGAGCTTCAGAAAAAACGTGTGCGAACAAAACCGAGAAGTTTGAGGGAAGACCTGCCCTCAAAGGCGGAGACGATAATTCTACGGGCTTTATCGTTTGATTCAGGTGCGCGTTATGCGCGCGCGAGTGAGTTTGGCGAGTGCCTGGCTGACGCACTGCTGGCGTCGCGCGTTGCTCCGAGGAAAATATGGGCCAAAGCTGCTCGCGCTTCACTCATTTTGATTGGCATCGTTCTGCTTTCATTTGCGATCTATGCGTTTATCAGCACGAAGGGCGATCGCGAGGCAAGTCGCTCGTTCAGTTACCAATTGACAGTGCAAAAGATGCGCGACGGACAGCCTTACCAGGGGACCTTCAAATCCAATGGCGACGCGATATTTGAAAACGGCGACAAGTTTCAACTGACAGTTTCGTCGCCGGTTCCAGCCTATCTCTACATATTCAATGAAGGACCGCCTGAACCAAACAACACCAGCTTCGCCATGATCTTTCCTAATCAAAAGGTTAATAAAGGCTCGCCGAGTGTGGGCGCAAATCAGTCAGTGCAATCAACCTGGATCACGTTTCGAGGTCCGGCGGGTGCTGAAAACTTTTGGATCGTCTGGTCCACATCGCCAGTGGGTGAACTGGATGCGGCGACGAGTGAAGCCTCCAGACATCCCGGAGGCGGACTCACAGGAGAGTCGCTCGTAACGGTGAAACAATATCTTACCGCCAGGGAATCTGAGATCAACACCACAACCTACCATTACAACTCCAATCAAACCGCGGTCGTGCGCGGGCGTCGCGATCTGCTCGTGACGTTGGCCCAATTCAAACATCGGTAGATCACAAACAAACACAACGCACAAAAATTATTTATTTTGTGTCTTAGGTACTTCTGGTGACGGATTTCTCCTCGCTTCTGCGCCATGTCTAGCAGGAGGCAACCGATGACACAAAGGACGCGAATACTATTTCTATCCGCAAATCCATGGACCACGAGCCGGATTCTCGTGGACGAAGAAGCGAGAGAGATCTTCGAGAAGATCCACGAGGGGCCATATCGCGATCGTTTCGAAATTCACAACCACCCGGCTCTGCGCCCGATCGATCTTCAGAAGTTGTTGTTGAAGTATCGCCCGCACATCGTTCACTTCAGCGGTCATGGGACCAGGCGAGAGAAGCTCATTCTCGGCGGCTCGCACGGGCGAGGCAAGACAGTGGACCAGCAAGGCCTGGCTGATGTATTCGCGCTTTATAACAAGCACGTCCGTCTCGTTTTGCTCAACGCTTGTTTCACCAAATCACAAGCTCAGTCGATCTCTGAAGTGGTCAACTACTCAATTGGCACAGGCAAGGGAATCGGCGACAAAGTCGGCGTGGCCTTTGCGGGCGCGTTTTATCGCGCACTTGGGTTTGGTAAATCAGTTAGATCCGCATTTGAATCGGCACAAGCCGAACTTGCTCTGACAAGAATTCCGCGATCGCGCGGCATCGAACTCTTCGTTCGCGAGGGCGTAATTGAAAAAGACTGGTTTCCACCTCTCGAACGAAGGCCGCGCGAATCTCAACGCATCGCCGGTACGAATCTCCTGTTGAAAACCGAGTCGAGATTCGAATGTCAAATCACAATTCTTAAGACAATCCAACAAACGGTTTTGGCTTGAGTTAGTTAGCTGAAAGGTCGGCACGCAGACGCGGTTCGATCAAGTGACGATACCCGCGTCCGACAAGGTCGAGGTGTGTCTTGGTGGCTGCGGCGCCCTGACACCATGACAAAGGAGAAGACAAATGCCAGTTACAAAGAACATGGACCAGAAACAGACGGCGCTTTCAAACGCAAAGCGAGAACGCAAAGCGCCCGGTACGAGACTTGGAACGCTGGCCGATTGGCGTGAAGGATCTCAACGAAACGGAAAGATCCCAACTCGTCATGGCCGGATGATCCGGGATGGCCGCTAAATCAGATCCGGCCACACAGGTAACGCAGATTTGCGCTGATCGGCATCATTCTGATCGGCGTAAATCTGCGTTCATCTGTGGTTGAAGGTGATTTCATTGAATCTCACACCGATACGTGGTAAATAAACCCTTCCGTCTAACACCCCGCTAAGCGTGTTAACATTGCTCTCCGAAGTCAGGTCCCACAAGACTGGTTTCCACTGGCTCAAATGCTACCAACGAGACGCGATCCTAAAGCTCGAAGATTTTTCGGCATTCTGTTGCTCAGTATTTGTGTGTGCGCCGTGCTGCTTATTCTTCGGGTGTCTGAAGCAGCTTCCGAAGCCTCCCCAAAATCTGAAGAAACGAAACAGACTGCGACTCGCAGTGAGGTTGCTGCCGACAACAGCGCCGCCCAACAAGTGATCGCCAGGGCAGAGTCTCTGTGTGCAAACTGGACAGAAGCATCTTTTCGCGAGGCCGCAGAGGAGTATGACAAAGCAGCACTGATCCTGACTTCCAACTCTGACTTTGCGAGCGCTTCACATGCCTCACGCAAATCCGGCGACATCTACTTTGCGCTCGGTGAATACGATAAGAGCAACAAACTTTATCGAAACGCTGAAACACTCGCCGGCAAAACAGATGATTGGTTGGCAAAGGCAACCGCGTTGAGTCAGATGGGCCGGCTTCAGATTTTTATCGGGAACCACGACCGGGCGCAAAAGCAAATAACCGACGCTCTCAATCTCTTTCGCCAACATGAAGCTGATCGAAACGCGCTCACTAACAATGCTTATGGTGATGCGCTGACCAACCTGGCTGAACTTAGTTATGCGAAAGGCGACTTCGTAAAGTCGCTGCAACAGCTCGAAAGTGCGCTCGGTACTTTTCAGGGTCATCCAAAAGGCCAAGCGAGAGTACACCTGTTTATGGGTTATCTCGCGGGAAGTTTAGGCGAAACTGAAAAGGCAGTGGCCGAGATCACACAAGCACTGAATCTCTCACGCTCAGCGAACGACAAAGCCGGCGAAGCATTTGCGATTACAGGGCTTGGCCTCTGGCATTCTCGTAAAGGAGAAGATGACCGCGCGATCGAGATGCACCGGAAAGCGCTCGAGATCTTTCGGGTTATTGGTGACCGGCATAGTCAGGCAATCTCACTAAACGCGCTGGGCCAATCTCACCATAATCTTCGTGAGTATCCGATTGCGATCGACGAGTTCAAACAGGCTTTGCGACTCTTCCAAGAGGTAGGTTCTTTGGATGGAGCAGTAAGTTTGTTCCAGATAGCCATGGCCCATGAAAGCAACGGCGACCTCGATCAAGCACGCGAATATTATGAACAGTGTTTGAAGTTGAGTCGAGTTGCCGGGAAATTGCGGACCGAAGCTAACGCTCTCACTCAGATCGCCAACGTTTATGTCGCTCAAGGTTTTCACCAACGGGCCGAGAAACAATTTGGGAAGGTCTTGCAGTTTTACCAGCGGATCAACGATCTTCGTGGTCAGGCCACAGCGCTAAATGCTTATGGAGAGTTTTTGCGCCAGTTAGGACAAACACAACGAGCCCTGAATGAGTTTAGCCGGGCTCTTCCGCTCAGTGAGCAGGTGGGTGAGCAATACATTCTGACTACTACGCTCTACAATCTGGCGCGCACTCATCTCACCCTTGGTTCTCCTGACGCGGCCCTGCCATTCATTCAGCGTTCCCTTGGAATAATCGAAGATCTTCGTGCGAATGTAGCGAGTCCGGAATTTCGCGTTTCATATTTTTCCGGAGTGCAAAAGCATTACGAGATGTGCATCGCAGTGCTGATGGAGCTCGAACAACGGCACCCGGGAGGACGCTTTGCGACTGATGCATTTCTGGTAAGTGAGCGGGGGCGTGCACGCTTGCTCTTTGATTTGGTCACCGAATCACGAACCAATTTACGATCGGGAGCAGCGAATGAACTTCTCGATCGGGAGCGAAAGTTAACGGGTTTGCTTCGCGTGTATTCACAGTATCGAATGAATCTGTCGTTGAATCCGAAACAGACCTCCGAAATAGCGGAGGTTGATATTCAGATCCTGAAACTGAGAGCCGATTATCAGCAACTTCAGGCGGAGTTGAGGCAACAGCAGCCGCGTTTATTCTCCGCTGAACATTCGCCGGCGCTCGATTTGCGACAAATTCAGAATGAACTATTAAATAGTGAAACAATTCTGCTCGAATACTCATTAGGAGAAAGCAGGAGTTATTTATGGGTGATAACCTCCGGCTCGATTCGCGCTCATACGTTACCGCCGCGAAAGGTCATAGAGGACGCGGCACGCGAATTCTACAGTTTGCTCACAGTGAGACAGAGCCCGGATGGGAAAACCGCGGAAGATTTTAAGGCCGCTGACGAACTTCTCACTGAAAAAGCGGACCAGTTAAGCGAGCTGTTGCTTGGTCCACTTCGAGATCAGTTAGGTAACCATCGTTTACTCGTCGTACCCGAAGGCGCGCTACAGTACATCCCATTCGACTTGTTGCCTGCGCCAGGCGCGCAGGAAAGAACTAACCTGGTGAAAACAAATGAAGTGGTTGTTTTGCCATCGGTTTCAACCCTGATCGCGATCCGCCGCACCGTGAAGCAGGCGAGTTCGACGAGCAAACTCGTCGCAGTAGTCGCGGATCCGGTTTTCAGTGCGAGTGATGATCGAGTGCAGATCGAAAGACCCGAACCAGGCGTCACGATGGCGGCAGCCCCGCAAACTCCTCAAACAATTCCTGAGGTGCTGACACGGGCCGGCAGCCTCAACCGTTTGGGCCATGCCACAGAAGAAGCGGATGCGATCTCGCGAATGGCGCCGTGGGGAACAACGATGATTGCCAAAGGTTTCCAGGCAAGTCGCGAAACTGCTATGAGTTCCACTATCGGCCAGTATCAGATCGTCCATTTTGCGACTCACGGCTTTCTTGATGACGAGCATCCTGAACTATCGGGCATCGTTTTGACTCTGGTGGATCGTAATGGTGTGAATACGGATGGACTCATGCCGCTACACGATATTTATCGTTTGGACCTTTCAGCCGAGTTGACAGTTTTGAGTGCCTGTCAGACTGCGCTGGGAAAAGAGATGAGAGGGGAGGGACTTGTTGGACTAAGTCACGGGTTCATTTCCGCGGGTTCGAAGAGTGTGGTTGCCAGTCTTTGGAAGGTCGACGATCAGGCAACGGCTTTCTTGATGGCTGATTTTTATGAGTCGATGTTGCAGCAGGGAATGTCGCCCGCTGCAGCACTCAGATCGGCCAAGCTCAAGATGATGCAAGACAAGCGCTGGAACGCGCCTTATTATTGGGCCGGATTCGTTTTGCAAGGTGAATATGCAAACCGCATTGAGGTAGACCATCGTTCACCATTGCGCATTGCATTAGCCGTCTTGTTTTTGTTGAGCGTGATTGGTGCTGGTTTACTGATAGTTAAAAAACGCAAACGGCATTTTCCCCCGCCACAGTTAAACTGAACGGAATACTGACCCGGAAATGGCTCGAGATTCGGCAATCCCTCCCGAAAGCTTCGAGGAGATTCTCGCCTGGCTGAATCCTGATCGTGAGGTGGCTGGAGATATGTATGTTCAGCTGCGTCATGACCTGGCGAAACTCTTTATTTGGGGTCGATGTGCCGATCCGGAAGGATTGACGGATGAAACGTTCGATCGGGTAGCCAAGAAAGTCAGTGAGGTAAGAAAGACCTACGAGGGTGATCCACGCCTGTATTTTCGCGCAGTGGCGAAGAATCTGATCAAGGAAAATTTCAAGAAAATTAAAACTCAAGTCCCGTTTGAAGAAGTTGACCTGTCGCAGCAACAGACCCCCGAACGTGATGACAGCAGTGCCGACATGGACGACTGTTTGCAGTTGTGTTTACAAGATCTTAACAGCAACAAGCGAGAGTTGATCGTCGCCTATTACACGAAACAGAAACAGGCCAAGATCGATCATCGCAATGACCTTGCTAATCAATTTGGCATATCTATCGAAGCTCTTAGAGTAAGGGTCTTTCGCATTCGCGCCTCGTTGGAACAATGCATTGAGCGCTGTTTGAAACGGAAGGCTCGACAAAAATGAAACGGATTGAATGAAAATTCATTGTATAGGGATCGGGAAGTTTGGAGGCTGCCCATGAACGAGGAAACATTAACTGACGCCTTGCTGCGTGAGTTTCTACTGGGCAAAGGAAGTGACGAGGAGCGGGAGCGAATTGAGAATCTGTTTTTAACCGACTCTCAAGCGCGCGAAAGAGTTTTGGGAGCAGAACAGGATCTGATTGAAGACTACCTGGACGACAGTCTGACTCCAGCAGATAAAGAAAGATTTGTTTCGCTGTATGCTCAAACAGACGAGCAACGCCGGAAACTTCGAATCACAAAATCGATTATGGATTGGGCGGTCGCAGAAGCTCCCGTGCCGCAACCAATTCCGGTTGAAGGTTCGTTTTGGAGTCGTTTGTTTGGCTGGTTGCGTGTGAATCCGATGGTGATACCGGTCGCCGCAACCGTGATGATCGCGATCGTTGTGGTGGCTGTGTGGCTGGCGAGCCGCACAACTCCATATTCAGCAATCGAGCGGGAACTTGCGCGGCTAAATACACCGGCGAGTATGCGTGAAGCTCTGCCGCAGATGATTGCGAAAGATTTGTCGCCCGGGGCAGTTAGAGGAATCGAACAGCAGGTTGAAATAAAACGGGACGGAGTTCAGTTTGTGGAACTGCGTCTTTCCTGGAGACAAAGGGAACGCTATGCGAAATACGAAGCAAAGATTCAACGCGTAGGTAACGATGAGTCGTATAAGATCCCCGATCTACAGGCGCTTGATGATAGTCCCACGATTCGTATCAGACTTCCGACTCACATTCTTGAGCGCGGCCATTATCAGGTGGATTTGATCGGTATTGAGGCGGATGGATCGGCAGGCTTGTCGGATGAATACACGTTCGCCGTCGAGAATTAAGACATTTGGTTCTGTAGGGGCGGCCCTCCGTGGCCGCCCTAGTTTAGAACTAAGCGCTTCAGAATTCGGCAGTCAATGACTAAGGCGACTACAGCGGTCCTGTGTGTTGGGTTAAGTTCTACGGATTTGGAGTCCCGGACTAGGGCGGCCACGGAGGGCCGCCCCTACAAAACAAAAAGCGGGACCGGTCAATTCCGATCCCGCCCTTCAAATTTTCAGCTACAGACGTTGCTTAGTAGCCTCTGTACCCGTCAGTGTAACCGTTCACGAAGCCCTGTCGGAAGTACTGCTGATACAAAGCTCGGTTACCTAAACGCGAATTGTAGTCAGTGTTTGCATTCCGATAATCTTCCTCATCACGATACTCAAAACGGTCACGGCTGTTGCGGTCCTTACGACCTTCCTTGATGCCTTCGTTGTATCCTGCATTCAAAGCAGTTTGACGAAGCTGGAAGGAACCACCGTAGTTATACTGATCACGCCAATCGCGGTCTCCCTGGCGTTGGCGACGTCGTTGCTCCCGTTCCCATTCACGTTGACGTCGAACATCGTCTCTATTCTGCCACTGCGCGTTCACTTCAGAACTCGCGGTCATTCCGATTCCAAGAAGGAGAGATAAACCAAAAACAGCTCCGAGTACTCTTTTCGTTAGCAAGTTAATTTTCATGACGTTCTCCTTTGCCAGATATATCTGACTAACTCCTTTGCCGCGGAAGGTAATTGCAAACACGGTGCCGCAGAACGCCAGAAGGGTGAAACCTGGTCCAAGTGTGAAATTTCAGTCTAATTGTTAGGAAAAGAGTTGCAGCTTCATTACAACTACTTTGCTTCTGCGTTGGAGCTAAACGATTTCGTTAACGTGTATACGAGATCGAAGAAAGCATGAAGATGTAATCGAACGACGGTGAATGCAATGTTAGCGAACGCTGACTTCAGAGGCGCTGTTGTTGGATGAGAAATTTGTCTCCACATCAGGAAAGGAACCACGGCCGAAAAAGACGTGTCGAGCCAGCCGGTTAATAATTGGTAATCGCAGAACCGCACAGCCGAGCTCTACCAGTTGTCGCTGATCGAAAGAAGCCGCAACGCGGCGCGCCCACAAACGCGATGCAAATCTGGCGCGGAATAACGCTCCCGAATATTCGTTCAAAACCTCCGGATTTCCGCTCGACAAAAACTCGCTAACTACCTGCGCCGCGAGCGCAGAGAGTCGCATGCATGGATCCAATCCGCCGGCAGTCAGCGGCGACACGGCACCCGCCGCATCACCAATCAGCAGCCCGTGAGTGTTTGAGATGTTTTGCAGTACGCCACCTACGGGGATGTAACCAGCGCGACGCTCGAGCTGCTTTGCGTCTTTAAGATTAACGATGTGCGAAACGCGGGAGCGGAAAATTTCGAGGGCTGCCGCCGGATCGAAGCGGGCTGCATAACCGCCAACGCCTAGATGTGTTTCTTCGCCGTCGTGTGCGATCCAGGCGATGTAACCAGGAGCGAGCGCCGGATCGAGAAAGCAAAGCAAACGCGGTGGACCGTCGATACGAGCTCCTTCATAGACACTCTCGACACCGACAATCCATTCCTGATTCTGATCAAGCTTTAAATCTTCGAGCGACGCGCGAGCGAGCACCATCACCGCCGATCAGGTAGCGCGTGGTGATCGTTCCACTGCTGAGGCGCACTGCCAGTTTTCCATTGGTTGCGCTGTATCCCAGGTAACTGGTTTCCGGCAGCCATTGAACGCCGGCAAGCTGACATTGTTGTAAATAACGCTGATAGAGTTGGCCCATGCGTCCCACGCGGAACTCGTCGTGTTCGCTGACAAATTCCATCGAGCGCAGGGCAGGGGAGTAGAGCGTGACGTGTTTGATAGGCGGACCCAAACAGTCATCCGGGATATCGAAATCGACGAGTGTGCGGCGCACAAAGATTCCGGTGGTGTGAATCTTCTGATCAAGTGCGCTCTTGCGATCGGTCAGCAGGACGCGCACGCCGTTTCGCGCCAGCAGCCGCGCGCACTGCAATCCGGCGAGTCCGGCGCCGATGATGGTTACGTCATAATTGTTCATGGGATAGCTCAAAGGTCTTTGCATCGCAAAGTTCTTAAGCAAAGCTACGCTGAAGGCCGGGTTTCGTCAAGAGGTTTGCTCGTGCTGTCGGCGATCCCGGTTTTAACCAGCCCGGGGCTGTACGAAATTACGGGCCTCGGCCCGGCAGTGCTAACGCGGTAAGTAATTTACGGCGAGCAGTTCAGTAAGCGTTTTTCGGGTCTGCCAGTCTCTGTCATTACGATGAAAAGATGTCGAGTCGGCGTCGATGAGTCCGACGAGCACTTCCGTCACGATCAGGCCGCCAACTGGACCAAGACGATGACCACCGGTATAGACGTCGGCTTCGCGCAGAATGTAGTACCACAACGGCGTTTCGCTCGGCGCGCCTGTGGATGTGATGCCAATCTCGTCGGCAGTCAGCGGTTCGATTCCTATGTGACGAGCTACTGCTTCGCCGGAGGGTAACCCGACACCATGCCCGCGCTGCAGATCACGCACTGCGAGTGAGTGATAAGCATCAATTTCACACTCGCCGGTAATTGCTAACGGCAAGTCGATCAAGGATCGCACTAGTTTTCCATCGATCTTCTTAGACCGCTGAGCTGGTTTTGCACCGGGCGTGTCGAAGAAGAGCGTCCAATCAATCGTTCGATCGATCGTTACGGAACGGAATCCCAGGAGATCAGGGAAGAGAGGTAGCGGTTCGCTCTTTGAGTTCACCTGATAACGTCGGCGAATCTGACTGTGGCCATAACGGTACGCCGCGCCGGCAAACTCGAGTGGTATGAATCCGCCATGCGAAGGACGAAACCACTGCGTGCCTTCGCGCAGCACTTGCTCCACCAGCGACTCGCCGACGAGTGATGGCAGAAACTCATTGAGAACAATCCATTGATAGTGCCAGCGCAACAGCCGGGCTGCTTCGTTGAACACCCGATCGTTTGGTGTTCCGCTCAGCCGCAGTTCATCGACAAAGGCGTTATGAGCCTTGAGCATAGCCAGATGGAGTTGCGAAACAAGCAGGTGCGTATCGTTACGTGGATCAGCAATCAGTGCGATACCTTCCGCGTTTCGTGGTACATCTAATCCATCCACTCCGAGCAAAAACTTCGCTGGATCGTCTCGCTGGTAGAGGAAGGGATGGCCCACTGGTCCATCGCCGTACAAACATTCAAGGTCGAGTTGCGGACTGCGAGCATTATGCAGGTCAGCCGAATTGGTGTGGGATCGCAACGTCGATCGGTCGGCCGTAATATCGTGAGCTACAAACTGGCCAAAGATGGGCCAACCTGCCGCGACGTCACCTAGCGATTCAGGAGAGTCGTCGATGTTTCCACCGTCGCATGCGCCACCCGTGAAGCCGAGCGCGTGCAGGAACTGCTCATCCGCTTCGAACGACGGCAGTTCCGGAAACATTCGCGCATAAGACGCCGGTCCGAGCGGCGCATCGAATGGCACACTGGGACGTGCCGGGCAACGACTTCGAAATGATACGGCGCCTTGACTCATAATGTGTTCTCACTAACGATTGAGCGAGATGTTTACATCACGCCAAACTGCTTTTGCATCCCGAGCAAATCGTAGAACAATTTCCGCTCGACAATCTTCCCGTTCTTTCGTTGGGTGACTGTGCACACCTGGACGTCTAAATTTTTGTTTGGCGACTCAGTCACGGCTTCGTTCAATCTTGAAACGGTGCAAGTCCAATCGCCGTCGCCAAACGAGACAGTGTGATCATTGTTGCTAGCGGGCTGGTCCAGCGGGCACCAGGCTGGAAACCGTTGGCCGAGCCAGTAATCGAAGTTGTTGGCTTGAAGATGGTTGAACGTATCCTCGACCGGTACCTCCACCGGATCATCCAATGTGATTAACAATTGCAGGTCTTCTTCACTCATCATAAATCTCCTACTCGCGAACTCCGCGTTTATTGGTTAACGCAGAGTTCGCCGAGAGTTTCAAACTACGCCTGAACGCCGGCCGCTCCTTTCGCAGTCGCGGCAACAGCTACAGGCTGCCTGCTCGGCGGGATTTGGCTCACCTGTCCGTTAAGCCAGTCGTCAAATCGTGTGACGGCGATGAGCGCGCCATCGTCCGGGACAAGTGAGCTGTCACTCAGCTCGGTACCGAAGTAACGCGCATGCGGATCGATGACAATCTCGCGCGGATCTTTTTTGGCGTTGAGACCTCGGCTGATGAATTCATCGAATCGAAGCCGCTCTGGTCCTCCCACTTCAATGATTCCATTCAACGGCGATCCAACCGCCGTTTTCGCTACTACCTTCGCGACATCGTCAGCCGCCATGGGCTGGAAACCAACGGGTGGCAAGTGAATCGTGTTGCCTTCCGTAGCAGTGTCGGCAATGCGTTTAAGAAATTCGAAGAACTGTGTAGCACGCACGATCGAATAGGGAATTGACGACTCTTGGATCAACTTCTCCTGAGCGACCTTCGCGCGGAGGTAGCCGCTATCGGGCAGGCGGTCACAACCGACAACGGATAATGCTACGTGATGGCCCACCCCAGCGGCTGCTTCGTATTTGAGCAAGTTGCGAGTTGATGTTTGGAAGAAATCCATCACCGCAGCATCCTCAAACGACGGTGAGTTCGACACATCGACGACCACTGACGCACCTTCCAGAACTTCGGCGAGTCCTGCGCCGGTCAGGGTATTTACTCCCGAATCAGGCGAAGCCGCTACCGCCTCATAGCCGCGTTCATTGAGCTTGGAGACGACCTTTGATCCAATAAGCCCACTGCCGCCGATAACCACAATTTTCATTTTCGATTTTTCGTTCGTCATAGTTAATCTCCTCAAGCGTGAACTTTTTTTTGCGTCCCAGGTCGGGATTTAGTGTTTCATCGCAGTCTCTGGCACCAGTATTGGGGCACCCTTGTCCTTGATGAAAAACACTACAAACTTTGCCGGCTTGGTGCTGCTTGCGTTTCGGCCGACGACATGAACATCGTCAGGGCCTTCGTAAAACGTTTGGCCCGGTGTCAGCGTCACTTCCTTTCCGCCTTTCACCTGCATCACGATTGAGCCTTCCAACACATATACGTACGCATGAGCGTTGTGCCGGTGAATGGGATCAATCGCGCCGGGAAAATATTCCACTGTGATCATTGAGACTTCCTTGCCGGGAAGCTCCATCAGATCTTTTGACATCAGCGGTGTGACTTTGGCTTGTTGGGCCATCACGGTCCCCGTCATGAGGACTAGCAGAACTAACATTAAGATTGTCTTCATCATGATTAACCTCAGGCTGCTTGTTTAGAGCTGCGTTGACCTTGTTGTATGAACTCAAGCAAATCCGCATTGATGAGATCCTTATGCGTTTGACACATCCCGTGCGGTAAGCCTGGATAGACCTTCAGAATTGCGTTCCTGATCAGCTTGGCGGAGAGCAACGCGGTGTCGGCGATGGGCACAACCTGATCATCGTCGCCGTGCATGATGAGCGTCGGCACGTCAAACTTCTTCAAATCTTCGGTGAAGTCTGTTTCAGAGAATGCCTTGATGCAGAAGTACGATGCGGGAAATCCGGCCATGCTGCATTGGCGCCAGAAAGCATCGCGCACGCCTTCGGAGACTTTGTCGCCGAGATTGTTGATGCTGTAGAAGGGAGTGCAGAATTCCTTCCAGAATTGATAGCGATCGGCCTGTACGCTCTTTCGCAAACCGTCAAACACTTCGATCGGTATACCACCTGGGTTCGCCGGAGTCTTTACCACCAGCGGCGGCACAGCGCTGATTAGCACTGCTTTAGCGACGCGCTTTGTACCGTGACGGCCGATGTAGCGCGCTACTTCGCCGCCACCGGTTGAGTGACCGACGTGGATTGCGTCTTTCAGATCGAGCGCCTCGACGAGTGTCGCGAGATCGTCGGCGTAGGTGTCCATGTCGTTTCCGTTCCAGGGCTGACTCGAGCGCCCGTGACCACGACGATCGTGAGCGATGCAGCGATAACCATTCGAAGCCAGAAAGAACATCTGATCTTCAAAGGCGTCGGCGGTCAACGGCCATCCGTGACTGAAAACAACCGGCTGACCGCTGCCCCAGTCTTTGTAATAGATCTGCGTTCCGTCTTTTGTCGTAATAGTGCTCATTTTGGGTCTCTCTCTTCCTGTTTGTTGGACCAGCTTTGTAGTTAGACAGTGGTCGCAGTCGCTGCGGTCTCTACGCAACCGACTTCCCCTTCAACCCTTACACGATAAGTTCTGAGTGGAATCTCCGCTGGACCGCGCAGCACCTCACCGGTGGTCACGTTGAACTGCGCGCCATGTTTCGGGCAGGTCACCGTCGATCCGTCGAGTTTGCCCTTGCTCAGTTCGCCTTTGCGGTGCGTGCACTTGCCCTCAGTCGCATAGAAACAACCACCGACGTTGAACACCGCTGCCTCGCCAACGAGCACGGCTGATCCAGGCGGCACTTCGTTAACCTGAAATTCGTTCTCGTTGAGAGTTCCTGGAGCAGTATCGACTTCTACAACTTCCATCTTGATAACCTCTCCTTTCACTTCGGAGCGCGCGGCTCCTGAGCGCTAGTGATTAGTGCTTGATGTTGGAGAGATTTTGCTGCGAATCGCTTCGGCGCGTAACCCTAGATGGTGCGAGCGGACGATTACTCGTTCGAGTGAGTTGTGAATCACCCTGAGCGGGTTCGATCAATGTGAGTTCGAGCGGTGTAGCACAACGGGCAATAAATTCACAATCTTTGTGTTCATGTGGCTCGCTAAGGAATCAACAAAATCACGCAATGAATCTTAAAAACGGCCAATGAAAAATTCTTGCTTCTGACATGGCAACACGGGTAGTGTGTCGCCTGCAATCATTACTTGATTCGCCTCGTTCTGATTCCAGCCTTCAACGGAGTCAACAAGCAACTGAAATAGCAGAGGTTCCCCCGATCCATTGCTCAAAATTCAGTAACTACAAGTACGAGTCTTAGTAGTACAAACTTCGAAGGAAGCTTCAACGAGTATTACCGCAGTTGAGGTCCGGGTATTGATCTACCCACGCCAGGTGATCATGAAAAAGTCAATCTATCTCTTAACGCTCTTGTTTTTCCTGTCGTTTTCAGCTCACGCGAGCGGTAATGATTCCAGCTCGTTGATCAAAATATCGGGCACCGTCGTGGACCAGATCGGAGCTCAGGTTGCCGGCGCATCAGTCGTGTTGCTCGGTGCCGGCGGCACAGAGTCGCAACGCTCTGTGACCGATCAGCAAGGTCGTTTTGAGATGGAGCGCGTCCCGGCTGCCGACTACGTGATCGCTATTCACAAGAAAGGTTTTCGCGAAGTGCGCCGCGTGCTTCATGTGAACGGCAGCGAGACGCTCCAACTACAGTTTCAACTAAACGTAGCCCCCATCGTGGAGAACGTCACCGTCACTCCTACTCGCGGACAACCGCTGGACGTTTCGCAGGCGACGCAATCGCAAGAAGTACTGCCTAACGAAGAGATGATGAGCCGGCCGGTCCACCTCCTCCCGCAAACGCTGCGAGACGTAACCGGCGTGCATGTGCAACAGACGACTTCCGGCCAGGGGTCGCCGTTTCTCCGTGGCCTCACCGGAATGCAAGTGCTGCACTTGATCAACGGCGTCCGCTTCAACAACTCAACCTTCAGGCCGGGGGCCAACCAGTACACCGCTTTGATCGATCAGTACGCGACCGATCGCGTCGAGATTGTTCGGGGACCAGGCTCGACTCAGTATGGTTCCGATTCGCTCGGCGGCACGATCAATGTGTTGACTCGCCCGGTCCAGAGTATCGATCGCTTCGGCACTCACGGTAGCTTTAACACTTTTTTCGCCAGCGCCGATCTATCCGTCGGCGCCGCCGCAACCATTAGCAGCGGCAGCGACAACTGGGGCTTTCTCTTCAACGCTTCCGGTCATCGCACGCAGGATCTGCGGACCGGCGGTGGCCTCGACTCGCATTCGGTAGCCGTGCGCCTGCTCGGCATCTCGTCGAAGTTTCTCGGGAGCCGGCTTCAGGACACTGCCTATGGCCAATACAACGCCAACGGGAAATTTCAATACAAGGCGAGCGATACGGATGTGTTTTCGTTTGAATACATGCGCGGCGTTCAACTCGGCTTGCGTCGTTACGATCAGCTCAACGGCGGCATCGGCAATCTGGTAAACAGCTTCGATCCACAGGTCCTCGACTTCTTTACCGCACGCTACGATCGCGCCGGCGCCGGACCATTCGATTCCGTCTCCGCCATTTTCTCCTTCAACGGACAGCGCGACGATCGCCGCTCGCAAGGCATCAACAACACGCAGGGTCTGCGTTCGCGCATCACCGACGAGTTCAACCTGACGCGAGCCTACGGCTACCAGGCGCAGGCCACCTCGCGTGTAAAACGCAATCACGCGATCACGTTCGGCGCCGAGTTCTACCACGAACGGATCACTTCCACGCGGAAGGATTTCAATTTCAGCAACACTACCCGCGACTTCACGAACGTCGTCGAGGTTCGCGCACGTTTTCCAAACGGCGCCAACTATCGCACGCTTGGTCTGTTTGTGCAGGACGTCGCAACGCTTGTCCCGCAACGCCTGACCGCAAACGTTGGTCTGCGTTATAGCATCTTCCGTTACCACCAGACTTCGCGTAACAATCCGCTCGACGCGGCCGGCCAACCAACGGTGCCGGAATTCAGAGAGACCTTCGACGATGTTACTTTCAATGCCGGTTTCGCTTACGCGATCAATTCGCGCTTCACGCTCACCGGCAATGTGAGCCGTGGTTTTCGTGCGCCGAACGTAAACGATTTCGCGGCCACAGGTCTGTCAGGATTGGGCTTCGAGATCGCGCCCGATGAAGGCGTTCGCCTGGGCGGGTCGGGAGGGTTGCTGGATAGCTCGCGCCGCTTGCTCGATACCCATCCGCTGGAACCCATCCGCGCGGAGCAGCTTTACAGCTACGAACTCGGACTTCGTTTTGTCAGCTCACGGTTCAGCGGCACTGTCGCGGCTTTTGACTCAGAGATTTCCGATCTGATCGAGCGTCGCACGCTGCTGCTGCCCGCGGGAGCGGTGGGCCAATTCGTTGGCGGTCAGCCGATCATTCGCCAGGAAAGCACCGGCGCGGTATTCACGTCGCTTTCTAACACCGCGGTGTTTGTACGAACCAACGCCGCTCAGGTGCGCATGCAAGGTGTCGAGGGAAGTTTTGCGGCCCGACTGCGACGCAATCTCACTGCCACCGCCAACTTGTTTTATGTGCGCGGCAAGGATCTCCGCACCGGTCTTCCGCCATCGCTGGAAAACGGGATTCCACCCGCAACCGGTTTCGCGGGCGTGAAGTGGGAGCGCTCGCGCGGTTGGATCGAAATCTACTCAAACTTCGCCGCGCCGCAGCGGCGTTTCTCAGACAACGACATCTCGCAGGCACGTATCGGCGGCATTCGAACCGCGGCCGAGATCGCCGGTTTCTTCAACGGTGGTGCTGTTCCCCGTGATCTAGTGCGCAATGGAATTCTATTACCCACCGGTGAAACGCTGGCCCAGGTACAACTTCGCTTGCTTGGTCCGGGATTACAGCCCAACCAGCTTTTCACGAAAAATCCCGGGTTTGCGCTGCTGAATTTACGCGGCGGTTTCAGAATCGGTGAACGTTCTTCAGTAACGCTGTTTCTCGAAAATATTCTAGACAAGAACTACCGCACGATGGGTTCGGGTATCGATGGTCCCGGCACAAACGCTGCGGTCCGATACTCTTTCAGTTTCTAACAGTCCGGAGGTTTCGAATGAAATTCTTTTCGTTGATGCTCGCCCCCGCCGTCTTGGCCACAGCCTTATTAGTTAACGTCGCGAATCTGGCGACCTACAACGACACCGTCAGCGGATCGCAAACCGCGGCGCCGGAGTCGGTAGGGATCGCGCTCAACCTGACCGCCGCGGGCGATCTCCCGGGCATGAACAAACTCACGCTCGTCCGAACCGAAACAAACGTTACAGGCGGTACCTGGACCATGACGGTTTTGCCGGCTAATGCCGATGCGTCTTCCAGCGAACGCGGGTCGCTAACGGGCACTGTGAGTAGCGGCACGATCACGTTAAACGAAAATGGAACGCTGGCATCAGCTTCCTCAGTGCAGATCTCGATTCAAAGCGGCACCGGTGAATTCGGGAGTGTGACAACCGGCACCGCTACCGTAAACCTTTCGGCAAATGCCGAAAACCCATCGCAGCTAAGCGGCACATTAGTACTTAACTTCTAGTGCGAAGTGATCGACCGATGCTTTGCCTCAAAGTATGCGAGCCACCAAGAGGAACAAAGGATATTGCCAACACCCTTTGCTGCTTCTTGGTGGCCTCCGACGGATAACAGAAAGGAAGCCCTCTCATGTTTCGAACCGCCATTACGTGTTTCTTGATCGTTTGTTTGTGTGTTCAATCGCTGACCCCTCCGGTCCTGGCTACGCCTTCGCGCACCGCCCCGGTGGCCGCGACCACCAGTGCGCCGTCGCGCGCGGGATCGCTGGCGAGTCAAATGATGAGCACGCTCGCACTAATCGAGCAAAGCATGGTGGCCTTCCTTCGCGCCACCTTGACACCTCAGGACAACTGGAACGTTGTCCTTTCGCCGTCGTCCACTGAGTTCAAAGAATACGCCGGACTCGACTACCACCACCCGACACGCAAGTTATTGTTTTCGGCCAACAATCCCAATGGCCAGCCAAACAACTTCGAAGCCGTGGCCGCGGACGGCTCGCACTCGGCCTTTTCAAACGTCGCCGGACTCACTGGCGATCTCTTGATCGCCATTCCGCGTGATGAAGGTCAGGGTCTGAGTCGGGGTGGGTTCGTTTCCGGTGAGGTGTTCACGACGACCGGTGTGCCGGGAGCGATAGCTCGTCTCAATTCGTCGGGAGCGACGGTTCAGAATCCCTGGGTCACGCTGGAAAATGAGAATGGCATCACGGGTCTTTATCACGATCGCACCGGCGTTTTTGGCGGCGATCTGATCGTGGTGACGGACATTGGTGGTGTGTGGCGCGTGAACGCCGGCGGCGTAGCGACGAAATTGACGAGTCTTAACACGCGTCTCGCGGGCGTGAGCACGGTCCCGGACGATCCGGATCGTTATGGTCCCTGGGCCGGAAAAATTCTGGCGGGCGCAAAAGATCTCTCCGCCGTTTACGCGATTGACACTCTCGGTCAGGCGACACCTTTACAGCTCGAGGTAAAACCGCAGGATATCGACATCGTTCCGGCACAGGAAAACTTCTTCGCGGTGGATCCATCATCGGACAAGGTCTGGGGCGCAAGTGATGGCGCCTTCGCCGGTGTTATCGGCGACATCCTCGTTACGCAGCAATCACCGGGCGTAATTCAGCGTCTGCGTTGGAATGGCGTTGAGTTTGTGACTTCGCAGATCGCCACGGCGACGGAATTTAAACAGGTGGCGTTCGCGCCGGCAGGCATCAATCCGATTCCGGCAGTCAAGCAGTTGTACGACAAGCTCGCGGTGGTGCGCCACAGCGTGACGCTAAACAGCGGGCGCGTTGAGGGTTCAATCTGGCAGTTGTTAGCGGAAGACGTCATGCTCGACGGCACGGACACGATCACGACCGACCTGCTGGTTCCCGGCACGCCATCGGTGCTGCACAGTCATCCGGCGTCCTACGGTGGCACGATCGTCGGCACTGAAAATCCGGAGCCCTCCAACTACTCGATCACGATCAAGGGCAATTCGCAATTGCGCCACGTCGTTGCGCGCACGAACCCGATCGAACTGGAAAGTGTTCCGCCACCACCGTTGCCAACCGGAACGCGCAACGTGTCGATTAATAATCAGAATGGCAGTATTGGTGATCCTGCGACCCTGCGTAACCTCTCGATCTCAGGCAATGCCAGCGACATCGTCGTGCCCCCGGGCACTTACGGCGCCTTCGAAGTTAGCGGCAGAAACGTCCTCGTATTCGGCGTCGCCAACTCGCAACAGCCGACAGTTTATAACCTCGAGGAACTGACACTCAGCGGCAGCAGTGAGCTGCGTTTGGCTGGTCCAATCGTGCTGCACGTTAAAAACCGGGTCACGCTTACCGGCGGAACGCTCGGCGCCGCAAACGATCCCAAGCGTCTCTTGTTGAAGATCGCCACCCCTTTGTCTGACGCCGACGAGGCATTGAAAGTGGCCGGCCATTCAGTGCTTTACGGCATCATCCGTGCCCCGCAGGGAACAATTACAATCACCGGCAGTGGTCGTGTGCGCGGCACCGTCACCTGCAATTACCTGTTTGTAAACGGCAACGGCGTACTACAGATCACTGAGAGTGACATTCCGCCGCCGCCCGTCAACCGGCCGCCGATCGTGGATGCCGGTGGTGACCAATCGATCACGCTCCCCACTAACTCCGTCAACCTGAACGGCACCGCCAGCGACGATGGTTTGCCGCAGGGCAGTGTATTGCAGTTGACCTGGTCCAAGGTTAGCGGTCCCGGATCAGTCGTCTTCGCCGATCCGACGAAAGCGATCACAACGGCGACTTTCACGACTGCGGGCGAATACGTGTTGAAACTGACGGCCTCCGATGGCCAGTTAAGCAGCAGTGACACGATGAAGGTCACTGTAGTTCCCAACAATCAACCGCCGACCGTCAATGCGGGGCCGGATCAGATAATCGAACTCCCCGATCCCGCCGTCCTGCGAGGCGTGATCACCGACGACGGCATGCCGCACGGCAGCACCGTCACCGCGACCTGGAGCGTCAGCAATGGTCCAGGCCCGGTGGTTTTTGCGAATCCCAATGCCGCGGCTACTACCGCGTCGTTCACTACACCCGGTCTCTACACTTTACGTCTTACGGCCAGTGACACCGAGTTCACGGTCTTTGACGAGCTGCAGGTCACGGTGCTCTTGAACCAGCCACCGATCGTCAACGCTGGTCCCGATCAGGAGATCACGCTGCCCGGCAACGCGCAACTCAACGGCACGGCCACCGACGACGGTTTGCCGCGCGGTTCGACGCTCGAAACTTTCTGGGGGTTCGTCAGTGGTCCTGGTCCGGTGGTGTTCCCCGATGCGACATTGCTCAACGCGGTCGCGATCTTCACCGTTCCCGGCACCTACGTGTTGCGTTTGACGGCAACCGACTCGAAGCTGAGCGCCTCCGATGAGTTGATAATTGTCGTCAAGCCAAAGCCGTTTACCGAGCGCACGTACACGCTCGACGCGCATTTCAACGAAGGCAGCACGTTCAACGTGGTTCACGACACCCCAAATCAACTACAACTCGATCAGAGCGCGCAGGAATTCGACTTCCTCTGGGTCGCCGTTTCGTCCAAAGGCACGATCGTGAAGATCAACACCAAGACCGGACAGGTCATCGGTGAATACTTCACGTCGCCCAGCGGCCAGCCGCGGAATCCGTCACGTACGACCGTCGACCATAACGGTAACGTTTGGGCAACCAACCGCGACGGCAATAGCGTGGTCCATATCGGGCTGGTCGAGAACGGCCAATGCGTCGATCGCAACGGCAACGGGCTGATCGAAACTTCGACCGGCTTTAACAATATTCTTGCCTGGACCAACGCCGGCGGTGCCAATACCAACGGCGGCGTCTCGACGGCTGTGGACGAGTGCATCATTCACTACACGAAGGTCAACTCCTTCGGCACTCGTCACGTCTCCGTCAACAAGGACAATGACATTTGGGTGAGCGGTACGAGCGGACGCCGCTTCGATCTGATCGACGCCATCACGGGCCAGATTAAGCGGGCTGAACCGACCGTCGGCTTCGGTGGTTACGGAGGATTGATCGACAAGGATGGCGTGATCTGGTCGTCAAATCCGATGCTGCGCTGGAACACCTTGAATCCCCTGACCGGGCCAAACGGCGGTAACTGGACCGGTTTCAACCATCCGAGTTATGGCCTCTGTATCGACAGCGGCGGCAACGTGTGGAACACGTCTTTCGGAAATTCGCAAATACGGAAATTCGCGCCCAACGGCACGTTGCTCGGCACGTTCAACCAGGGCGATGCCTTCGCGCAGGGGTGCGTCGTGGATCGCAACGATCACGTCTGGGTTGCCCACTCGCTGAATCGCAGCACGGTAGGACATCTCAAGAACGATGGCACTTACGTCGGCACGGTGGCTGTTCAGAGCGGGCCAACGGGTGTAGCCGTCGACGGCTCAGGAAAGATCTGGGCCACCAACCACAACAGCCGCACTGTTTCGCGTATCGATCCAAATCTAGGACCACTGGGCCCGGATGGCGTTACGCGGGTGGGCGCGGTGGACTTCACCACGATCAACCTCGGCGGCGATCTCTACAACTACAGCGACATGACGGGCAGCACTCTGTCCGGAGTACCCAGCACCGGTACGTGGTCCACCGTGTTCGACAGCCAGATTGTCGGCGCCGAATGGGGCCGCATCGGTTGGACGGCGCGCGTTTGTGGTGACGCATCGTTGATTATTTCAGTAGCCAGCAGTGCAAACGGAACCACTTTTGGACCAAGCCAGATCGTGAGCAACGGCGCCGATCCAACTGTAGCAAACGGGCGTTTTCTGAGAATCACGGTCAACTTCAGGCGGTCGTCGAGTGGTGAGAGTCCGGTGCTCTACGATCTAAGCGTGGGCACGAGTGGCTTCACATTGCCGGACGTAACCAATGAAGGTCCAACTGCGTCGGCGGGCGCCGATCAGACAGTAACGTTGCCTGACGTAGCCAAACTCACCGGCATCAGTTGCGACGACGGTTTCCCGCGCGGTGCCGCGTTGAATCTTTCGTGGTCCAAAGTTAGTGGTCCCGGAGACGTGGCGTTCACGAAGCCGAATTCGGCGGCGACAGATGCCAGCTTTACTGTCGCCGGCACGTACGAGTTGCGTTTCAGCGCCACCGATTCCCAGTTCAGCGCCGGCGATGACGTTACGATCACGGTGCTGCCTGCGAATGCGGCGCCGATCGTCAATGCAGGACCGAATCTAACAGTCACGTTGCCGAACACGGTCACGCTGAACGGCACTGTCGCCGACGACGGTTTCCCGACCGGCGCCACTGTCAGTACGTTCTGGAGTCAGTTGAGTGGACCTGGTCTCGTCACGTTCAACGAGATCAATAACCCGGTAACCAGAGCCATCTTCTCGACGCCCGGCACGTACGTCCTGCGCTTAAACGCTAACGACACGCACCGCATCGGCACCGATGACGTGCAGATTACGGTTAACGCTTCGCCCGCACTCGTGGGCGCGACGTTGCAACTGGTAGCTGCCGTGCCCGGACCTTACGTAACCGGCACGCCGCAAACGTTGCGCGCTACGTTGCGTAATTCAGCCGGCAATCCGCTCGCTAACTTCGGGGTCGAGTTCACCGTAAGTGGTCCAAACGCCACGACGGGCAGCGGTGTGACCAACACCTCCGGCGTCGCGACGTTCACCTATGCAGGTACAAATCCCGGCACTGACAGTGTCACCGCGCTGGTTCGCAGCACGGCCACGGCCAACGTTTTGTCGGGCGCGGTGCCGATGGTGTGGACCTTGACGCCACAGTCACCACCGGTAGTCCAGGGCTCGATTGGTGGTCCACTGAATAACGCATCGGTGACCGGAACTGTGCCGATCACAGTTGGCGCCGGCGTAACACTGACCAACGCGACCGTTGAATACTGGCCCGCCGCCAACCCGGCCGCGGTGACCACCGTCGCAACGGGTGTCGGTGGTGGTCCAGGCACGATCCTGGGCACGATTGACACAACTACTCTCGCCAACGGCAACTACGTCATTCGTGTAACGGGCACTGACGGCAATGGTCAGCAAACGATCAGCCAGGTGGTCATCACCGTCACGGGCGAAAACAAGCCTGGACGGATCTCGTTCTCAGTTACCGATATGACGGTTCCAGTGTCGGGGATCCCGATCACGATAGAGCGGACCTACGACAGTCTCAATCGCAACATCTCGGGTGACTTTGGGTTTGGCTGGGCGCTCGACGTTTCTGGGCCACGCCTCGAAGTAAGTCCCGACAATGATGTGACGATTACTGAACCGGGCACTGGCCGGCGTGTGACCTTCCAGTTCTCGCCGACTTCGTTTGGCTTCCCGTTCAGCTTCATGTTTCAACCAACCTACGTACCCGAACCAGGTGTCTTCGGCAAACTGACTTCCAACGGCTGCGGACTGCTGATCAGATCGGGCGGCGGTGTGGTGTGTTTCCTTTCGCTCGATATCAACTACGCCCCGACGGTCTTCCAGTACACCGATCCTTACGGCCGCGTGTACACGATGACCTCGACGGGCCAGATGTTGTCGATCAAGAACCTCGATGGAAACATGCTCACGTTTACGCCGAACGGCATCACCAGTAGCGCGGGCAACCTGGCGATTCCGTTTGCTCGTGACGCTCAGGGACGCATCGAACAGATCACCGATCCAAACGGCAAGATTTATCGCTACACGTACGACTCGCTCGGCGATCTGACCAGCGTGGCGCTGCCCGGAGTTGATACTCCGCTGCGCTACGAATACGAGCCTGGTCACTTGTTCCGCAAGGGCATCGATGCTCGCGGGAACCCAGAGGCCACCAACACCTACTTCCCGAACGGCCGTCTCCAAAGCCTGACTGACGCGACGGGCAAGACGACCAGCTACAACTACGATCTGGTAAACAACACCACCACGATCACGCATCCGGACAATACCGGTACGACTATTCAACGGTTCGACACGAATGGATTACTCCTCAGCGAGACCGATCCTTTGAACCGGACCAGGAGTTACACCTATGACGCGAATCGCAACAAGACGTCTGAGACCGATGCGCTGAATAAGACGACTACCTACACGTACGACGCAAATGGCCACCTGAAGTCGGTTACCGATCCGCTTAACAGGACCATGAGCTACATCAACAATCAACACGGCATGCCCACGTCCGCGACGGACCAGTTGGGTAAGGTGCGTACGATCACTTATGACACCGACTTTAATCTCACGACCATGTCCGACGAGTTGGGACCGCAAGTGGCGTTTTCGTGGGATGACAAGGGCAATCCACTTTCCATGACGGACGGTGATGGCCGGATCTATCGTTTTGCTTACGACGCGTTCGGAAATGTCGTATCGAAGACTGACCCGGCGGGCCACGTCACGGGATACACCTACGACAACATGGGCCGGGTGTTGACGATGACTGACTCACGCGGTGTCAGCCGTTTCGGCTACGACGATCTGGGAAGGGTAACCTCGGTAAAGGACGCGCTAAACAACGAGACCAGGTACAAGTACGACAACAATGGAAACAGGATCGAGGAGATAAATGCGCGGCAGCAGATAACCACCTTCGAATACGACGCGATGGATCGGTTGGCGCGGGTGAATCATCCCGACGGCTCCACCGTCACTTACACCCATAACTTCCGTGGACAGAAGTTGACTGAGACGGTCGCCGGCCCTGTTTCAGGTGGCTTCCTGTCGCCGGAAGCGCTCTTCCAGGCTATCGCTCGCACCACGACCTACACTTATGACAACGCCGGGCAACTGACGAAAGTTGTATTCCCGGACAACAGTGAGATCACGTTCACCTACGACGGGATTGCTCGGGTGACAACCGCCACCGACGAGCGTGGCAAGGTTTACACGTACGAATACGACCCGAATTGCGGTTGCAGCGATCGCCTGACGAAGAACATCGATCCCGCCGGCAAGATCACGACCTACGGCTATGACGCTGCCGGTCGGATGATTTCCTTCATCGACGCAAACAATCGCGAAACAAAATATGAATACGACGTTCGCGATCTGCTTACCAAGACAACCTACTCCGACAATACAACCGTGACCAACACTTATGACTCTATGGGTCGCGGAATTAGCAGCACGGATCAAGAGGGCCGCATTAGCAGGTTTACGTATGACGAGAAAGGCAACATGCTCTCGGTTGTTGATGCCCTCAACCAAACAACGCAGTTTAGTTACGACGCGCAAAACAACCTGTTGGCGTCTACTGACGCGATGGGACGAACGACGCGTTACGATTACGACGCACTCAATCGCGTTATCAAGCGCACGTTGCCGTTGGGAATGTCGGAACTCTATACCTACGACCAGATGGGTAATCTCGCCTCCAAGCGCGATTTCAGAGGCCGGCAAACGACCTACGAATACGATTCGATGGATCGCATGACTGCCCGCAATCCGGAGGCGAGTCTGGGTGAGACACCGATTACGTACACCTACAACGAAACCGGCAAGCGTCGCACCATGACCGACAGTTCCGGTACAACCACTTATTCCTACGACCTGCGCGATCGGCTGCTCAGTAAGGAGACACCGCAGGGCACGTTGTCGTACACCTACGATGGCACCGGCAATCTACTCACGATGCGCTCTTCCAACACGGATGGCGTGTCAGTGGATTACACCTATGACGACATGAACCGGTTGGCGTCCGTCATCGATAACCGTTTGCCCGCCGGTACTAACACTTACACGTACGACGCTGTTGGTAATATGAAGAGCGAACTACGATCCAATGGCGTAAAGACTGACTACACCTACAACGCAGTAAACCGCCTTATCAATATGGTCATTGGTAAGTCGGCGACGCCGCATGCTGCGTACACGTTCACCCTTGACCGGACCGGACGCCGGCAATCGGCCACGGAAATGGACGGCACTACGCTTAACTACACGTACGATGCGGCTTATCGCTTGAAACGCGAAGCGGTAAGTAATAGTCCGAATGCTTCCCGAAACGGAACCGTCGATTACAACTACGATTCCGTAGGCAACCGACTGTCGCGAGTTTCAAACCTGGCTGGAGTGCTCTCCGCTACTTCCAGCTATGACGCCAACGATCGTCTGACCTCCGATTCGTACGATGCTAACGGCAATACGCGGTCCGCGGACGGTGTGAATTTCGTCTACGACTTCGAAGATCGCATCAAGAGTGTTAATGGAGGCGCCGTACGGATCACTTACGACGGCGACGGTGAACTCGCGGCCAAGACTGTGGGTGGTGTGACTACGAAGTTCCTCGTCGACGACATGAACCCGACTGGATATTCGCAGGTCGTCGAAGAGCTGGTTGATGGCCAAGTGATGCGCCAGTACACCTATGGAAATTCAATCATCAGCCAGCGGCAGTTGATCGGCGATGTGTGGTCGGCGAGCTTCTACTCGTTCGATGGCCACGGCAGCGTCCGGCAACTGACAAACGAGTCGGGGGTGGTGACCGATACCTACACTTATGACGCGTTTGGCAAGCTGCTCTCGCAAACGGGTTCTACCCCGAACGTTTATCTCTTCAGTGCCGAACGTTTTGACTTTGATATCGGTCAATATCATTTCCGGGCGAGACATTACAGTCCGGATCGCGGCCGGTTCACGACGATCGATCCGTTTGCCGGTTATATTGACGAACCGATTTCGCTGCACAAGTACCTGTACGCTCACGCCGATCCGGTAAATCTGATTGACCCGACCGGCTTGTTGGTCGCAACGGAATACGCCTCGTTAACCAAGCGCATCGCGCTGCGCACGGTGGCTGCTCTTCGAGCCCTGGGCAAAGCGATCGCGTGTATTTTCCTCTACGTGGCTTCGTGGATTGCCAGTATGGTAGGTTACTGGGCCTGGGCCATAGTGCGTCGCATTGCGCAACGAATGGGCCTGGCGTTCTGTGTTTGCCGTATCAGGAAGACGACGCCGGGGTATAGACCGCCCAGCCCGCGGGATAACAAGCGAACCGGAGATGACTTCCGTGACTTCCTGAGAGACGTCTTTGAAGGTTTGGGGTACGACGTTGCTCCGGGAGAACCATTCTTCAGAACGCCGGGAGGCCGTCGCTTTATCGATATCGGTCTCAGCAGAGGTGGCTGGACCGGAGGCATAGAAGCGAAGGTCAACGACTCACCGTATAAGCCATCGCAAAGGAGAGCGGATGACTGGTTGCGGCGGCGCGGCTATCCGGTGAGGGTGATTCGATTCGTGCAATGGCGATGCTTCCGCAGATGAAGTCAGGAGGTGAATGGTGGGTGCAGTAGTAAATGCATACTGGCCGGGAATCACTGAGGATCAGCTCGATTCCCAGCCGGATTTCTACAACGATTGCAAGCCCTGGGGTGATTGGATGGCCGTGCGGGAAGAAACCCCTGGAACGATGGACGCGATTCGTAACCTGGGCGCCGAAGCGATCCTCTCGTTAAAGACAGACGGGTGGGATGATGACGACGTTAATTGGGTTACTCCAGCGCAGATGCGCGCGGCAGCGACGAAGCTTCGAGAGGCGGTTGCAACTGGGTTGCCGGAAACGAAACCCATTCTCGAAGCTTATAGTCCGAGTGCGCCTCCGGAGGAATCTTTAGCCGAGAGCTTCATCCGTGATCTTGATGATGTGATAGCGCTGACGGAGTTTGCCGAGGCAGAAGGCGCATCGCAAATGACTCTGGAGGTTAACTGGTGAGCACTACGATTCTTAAATGCCTGATGAGCGCTGGTCTTTTGCTGGTGCTGGTGGCGATTTGTTTGGCGCAACCACCTTTGCCTTTGAAGAAAACCGAGCTCACCATCTCGGACAGGGAAGCGTGGCACAAAGTTTTGCAGTGGCCGGCTGAACTTGAAGCGCAGTGGCAAAAGTCGCGCACGGATAAGAAATCGGAAGCAAGTGGCATGAATTTTTATGCCTTGGGCCAGGGAAACTATCTCGTGGCGATTGAAGTGCAGGAGAGTGCTTACCAACCGCGTTACGTTTTCATGTACTACTCGGAAGCTGTCCGTTCCAGGAGTGCGCCGGGGCGGTTGTTGAAATTCAAAACTTACGAACGTGATGATGACGATGCCGGGACTGTCTCTTCGAAAGTAGGAACGGAAGTCGAAGGGATCGTTTCGTTCGACGACGCTCAAAAACAACTCGTGCTCTATACGAAAGGTCGAGGCATCGCCGACTGCGGGGCGCTGGTTCGTTACCGCATCTTTCCCACCCGTACGATTCCAGCCGAAGCGCGAGCGCATGGATGTTACGACGATTATTCGCTTGGTCTGACAAATCCGTTGCGTTGGAAAAAAATCAGACCTCTCTGAGTCTGGTTACGTCTTGCGACAGAAGGTCGTCATCTTATCGTCATTTTGTCGGGACCTGGAGGGTAAGACTCAGACCTTTCTCACTCGTATTTGCATCCCGCACCCAGGCAGAAAACCTACAGAAACGCCAATTGACTTTTTGGTGAAGTTAACCTAATGTGACACCCACTTTCGAGACCTTTAATATAGATTTTTACTTTTTCGACCTCGCACTTGTTGTCTAAGAAAGCTAGATGGGTGGCGCCCGTTTGGCCAATTTAAGTATTAAGTAAGAGTCAGAATTCTCACGGAACCCAGAGCTTCCCAACCCGTGTGACTCATCACGTCTGAGACTCTCCGCCAAGAGTCAATACAATTACCGCGCCTTCGTTGGCCTTCACTCTATGCGCCGCCTGCCAGAGTTTGAGGCTGACTATTAAGTTCAGTCCGACTCCGACTTGGCACTCTAACAATCTACCTGGAATGTCAGAAGAAGGTACCAGCGGCGACACGACGCCCACCAACGGCCAGGCACTTCCAACAATCTCATTGCCGCGTGGCGGTGGCGCTATTCGCGGCATTGGCGAGAAGTTTGCTGCCAACCCGGCAACTGGCACCGGCTCGCTGAGCGTACCAATTGCCACCAGCCCCGGCCGCTCAGGATTTGGACCACAGCTTTCTCTTAGCTACGATTCCGGCGCCGGCAATGGCCCGTTTGGATTGGGTTGGAACCTTTCGCTTCCCACCATTAGCCGCAAAACAGACAAGGGACTGCCGAGGTATCAGGACGCCGCCGAATCGGATGTGTTCATCCTTTCGGGCGCCGAGGACCTCGTCCCCGTCCTTCCCACTGACGGTGAAACCAATCCTACTGAACGCGACGGTTTTCGCATAAAACAGTACCGGCCCCGCATCGAAGGCTTGTTCGCGCGCATTGAGCGTTGGACCAACGACCGCAACGAAACACACTGGCGGTCAATCACTCGCGAAAACATAACCACGATCTATGGGCAGAGTGAAGAATCGCGAATTCAGGATCCCGGCGATTCGTCGCGCGTATTCAGTTGGCTGATATGCGAGACCTACGACGACAAGGGCAACGCGGTCAGATATGAATATCTGAAAGAAAATTCTGACGGCCTGAACGATTCCAAAGCCCACGAAAGAAACCGCACTGAAGCAAGCCGGCGCGCGAATCGTTATCTCAAACGAATCAAGTACTGCGCGGCCACGCCTCGTTTGGAAAATGAAGACCTGGCGATGAGATCCAATTGGTTGATGGAGGTCGTGTTCGACTATGGAGAACACGATGAGACGACCCTCACGCCGGAAGGGAACTCCGAGCGCAAGTGGCAGGTGCGTAGGGATCCATTTTCTACCTATCGCGCAGGGTTTGAAATCAGGACTTACCGGCTGTGTCGCAGGGTGCTGATGTTCCATCGCTTTCCCGAACTTGGCGATCAGCCTTGTCTGGTCCGTTCAACCGATCTGTCGTTCGACGAAACGCCAATCGCGTCTTTTCTCACGTCGGTCACGCAATCCGGATATGTTCGTGAGGGCGGGAAATATTTGCCGAAGTCTCTGCCGCCGGTCGAGTTCACTTACAGCGCAGCGAACATCGAGCAACGTGTGCGCGACCTGGATGCTGAAAGCGCTGAGAATCTGCCCATCGGGCTCGACGGATCGCTCTACCGATGGGTGGATCTGGATGGCGACGGTGTGGCCGGTATTCTCAGCGAGCAAGGCAATGCCTGGTTCTACAAACGAAACCTGAGTCCCAAAACCACCAGGCCCGAAGAAAATGTCTCTGTCGTTAAACTAGCACCGCTGGAAAACATTGCGCTGGCGCCTACGCTCAAAGGAATTTCCGATGGCCGGATGCAGTTTTTGGATCTGGCTGGAAACGGCCAACCTGACCTGGTCCAGTTCGATGGTCCTACGCCGGGTTTCTACGAACACCTGGCCGAAGGCGAGTGGGCCGGATATCAGACGTTTACTTCGTTGCCAAATCTGAATTGGCGGGACCCGAACCTACAGTTCATCGATCTGACCGGTGACGGCCACGCCGACTTGCTGATCTCTGAGGAAAACGTTTTTACCTGGTATCCATCGTTGGCTGAGGTGGGCTTTGACGCAGGTGAACGAAAGTGTCTGCCGCTCGATGAAGAGAAGGGCCCGTGTCTCCTGTTTGCCGATGAGACCCAGTCAATATCGTTGGCGGATTTCTCAGGCGACGGATTGACCGACCTGGTCCGCATACGCAACGGCGAGATCTGTTACTGGCCCAACCTGGGTTATGGTCGCTTCGGAAACAAAGTGACGATGGACAATGCGCCGCTGTTTGATCAGGTCGACCAATTCGAGCAGCAACGGGTTCGGCTTGCCGACATCGACGGTTCCGGCGTCACCGATATCATTTACCTGCACGGCGATGGCGTGCGCATTTACTTCAACCAATCGGGAAATCGCTGGAGCGAGCCGGTTCCTCTAAAGGTCTTTCCCCAAACAGGCAATCTGTCATCGGTTACCGCTCTTGACTTGCGGGGTAACGGAACCGCTTGTTTGGTTTGGTCTTCACCACTGCCCGGGCACACCGGTCAAGCGATCCGTTATGTGGATCTGATGGGCGGACAGAAACCGCATCTGATGATTTCGTCGAAAAACAATCTTGGCGCGGAAACCAGGATTCATTACGCACCCTCGACGAAGTTTTATCTCGATGACAAGTACGCTGGGCGGCCCTGGATCACCAGGTTGCCATTTCCGGTTCATGTGGCCGAGTACGTCGAAACATACGACCATGTCAGCCGAAATCATTTTGTAACCCGGTATGCGTATCACCACGGTTATTTCGACGGTGTAGAGCGAGAGTTTCGCGGCTTCGGCATGGTCGAGCAGTGGGACACCGATCATTTCAACGGATTCAAGGAAACAACCTCCAACACGGACGCTCGCTGGCAGGTCCCCGCGGCGTATACCAAGACGTGGTTTCACACCGGCGCTCATACCGCAGACCAAAGAATCACTCACCAACTGGCTCATGAATATTTTGGAGCCCCGCAGGACCAGATTTCATTTGAAACCTGGGCCCGTGAAAATCTGCTCGAAGATACTGTCTTGCCGGACGTGACATTAACTGCCGAGGAGCGGCGGCAAGCATGTCGCGCGCTCAAGGGCGCAATGTTGCGCCAGGAAACCTACGCGGCGGACGACTCAGCGAAAGCCGGCATTCCGTATTCTGTCAGTGAACAGAATTTCACGATCAAACGAATTCAGCCACAAGCCGGCAATCGACACGCGGTCTTCTTTACCCACCCACGCGAAGCAATCAGTTATCACTACGAGCGCAATGCCGGCGATCCGCGCGTGGGGCATACGATCACGTTGGAAGTTGACGACTTCGGCAACGTGTTGAAGCAAGTTGTGATCGGTTACGGCAGGCGACAGCCTGATCCGTCGCTTACAACTCTCGATGATCGAACAAAGCAGACTACTACGCTGATCACTTACAGCGAGAATCTCTTCACCAACGCTGTCGAAACACACGCTGCGCATCGCGCCCCACAGCCGAGTGAAAGTCGCACTTACGAACTCATTGAATATTTGCCGACCGGATCAGGAGGCCGTTATCAATCATCGGACTTTGTCGAATCCGATCCGGCAAAGCCTGGTCGAATGCGCCACCAATTCGCCAGTGAGCGGCCTTACGAGGATACGACTACCAGTGCTCAGCAACGTCGTTTGATCGAACAGGTGCGCACCCTCTATCGCAAAAACGATCTGACGGGTTTCTGCCCGCTGCGAGAGATAGAGTCGCTGGCCCTTCCCGGTGAGAGTTACAAACTCGCATTCACGCCGGGATTGCTGGCGAAAGTTTACGAGCGGCCAAACGCGGACGGTAGCCGCGAACCCCTGATTCCCGATCCCGCGAACGTGCTCGCCGGTCAAGCCGGTGATCGCGGCGGCTATGTACGAAGCCAGTCGCTCAAGACTAGTGGACTTTTTCCGAGCAACGATCCGAATGATCACTGGTGGATTCCCTCGGGCAGGTCGTTTTTCAGCGTCGACCCGGCCGTGGAATTGGCGGAAGCGCGACAACATTTCTTTCTTCCCAGGTGTTACCGAGATCCCTTCAACCAGGACACGATCGTGCGTTTCGACCGGCATGATTTGCTGCTGGCGGAAACTGTCGATGCCGTGGGTAACCGTGTCACCATCGGTCAACGACTGGCTGACGACACCGTCGATCCCAATGTCGACGGGAACGACTATCGCGTCTTGCAGCCATTGCTGGTGAGTGATCCAAACCGGAACCGCGCGCAAGTGGCTTTTGACGCGCTCGGAATGGTGGTGGGTACCGCAGTGTTGGGCAAGCTTGAAGATAGACTCGGTGATTCACTCGACGGATTTGTCGCGAACCTGGACGATGATGTTGTTGAGTATCATCTGGAGAACCCACTCAACGATCCGGAGCATCCACTTTACGATCCGACCAACCCACTTCAGGAACCGAAGGCCATACTGCGCCGGGCCAGCACGCGACTGGTCTATGATTTATTTGCTTATCATCGGACGAAGAATTTGCCGCAGCCTCAGCCGCCCGTGGTCTACACGCTGATCCGGGAGACTCATGATGCGGACTTAGCCGCAAATCAAGAAAGCAAGCTGCAGCACAGCTTTTCATATTCCGATGGCTTCGGTCGTGAAATTCAAAAAAAGATCCAGGCTGAGCCTGAAATGGTCGACGGCAAGAAAGGACGGCCTCGCTGGGTAGGCAGCGGCTGGACGATCTTCAATAACAAAGGCAAGCCGGTCCAGAAGTTCGAGCCGTTCTTCAGTCACACCAATCTGGTCGAATTTGATAAAGAAATCGGCGTGAGCTCCATCCTCTTTTATGATCCGGTCGAGCGCGTCATTGCGACGTTGCACCCGAATCAGACTTACGAAAAGGTGGTGTTCGATCCATGGCAGCAGACCACCTACGACGTAAACGACACCGTGGCGCCGCGTAATTTGCAAACCGGCGATCCGCAAACCGATCCGGATATCTCCACGTTCACTCGCAGTTATTTTGAGCGCTTACGGGCAAGCCCGGAGCTCGTCTGGCAAACCTGGCACGAACAACGAAAGAGCGGCTTACTGGGCGCGCACGAGCAGACCGCCGCAGCTAAAGCGGCAGCGCATGCAGACACACCGACGACTGCTTATTTTGACGCGCTCGGCCGGCCATTTCTGACGATGGCCGACAACGGTCCTGATCCGGCGCGGCCGGGACAACCGCTGGTTTTTGCAACCCGCGTCGAACTCGACATTGAAGGGAATCAGCGCGCCGTGCGCGATGCAATGAAAGAGGTGCGCGCCGCGATCAAAGATCCTCCCGACCCTGCGGGTAAGCTCGTTACGGATGAACTCGGTCGCATCGTCATGCAGTACGACTACGACATGCTCGGCAATCGAATTCGACAGTTGAGCATGGAGGCAGGGGCGCGCTGGATGTTGAACGACGTGAGCGGCAAGCCCATCCGTGCCTGGGACAGTCGCGGTCATAACTTCAGCACCGTCTACGACGAGTTGCGACGGCCGATCGAACAATACGTGCGCGGCACCAAACGCGATTCGGATCCGCGCACGCTGAACCGGGACATTCTGGTTGACCTGATGGAATATGGTGAAGACCGGCCAGACGCCGAAGCTCTAAACCTCCGCACGCGTCTCTACCGTCACTCCGACTCATCTGGTGTGGTTACCAGCGCCGGGCAGAATCCGCTCACCCGTCAGGCGGAAGCATACGACTTCAAAGGCAATCCGCTTCGCGGCGTTCGCAGGCTGGTCAAAGACTACACCGCGATCCCCGACTGGCTGCTCAATCCGGAACTCGAAGAAGAGAGCTTCACCAGCAGCACGTGGTACGACGCGCTGAACCGGCCGGTGCAAGTCGTTGCGCCGCACAATAACAATTCCCGGTTGAACGTCGTCCAACCTGTTTTCAACGAAGCCAATTTGTTGGAGCGAGTGAACGTATGGCAGGAGCTCGAAGAGCGAACCAGCCGAACTGCTGGATTCGGCCCAGCTCGAGCCCGCGCCGGTTGGCGTCGCCAATATCGATTACAACGTAAAGGGCCAGCGAGTGCGCATTGTTTATCGCAACAACGTCAGTACGTCTTACGACTACGACAGGCTCACGTTTCGCCTGACTCACCTGGTGACCAGCCGCAATGCTCAGGACTTTCTCACCGATTGTCCACAACGGCCGCGGAACGACTCGCCCGGTTGCCACGTGCAGAATCTGAGTTACGTCTACGATCCGGCCGGTAACATCACCCACATCCAGGACGACGCCCAACAAACCATCTACTTCAAGAACGTGCGCGTCGAGCCGAGTGCCGACTACACCTACGACGCGCTTTATCGTTTGATCGAAGCGACGGGCCGCGAGCATCTGGGCCAGGCTGGTGGCTCGCCGATTCCACATTCTCACAACGATGCAACGCGTGTTGGTGTTTTAAGTTCCGGACCCGGCGGCACTTTTCAGCCCAACGACGGAAACGCCATGGGGCGTTACTGCGAAAGCTATGTTTATGACGCGGTCGGGAACTTCAAAGAGATGATTCATCGTCGTCTGTGTTCCGACGCTCCTTCGTGGACGCGCTCTTATGCATACGGCGAAGTGAGTCTGATCGAGAACGAAGCCGGCGGCGGTATGGTTAAGAATAGCAACCGCTTGAGCAGCACTACAGTTGGCAGCACCAATCCGACAACGGAGCAATACCATCACGACGCTCACGGCAACATGGTGCGTATGCCGCACCTTGGGCACGGCTTGTCGGTCCCGAACTTGCACTGGAATTACAAAGACCAGTTGCGTCAAACGGATCTGGGTGGTGGCGGCGTCGCGTTTTACGTTTACGACGCCGGCGGGCAACGCGTGCGCAAGGTCTGGGAGAAATCGCCGGGCCTGATCGAAGAACGCATCTATCTCGGCGGCTTCGAAATCTTCAGACGACATGGCGGCGCGATCAGAGCAAACTCGGTCACGCTCGAGCGCGAAACGCTGCACGTGATGGACGACCAGCAGCGTATTGCGTTGGTCGAAACACGCACACTCGACACTGCTCGCAACGACCCAGCGCCGCGACTAATGATCCGTTATCAATTTGGCAACCACCTGGGATCTTCAAGTCTGGAATTGGACGAACGCGCACAGATCATTTCGTATGAAGAGTACACGCCCTACGGGAGCACTTCGTATCAAGCTGTTCGCAGCGCAACTGAAATCTCGAAGCGCTACCGCTACACCGGCAAGGAGCGCGATGAGGAGAGTGGGTTGTATTACTACGGGGCCAGGTACTGCGCGTGTTGGTTGGGAAGATGGGTGAGTTGTGATCCGATTGGAATTTTCGATAGCCGAAATTTGTTTGGTTTTGTTCGGGGCAATCCGATAGTGATGACTGATCCGAACGGACTCGCGATTGGCTTGCCTCAGCCGGCGCCTTCTCCAGTTCCGTTTCCTTTTAGCCTGCTACCAGATCCTGAGCTCTATCCAACTAGTCCGGATTTGCAATCTGAACCTGAAAACGATGTAACGTCTGAACCATCCCTTGATCCAACAAGAGATTTCAATCCAGTGCCGGACCAACCGATTGATCCGACGCTTGGCGGGGCGGGGGCCAGCCCCGCCGGAACCGGCGCTGGAGCTTTGGGCGCTGCTGCTGGCGGCGGTCTAGTGGCCGGAACAGCTCCTATTGCTGGTGAGGGAACCGGTCTTCTGGCTTTTTTTGGCGCCCTGCTGGGAATTGGAATCACATTTGGAGTTGCCGGTGAAGATCCTGCTGAGACTCCAAAAGAACTGCCAGGTGCCCCCGGTGTTGCTCAAATCGATCCACAACCCAACGGTAGCGAAGTATCTGATCCCGCTGCCCCCGGTCCGGTTGAAGCGCCAGCCGATGGGAACGTGGAGCCGATAATTGATCCCACAGAACAGGTTTCTATGAGACTAGCTCAAAATAGAAGAAGGTCGGCAAATCCCGGCGATACGCCCAAGCTACAGCGTCTTTTGGCACCCGACCGAAGAATTTCCAGACTAATCATGCTGCGAGATGTAAGGAACCTGTTGCTAAATAAGTTTATTAGTACCGCCAGAGAAGAACAGATTATGGCAGTGCTGGAAAGAGCGGGGCTTTGGGAAAAGCTTACCGCTTTAAGTGACGAGGAAATCATGAACGACAAAATCTTGGGATACGTATTGGGGGTTTGGGTAGAAAACCATCATGAGTTGGAGGCTGCCGGTCACCCCGAAAGGGCTAGCGACCCAGGCATTCCCTTGACACCTGGGCAACACAGGATTGTTCACAACCCTACAAAAGTTGACGACCTGAACGATATCAACCAACACATCCCTGGAAGTGCTCGTGGTCGAATCTAGATCGGATCTCGAGCGCTGAACGGCCTCAGCCTCGACTCAGGCGCGACACACATGGACTTTGAACCGCAAAAATTCTTCGTTGGCCTGATGGATTTCTTCTCCATCCTCTTGCCGGGTGCGTTGCTCACATTCTTCTTGAAGGAAGAGGCGATTCAGACGCCGTACGTGGCCGACAGGATATCGCAGCTCGGTGAGGCAAAGGGTTGGGTCGCGTTTCTCGTCATCAGTTACGTGCTGGGCCATGTTGCGTTCCTGCTCGGCTCGTGGTTGGACGAACTGTACGAGTGGTTAAGACGCCGCACGCTCAACGTTCAAATCAAGCAACTGGTGCGGCGAAAGAAACCGACGCGCTGGTGGGTGCGCTGGCTGGTGTGGCTGGTATTCAAGCGCGAGCGCGATCAGGCAGTCAAACAAATCGGTAAGATCAAGGAAACATATCTCTCACCGCTGCAGGCGAAAAAAACGGTAAACAACTTTCAGTGGAGCAAAGCGTTACTGACGATTGAGAGTCCGACGAGCCTGGCCGTGATTCAACGTTTCGAAGCCGACTCGAAGTTTTTCCGCTGCTTCGTAATCGTCCTGTTCGTGATGTTGGGTTTGTCATGGCGCTGGCAAAACGAAAAGCCGGCAATCGCCGCGGCCATCTTACTGCCGCTAGCCATGTGGCGTTACATGGAGCAGCGATTCAAGGCCACGAACCAGGCCTATTGGTCGGTGATTACGTTTACCGCGCAAGAAGGAAACATCACCATCAACAAAGAGCCGCCCCTCGATCCTACGCTCACGCACGCGGGCGGTGTTGTGTATCGCAAGCCCTGGTTCCGCCCAGCCCGTTACTTGTTAGTGGAAGCGTCTGACAATCCCGATCAATGGGTGTTGCCCAAAGGCAAGATCGAAGAAGACGAGGACACGCAGCAAACAGCCGTGCGCGAGGTGCACGAAGAGACGGGCGTATGGGCACGCATCGATGGTGGACTCGGCCGGCAATCATATTCAGTGAATGGAAAGCCGATCACGGTCCAGGTCTTTCTGATGAAGCGAGTTGCTCGTGGAGTTCGCAGCGATCCCCATCGCAAAAGCAAGTGGCTGACTCTGGAAGACGCAATCAAGCGGGCGAGCCACGCTGAGACGCGTAACGCGCTGGCGCTAGCTGAACAAACGCGTCTACGCAAGTGAATAGTTAGGTTGCAGACATAGCAGAACGTCAGACTCCAACCCCCAGGAGATTAACGATGAAAGAGATCACGTTTCCGTTGAAGTCGGGTGACAAGGGCGCCGCAGTAGCAAACCTCCACGATGCACTCCTTTTCCTACTCAATCGGGTGGCGCTCCTGGCCAACGATGAACCAGCCCGTCGCGCAGCGGCCGATCAGTTCAAAAAAGAACGCTCCGAACGTGGCTTCCAGGATGTCACCAGAGGGCTCATCAAGACTTTTCAAAAAGAGCGCAACCTGGCGACCACCGAGAGCGTCGATGAGGCGACGGCCGGCGCCCTCAATGAACTGTTGCGTAAGTTAAAGGGCTTGCCTGCCAAGTTGGAAAGCGTCGCAATTCTTGACAGCCACTATGCAGTGCAATGCCAGGCTTTGGATGCCCGGGACAAACCGATCGCAGGGCTGCGGATCGAAGCCTTCGATCAGGACCCGGTTTCTCCGGATGATCCGCTTGGCGAACCTGGGGTCACCGACACAAAAGGCCTTGTGCTTTTCCGTTTTAAGCGCTCCGACTTCACTGAGCATCCTGATGAAGAGGGCCCGGATCTCTATTTCAAGGTATACCGTGGCGAAACCCCGCTGACCTATTCACTACCTGACATTGGCAACGACAAAGGCGTAATTCGCCGATTCAAGCAACAACCTCAGCCGATCGTCGTGCAAGTAAATAGACACTACGTTGTCACTGGCGTGGTGAAGCATGCGAATAGACTCCCGGCCGACAAACTCAAGCTTTCTATTCAGCACATTCCTTTCGGCGGGAAGGCGCTCGAGCTGGGCAGTCCGGTGACGGATTCGCAAGGCCGCTATACCCTCCGGTATGACCCAAAGACAGGCGGCGTGAACCTGGACATCCGCGTGACGGATCCACAGGGAGTACAACTGATTAAACCACGGTTCGACGCGGCACCACTCGAAGTGCTGAACCTGATCGCGCCCAATCCACGGCTGGAATCGGAGTACAAACGCTTGTCCGAGGCGCTCAAGCCGCACATTGGTCAGTTGAAACTTTCTGACGCGCGTGAAAACGCGGAACGCCGAGATCTCACCGTGCTCAGCCGTGCCAGCGGTTGGGACGCAAGGCTGATTGGGCTTCTGGTGATTACCGAAAGGCTACGCGCCGACCCGAAACTGGAGCTGGCAGGTGAAGCTGTCTATGGTCTGCTGCGCGTGGGCCTGCCTTCCGACAGGTTGCTGCTGGCGCAGGTCGATCCAGAAGTCGCCGCTAAAGCGTTAAAGACGGCTCACCAGGCTGGGATCATCGGATTGAGTGATTCACAGATCGAGACTTTCAACACGCAGTTTCTCAAGTTCAAAAGTGAAGAGCGCTTGAATATCCCGACTCCCGGCTCGCACTCGACCTATGGGCAGTTTCTCAAAAAGTCCGGCTTGTCCCAGGATGCGCAGGATAAGTTTGCCTCCGTCTACTTCAAGCCCGGTGTCAACCTGGACCAGCTCTGGGAGGCCGCGGCTAAGGAGGGACTAAACCCATCAGACATCCGTCAACTTAAGCTCCAAGGCAAGTTCGCACGTCTCTCGGGTAATAGCGCGGACATGACTGCGAGACTGTTGGGGAAAGAGGTCGAAGATCCGGTCACGAAGAGAAAAACGAAGATTCAAGATCCGGCCGAACTAGTAAGCCTTGATTTTCATAAACCCAGACGCTGGGCGGACGAAGTCTTCGACCTGGCGGGTATTGACGTCGGCCGGCGAAATAATCTCGACGCAGGGGACCTCAGCAAACTCGACCAACATATTCCGCCCGGCTACGTCGGAGAAAAAACGGAGGATCGTCTGCGCTCGTACAGCCAGGACATGGCGCGCAAAGTGAGGGTAAGTTACCCCACCCAGGTCGCGGCCCAACTAATTGAGAAAGGTGAGTTCAAAGTGCGCGCCGCGGAGGCGACGGTGGCCCTGCTCAGGAGCGCAGCGAATTGGGGCTTTCGCTTGGGGACGACGCCGGTACCGAAGTTTTTCAACAATCACAGCGAAGTTTTCGCCAACCGAGACGCGTCTGAAGTTCAACAGGCGCTGCAACAGATTAAAGCCCTTCATTGCACTTACCAGTTGACGTCCAACGACGAAGCGACGGCGGTGCTGATCGCAATGAAAATAACATCCGCCTATGACCTGCTGCGTTATTCGCGGTCGGAGTTTAGCGCGGCCTTTGCTGCGACCTATAAAGATCTCTACAACCAACTTGCACCGGCAGGACTGGCGGATTCGATCTTCGGTAGGGCTCAACAAGTGGACAGCATGACCATCAATCTGTTCACGGCTGCCAAACAAACGGGACAAGTGACCCAGCCCGCCGCCCTCGCGCTTCCTGCGGGGACCCGCGAGGGTTTGCGAAGTGAATTGATCAAACAATACCCCACCCTCGAAACGCTGTTCGGCTCGATGGATTTTTGCGCGTGCGGGCATTGCCGTTCGGTGCTGAGTCCGGCCGCGTACCTGGTAGATCTATTTCAGTTCCTGGATCGCGAGCAGTCCGGGTCGGTTAAACCTTATGAGGTCTTGATCAAACGCCGTCCAGACCTGCCGCATATTCAACTCACTTGCGAGAACACGTCGACCGCGATGCCGTACATCGACATCGTTAATGAGATCCTCGAGTACTTCGTCGCGAATAGCAAACTATCGGAAATGGCGGCGCAGAACACTGGCCAGGTGAGCACGGCGGAATTGTTGGCTGAGCCGCAGAATGTTATTAGTGGGGCTTACGCCAAATTGCGTGAAGAAGTCTATCCGCTCAAGCTTCCGTTTGATCTTCCGATCGAAATCGTCAGGCAGTTCTGCGATTACTTCGAAACGCCGCTGGCGCGAATACTCGAGGTTTTCCGACCGGCCAACGAGTTGTTTGCGCCAGCGAAAAGTTTTGACCGGGCCAGGATTTTTTTGGAAGGGCTTGGCCTTTCGCCGGTCGAGACGGATGTCTTCATAAATCGCGATCCGTTGGCTGAATGGCACAAGTTGTATGGCTTCGCCGATACCGGCGCGGCTCCTGCCAAGAATGAAGATCCGCAGTGGACTGAGCTCAACTCCGCCAAGACCCTCGCGCGTCGCCTTGGCGTGACCTATCTGGAACTAGCCGAGATCGTCGAAACCGAATTTGTAAATCCCGAGCTTTACCGGAAAGGACTCCAGCGCAAGCTTGGCGTGACCATCGAGAACACGAAGTTCTTTTTGCAAAACCGTCAACTGGAACTCGAGGCCTACAAGGCAAAGTTAGTGAGCTGGGCTGAAAAATTTTCCGTTTCGTACGACGCTCTGGTCGCAGAACTGCAAAGCACGCCGTTCCACAAAATCCTGCACCTGGATTACAGCCTCGCAGGATGCGATTTCGACAAAACCATTCTGCGTTATGCCGACAGCACCGAAGCTGCGGATAAGCCGGCCCAGCCCCTCGATTTTCTTCGCATCAATCTATTCGTGCGGCTGTGGCGGAAGCTGGGCTGGAGCGTTGAAGAGACCGACCGCGCGCTTTGCGCTTTCATTCCAAAAACCGCGCCCTTCGATGCGGGGAATTTTGACAAGCAACCGTTACTGACTGCGTTGATTTATCTGTCGCACCTCAAGACGCTGGACGAAAAGCTTCGTTTGGGTAAGCAAGGTCGTTTGAAACTTCTGACGCTGTGGTCCGACCTGACCACCACCGGAAAGAATCCACTCTACGAAAAACTTTTTTTGATCGCGAGTGTGCTCAAGTCTGATCCAGTGTTCGATGATGCCTACGGGAATTATCTGAGCGATACGAGCGATACGGCGCCAAAAGTTAACGAACACCTGCCGTCGCTCCAGGGCGCGTTGGGTCTCACCGCCGATGAAATTCGCGCCATCCTGGACGACGCAAAAGATCCATTCGGCCAGGCAAAGCTAACGCTGGCGAATGTGTCGCTGCTCTATCGCTACGGCTTGATGGCCAAGGCCCTGAAGCTGACCGTAGGGGAGCTGATAGCGCTCAAACGCATGTCCGGTCTTGACCCGTTTAAGAAATTGGATCCGAACCCGCTCACGGAACAGCCGCAAGGGAAAGAGTTCGAGTTTGACTATCCCTTTAGGCAAACTTTGCGTTTTGTGGAAGTGGCCGCAGAAGTTGCCGCCAGTGGGTTGAAGATTGAAGACCTGGATTATCTGTTCCGGCATCGGTTTGACGAAACCGGAAAGTATAGACCAAACCGCGATGGCACCTTGAACCTGCTGAAAACTCTGGCTGACGGGGTACGCGCCATACTCGCCGAGCATGCTATGCCCGAGGACGCAGGCTCGATAACCGACGAAGTGTTGAAACAGAAATTGGGTTTGGCGTTACCCGCCAACGTCGTCACAACTTTTCTGGCGATGATGAACGGGACGGCCGAGTTCACCGGCACGACGACCGACGTGACAGTTGACAATCAACTGCGGCTGGAGGATTTCAGCGGAGCGCCGGCGATTAGCCAACTCGCCTACAACGCGACCAGGCGAGAGCAAAGAATCGTGTTTCGTGGGGTCTTATTTGATACGCAAAAGTCTGAGTTGAAGACCAGATTCAGCGGCCTTTCTGCGGGACAACTGGCGACGTTCAGTAAAGTGCTTGACGATGTGCAGCAAAAGTCAAAGGAACAAGCCGGTACGTTTTTTAAGACATATTTGGAAAAGCAATCATGGAACGCGAACGTCACTTCCGGATTTCTGGACCCGGCGGATTTTGATCTTTTGTTTGATCTGTATCTCCCGTTGGGTGCCGGTGAAACGGAACAAAGCCGATCTCGCACGCGGCGCGAAAAACTGGTCAAGGCTTTCTTTCCATTTCTCCAACAGCGTTTGATGCGCCAGTTTGTTGTTCAGGCGCTAGTGGCATACACCAACGCCGATCCGAAGTTCGTTGAGAGTCTTCTCACCGACAAAAAACTGCTGGCCCTATCCAACTTAACGCTGCTTAAGCACCTGATCGCCACGAGCGAAGCCGGCGTCACTGCCAGCTTCTTTGCTTCGGCGAATGGCAGCGGGACGGCGTCCTCAGTGGTTTCCCTTCGGGATGCAAATACCGGATTGAAAGATTCCGCGGATAACCCATTTCGGCCTGCCGGCGCGAAGAGTGCGCTGCTGGAAGGTTATCTCGAGGTGCCAACACCCGGGGCCTATCGCTTTTACGCTGTGCTGGACAAGAGTGGCGCACAGGCGACGCTCAAGTTTGCCCATCTGCCGAACGTCACCATGAGCGCCACTGCCGCCGGCAATAACGCCGAAGTCGGCGTCGGCGAACATGTCGAGCTACTGCCCGGCATGCTCTATCAATACAGCGTAGAGCTGAAACAGTTGGGCAATGGCGAAGCGCGGCTACTGGTCCAGGGAGAAACGCTGCCGAAAGGGCCGCTTTCGCAACTACGACTATATCCGCTGAATCTGATAAGCAGGGCGGAAAGAGCGATCATCCGGCTGACCAAGGCGCTGCAGTTTGTGCAGAGCCTGGGATTAACTGAACGCGAGATCCGCTATCTGCAGGTCAACCCGCAGACCTTCGATAACTTTAGTCTTAGCCTGTTGCCAACTCTGCCCGTTCCGGAGACGCCGGCGGATGTGAGTGCGGCGATCCATTTGTTCGAGCGATTTCTTCGTCTGGCGGCATACGCCAGGCTGAAGCGTGAGCTGGCCGGTGGCACCGACGATTTGGTTGCGGTCTTTGAAGCGCAGAAGGCGGGAGGGGCTGCTGCGGTCTATCCCCAGCTCGCTAAGCTCACGCGGCGTGACGAAGCAACCGTTAGGGAGACTGCGGAGGCACTCTTTGCCGGGCCGAATTTTGCCAACGAAAGTCAATTGCAACGGTTGTGGGAGGCGCTGCAACTCGTCGAACGGTTCGGGGTCCCGGTTGCCTCACTCCTGAAGTGGACCGGCGTCGTAGATCCAAACGCCTCGATCGCTGATCTCTTTGAGCTTGCCCGCGACGCGAGAGAGACAGTCAAAGCACGATTTGAACCTGATGCCTGGCTGCGCGTGGCACAACCGATCTTTGACCGTTTGCGCCAGCGTCAACGTGACGCGCTCACTGCCTACATAATCCACCATCAGAAATTCACAAGTCTGGAACGGCTTTACGAGCACTTCCTGATCGATCCCGGGATGGAACCGGTGGTGCAAACGTCGCGGATTCGACTGGCCATCGCCTCGGTCCAACTGTTCATACAACGCTGCCTGCTAAACATGGAACCGGACGTCCAGCCAGTGCTCATCAATTCCCAACATTGGGAATGGATGAAGCGATATCGCGTCTGGGAGGCGAACCGCAAGATCTTTCTCTTTCCTGAAAACTGGCTCGAGCCGGAATTCCGCGACGACAAGACGCACCTGTTTGCCGAACTCGAAGGCGCGCTGTTGCAAGGCGACGTTTCCAACGACCTGGTCGAAGATGCTTTCCTCAATTACCTAAAGAAGCTTGATGAAATGGCGCGTCTGGACATCGTCGGTCTGCACATGGAAGACGACGCGAGTCCAAACCCGCGCACGTTGCACGTCTTCGGGCGAACTTACGGCGAGCCGCACAAATATTTTTACCGGCGCTTCCGCGACAGTTGGACTCCATGGGAACCCGTCAGTGCCGAGATCGAGGGCGACCACCTGGCCCCGGTTGTGTGGCGGGATCGATTGTTCCTCTTTTGGGTGACCTTCCTGGAAAAGGCGACGCCCGTGACAACGGCCGGCGACAGCCCGGAAAACCAACCTCTTAAAGACATCGAAATTCAACTGCATTGGAGTGAATACCTCGAAGGGGAGTGGCGCACTCGCGAGTCGAGTGGTTTCAGGCCCTCTGTTTCAGGGTGGGATAGCGATTTCGATCGAAAGAGTGTTTTTATTCACGTCTCCAAAGTCGAAACAGGTTTAAATCGTGGAGCTTATATTCACCTGGGTGGTGGCCCCATTAATATTGCGTTCTTCCTGGCGAACCGCAACAGCAACGCCGAATTGACAGAGTACGGGACGGGAGGAGGCATTCCCCGGAACTGCTACAACCGAGTTAATCCCTACTTGAGCGAAAGCGCCTCGAACCTTACCGTTACCATCGTTACCGAAACCGAGCACAGGACGACGATCCTGGAGGAATCCAGGGATTACAGGCTCACGCTCTGCGACAACGACCCGACTTTAATGAACGGGTCAGACGTGATCCCGCCGGACATCTTGGCGTTGGTTAAGCCGTTCTTTTGTCAGGACAACAGAAACACTTTCTTTGTCGAGCCCACTGTGACCGAACGTACGATTAACGAGGAGACTTACATCCACCATCCAGGCGGACGCGATGGAGGTTGGGAAATCCCGCAAGACGATCCCCGATTGGAGAACGCTGTGGGAAACATATTCGAGGGCAATCCGCTTCAACGCTGGCCTCCGGTCGATGATGGCTTGGGCCCGTTAATCAATCCGCGAGACTGGCTGCTCAACCCGACGACGGTCCTGAAAGTTGACGACGAAGTGATCGGGCCATTCGGCCTGGCCGGCATAACAATCCTGCCGGCCGAAGGACTGGCGGAAGGGAGAACACTGGTGCATGTAAATCCGGGCAGCGGCCGTGATGCGAGCGCCACGGCTGTCCTCGACTACGGCACGACTCTCGAAGCAGCCGGCCTGACACAGGTCTCCGGCGGATTGAACGTTGTCGGGAGCGCAGGCTTTAACCAGGTCCTCGCACAAAATTTTGATGAAGCACATAGTTCCGGTTTTCGTGGAAGGAACGACGAAGCGGCAGTGGTCGAACGCCAGCAACGGAGGCTGCGATGAGTCCAACAACATTCGTAGGGTCCGATTCTCCGGGCCAGTTCATAACCGACACCGGTTACATTGAGACAGTCGAGAAAACCATTCACGAACGCGATGTCAGCTACCGCTTTTATCTGCACCAGCATCCTTATGTGCAGGAACTTGTGCAACAGTTAATTCGAGATTCGACCTCGAAACTCCAGGCGACGGACACTCAGTACGAGCCGGTGGGCCATTCACTCCCTGGCAGTGTTGAGATCCTTCTGCCCAACGCGACCGTGAAAATTCATGCGCAGGCACGGGTCGCGCTGTTGCAAAACACAATAGCTCTTAGCGAGGCCGGACAAATGGAGTTGATGGCTGGTTTCATGCCAATGCTCGGCGAACCTGCAGTTGCTCACGTGCCGGCACAAACGCCCGTGACGCTCATTCCTGCCCTACCTGAAACTCCAGCAAAAAACACTACTTTCATGCTAAGGGGAGACTGGGAGGCACTGACCTTTGATGAGACCGACGTCATGCTAACGTCGATTACCAAGATCGTTCTTTCCGGCGGTGAAAAAGCAACCTTGCCTCAAGGTACGTTGGTGCGGCTCGCGGCTGGAACTCCGGTGTCGTTGCCTGGCAACCTGAACGTAGTACTTAAGAACAGCAAGCCGCATCCCAAGTACCTTCAGCAGCTATTTGTGAATTACAAACCGACGGATGCCGTGCGCCATCCTCATCCCGTTGCCGATTTGGACTTCACTTCGGGCGGCGCTTATTCAGTTTACAATTGGGAACTATTCTTCCACGTTCCGTTCACCATCGCGGTTCACTTAAGCAAGAACCAACGCTTTGCCGAGGCCCAGCGCTGGTTTCATTACCTCTTCGATCCCACCGACGACAGCAACGGCGGGCCGAGCGATTCTGGAAAGTCCGGCCGTTTCGGGAAAGCGGCGTGAGCAAGATTGAAGAGATTCTCGTCAATCTTGTCACCAACACCGATCCGTTGCTGCGCGAGGAGACGATCAGGAGCCTGCGTGAATGGGCGAATGCACCGTTTCGGCCTCACGTGATCGCGCGTTTCCGGCAGCAGGCCTACATGTACAAGACCGTGATGGCGTATCTCGATAATTTGATTGGCTGGGGTGATTCGCTTTTCCGGCAAGATACCGGTGAGGCCATTGACGAGGCGATGATGGTTTACGTCCTGGCCGCTAACATCCTTGGGCCGCGGCCCCAACTGGTGCCCCGGCCGAGCAACATACGGCCGCAGACGTATGCCAACCTGCGTAAGGACCTCGGTGAATTTGGCGTAGTCATTCGTGATATCGAGGCCTCTTTGGCGCTGTCTCCGGATGCGGCTTCAGGCAGCGATGAACGTGCCGCCACGCTGCGAAGTCTGAGCCAGTCACTCTACTTCTGCATACCGCACAACGACAAACTGGTTGGCTATTGGGACACGGTCGCCGACCGGCTGTTCAAAATTCGCAACAGCCTGAACTTTCAGGGTGTCTTTCGCCAACTCGCTTTGTTCGAGCCACCGATCGATCCAGCGATGCTCGCACGCGCGGCCGCGGCCGGCCTCGACGTCGGCTCCATCGTCAACGGACTTAACCAACCGTTGCCGCTGGTTCGTTTTCAGTTGCTGATCCAAAAGGCCGCCGAGATCTGCCAGGAAGTGAAATCGCTCGGTAGCAATCTTTTGTCGGCAATGGAGAAGGAGGATGGCGAAGCGATGGCCATCCTGCGCTCCAAACACGAGCGCGCGGTCATGGATATGGTCGAGCAGGTGAAATATGCGCAACTCCAGGAAGCGAGTAAATCGAAGGAAGGCCTGCTGCAGACGTTGGCCCTTGCCGTGCAGCGCTACACCTACTATGAAATGCAACTTGGAAAGAAGGTCGACGAGATTGAGAAAGCGATTCCCGGATGGGAGGAGCTTGATAAAGACAGTCTGGAAAAGCTGAAGTTTAAGATGAAGGAAGCCGCAATGGCGCTGCGGGAAATCGAAGTTGATATTGCTTCCGATGCTGAATCACAGGCCGCACAGGCTCTCAGTGGCGGGAAGCTTCTCAGTTCTCACGAGGTACGCGAAACTTTGCTCATGAAAGACGCCCAGATGTTGACCAATGTCGCAAATGATCTGAGCATCGCCAGTTCAATGATCAGCGCCATTCCCGAGATGAAAGTAAGTGCCGAACCGTGGGGTGTGGGAGGCGCTGTTACCGTCACCGGGCAAAGTGTCGGAGCGGTAATCACCGGGTTTGGCAATGCTGCTCGAGGAGCTGCCGACAAGCTTAACTTCGAGGCCCGGCGAGCTGCTCGCATCGACTCCTTTGCGCGTCGTGAACGCGAATGGGCCTTTCAAAGCAACCTCGCCGCCGGCGAGATTTCCCAAATCTTCAAGCAACTGCGCGGCGCTGAGATTCGCGAAGCAATTGCCGAGCTGGAGCTGCGAAACCATCGCAAACAAAAGGAACACACGGAAGAGATCGAACACTTCCTGAATGAAGAAGGCACGCAAAGAACTGGTAAAAAGACCAACAAGTCTCTCTACACCTGGATGAAGCGCGAGGTGAAAGGGCTCTATGCACAGAGTTTCCAGTTGGCCTTCGACATTGCAAAGAAAGCCGAGCGCGCATTACAGCACGAACTCGGCAACATGGATTTGAGCTACGTTCAATTCGGCTACCTGGCCGGCAAGGAAGGACTGCTCGCCGGAGAGAAACTGTATTTCGACCTAAAACGGATGGAGATGGCGTACCACGATCTCAATCAGCGCGAATATGAACTTACCAAGCACGTCAGCCTGCTACAGTTGAATCCGCTGGGGCTGATTCAACTGCGAGCAACCGGGCGTTGCACGGTGCAACTGCCGGAATCGATCTTCGACATGGATGGTCCGGGTCACTATTTCCGACGCGTCAAGAATGTGGCGGTAAGCATTCCTTGCGTGAGCGGCCCGTATGCAAGCGTGAACTGCACCTTAACGATGCTCAAGAGCAGTACTCGCAAGACACCGCTGGTAGCCGACGGTTATGCACGAGTTGATGCCGAAGACCTTCGCTTCAGCGATAATTTTGGCAGCCTGCAATCAATTGTGACCAGCTCCGCGCAAAACGACAGCGGCTTGTTTGAGACCAACCTTCACGACGAACGCTATTTGCCGTTCGAGAACTCAGGAGTGATTAGTGAATGGCAGTTGAGTTTGCCGGCCGACCCGAGCAAAGGGGATCCGGCTCAGTTTGACTACAACACCATCAGCGATGTGGTGCTTCATATTCGCTATACGGCGCGCGAGGGTGGTGACCTGCTGCGGAAGGCGGCCATGTCACGGATCAAGGAACTAATGGATGAGGCCCGGGCTGCAGGAACTGTGCGCCTTTTCTCAGTGCGTTACGAGTTTCCGACCGAGTGGGCGCAGTTCCAGGGTCAGACGCCAGGCGACCGGTACGAGCTGGTGCTTAACTTGCGCGGGGAGCATTACCCATTTTGGAGTGCGAACCGTCGGAATCAAATCACTCGCATCGACATTCTGGCTCGAAGAACCAGTGATGCGCCGCCCGCCAATTTCGGTCTGGGCGACAAGATCATCTCTTTAGCGAGAGATCCCTCTTACGGCGATTTGCTGGTGGGTCACACTGCTGAGGCCTTAGCCATTAACCTGGAAGGGGAACTCAAGCTATCCTTCGATGCCAAAGCGATGGCTGATTTGTGGATCGCGGTCACCTGGAGTTAGTGAAGACGTGGCGGCCGGCTGGCGCACCTTGGGCCCACAAAACAAAGCGAACGGGCAGCCTAGCTAATTTGGGTGATAATATACTTGACTGACCAAGCCGTTTTCCTGTATCTTCACAGCATGGAAACGCCGAAGACCTTACAACAAGCAAGCGTTCACTTTTCCAAGACGGAAAACTGCAATGCCTTTATGATAGCGGCCCGCTGGGAAGATGGAAATGTCCGTTGCCCACAGTGCGGATCGGACAATGTTATCTATCTCGAAAAGGCTCGTTTATTCAAGTGCCGCACGGCGCATCCGAAACAGAAATTCTCACTCAAAGTCGGAACCATCTTCGAGGATAGCCCGCTTGGCTTAGACAAGTGGCTAGCCGCGATCTGGTTAATCGCAAATGCAAAGAACGGCATTTCGAGTTACGAGATTCATCGCGCACTAGGCGTCACGCAAAAGTCGGCATGGTTCATGCTGCATCGGATTCGTTTAGCTATGCAGCAAGGCTCCCTCGAAAAGCTATCCGGCCACGTCGAAGTTGACGAAACTTTCATCGGCGGCAAGGCGCGCAACATGCACCGCAGCGAACGCGCTCGCAAGATCCACGGCACCGGCGGATCGGGCAAGGTTGCAGTCATGGGCTTACTCGAACGGCATGGCGAAGTCCGCACGATGGTTGTGCCGAACGTCAAGCGCAAGACGCTACGCCCCGAGATCAACGCTCACGTTGAAACGGGATCGATGGTCTACAGCGACGCGCTCAAGTCGTACAATGATCTTAACTACGACTACATGCACAACGTGATCAATCACGCTGAGAAGTATGTCGAAGGTAACGTACACACGAACGGGATCGAAAACTTCTGGAGTCACTTAAAGCGGACCATCGGCGGCACCTATATCAGCGTTGAGCCGTTTCACCTTTTTCGCTACTTAGACGAACAGGCGTTCAGATTTAATAGACGGAAGGCCACCGATAGCGATAGATTCTTTGAAGTGCTCACGATGGTTACTGGCAAGCGTTTACAGTTTGCCGAGTTGACCGGGAAGTGTGCAGCCGATGCCTGAGAAGCATTTAGCGCGACAAGGGCGCGGAAAGAAGCGCCCTAAGTAATGATTGCAAAAGCCGCCCTTCGATTCTTGCCGGAGCCTTAGTGGTGACTTTGGAGACGAATCTTTCATGCTCGCCTTCGTGTCTGACATTTTAGCACGGGGGTTATTGGCGTGGAAGATTGTCGTGTACTTAAATGGATTATCGAGGAAAGCAATATGGTGACGCTGGCAACACGGCGATCTAACCAATCATTGCAAGACTTCCCTATCTACACGATCTCTGAGGCCGCTGCCTATTTGGCAATGTCGAAAGAGACTTTGAGATATTGGGTTTCCGATCATCCCGTTTGGCATATCGCGGGCCGCGACCTTCCGACTACACTTCTTTCCTTTAGAGATCTAACCCAAGCCTATTACATTGAAATCGTCAGAAAGCACTTTAATCTTTCCCTTGCTAAGACACGCGAAGTAATTGAACAAGCTAGAAAAGAAAGCACGGCAAGGTTTCCCTTGCTGGGTGACAATATAATTGTGTTCTATGGTCATGTGATCATGGATAAGAAGGCGAGCAAGCGGCAGCCTAGACGGTTAGTGGATCTAACACACAATCGGCAATTGGCAATTAGGGAAATTGTCGAACCGTTTGCAACGCGCTTGCGCTGGAATACTAAGCGCGAATTGGTTGAGCTTTTCCCGTGGCGTTACTGGACGGGCAAGGTTGAAGACAAAACGAGACCAGTGAGTATCTCACCTGACATTATGTCTGGAAAGCTGGTTATCACAGGAACGAGAATCCCGGTCGAGGACGTGGTACAGAGGGCCTCAGAGGGCGAGAAGATCGCGAATTTAGCGAAAGACTATCGCCTTTCCACGGATTCAATCCTTGAGGCAATGAGACATCTTGTACCAGAAGCGGCGTGAGGAATGTGTCCTCTTTTTGGAGGATTGTTTTGGAAGTACGACAAGACCCGAACGGCTGAGAAATGCCGGGTATAAGGTGAAGTGTTTTATCGATCACTTCTGCGATAAGAAAGGACGGAAAGAAGAACGGGTTAAAGACCCACGCGTTATCAGTCTTTGCGCGTCGCAAAACTATGTACTTGTGACTCCAGACAAGAACATGATTTACACACACGCGGAGACAATCAAGAAAACGGACGTAGCAATTATAGCGAGCGTAACAGGGACGCGTGATATTGATGACTGGATAACACAACTAATCGCAGCAAAGGCAAAGATAGAACGACATGTAAGGAAAACCCAGCGCCCCTGGTTTATGCGCTTAGGTCTAACGGGATGTATAAACATCCAAACAATAAAATCTGATCGGACTACGCGGCGAAATAGACCGCATGAAGGGCAAGAAAGTGAGTAAGGGAAAAGCCAATAAACCCTCAGAGGAATAACAGAACTTCGAGAACCTAGCCAAGGAACTATTTAAGGTTCCTAAGAGTGAAGTTGATACGACAAGCTGAGTACGTCAGACACAAGAAAGCGACAAAGAAGCGGAGATCTGCGTGAGTGAAGCGAAAGCTACGGGGAGAGGCTGTTTGTTTGGAGCTTCTATTTCAGTGGCTATTGTTACTGCCATTATAACTCTCGTATACCTCGGCTTAACACCATCCAAAAACTTCCCTGATACTAATGTTTTTGATTGGGCGAGCGTTCCGTATCTCGCTGTCCCTGCTTTACTCGTTGGAGTAATTGTTGGGTTGCTTTATCCCGTTTGCGCGGCCGTTTCGGTCAATATATGCGAGTCCCTTCGCAACATCGCTTTTCCCTATGACCAGACTCCATGGGAGGACGAAGTGAAACCGTTGATGGGGTCGATTTGGCCCCTGTCTCTGGCCTACTGGTTAGTCATAACGCCCTTCTACGCGATCATTAACCGGCTCTTCAAGTAAAGTTCGGGATAAACGTCATCACAAATGATAAGGCCACAGACCACAAAGAAAGCGCCTCGGAACATGACGGAGAGGATCAACAGGACGAATAAGACGATGAAGAAAACAACATCATCTAAACCCTCAGAGGAATATCAGAACTTCGAGAAACTAGCGAAGCAATTGATCTCCGTTCCTAAGAGTGAGATCGATAAGCGCGAGGCTGAATATCAGCGAACAAAGAAGTCAGGAAAGAAAAAGAGAGTCGCGTAATCAATCTCTTGGCCGTTTTTCGATGTACTGATCGCCTTCAATTGCTGCCACTAAGATCCGCCCGATAAGCACAGGCACAGACTCATTTAAGTTGTCTGCCCACTCTTTCAGAAACTCGCGATCTTCATCCGTGAGTTCTGAGTCATCTACTTGGATCATGTCAGTTGAACAAGAATGTTGGGGCGTCCCCCTTGGTCCCCCCTCACCAAGGGACCGACGACGCCCCGGCCCCACACTCTGGGCGGTGTGAGGCTACGCTCGCTTATAGCCGTGTGTAAATAGACATCACAAGGCGAAAACTCGAATTGATGAAACCCGATCAAGGTAAGTTTTGTACTTAGTGGGAGTACACTCCTACCGTCCCGCCTGAGCGGTCTTCACTTCTTGGAAAGCTGAATAACGCCTTATCTGATTAGACTAACAAGCGCCAGAATGACGGTCGTAGTGATGCTACTCGTTGCTTTCGTTTCGTCCGGCGGTGGTGGTGGTATCGCGCCGGGACATTGTATTTGACCAGCAAGCGCAGAAGCCGACAGCAGTAGAGTTAGAACTGCAATGGCGCACGTTTGGCGTAAGGTTTTCACTGTGAGAAAGCCTCCTAGTTGCGAAGTAAAAATTTTACATCACCAACTAGAACAGCTTTGAATCGTTCTTGCAAGAGTTAAACAGAGTGCGTAAGATTCGCGCGGAGTGCTCTAGTCTCTTTCCTTGCTTCAATGTGAAAAGTAGGTTCTCACATGACCTTGCGAACCTCACTTCTGCGCGAATTGGAGAATCCAAACCTTAGTGCGGATCGCCGTGCGGAGTTGTGCTGCGAACTCGCAAAGGAATTTGAGAACAAAGGTGAATATGAGGAAGCACGGAGAACGCTTAGTGGCTACTGGCGGCGTATTGGCGAGCGTCCGTCATTCGCAGACTTGCAGCCGGGGATGACTGCCGAAGTTCTCTTGCGGGCCGGAGTGCTGACAGGGTTAATTCAGAATCAGAACACAGACGCACAGGAAAAAGCGAAGAACCTAATCAGCGAAAGCCTCACCATATTCGAGGCGCAAAGATACAAAAAGAAAATAGCCGAAGCGCAAACAGAGCTAGCACTTTGTTACTGGCGGACAGGCGAGATCAATGAGGCTCGCGACCTTCTCGAAGAAGCACTCTCCAACTTGACCGTGGACAGTGAATTGAGGGGGAAAGCTGTAATTCGATTGGCTATCGTAGAACTCGAAGCGGCGCAATACGACAAGGGTTTAAACATTCTCACGGACTACGCTCTCCTGTTTCAGAAGATCAACAATCAAACAATCAGAGGCAGTTATCACGTTACTCTCGCAAACATGCTTGAGTGGCTTTGGGACACGGAAAAGCGAACAGAGTATCTTGACCGTGCTCTAGTAGAGTACGCAGCGGCAAGTCATTACTTTGAGCTAGCAGGACACAAACGTTACCTCGCTAACGTTGAAAACAATCTCGGCTTAATCTACTTCAAAATCTACCGATGCGACGAAGCCCATGAGCACTTGGACCGCGCTCGCCGTGTTCTAGTCAGACTCAAGGATGCTGTCACCATAGCGCAAGTTGATGAGACTCGCGCTGGCGTGTTTCTCAAACAAAACCGTGTCACCGAAGCCGAACGAATCGCACGGTCGGCAGTGCGCAGTTTGGAGAAAAGCGATTGCCATGCGCTCTTAGCCGAAGCTCTGACAACGCACGGCAGAGCGTTGGCCCGTCTCGGAAATAACGGCATCGCACTCTTAACTTTTCGACGCGCTATCGCTCTTGCTGAACATAGCGGAAGTGTCAACCGAGCGTCAGAAGCCGCGCTAGCCGCATTTCAGGAAATAGGAGATCACTTAACAATATCTGAGGGGGATCGCCTTGGTTCCGGTCATACATTCACGGAGGCGAAACAATTGCTTGAGCACGATTTCATAAAGCGGGCACTCGACGTTTATCATGGCAGCATCACACACGCCGCCCGTAGTCTTGGAGTGTCGCATCAAACGTTGAACTATATGCTACACACGAGACACAAAGACTTGCTCGAAAAGCGGAAACCAGAGCGGCGACACTCGCGGAAACATTAACGTCTAGCGGGCGATCTGGGCACGCTTGTGCGGACGCTAGGCGCGAGGGCGGCAGGGCTACTCCCAGTCTTGTCGCCCTCCCCCTTGGTTAGTGAAGTATAGAAAACTTGTCCTATCTCAGGACTCCAGTGCGGAGGTGTCCACGGAAAGAATAGCTATGAAAGCGTGGCTAACAAGAATTCAGGCGTGGCGCTCTCGTAGGGCTCAACGTAGGGATGAACGTGCACTTGAATTGTGGGCGCGGGAAAGAGCGGACGGGAAGAAACGCATTGTTATTCGTTCCGCGCTAACCTATGGCCTGACGATGATTGGGCTAGTGGACGTTAACCACCACTTTTTTGGCGGCAGTCAGTCCGATATTTGCCTTGCGGCTGTCTTTTGGCCGGTCGCTGGAATCTGTATTGGGTTCTATGAGTGGTCATATTGGGAAGGCAAATATCAGAAGGCGCTCAATGAATCTCACTTAAAAGCATTGCCTGAGAACAAGAACTCGCTTACCAGCCGACCATAAACCCATAAACGCATGCGCCTTTGGTCAGTCAACTATATTATCCCCCAATTTCGAGGTCTTTAGCAGAAAAGAAAAGTAAATTCGTGCATTTCAACTCTCCATACAATAACCGAACGCTGCTTTCAGGAACGCAAACACCGTTTGAGGTAACAGCAGTACAGGGGCAATCAAGCCGCTACTTTGCCTGCCATCAAGAACCATACGGCCGTAATCAACGCAACCACGAAAAGAGTTCCGATGAGAGTGAATGGAGCATTCAGCGTAAATACCCTTCCCCAGGTGTTTTCGTACAGCTCGGCATGCTTTTTGTGATAAGCACCGATAGGTCTGCAATCTTCACTAAAGAATTTTTCTTCCATCTTTAAGGCCATATCATAGAAGAAACCGGTTGCACGGAAGTATCCCAAATGGAATCGATATAAAAGAGCCGTAAATAAAAGACCCGCAATAGGCAGGCCAATCATGAGCGAGGAATTTTTCTGTGTCAGAGCAAACGCCCAAGCAACAAGAATTGCAATCCCCTGAACAACTGACGCTAAACGGACTGTAAGACTAGCGTTTGAATAATGACGCAGAGTATTACACGCTTCCGAATATGCCTTCAGTTCATCTACATCATTTGCCATTTCCATTCACCTTTTCGACAGCTAGACCAGGTAGTTACCTCGTTCGGCGGCATAACGCCCGGCATCACCCACGCCACCCGCAACGTACATAAAGAAAATACTCCCAACTGAGGATGGCGAACTCAATGCAGCAGCAGGTAATCGTTCGCGCTGCTTTCTCCTGTTTGATTGCTTCGGGTGATTTTCATGGTGCGAGCGAATTTCTCGATCACCTTGGAACTTGCATATGTGCAACTTCGCTACGTCCGACATAGACAGACTTCACCACCGAGCCATCCCTGCCCAGTTAATAACATCTCTGACTACGTACCATATAATTGCACCCTTATCTGAGCATCCGAGACGGCATTCCAAAGCCTCACTTTACCGTCCCAACTCCCCGTGGCCAGCGTCTTTCCGTTCGGCGAGAAAACCACATCGCTGACGTTTTGCGTGTATCCGGCGAGTGTAACCAGCTCCTTACCCGAGGCCACATCCCACAGCTTGACCGAGGGATCGCTGCTACCCGTGGCGACCGTCTTCCCGTCCGGCGAGAAGGCTACTTTATTGATAGTTTCTTTATGCCCCTTGAGCGTGGCCACCTCCTTGCGCGAAGCTACGTCCCACAGCCGCACCGTACTGTCCCAGCTCCCTGTGGCAAGCATTCTTCCATCTGGCGAGAAGGCCACCGACGTGACGTTTTGTTTGTGGCCCACTAGGGTGACTATCTCCCGCCGTGAGGCTACGTCCCACAACCTTACTGTGGCATCGACGCCGCCCGTTGCGAGTATTCGACCGTCGGGCGAAAAGGCCACGGCGATGACGTTCTCTTCGTGGCCCTTGAGCGTTACCAGTTCCGTGCGTGAAGCCACGTCCCAGAGCTTTATCCCATCCCTGCCGGCGGACGCAAGCATCTTACCGTCCGGCGAAAATACGACTGCATCAACGTCACCCTCGTGCCCCGTTAGTGTCTGCAGTTCCTTACCGGACGGCACGTCCAAGAGTCGCACCGCAGCATCGCGGCTGCCAGTAGCGAGTATTTTGCCGTCCGGCGAGAACGCTAACGCGTCTACGCCTTCTTCGTTCTTGTTCTTGAGGGCGACGATCTGCTTCCGTGAAGCTGCGTCCCAGAGCTTCGTATAATCATCGCTGCCGATGGCGAGCGTCGCGCCGTCGGGCGAGAACGCCAGCGCGTAGACTCCATACTCCTGCTCATCGAGCGCCTCCAGAGTCTTGCGCGAACCCATGTCCCATAGTTTCCCCGTGTTGTCGTAGCTGCCGGTTAAAAGAGTCGTGCCGTCAGGAGAGAACGCTATCGCGACTACGTCTCGCGCATGGCCCAGGAGCGTAACTAGTTCCCGACCGGAAGCCACGTCCCACAGCCGCACCGTACTATCAGATCCTCCTGTGGCGAGCATCTTCCCGTCGGGCGAGAAGGCCACCGCATCGACGAGCCCATTGTGACCTTTGAACTGAATCCTTTCTGTGCGTGAGGTCACGTCCCACAACTGCGCCGTCTCGTAAAGGTTGCACGTAGCGATGAGCCTCCCGTCTGGTGAGAACGACATTGAGGTAATTCCCCTTTTAAACCCCTTGAGCGTCGCCAGTTGCTTGTGCGAAGCGGAGCTCCACAGCCTTACAGACCCGCGCCCCCCGGTGGCGAAGGAGTTGCCATTGGGCGCGAAGGCTACGACCTCAACATTATCATCGTGTCCCCGGAGGGTGACCAGCTCCCTCCCTGTGGCAACGTCCCACAGCTTAGTCCTATCGTCATGGCTCCCAGTCAGTAAGGTCTTCCCGTCTGGAGAGAATGCCACTGCGGACACCGTACCTTCGTGTCCTTTAAGGGTGGCCACCTCCGTGCGCGAAGCCACATCCCACAGCCTCGCCGTGTCGTCCCACCCGCCGGTCGCAATCATTTTGCCGTCTGGCGAGAACGCCACCGCAGTCACATTTTTTTCGTGGCCCTTCAGCGTGCCCAACTCCTGGCGCGAAGCTGCATCCCAGAGCTTTATCGTGGTGTCCCGGCTTGCGGTGGCGACCGTCTTCCCGTCCGGCGAGAAGGCCACCGCAACTATGTACGCTGCATGGCCTCTGAGTGTGGTCACTTCGTCGTGGTACTGGGCCATCAGGTAATACCACTCAAAGCCCCGCAGGTCCTGCCCACTTGCCAAGTAAGCCTCGACTAACTCATGCGCCCGGGCTACGTTACCCGCCCTGTACAGCTGTTGTGCCAGGTTGATGTCCGACACGTAGAGCAATTGGCGAGTCCTCTTCAACTCCTCCTGCGCGATTCCTTCTTGACGGCTGGCCTCGTTGCGCGATGCCCAGGTCAGGAACAACAGGATGGAGAGGACAATGATGCTCGTGCCTAAGACGCTGTAAGTTATTCTCCGCGCGCGCGCCTGTCTTTTCCCGTCGCGTTGCTCGACCTCACTGCGGCTGACCTCGTAGATGCTAGCCAGCATGGCGTACCACCCGTCGGAGAACGCCCCCTTGTTGATCTTGTGCTTTCGTGCGTCGAAGCCGCTGAAGTTCACGGCGAGCGGCAATTGCATCACTTGGCAAAGGGCGTCGGGGAAAGCGCTCTGCGCTTTCTGATCCGGCCCCGCCTCGTTGTTCGGTATGCCGGAATGCAGAATGGGGATGATGTGGCCGGCGCCTCTGAGCCGCGCGAAGCGGCGTATTTCGTCGTTGACGAACCCGCTCTTGCTCGCTTCCGGCGAACAAATGACGATGAGCTTTGCGGAACTCAACAGGTGATTATCCAGATTCTCAAAATATTCGCCGCCCGTGAAGTCGGACCTATCACGAAAGACGTCAAGGTGGCGCTGCGGCACTTTGAGATCCGGCGGCGGTTTAAACTTCTCTAGCGCCTGCTCCAACCTGGAGGCGAACTCCTCGTTCTTTCGCGCGTAGCTAATGAACACGTCATGCATTTGTGCGGTGTTATGAGAGTCGTCCTGCGAATGGACGTCGACCATAGCGAACGATCGAGTAACTTCCTTTATATTTTTGGTCATTATCTGCTGCCGCGTTAAGGTTTGGCGATTATAGATTGCTCTGTTAAGAACAATATAAACTGTAACCAACTACTATGGAGCAGGCGATTTCAGTTTCAAGCACTTGGGAACAACGGACATATCTCGCTGAACAGAGATGTTCATGTGGCGGCGATTACAGCGCATTACGGTGGGAATTGGATTTTCAAGATAAGCAGTCGTTTGAATCTGTCCAGGCAAAATGCAATTCCTGTGGACTTGAAACTCAATTCTGGTTCGATATAACAGCCGCCCTTCAACCCCAGGTGCAGAATTACATACGAAAGGCATGGCCCGCACTACAGGATGGTCCATATTTGATTGATGAAAAAGGATATCGCGAAGCTGTTGCAAAGCTTGCTTCGGAATCGGCAGATAAGGTCGAGGACGACTCTAACCGTGGTTTGAAAGCAATCTTAGATAAGTATTTTCCAAGGATTGCCGGCAGGTTTCAGGTCCATGGTTTTCGCCGCGGAGGAATGGGCACTGCTTATCTATGCGTCGATACAGAATGGTCTCCTGGTTCATCACTTCCATATTTTGTGGTTTGCAAAACCGTCGAGTTGTCGGCAGGCGATCTTGAGATTGACGCGTTAAAGAGTGAGGGGAGGATTTGGTCTGACTTAGGTGCTCACCCAAACATCGTTCAATTATTCGACGTCATTGCCCTCTCGCCTTCTCGTTTAGTTCTGGTCATGGAGGCTGTCTTGCCAGGACCGCTTGGTGTGACGACCGTGAGGGAATGGATCGACCGCGGTCTCGTAAATCTTCCGCTTGCTTTGATGTTTTTTAGCGGCCTATGTAAGGCAATGATCCATTGTCAACTGCAAGCCCCAGGGTTCGTTCACGGTGATTTGAAACCTGAGAACCTCTTAGTAGCGACAGGCCACGAACTTAAGGTTACAGATTTTGGATTGGCTCGCGCTCGTGGTTTTCACGACCCATTCTCAAAACAGACTGGTGGAACTTCTCTGTACTTGGCTCCCGAGTGCTGGGAGGGTGAGGAACGATCTGAAAAGTCGGACGTATTCGCCGCCGGAGTAATCGGATATGAAATGTTGACGGGAAAATACCCGTTTGAGCGCAAGACGAGCCGAGGTGGACTCAACGCGCTAGATCGACGACAGAACGTTCCCTCTCTGGATGATCCGCTAATTCCAGTGTCTGTTCGTAACCTCTTGGCCCAGTGTTTGGCCCAAGATCCTTTCAGGAGACCGACCTTTAATGATCTATTACAAGAGCTCGGCAATGACGACCTCTGCTCATCCGAGCCCGATAATTCCAAGACGGCGGCGGAGTGGAACAACAAGGGAAAGGTACTAGCTCAACTTGGAGAACATCGTCAGGCGACTGATTGTTATTTGCGAGCTGTGAGTTTGGATCCGTCCAACCCGGTGGGCTGGAATAACTTTGCGATCAGTCTTTCAATACTTGGGGATAACGTGCGCGCAGAGCAGTCCTACACGCTATCTTTAGCTCTCGGTGAGGATTCTGCTCAGACGTTCGCAAACTATGCGGCTCATCTAGTCCGAGAGGGAAATCCCGCGCGACTCGAAGAAGCGCTGTCTCTTTGCGAAAAGAGCCTTAGATTGGATTCACAAAATCTTGCCGGTTTGATTAATAAGGCCGCTATACTCAATGGGCTTTGCCGCTACTCCGAAGCAATAGAAGCAGCGGATCGAGCCACTAAGATCGATCCATCTCATCCTCATGCCTGGGTGGAACTCGGAACGGCTTATTGGAAATCCGGAAGACGTTCGAAAGCCTTAAAGTGTGCCAAGCAAGCGCTCAAACTGGATTCAACGTTCGGCCCGGCTCACACACTGAAAAGGTTACTTGACACTCAGACATGAATCCGCGACACACAAACTCTCAAGCTGTCCTCTCGCAGATAATCTAATAAGACCACTTTATTCGATTGACTGGCAGAAACTCTTGTGAGCGAAGTTCCAGTTTGCAATTGCAACGTGCGCATCTGAATTCATTGACGCCGCGAGTCAGGTGAACGGCGTAACTGTAAGAGCATTTCAAACAAGTGACAGGAATACCCGTTGGAGCATTTGGTCGAATGATAGCCTCGACAACAGTTCCAACCAGGCCACCAACAATAGCACCTGCTGCTCTATCTTCTTCCGATACCATTGCTCCCAATCCGGCGCCGGTGCCGGCCAAACCCAACAGGTTCGAACTGTCATGAGACCGAACTATCGAATTAATATAGTCTCGCCAAGGCTTGGTTCGCTGATAACGAACATAGTGGTGGAAGCGAGGTAAAACCACGTTAATACTGCCCAAAGACTCTTCGGTTTCGAATACCCAAATATCTTTGTTAGTTATCTTCCCATTCTCCCACAGCACCCAATCCCTGGTGAAGGGAAGACGTTCAACAGCCTCGCCGAGTAGGAAAAACACCGCGCTTGACGCCTGGATCTTGCGCTCGATTGCTTCATCTATAGAACTCGTCGGCGCGTCCTCGTATTCCATCCAGATTGGTAGCACTGCTGTTCCTGAAAAAGCCCTGTAGAAAAGGTTCTTCGCTTGTTGGTCTCGTTGACTGTGCGAAATAAATATCTGAGCCATCTCTTGAGATCCTCCTGAGTAACAGTTAGCCAACCATAGCTGTGGGGGCCACGCTGCGCAAGAGTCACATTTTGGTAAAGTTGACTGTGACGCGTGATTGTTTGGAACAGCTAACTGGGGCGGTGAGATCGCGACTGGTCGGAGTTTTTTGATCTTTTTACTCGCGATCGTCGAGATCGAACGCGAGCGCTGAGCGTTACTGGCGTCAGGTTTCTCATATCCTCGCCAAATATCGGAATCAACCGATTGTAGATTTCCTTGTATGACTTGTTCTCACTATCCCGTATTCGGAGAGCTTCCGAAATAACAGGGCTCGGCTCGGGACCATGCTTTCGAGGGAGTGACTTCTTGAATTCTTTAAAGGTGCGTATAAGCCGGTCGGCCTGATCCTTGTAGTCAATCGGAGTAGTGGCCGTGATCGCTCCCATCAGCCATAGATACCTAAGTGCTAAATCTCTGTAGTCATCTGGTGTTAATTGCTGAATTTGTTGCTCAATATGTTTGTCGGTTACACCAGCACCGAGAGCGAGTGACCTTCTAAAGAGAACCGCCCGTGCATCCCAGTCCTCGGTTTGCTGTGCTTCCTCTATTAGCTTATTAAGTTGGTTTTCCAAATCGATTTGTCGTTGTACGTTTGAGCTGCCCTCATCCGTTATCTCAAAATCGTCTGGCCAGTCCGCAGCCATTATTTCACACGCCTCGTCTATAGCATCTAGTGTCTCCTCCATTGGAGTCGCCTCATCAATGTAGACCAATGCTGCCCAGATGCGGTTTAGCGTAGACCGCAAATCACGGATCTCTTTTTTAAGACCACTTTCCGATTTAGATTTTGAGCTCTTAATCTTTGACATGTTCTCGTTGGTTCATACAGATCGAAAGTACTGGAAGTTCTAAAGCAAGATGGTTTGTTCCAAGTTCATAGTTGAGACAGCTCAATATTTTGCAAGCCGCCACCATAGTTGATTTTACGGCGCCAGGAGCGAAGTTGCTTTAGAGGTTATACTTCGGTTCGGTTGTAACAGCACTCTGTGTGATCATTGACGGATTAATATGACAGCAACGATCTATGGGACCAATCTACAACTCCTTGCAGAAAATAGCAGACTACACCGTTAAATCAATGCTCGGTAGGTTGGACAAATCGCTCAATCCCGCGACAGCTTTTGTTGTTATTGATCCCAACCTGCTTATCGGCAGTGACATAATCAGCCCCTCAGAGCTCAAGGAACTTATATCTATCGCTGGCGCCATGAGCACTGCCGAATTAGGCATTTCGCTTGCGGAAATGATCAGACAGAAAAAGTCCATGCGATCTGCCACTGGAGCAAATCTGGAAGAGGATCTTTTTAATCTCATTGCACACAACTCCTATAAACGTATACCCAACTACCGAGATCTTACTGCCATTGACGAGTGTCGATTATTTAAAACGACATGAACAGAGTTACCGATACATGTATTTTCGGAGAATGAGCCATACGCACAGTCGAAGGAGCAATTTTGGAGGAATGGCGATCTGCGGAGCTGTCAGGTAAACGCTTCTTTCCGCATGAGTTTCTCTACAAGTTATTACGCGATGGAAAGATTTAAAACATCTTACGAGATCGATGTTCGGGATAGTTGCCTTTATGCGGCGATGGAACAAAAATCTACCAGTGTTTGTTCATGGTTGGGAGGACAGTACGCTTGGAAATATCTTCGCAGCTAACTGTATAACAGCCGATATCAAAAACATAAATGTAGTAAAGAGCGGAATGGAATACTTAATCGGCCTAGCGGATTGGTACCTCAATGAATCGGCGGATCATTCAATCGGGTTCTTTCAAATAGGTGGTGGCATTGCCGGAGATTTCGCGATTTGTGTTGTACCGATCTTGCGAGAAGATATAAAGAAAAAGGACATACCGTTGTGGGGTTATTGCCAATTAGCGATTCAGTCACGAGTTATGGTTCGTATTCGGGAGCTCATCCTAATGAAAAGATAACTTGGGAAATTCGCTGTTGAAACACTAAAATTGTCATTGAGTCTGATGTTTCGATTGTTGGTCCTGGTCTTTGCGATCGTGCTGGGACGATAGGCCGCAACGACGTGGTGCTCAGCATTGACGCTCCGAGGGAAAAGGAAACCCATAGGTAGGTTGGCGGCGGAAAGATCCTAATGCTGCGAGCTTGACCGCATTACCGAGATTCGTTTTCGTGACACGAAGCACCCCACTCCGCGCATTTAGTCCATTTGATAGCCAACCCTCATGTTTAACGCGACTTGTCGTACAAAGGACTGTAAGCCGCATCGATTGACGCATTTTGAGTGAAACCTCCGATGCCGGTTTGTGGATGATTGTCGCTATTTACCGCAGTTGCTCATCAGCAAGCATTTGGGAAATGGCAAACCTATAAAATCCCCAAAATCTTCCTTCCAAGTGGGCATATTGTTTGCTAACATCGCATACTGGACAGCTTTGATTCATCACCCGCGCGTTCCCCTCCCACGGTTTCGCCCGACTCCGGAACCCGAAAGCTGCGGATCAGCGCCTTTTGCAAGCGCGTTTTGCTCTCAGGAGCTGTTGTCCCCGAAGTTGTGAACTCGCCCATTAGCACAGGCAGTTCCACATCTCAAACCAAAAAGCGCAGTCCAGATGCGAATCCGTCAAGTGAAATGCGGCAGCATTTCTCATCATAAAAGACTGATCCTATGGAACAACAGAGTGTTGTCGATACGGAAAGAGAGGACCTCTTCTCAGGCAAATTCTCTACGGAAGCGGCCTTACACCGAATGCGTAAACGGCTGCTTGATTTGTCGTTGAAGAATGGCTTACTGAACTATCGATTTCCGAAAAAACGCGCGCTCAGGATTATCGATACCCCAATCAACTCACTCTTCGAGCGGCTATACGTAGACGGCAAAGAATGCCCCCTCATTCCAGTTCCAGATCCAAACAGATCTGATTATGAGTCGGTTGATGGAGCACTACGAAAACCTGATGTCCGCAAGCATGCTCAATCAGTTGGCTTAAACGTCGAGTATGAACTCTCACATGTTACAAGCCGACAGCCACCAACAGATATTCAAAGTCTTCACTATCGAGAGGATTTGGAGCGAATTCTGCGTGATCTCGATCAGTTCACTAGAACCGCCGTCGAAGAAACGGGTGCAAACATTCTCTATCTTGTTTTGGGTTATCTGTCTTGGCGAGAAGCAGAGAGCTCTGAAAAGGATCTACTTGCGCCTTTAATTGTTGTTCCAGTCGCTTTAAAACGAACCGGCGTTGATCCGCGTGGATATTTTCGCTACTCCCTCGAATACACGGGTGAAGATCTCACGGACAACATTACTCTTCGTGAGAAGCTTCGCACAGAATTCAATTTGGAACTTCCTCTGCTGGACGAAGAAGAGGATCCAAAAGATTACTTCACCAGGATTGATCAATTCGTAAAGCACAAACCAGGCTGGGCAATGCATCGGTTTGCCACTCTGTGTTTATTGTCATTTGGCAAACTTCTGATGTATTTAGATCTTGATAAGCGTCGATGGCCTAAGGTTGCGCCAATTCATGAGAACCCAATTGTTTCAAGTCTCTTCCAAGGAGAGACGGACTATCAGGGCGAGACATTTGCGCCAGAGTACAATGTGGATGATGGCTATGAATTACCACTTATCTACGATGCGGACAGTTCCCAACATAGTGCGGTGGTAGACGCACAGAACGGCAAGAATCTGGTTATTGAAGGGCCTCCGGGAACTGGCAAGTCACAAACAATTACCAACCTAATTGCCTCAATTCTAACAGAGGGCAAAACGGTCCTGTTCGTTTCAGATAAACTGGCGGCGCTGGAAGTCGTTAAGCGACGTCTGGATAACGCCGGTCTCGGCGCGTTCTGCTTGGAATTCCACAGCCATAAGACTCAGAAACGAAAGATTCTGGATGATATTAAATTCCGCATGGACCACAATTTTTATCCTGCGTCCGGGCTAGATCAGAAACTCGCAGACTTGAATAGTCTCAAGAAGCGTCTAACCCACTACGTCACTTTTATCAACTCGGTATCTGGTAACAGGCTTGGATTAACGGTCCACGAAATTCTCTGGGCGTCCGATCGCTATCGAAATGAATTAGACAAGTCCTCAATCCCTGCTACGGCAGAACTGCCTTTCGCGCCCTCTATCGAGAGTCTCTCTGAATATGAAGAGAGCCTCGAACAACTACAACTTCACCTGATTTCCAGTGGTTGTTATGGGTCCAGCAATCCTTGGTGGGGCTACCTGCCCGAAAACCTCTTGTTTGGTGATGAAGCAACTGTGGAAGATATCCTCAGGGGCATTGAACAGTGCGCGAACGAACTCGACAACTTCATAAACTCAGCCGAACAGCGTCTGGGCATTAGCCTTCCCAAGGAAGAGCAGTCCCTTCGCAAGCTATGCACGAAGCTTGCATTGCGCATATTTGTCCCCGATGAAGATCTCGCCCTCGATCTTTTGCCGGAATTAACCTTAGAAGAATCACGCACCACACTGCAAAGCCTTACGAAGACAGTTCGATTCATTCGCGAAACAGAACCGCTGTTAGTCTCAAGCTTTAGAGACATTGACGTGACAGATAGAAACACTAGCGACATCCGCATGGTTTACCAGACCGCTAGCAAGCTGAACCAGCATGAGGCGAAGGCCAGTGTGCTGAAAAGTAGATCGGCAAAGATATCGCAGATCAGTAGACGCCTGAAAAACTCAATCGAATTATTTACGGAATGCGCAACAGCGTGTAGTCTCCAACTCACTCCCACAAAATCAAACTTTGGTTTACTAACGAAGATATTGGGTATCGCAAAAGATGCTCCACTTGATCTACTTGATTGGCGTTCTGACCGCTTATTTGAAGGCGGAGTAAAAAAGTGCTTGCAGGACGGCCGTGAAAGTGCGACGAAAATTCATAAGCAGAAATCGGATCTGGAGCAAGTTTTCAACCTGAAACTATCTCCGGCTCGAGATGAGCTCGCCTGGGCGCTTCGCATCTTGACAATGAGAAGGGGACCATTACGTTTCGTCAGTCGAGAATGGTGGAAGGCTCGAAACCTCTACTACTCTCTGTCGCTCACGAGAGCAAAGGTCACGGCTGACACACAAATACAGGCTCTATCCGATCTACTCGAGTTTGAAGACGCGTGTGCGGCGTTCGAAGCAGACGCTGAATTCCATCGATTGCTGGGACCATTGTTTGTCGGAATGCGGACAAATTTTGATGACCTGGACCGGCTTGTCGAGTGGTATCTAAATGCCGAATCGGAACTTCGGCCGGCTTTGTCGCCTAGCGATCCATTCGATGTCGTAAATTCTACTGTTAATCTTCCGAAGACGACCTTAGTTTGGCTTTCCGCACGTTCCGCTCAGTTCAACGTGGAGTATTCATGGCTTAAAGAACTTGAGGGCCAGCTACGCGATCTAGTTTCGGACGCGAGGCCTACCTCCGGATTTTCCATCTCGGATGAAACATCACTCGATCAGTTTGTCGAACAATTGCACTCATACTCCGAGGATATGGAGTCAATTGCTTGTTGTATTCAATCGCATTTCCAGATTGATGAATCAGCGCATTTTTCTGTTCAGTTGGTCGGCAAGCTTATCGAGTTAAGGTCGGCGAAGCAGGAATTAAAAATTGTAAGCCTTAAATGTTCCTGGTTGGGTAAATGGTATGACGGAGTCGCAACGGATCTCGAAGCAATCAATGCGACCCAAGATTGGGCCGATGAAGTCGTCAAGATTGGCTTGCCAGAAGATATTGAACGGTGGCTGCTTACTCCATACGCAAGCAAGAGAGCACAGTCTATCATCGCCATCGCCGAGGCCGTTGTAGATCGATGGAGTGAAATCGATGATCTGTTTTCACAATTGAAGAAGTTTGGAAGTCTGGACGTGGAGAAGTGGTATCGAAAAAAAGAAATCACAGTAGAACTAGTCCGGGATCGTACTGCTGAAGCGGTTAACGCGATTGATCTCCTAGTAACTTGGGCTGATCTTAGTCGTGCAATAGACAGAACTTCAAAGCTCGGTCTGAGAACCGTATGCGACCCCATTCTAAACGGATTGCTTCCTCCAGATCAGTTGATTCCAGCCTTTCGATATACCTTGTTTAGTTCACTCGCCAAGTCATTGTTCAGGCAACATCCGAAATTAATGCAGTTTTCAGGTCTGTCGCATCAACAAATCAAAGAAAGATTTCAAGCACTCGATCAAGAGATACTTCAACTTAACCGCAAGCAGTGCGCTTTCAACATCGGTAAGCGACCGGTTCCGTTAGGAAATGGATCAGGTTACGTCAGAGATTACACAGAAAGATATCTACTCGAGAACGAAATAAGAAAGAAGCGACGACACATTCCTATTCGGCAGCTCGTCAAGCGTGCCGGCGGAGCCCTTCAGGCCCTCAAACCGTGCTTTATGATGAGTCCCCTTTCCGTCGCTCAGTACCTAGAACCTGGGATGCGGACGTTCGACCTTGTGGTAATTGACGAAGCATCACAGGTGAAACCGGAAGACTCGATCGGCGCAATAGCTCGGGGCAACCAAGTTGTTGTTGTAGGCGATCCTAAGCAGTTACCCCCCACCAGCTTTTTCGACACTATGATAGATGATCTCGACGATGACACTGAAGCTACCGCTTTGGACGAGTCAGAAAGTATCCTCGATGTCAGCCAAACTAAATTTCAGCCGGCGCGACGACTCAGGTGGCACTATCGTTCTCAACATCATTCATTAATTCACTTTTCGAATAGTTACTTCTATAAGGACCGTCCATTGTTTGTGTTTCCTTCGCCTTTCGAAACACACGAAGGACTAGGTATTCATTGGCGATATGTCTCTAACGGATTGTATGAGAACAGGCAGAATGCCGAGGAGGCTGTCAAAGTTGTTGATGCCGTATTCGAACACATTAAGAAGTATCCCAGAGAGTCTTTGGGTGTGGTTACTTTGAATGGCCCACAGCGAGACCTCATACAAGACGAATTCGACAAGCGATTGAAGTCAGATCTTAGAATTGACAGGTACTGAATGCCTGGAAGAGCGAGGGAGAACCCTTCTTCATCAAAAATCTGGAGAATGTCCAGGGAGATGAACGTGACGTCATTATCATCTCAACCACCTTTGGCAAGAATCGACAAGGAGTCTTCCATCAAAGATTTGGGCCAATTACATCGGCCACTGGGTGGCGACGCCTTAATGTTCTGTTTACTCGCGCAAAGAAGAGGATCGAATTGTTCTCATCAATGCAGCCGGAAGATATTCGGATTGACGGCACGATGTCGAAGGGTGTTCAAGCCCTCAAGAATTATCTGAACTTCGCCAAGACTGGAGCCTTGGACGCAATCGAGATTTGGGATCGCGAAGCGGACAGTGATTTCGAGATCGCGGTTGGTGGCGTTCTGGAAAACAATGGATACCAAATTCTTCCGCAACTTGGTGTTGCGGGATTCTTTATCGATATCGCCGTCCGGCATCCTGATCGACCTGGAGAGTTTCTAGCAGCTATTGAATGCGATGGAGCTACTTATCATCGAACAAAATCCGCACGTGATCGCGACCGACTTCGTCAGGAAATCTTAGAAAAGCTTGGTTGGAAAGATCGAATCTACCGCATCTGGTCGGCTGACTGGTTCAAAGATCCGAAGACTCAGACCAAACGACTTCTAGACTTTTTGCAAGCCAATCTCGATAAATCGAGACAAGAATTATCTCTGACAAGTCCTATCGAAGAAATTGAACCAGCAGTGGAGGAACAGGCGCCGAGTTCGCCTGAGCCAGCACAAGCCGAACCTGTCTCAGTCGATGACTCGGTTGTTCAGATTTGGGACTATGTGACCTATAGTTACCATGACGATCCCGAGAACCACAAAGCAGTTCAAATTGTGAAAGGCCACACAGACGTCGAAAAAGGCGTGGTGGGAGACAAAATGCCGCTTGCCCGAGCATTGCTCGGCTCGTCCATTGGTGACGAAGTCCAGCTCAACTTGCCAGGGCGGCCCGTGCGGTTGCTAACAGTACTATCAATTGAGCGGTGAACCATAAGCTCATTAGCCAGCCAGAAGTCTAGGCAGTTAAATCCAAGAAGATCATGATAACTGGAGAACTTAGAACGCAAGTAGACCGTCTGTGGGACGCGTTTTGGTCGGGAGGAATTAGTAATCCGCTTGAAGTGATCGAGCAGATCACGTATCTGCTTTTTATAAAGCGTCTCGACGAGCTCCATACGGCACAAGAGGCAAAGGCTAATCGGCTGAAGAAGCCAATACAGAATCCGGTCTTTAATTCAAAACAACAGGAACTTCGCTGGTCGCGCTTTAAGAATGAAGCGGCGGGCACGATGTTCAAGATCGTTTCGGAGCAGGTATTCCCTTTCATTAAAGAGCTGAAGAGTGAACGTGAAGATTCAACTTACCAGCATCACATGAAGGATGCGCGGTTCACGATTCCGAATCCCGGGTTGCTGGCGAAAGTCGTCGACATGATCGACAAGATCCCGATGGAGGATCGTGATACCAAGGGTGATCTTTACGAGTACATGCTCAGCAAGATCGCGAGTGCCGGACAGAACGGGCAATTCCGAACGCCGCGTCACATCATTCGTTTGATGGTTGAAATGGTCGCACCGCAGCCGCACGACATCGTTTGCGATCCAGCGTGCGGTACGGCCGGCTTTCTTGTGGCTACGGGTGAATACCTGCGAGAACGTCACCCTGAAATCTTTACCTCCGATGAACTGCGCCACCATTTCAACGAAAAGCTCTTCAATGGCTTCGACTTCGATTCGACGATGTTGCGTATCGGCAGCATGAACATGCTGCTGCACGGAGTTGAAAACCCAGACATTCGTTACAAGGATTCGCTTTCGGAAGAACACGCTGGTGAAGAGGAACGCTATACGTTAGTGCTGGCGAATCCGCCGTTTGCAGGTTCGCTGGATTACGAGAACACGGCGAAGGATCTTCAGCGAATCGTGAAGACAAAAAAGACGGAGCTACTCTTTCTCGCGCTGTTTCAACGTTTATTGAAACCGGGCGGCCGTGCTGCTGTAATCGTGCCTGAAGGTGTGCTCTTCGGTTCATCCAATGCACACAAGACGCTGCGAAAGATTTTGGTTGAGGACCAGAAACTCGAAGCAATCATTTCGCTGCCGGGTGGGGTGTTCAAGCCTTACGCTGGCGTCTCAACTGCGGTCCTTCTCTTCACAAAAACAAACTCCGGGGGCACCGATTATGTCTGGTTTTACGACGTTCATGCAGACGGATGGTCGCTCGATGATAAAAGAATCCCCCTCTTACCGGAGGAAAAGCTTGGACCGGTACCAAAGATTAGTCTCACAGACGATGAGCATTCAAAAAGCAATCTACCTGATGTGCTTGCACGTTGGTCGAAGCGCGGTAATGACGAACGCGAACGTCCGCGAACAGCACAGTCATTTTGTGTGACAAAATCTGAGATTCGAAAACAAGAATATGACCTTTCGCTGAATCGTTACAAAGAAATCGTCCAGGAAGAAGTCGATCACCTCCCCCCGAGAAAGATTCTGGCTGAGCTTGCAAAAATGGAGGCGAAGATTCAGCAAGGCTTACAGGAACTGGGGGGGATGCTGCATTGAGGATTGTCCCATTTGGCTCGTTGTTTGAGGTCATCAGAAACGGAATGAATGTCAAGCAAGATAAATCAGGCGTGGGATTACCCATTACTCGAATTGAGACGATTTCAAATGCGAATGTCGATGGAACACGTGTGGGCTATGCTGGCTTGGCAGAGAATGATTGTAAAGAGTGGCTGCTAAAGCAAGGGGACATCCTATTCAGCCACATCAACAGTGTCGAGCATATTGGTAAATGCGCCGTATACCGAGGAACACCGGAAAAGCTAGTGCATGGAATGAACCTGCTTTGCCTCCGGAGTAATACTGACAAGCTTCTACCTGAGTTTGGAAAATATCTCATCAGGGAGAAAGAGTTTCGTGCACGGCTCTCGAACTTTATAAACAAGGCAGTTAACCAGGCGAGTGTTTCAATTAGTAATTTGAAGACGATTCCTGTCAGGGTGCCGCCATTGGGGGAGCAGCGACGGATTGCAGAGATCTTGGATATGGCGGACGCGTTGCGGGCGAAGCGTCGCGTCACCCTCGTCCAACTCGATTCTCTCAATCAATCCATTTTCCTTGAGCTCTTCGGCGACCCTGCACTTGGTACGACCCCATACCCAATCAAACCACTCGAGTCGGTATTATCACAGCCCCTTCAAAATGGAGCATATTTTCCTAAAGAAAAATACTGCATAGACGGTGGAGTGGAAATGGTTCATATGGGAGACGCCTTCTACGAAATTATCGATCGTGGCAAGTTAAAACGTGTCGCATGCAGCCCAAAAGATATCCAGAAGTATTCTGTTACAGACAAAGATATTCTTATTGCACGTCGTTCTTTAACCTACGACGGGGCGGCGAAGCCTTGTTTGATACCGCATTCCAACGAACCACTGATTTTTGAATCATCCTTTATACGTGCGACGCCCGCAACAAACACGACAACAGTTCTTTACCTTTTTTACTATTTGAGCAACGTGCGGGTTCGCCGTAAATTTGTGTATCCATTCGTCACGCAAATCCACAATCTCAGGTATAAATCAGTCAAACCTTGCTAAAATTCCCATAGTCATTCCTCCTATTTCACTGCAGCGAGAATTCGCGCGGCGAGCGGCAGGAGTCGAGAGGTTAAAGGCGACGCAACACGCTTCATTGGCAAATATGGACGCCCTTTTTGCATCACTACTTCACGAAGCATTTCGTGGAAAGCTGTAGCTCGATCGATAACGTGGAACGTGTCAATGAGCAACTTCGCTTTTCTAAAATCCGAATGGCCGGAGCTGCACGATTCAGCCGTAAAGGTTGAATCGCTGGCTCGAACCGATGCGCGGAGTTGCTGTTTCTACGCGCGGCGAACTCTGGAACTAGCCATTCACTGGTTGTACGACCATGATCCCGAACTAAATCGCCCTTACGACGACAACCTGAGCGCGCTCATTTACGAGCCTACCTTCAAACAGAACCTCACAAACGATCTATTTCTGAAGGTCAAGACGATCAAAGAAATCGGCAATCTCGCCGTTCATTCCCGCAAACCCATTACTGAAAGAGACGCGCTGCGAGCCACTAAAGAACTATTCCATTTTCTTTACTGGCTCGCGCGCATGTACACGCGTCACTCGCCGTCTCAATATCAGAACATCACGTGGGACGATCAGCGAGTCCCTGCAAAGCAGGTTTCGGTTTCAGCAAAGACTCTCGATCAACTGAAGACGCTCGAAGAACAGTTGCGCGAAAAGGATCGCGAACTTGCTGATAAAGCTAAAGCCCTCGCGGATACTGACACTCAGATCGCTTTGTTGCGCGAGCAAATCGCCGTCGCAAAGAAACAGAACGAAAGAGTTCCCGACGATCACGACTACTCCGAAGCCGAAACGCGCGACTACTTCATCGATCTGCTGTTGCGTGAAGCCGGCTGGCCGCTCGATAAACCAGAAGATCGCGAATACCCCGTCACGGGAATGCCGAACGAAAAAGGCGAAGGCTTCGTGGACTATGTTCTCTGGGGAGCGGACGGATCACCGCTCGCCGTGGTCGAAGCAAAACGTACAAAGAAGGATCCGCGAATCGGACGCCAACAGGCGAAGCTTTACGCTGACTGTCTTGAGGTGCGATTCAAGCAGCGTCCTCTGATCTTTTACACGAACGGCTACAAGACCTGGATTTGGGATGATCAGAACTATCCGCCCCGCGAAGTGCAGGGCTTTTATAAACGAGATGAGCTTGAGCTTCTGATTCAGCGGCGCGGCAAACGGAAGGATTTATCAAAAGAGAATATCAACAAAGCGATCGTTGAGCGGTATTACCAGGAAGAATGTATACGCGCTGTGACTGAGCATTTCGTCAGGATGCAGCGCAAGGCGCTGGTTGTGATGGCAACCGGCGCCGGCAAGACACGGACCCTGATCGCGTTGTGCGAACTCCTGCAAAGGTGCAACTGGATCAAGCGCGTACTCTTTCTTGCGGACCGAGTTGCTCTGGTTCGACAGGCAGGCAATGCGTTCAAGCAACATTTGCCTGATTCCAATCCCGTAAACCTTGTGACTGAAAAGTTCACAGATAGTCGCGTTTACATCTCAACCTATCCAACGATGATGACGCAGATCAATGAAGCTGAAGATGGTTTGCGCCGGTTTGGTGTGGGCCACTTTGATCTTGTCGTGATTGACGAAGCACACCGGTCTGTCTACCAGAAATACCGCGCCATCTTTGAGTATTTCGACTCGTTACTGGTTGGTCTAACCGCAACTCCGAAAGACGAAGTCGACCGCAATACTTACTCTCTGTTCGATCTTGAAAAAGGCGTTCCTACTTATTCTTATGACCTCGAAAAAGCAGTCGACGACGGTTACCTCGTGCCCTACGTACCCGTTAAAGTTCCGCTAAAGTTTCTGCGAGGTGGAATTAAATACGACGACTTGAGTGAAGAAGAGAAGGAAGAGTGGGACGCGATTGAATGGGATGAAGAGAAACAGGATGTTCCGGATTCAGTGGATGCGGCAGCATTGAACAAGTGGTTATTCAACGCTGACACAGTCGACAAGGTTCTTGAGACTTTGATGCTGCGAGGGCAGAAGGTCTCGGGCGGAGACGTCCTGGGCAAGACGATAATCTTCACTAAGAGTAAAAAGCATGCCGAGTACATTGAGGACCGCTTTGACACGAACTATCCTCATTACAAGGGTGCATTCACTCGAAAGATTGTAAGTGGTGAGCCATATGCTCAGACTCTGCTGGATGAATTCTCAACGCCTGACAAACTTCCGCAGATAGCTGTGTCCGTAGATATGCTGGATACAGGGATCGACATTCCTGAAGTCGTCAACCTCGTGTTCTTCAAAATCGTCCGGTCAAAGACAAAGTTCTTTCAGATGATTGGTCGTGGCACCAGGCTGCGGCGAGATTTGTTCGGTCCAGCGGAAGATAAGAAGTTCTTCTACATTTTCGACTTCTGCGAGAATCTGGAGTTCTTTAAGCAGGATGCGAAGGGGGTGGAGGGATCAGCGCAGGAATCGCTCGGCACGAAGCTCTTCCGGGCGCGAGTGGGGCTCCTGGAGAAGTTCCGCCACATCGATCTTGCTGATGAAGCGATACGCGAGTTGAACGCTGAATTGTCGGAGACGCTGCGGCAACAAATTGACGCGATGAATGTCGATAACTTTATCGTCAGACCACATCGCGAGGTTGTAGAGAAGTTTCGCGAGCCTGTGGTATGGGAGGAGCTTAGTCCTGACGAGTTTGAGGAGTTGGATTTTGTGTTAGCCGGCTTGCCAAACGAACTTGATCCTGAGGATGAGACTGCGAAACGATTTGACCTCATCATGCTAAAGTTGCAGTTAGCAACTCTGACTAAATCTCGAGATTTTACCAAACTGCGCGATCAGGTTAAGGAGATCGCCAGCCGGCTGGAAGAGAAGAGAACAATTCCGATGGTCATCGATCAACTGGACCTGATTCTCGATCTTCAGCACGACGAGTACTGGGCTGACATAACACTGCCTATGCTTGAAGACGTACGGAAACGTTTGCGCGATCTGGTGAAGTTTATCGACAAAAAGCAGCGGAAATTGATCTACACGGACTTTGAAGACGATTTGGGCGAGATCCTAGTCGGAGCCTATAGTGCAGCCGCTTCAGCAGTGAATATTGGTCAATACAGAAAGAAAGTTCTGAGTTTCTTAAAGGAACACGAATCTCACATTGCTTTGCAAAAGTTGAAGAGGAATGTGCCCATCACGGCGACAGATATCGAAGAACTCGAGCGCATTCTTTTTGAATCAGGCGGCGTGGGAACGAAAGAAGAGTTTGAGCAGGCATACGGGAAACAAGAACAGCTTGGAGTGTTTATTCGGAAGCTAATCGGCTTGGATAGGCAAGCAGCCAAACGAGCATTTCGCGAATATCTGGACCAGAAGCCTCTCACCGCAAATCAGATCCGGTTTATCGATTTGATTATTGAGTATCTCACCAAGAACGGCGTGATGGATCCGGCACTGCTATACGAAGCCCCGTTCACCGATTACAGCAGTAAAGGACTTGATGGTATGTTCCCGGATTTAGAAGCTCAGGGAATTGTGTCGATATTGAATTCAATTCACCAAGCCGCTGTGGCCTAAGCTGGTAAGGCGGATTAACTCTCTCGCACATCGAACAATCGCCTAGCCAGCGGTCGCGCTACTTTGATTCTCACGAGGTAATAAATGAAAGCTACTGAAGCACGGTTACTGGACTTCCTCAAAAAGTCTCCTCAGTTTGTAATCCCAATTTACCAGCGAACCTACTCATGGACAGAACGGGAATGTCGCCAGTTGTGGGATGACATTGTCCGAACCGGTGCCAAAGATGAGGTCCTCGCTCATTTCATCGGGTCTATTGTTTATATTGAAAAAGGCCTTTACCAAGTCACCACGCAGTCACCATTGCTTGTGATTGATGGACAACAGCGCCTGACCACCGTCACCTTGTTGATTGCCGCATTGGCGAAAGCACTTGGTGATAAAGAACCGATTGAGGATTTTTCGGCCGCCAAACTCCGTGGTTACTATCTCTCCAATCCGCTCGAGAGTGGGGACCGTCGATACAAGTTACTATTGTCACAAACAGACAAAGACTCCCTTATTTCAATTGTTAGCGAATCACCACAACCGAAAGAAGCCTCGGTACGTGTGACACAGAATTTTCAGTTATTCGAACAGTTGATTTCCGATCGCCAGGGGGACTTCATTCCGATCTGCAAAGGTTTAGCGAAACTGGTGGTTGTTGACATTGCGCTAAGTCGCGACCAAGACAATCCGCAATTGATATTCGAAAGCATGAACTCAACAGGGCGCGAACTAAGCCAGGCGGACCTCATTCGCAATTTCATTCTTATGGGTCTGGAGCCTGCGTTACAAACACGACTCTATGAGCAGTATTGGCGGCCCATGGAATTAGATTTTGGTCAAGAAGCGTACGGCACTCACTTCGACGCGTTTATGCGTCACTACCTCACGGTCAAGACCGGCGAGATCCCGAACGTGAGTGAGGTTTACGAGGCGTTCAAGGCGTATGCCCGTCGGCCTGATATAGCCGCTGAGGGTGTGGAGTCGTTGGTTAAAGATTTGCGCAACTTCGCGAGTCATTTCTGTGCAATGGCGCTTGACCACGAGACTGAACAGGAACTGAAGGTCGCAGTTTCAGATCTTCGAGAACTCAGGGTAGAGGTTGCTTATCCATTTCTGCTCGAATTGTATCGTGATTATGCAAACGGCGAGCTATCGAAAAATGATTTTGTTGAAGCGGTCAGACTCGTAGAGGCATACGTTTTCCGGCGTGCGATTTGTTCAATTCCCACAAACTCGATGAACAAAACTTTTGCTACCTTTGCCCGCGCGTTGAAGAAGGATCGCTACCTGGAGAGCATCAAAGCACATTTTCTGCTATTACCTTCCTACCGACGGTTCCCGCCGGATGAAGAATTTCGTCGTGACCTTCATACGCGCGACTTATACAACTTTCGAAGCCGCAGCTATTGGCTGCGCAGACTTGAGAACCACAACCGAAAAGAATTGGTACCGGTCAACGAATACACTATCGAACATATCCTTCCGCAAAATGAAAATCTTTCGGAATCCTGGAAGGCAGCGCTGGGACCAGATTGGGAAAAGGTCCGGACCACTTGGCTGCACACCCTCGGGAATTTGACTTTGACAGCTTATAACTCTGAATACAGCGACCACACATTTCAGGAGAAACGTGACCACCAAATGGGCTTCAAAATGAGTCCATTGAAGTTGAATCAAGGTCTGGGCCAGCTCGATCACTGGGATGCGGACACCATTCAAGAGCGAGCAGACAAGCTCGCTGGAGAAGCCTTGCACGTGTGGTCTGGTCCAAAACTGGCAGCTGAGATTCTATCGACATATCGTCCCACTGCTGAATCTGTAGCAACCTATTCGATCAACGACCATCCGTATCTGTTGACTGAAAAAACTGGCCAATTGTTCCGAGTGCTAACGAAAGAAGTAATGTCCCTGGATCCTTGTGTCACTCAGGAATTTCTCAAGCTTTACGTGGCATTCAAGGCGGAAACAAATTTTATGGATGTTGTTCCGCAAGCCAAGCGGTTATTGGTGATGCTTAACATGTCGTTCGCTGAACTTGATGACCCAAAGAAGATGGCGCGGGACGTGACCAATTTAGGCCGATGGGGAAATGGCGATGTCGAAGTTCCTTTCGAATCGGTCGATGAGCTGCCGTATGTGGTTGGATTGGTCAGGCAATCGCTAGAAAAGCAGTTAGGAAATGGGGAAGGAGCCTAGAGTTGTGGCTAATTATCTCTTGTATTGGAAGGATGTTAAGAATCACTCCACTGACATCAATTTCAATTGGCAAACAGCTAGAAAAGCATTCTTCAATCGAGTTCGTGCGAACGAATCTGTGGTTGGTATCCTCGGTTCGCAAACCTCAGCCGGCTAAGTGGGCATTGGTAGCACGAGTGCTTGTTCAGCAAAAGCAATAGCTTCCAACCTTAGGCCGTCCGTTCAGAATCATTGGTAATCAGGTCAAGAGTCAACGATTCGATTATCGAGTTCAGTTCGATTTGACTTCAACTCTCAGAAATCTGGACTTTGCGAGAGGCATGGGCGAATGTTGACTTTTTCACGGGGTCTAATTCACGTGATGAATTTCTCAACGCGAGAAAACGAAGTCAGGCCACAGCCGAAGTATTCATGAATAGCATTGCGAGAAGGGAATTACTCGGTTTGCACCGCGAAAGCGGTCCCAACGATTACGTGTTTTTCAACTAGAAGAATAAGAAAGCCAAGAACCGATCTCAAGAACGGATTTCGCACTGCCCTGTCGCGTTGCAGGTCTCGACAACTTGCGATTTCATGATCTGCGACATACAACCGCGACGAGGCTCGCGGATGCGGGAACCGATACGCGAACGATCATGGCAATTCTCGGTCATCGATCTATTCAAACATCCGCGCGTTACACGCACGCGACCGACGAGGGGTTGCGACGCGCAGCAGAAGCGCTTGCGCAACGGCAAACGCGGACCGGCACAAAAGTCCCCACAATAGCAAAACAGCGGCAGGAGCCTGCCGCTGCAAACTATTGACTCCATTGGTAGCGGGGGGCGGGATCGAACCGCCGACCTTGGGGTTATGAATCACCATCCCGGCAAAACCTTAAGTATTTGCCTTTTCAAAAGTTGCAGCCACCAAGAATTCCGGCCTATTTTGCATTCTTTACGGTTAGTCACAGTCGCGTCTCTGTGCTGTGCTGTTCATTCTGGACACAAATTGGACACAACGGAATGGCCCACAGCCCACGATCAGCAGCACCTAACTCACTAGTGTTATCAACCCAACAACGGGCATCAGCTGCGCGCACGGGCGATTGGGTATGTCTTTTGGGCACGTTTCTTTTATGCAAAAAAGGTGGTTCAACATCGAGATATCGGGCGTCCCTTAAGAAATGCGCTAAGGTCAAAAACGCAGCGGAGACGATTCGACGACTTTAAAAAATGGCAGATCCACTTGTATTGTATTCAGTAAATACTCTGCTGGCGTACTTCATCAACGAGCATTATTACAACCACGAACACTTCGTCTGGTGCTCGCCATTTTTCGACGCGAAATCCCTGCCCCCTTATTCCTTTGTACTTCCACCCACGTCCAGCCCTAGTGAGATTTACAGAAATCTTCACAACGAAGTCGAGGCTGGGGACTTACACAGCGCGAAGATTGAGAAGAATCGGATCGGAATCCTTGCGGGCGCTGCCTACAAGAAATCCATGGGGTTGATTTCTGATTCTACTGAAAGGGATATAGGCTCTATTGTGGCGGCTGCTCAAATAAGCGATTTCAAGCCACTAATCTACGTTATTCCATACAATAGTGCGTACGAATTGGCCCAGCGGAATCTTGTGATGGTGATGGCCGACCCCGGCGTGCTCGGATAACGCGGTTTGAACCTAGACTGCTTTCTGGGTACTCGGTGCCAACGGGTTGATATCAATAGTTAGTATTTTGATCGGTCCCTGCTTAGTCTGAACAACATTCGGAATGGGTGTCTTCATGTTTGTCGGACGGGAATCAACAACTATTAGCCAGCCCTCGGAACGGTGTTCCTGTTTCATATATTGAAGAAGTTGAGCAGGGCCTTGGAACTTCTTCACCAGCACCTTCAATTCAACAACATGCAAAACATTGGACAAAACAACTCCGACATCCACAAATCCGACACCCGAGCCAAACTCTCGCAATACTAAGCCCGCTTTTCGCTGACTGAATAACATCTTTAGGGCAGTGGCTAGCAAGGACTGAGCGATCTTTTCTGGTTTAGACCGGAGCTCATTCCTTTTTCGACTGTCCCAAAAAGCGTCAATCCCTCTGGACTCGATCGCACTCTTGTATTCTAATAAAAGTCGATTGATCGTAATCCGTGGGACAGTACTGACGCGGCGTCTTGCCTGAGACAAATTGCCTGTGAATTTCGGCTCTGCATCAGTATCTTTTTTTTTTGGATCAAAACGGTCATCGAGTAACTTCAACAGATGGCGTTCGAAGTCCACTCGAGTTAGTGACGAGTTGTTCTTGTAAAAGACCGTCCGCAGCCTTCGCATCGCTCGAAGAAATTCCGTGTCAGACGTTTGTGCTCGGCGGTTATCATAGAGATTCGCAATAGAGACTGCGAACTGATCCACATCCCGAAGACTGCGCCCCTCAAAGTAATCTTCAAGAAATCGTTGTATTGAGAAGATCATTGCCCGGTATACGCGCGGGAGTCATTTTTTGGCGCGCTTTTCGGTCCCATCACTGTCCAGGGAAAACTCGTCACAAAGAAAACGGGTAATCCTAATCGTATGGTCCAGCGGTTTCTTACCCCAATAGTCCTTTCCACCGCTTGAGTAGGCAATTTCTAAGATCCCTTCGATAGAAAGAGCCTTTAACTGCGTGCTAACATTCGGTCGTTTCATTTTTATGTGGTCGGCGATCTCTTGCACACTACGCGCGCCATTCGCAGCAAGATATACCTGAGCTCTACGCTTCCCGTTTCGGAAAATATCTCGTAGCGATTGTTCGTGCTTCTCTTTGTCCGCTCGCAAGGCGAAGGCGTTCGTTTGCTCGATCGAATCCACCTTATGCTGGATATTAGCAAGGCGATTTAGAATTTGTTGATCGCGATCTTGCTTATGATCTTCCCGTTTTGCCATCTCTAGATTCCTTTTACAGCACCATTCGTAGCGTGCACATCGATTTTTTCTGCAGTTCGTTCAGTTTACGATCTGAGCACCTATGAACCATCTGGTCTGCTACAGTGCTGTTACCTTGTTGGCAGGCACCAACGCGGCGAAATCGCCTGTTATTTGCGGGTTCTGCGCTTGCGAACCGCCTCACCGGATAGGCCGACAAACAATCCGATCGTTTTGGAGTCAAACCCCAACCCAGTTAGTACGTCAATCTGTTCGTCTTGCGTTTTACCCTGAATAGCCAGCAATCCCGCAATTTCTCTTAATCGCTCGTTCATTTCTTCTAACAGTTCTCTCTCAGTTTTTCCGGCTGCCATCAAAACACCTTTCTGTATTCATGACCCTCTCTAATAATTAATCCTAGGCGTTCCCAGCGCTTCCAAGCGTCTGAAATCGTATTGGCCGACATGCTCAGTTTCTTCTTGATCTCTCTTTGTCCGTGCGTGCCTGTTAGCTTGTAAAGTTCAGCCATGCGAGGATCGGCCAATTCGGCCTCTAGGAGCGGCGCTAGTTGGGCCTTCGCGATCATGGCCATCCATTGTTCGATTCGACGCAATGTCTCCAAAACTTCATCATAATCAGTCATACTAAATGCCTTCCAACTCTGTTATGCGGGTTCTTTGTTTTGGACAAGACAGTCGACGCTTCAAATTCCGTGAGCTTTATTCTCCCTTGCCGCTCATCAACTCCGCTGTAAGACTCTTAACTTTGCCCATACCATATTGTCGGCTGATTGTAGCTTGCCCAATGTTGAGCGCTTTCGCGAGCTCTGTTTGCGTAGCACCCGCTTTGAGCAGCAATAATACGAGCAGGCGCTTAATATCCATTAGTTCGCTGGTGAGGTCGACCTCTCGCGAGTTATTCTCCAGTTGGTTCTGGCCAAGTTTCATGACATCTCCGTTCTCAATCTTCAGTACCGTCCAGCGCGATTTTTGATAGTTTTGCTACTCGCTTTAGTAATCCTTGCGGAAACATTTTTGACATGCCGCTCTCGCTGATGCCGATAGTTGCAGCGAGATCTTTCTGCTGAATGCCCCGTCGCACCAATGACAGAATCATTAGCCTGTTGGCGATTTGAAGCTCTTCATGGACTTGCTCAATATTCACTTCTTTGCCGTTGCTCATTTACAACTCCTTATTGGAACCTTCAGCTGGCGCTGTCCTATCGCCAGCTGAGCCCTTTCGTAGTTTCAGTCGCGCTAGCGTTGTTGTCACCGTAGCAGGCGTTGTGTTCACAACGTCAGCGATTTCCCTGACACTTGCGCCTGTGGTGGCGAGTAGGGCTATCAAATCGTTTTGCTTCATCTGTGAACGCAATTGTGCAGCCAAAAGCCTGTTAGTGATTTTCATTTGAACTAGTAAGTCTTCGAAACCAATTGTTTCTCTGCGCACGGTTTACCCTTTTTTCCCGCCCTTTTCACTCTTCCGTACCTTTGAGACTAAAGAGGTCACATCCTTTGGAGGCATGCCGAGGAGTACAGCAATCCGCGATTGCTTAAGTCCAGCCGCGTGAAGGCGGCGGACGGCCTCAGACTTCGACCCGTTCAGATTACAAGCAATCATCACGCGCGTGAGATCGTTAATGGCTTGAATTACAGTTTCGTCACTCATTGGTTTTTGCCTTCTTATTAGACAGTCGTCCCCGACTTACGGCCTTGGCGATAGCCGGCTCTGATTTCCCCGTCATGTCACTGATTTCTCTGTAAGAGAGACCGGCATTTGCCAAAAGAATCTCGGTCTTAATCGCCGTTGCCTCTCCACTCAGCTGCCGTGCCTGTAAGTACACGAGAGCTCTCAAATATCTGATCAATTCGTCCATGCGGTCTCCTCCTATTACTTCGATTACATTATGCGCCTGGCTGGCGATCTTGTCAAGCTGGATTATCTCCTTAGACCAAAACAGAATCGGCCAATCCTAAAAACTAAGCAAGTTTGCATTTATCCTTTAAGTTCTTTAATTTCAGCATATTACGGAACGACATGTCGCGCCCTTTAGAGCTTCAGTCATAATGCGTTATTTTTATTGATATCAAGGTGCAAAAATAGTTGAGAGTAAGTATTGAGCAAAATACAACCAAAGCTCCAAGGTGATAACCCGGAGGGGGCGTGTGCTCTGGTGCTCTCGTGTACTTACAGGCACGGCAACTGAGTGGAGAGGCAACGGCGATTAAAACCGAGATTCTTTTGGTAAATGCCGGTCTTTCTTACAGAGAAATCAGTGACATGACGGGGAAATCAGAGCTGGCTATCGCCCAGGGCTGACGGTCCGGACCAAACGCGCCAGATAGAATTACTACTTTTCTTAATTAGTGGCATCGCCTCTCCTTCTAAACGCCACGCTTGATCTCGTGCGTCACCGACCAGCGCTCATCTGATTGTTTCTTCGCAAACGATCGTGAGTTCGTCCTTTTCGTCAGCCGGATTCAGTGGTTCAACATACTAGAAGTGAAGCAATCTTATTACGAAACTACGCTCGCCAACCCGCGCCTCTTTCCATTTCCCCACTCACCTGAACAGCCAATCCGCCTGAACCACTAGTTTTCTGAAATGAGAGCGGAGAGTGTTCTTGGTTCTATTCGTGTGCAAAGAGGAGACTCACAATGAGATTTATTCTTGGCGTTCTGTTGGGTTATTACATCCGAGGCAAAAAGCGCTTGCTGATAATTACGCTTACGGTGTATATCGGCCTTATTATCATGTGCTCTGTGGTTCTTCCCGCAATCGCTCTTTCCGTGCTTGGGCTTTCTGTGATGCGCGAACGAGCTTCACGACCTCCACAAACATCGGTTCCCGTGATCGTAGGCGTGAACTACGAAACAGCACAGATCAAATTGCGCGACGCGAATCTCAAGATCCGTGTTCTTGCCAAGCGGCATGAGCCGGAGTTTGAACCGGGGATTATCATCGCTCAGACGCCTCAAGGCGGCGAGCGTGTAGATTGCGGCACTGTGATCGGAGTGACATTGAGCGCCGAAGATCCGTGGCGTTGATTGATCCAACCTACTTAATGAATAGCACCCTAGTGATCATTTTACCGACTCGCTTTTCTTCCGCCGTTGTCTGCGTCGAATTGGCGTCCGCGTCTTGAGCAGATCAGGGTGTTTTGTTTCGATCATGTGGGACAACCCCTGATAAGTTCTACCTATCAGAGGGGCAGCGTGAACTACTGAGCCGTCCGTTTGTGCTAAAGCCTGTTTGATCGTTTCGTGTTCACATTCCAATAACCTTTGGTCTAAATCAAGCGGCTTCGGTAAGAGCATGTCAACCGCATCGTCTCTGGACATCTCTCTACACAGACTGTCTGCGAGTTTTCCTCCCGCCGCACTTAATCGTGATAGAACTTCCCGACTCTGCGAATCTGTCAACCACTCACGCGCTTGCTGATATGCCGCCTGCAAGGTATCCGGTGAAAGGCCATCTACTTCCTCAATCATCGTAAGAGCCGCTAGTCCAGCTTTGTTTAGGGCATCCGCTTCGTGAGCTACTTCGATCGCTCGCTGCAAGGTGATTTGTGCCCGCGCCGGTTTTCCTAAGCGGGCTTGAGCAGTGGCCTTTAGGATAAGCACATCTGCGAGCCAACATCCGTGCCCGACCTTTTCTAAAGCTGTTGCCGCTCTACGGGCCGCAGCTTCGGCGGCTTTGAAGTTTCCCTCTGCGATCAATAGCTCCGCACGAGTGCTATCAATCTGTGCCGTTCGAGTTCGATCCTTGAGGCGAACAGTTATGAGTCGCGCCTGGTCAAGATGTTTGTGGGCTTCTTTGAATCTGCCTAACTTCGAAAGCACCACAGCTTCATTGTTTTTGACGCTCGCACAATAGATGTAATTCTTTGCTAATTTGAAGTGATGCTCTGCGGCTTTGTATTGAGTAAGCGCCCGTTGAAAATAATCACGTCGATTTTCGGCAGTCCCGATGGTCCTGAACGTTATGGCGAGCTCATTGTGATATGAGCCTTTGACGGGGAGATACCTGATGCTCGCAAACACCGCACTATTGTCAGTGAGAAGTTTCAGTGCGTCGTAGTATCTTGCTGCCGAGTGTTCGACATCTGCCAGTTTGAGAAGTGCCCGCGCTCTCTTGAGTCCTTTAGGCGGCAATCGTTCCAATGCTTCTTGAAGCATAATTCGTGCTTCGTTTACTCGACCTTCTCGCCAGTAGCAATATGCAATCTCCGACCATGCTTCGGCAGCTTCCCTTGCGAGGTTGTTCGACTCGTAATAAGTGATGCTCTTAGTGATCAAATTCCTCGCGCTCTCTTGTGCGTCTTTGATTTGATTGCGAGCGCCAATCCAGCCGGTGAGAATGCCCGCACAAAGAACAACATTAGCAGCCGTTTCAGGTTGCAGCCCTTGTGTATCGGGACGTGTGCCGACTCCACGCCACAACGGGCGCATGATCTCAAGAGCGCCTTGCGGGTTTTCATTATCTCTTTGTTGTAGTGCGATCTCACATCTGGAAAGAGCTTCCTCATCACGAGACAGATGCGATGTGTCTAGCTTTGGTGAGGCTAACTTCAAGAAATAGACCTCCTTTGGCGTAAGAACTGTCGAACGCTGAATTCGCTGCTTTTACGAGATAGCTGATGATCATTTTGATCGACTCGCTTTCTTCCGGCGTTTTCTGCGGTGGATCGGCGTGCGCTCGTTGAGCAAATCAGGATGTCTGTTTTCGATCATGTGGGACAAACCTTGATAAGTTCTACCTATCAGAGGGGCAGCGTGAACCACTGAGCCGTCCGTTTGTGCTAAAGCCTGTTTGATCGTTTCGTGTTCACACTTCAATAGCCTTTGGTCTAAATCGAGTGGCTTGGTTAGGAGCACGTCAACGGCGTCGTCTCTGGACATCTCTCTACACAGACTGTCTGCAAGTTTTCCGCTCGCCGCACTTAACCGTGCCAGAACGTCCCGACTCTGCGAATCTGCCAACCACTCACGCGCTTGCTGATATGCCGCCTGCAAGGTATCCGGTGGAAGTCCATCTACTTCCTCGATCATCGTGAGAGCTGCTAGTCCAGCTTTGTTTAGGGCATCCGCTTCGTGAGCTACTTCGATCGCTCGCTGCAAGGTGATTTGTGCGCGCGCCGGTTTTCCTAAGCGGGCTTGAGCAGTGGCCTTTAGAATAAGTACGTCTGCGAGCCAACATCCGTGCCCGACCTTCTCTAAAGCTGTTGCCGCTCTGCGGGCCGCAGCTTCGGCGGCTTTGAAGTTTCCCTCTGCGATCAATAGCTCCGCACGAGTGCTATCAATCTGTGCCGTTCGAGTTCGATCCTTGAGGCGAACAGTTATGAGTCGCGTCTGGTCAAGATGTTTGTGGGCTTCTTTGAATCTGCCTAACTTCGAAAGCACCACAGCTTCATTGTTTTTGACGCTCGCACAATAGATGTAATTCTTTGCTAATTTGAAGTGATGCTCTGCGGCTTTGTATTCGGTAAGGGCACGTTGAAAATAGTCAGGCCGGTTTTCCGCAGTTCCGATGGTCCTAAACGTTATGGCGAGCTCATTGTGATATGAGCCTTTGACGGGGAGATACCTGATGCTCGCAAACACCGCACTATTGTCAGTGAGAAGTTTCAGTGCGTCGTAGTATCTTGCTGCCGAGTGTTCGACATCCGCCAGTTTGAGAAGTGCCCGCGCTCTCTCGAGTCCTTTAGGCGGCAATTGTTCCAATGCCTGTTGAAGCATGATCCGTGCTTCGTTTACTCGGCCTTCCCGCCAGTAGCAATATGCAATCTCCGACCATGCTTCGGCAGCTTTCCGTGTGAGGCTGCTCGACTCGTAATAAGTGATGCTCTTAGTGATCAAATTTCGCGCACTCTCTTGTGCGTCTTTGATTTGATTGCGAGCGCCAATCCAGCCGGTGAGAATGCCCGCGCAAAGAACAACATTAGCAGCCGTTTCAGGTTGCAGCCCTTGCGTATTGGGACGTGTGCCGACTCCACGCCACAACGGGCGCATGATCTCAAGAGCGCCCTGCGGATTTTCATAGTCTCTTTGTTCTAGTGCGATCTTGCATCTGGAAAGAGCTTCCTCATCACGAGACAGATGCAATGTGTCTAGCTTTGGTGAGGCTGACCTCAAGAGATAGACCTTCCTTTTTGGGTTTTAGTGGGAGGAAAGACTGTACGGGCCGGATATTAAACCTCACCGGCTCAACTCGGCAAGATCTCTTGCAACAATGTTCGGCTTTTGTCATATCTGATACAAGTACACTTGCATCATCAATCAAAAGGAGCCTCAGAAAATGAAACGCTTTGTCTTGGTTATCGCTCTTACAGGGCTGATGTCAGTCACCACTCTGGCGGGCGAAATACCAACCAATGGAGCGGCGGCGCCGACACCACCGCCGACAACGTCGAGCACGGCCAGCACGTCGAGCACTGTGCTTGTTACGGTGATACTCACCGTGCTTGGTCTGAGATAGACCACTAACGAGTAGAGTTCGTCTTAACGAGCCTCGCGCACTGCGCGAGGACAGGTTAAGTGTGTCTATTCAATTTAAATGTACTTGCATAAAATCAGAACAAGCCCTCATACGTTGCTTCTTGCGATCTAAAACTCACTGAATAAAAATTCGCACACCTCGCTTGGGGGGACGAGCTTGCTGGCCCTGTGCTGCTGTATTCACCACGTTTCCACTCCAGCGCAACCGTTGCGTTGGCGCTGATCGACGTGAATCAGCGAGGGGGCACAGGGCCAGCAGCAGCGGAAACTACCTTGCGGCAAAGGGACTCGAATAGTGAGCGAGTCCTTTGGGGCATGGATTGAAACTCTCCACTCGCTGTGTTGACCATTTCAGTCTATGCCTCGCTTCTTTTTCTCCACCGATGAAAGACCTGTGCTTGCCGCACCGAGAGGGGGGGACGGTTTACGTCAAGCACATCGCCCGACGCAAAGGGTCCATCATCGGAAAGTCCTTACGCTTCTTTAGCACCCTGCGTGTTGGGCCGCTGGATGAACGTAAGGCAAGGCGCTTGCGAGGCCCAGGTTTCGCCCAGGACCGCAAGCGCCTTTTTCCCATTTTATTTTGTGGGGGAAGGACTCATACGTGAGGGTGAGTCCTTTGGGGCATGGATTGAATCTCAGCAGTCCATGCCCACGTCTCTCCATTACGGGAGGTGTATGAATGGGTCATGTTCGCAGAGGACCAAAACTACTGCCTGAGAAACTTCTCAAACTTAGGGAGTATCTGAACGTCGGCCAGCAGGAAATGGCACAGATGCTTGAAACGCAAATCGAGTCGCAGGATAAGGAGTATCGAGTCCACCCTGGACGTGTTTCAGAGTACGAGACTGGAAAACGTGAGCCGGTTTTACTGGTCGGACTAGCCTATAGCTACTTAGGGCGAGTGAGCATGATCTCGTTGGCAGACGACGATGTTAGCGTTGACGAATTTCGCCGGCAGCTTGGCACGTTCGAGCTTGTTGATCGAATCGGGAGTGACGGAAAAGAAAGCCGCAAGCTACAGCCGGTCAAACCGAAGCCAGTCACCTTGATCAGCGGTGTTCACTAGGGCTGACACTCTTTCACAATGAGCACTGAGAAACCCACCCTCACCGCACCACTGGATGAAATGTCCCAACACTTTAGGGGTCGGATTCTGTGCGGGCGTTGTGGTAACAGCGATTCGACCAAGTTCACGTATTTGCCGCCTATGGATGGTCGCGTATTGGTTCAATGTTCACATTGTGGTCTACCGTTTTTTGAGTCGATAGAACCAATCCAGAATGATAGCATTCAGAAATAAGTCTAGAACGATCCCGAGCCGCAAACCTCCATTCCAGCCGCACCAACTTCATTTGTTTCCTCGCTTCGATTGTAAGCGATAGCCATCAGCTCAACTTCACGCTTTGAGTGCTCCACTACGTTGCGGCTGCCGGTTTTTGGGAGTGACTGCAAGGGCGAACTTCGCTCGAAAAAGTCACCCGAAAAAGGAGCACGCGACAATGGAAAATCACGCCAACCAATCACCGTCAATCCCGAAGTGGTCCGCCCTACTTATCGAAGCCGTCACCAAGCCAGGTCTGATTATGAAAGCGTATAGCGTCTTTCATCAGTATTCGGTTGGAAATCAAATTCTCGCGCTTGTGCAATGTCAGATGCGCGGATTACAGCCCGGCCCCATTAACACTTTTCCGAAGTGGAAAGACTTAGGCCGTTTCGTGAAACGAGGTGAACGGGCGCTCACTCTGTGTATGCCAATCACTTGCAAACGCCGTGAGGAAGATTCAGACGAAGAACATACCTTTACCAGCTTTGTTTACAAGGCGCGTTGGTTCGTTCTAAATCAGACTGACGGGCAGGAACTTGAACCAATTACGATCCCCGAGTGGGACGCGGCGAGGGCGCTTACGGCGCTGAATATCGAGCGCATTCCATTCGATCACACGGACGGAAATGTGCAAGGCTTTGCGAGGAAGCGCCAGATCGCAATTAACCCCCTTGCGCAACTGCCAGCCAAGACACTTCTGCACGAGCTCGGTCACGTGATCTTAGGCCACACAACAGAGGCAGAGTTCGCCGACGCTGATACCACGCCACGCAGTCTACGCGAGGTCGAAGCGGAATCCGTGGCGCTTCTTTGTTGTGAATCTTTGGGGCTTGAGGGGGCAGAGTTTTGCAGAGGGTATATTCAAAATTGGGTGCGCCGAGGGAACGGTTTTGACGCGGAAGCGATCCCCGAAAAGAGCGCCCAAAAAATCTTCCGCGCCGCCGATCAAATCATCCGCGCCGGACGTTCCGAAATCGATCCCGTTACAGCATAACAACCCCCTGAGAACGACCCGCGCCAGCCGAGGCCATAGCACTCGGCTGGCGCTTTTTTTTTGGCTTGAAAGCAACTGCGCCGGTGGCGCAGTTGCCCCTCAAATCTCGCCTAATCCGTCACCTTCTAATTTGATTTTCGTCCCGATTTAACCTCCATAAAGCGTAACCCCAAAACACCGCATAAACTCGATAGAGTAGATATGGAATCATTGCCAGCGCAGCACTTCGATCTAAAGCCATAAGCAGCACAAAAAGGGTAACGTCCATGACTGGAAATACCGCACCAATAACAAAGCTAAGGTATAGGTTACGCGCGCGAAAGATCACGTAGTTACTAAGCCCGTTAACGACCATCATAAACACACATAAACCGAGCGCCATATACCACCAAAAAGGATAGCTACTAAACCGAAACAATCGATAGGTGATGAAGAAGAAAATCAGGTAATAAATCCCCCCTATAATTGTCCACACCCACAGAGGCGCAGAGTAAGGCGGAAACCGCAGAGTCGCGAAAAATGACCTCACGCTTTTGCCCGCACACACTCCCTCTAGCGCAGCCGCTGTTCCGCAGATCACTAGTGCGATGAGAATTGCGAAAATCGGTTTCATGCCTTCTTCCCGAATGGCAATGTTTCGAGTGTCTATGACGGGCCATCCCGCCGCGGTTTTGCAGCTACTTCTCACCGCTCGTTTTCATGGTCTCTTACTTGATAACTGGATGCCTAAAATTAACGAAACCGAACTCTGCCAATGATCTGATTTCACGATCAAAAACTGCCGATTTTCTTCTGCCCCGGCGCAGTCACAGAGGGCGATAAAAAGATCACGATTGAAGCCGGTGCGCAAGGCTATTTTGGGAAGCCCTTTCACCCGGACGAGATCACCGTTACCTTACGCACCGCCGTGAAGATTCAACCGACCTGGACCACCTTTCTCCGCTCAGTCTTTACCTCACTGATGCCTCGATCACACCCATACACTTTCAGAGCACCGATTGTTAGCGATCAGCCATTTAGGGTTTTTTACCCTAAATTAGCCTCCGCGCTGATGTTCACGTTAGGACATTTTGTCCTACCCTTTTTCATTGCCAACAGTTTGCGGCAATGAATAATCAGCCTGCCGCCGCCTCGAAAAATCTCGACAGCGAACGAAACATAAAGCAAGGTGCTGCGCACCTGAAGTAACTAGACACGACACCCCCGCGTAACTTGGGGTTGTTGCGTCTCGGCTTGTGTACGTTAGTTGCATCAGCAACTTACAGGCACTCGTACAGAGCGCCCGGTCTACAAAGTAGACCATCACACAAATTGAGAGAAAGCAGCCCATGAAAAAAAATTTAAATCGGATCAGGATCATTACTTTTCGCGTTACCGAGGACGAATACGCTGGCATCGCAAATGCAGCGTTGGCCGCTGATGATGAGCCGAATAGTTGGTGCCGAAGTGTGGCGCTGAGCTCGACCAATAAAGCTCAAACTACCATTGACAATCGAGCGATCTACACCGAAATCGCTTGCTTGCGCCATCTGTTCCATCATGGCTTCAACATCCTATTCAGCAACGATAGCAACGCGCTGAAAGCATCCGGCTGGGACATGCTCGGCAAGTTCACCAATGACCGCGCCAACGCCATTTATGAGCAGCTCGTGAAGGACCGGCTGCGGCGACGTCAGGGCTAACGCACTGTTGAAATCTGCAACAGTACCTCCCGCTACCCCTGTCGAAATTTGCAACAGTACCAACCCGGCCCCTGTAGTCCTGCGCGACAGTACCAGCAATGAACAACGTGGCGACGGCGGCTCCCCTCTCGCGCTTTATTCTCTGTCGGCAGCCCGCCCGCGCAACGCTCCGCGTCCTTCGCTACGCTACGGCCCTGCGGGTGCGCGGTCAGGCACCCAGCCGACAGAAAACTGGCGCTAAGGGGAAATGCCGTATTTTCGCGGGTTCCGCGATCATTGTCCGTTTTTCTTGCGCGGAGCTTTTCCTGTGTCCCCGAGTTCCTCACGTCACTCTCATGGCCCATCCTCTGGCTGGTCCAACTGTGCGCAAGCTAAGCAACAAACCGTGCATGCAGCAACGCTACTGTAGTCCATGCGGCGGCATGGCAAGTGCAGAGAGCAGAGCGAGACTAACGGACGGCTCACCTTAGCCGTCCACATCTTGACTGACGGATTGATCGGATTGGCCCACCTTCCACGTTAGATCAGCCGCCCTCTTGTCCCAATTCTCTAGTCCCGAATCAGGGAGATTTTTGCGCTGTGTTTAGTCCCAAAAAATCAGTCAAAAGAGGTGCGATTTTAGCTTCCGCATTTTACGCCATGATGACCATGAGTCCCGCGCCAATTTCCGTCGAGCAAGCGCTTGATTATTACCGCCAGGATTACACGAACGCGAAGGAGACTTACTACAGCGAAGCAGGCTCAGTTAAGGGCCGCTGGTGCGGCCAACTGGCCGAGGAATGGAACCTGAAAGGTGAAGTCTCCAGCGAGCAATACGAGCGCTTAGTTGAGGGTCAAGATCCGCACACCGGCAAGCAACTTATTCGCTCCGTTACCGCCCGCGAAATCGTTGACGAGAACGGTAAAGAGAAGCTCACGAGCACGCATCGCGCCGGTTGGGACGCGACCTTCAGCGCCCCCAAATCCGCTTCCTTAGCCGCGCTTGTCGGGAAGGATGAACGCGTCATAGAAGCGCACGTCGAGAGCGTCAACGAAGCTCTGAAAGAGTTAGAGAAATATCTGCAAGCGCGTGGCGGCGGCGACAATCCACCCATCACCACGGGCAAGATGATAGCAGTCCAATTTCTGCACACGTCCGCGCGCCCTGACCAAAAGAACGGATACGCCGCGCCACAGCTTCACACCCATGTTGTGATCTTCAATATGACCCAATGTGAGGACGGCAAAGTGCGCTCCGTGCAGTCGCATCAGTTGTACCGGACGCAGAAACTTGCGACGGCAATCTACCGCGCCCGTTTCGCGGAAAAACTGCAAGCACTTGGTTACGAAATCCGCGTTGATCCACGCACCGGCGCACCGCAGATCAAAGGCTTCACAGAAGAATACTTGCAGGACAGTAGCCCCCGCCGCAAAGAAGTCTTGACCGAAGAAGAAAAGATGAGAGGACGCATGGAGCGCGAAGGAAAAACCGTTTCCGAGAACGCGCGATTGAAACAAATTGCCGCCCGCATTAATCGCCGCAGCAAAAAGTTCGACCGTGATCTAATGGACACACGCGCCCTCGAAATGGACGTAAGGCACGGCTATCAAGCGCAACGTCTGGTAGCGGAAGCGCGGGCGCGCGGGCCGCTCCGCTTGGCCCAAAACGAGATTGAAAAACGCGCTCAGGAAGCAGTGACTTATGCTCGCGATAATGCCGTGCAAAAGGAAGCCGTGGCCGACGTTCGCAAGGTAAAGGCTGAGGCTCTCGCACGCAATCTTGGCCTCACCACTCGTGACGCAGTTATGAGCGAATTGAACCGCCGTATGGAACGTGGCGAGTTCATCAATATCACGCGCCCGGAACAAGCACCTCAGACGACAACCCAGCGCATGTTGGCGATGGAAAAGAACAATATTCAGACCATGATCGACGGCAAAGGGAAACATGCCGCCATCGTTCAACCGGAGCGCGTTGAAGGCATTGTTACGGCAACCGCCGAGCGTCAGCAACGCAAACTCAACACGGATCAGCAGACAGCCATTAAAGCGATCTTGTCGAGCACAGATCGCGTGCTTGGTCTGCAAGGCGGCGCGGGCACCGGCAAGACCACGGCGCTTTCCGTAGTACGAGAGGTAGCCGAAAAGGAAGGTTATCAGGTACGCGGTTTTGCGCCCACCACACGCGCCGCAAAGCAACTTAAGGAGAGCGGAATCCTGACCGAAACCCTCCAGATGTTTATCCGCCGGCGAAAGGAAAAGACCGGACCGGCGAAGCGTCTTTTTGTGCTCGATGAAAGCTCACTCGCCAGCACGAAGAACCTCCACAAATTCTTTGCCCGCCTCAATCCCATAGCAGACAAAGTGCTCCTGGTCGGCGACGTGCGCCAGCATCAAGCAGTCGAAGCTGGACGGCCGTTTGAGCAGTTTCAAGAGCACGGCATGACTACCGTGCAACTAAGCGAGCTCGTCAGGCAACGCAACCTAAAACTGCGAAAAACAGTCAACGATTTATCACGCCGGAAAATACCGAAAGCAGTGGACGACCTCGCCCGCCGAGGGAAGGTGATCGAGATCGCTAATGAGCAGGAACGTTTCGAGGCGATAGCCAAAAACTACTGCCAGAATCCGGTCGGGACTCTCGTGGTTTCGCCAGCCAATCGCGAACGCGTTGAACTCAATTTGCGCATCCACAAACAACTACAGCGCGAAGGAAAAGTAAGCCGCGACGATCATCAGATCAAGGTTTACGTCAATCGGGATATGACCGGCCCCGAGCGCACGTTCGCCAATGCCTACCGACCCGACGAGGACGTTATTCGCTACAACCAAACCAGCAAGGTCTACAAAACAAAGCCCGGCGACTATGCAAAGGTCATCGCAACCAACCATGAGAAGAACGAGATCACGGTTCGCTTTGCTAACGGTCGCAAGCTCATTTATGACCCGAAACGGCTTTCCGGCGTAAGCGTTTACAACGAGTCCGAGCGTGCCTTTGCAGAAGGCGATCGCGTGCAGATTCGCGCTCCCAATAGAGCGAAACGAATCGCCAATGGCGAGCTCGGAACGATCACGAAAATCGAAGGGGAGCGAATACGCCTCACTCTCGACAGCAACCGCGAGGTGAGTCTCGACCTCCGGCAGTTTCGCCACTTCGATCACGGCTACGCCGTCACCAGCCACACATCGCAGGGGCTAACTTTTGATCGCGTGCTGGTCAACGTTGATACGCGGCAATCAGCGCAATTAGTGAATGACCGCATGGCCTACGTTGCCATTTCCAGAGCACGCCACGATGCGCAGATCTATACCGACTCCGCGCAGAATCTACGCGACACTCTTGATCGCAGCATAAACAAGCAATCGGCGTTTGAAGCCACCCGAGACAGCCTATTGGACCTGCGAAAAGAACTCGATAAATTGAGACGCGAAAATCCACTCGCACCACAGCAACAACCATCCACCGAGCACAGCTTAACCCAAACCCCAACTCACACCGCTCCAGCACCGACAAAAGCCGCCGAGCCTCAGATTGAAGGCCCGGAAATCGATCTCGGCGACCTGATTCTTTAACGAAAGACTCTTTACTCCCGATGAGGTTTTAGCAATGACTACACACTACGATTCAGCTACAGCAGCGAAGCGGCCACAGCTTCTAAAAGTGTCCGATGTTGCTCAGCTATTGAACGTCAAACCACGAACGATCTACGAGATGGTTGCGCAGGATCGCATCCCTTATCGCAAGCCGCCCGGCTCAAATATTCTTCGCTTTGATCTCGAAGAAATTTTGGAGTGGACGCGGCAAAAATAACTAATGACGTGAGGGATCGATGCTGCTACCATGCGCCGCGTTCTCTTGGTGGCTGCAACGCTCAAGGAGAACAACTAATGTCTGTTTACAAAAGAGGGTCGCACTGGCATTACCGCTTCCGCGTGCGACGCGTGCGTTACCGGGGAGCACTCCCTGAGGCCAGCACGAAGTGGGAAGCAGAACAAGCGGAGAGCAAGATCAAGCAGGAGATCTTTGAAGGTCGCTTTGGCCTGGTCGATCTTGGCAGCGAGAGGTTAGCTGACTTCATTAGCAAAACGTTTCTGCCGTGGTCGAAAGCAAATAAGCGTTCGTGGAGACACGACGTATTTCGCGCCCGCACCATCTGCGACTATTTTGGCACCAAAACTTTCCGTGAGATGTCGCCGCTGTTGATTGAGAAGTTCAAACGCGATCGACGAGAATCAATCACGCGGAGAGGAAAGGTCCGCAGCCCTGCATCAGTCAATCACGAGCTTACGCTGTTGAGTAAGATCTTCAACCTCGCGATTGACTATAAGGTGACGGATACGAATCCATGCACCAAAGTCAAGAAGTACAAACTCGACAACAAGCGCTATCGGTATCTGCTACCGGAAGAAGAACCACGGCTAATGGCGGCACTCAGTGGGCCACGCGCTCATTTGAAGCCGCTGGTGATCGTGGCTATCGGTACGGGTATGCGGCAAAGCGAGCAGTTGCGTCTTACTTGGGATCGGGTGGACTTCTCACGACGGGTGCTGATTCTGACCAAGACAAAGACTAAGGATCGCGAGATTCCGATGAACCCCGAAGTGGTAAAGACTCTATTCGCGTTGCAGTCTCGCTCGAACGGACAAGACTATGTGTTCTTCAATGAGCGAACTAAGACGCGCATCAAAGAGGTTAAGAAGGCTTTTGGAACCGCATTGAAGATCGCCGGAATCAAAGGTCTGGTCTGGCACGATCTGCGGGCTACATTCGGAACACGTTTAGGTGAGGCCGGGTATGACGCCTTCACGATCGCGGCGCTCATGGGCCATTCTCAGATCCAAACGACCGCGCGTTACGTCCGAGCCACTGAGAGGAACAAGCGAGCTGCTGTGGAAGCCGTGATGCTCAATTCTGAGGGTGGACACAAATTGGACACAACGCAAAAGCGGCCAGGTGCGCTGGCCGCCGTAAGTTATTGACTCCATTGGTAGCGGGGGGCGGGATCGAACCGCCGACCTTGGGGTTATGAATCCCACGCTCTAACCATCTGAGCTACCCCGCCATGCCTTGATTATCAACAGTTTACAGCGTCAAGCGCAAGTGGTTGTAATGGGCGTGTGGCCAATTTGTGGACAACCTGTTTGGAACCGAGCATTGCTGCCTCGACCGCTGCACGTTTGTTTCTCTCCGTCGCACGAACATAACGAGCCGTTGTGTGAATGTCAGAGTGTCCCATTAGCGCCGCGATTGTAAATGCGTCGAAGCCAGCTTCACCGAGTCGCGTCCCGAAGGTAGCACGGAGATCGTGCCAAACCAGACCTTCGATTCCCGCGAGCTTGAGAGCCGTTTTGAATCCCTTCTTGATCTCCTTTACCCGTTTTCCCGTCTGAGGGTTTATGAACACGTATCCTCGTCCGGTTGATTCTTTGCGTAGGGCACTAAGGATCTCAAAGACTTCGGGATTCATCGGGACTTCACGATCCTTACCAGTCTTCGTCTTGGTTAAGATCAGGACTCCTCGTGACAGATCCACTCTCTCCCAACAGAGGTGAAGTTGCTCGCCAAGTCGCATTCCAGTTCCCAACGCTATCTTTACCATCGGCTTCAGATGTGCACGTGGCCCTTCAAGAGCGGCCATCAGCGCCGGTTCTTCTTCCGGCATGAGGTAACGATAACGTTTGTTGTCCAACGTGTACTTCTTTACTTTCATGCAGGGGTTCGTGTCCGTCACCTTGTAATCAATCGCTAAATTAAAAATCTTACTCAGTAGATGAAGCTCGAGATTGACTGAGGCTAAACTACGAACCGTCTGCCGCGCCGTGATCGACTCGCGTCGGTCACGTTTGAATTTCTCAACCAACAGCGTCGAAATCTCGCGAAAGGTTTTGCCGCCGAAATACTCGCGGATTGTACGAGCTCGAAACTCGTCATGTTTCCACGAGCGTTTATTCGCTTTGGACCACGGCACAAAGACCTTTTCGATGAAGTCAGCCAATTTCTCGCTACCTAAATCGAGTTGGCCAAAACGTCCCTCAAAGATCTCCTGCTTGATCTTACTCTCCGCTTGTTCTGCTTGCTGCTTCGTCCGTGCCTCGGAAATTACGCCTCGGTAACGGACGCCACGCACTCGAAAGTAGTAATGCCAGTGCGTGCCTTTCTTTCCTCGTTTGTAAACAGACATTGTGTTCTCCTTGAGCGTTGCAGCCACCAAGAGAACGCGCGCATGGTAGCAGCATCGATCCCTCAAGTCATTAGTTTTTTCGGCGCGTCCACTCCAAGATTTCATCGAGATCAAAGCGCAGAATGTTTGAGCCGGGAGGCTTGCGATAGGGGATGCGATCTTGGGCCACCATTTCGTAGATCGTGCGTGGTTTGACATTCAATAGTTGGGCAACGTCGGACACTTTAAGAAGTTGTGTCCGCTTTGCTGCTGTGTGGGAGTCGGTGTGTGTAGTCATTGATTAAACCTCAAAGCTCTCTGGGTCTTTCTAAATCAGCAACGCGGCGGCGGCGAGCTCGACTTCTTCGGCGTCAACGGCAAGCTCGGCGGCTTGCGCCTGTGTCGCTTCAATGTGGGTTGTGTCATGGTCCAGTCCTTGTTCCATGCGGGGCATTAAGTGCGGGGCAAGAGGATCGCTTGTGAGATCATTACGCTCTTGTTGCTTGTCGCGTGAATTCTCTCCGATGGCGTCAAGCGCCATTTCCTTATCGGCTGCGCGACTCAGCGTCTCGCGCAGATTCGGCACCGAGTCGGTATAGATCAGCGCTTCGTCTCGTGCTCTGGAAAGAGCAACGTAGGCCATGCGATCGTTGAGTAGGCGGAATGATTCCTGCGTATCAGCATTCAGCAAGACGCGATCTACGGTTAGTCCTTGAGACGTGTGGCTGGTGACGGCGTAACCGTGATCGATATGCGGAAAGCGGTACGGGTCAAAGCTGATTCGGCGTTCGTCGTCGAGGGCTACGTGGATTTGGTTCTGTTCGATCTTGGTGATCGTGCCTAGTTCACCGTTGGCTACTCGTTGTTCTGCGAACGGGGCGCGAAACTGAATGCGATCACCTTCGGCAAATAAACGCTCTGCTTCGGTGTAAACGTTGACACCGGATAGCCGCGTCGGGTTGTACTCAGCGGTGCGACCATCGGTAAAGCGCACCGTGATCTCGTTCTTCTCGTGGTTGGTATCTATGACCTTCGCATAGTCGCCCGCCTTCACCTTGTAGACTTTGCTGTTGCGGTTGTACCGGATAACGTCCTCGGGTCGGTAAGCATTGGCAAAGGTGCGCTCGGCTCCGGTCATATCGTTTCGCGCAACGTAGATCTTCGTCTGATGATCGTCACGGCTCACCGTGCCGTCACGCTGTAGTTCACGGTGAATAAGCGAGTTGAGTTGAGCGCGTTCGCGATTAGCTGGTGAAATGACAAGCGTGCTACTTGGATTCTTAGCGTAGTCCTGGGCCATTGTTTGGAGGCGTTCACCCGCATCTGCAACTTCGATCACCTTGCCTCGGCTCTCTAAGGCGGTGACTGCTTCTTTAATGCGATGGAAAGATAAATCAGTGACTGTTTCTTTCAATTCAACATTGCGCTGCCTGACAATTGCACTGAGTTTCGCAGTCGTCATGCCGTGCTGTTGCAGTTGCTCGAACGGGCTACCAGCATCGACCGCCTGATGCTGGCGCACGTCGCCGACTAAGAGCACCTTATCTGTGGCGGCGTTAAGCCGTGGCAAGAATTGATGTATCTGTCGAGTGCTGGCTAGTGAGCTTTCATCCAACACGAAAAGGCGTTTCTCGGCCTTCGACTCCTGTCGCCGGCACAAAAACTTCTGGAGCGTTTGTGTCTGAATACCACTCTCGCCAAGCTGTTTCGCGGCGCGTGTGGTGGGAGCGAAACCGCGTACTTCATAACCTTCCTTCTCGGCTGCTTCTCGCAAGACGGAGAGCGCCGTTGTCTTGCCTGTACCCGCGCCACCTTGCAGACCAACGATCTGATCGTCGCTGGAAAGGATTATTTCAATCGCTGATCGCTGATTGGCATTAAGCCGTCGTTGCTGAGATTCGGCGATGTCGGCAACAACATGCTTGACGCGCTCGGCGCGAACAATCACGGAAGCATTGCCCTTGCCATTGATCACGGTCTGAATATTTTCTTTCTCCATTTCCACCATGCGCTCTGTCGTGATGGCGGGTGTGCGATGGTCGCGGGTTATGTTTATGAACTCGCCGCTTTCCAGTCGGCGGCTAAACTCGCTCCTTACGGCCTCGTAGTCTGTGCGGCCAAGATTGCGGCGGTAGGCGTTGCTCCATACCTCTCGAACATCGGCCACTGCATTGCGCTCCATCGCATGGTCACGAGCAAAGGTGACTGCTTCCTGAGCACGTAGCTCGATCTCGTCACGGTCTAAGCGAATCGGGCCACGCTCCCGCGCTTGGGCTACAAAGCGTTGGGCTTGGTAGTCGTGCCTTACGTCCATTTCGAGGGCGCGGGTTCGCATTACCTCGGGGTCGACGTTTTTGCTACGGCGATTATTGCGGGCTACGGTTTGTTTTAGTTTTGCGGTATTTGTGACTGTCTTTCCCTCACGCTCAAGCTGTTCGATAGCTTGCTCGGTGTCGCTCACTACTTCTTTGCGGCGTGGGCTGGCGTCCTGTAGATATTCCTCAGTAAAGCCCTTGATCTCAGGTGCGCCGGTGCGTGGATCAACTCGAATTTCGTAACCTAGTTCTTGCAGGATGTCGGCTAGAACGGCGCGGTAGATCGCGGTTCCGTAGACCTGGCTGTCGAATAATTGTTTCGACTGCACGGAGCGCACCTTGCCGTCCTCGGTTTGGGTCATGTTGAAGATCACAACATGCGTGTGAAGCTGTGGCGCGGCGTAACCGTTCTCACGATCGGGTCGTGATGATGTGTGCTCGAATTGGGCCGCTATCATCTTGCCGGTTGTGATCGCAGGATTGTTGCCGCCACCACGCGCTTGCAAGTATTCCTCGACGTGTTTGATGGCCTCAGCCACGGCTCTTGGATGGGCCTCTATTAGGCGTTCGTCGTCACCAACCTTCGCCGCTAAGGAAACAGACTTAGGGGCGCTGAAAGTCAAGTCCCAAGCGGCGCGGTGTGTGCTGGTGATGGTTGTCGTGCCGTACTCGTCAACAATTTCGCGGGCCTTCACTGACTTAATCAGTTGCTCGCCAGTGTGCGGGTCTTGACCTAGAACTAAGCGGTCGTACTGCTCGCTAGTTACTTCGCCTTTCAGGTTCCACTCGTCTGCGAGGTTTCCACACCAGCGGCCTTTAACTTCGCCGGATTCGCTGTAGTAGTTCTCCTGTGCATTGGTGAACTTCTGAGTGTAGTAAGCCTGCGCCTGTCCTGCGGAAAGTGGTGGGCTAATCGTCAACATGGCGTTACCTCAGAACTTAATATCGAGATCATTAGGATCGCCGCTGGCTTCGATTTTGATTTCCGTTTCGCGCTTGTGATCGTGACCGTTTCCGGTGGCGAAGGCGGGCGGCGCGACAGGTAATGGTCGGGGTGGTACTGGCTTAATGGGTGGCAGCGTCGAACGTGGGACAAAGGCGCGGGCACGCTTCGGTCGCTTGATCGGTTCAATGCGAAAAGGGACTACAGCATCGCCATACTTCCAAAAACCCTTAAGGTTTTCGAGGGCCATGATCTGTTCGGTGCTGACCACGTAATGCTGCTCAATTCCCGGTGCGTAATTGAGTGAGTCGCGGCCATAAGTTTGCACTGATGCAGTAGTCGAAACGCGGGGGCGTTCAATCTCCTTCTGGCCGATCATTTCCGATACCCAACGAGCGGACTCCACTTCATTCGTGCGCTGGAAAATCTTCGTGTGTGAGGCGGCGATGATCGTGGGCGCTGCGTCCTCATAGTGCTGCCTGATTTGGGCGCGGTTCTGCGTGCCAATGATCGGTTTGATGTTGTGCTTACGACCCTCAACGAGTGCGGTTTCCAGCACGGGCAGTCGCTTGAGTGAGTGGGCCTCGTCAATCAATACCCAACAGCAACGATTTGGGTTTAAAGGCGTCCTTGAGAGAAGTTTTCCAAACATGATATTGAACTGCGCGGCCTGCAATCTCCTGAGGGATTCGCGGGTGGTTTGGGTGGAGGTAATGAAGATGCGCCGGTCCCGATGCTGCGCCCACTGATGGAAAGTAAACGGGCGTCGCTGCGCTTGGTCATAGGTCGGCAACAGGCGCAAGCATTCGCCCACTTCGGAAAGCGTGGCGAGGACTCCGGCGCGTTGCGCTTTAGCACTTCGGTCGATCAGGAAAGCGAGCTCAGTGCCGTGAACACAGCAATCGATCATCCTATCGTCCGTGAGCCATTGGACGAGTTGTTCGGGTTCGGGATTGTAAGCCAGCATGCGGGCAAAAATGCTGCGCGCTGCCTTGTTAAAAAACTGTGCAGTGGGCGGTGTCTTTGGGTGATCAGGAAAGAAACTTTCGGCAATGAAATGGAGTTCGGCGGCGCGAACCTCGTCACCGATGGCTTGACTTTCATGGGCCGGATTCCAGTACGGTGCTCGCACGTCGAGCGGATTCAAAATGATGTCCGTTGCGGGATCGAAATGATGCTCAACAAACTCGCCGACAGGGTCGTAAATTACAACTGCCTCGAATTCTTTTCGGCTTTTAATTTCGTCTAGGAATTGATGCTGGATTTGACTCTTGCCAGTACCCGTATCGCCGAGTATGAGCATCCCTTCGCATTCTTCTTCACGTGGTACGGTCAAGGGGACAGGGCGCGGATTCAGGCCAAGAAATTCTTTCAGTTTGTTGATTGCCTGCGGGTAAACTTTCAGGCTATAGCCGGTGTGTTTGCGATGCTCTTTTTGATACTGCTTTGGGGAAAGTTCGCGGGTGCCGCGAAGCTGTTGACCTTGCACGAAACGGCGCTGGAAAACGTGATAGAAAACAGTGCCGCCAACACTGCCAACGAGAAAAATTATTAGCGCCCAAAGCCACGCCGGACGGCAAAGAACGGTGAGCGTTTTCCCCTCATAGATCGCGTGCCGCAACCACTCGTTTGCCTGTTTGTCGGTGAGCTTTTGCTTAGTCCAGAAAGGATCTGTGATGAAGATCTGCGGGTCAAAATCTTCTCTGAATTGAAAGCGCGGCCTACCCTTTTCGATGATGACCTGGCCCTGCGCATCACGAACGGGTATCACGTCAGAATCCGTGACTGGTATCTCTCTATCGCGGCCCGTTTCTCGGTCTATAATTGAGGCCGCAACGTAGGTGTAAGTGGAGCGGGTATTCGAGAAGTGACTCAAAAAACTGCTCCACCAATACTGTCCGTAATACTCGCTCTGCAATGGCGAGAAATTGGCTCTTACGAAATACTCATGAAGCGGATAAAGTGAAAGCAAAGCTGCGACCGCCGCGACCACAGAAATGAGTCGTATGCGGTGCAGTGAAGTCCTAAAATTTGTGTACCCTTGCTCGTTTAATTTTCCAATTAGCTTAGTCATGACACAGTAGCTCCGGGCCTCCAAAAAAGGAGACTTTGTTTTGTTCTTCGTTGTTGGTCTAATCGGAGTTTGGTAGTCTACGAAATCCAAGCTCCGACTTCTTTATATGAGGCGCTGAAAGTGCATCGGCACTTTAGCGATGGGGCAGTCCCGGTGTGGAACGTGCAAATGTAATGCCGCTTCCTGTCAATGCAGGAATCTCTCAACAGCGCGTCCTTTGTCGGCTCTGATCAAGCCTTACTGTCTAGCGCCACTGTGTTACTAGCAAAACATGGACCACGGATCGCATGCTGTTTTTTCTAGGAAAATTGGAGGGTGGACCACTAAGGTGTTTGCGATCGCGAACAGTAACTCGATCTACCTAACACAGCAAAGCGGTGATCTGCTCGGCAAGAAGGTTTCAGTGCAAGAAGCCTTGCAAAGTAGCTTCGCTGTAGCGCGCTGCATCAGTGGTGATCGAGGGGGTGTGGTACTTTCAGTCAGCACCTAGTCTTGCTTACGGCGCGATAACAACTCGGTAACGATCGCATCCGCTTTCTGATCCGCCTGCGTCGTCAACTGCGTCCAGGCGGCGGCTTCCGTGGCGCTTCGACTGAAAAACAACTTGAATCCGTGCCCGATTAGAAAACGCAGGATGGCGAGCTCGGTATAGATTAGACGCCCGGCTTTGCCAAACAATGGGCCTTCACGCGCCGCGCTCAGCACCAGCTTACGGCTCCAGTTGTTCGGCTCGTCCGCTGCTGCTTTCGCTGCTTTTTCTATCTCCGCATATTCCTCGTCCGTGACTCTGAAGTTGATGTGTTTAATTCTTTTCGGGTCGCTCATTCGTTCATCCTCTCGCTCTTTTTGATGCCGTTGGACCATCGTTCGGGCGGTGGTTTTCGCGGGAACGCATAAACCACTGCAAGTAAAGGACCAAGCGAATGTTCACGCGCTGCGTGAACACAGCCGCCCGCGAGCGGGGTGTCGTGTCACATCTTTCAGGTGCGTAGCACCTCTCTTTATTTTTGTTCTCGGGTACGAATATTTGGAGGGCTTGTGGCTGCTGCGATCCGAGGGTTCCTTTTGTAAATGGGTAGGACAATTTGTCCTGTGCAGCAACTCGTAATTAGGACAAAATGTCCTATTCGGCCTCGGGGAGTGCAGCACTGAAGAATTTACTACAGGGATGCACTCGGGATTGCACCACTGAAAATTTCACTTCAGTGCTGCACTCGGCCAGCACTGGAATCTTCATAGTTGTCAGTACCGTTCAAGGTTTCTCAGTAATGTCCGGTTGCGGTCAGTATTGCTAGCGGGTTGTCAGTAATGTCCGGCTGATGTCGGTACTGCTGGAGGTTTGTCAGTGACGTTAAGTGGGTGTCAGTTCTGCAAAACGGGAGTGGAGTATAACGGGGGTAGAAGTCTAGTAAAGGGGGATCGCCGTGGACGTTCGCGGGTTGATTACTTGGAACGCAGGAGCGTAGAATTTCGGTCGTCCCTTCACCAAGATTTGCGGGCGTCACGTCGGCTAGATGTGACGCCCGTAATGCTTTCAATCGTCCCGAAGAAAGCGCAAGTTTCGGACACCGTTTGTTACAGTCAAAAGCGTCACGTGGTAACACGTGACGCTTCCGTTTTTTTTGCCGCGCAATTGCGGATTGGCGGTCCGTTTCAGGCATGGTTCAGGGCGACTTCCGCACGTCCTGCGCGGATGATTTGGTCGGCGGCACGGAAGATTTTTTGAGCGCTCTTTTCCGGTATAGCATCGGCGTTAGAACCATTGCCACGGCTGAGCCAGTGCTGTATATAGCCGCGAGCATAATCAGCTCCTTCAAGGCCCAAAGATTCGCAGCAAAGCAGCGCCACGGATTCGGCTTCGACTTCGCACAGACTGCGCGGCGTCGTCTCATCGTCCGCGAAATCTCCCTCGTCCGTGTGAAGAAGTACGTGGGCCAGTTCGTGAAAAAGTGTCTTGAAAGGGAGTTGAGCAAGCGGGTTAATTGCGACCTGGCGTTTCTTCGCAAAGCCTTGCACATTTCCATCCGTGTGATCGAAGGGAACGCGCTCAATACTCAACGCCTTAATCGCTCTCTCGGCATCCCAGTCCGGGATCGTAATTGGCTCAAGTTCTTGCCCGTCCGTCTGGCTCAAAGTAAACCAACGCGCCTTATAGACAAAGCTGGTAAAGGTGTGTTCCTCGTCTGAATCTTCCTCGCGGCGCTTGCAAGTGATCGGCATGCACAAAGTGAGCGCACGCTCACCGCGTTTCACAAAGCGGCCTAAGTCTTTCCACTTCGGGAACGTGTTAATCGGGCCGGGCTGTAATCCCCTTAACTGAATTTGAAAAAGGGCCAAAAGCTGGTTGCCGATGGAGTACGAGTGAAACGAGCTATATGCCTTCATTATCAGACCGGGCTTAGTGACGGCTTGGATTAGTAGGGCGGACCATTTCGGGATTGCGGGTGATTGATTTTCCATTGTCGCGGTGCTCCTTTTGGTGGCTTTGTTTGAGGGGAGCTTCCCCCTCGTAGCGACCGGAGAAACACGACTGGGCCGCCCACTCCGCGCACCGCAGGGCGTAATGCAATGGAGCACTCGAAGCGCAGCGCAGAGTTGTGCGGATGGGCTGTCGTTTACGATGGAAGCGCAGAGGGGGTTAACGCTTTTTGCGAAGTGGTTTTGAGGACTTTAACGGTGTGTCTTTGTCGCCTTACTCTTTTTCCGTGGTCTGCGGCGCACTGGCGTCCGTTTCTTGAGCAAGTCGGGATATTTATGTTCGATCATGTGTGCGAGTGTCTGATAGCCGATGTTGAGCAACTTTGCCGCGTGTGAGACCTTGCCGTTGACCCTTGCTAGTGTCCGAGCAATTAGATCATGTTCAAACTGCAAAACTTCCGCTCTCAGATCATAGGTTTTGTTGAATAGAACTTCACGCACATCGACGGACTGAGGTTCGCTTTGTCGTTGTGCGATCTTCTTCCTTACCCTTCTGAGTCTCGGGTTTACGTCGGGACTCTCACTGCTCGCCAACCATTCCCGCGCCTGCTCAAAAGCAACTGATTGAACCTCACGCGGCAATATATCTACTTCCTCGATCATAGTGAGCGCAGCGAGTCCGGCACGATTCATTGATCCGGCTTGAATCGCGATCTCGATGGCCTGTTGAAAAATGAATTGTGCGCGTTGCGACTCCTTCAATCGCGCCACTGCGATCCCCTGAATCATCAAAGTCTCAGCTAAGAAACATTGTCGTCCGGCTTTCTCGAAAGTTCGTGCGGCAGTGCGCGCAGTCAGTTCCGCTTCCTCATAGTTTCCCTCTGCGAGAAACACTTGAGCGCGAGTGTCGTCAACCTGGGCCACTCTCACTTTATCTCGCACGCGAATAAACAAACGCCGCGCTTGCTCTAGGTAATCATGCGCTTCGCTGAATCGGCCGAGTTCGCGCAGCACGTTCGCAGTGTTGTTTTTGACGTGAGCGCGATAAACCAAATTCCTTGCGATTTTGAAATGTTCGTCTGCGACGTGGTATTCAGCGATAGCACGTTGAAAATAATCAGTGCGCCTCTTTGAAGCTGCTCCAATTGCTCTATACGTGATGCCGAGTTGATTGTGAAAAGTACCTTTGAAAGTGTGATTAGTAATGCGGTCAAATACGGGCGCATTCTCAGTAAGAATCCTTAGCACCCCTTTGTAGCGCGACTCTGCCCATTCAACGAATGATAGAACAATCAGTGCATTGGCTCTCGCGTTTCCGCCGATGGTCAATCGTTTAAGTGCTTCATTGCTCAGAATACGTGCCGAATCGTTATCGCCGGAACGCCAGTAGCACCACGCGAGTTCTGTTCGCCCTTCGGCAACCTTCCGTGAGTCGTGCAAAGCTTCATAAAGCGTAATGCTCTCGGTGATTAAATCTCTCGCGTAGTCGTCTGCTTTTTTGATCTCGCTGCGACTGCCAAGCCAACCTGTAAGAATGCCAGTAGTCAACAGCACTTGAGCAGCAACAGAGTCTTGCAGTCCTTTGATGTTGGGCCGACTCCCGATGATCCCGTTCCAGATCGGGAACATTGCCTCACGCGATGCGTCGTATTCGTTTCTATCTTTTAGCTCTAACGCCGTGCGACATCTAAGCTCGGCTTGCTCATTCGAAGTAAGGTGAGAGAGATCCAGCTTCGGAGAGGTCGTCCGCATGAGTTTTGAGACTTTCGATTGGCGAAGAAGTTGAGCGAATGCAAACGGGATATTAAATCGCTCTAGCCTGCCTTGCAAGAAATCATGCGTTGTTGTTCCATTTATTTTCTATGTAAACGCGTTGGCATTTTCTCAAAACCTCAAAGGAGCTAACACCCATGAAACGATTCGCAATGGCGCTTGCGCTCATGTGCGCGGTATCAACCTCGATCCTCGCAGGCGATATGCCGACTGGCGGCAAATCCGAGCCACCACCGCCGCCAACAACATCGAGCACGGCCAGCACTTCGAGCACTTTGCTTAGTGTGATACTCACGATCATTAGTCTGAGATAGACCACTAAAGCAGTGCTTCAATTCCGATAAAGCACCGCCGCGAGGCGGGCGGGATAAGTGTGTCTCAATTCATGTTGCAGTGTTGGCATAGACTCAGATCACGCTCTCAATCATTGCACGTTGCACGGCTCGTTTCTTGCCAGCTATAAAGCCACGCATTGCCGCTCCCGAAGCTCTGCGATGTGAAAGAGCTTTTATAGGCAAGATGGCCCAAACATTGCCCGGAGTGTTGGGCGCACAAGGCGTCGCCGCCTCGTTGTGAGGCGGGGGGCTATAAGGCGACTCCTTGTTCAAAGGGCGCTACGTGATAGGTGGGTGATCCGTAGCGCCCTGTTTTTACCTCGCATGGGCCACGCGAGACACAGACCAAAACGCTTAGCAGAGAAGCTACTACAGATTCGTAAGGCGCTTGGCTTGTCTCAAAAGGAAATGGCAGAGCGGCTTTCAGAGCGGGCCGGAGTCACAATCACTCACAAAAATATCTCAAGGTATGAACGCGACAAAAGCGTCCCGTTTATTGAAGTAGTACTTGCCTATGCTCGCCTTGCGAATGTCTTAATGAACCAGATCGTAGACGATGATGTTGATCTGCCGCTCTAATTATTTGAAAAGAACGTGGAGCAGCACGACGCCGACTAAGTATCCCCGTTTTCCGTCGCGGCCCTTGCAGTGCAGATTACAATGAGCAACAACCGCAACACCCTCACCGCCCCACTCGATGAAATGTGCCAACAGTTTCAGGGTCGGATTATGTGCGGACGTTGTGGTAACAGGGACTGGACCAAGTTCACGTATATGTTGCCTATGGACGGTCGCGTATTGATTCAATGTTCATACTGCGGCCTAACGTTTTTTAAGGAAATGGAACCAAGCCAGAGTAATAGCATTCAGAAATAACTCTACTAGGACCGCCACCGGCCTTTCTATTCACCATTTACCATTCACCCAGGGCACCGCCGTTTTGAACTCTGGCTTTTCTTAATCTTTAGAGTAGAATCCGTTTCGCGCGTCCTGTGCCAGATATAGGAAGCCGGCGCCTCACCCGCTCTGCGGGCGACTAAAACCAAACCGGAGAGAGCATGGCAACGAAGAAGGCTTCTGAGGTCGACCTCGATAAGGACATTGAATACGTCCCCATAAAGGTAACTACCGGAATTCTGTTCCACATCGGTGCCGGAATTTATCAGTCAATAGCCGGGGCATTAAAGGAATTGGTGTCTAACTCCTACGATGCCGACGCCACTGAAGTCCTCATCTCAACTGATTACCCCAATTTTACGCAACTCAAGGTAGTAGATAACGGTTCAGGAATGACGAAGACCCGCTTCCGTCAAGCTATGGCCACGGTCGGCAGCAGTCTCAAGATGATTCTTGATCCGGCACGGCAAACGCCGAAATACTCAAGACCGATTATTGGCAGACTCGGGATAGGTCTAATGGCGTTATCCCAAGTGTGCTCGGAAGCGACAATTGAATCTCAAGCGGAGGGGTCGTCCACCAAATTTGTAGGCAAACTCGACTTCTCGGATTTCAAGCGAAGGGTTGAGACGCAAGAAAAGAATATACGACTTGACGTGCTACGTGAGAGGTATGGCGGAGAGAAGGAGATGCGGGCGTTGCTCAAAAAGCGCGGGCTGCCAGAGGAAACGCGAGAGGATATCAAAACAATTCTAGAGATCCTTGATGAGGTTCCGTCAAAACGCAAGCAAAGGGAAGTTGAATACGAGCAGTTGGGCTACTGCATGTTATTTCCCGATTTGCCCGCCAAGCTTGGTGAGCATGGAACAACAATCACGCTGACAAATATCGACGGACCCGTGCGAGAGCTCTTATCAGATACCGGACGAGCGCAGAAGACGCTACCAACCTTCTATCAGGAACGAGATTACACATGGGGTGAATATAGTGACGAACTAAACAAACTGAGTTGGGAGGAACTCTGCGCTCTTCTTCGGAAGTCCAGCGGTGGGAAGACGACCTACCAGTTACTACCAACATATCATCAATTCCTCTGGGAACTGGCGCTGATGACACCGATTCAGTATCTACCAAAAGGTCCCGTTGCGATGAAGACAGGTCTGCTTCGGACGAAGAAAGAGGAACTGACTAATCACAATTTTAATCTCTTGGTTGACAATAGGTCCCTGCGAAAGCCGATCTTAATGCCCTCTGGGTTATTCTCGTCAAAAGAGGGGGAACTGGAAGAGATATATGACTACTATCTCGAGACTTTCAACTATGACCGAGAAGTTGCCTCAGAACGTTTGAAATTTCAAGGTTATATCTATTGGCAACGAAAACTAGTGCAGCCGAGCGTTGTTCGAGGCTTGCAGGTCCACATTCGCGATGTTGGCATCGGACTCTATGATCAAACATTGATGAACTTCTCGACGGTGAACCTAACGGCGCGCGTTGGTCAAATCTCGGGCGAGATTTACGTTGACGAAGGTCTCGAACGCGCGCTTAACGTCGATCGCAACAGCTTCCGCGTGACAGATGAGCATTATGTCGCGCTTCAACACTTTGTCTGGGAGCTTTTGGGAACAGCCACGCGTCGCGATGGAATAATTGGAATGTCTTTTGAGTCGTACCGGCTTCGAAAAGATCGCGAAGACCAACTACATCAAAAACGGCATGTCAATAGCCTTAGCGAAGCTGTGAAGAGAATAAGTAAGGGGAAGTTGGACATTGCGTTTCAGTCCAAAAAGTCAGACAAACCCTTCGAGATTGAAGGTGAGCGGATCGTGGTATACGACAAATCTTCGCGCTGGCCTAAATCGAAACCCGAACGATGGCTCTTTCAGCGATTGTTGATACCCGCGGAGGCTGCACGCGCTTCGGGCGCAAAGCTTGATGAAGTTATGAAGCTCTTAGAGTCCACCCTCTTAACTTCAATCGATGAGTAAATACAATCGGCGCAAAAGACAGAATTTGTCGTTAGCGCAAACATTACGAGATGCCGCGGAAGCTGACAGGGTATTCGAAAGACGCGATCCCTTGAAGCAGTATGTGAGACGCTTCGGTTGGTTAGCTATTATCGAAAGCTATGTTCAAAGACTTCGCGAGGCCACGTTAGGCCGCCGCCCATGGAAGTACTTCACATTGCCTGGTAAGTACTCGGAAGATATTGGCCTCTTGTGGAGAGCCGGAATAATCGAAACGGACAGTAATGGAAAGCTTTGCGTCGCCATTTGCGATAATAAACATGCGGAGAAGGTTGCCGGTGAATTGCAGGCATTGGGCGGTGTATTGGCTTACAGCAATCGAGAGTTAAGCGACGAACTCTCATCTGAGCGAAGTGTGCTTAGAGATGAGTTCCCTTTTGACGTTATTAACCTCGATTTGTGCGATCCTCTGATCCAATCCAATAATGTTAGAAATCTTGAGACGATCGAATGGATTTTCAAGCTTCAAAGAGGACAATCGTTTCTGCTTCTGCTTACAACCAAACCAGACAACAGTGTACGCCAACTTCTCATAGACCTTCTAAATCAAAACCTTAGAGAAGAGGATCAGTTCAAGGAAGCTTATGTAGCCCAGTACGGCAACCAGAACGTTAATCGTTGCTTGGCTGACTACACTAGATTCACACAAATCGTTTTTCCAAAGGTTCTTGCTCGTTGGGCTCGGTATCGCGGATATCGCACAAGGGAACATTTTGTGGCGAAGTATCGACGATATGGTAAGAGGGGTCCGTACAATATGATTTGTCATTCATTTGAGTTTGAGCCTCTCGGCCTTCGCTCACCTGCAAAAATACATTCGCCTCGATTTGCCGCAATTCCTGCTGATGCTATCGATGAGAGATTAAGTCACGAGTTGTCAACCCGGACTCAAATGCAGGCGGCTGAGGCTTACGTCGAATTTATTCAGGCGCTTCCTCCACGAATTGTCCTTGATGTGGATTCTCATTTCAGAACCAACCGCGCATTGCAGCAGCAACTATCCGACGAATCACAAGCACTGATCGGTTGGACTAATCCCCGAGTTTGAACACAGGAGTCGGATGGTCGATTTTCTCAACACCTATCATATTCTCGACGCGCGACGGTTAACTGAGGCAGTGCGCTTATCTCGCCCGTGCGTATCAACGACGATAACTTCGCCGCCGTACTGGAACCTAAAAGATTACGGGCCGAAAGGCCAGATTGGTTTTGGTCAAACGAAAAAACAATATCTTTCCGACGTTAAGACCGTCCTAAAAAATTGTTTGTCCGTCACAAAAGAAACTGGCTCACTCTGGCTAGTTGTCGATGACTATCGGCAAAAGGGTGTACTTCAAATTCTACCTTGGGAGATCGCCGAGTGTGCACGCAGAGCGGGCTGGATTCTACGCGAATTAGTAATTTGGGATAAGCAACATACCTTGCCGTGGCATGTGAAGGGACAACTGCGAAATGCGATCGAATTCATCTTCTTCATGACGAAAACGGATAGTTATCGGTTTGAGATTGACCGAATAAAGATTTTAGATGAATTGAGCAAGTGGTGGATCGAGTTTCCGGAACGCTTTAATCCCAAAGGTAAGACTCCGACGAATATCTGGAGCATTCCGGTAAGAACACAAGGATTGTGGCGAAGCAGACTCTCTAGGATCGAACACCTGTGTCCATTTCCAACCGCACTTGTTGCCAGAATGATCGAACTCTCGACGGATCCGGGTGATGTCATTATGGATCCATTCGCAGGTTCAGGTGTTGTGCTTGCTCAAGCAGCTGCAATGGAACGCCACTTCATCGGATTCGATATAAACAAAAAATATAAACGAATGTTCGATAGGATCGTTTGCGACGAGGTCGCCTCCGACTGGCTAGACATTCAGGAATGGCGCGAGAGTCACAGCAAAGCAGCGGCGACTTTTGAAAAGACAGTGATGAAGTTGCGCGCTCTTAAGTATACGCGGCAAGTGACTCGGCCTTTCAACGAACTATCGAGGAATAATAAACAGATTGGAATTAAGGCGATCGTATGCACAGGAAGAATTCCTGCTCATTTCAGCAGAACTAAACCCGTTGACGTGAAAATCAGCGTTATCGTCGATCGGCCTCACAAGAAGTTTGCGTTAGCCCTGAAACGATCGCTTGAACAAACAAAAAGGCCACCGATAAGCCACTATGGAATACGATCACAGATCGAAGTTGTAACGTATTCTGCGATCAGACGTCGAAAGGGTTCGAACGACATGAAGCTCTATTATTATCCAGAATCCAAACCTCGTCGGTTTATTGCAAAAGGGACGTTTCATGAACTTTTGCGAAATGGCAACGGTGCAGTTAACGGCAAGAAATCAACTCTGCCGATGCTTTCAAATATTCCCGTTGATGTTTCCTGGGCAATACAGAGCTAGACATAACCACAAGTTCTTTTGCTCATCGCGCCGACCCCCAAGGACCACGTCGTCTCTCCCCGAAGAGATTGAACTCCATCGCGACCGCACGTAGCGGCGCGACGAACCCTCAGCGATGAAAGCGCAGTTTGATGCCGAGCGTTTCATCGAGGACGTGTGCCCGGTAAGACGAAGAGCTTTGGGTCAGACCTTCGATCTGCGATTGCGTCCGCGCAACGAACGCGCGGCCCTACCTGTTCATACCTTGCGAAGCGTACCGTGGTTCTCTCGATCCGATGCGGAGCGCTTCAACTGGAACAACCTCATCGCTTGATGTCCATCTCCTGAGGACGCGCCACCCAAAAATCGCTGTGGCAGAATTGTGGCAGAAATAAATAGAAGACTGCTGTAACTGAGTGGAAACAGATGTCAACAGATGTGAAAACCCTTGATTTTGCTCGCGGCTGCATCTCGATTCAAAATCAATTAGTTACGTTTAGGCTTCCCGCGTGATTCATAACACCAAAGTCGGCGTTCATCCAAAGCCACCTCTTTGATTTTCCCACAGGAGAGAAAGATGAAGAGTTCAGCAATTGTCAGCTAGAAATCTCATGTAAAGTGAGGCACAATGAGCGTATTGCAGATGGCCTCGCGCTTGTGGCATCACGTTCTAGCCCTCTCTTGATGTTTGTCCATAGCCAAGCTGCGTGTTCAAGAAGCTGAACATTTCGATCCACTATTTTACCGGCAGGGTCGGCTCGTGCTCTGCGTAGACTGAAGGCGTCTGCCAACCGATCATATCAAATGATGCAACATGGTTTTATGGCACGCTTGGTTTGGTCTGCGCTGGCGACTGTAGTCCTTTTAGCGGCCACTTACGCGTTTCACTTCACTGATTGGGGGCACCGTCTTGAGCTATCTACGTTCGAATTTCTTCAAAATCGTCTTCCTTCAACTGCAAATGAAGAATTACCGATCGTTGTTGTCGACATCGGAAAGGTGCCTGGAGGCAAAGACGGGCCGACCCCGCGAGCCAAACTTAGAGAGATCATTGATGCAGTTGTCAGACATCGGCCAGTTGCCATTGGGATCGACATTAACTTCTCCCCGGAGGCTTCGGGTTGGAAAGTTGATGACGACCCGACGTTTTTCGACTACTGCCTGGCAAAAAAAAAGGAAACAGGCGTACCCATCTTTCTTGCTGTCTATGAAACTCAAACTGAGGCGTCTTCGACCTGGCTCGGTTTAGATCGTTATAAGGAGTTGGCCGCTGCGAGCCTTGTCGATCCTAACGATACGAGGCGCATCCCTGTTTGGATAAAAGCCGAAGCTTCCTCGGACAAATTACAGACTTTAAGTGCCGCACTGGCAAAGTCGTACAAGGGTTCTTCGCCCGATCCAATCAGTTTCCTGAAAGGAACCTTAGAAAGCCTGAGCACTAATGACTTTGGGATCGAACGGGGCGAGGATCACATGCGTTTTGGGATGTCGTTGGTTAATTATCGAAGGCATAACCAGATACGGAGTGAGACGCTCTCAACTATTAGCACAAAATCGATTGATGAGGCCGGGGACAGGTTTACTGGAAAGATGGTTCTGGTAGGCGACGCTACAAACGCTCAGGACTCATTCCCCGTGGTAGGACATGGACAAATAGCCGGGTGTTACGTAATAGCTTCCGCGGCGTACAGTTTGGCTGTCGATCCTTTATTCGAGTTCAACTTGAAGTGGCGTTTGATCTTTGATTTGCTTTTCGCTGGGATTCTTATCGCTGGAATCGAAACGGCTCATTTCATCTATGTAAAAAAGGCACCGGGTCCCCGTTTCCATAAAGCGCGGCGGGTTGTCACCGTTCTCGTAGCTTGTTTAGCTTTTGGATTGAGTATAACTGCAATTTTGATCTGGCACATTGTTTGGTTTGATTTTCCAGCGATTATTGCCGCGACATTTCTTCACACGCGAATTGAGAACATCATCAGTTATTCGTGGAAATCAAAGAGTAATAAACGTCCTCCGAAAGGCGTACCTAATGAAATTTCTCACCCTGTCGACAATAGTCTTACTGCTACTGAACCAAAGTAGCGCTCAAGAACGCGGCGTAGCGAATGGAGTGCAGGCTAACCCTGCAGCGATTGTTCGGGAAATCAAGGGCACTTGCTATGTTCGCAAGAATGGCGCAGCGCAGCCTCGCAAGCTTAAGACTAATCAAAAAATTGAAGCAGGCGAAGAGCTTCAATGCGATGCCAAGGGCAAGGTAGTGATTCGCTTTCAAAATAGCGGAAGCGTCAAAGAGGTCACTACGACTAGTCCAAACTGGTTCTTAGTGCCAAACGTTCCCAGCGGTGTTACAAAAAGTGCTTTCAAGCCTGCATCTCGCAGTAAAGGAGACTTCCCGCCGCCTCTGGTACAGCCAATAGCAGCAAGCGAATCGAACACAGCAGCATCCGAGCCGAATGCCTCTGCTGCAACCGATGAAGTGGCGGACTATTGGACCACCAGAAAAAAATATTTTTTAATTATCGCGGTATCCCCTTCTCAAATTTACAAGGCGGACGAATTTACGAAAACGGATTCAAATGCTTTAAGCTCCACACTTAAGTCTTTTGGATACCAGGAACTGATAGTTCTAAAAGGCCAACAACCAACGCAAGACAATGTCGTATCGGCTTTGCAGAAAATCAGGGAATTAAGTGAGGACGCATTGGTCCTGGTTTACTACAGCGGCCACGCCGTCACTGACGGTAGAGATTTATGGCTGCAACTCTCTGGACAGCAAGCTGTAGGAGACCATCGCGGACTCTCAGTAACTGACCTCATCGGTTCAGCCAGGGGAGATTCATTCAAAGGCGAATTGGCTATCGTTTTAGATACCTGCTACAGCGGACAAGGTCTTCGAAGTAGTCGCTTGTCACTTCAGGATATCGAGAACACGACGATCTTCGCGTCGAGCAGCGCCTATCAACCCTCTTACACAAAGACATTGCCGTCTGGTGTCGAGATCAGCGCCTTTACCTATCACTTAATCCAAGGGTTGGCCAGCGATTTTAGTCGAGTTGATGGAGATGATGATGGAATCGTCGAATATGTGGATCTGCAAAGGTACATCTCAAACAAGCTGATCGAAGACTACGCCGACGAGTCTCTTCCAGGTCAGATGAAACCACAAATGTTAGGTCATGCTCAGCGTGGCTGGATTGCCTACGATGCAAAAGTAGTCAAAAACGTCAACACTGAAGCAAGACGCAGCCTCACCTTAGAAACGAATTCGACTCTCCACGATCCGGAGAAATATGCGGACACGCTGCCAGATCCCCTGCCAGATAATGCCAGCCCCTACCTTAAGGCGATCGAGGCCCTTGATGATGAAGATTATGAGAGGGCCTGGATGCTGTTACAAGAGGCGGAAAATGAAAAGAGTGTTTCATTGGCCCAAATCAATTGGGCTCGTGCGAATGTAAAATTGGGCCAGCTCCAGCCAGGTCCGGCGCGCATGTGGCTACAGCGGACTTTGGACTCAACGCGCAAGCCACCTCCGGATTTACTTTTCAACGCTGGCGTTCTTAACCTGATAGTCGGACATTTGGTAAAGGCTGAACAGTTCTTTAAGCAAGGGCTCGCGGCCGGCGTGGGAAATTCAACGGTCGACAGTCAAGTAATCGACAGCCTCTTTGCCCTCACGATCATCAATTTCGTACAGGGAGACCGTAAAGACGTCGAACTATATTCGGGACAACTCCGGGCCATCGGTCCGAAGGTGCTGGATGAGCACGAAAAGGGAAGCAGTTCGCTGCTAAATATGATCGATGTCTTCTCCAGCCTGCTATCTGAAAACTCCGACAGTGCGCTTCAGGCACTGCACAAATTGAAGTCGAGCCTGAAAACCGATGAATCATGGTCATCGCACTTAGATACCTTAATAGATCTGGCAGAACGAGCCCTCAGATCCAGTGAGGATACTGACTCGGTTCCGGTCGCCGTTACACTCAGTGAGAAAGACCTTCAGGAATGGAGGGATTCCCTAAGTAAGAAAGACGTGGCTGCGCTAAGCATGGTTTTACTCAAAGTCCAAATGGCTGCCTCCTCTCCTGGAGGAAGAGAAGCTTTAGCATCGGGTGAAGTAAAAGATTTGCTCAAGAAAAGCATCGAGTTTACAAGCCAGCCCCGCCAACGGAAAATCACAGTCACAGATGCATCAGGCACGCGCGAAGTCGATCTCGAGGCGTCTCCAGACTCCGACGCGATGGAGAATGGTCAGATCCTCACGCTACTCGCTAACATCCATTCGGCGAAGGCCGACTTCACTGAGGCTGAAAACTTGTATAAACAGTCTATGGCAGTTTTTAGAGGGCTGCCGGGCGGGAACTTCCTTGCATTTCAATCAATTATTGGCCTTTCAAATCTTTATCAGTCAAATGGGCGTTGGGAAGACGCGGCCCGCCTCTTCCGAAAGTTATTGGACGATCTTGATGAACCATTCGGAGAAATAAACTGGCTGTCGCTCATGATGCATGGTGAATTGGCTGAGGTTTATCAAGGCGGCGAGCGATGGGAGGAAGCGGAGGCCTCTTATCGAAAGTCGCTGGAAATTGCGCTAACACTATTTGGTTCATCCAGCCTAATTACCGATTTGTGCAGAAATAATCTATCTGAGTTTTTGGTCTCTCGTAACAGACACGCTGATGCGGCCCAACTCCTGGAAGAAATGATAGCGATCGTTGAAAGTCGTCGAGATACGTGGCCCGTGATGATCAGAGACACGCTAGGAGATGGATACTTTCAACTTGGAAAAAGTTATTATCTTTTGCGCCGCTTTGAGCTGGCGGATGCGGCTTTAATCAAAGCGTTTGACTTCGTATCAAAAAGGGATGACGTTTCCGAAGCTTTTGAATGCTTGCACTGGCGTTGGGCCACGTTGGAGACGCTGAAAAAGACAGCCCAGAGCCAGGAAGTCGGCAGAGAACTTGTCAAACTAGTGAATGCGGAAATCTCCAAGAAGAAGCCAAGTGCGAAACTTGGGAATACCCTGATATCGACCGCGGTTTGGTTTAGAGATTCGAATGAAGTTGCAAAAGCTGAAGAACTTTTGCAACTGGGCCTCAAGCTTCAACAGAAGGTTTATGGATTGGATGCCGGAGAAGTTGCGGAGATGCGAATGCAGTTGGGCTACCTTGCATTGTTCAAACAATCATTTGGTACTGCCCATAATGAGCTCCGGATCGCCGAAAACATGTTTCGCAAAATCAGTCCGGTACCTTCGGATCGACTCGCCGATGCGCTTCTACATATGGGTTACGCTAGCTTTCAGAAGCAGGACTTTACCCTTGCTCTGACGGAACTTCAGGAGGCGCTAAAGTTAGCGACTCCGCCATTGAACGACAGCATTAGTCTGAGAATCGCATATGTAGAAAGGGCCATGGGTCAACTTGGTTTGGCACGCTCGAGGTTGCTTTCGCTGGTGCCCACTGCAGAGCCTGGCGATTTGGATGGGCGGTTAAACCAAGCATCAATATTTCTTCAACTGACTGCGGTGTCACGATTGCAGAACGCTGGAACTGAAACCGATAAATGGTTGGAGCGCGCGGAAACTGTTTTAGCGAACACTGACCGCAATGAGGCGGCTCCCTTACTGGTCCGACTTCAGTATGAACAGGCCTTACGAGAATTGGAGCGAGGAAGGTTGAAACAGGGCGAGCAGTTGCTGAAAGAGGTTATCGAAAAAGGTCGCACAACCCCGTGGATGGATTGGTTAGTCTGGGCCGATTCGATGGACCGCTATGCTGCCTTTCTGCGACCACGAGGGAAGGAGAAGGAAGCCGCGGAATTGGAAGAAGAGGCTAAGAACGTTAGAGACAGATTAAAGCTCTGACGTCGTTGGACTGCGAAGTACCTTCGGACGGCTGCTTTGTTAAACTTAGGTCAGCAGAAGGGAACGTGTAGTGGTCAGCGGAACCAACTCACGCGTTCGCAGTGCGGCGACCAAGATTCGATCTCGGATTTGCAACAACCATTGGAGAAGATGAATATTTTCCAATCGGAAGTGTGGCTAATTGAAACTGTCTCAGCCGAGGGGTTCACCCCAAAACTTTGTGGCCAATTTGTGGACAGAATTCTCAGCACATCGCGGTGATGCGCTGATAGCGAATGGGAAAGAACCACAAAACCCTAGTAAACTCGTGGTGGCTGCAACTTTAGAAATGGCAAAAACTTAGCTTTTTGCCGAACCGGTGATTATGAATCCCACGCTCTAACCATCTGAGCTACCCCGCCATGGCAGCGGTAGTATAGCAAAATCAGTAGTTAGCTCCATCCTTAACTCCATCGAATTTGCACTTCTCAGGCACTTGCCAGACTTTTCTCGAAACTCACTACTTGTTGTACCCCGTTGGCAAAATCAGAGCTCGCGCGGGCAACTTATCTATCGCCGAGTGAATGGTAATCGTTGCAACCGAGCCACTTAACTCCATGACGCCGGGTTCACGTGACAACTGGATTCTGTGTGAAGTTGTGGGGGCTGAAAAACCCAGGATCAGGCTGGTTGTTTTTCGCTCGAGGTTCGATAACGTGGGTACTCAACTCGTTCTCTACTCCAAATTCTCAACTCAGGCTGGACGTGATTGGGAGGAGGTCAACCCAACTTTTATCGGCTTAATTGATTTTATCTATTGACTTCGTATTAGTATTGACTTAAAAGCAGTGCGCTTCACCTATTCCTCCATAGGAAGATCCACTTTGCCAAGATACCTGGGCATTAAGTTCGTCTTTCAATTCGAAGCGGAAACGGTTAACCAGCTCTAATACGGGTCAAATGGACCTCTGCCCCGCTCAAGTTTTCTTGGCAACCTGGAATTAGGCTCACTTTTATGGACCCACTAGAGTCTCCTGGTCAGCTCAATACAGAATCAAATTCTCATACTCAACTCCCCACGGTTCAACAATGGGATAAAGAGATCCTTCATCAATTTCTTCGACTACGACAGGAACTCTTCCTCGATCCTCTGGGTAGTAATCGGAAAAGGTTCGAAGAGGCGGCCGTTCTGTTACAGCGAGCCCTTTTTGAGTGGTACTTTTCGAAGCCTGGTGCTTTTCGCGGTTTACTTTCGTTCCTCGAAGAATATACGGTAGAGACGCGCAAGCTCAGAAAAGAAGAACATTCGACCTTGCTGGATCGTCGCTTCTCGCTCAACTGGCCGGGCGCTGAAGTCCCCGCGGTTGAGAGTGGCGTATCTGAGAACCAATGGCAAAAAATATACGGCTCTTTTAATACAAGTTACGAGGCCCAACGACTCTTCGAACGCTTTCTAACCGACCTTGACGAGTACACAAACCCCAGTCTGCGAATTAATCATCGGTACCTGGGCGAACTCTTACCTCACGACAACATGGTCAGTTATTTTGCGGCTACTGCAGCTACCTTCCTAAACGAAAACGCAGTTATCGGCAAAGTGTCTCCGTGCGTTACGCACATGGAACAAGCGGCGGTAATGCGGTTGGCCCAACTGGTGGGCTGGGAGGGACAGTTCGAAATCTCTGATTCAGCGAATGAAGGCTTGCCTGTGGGGCGATTACCTACATGTTATCCACCTTCTCAAAACTGGGATCGGTTAGATAAAGAACAACCCACCGGCACCATCGTAGGAGATGGAACGATCGCAAACATCAGCGCGATACTCATCGCTCGTAATGCCACATTCGACTATCTGCTCGGCTGGGGTGAGGCTACTCAAAGCCTCGGCCCTCAAACTGCGTGGGAGATCATAAAGAGCGTTTACGAATATAGGCGGATGATTGTCATCACATCAAAGGGTTCTCACTTTTCGGTAACCAAGGCGTGCCATACGGCTGGCGTTGGACCACTCGACGTAATTGAAGTCGCAGGATCAGAAAATCCATGGATACTGGATGGCAAAGCTCTGGCAAAGACTCTTAAGGCGATTAATCATTCCGACAAAAAAGCCAAAAGGAAAACACTGCTTTTGGCTGTCGTCGCTATAGCAGGTAAAACAGAGACTGGATACATTGATCGAATAGACGAGATTGCGGAGCAACTTGACAAGGAACATATACGCCATCCCACGTGGAATGATATTGACGGCAAGCAAGCGGATATAAAGCAAAAGATCGTTAAGGCTATTGAGGACAGGCTGGGAAATTCGGAAGACTATCAGGATCTTCGAAACCATCGTCGGATGGTCCTGGTGGAGTCTTACCTCAGTTCTCGGGAAAATCCAAAATACGGCCGCAAAGAAACCAAGGAGGGCAAGGAGTTTATTAGCCGATTGGAACAGCCCTCGGATAGTCCGAGCTATAACAGGCCATTTCTGCATGTTGATGCGGCCCACGGCGGAGCCTTTCTAGCTGTTCCATCAATGAGGGAAAGTGACTTCGAGGGCATTAACCTGGCAGACACAGTCACCTTAGACGGCCACAAGATGTTTTACTGCTACTACCCTTGTGGTGGCCTACTGGTTCGAACCAATCGCTGGGCTCGCACACTTCATACCGGGCGTTCCGGATATATCAGCGAAGAAACCAACCGTGCGTCCTATGGTGAGGATCGCTGGTATTTGCAGGGACTAAAAAAGGACGAATCTTCACCCTTAAAAGGGCCGCTCCTTCAACCTGCTCTGGGCCTGGGAGCGAACGAGATGGCGACGCTCGCAGCCGCACATATACATAATGATCGGCCCGTTGCGGTGGCTAGCTCTGAACTTCGGCACCAACCCTTTGTTAGCTCGCTGGAAGGCTCACGAGGCTGCCAGGGCATCATGCAAATGTACTTCAATTTAAATACCATTGGATTAGATGGTTATAAGTTGCTATTAGAATGGACCCGCCTCCTCTCACTGCGTTGTTCAGAAGCTGTTTCTTTAGGCAGGGTATATGTTCGACAGGTAGTGGATGAGCATTTACCGTTGAGCGATTGGATGGGTAATGGGAAATACTCGTCCTTGCAATATGAAGGTGACTCTAACCCCGATCAAGCCAAGCTAAGTTCCCAAAGAAAGCCAAAGCGCATAGCTCCAGTTTTGGGAGGCCGTCTAATCCGGTTGAGTGATGGCTCGTGCAATCAACTCCTCATTTCCTACATACCTCAACAGATCGCCGCTGACATCATTTCGAAGGATATTGGTTATTGGGAAGACACTGATATTGTAACGCATGATGAATCGCGGCCGGGAAGTACAAAATTCTGGCAAACACTGCATTACCTTTGGAGAGTCAATGAACACCTATGGGTAAAATATTTGTACGCCAATCCCGCGTTTACTTATTACGTGGGCCATACTGATTTCGAACCGATTCTTCCAAATATGGACCAGGACGAAGCTGCTTCAAAGCAGCTCGAGCACTTACTATGCGATTGGAACGTTTGGACCAGATGGAGAAAAGAGAGCGGACTTTGGCATTGTCCATTTTTCGAAGTTCTTACGGACGAAGTGCGTTCTTCGGAAGGCAATCCCGGGTCATCGGTGGCGGATAGTAAACATTGGAAAGAGGGTTTTGTTCGATTCTTCTCCCATAAGATAGTAGTAATGCATCCATATACCGATGAATCAATATTGAGTGACATGCTCGGCAAACTCATGTTTTGGGGTGAGCGAAGTGCCGAGGCCGTTAGAATGGCCGACGCTGCCTGCCAACAATGGCTACTTGGCAGAAAAGAGAAAGACGACAAAGCCACACCGAAAGATTGAACGTTTCCTCGCTCATACCTTTTCGATGGAGTGATTCAGAGAAATGCAATTTACAGTCTTGATAGAATTTCTGGTACCAGGACTTGCAACCTCAGCGCTTGTTCTTTTTTTGTGGTCGAACGGGACCATGCCTCAGTTGCCGCAAGGATTTAACTTAGGAGACACGATAACTGCTCTAATACTATTGGCAGTTTCTTACCCTGTCGGCATTCTTACTAACTTTCCCATTTACAAACTCATACAAACGTCGATCATCAACAACAAAGTACGACGACGCATTTTAGAGGATTACAATAAAAGGGGACTTAATCTCACCGAACTAGTCAGCAATGAGTTTAGTATTCCGCTTCCGATAACGGGTTCGAACGAAGAGGACAACGCGAAAGAGATTTTTAGTTTTATACGTGCGTTTACATTTTCTCAAAACATTGAACGGTTAAATTCAAACCATCTGTATCACGAAGCCCTACAGCGGTTAGGGCGCGGAATGTTCATTCCGCTTATACTGGCATCTATCGTTTTTATTCGGCACGCCGCTAATTGGCGCCTGTTAATATTTTTCTGCTTTCTCTTCGCCCTTTTTGCCGGTGCCTTGATCGTGCATTCGATAAAAACCGCGGAAGAACAGCATGTGCGCTTCTTTATCGCGCTAAGGCACGCGAAGAAGGGAAACACCCGAACAGAATTAGCCTAATTTATGACCAACCTGCCATCAGAGAACGCAATTCGTCCAGCGTTAGCTCGCCGTCTATAAATAATAGTTCCCATGTATCTTGCTCGCTCATAAATCTTTCCTACAAAACTCTGGAAATGGTCAACTCGCCAATCGCTATCGGATGGTCAAGCGCCTGGGTAAACAATCCCCACCCACCCTTTTGTTTATCCTCTTTACCAGCAATCTGTTTGATAGTCTCCGCTGTTATTACTTCAGGGTGCAACTCGCCGAGAAAGCCACTCAGTCCATGATTTGTAATCACGGAGGCTCCTCGGCCCGGGATGAATGCGGGATCGTCGCTTACCTGGTAGGTACCTTGTTGGCCCAGCTCACGCAGAATAGCATCTAAGATGCTGCGGATGGCTGCATAGCCGGCTTCCGGTCCTAACTCCACTATCCCAACACGTCGTTCTTCCCTGACTCCGGTTTCAGCCTTCTCATCCAGAAGCACAACGTTATCAATTTCAAATAGTCTCAGGGGCAAGGGACGTTTTCGATTTTCGTACAGAGCCTGTAGTAGGCCGTTCATCAAATGCATCCGAACTACCTTCAAGGCGACGAGTTTCGGATTTGCCACCCGCACATAATCGACGGGAACCGCTCTGCGAAATCGGTGAAAATGTTCTTCTTCCGTAGTGAGAGGCAGACTCATCACTTCTGTATATCCCAGGCCCAGTAAAGCACTGCGAACATTTTGCGAGACGATTTCTTCGTCTCTGGCCTCTCCCAGAGTCATCGTCGGCACAAGGTGGGATTGAATGTTGACGTAACCATATCCGATTGCGAGATCTTCAAAGATATCGACCTTATGACGGATGTCGGTTCTGAAGGCTGGGTAGCGCACCCGAAATTCGGTGGCTTCAACGTCAACGGGCTCTGCGTCCAGTCGCATTTTTCTCAGGCTTTTAACCAGCGTTTCGGCCGTGAACGGAATCCCAAGCCACGCTCTAGCAGAGGTAATATCAATTTGAGCTTCTCGAGCCACGATATCAGGGGTTACGGTTACACCACTCGCTGACTGAATCGTCACTGATTGTGCGTGGCCTCCCAACTCCATGAGAGAACAGACCAGTGTGTCCAGAGACTTCACCACTGCGGCTTTACTGATCCCCGTCACGTCAATAAACAATCGACTGCTTCCAATCCTCAGTTTAGTCTCCTCACTGTTAATGATTGGAGGCATCGACAGCACCTGCCCGTGATCGTCCACCAGCACCGGGTATCGTGCATGATCGGCGAGTAAGTGCGCGTAAGCTAAGCCCTTCGGGTGTTCATTCAGGATCTGACGCCCGGTCATCGTCTCGCCGGGACGGCCCAATGGGCTAAACTTATCAAGGTCAGGATCTATTGTGGTATACGAAATAGGACCAGTCACCGTGTCGAGATCATAAACTCCGATCGAAGCAAGCTTACGATTCCGGCCCACGCCCCAGTGAAGGTTTTCCTGAAGCTCCATGAGTGCGACTAATGATGAAGCATTGAGGGGAGGAACAATCACCGTCGCGCAACAAATAATTGGACGATAACTATCCGAGGCTGAAACCGATGGATCTACTTTTACTATTAGCTCTCCCGGATCGACGTGATAATCCGGCAATCCTTGTGTAATGTCCAAAAACCCTTTCAAGGCTCGTGCAAGTCCACCAACATCGAACAGGTCTGGACGCGCGGCCAGCAGGTCAAGGCGGATCACTTCCTGCACGCCCGTCATGTCAAACGGAACTTCACTTTCATAACCGCAGAATCCGCAGTCATTAACTTCCTTCACTCCCACGGAACCCTTAATAACGCTCTCACACTTCGGACATCGGTACGTAGATATCTGGACCAGATCCTCAACGTCACAGCCCATTTGCTCGAGTGCTTCATTCAATTGCTCCGCTGGAAACTGTCTTCCCAACAATTCATTAAGCCAGGCAATTTCAATGTTAACTATCGGCACAATGGAATCTCCTCCAATTGATCCAGAGAGCAGCGGTAAAGTTCTCGAATATCATTGAGGCCAAGGCGCAGCATCGCTAACCGTTCGATGCCCAGCCCCCAGGCCAGGACGGGATACTCGCAACCCAGCGGCTGCGTTACTTCTGGTCGAAATACTCCGGAGCCTCCCATTTCGATCCACTTCTGACGTGATTCCATATAAACCACGACGTCAGCACTCGGTTCAGTGTAGGGATAGAATGCCGGTTTGAACTTCACTTTTTGGAAACCCATCTTTCGATAGAACTGACTCAGTGTGCCGAGTAGTGTCGAGAGATTGGCTTCTTTGTCGATCACGATACCGTCGACTTGATGAAACACCGGCAAGTGCTTAAAGCTGATCGTTTCATTGCGGAAAGTCCAGCCCACACAGAAGACTTTAAGTGGTGGTTGCGGATGAGCGGCGAGCGCGCGAATTGTTGCCGCGGTTGTGTGAGTGCGCAAAACGGCGCGCCGTGCCTGCTCCGGATCCCAACGATATCCCCAGCCTTGCGAACCGGTTTCCCCGCCGTTTTCGTGCGTCTTGCTCACCTTCTCCACAACTTCTTTGTCCGGAAGGTTAAGCCGTGATGGCTCAGCCATGTAAAAAGTATCCTGCATATCGCGGGCAGGATGATCTTGAGGTTGGTACAGAGCATCAAAGTTCCAAAACGCGGATTCCACCATGGGAGAGACCACTTCGGTAAATCCCATCTCGAGAAAAGCTCTCCGAGTTTCTTCGATGATCCTTCTAAGCGGGTGGGCTTTTGCCGGAAATACTGTTCGCGCTGGGAGAGATATGTCGTAACGCCGCAAAGAAATGTTACGCCATTCGCCTGACTGGATGTCGTCCGCGCTAAGAGTATTCTTTTCAACCGTGGCTTTTACACCAGACTCGAGTAATGCCAGGCCGCGCGAGGTTATGGTCACTGTCCGGTGAATACGTTTCTTTATACGAGCGACACCTTCGCGATTCGTCAGTAATTGCTGAACCTTGTTTGGATCAATCCCTCTCTCAGCCAACTGATCCACAAATAACCTTCCGTTCTGAACCAGTTCGAGAGCGCGTTCGTCGTCCTGGGTATCAGCGATCGATCGGTTGCCCTCTTCGGTCAAGACTATGCTGAACAGCTTCTTCTTTGGATCGGAAGAAGGCGCCGGTTCTTTTTTGAACCAGCCGCGAGTTTGTCCCCAGCGCATGACCTCATTCAACGCAACCTGCTGTTCTTTCGACCAGGTGGTTAAATCACTCGAGGACATTGCGCCGCCTGCGGTCCTGATCAGGAGAGCCGCGCGCCGTTCAGGCAAACCAGCAGCAATCAAGTTAGCGACATTTTCGTGTGCAACTATTTCGTGGCGCTCAGCTTCTTCGGTCGTCAGCAATCCTTGTTGTTGCATCGCGATCGAGGCAGCCATTACTTGTGAATGATTCAATTGCGTCTCTGACGCGATCGCCTCCATCTCAAGTGGACCATCCTGAAGCGCTTTCAGTATCAATAGGTGTACTTCGGTAAACGAGTCATTGTTCATATTCAAAATGCAGTCCTTACTCTAATAGACCTCATGAAGCAGAGGAGCTTCTGCTTTGCTGTTGATTTGGTCGGCTAACAGAGTGGCAAGGCGACCCGGATGCCTGAGGCCCGTTCAATCGTAAAGCAAAAAGTCGACAAGCACTAGTGGCGTTTGATGTTTGAGCCTGACCTTTACGAGGATCGTGCGCATCTATATAATCCGGGCGAAGAATCTCACGTCAGTCGTAATGAAATATTCTTCGCCAGTCGTTGTGAAATAGCTTCAACTCAGGTCGGCGATGCGCTGATACCAGCTTTGGCTTACTGCGCCACCCGCCAAAACGCTTAAAGGCACCTAGATTTTGCCTCATTGATTACCTGCTGAGTCCAGCCAGGTCTTCATCAAATAATAGGAGATAAACCTTGGACCACAACCCAACCGCATCGGACCAGAAAGCCTATAAGAAAAAAAGATTTGTGACGAAGCTAATCGAAGCTGCCAATAGTGGCGAACGTTATCGAGACATACATGTCTTCATCGGTGGGACTGGAGCAGTAGGAGGAACAGCGCTCCTGCAAATGCTCTCGATTTACGAAGACATGATGAATATCAAGTCCCCCCGCCTTAATGAGTCGCCCATTCTAATGGCTACCGGCAAAGAACAACAAGACCTAAAAGATATTGCCGATCGGTTGGGCCGATTCGTTGAATCACGACGTGGTGAGTTAAAGGAGGTAGAAACTAATCTTTACCTTACGCGCAGTGGAATCTTTATTAGCCTTGAAGAATTCAACCTGGAAGCGATTCCGGGCCTGAGTGAGATTGTCAACAAGAAGGATGAAGAACGGCAAGCCTTTGTGCAAGGTTTTCTTGCTGAACTTCGAAATAAACGCCCCGCAAGCAATGATTTTGATCTGCTAATGAGTAAGATCTCGACAGAACGGCAGATGAGGGATTTAATTAAGAGATACCAGAAAAAACTTCCTCCCAGCCGGCAATCCTCAAAGTTTCGTTCCGTCATTATTGGTATCCCGATCCCAAGCCTGGTTACCTATCACACTGGCTACCTGAAAGAGGCGAAGCCGTATATCGAAGGCTTGGATGAAGCCGGAATCGCGGCACTGGAAAAAGCTTTTCGCGAAGCCTTACGTGAAGACCTGGTGGAGTTACAAGAGCTGTCGGATGAAGTGCTCCTGGCCCATACAACAGCAATCGGTGGCATGTACGATGAGGAGCGGACGGTAACAGGAGAACTGGTGCCTACCATCCGATTAGGATTTTCCCACAGTGCCCAGGACGACAAACTCACCAAAAAGCAAACGGAAGCACAGGAATTCACGAAAGAGTTCTCTGAGATCCAGGTAAAAGTTCTAATTACCGCGGCTGCGATTGGTATTGATGAGGTGCGAGTACGTGAATCAGTGCCGATGCATAAAAACGTGGCAAACAAGTTGAAGAAGGAGCGAGCTACCCTGATCCAATGCAACCGCCAAGAGCCGCCAACAGAATTATGGTCTGATAATGGCAACTCGGGTCCGGAGAATATCAGGATCTATCGACCGATCACTGCTCGGTTGGATGGCACGCAAAAGGGTGCGGTACAGTTTGATGAGGGGGAACTTCTTTGTCCTACTTTTACGATCCGAAGCGGTGAAAACGGGTTCTTCTCTGTCGCTAATGCCGACGCTTTGTATCGAATCATGCGCGTGGCTTCGGCCAGTGAACTTGGTCACGTGATGGCCACGGTCAGCCTCTTCGGTGACGACCCCCTAACGCCGTGGTTTCCAGAGAACGTCTGTTATTACACCGAGGGAGAAAATTCGCGGCAGGTCTTCGATCTGCTCAATCAGCCTCAACTCCTGAAAATGCAATTGAGCGGAATCGAGCCTATGGCTTTGCAGGAACTCGGCTCCGCAAAGCATCAAGGCGAACTGCACACGCTGTCTCTTTTGATTCTGTTGCATCGACTGCGCACCGTCGATATTTCAGCTATCGATCCATATGTCGATTTGCAGCATTTCGATGCGGCGCAATTTCTAATCGAGAATTCCCGACCGCTCACGTTTGAAGACTTGACTAACTGGAATGTGGAAAGTCTGGCTAAGGATATGCGGATCCTGGCCTCCGCTGAAAAGCCGTCAGACTTGGCGGTCCTTAATCACGTGTTGAGCCACAGCGAGGAAGACAATTTCTTCAGATCCAAGAAGGATGCTGTCGACCAGGTTCTCGAACGTGTACTTAAAGCCGTTTGGATGGTGTCCTCTCTTGGCTCTCCCATTCTCTTCGAAGATGATGAGAAGAATACCTTAGTGCGCACTGGGTATTTTGTGGCGCCCCTCGCCCACTTTATAGAAGACAGTACGCTGATCAACGACTACAGCATTATTGACGGCTATTTACGGGCTGGATGGGAGCAACACAATAAGGAGCGTGTTCGAAAAGGGGAACCCGGTTGCACCTTCACCGAATACCGTGATTTCAACATCTGTTCAGGTGGTTTTGTCGACCTCCGTAAAGATGCCATTCTTTGCACGGCGAAGCACAGCAACATGTCACTGCGTGGAAGGATTAGACCTTTTTCCGACGAAAAGAGACTGCGTGAGGCGCTCTTTGATCTGGAACCTTACAGCTTCTTTACGACCTGCGGGCTCCTGGCCCTGTTGCATCGATTACACGGATTGCATCACCAACTCCGCGAAGGAATGATAGAGCTTGGGACGCTTCACGAGTATCGTTGGCAAATGCCGCGGGATGCGCATGGCCACATCCTCATCGTGCCGGGTGCAATTGAAGCGTTTCGTATGATTTCAGAAGGACTGGAAAAGACTACCGGCACCGAGCGGCTAGATGGCATCTGGGGTTACGAGCGACGAATAAACAACGAACGCTGGAATGAAGTCAGCTGGAAACAACTAAATTAGAAACCGTTTGCCAATGCGTCGGACTTCGCGGGCCGAACCAGTCATGAGCTCTCAGATAAAAAACAGAAACCAAGGTTCTTATGATGCCGTTGTGGTTGGCGGAGGAGTAATCGGGCAAGCGATCACTCTCGAACTTGCGCGCTCGGGCATACGCGTCTTGTTAATTTACCCGAGACCAAATGTTGACGGCACTGCTTCGCCCGCGGCAGGCGCCATGTTAGGCACCTTTGGTGAAATTACCGCCGATCAAAACCATCCCGAAGATCTGCAGGAACTTAACTTCCGGATTCAATCACGGCAAATATATCCATCCTGGCTGGAAAGCCTGCAAGAGGCGTCAGGACTTGATGTCTTTACTTCTCAGGGAACATTCATATTCGGAAATAACGCTTACGAACGTGACCGGGCAAATCTCAAGCGTATAAAGAAGGAGCTCGACTCACATAAGGAGGCCTATGAGTGGGTTGAACCAGAAGACGTTCCTGGTTTTAAAGCCCAATACTTCCTTTGAAGCCCATCAGGCTCTTTTCTTGCCACATGAGGACTCAGTCGATTCGAACCACCTGCTGGCGGCTTTGGCGAAATCGATTGATAAGCATTCATTGAGTCAAGTGCTTGATGACGAAGTTATTTCACTCGAGAGCGTGGCAAACACACAGGGTTGGGTAGTGAGCACCAGACAAAGCGGCCGAATTTCTACACCGAACGTCGTGCTGTGTGCCGGCGCCTGGATTCAAGCGTTGATTGATAACTCAAAGCTCCATCAAGTTCCAGCCCCCGCGGTATGTTTCGGTAAGGGTGTCAGCTGCCTCTTGACCGATATGCCACGCATCCCCCACACGTTAAGAACGCCTAATCGATCGTTTGCCTGTGGCATCCATCTGGTACCGAGGGCGGACGAGTGTGTGTATCTGGGAGCTACCAACAGGTTTGGCCTTTCCACGGACGCAGTCAAAGGAATTCAGCCAGGCGAACTTCACTCTTTGTTCAGCGACGCCATTCATCAGATCAATACTTCAATTCGCACCGCAACCATTAAGCAAACATTTTTTGGCTTACGTCCTATCAGCGTTGATGGTCGTCCGTTGATTGGGCAAACCGAGTTGCCGGGCCTGCTTGTGGCCACCGGCACTTATAGAAACGGTGTGTTGATGGCGCCCCTCATAGCGCGGAGACTTGTAGCTGAACTTCTGCACGCGGAACCTTCCGTGGAAAATGTGTTTTCCCCTAAGCTCCGGCGTGTGCGGGACGCGGATCACGTGAAGCGGATAATTGCGGTCGGCATCCGCGACCTTTTGAGTTTTGTTCGGGAGCCGGGAGGATTTCTGCCCTATAACCGGAGCTGTGAGTTGGAGCACTTTGTGCGCGTACTTTTTGAGATGGCAGTCCTCAAGGATTCCGGAAATAGCTTGCGTCAAGAGGATCTTCAGTCCCTGCTTCAGGACATTCCATTGGATGAGGTGATACCGCATATCTATTATGAAATATTGAAAAGCGCGAAGCTGGCGAACACTCAATAGTGATAAGCGTCGTTATCACAGGCAAAGACGCCTATGGTGAGCACTATTGTCCTAATTGGCTTTCAATGTGTGGGTAAAACGACCTTAGGGCGTGCGCTTGCGGCCGAACTTCAAATCCAATTCAAAGATTTGGATGAGGAAATAGTTAAATATTATGAAATCAATCGAGGGCAGCACTTATCCTGTCGCCGTATAGCACAGGTTCATGGGGAGGAGTATTTTCGAACAATAGAAAGTACGTTATTGAAAGAAGTAATTGAAAGTAGCTCAGATCTCACCCTCTCTCTGGGGGGAGGCACTCCCATTAGCTCGTACAATCAATCATTGATAAGGAAGCAGTTGGTTGTTCACATTACAGCGAATCAGGAAATCGTTTTTCAGCGAATCAAAGAGATTGGCTGGCCATCGTATTTTAATCCCGATGAATCGCCTTATATGAACTTCAAGAGACTGTGGGTGGAACGGGATGTTATTTACCGGCAACTATCTCCTCATACGATTAATAACAATGGTTCCATATCGGATGCGCTGGAATTGCTCAAGCGGGCATTGCCTCTATGACAGAGTTGCTCCGCAATACAAGTCCAATAACCTGAAATCATGACAAAGAGGATCTTACATGGAGCTTCTTGAAATACCTGGTTCTAGTCACGCTATCGATGCCAATATTCGGATCCCTGGTTCTAAGAGCCTCACCAATCGATCACTGTTAGTAGCAGCGCTGGCAAAAGGCATTACCACTCTTGAGAATGCTCTTTTCAGCGAGGACAGTAGTCTGTTTGCCGATTGCTTGCGGCAGTTGGGTATATCAGTCATGGCTGAACCAGAGTCAGCCAGGTATGAGATAACAGGGCTTGGAGGGGAGATACCATCAAAGCACGCGAATCTCTTCGTGGGTAACGCGGGTACGACGGCGCGCTTCATTACCGCCTTGTTATCCCTCGGGACGGGAGAATATAGGGTGGATGGGGTGCCGGCGATGAGAGTTAGACCAATGGAAGCGTTGCTGACTGCGCTTCGCTCTCAAGGGGCTGAGTTGCTCTTTGAGGGACAAGTCGGTTACATGCCATTCACTATTCGAAGCAGGGGATTTGAAGGAGGCACGATTCGTATAAAAGCGAACGAAACCAGCCAGCAAATTACTGCGCTTCTAATGATTGCCCCATATGCCAGGCAAGATACGACAATTGAATTGGATGGAGAGTTGGTTTCCAAGCCGTATCTCGATATGACCTGCCAACTGATGAATGACTTTGGTGTTCAGGTAACTCGAAATGATTACTCCAGCTTTAACATCAAGGCCGGGCAGGTCTACCGATCTGGACCATATATGATTGAGCCGGACGCGTCGAGTTCGTCTTATTTTTTTGCAGCAGCGGCTTTGACTGGGGGACGTATACGTATCGAGGGCTTGTCTAAGCGGTCTTATCAGGGTGACCTTCGCTTTGTTGACGTGTTAGCCAGGATGGGGTGTCAAGTTAATGTGACGGAGACGTACACAGAAGTCATAGGGCCTGAAAAATTGAGAGGCATAGATGTCGATCTAAATGATATTTCCGATACGATGCCAACCCTGGCGGCCATTGCTCCGTTTGCAAGTTCACCGGTTACTATCCGCAATGTGGAACACATCCGCAGGAAAGAAACCGATCGGATCAAAGCGGTGGCAACGGAACTTCAGCGCCTGGGGATTAACGTTGAAGAATTCGCTGATGGCATTAAGATCCATCCCGGCCCTTTACTACCTGCGGTAATTGAGACTTACGATGATCATAGAATAGCGATGGCGTTTGCTATTGCGGGTCTAAAAGCACCGGGAGTCGTAATTAGCAACCCAGCTTGTACACAAAAGACATTTCCCGGTTTCTTTAAATCCTTATTCAAGATACTGGAGTAAGGAAGCTCGCAAGCGTCGGCTTCTTTACGATGGCTGAGCATCATGAGCACCGTTATTGGTATCGATATTGGGGGAACATGGATCCGAGTCGCACTGGCAGATGAGAACCGGATAATTGCGAGAGAAGCTACTCTCTGGCCGTCTGGGTTGACACCCACCGATGAGGTACGCTTCATCGCCGATCTTGCCCTAACACTTTCAGATCGGTTTGGCACAACGGGGTCCGTTCTGGCGGTCGGCGTATCGTTGGCTGCGATGGTCGATGTTGGTGGCACTGTAGTCTCGTGGCCTAATAGACCGCAGTGGAAAGGGCTCCCTTTCAAGAGCAACTTGGAAGCGCGTTTGGGCCTACCAGCCACAGTTGAAGATGATGCGAATGCGGCCGCACTCGCAGAGTGGCAATTCGGAGCGGGACGTGGCTATAGCTACTTAATGGTGATTATGGCGGGCACGGGTATCGGCTGTGGGCTGGTTCTCAATGGGAGTCTGTTTCGTGGGCAGACAGGGTGGGCTGGGGAATTGGGCCATGTAGTGATGCTGCCTGATGGAGTGGATTGTTCATGCGGTCATCGCGGATGCCTACAAACTCTTTCGTCTGGACGCGCTCTGGAAAAGATCGCCTCTGAGCGAAATCTGCCGGACGTGCAGGCTCTCGTCAACGCCTCCGATGAGGGAATGATATGGGCCACAAAGGAACTTGCCGCCTGTGGAAGTTGGCTCGGTCTGGCCGCAGCCAACGTTGTTAACCTGCTCGATTTGGAAGCTGTGATTATTGGCGGGGCAGTTACCGTGAATTCCGACTGGTGGAATGCTCTGACTGGGAGCTTCTATCGGAATCTTCTCAATATTGGTCATCGGCAGGTCAACCTGCATAAGGCAAGTCTATCGGAGACGGCTGGCTTAGTAGGTGCAACCAGTCTCGCGTGGCAGCTTGCAAAGACTGCGGGTTGAAGTAGGTACAGAGAAACTCGGGGTAATAATCGAGGTCGTGGCCCTCGCCGCTTTGCGGGACACCAAAGCTGCTTCACTGCGTCCTATCATTCCGGATTTAAGTCTTCACCATGGATCATGCGTTCGCTTCACCTCTTCTCGAATCTTATGGGGGCAGCCTGATGAGGGCTGAAAGAGTCTCAATCTGGAAGACACGCTTCGCCTTTTGATTTATGAATGAAACCGAAGCGGAACTCTACCCTTTCATTTACTACCGCAAATTGAAGAAGGTTGAACATCCTCTTTGCAGGCTTTGAACATCGACCGAGAAAGGCTGTCCAATTGATCAGAATAAGAGTCGCCCTCATCGGCACGGGTTGGGTGACGCAACATTGCTACTTACCCCACTTGGGTCCGGACAGTCCGCTCGAGGTCGTCACCGTCTACGACTCCGACGGGGAAAAAGCCTGCCGGGTCGCAGAAGTCCTCGGACTTTCTGGCCCGGCGCAAGACCTCAACCAGTGTCTTGAGGCTTCGATTCAAGGAGTAATAATCTGCACGCCGCCTCATACGCATTTGCCGCTGCTTAGCCGATGTCTGGAAGATGGTAGGTTCGTTCTTTGCGAAAAGCCTGTGGTGTGCAATGAAGAGGGTATTGAAGCGTTGTGGGCAATGCCTATGGCGGCGCAACGGCTGATGGGAAGTGCGTCGACTCGACTCCGGCGGGACGTCCAACTTTTATTGTCGTGGGTGCAGGAAGGCCGTATTGGTCAGCTACGTCGTATAGGGCTGGGCTGGCTTCGTGGCTCGGGACTGCCCGCCTCAGCGTCCTGGAGAATGGACCCTTCGACCTGTTCGACAGGAGTGCTGGAAGATCTCGGCCCACATTTGCTCGACATCGCTGCTACGCTGCTACTTCCTTCGGTAGCAATACACCCGGAAAGAGTTGAGTCGCGCCTCGAATGCCGCTATGGAAAAAACGGCCGTGTTGCGCAGTGGTATGGAAATAATGAGACGATCGCTCCCGCTTATGAGGTTCCTGATTATGCCTCTGCCAAGATCGATTTTCCTGGCGGACCGGCGCTGGAATTCGAGACCTGCTGGGTGAGCGAACATGAGGGAGACGTTTCCCGCCTCGTGTTTGAAGGTACGAAGGGCACCGCCTCTCTACAGGGACTCTTCGGCTTCTCGACAGCGCGCCGGGAACCAAGACAATTCTGCTCTCTGGATATCCCGGGTCAATCGACAGAAGTGTTTGAATTTACTCCAGGTCCACAAGAACAAATAGCAGCGTTCGGTAAGTCAGTTGAAACGTTCGCTCGATTTTGTGCCGGGGAGGCAGCACCGGTGGCGAATCTGCAAGAGGTGCTTACGGTAGCTAGCTGGCTTACGGCTATTCGCCGAGAGGCATCGTTGTAGGTCAAGCCGAGTCTGGTTTATTGGTAGGAGATGAGTAGCCTTCCCGCCAGTAAAAACCTTCCGAATTTATGAAACGATTCTCGATATAATCGCCCCGTCTTGTGTTGAACTTTGCAATCAGGAACCGGACGCCGACTTGGCCTTCCGCGATAAAGCCCACGCATGCGTAAAGTTATTATCGTCTTCGTACTACTGATCATGGTGGTCGTCGGTGCGGTTGTTGTCTATCGCCTAACCCGCAAACAGGCGCCGACGCTCGTTGGTTGGAAGGCGCACGTGAACACAATCGCTGGGGATGGGTCGCCGCTGGAGCTGTCGGATCCGTTTGGCGTCGCGGTTGGGGAGGATGGGGCGATCTTCATTGCCGATGCTGGAGAACAGAATCGGATTCAGAAGATTGAGACTGATGGAAGCCTGAGAAATTTGGCAGGTGGGGTTGAGGGGTATGGCGAGGGGGTTGAGGGGAAGGCGCTGTTTAATACGCCGTCGGGACTTGCAATTATGCCTGATGGAGATCTGATCGTCGCCGATACCGGGAACAATCGCATTCGAAGAATTCCGCTGGATGAAAAAACTGGAAACGTAAACGGTGAGACATCGACGATAGCCGGTGATGGCACTACCGGCCATGCTGATGGACCAGCCAGGAGCGCGCAGTTTAATGGTCCAATCGGAGTTGCTGTTGATAAGGATGGCAATATCTACGTCGCTGATAGTTATAACGATCGCATTCGTAAGATCACGACTGACGGTCAGGTGAGCACGGTGGCGGGTAAGGGAAGTCCCGGTTACGCTGACGGTGATCGCAGCACGGCAATGTTTGACACGCCGAGCGGTATCGTCGTCGCAAACGACAATTCGCTAATCGTCGCTGACACCGGCAACGATCGACTGCGCAAAATAACTCCAGACGGAAACGTCACCACTTTGCCGGTAACAGATCTTTCGAGTCCCATCGGCCTCGCCATCACCCACGACAACTTTCTCTACGTCACCGAACTCGATCGCTCGCGTGTTCTGCAAATCGCTCCCGACGGCACCACGCACGTCATCGCCGGCGAGGCTGGTTTCAACCAACCAACCGGCATCGCCGTTGGGCCGAGCGATGATGGACCAGCAAAACTCTACGTCGCCGATAGTGCAAACTACCTGATTCGCAAACTCGATCCGGCACCAACCCAAACCTCCCCTACACAAACAGATCAACCGCCAAAACTGACTAACGAAACGCTCCGCCAGCAAAACCTGATATGGCCGGTAGATCCGCAAAACCAACCGCATGAAGTTGTCGCGACACTGGGAGAGGTGCGGGGCAGTTTCGACTCCGACGATAGCCGCCATCATCTTCATAGCGGACTCGACGTCTTTGGCGCTTACGGCTCAGTCGTCCGCGCCGTGCGTTCGGAGAAGATTACCAACCCGCTTGCAAACTGGGGCTTCGACTCGATCAACGAGGGATTTCGAGTTGGCGTAGTCTCTTACATTCATATGCATGTCGGTCGTGATAAAGACGCGAAGATGTTTGACGATCCGCGCTTCATCCCGGTCAACGATAGCGAAGGAAAACTGGCGCGCGTGCGAATCAAACGCGGTACCCGCTTCCGGCCCGGCGATGCTGTGGGTACGGTCAACAAGATGTACCACGTGCATCTGAATATTGGACCACCCGGCAATGAGATCAATCCACTCTCACTGTCGCCCACCGGCTTTAACGACACTATCCAACCCACGATCGAGAAAGATGGTGTGCAACTGTTTGACGGAACTGGCGCAAGGTTCAAGAGCAAAGAAAACGAGCGGCTGCTAGTCACCGGCAACGTCAGAATCGTCGTCGACGCATTCGATCGCACAAATATGAATCCTGATCGCCGTCGTCTTGGTTTGTACAAATTGGGTTACCAACTGCTCAAGCCGGACGGAGCACCAGCAACTGAACCGCGTATCAACCTGCTCTTCAACCGGTTGCCCGGTGATCGCGAGGCTACAAAAGTGGCGTATGCAGCGGAAAGCGGGATCACTGTTTACGGCAGTGAAAGGACCAGATTCCTTTATGAGGTGACGAATACCGTGAAGGATGGTCAAGCCGCAAAGGGTGTTTGGGATACGTCGCAGTTGCCGAAAGGCGATTACGTGTTGCGGATCATCGCCGCAGACTACTCGGGCAACGAGGCGATCGCGGGACGGGATATCCTTGTGACGGTGAAATAGTTTGGCTGCGGATTTGACGGATTTATTCGAATCCGTGAAATCTGTGGCCCGGCTTTGCACCGGATGCCTTGCCTGTTGCAAGATACACCTTGACCCAAATTTCCCGTTACATTACACGTGCGCTTGAAGAGGACATCGGAACAGGTGATGTCACTACTGACACGATTGTGCCTGCTGACGCCTCGCTCCGTGGCCGGATCATCGCGAAGCAGGATGGCGTCGTCGCCGGGCTCGAGATTGCGCGCGAGGTGATGCTCGCGTTGAGCCAGCCAGTAAATTTTGAGGCTAACACTCAAGATGGTTCCACTGTGACGCGAGGCACGGTGCTCGCGGAGATCGAAGGCTCGGCCCGTGCCTTGCTCACAGGTGAGCGCACGGCGTTGAATTTTCTCGGACGCATGTCAGGCATCGCCACGCTGACCAGAAAATTTGTTGATGCCGTTAGCAGCACGAACACGGTGATACTCGACACGCGTAAGACAGCGCCCGGTCTTCGCATTACTGACAAACTCGCAGTCCGACTCGGCGGCGGGCAAAACCATCGCACCGGCCTTTTTGACATGGTCTTAATAAAGGACAACCATATCGACTTTGCCGGTTCGATTACGGCTGCGGTCGAGCGTGTGCGAACGTCAGGGACGAAGTTGGAAATCGAAGTTGAAACTCGCACACTCGATAACGTGCGCGAGGCGCTCGCACTCGGCGTCGAACGGATCCTGCTCGACAACATGTCGACTGAGATTATGCGCGAAGCCGTTACGCTCTGCGCCGGCAGAGCTAAACTCGAGGCTTCTGGCAACGTTACGCTCGATAATGTGCTCGAAGTTGCCGGCACTGGCGTCGACTACATTTCCGTCGGCGCTTTGACGCATTCGCCGAAAGTTTTTGATGTCAGCCTTGAGTTTGTGGCAGTGACTTAAAATTTGAAAGAGATGATTAGCGCGACAAAAACTGACGAGATGTACGAGAAGCTAAAGCGGCTTCTTGCGGATACGGTGCCGGATTTTGAACTTCGTCTCAAAGCGGAGCTGGCAGCGGAGATCAATCGTTTAAAGGCCGAGAAAAACGCCCTCATACTTGGTCACAACTACATGGAACCGGCGCTCTTTCACTCGATTCCTGATTTCGTCGGCGACTCGCTCGAGCTCAGCCGGAAAGCTGCTGAGACCGACAAAGACATCATCGTCTTTTGCGGCGTGAAGTTTATGGCCGAGACGGCGAAGATACTGAATCCGACGAAGAAGGTGCTCATCCCGTCCGAGAAAGCCGGATGCTCACTTGCAGCCAGTATAACTGCCGAAGACGTGCGCGAGTTGAAACGACGATTTCCGGGTGTGCCGGTTGTCACTTACATCAATACGTATGCTGACGTGAAGGCGGAAACGGACATCTGCTGCACGTCTTCGAATGCGGTTGCGGTCGTTAATTCACTGAAGACAGATAAGGTGATTTTTATTCCTGACGAATATCTCGCCGGGAATGTCGCGCGCGAAACCGGCAAAGAAGTCATCTATCCCACGCGCGATCCAAAGATGCACTTCCCGAACGATCTCAACTATCAGATGATCGGCTGGCCCGGACGATGTGAAGTGCACGAGAAGTTTAGTGTTGAAGATATTCAGAACGTTCGCAAACAATTTCCGGATGTCGTGATTCTGGCCCATCCCGAGTGTAGCCCGGAAGTGGTGGCGGCCTCGGATTATTCGGGCAGCACGACGGCCATGATTCGTTATGTCGAACAGACGAACGCGCCGCGATATCTATTGCTCACGGAGTGTTCCATGGGCGATAACGTAGCCGCTGCAAATCCGGAGAAAGAGATGCTGCGACTATGCAGTGTGCGTTGTCCGCACATGAATCAGATCACGTTAGAAGACACACTCGAATCGCTGAAGAAAGAGCAGTTTGAGATCGTCATCGATGAAGACATTCGCAAGCGCGCGTTGCGTTCAGTTGAGCGAATGCTCGAAATCGGGCGAGAAGACTGAACCACAGATTACACAGATTATGCGGAACGGATTAACAGATTTTTATCTGTGTAATCTGTGGATTACTAATTATCTGTGTAATCTTGTGGATTACTAAGATGGCAAACGCTGAAGTGCTGATCATCGGTTGTGGAATTGCCGGTGCCACTGCTGCTCTACGTCTGGCGCGAAATCCCAAACGCCAAATCACTATCATCACCCGCGCTGCGGATATCCACGAATCAAACACGCGTTATGCACAGGGCGGAATCATCGGGCGTGGTCCAGACGATACTGCTGAGTTGCTATTCGAAGACATCGTTGCCGCCGGGGCAGGCGTAACTTCACCGAAAGCCGCGCGCCTTCTTGCCGATGAGGGCCCGCCACTGCTGAATGAAGTTTTGGAGGAAACCGCTGGAGTGGTTTTCGATCACACGGCGGAAGGCAAACCAGTTTGGGGCCAGGAAGCGGCGCACTCGCGTCGACGCATTTTGCACGTTGGCGACGCCACCGGTCTGGCAATCATGAACGGTCTGGTCTCGTCGTTGCGCACCTTTCCAAACATCCGGATCATGTCGAACGCAACGGCGGTTGACCTGATCACGTTTCCGCATCACTCACGCAATCCGCTCGATAACTACAACGAGATCTCCTGTCACGGTTGTTACGTTTTCGATCGCAGTGAGAAAACTGTTCATCGGCACCTCGCGACGGCAACGATCCTCGCGACCGGTGGACTAGGCAGAATCTATCGCAATACAACGAATCCGGTTGGAGCGCGCGGCGATGGACTGGCGATGGCCCATCGTGCCGGTGCGCGAATCGCAAATGCCGAGTACGTCCAATTCCATCCGACGGCGTTGGCTGCTCCTGGCGCCGAAGGTTTGCTGATCAGTGAGGCGGTGCGAGGCGAAGGTGGTGTGCTGCTGACTCCTGAGTTACAGCCTTTCATGGAACGTTATTCACCGCAGTGGAAAGATCTGGCGCCGCGTGATGTGGTAGCGCGTGCGATTCATCACGAGATGGAAGCGCAGGGATATTCCTACGTGTTGCTCGACATCGCGTCGCACATGCCGGCCGATAAGATACGCGAGCGCTTTCCGTTTATTTACGAGCAGTGTTTGAAGGTCGGTTTTGATATCTCACGTGAGCCGGTGCCGGTCGTGCCGGCGGCTCATTATTTCTGCGGCGGCGTGTTGGTAGATGAATGGGCGCGTTCGACGATCCGGAATTTGTACGCGGTTGGCGAGATAAGTTGCACCGGCGTTCATGGCGCAAATCGACTGGCGTCAACGTCGTTGCTGGAAGGACTGGTGTGGGGAAATCGAGCGGCGCTGGAGATTGAAAGAGCTTTGAACGAAAACGAGCGGCGTATGCCGAAGTTTGAAGATATACCGCGCTGGGACGAGAGTGGGCTGAAAGATGAGCCGGATCCGGCGTTGATCCAGGGCGACATGCAGACGATTCAAAACATCCTGTGGCACTACGTCGGGCTGGTGCGTAGTGCCGATCGGTTGTCACGTGCGATTCGCGAGTTGCGTCATTTGTGGAACGAGATTGAGACGTTCTACCGCAGCACGAAATTGTCAGACGGGTTGATTGGGTTGCGAAATGCGGTTGAGGTGGCGTTGATCGTGGCGCAGGCTGCACAACACAACCGGCAGAGTCGAGGTTGTCATTACCGGCAGGATTCGGTGACGGTTACGGGTGATCGACTTATTTAGGCCGCGGATTTAGACGGATCAAAACCACGGATTTGATTGGCTTTGCCTCAAAAGTCCTTTTTCAATGACAGAGAGTAAGCCACAAAACAGCACAAAAAGCGCAAATGATTAAACATTAGGATTACCTCCGCCGCTAAGAATTCATTTTGTGCTTTGATTATAGATTTGCCCAGGTGCCGTGACCTTCGTTGAGGGCCTTGCGGTAGAGATAGTCAGCGCAGGCGACGTCTTCAATTGCCAGACCGAGTGATTTAAACAGCGTGATCTCGGTTGATGAAGTTCGACCCTCCTTTGTACCTAGTAGTAGCTCCCCGATTTCTGCGACGATGCTTTCCGGTGTAATTAGTCCTTCCTTCGCTGCCAGCAGATAATCGCCTGATTCGTTCAAGGCTGACTCACGACGATCCACAAAGATCTTGGCTGCAGCCATCGTGGCGCTATCGATCTCGCGCGAGTGGGGCGAGTGTGTGCCGATGGCGTTTACGTGTGCACCGGGCGAGATCCAGTCCTTATTAATAACCGGTTCCTGCGACGAAGTTGCCGTCACAATCAGATCTGCACCACGGACTGCCTCTTCGTTTGACGAAACTGGTTCGATAGAAAATGGAAAACTGCTCTGCATTTCACGAACAAGTTGGTGCGCGTGTTCGATGTTGCGGCAAGCTATGCGCACTACTTTTATTGTTCTCACTGAAGCCAAAGCCGCGAGATGTGTGCGCGCCTGTACACCAGCTCCGATGATTGCCAGTTGTTGTGGCTCTTCGCCTGCGAGCAGGCGAGTTGCGACTGCCGAAACTGCAGCAGTACGAATCGCAGTAATAGCCGACGCGTTCATCAACGCAAGCATTTCGCCGGTCTCACGGCTGAACAAAAGCACCGCGCCTTGATGCGCATCTTTTCCCTTTGCCGGGTTCTGCGGAAAGACGCAGATTGCTTTCAATCCCAGCGCGCCTTCCTCGCCCGCACGAAAAGCCGGCATCAAGCCGAGTAATCCATTTGCTTCAGGTGGACGAACTATCGTGCGTAGTGGTTGAAACACTTCACCGCGTGCGTGAGAGGCGAGCGCGTCAGCCATGACTTCAATGCACTCAGCCATCGGCAAAAGGTCTCGGATTTGTTGGTTGTCGAGAACAAGTATTTTCATTGTTGATCTACCGAGGCAGATTACCCCAAAAGGTAACTGATCTAACAGAATGCGCACGTTATGGTTAACGCTTTGCGCTGCCTATATAGCCCGAGTCCCCAGAAAACTGCAAAAACTGGGAGTTATTGGAAGAACAGCTCATTGGCACACACCTTGCCAAAAGAGTAGCGACGGAGGCACTGAAGGATGAAAAAGGGGTTAGTAAGTATTTTTTGTTTGTTGGTCTTAATGTTCGCTTCGATACCAGTCGGAGCGCAAACGCGATATCGCCGGTATGACGGTTCGCGATATGAACAGCGGAACAGCAACTGGCGCTATCAGAATCGACGCAATCGCTGGAATGGCGACCGCTCATTCTGGGATCGACATCGCGACAAACTGACAACTGGCATCGGAGCTGGTGCAGGTGCTGCGATAGGCGGTGCGGCCGGTGGTAAGAAAGGCGCAGTGATAGGCGCGCTGTTGGGTGCGGGTGGAGCGGCTCTCTACACGTACAAACTGAGAGACAAAGACAACAGACGCCGACGCTATTAAGTCTCTAAGAAATTAACGGTTCGGTCACACATTGGAAGATGAGTGGCCTTGTAAAGGCCCGGATGCGAAGGGGAGAGCGCGTCCGGGTCCTAACAGTTTAAAGCGTAGCCACGATTACACAGGTCCATCCCACAGATCATCTCTGACTTTTTTCTTTATTTGGCCGCCTCAATTAGCCGCCGCTTAACGGTTTCTGTTATATAGATAGGTCCGCACTTACCAGGCTTGTCGGAGACTCTGATGGAATTCCAGGAAAATATTCTCGGCTTGATCGGAAATACGCCCCTTGTAAAGCTCAACCGGCTTGCGCGAAACAGTAAGGCGCAAGTGTATGCGAAGATGGAAAATCTCAATCCGGGCTATTCGGTCAAAGATCGAATCGGCATATCGATGATTGAGGCAGCCGAACGTGAAGGACTCCTCAAACCCGGCGGAACGGTAATCGAAGCGACTTCAGGTAACACCGGTATCGGTTTGGCTATTGCCGCTGCTGTCAAAGGTTATAAATGCATCTTTGTGATGACCGATAAGGCGTCGGTAGAGAAATCGCGATATTTAAAGGCCCTTGGTTCTGACGTTGTTATCACACCGGTTTCGGCCAAACCCGGCACGCCGGATCATTACGTCTCTACTGCCAAACGTATAGCATCGGAAACGCCAAACTCCTTTTATCCCGATCAGTATTCCAACCCGGCGAATCCGGAAGCACACTATCGCACCACCGGACCGGAATTGTGGCGACAGACCGAGGGAAAGATCACGCATTTCGTCGCCGGGCTCGGAACCGGTGGCACTATTTCCGGAACCGGCCGCTTTCTGAAAGAAAAAAATCCGAGCATCAAAATCATCGGGGCCGACCCGTATGGCTCGATCTTCAAGACGTACAAAGAGACGGGAAAGATCGTCGAAGCGACACCCTATCTGGTCGAAGGAATCGGGCAAGAGATTGTTCCCGCTAACGTTCACATCAAGTACGTCGACGAAGTGATCAATGTCACGGATCGTGAGTCATTCGAAATGTCGCGAATGCTTGGCCGGAGCGAAGGGATCTTCTGCGGCGGATCAACCGGGACCAATCTGGCTGCGGCGCTTCGAGTCGCCGCGAATCTTGATGAGAATGCGATCGTCGTTTTTATCGTTTGCGACACCGGCGAGCATTACCTGACGAAGCATCATTCGGATGAATGGTTGAAGGAGAAGCGTTTATTGGAACCGCAGAAGATCACTGCGGGTCTAATCAGTGGCACAAAGAAGCCGCAGGCTCCGAAAACGCTTGTCTCTGTTGCGCCAACTGAAACCGTCGGCGCGGCACTGGGAAAGATGGACGAACTCAGCGTCACCCAGATGCCGGTTCTGGAAGAAGGAAGAGCGGTTGGTTCGTTGCGAGAGAATCGAGTGCTGGCGAAAGTAGTGCGCAACAGGGAACTGCTCGACACGCCGGTGAGTGAAGTTATGGAAGCGAGTTTTCCGTCAGTCGACGTCGATGCGAGTTCTTCTGAAGTGACGCGCAGGTTGCAAACGAGTCAGGCGGTGTTGGTGGAAGAGTACGGGCGGATCATCGGTATCATTACCCGGCACGACGTGCTCGACTTGAAGAACGTAGCATCGTGAAGGAAGAAAAAGTTTTAGCTGCCAATCGTGCGGCCTTTCACAATTATCATATTTCGGATAAGTACGAAGCCGGAATTGCCTTAACAGGCACTGAAGTGAAGAGTGCCATGGAAGGCCGCGTACAACTGAAAGAGGCTTATGTTTCAGTGCGCGAAGGTGAGGCGTGGTTGTTTAATGCTCACATTTCGCCGTATTCTCATGGCAACCGCGAGAACCACGATCCAATGAGGACTCGCAAGCTGCTGCTTCACAAACGTGAAATATCCCGACTCGACGAAGCCACAGCCAAACAGGGAATGACTCTCGTTCCCACAAAGCTCTACTTAAAAAACGGAAGAATAAAAATTGAGGTCGGAGTGGCACGCGGTAAGAAGTTGTATGACAAACGAGAGGCTGAGCTCAAGCGAACGGTAGAGAGAGAAACGCGTGCCCAGTTGAAAGAACGCAATAAATAGATTTCTTAAATGCCAATTGCCAATTTCCAGATAGATTTTGTTCCCAACAAATCGGCAAACGGCGATTGCCAACCGGCAATAAAATAATTTCCCAGGAGAATTTACTCACATGCAAGTTGAAGCCAGCCGTGGACCAATAGAAGAGCTTGATGTTCAAGCCCTGGCGGTTGCAGTTTTTAAGAATGAGAAAGCCGACGACGGTTTCTTAAAGCAGCTCGACGAGCTGTGCGGCGGATTCGTAAGCTCGGCGCTCGATGCCGAGGAGTTCAGCGGCAAAGAGGGTGAAACCGCTTACTTTCATCTCGTCGGAAATACCAAATTAAAGGCACGTCGCTTGTTTTTGGTCGGTACCGGCGACACTAGCGATTACAAAGGTGCGCAGGTTTCGCAAATGGCTGGAACCGCCGTTCGTTCGCTACGCAGCAAGAATGTTAAGTCGATCGCCGTCTTTCCTCGTGCTTCCATAGATACCGCGGAAATCGGAAGAACCGCAGTTGAGGGCGCATATATCGCACTATTTGATCCTGATAAATATCGGACCGTCGAAAAAGAAGAAAAGAATGTCGACCATTTGGTGGTCGTGGTGGAAGGAACCGACGACGACGCGCTTCAACGTGGCATAAATGAGGGAGCAATCGTCGGCGAGGCGATCAATTTCACGCGTGATCTTGCTAACGAACCTGGCGCATACATGACTCCCACCGACATGGCGGAAAAAGCGCGCGAGATCGCGACCGAGTTTGGTTTGAGTATCGACGTGCTCGACGAAGCCCGAATGGAGCAGGAAGGCATGGGCTCGTTGTTGAGTGTGACACGCGGATCAGATCAACCGGCGACGTTGATCATCCTGAAATACACTCCCGCCACTCCACCTGCCAACGATAAAGAGCTGCTCAGTTTTGTCGGCAAAGGTGTGACCTTTGACTCCGGTGGCATTTCACTCAAGCCGGGCGAAAACATGGAACTGATGAAGTACGACATGACCGGCGGCGCCACCGTCCTGGGAGCTATGCGAGCGATTGCGCAGTTAAAACCGCCGATTCCGGTTCTGGGTGTGGCGCCTTGTACAGAAAACCTGCCGTCTGGGAAAGCCACCAAGCCGGGCGATGTGGTAAAGGCGATGACCGGCAAAACGATCGAGATTATCAATACCGACGCCGAAGGACGCCTGATCCTTGCTGACGCGATTGCCTACGCCAAGAAGCTTGGCGCAACGAAGGTGATCGACATGGCTACGTTAACCGGTGCGGTTTCGATCGCGCTCGGCGACGTGAATGCCGCAGTACTTGGAACCGATCAGGAATTGATCGATGAAATCATCACGGCGGGCAGGGAAGTAGGCGAGAAATTTTGGCAGCTACCACTCGATAAGGAATACTCGAAACAGATTAAATCGGACATTGCCGATATCAAGAACGTTGGTGGTCGCAAGGCCGGGACGATAACTGCCGCAGCGTTTTTAAAGGAGTTCGCGGACGGGCTCTCGTGGGCTCACCTTGATATTGCCGGCACAGCATGGGGTGATGACGCCAAACCATATCGCTCGAAAGGTCCGACCGGTATCGCAGTGAGGACGCTCCTGCGCATCGTTGAGCGGGCCAGCAAGTAGTTCTTTGAGTTATAGCTTTCTCGGCGTTGAATGGGCGTTTTGATGCGAAGATCGCAGAGATACGCAAAGGGCCGCAGAGACGAGTGTTGTCAGTGGTAGACACCAAGTGTCTTTCATTGTTGACACTTTCTGTTAGTGGTTCGGCGGATTGGCCGTTTTTGCTGAGGTTTTTGAAGGCCAAGAATGTGGCATAGCGGTTGTACTAGGAAAGTGCAATTAGCCAAAGGGTGCGAGTCGCCTTAATCATACGTCCTCGCCCCCTCGAATGCCGCTCGAGGTATTTTCCCGGCCCCCCTTTGGCACCCCCCAATGCCAATCGCTACATCTCAATAAGTGCTGAAACGGGCCGTAAAGGCTTTGCCTTAAAAGTCCTTTTTCAATGACAGAGAGGAAGCCACAAACAGCACAAAAAGCGCAAATTAAAACATTAAGGATTACCTCCGCCGCTAAGAATTCATTTTGTGCTTTGTGTGCCTCTTGTGGCCTTCAAGATGACTTTTGAGGCAAAGCCGCCGTAAAGACTTGCATACGGTGGTATACTTTGCAGGCGAGTGACGCGCTGTCCTCAGGCAGCCCTGGCATCCATCGCTGGCTTTCGGAGTTCAGATAAGCACAGTGATCGACTACTACAAAGTTTTGGGCGTTACGACGAATGCGTCTCAGACCGAAATTAAATCGGCCTATCGGAAACTTGCGCGCAAAAGTCATCCGGATCTCAACCCAGACTCCGAAGCCGGACGCCAATTTGCACTCCTCTCGAAGGCTTATCACACGCTAATCGATCCGCAGGAACGCGTTTACTACGACGAACAGCTGAAAGCACAGAAGAATCGTAGTTATTCAATTCTCGATTCAAATAATCCACACGCGAAGCGAGCTCGAAACCTCGCAGTCCAAGCCAAGTGGGACCGTCTGGTTGATGAGGTTCTGGAGCGCGACCGCGTGGAGAACCGAGAACGGCAGCGAGCCGTATTCACGACCGTTTCGCTGTTCGTATCAACGTTCTTTCTGGCGATGATGCGGCCGCAGTTATGGCATGTATTTTCGACGATGGGCCGTGTGATTGTGCTGACGCTGTTTGTAATTGGCGTTTGGCATCTTGCAAACCGGCTCCGCGAATACCTGGCCCATTACACCTACACACCCAAGCCGATTCTGGGCTCGATCATTAGCCAGGACCAGGAGCCCGAGCAGCCTTTTACACGGTTTTCAGCGTATACGTTTCTGCTGGTTGGTTACGGGCTCAGCGTCGCAATCGGGCTGTATATCGGCTGGCATACGCAGGATTTCTTTAGCGATTTGACGCTGCTATTTCGACATCGCGTTATCTCGGTCCAATCAAGCATCATCCTCGATTTGATCTTCTACCCACCGATTGCCGTGCTGATTGTTGACACGGTCCACGGTCTCGCGTCCCGCATCGACTAAGAAAAGCCGCCACGCTAAGTCGCAAAGACGCAAAGCGCTGCCGTGTCTCGAAGAATTTACTTTTGCGTCTTTGCGCCTTTGCGTGGCAAAAATTGCTCCTGATATAAGCCGACAACCCGGTTAAATCATGTAAATCGGATCTGAATTCGTGTATAGTGTCCTCCCGCGCAATCGCCCCTAAACTAAATAAAGGAGCACGAAAATGGCCAACAACGCGAACCAACGCCAGTTTCTTGCTGTGAAACTCGAGGCATTGAGTGACTCTGAAGTGGGCGAAGTTTTGGATTACATCTCAACCATGGAATCCAAACAGCGGTCCAGGACCGCGGCGGCGGCTGTCTCGGAGGACGAACTGCTAACCACCTTAGCGGATGCTCTTGAAAATTGTCGCGCGCGCCAGGCGTACGAATGGGAAGTGGTCCGCCGTAAAGCTGAAAAACGAGCAGCGGCAAGGATCGGCGCCTACAGCTGAATGACTTCACGTAAAGGCACAAAGAGCACAAACGTTTTAACGCTTTGCGCTCTCTGTGCCTTCGTTAGTTTTTTATCCTTTGCGGTGTCAGCACAGGAAAGTCGTAATCTCACTCCCGTCCAGGCTGAAATCGAAACACAGAGACAGCGTTTGAGCTCCGGCAACCACGAAGATCGGCGCGATGCGTTGATGAAACTGGGCGCAATGCGTTTGGCTGCGGCATCACAGGCCGCTGTGCCGTCGTTAACGGATGCGTCGCCAATGATTCGCGTGACTGCCACCAAAGCAATCCTGTCGCTTGGTCCTGAAGAGAGTGTTTCGTATCTCCTGCCGTTGCTCAACGACAAAGACGAGTTTGTGAGACGCGAAACTTCCTACGCTCTCGGTTTGACTCGCAGCCGATCGGCGACCGCTGCCTTGAGTGAACGACTGCTGAATGACAAGGAAGACGGAGTACGCGGTGCAGCCGCAGTTGCGTTGGGCCAGATCGCTGACGACGCAGCGATAGTCGCCTTGGTTGGAACACTCGCGCCGGAACTGTCGTCACCTGCAAACAAGCGACGCAAACGAGAAGAAAACGTTTTTGTGATTCGAGCCGCAGCCACTGCGTTGGGCCAGATTCGCAGCCGAGCCGGCACAGCCGCTCTCATCTCGGCACTCAGTAATGAAAAACTTCCATCCGACGTTCGTCGTGAAGCCGCACGCTCGCTCGGTTTGATCGGCGATCCGAGTGCTGCTCAGGCATTACGTATCGCAACCAACGCCGCCGATCCATTCCTTGCAGAGATCGCTTTCGAAGCTTTGAAAAAGATGGGCTCCAGATAAAAAACGAACTCACACTGATCAGCACCAGTGTGAGTCCGTGAAATCCGTGGCTAAGTTTTTTTAGTTTTCGGCTTTCTCGCCTCGGCCGTGGCCTTTCTTGGCAGCCTTTGAAGCCTGCGGAATCGGCAACCCGACACCGCCCGATAAAGATTCATCGGAATCCTCAGACGTCTCCGGCGCTTGGCCCATCTCGTGTATCAATGCTCCGCCGGAACTCTTCGAGAAGATCAGCTTGTTGTGAACTCCGTCAACGTCCACATGAACGAGATCTCCCAATCCGATCTGTCCGGTTGCAACTAGATTCGAAAGCGGATAGACAAGAAATCTCTCAACCGCTCGCTTCAAGTGTCGCGCGCCGTACTTGTAATCCAGTCCTTCCTTCATCAGCATGTCTTTCGCTTCTTCCGAACACTGAAAGACAAACTTGGTTCCGGCTGACTGCATGATGCGATCCTGCACCGCTTGCAATTCGAGGTCGAGGATCTGGCGCAGGTGATGTTCTTTCAACGAACGAAAGACCACGACCTTGTCGATTCGGTTCATGAACTCAGGCGAGAACTTGCGTCGCGCAGCTTCAACGGCCGTGCGATAAATCTTCTGGTCCACTTCAGTATCGTTCGGCGTCTTGGTGCCTTTGCCAGGAGCAAAACCGATACCGCCCGAGATCAATTCCGACATCTCACGTGCACCGAGGTTTGACGTCATGATCACCATCGCCTTCGAAAAGTCGACGCGGCGATTGTCGCCCAGAGTCAAGGTTGCTTTATCGAGAATGCCGAGCAGCAGTTGCCATAAACTGTCGGATGCTTTCTCAATCTCGTCGAACAGCACCAGCGACACCTTCATATCTTCAGTGTGCATGCGATCGAGATTTTCCTGAGTCAGCATTGGCGAGGTCTCGCGGTGACCTAAATATCCCGGAGGCGAGCCAATCAGTTTGGCAATCTCGTGCGAATGCTGAAACTCCGCGCAGTCGATCTTCACAACCGCATTCGGATCGCCATAAAGCACTTCGGCCGCAGCTTCGATCACACGAGTCTTGCCGGAGCCGGTCGGTCCGAGAAACAACATCGTACCGATAGGCCGGTTGGGTGGATTCATGCCTGCCAGAAAAATCTGATACAGGCCACTCATACGTCGGACCGCGCGTTCCTGACCAACGATCCGCGACGTCAACCGCTCCTCAAAATCCTGTGCACGCGGGCTCTTTTGATCAGGATCAAGGAAAACTGTACCTGTATTGTTCATGTCTCTTGTTTTTGTCACTTCACACTCAGCTAACATCGGCTCTCTCCTTGCCAGTCAATCCGGGGGCGATGCGAAGGACCTTAAATCCTCTGGCCCACCACCTTACAAGCAAGGAACGATCCGTACGTAAAATTGATGCATTTAAAAGAGCTAAAGGTTTCCCGAACATCGGTTTCAGCGTCTGAAACCAATCTTGACCGGAAGCTATATATACAAGTCCGCAAAAATTGTCACCAGAAAAGTCGCTGACTGACAATAAATTGCACCTTTTAATCCACAGATTACACCGATTGATGCAAAGCAGCGTAGCTGCTCTGTGTAGTCGGTGTAATCTGCGTTTTCTATGGATTAGTCGTAATATTCGAGACCGAGGTGGGTGATCAAATCTTCGCCGCGCAAATGGCGAAGTGTGTTTTTGAGTTTCATCAACTGGATGAAAATGTCGTGCTCGGGATACAAGCCGGGTGCAGTTTGGGGACTCTTGAAATAGAACGACAGCCACTCCTGCACGCCCTTCATTCCCGTTCGTTGCGCGAGATCGAGAAACAGCGCGAGGTCGAGAACAATCGGCGCCGCCAGAATTGAGTCGCGGCAAAGGAAGTCGATCTTGATCTGCATCGGATAGCCGAGCCAGCCAAAAATATCGATGTTGTCCCAGCCTTCTTTGTTGTCGCCGCGCGGCGGGTAGTAGTTGATCCGGACCACGTGAGAAAAGTCTTTATAAAGATCCGGGTAGACTTCGGGCTGGAGAATGTATTCGAGTACTGAGAGCTTCGATTCTTCCTTCGTCTTGAAAGACTCCGGATCGTCGAGCACCTCACCGTCGCGGTTGCCGAGGATGTTGGTCGAATACCATCCGTGCAAACCGAGCATGCGCGACTTCAGTCCCGGCGCGATGATCGTCTTCATCAAGGTCTGGCCGGTTTTGAAATCCTTGCCGCAGATCGCCAACTGGTTCTTATCAGCCAGCGTCATCAGTGCCGGGATGTCTACCGTCAGATTTGGAGCACCATTAGCGAAGGGAATGCCCGACTTCAACGCCGCGTAGGCATAGATCATCGATGGCGCAATCGCTTTGTGATTGTCGCGCATCGCCTGCTCAAACGATTCGATCGTTTTGTGAACCGCGTGCTGCTTCAGGAAGATTTCTGTTGACGCTGCCCAGATCATCACCAGTCGCGAACACTTGTTCTTTTTCTTCCACTCCGCAATTTCCGCGATGAGTTGCTGGGCCAAATCAAACTTCGTCTTGCCGTTTTTTACGTTCGTGCCGCTGAGACGTTTGACGTACGCCTGATCAAAGACGGCTTTCATTGGTTTGATCTTGTTCAGTGGTCCTTTCAGTTGGACCAGCAGCTCTTTCTCGAGCACGCCTGCGTTCAGCGCAGCGTCGTAGGCTGAGTCCGGAAAGATGTCCCAGGCGCCGAACACGAGATCTTTTAGCTGGGCCAGGTCGACGAAGTCTTTAATTAGCGGCACACGATTGTCGGTTCTCTTGCCGAGTCGAATAGTGCCCATCTGCGTAAGACTTCCAATTGGTTTCGCATATCCTTTTTTGATCGCTTCCACTCCGGCGATGAACGTGGTGCTGACGGCGCCGAGACCAACGAGCAACACTCCGAGTTTTCCCTCGGCCGATTTGATCTCAGCTTGTTTACCAACTGGCATTCGCAGTTTTCTCCTTAAAAGTAATCACTGGATGATACTGCCGCGAAGTGGATTTGAACCGACAGATCTTGCGCATTATTAGCGCTGTATTGCGCCGTCACTTTACGCGCGAGACGAGGCTTTTACGAAATTCGCGTGGTGTGGCGCCGGTGGCACTGCGAAATGCCTTGGTGAAGTGACTGCTGCTGAGGTAACCAACGCGAGCGCCGATTTCCGTTACCGACAGGTCTGTTTCTGCAAGCAGTAACTGAGCGCGCGCGGCACGAATGCCGGCGAGATAGTTGTGGGGAGAGGTGCCGGTGAGTTTTTTGAAGAGTCGTGCGAAGTGGAAGGTGGATAGGTATGAAGCTGCGGCGAGGGCTTTCAAGGAAAGGTCCTGATCGAGTTGCGTATGCATTAGTTCAACTGAACGCCGGATGCGGCGGTCAACCAGACCGGCGCGGGAGAGTTCGAGTTCTTCTGATAGTCGTGGCGTGGCGTAGTTTCGCAGGAGATGGACCAGGGCTTGTTCCACGAGGGCACGCATAACGATCGACTTTCCGGGTTTTTCAGTGGCGAGTTCAGTGGCAAACTCGGTCAATAGGCCATCGAGTTTTTTATCTGCGTGCAGGTGATCGCCAGTGAAAGTGACGATCGATTTCGGGGGAATCAAGCGCATTGATGCCGCATGCTGAATCACGAGTGACGCTGAGAAGGTTAAAAACAGTAATTCGACTTGTTGGCCTTTGGCGGTGAAGGTTGAATTTGGTTCCAGAACCACTGAGTGACCTTGAATGAGCGTAGCGTTTTTGTTGGCAACGTTGTAATCGAGTTTCCCGCTGAGCGTGCTGAGCAGTGAATAGCCGGCAGATGCCTGGTTTTGAAGGAGAAGCTGTTTGGCTCGGCGGTAGGAGACTGAGAATTCCGGCGAAACGAAGAAGCGGTTCAATTGAGCGGAAGGCATAGGTTGCGCGAAGAAGTTTCTCACGCGGCGGCGCAACGGCGCAAAGGAAGACGTCACGCGGGCGCATAGTTTCGTTGCGCCGCTGCGTCGCTGCGTGAGAAATCCTTTTTATAAATTGCGCGCCTGGATCAAGGTCACCGGATCATTTGTGATCAATGCGTCAATCCCCAACGCTCGCGCCTTCTCGACCCAATTCGGATCATCCACAGTCCAAACGGCTACATGCACACTGGCGACTTTCGCTTTTTCTACAAGACTCTTCCGTGCGAGTCGATGATGCAACGCCAGCGCGGACGCCCCGATCTCAGTGGCTTTATTAAGAATGCTACGGTCAAGCAACAGCGACGGATCTGTAACCGTAGGTTCAAACAACGCGACGTTCTGAATCTCCGAATCGATTTCCTTCACGATCCGCAGCGCTTCTAATTGAAAGCACTCAATCATCACACGTGCTTTCAATCGCTGCGCTTCGATCAGCTCACAACAAGCTTTCGCCAACGGCCGGTACTCAGCCATCGAATCACACTTCATCTCGAGATACAGCTTCAAATCATTCGACTGAAACAGCTCAAATAACTCTTCAAGACTCGGAACCGTTTCGCCCGCAAACGTTCCAGGTGCGAGACCCTGCCGTTGCGCAAACCAACTACCAACGTTTACGCTGCGGATCTCAGCCCACGTCAGATCCGCAACCCGTTGCGATAATCCGCTTGTACGCCGCAATGAACTATCGTGAATGACTACAGGAATACCGTCGCGAGTCAGACGAACGTCAAACTCGATGCCGTCAGATCCGGCCGCAATCGCCTCGCGAAAGGCGGCCATAGTGTTTTCGGGAGCAACTGCCGAGGCGCCACGGTGTCCAATAATTAAGGGCGTGATCATTGACCCAGCGGAGTGCCTGGTTCGGTAGGATTGATGATGCGCTTCAGCTTGATATCAAAAGTGCCGTAATCGGTTTTTACTTTTCCGCCAACGGGAATGTGCCGCGAGTCGGCTGTGTAGTAGATCGAGAATTCACCTTTCTCGTCGTCGATCAAGCGCTCTGGCCCAAAGAGTTCCGGATTCACGCGCAACACATCCACACGACCAAGGACCGTCTTCATCCGTTTTTTCTCGACCACCTTGACGGGTATTTTATAAACCTTGCCGCCATCACCGATGAAGATGTCGAATGTCTTTCCCACGGCGAGCGGTTGCGTGCGAATAAAGTAGATTGCCGACAGAACGTCTTGTAATTGACCGGAGAATTCCGCAGTCGCTTGGCGCGGTTCCGCGCCCGGATTATTTGGATCGCGCAAGGTCCAGGTCATCTTGCCTTGCGAACGATCGAACGTGGATTCAGTAGCTCTGACTCGCTTGCCTTGTTCGTCTAGAATCGTTGTCTTTTGAACCGTGAACGAAATCGGCTCGACGGTTGATTCCACGCGTTCGCGAAACTTTAAATTGAACAGACGCGTGAAGAATCCCTTGCTGGAAACATCGGCATTCAAAGTCAATGTGTAAGACTTTGCATCAAGCGGAGTGCGTGTGGCGCGAAACTTCAGGTCGGCGACGTCAATCTTGCGCAACAGTGCTCGTGAAAATTCTGCTTCGAAGTGAAGCTCTTCGCCGTGTTCAAAACGATTTGTAACGGCATGCGCCTTGGCCTGCTGCTGCGCTTCGATAAAGTTAACACTGACCGCAGCGCCAAAAGCGAGAGTCGCAACAAGAGAGATAAAAGCTAAAGCCTTAAAAATATGCACTGCTACTCAGAAATAATACGACTTGATTAACAACAGGCCCCACGCTACTACGAGACCGAGTGCTGCACGATATTCGCGATAACGTAGATAAAGCGTACCATCAAATCTATTGGTCGCCGACTCATTTTCGCGAAAAGGAGTCAGTCGCGGAAAAAACAACGGGACGGAGCGTTTATAAATTTCAAAATCCTTGCCAAACAACTCCGCCATGGTCGAGGATTCGACGCGCATCACCGGTAAATAGATGCCAAGAAAGAGCGCTGCAAAGAGTAAGCCGAGCAGTAGCCGGCCCGAAGCGATAGTGAAGCCAAGTCCGAGCAGGAAACTGCCTAGATAAAGTGGATTGCGAGTAAACGCGTACGGGCCTGACGTCGTGAGTTGAGCATTTTTTCGGATGTGACCTGCGGCCCAGGCGCGTAAGGCTAAACCGAGTATTGAGATTGAAGCCCCGATGATGAGTGCCTTCGGGGTTGGCTTCGCGAAAAAGAGAAACGCCCCGGCGCACAGAAAGCCGAGCGGCACTCGCCAACGTTGTATCCAGGTTCCGCCTCTTCTCATTGTGTCTCTTTGCGCCGCTGCGCCGCCGCGTGAAATATTTCCACGCAACGGCGCGACGACGCTACGTAAGTCGACGTTGAACAGCGTCTAATACGCGCGCGACGCTAATATCCATACAGATCCATTTTGAACACGAACGCCGGTGGCAGTCTACCCGGCAATCGATATCGTTTCGTTCAACGCAGATGTCCTCCGCGCGTGGGCTGCCATTGCGCCACCATTCAGTCGGACCAAACAATCCCACGATAGGCGCGCCTGCCGCCACGGCAATATGCGTCGGCCCGGTATCACCACCAACGTAAACGCTGGCTCCACGCGCCAGCGAATAAAATCCCTTCAGGGATAGGTCAGCAGGTAGAGCCTTACCCGATGCGGATGCTTGTTGCACCGCGTTTGCCAGTTCGACTTCGCCCGGGCCATAAGTAATTAAGGACGTAATACCAAAATTGGACCACAGCTCGTCGGCCAATTGTCCGAAGCGAGTGACACTCCAAAGTTTTGTCGGCCAGCCGCCGCCGGGGTTCAGGATTGCGTATTTGCCTCCCGTGGCCGCCGCGGCTGCCGCCGCTTCGGCTTCCTGTTCGGGCGTTACGTTAATAGGGAACGACAGTTCCGCGGGTGGGGCAACACCTAAAGCGCCTTGCAAAAGCAGCAGTGCTTTGCGAATCACATGTGTTTGGCGGGGAACCGCCACGGTTTTTGATAGTAAGAGCGCGCTGGCGGGCTCGCGCAATCCCGCGCGGGAGTAGCCAAAAACACGACGCGCGCCGGATAGGCGCGCGATGGAAGCAGATTTAAGAAGTCCCTGGAAGTCTAAAGCGATATCGAAGGCCGAGGCACGTAACCGACGTAACTGCTGGCGCGGTGCCCGCAGCGTCTCCCCAGACATCAGCCCGTGCCTCAGCGCCTTCGTGTCCACTTCGATGAGGCGATCCAAAATCGGGTTGTCTCTCAAAATTTCAGAAGATCGCCTTTCGACAACCCACGAAATTTCGGCCTGAGGCATCGCTGAACGGAGCGCTGCGAGGGCGGGCAAAGTGTGAACTATGTCGCCAATACTGCTCAACTTTACGATCAGAATTCTCATGTGCCGCCAAAATAAACAAACTTCATTTTCGCTTCAGCCACTTTCTTGCCGGCACGAAATCGTGTGAGAGTTCCTTCCAGGACCGGAGTCTCGTCGTCGAGTATGCCTGACTGATAGACGCCGCCCTTTAAAAATCTTCCTGAAAAACTAAATGAGACGCCGCCTATGGGGAATGTGGTGAAGGTAAAGTTGTGACGCTTGACGGTTAGAGTTTTGAAACGAAAGTGTTTGCCGTCGTTGGTTTCGAGTCCGGGTTGAGGGAGATGACGTGATCGTTTCGCGTTCAAATTTATACCGCTGAAATCCGAAAACTCGTTCGGCGGTGGGCCATGAAGCCAGAAGGAGCCATCTGGGTCAAAAGGAGGCGTCCTTGATTTTTGGGCCAGGGCAGAAATTGGGATTAGGCAGAGTATCAAAAGGACATGAAAAAATTTTCTCTCGCGGCGGCGCAACGGCGCAAAGGAAAACATTGGCACCGCGGAATCTCGCTGCGTCGCTGCGTCGCCGCGAGAGAAATTCTCTTTAGTCATTTCGCGCCTCCAAGCCGTCCGATAATTTCCGTTGTTGAATGATCCTTCGGATCGCCGACGATCGCTACCTGCCCGCCGTAAGATCGTACCACGTCACGTTCGGGCACCGTGTCGGTCGTGTAATCAGTGCCTTTCGCATGAACATCCGGTTTGAGAGCCAGCAGCAGTTCTTCAACCGTCGGTTCTTCAAAAATAGTGACATAAGTTACAGATTCCAGCGCTGCCACGATCTCGGCTCGCTCCACCGCTGGTAACACCGGTCGGCCCGCGCCCTTCTGAATCGCGACTTGCTCATCTGAATTAATTCCCACAACCAGGACGTCGCCCAATTCTCTTGCGCCCGCGAGATAACGCACGTGTCCGACGTGCAGTACGTCAAAACAGCCATTCGCGAGCACAATTCGTGCGCCGGTGGTACGTGCCGTATTGACGCGGTCGATTAATTCAGGACGGCTTAGAATATTTGGTTGCATTCGACAGAATGATCAGGTGGTGGAGATAGCGTGTTCAAGCTCTTCCGCGGTTACGGTCGCGGTGCCCCGCTTCATTACTACCAGCCCGCCTGCGTAGTTTGCCAGTCGAGCTGCCTCCTCGAATGAAGCGCCAGAGGCAAGAGCAAGTGTGAAAGTCGCGATCACCGTATCGCCGGCGCCCGTGACATCCACCGGTTGTTGCGCGCCAACGGCGTGAATGTGAATCGGATCTGCATCGTCTTCAAATAAACTCATCCCCTGACCACCTCGAGTGACGAGTAGCGCACGATGCCCAAGACGTTTCTTGAGATCCTTTCCGGCTCTATCCAGTTCTTCAGACGTTGAGATTTGTGCCCCAACGAGATTCTCAACTTCGTCCTGGTTGGGAGTAGCAGCAGTGAAACCGGAAAACTCTGAAAGCCGGAAGCGGGAATCGACCAGTACCGGAATATCCGCGTTCTTTCTGATCAGTTCCGCGACGTCTGCATCCACGACGCCGTAGTTGTAATCCGAAATCACCAGTGCATTGGCCTGCGCAATCAAGGCTTTGAGTTTATTCAGAATCTCCGCACGAATCTCTTCGTCACCAACGGGTGCGCCTTCGTAATCGATCCGGATCACCTGTTGTTTACTGGAGTGAGAATGGCCGGCGAGAATGCGGACCTTCGTCGTCGTTTGAATCTTGTCAGAGACGATTATTCCTGCGGTATCCACTCCGGCGGCTTCGAGTTTTGCGCGGAGCTCTTTGCCGGAGTCGTCAGTACCGGTAACGGAGATTAACGAAACACGCGCGCCCAGAGCGACAAGGTTCATCGCGCAATTCGCCGCTCCACCCGGAACGGTCTCGGTCTGCTCATGACGGAGGATAAAAACCGGCGCCTCACGCGAGACGCGGTTGATCGAGCCGTGCAAAAACTTGTCGGCAATCGCATCGCCGACGATCACGATGCGCTGTTCAGCAAAACGGCGAAGAATATCGATTAACCGTGTTTGAGTCATTTGTTAACGATCATCTTTACGGCTTCGAGCAGAGTTTCGCAAACCAACTCGGGTTCGTATTTCCAATTCTGCCGCTGATACTCCCATTCGCCACGGCCATAACCACTCAAAACAAATGCTGAATGCAAACCGGCGTTGCGGGCCAGTTCGATATCGCTGTAGCGATCGCCCACCATCCAACTGGCCCCGAGATCGATTTCGAAATCCTTCGCAGCGCGCTCTATCAGTCCTGGTTTTGGTTTACGACAATCACAGTCAAAGCGATAAGGCGGTTCACCGACCGACGGATGATGTGCACAGTAATAAAGGGCATCGAGTTGTGCGCTCTCGAGCTCCTGCTGCAGTCGATCGTGAACCGCGGTGATTACATCCTCAGAGAAATACCCACGTGCCACGCCGGCCTGATTGGTGATCACGATCGCGAGCCACTCGTTGTTGTTCAGGATTCGGATCGCTTCTGAAGAGTAAGGAAAGAGACGGAAGCGCGAAGGGTGATTGATGTAGCCAACCTCTTCGGAAATCGTTCCGTCACGATCGATAAACACTGCTGGGCGCTTCATCTGCATGCTACGCGACAGAGTCGCACACGCTCCTCACGGTTTTTGCGAAACTCGCACGCTTCAATAATGCCAGCGAGCGTTCATAAACCTCGTCAACTGTAATTGCGGTCATGCAACGATGATCGATGGGACAGTCGCGCAGCATACACGGGGCACACTCCGGTGGATGTCGCAGGATCTCGGCTGTAGGAGAAAAAGGACGAGTGGTCAAAGGATTTGTTGGTCCAAAAATCACGATAGTCGGACGACTCAGCGCCGCGCCGATATGAGCTGGACCAGTGTCGTTGGTAACAATCAGATCCGCGCGATCGAGCACCGCGGTGAGTTGGTCCATGCTGGTCTTGCCGGTTAAAACCAGTGGTTGGTTTCGCATCTTCTCCGTGACCGCATTTGACACATCCAGTTCGTCTTTTGATCCGATGAGCAGCACTCGCCGGCTGGAGTCGATCAGACGATCGGCCAAAGCCGCAAAAGCTTCTGCGGGCCATCGCTTGGCGCGACTGTTTATCGATCCGGGAACGATTGCCACCACCGGATCGCCTTCATTGACGCCGTAGGTTCGAAGCAAGTCTGCCGCTTGCAGCTTTCTGCTTTCGGAGATTTGAATGCTTGCATCCGGGACACTTTCGCAGATCGTGCTGCTGCCGTACAACATCTGCTCGAGCGCTGTTACCAGAAACAAATAATAGAAGACTTCGTGTTTTGAAGAACGCCAGTCGGGCAAGGGCAAGGGGTGTGTCAGCAGTGACTGTCTTGATTCGGTCGCATAACCGAGTCGCAGCGGCACGCCTGCAAGGAAGGGAATAAGCGCCGCTTCGAACGCATTTTGAAAAAGCACCGCCAGCTCAAACTGCCTGCATCGCCACTCGCGGATTTGCGGAATGACGGACCACACGTTCTTTCGATCGTAAACAAGCAGGTCGTCAATAAAATCGACTTCGGAAAAAACTCCGGAGCTGCTCGGGCGAGTTACGAGTGTGATGTGCGCTTCCGGCAACACACGACGCAACGCGCGCAGCGCCGGTATCGTCATCACAGAATCGCCGACCCAGTTCGTGCCACGCACGACTACTCGCTTAATAGCTTTCGCCTGCCCGCTCGTCATCTACAGAATTACTTTCAAACCGTCGTCGATCCCAACCCAGGGACGCCAGCCTAACTCTTTTTCGATGCGCGCAGTGTTAGAAACATAACGCAACGGTACCGGAACCGGCATCGCGGCATCTTCCTGAATCACCGGCTCGATTTCAATCTTTGCTGACACTCGCTTGATTATATCGCGCAAGCTCACTGCATTATCAGGACCGCCGCCAAGGTTATACACCCCAAATTGGACCTCGGAGCTCATGAATGCGCGACAGGCTCTCGAAAAATCATCGACATACAGAATGTCTCGCACCGGATCAACTCCGGCGGGCAGCCTGATTGGCCGTCGATGTTTTATTGACTCCACGAAATGAGTGACGATTCCGGGTGCGTTATCCTCCGAGGGACGCGCAAAGACGGTCGATAGCCGGAAGATGCATGCGCGCACTCCGTTCTTTCGTGCGTAGTATTCTACGTACTGTTCGCCGATGAGTTTGGACCATTCAAACGCCGACTGTCCGCAATACGCCGTGCTCGTCTCTTCTGTCACGTCTTCCGTTTCACTGGCGTTGGAGCCGTAAACGTCCTTGGTCGACGCGTAAATAAACACCGAGCCATATTTCATATTACGAATCACATTTCCGGCTCCCTCGGCGTTGGTGCGAAAACATTCGCTCGCGCCTTCAGGTGATTTATCGAAATGCGCGGCAAGGTGAATGACCGTATTGTAATCTTTGACCCGCTCGACCGTGTGTTCGTCGCGAACGTCGAAGCCGGATCGGCGTGAATAATCGTCGGCAGTAAAAAACTGCCGCACGTAAGTCCCCAGATAACCGCTGCCGCCTGTTACCAAAACCTTCATCTCTTCTCCGCCTCGACAGTTTTTTGTTGCGTCGCTTGGCCGCGCGCAAAAGTATTCAGCCGCTGCAACGACTCGGCATTTCCGATAGCGATGAGCATGTCGCCGTTTTCAATCCTCGTTTCGCCATCGGGATTGAAAAGTATTTCGCCTCCGACGCGTCTGATACTCACGATCACGATATTCAACTCCGATCGAATAACGGTCTCGCTAAGTTTTTTACCGACTAACACCGAGATCGGATCGACTTCGAGTTGTTCGAAACCAAGCTCGAGATGGTTCGCCGTGACTGAATCTAAAAAGTCGCCAACAGCCGGTTTAGTCAAGGCCGTGGCCATGCGGTGACCACCGATAATCGTTGGCGCAACGACGCGATTGGCGCCGGCCCTGATCAATTTGCTTTCGGCTGACTCTTCTGCGGCACGAGCCACGATATGAAGGTTGGGATTCAGATCACGGGCCGTCAGAACTACGTAAACGTTATCCGCGTCATCGGGCAGGCACGTGGCCAGTCCGCGAGCATGATCGACTCCCGCTTCGAGCAGACTCTCCTCGAGGGTGGCATCACGCACCAGCACTGGTACGCCGGCGTCCATCAAAGCCTCGACCTTCTTCTGGTCGAGCTCGATCACCAAAAACACGCCATCGACTGCTTGCAGACTTCGTATCAGATGTGAGCCGACTCGCCCGGCGCCGCAGATGATAAAATGATCGCGCAGTTTGTTCATTTTTCGTGAGTGGCCATACCTCGCAAACAGTTCCGAGTGAACGATCGATTGCACAGTGCTGGTCAAAGCATAAAGCACGATGCCTACGCCCAGCACCATAAACACTGTTGCGAAGGCGCGACCACCAGCGGTTCGCGGCGTTAAGTCGCCAAAACCAACTGTTGTGACCGTCTGGACGGTTACATAAAGGCTATCAAGTATAGACCACCCTTCCAGCAGGTGAAATATGACCGTTCCCAGAGCAATGGCAGCCACCACCGACAGCAAAACTATGCCGATTCGAGTGCGACTGGGGAGTAGGAAACGCGGAAGGGGTGTTAGACTCATACGGGACGAGTGGCATCAAAGTCACCAGCGAGGGCAGCCACGTTAACGAAAGCGGCTATCCCTGTCAAACTGAACGTCGATAGAACCGCACACGGATTGTTACGTAATATCTGAAAGCGGTTTAAGAAAGGTATTTTCGACGAGTCAATCGCTTCTATGCCAGTACGCTATCCACCAGATAATCAATATCCCCGCACTAGTAATCGTGATCCTCGCAACCCGCGAATGGTGTCTTATGTGGAGTCGCGGCCGAGCTTTATCCGGCGTTTGCTGAGACGCCTTTTCAGTGCGCCGGTGATTATTCCGGTGGTGTTTGTGGGCGCGATCACGCTCGGCATCCTGATCTATTACTGGACGGTCTTTTCCGGACGCATCGACAATCTGCTGGCAGGTGAAGTCTATACGCGAACGGCGGGCATTTATGCGGCGCCGAAACAACTGCGCGTTAACGAAACGATCTCGCAGGCGGATGTCATCGGGTTCTTAAAACGCGCCGGTTACGTTGAAAAATCACAACAGGCTGACACGGCTCGTGGGCGTTATGCAGTCAACGGGAATAATCTCGACATTGAACCGAGTGGCGCCGCGAGTGTTGATGGAACGAAGCAGTTTCAGAACGTACGCGTGCAGTTCAGCGGCTCGGGAAAATCGATCAGTGCTTTGACTCCGATTGGAGGTCGCGGTTCCCTCGAACGTGTTTGGCTGGAACCGGAACTAATTAGTTCGGTGACGGGAACTGAGCGCGCCAAGCGAAAAGTGATTGGTTTTGGCGATTTGCCACCGCATCTCATCAAGGCGATCACGGTAACTGAAGATCGATCTTTCTTCGAGCATTACGGGGTCAACGTTCGCGGTATCGTTCGTGCTTTTATTCGCCGGGTTGATTCAGATCCCACCTCGCCGATTGCACGTCAGGGTGGTTCGAGTATCACGCAGCAGTTAGTCAAAAACCTGCTGCTTTCGCCGGAACAGACGTGGCAACGCAAGATCAGCGAAGCGTACATGTCGATCATTCTCGAAACGCGCCTGAGTAAAGAGAAGATCTTCGAGCTCTACTGCAATCAGGTCTACATGGGCCAACAGGCGGGCTTCTCGATCAACGGCTTTGGTGAAGCTTCGAGTGCTTACTTCAATAAAGACGTTACGACTCTCACGCTTCCGGAAGCCGCTTTTTTGGCGGCGTTGATTCGCAGCCCGAACCGTTACAACCCCTACACAAAGATCGAGACCGCAACCGCGCGCCGAAACCAGGTGCTGGATTCGATGGCCGAAGCCGGTGCTATCTCTGCCGAAGAATCAAAGAATGCCAAGGCGACTCCGCTCCAGGTAGTCCCGTCGAGAGGGCGAATTGACGTCTCCGACGCGCCTTACTTTGCTGACTACGTGCAGAGTCAACTCGGCGACATGATCGCGAGCAACGGTGGCGCTCAACATCTGCGCATCTACACCACCATCGACATGGACTTGCAGCGCGCCGCGTATGCCGCGTTGACGAAGCAGATGACTGCTCTCGACAAGATCCAGTCGAAACGTTTTCAACCGGGCACGTTGCAGGCGGCGCTGGTCGCGATGAATGCCAAAACCGGTGAGATTGTCGCGATGGTTGGTGGTCGTGATTATTCAAAGAGCCAGTTGAATCGCGCGACCGATGCGAACCGGCAACCCGGATCGGTCTTCAAACCCTTCGTGTATGCGACGGCGTTGAACACTGCGTACGATCCGGTGCCGCGCGTTATCACGCCGGCGACGACCTACATGGACGAGCCGAAGACGTTCACTTTTGATAATCAGGAATACTCACCGGGAAACTTTGGTGAGAGTTATTCCAATGCGCCGGTTACGCTTCGAGATGGTTTGGTCCATAGTCTTAACGTCGTTACGGTTGAAGTGGCGATGGAAGTGACGATTGGACGTGTGATGAATCTCGCGGCGAAAGCGGGTTTGCCGAAACCTCCACGTTCGTACCCGGCCATGGCGCTCGGAACAAGTGAAGCCACGCCGTTGCAGATCACTTCCGCATACACGGCTTTTGCGAATCTCGGAACTCGCACTTCGCCGATTGCGATCAACCGGATCACGACCGGCGACGGCGTCACGGTTGCAGCACCGACGACGCAGAAGAACGACGTGATGCGTCCGGAAGTCGCTTACGTGATGACGTCGTTTATGAAAGACGTGGTTAATCGCGGCACGGCTGCGAAGGTACGTGCGCGTGGTTTGAAAGCCGTGCTGGCAGGGAAGACAGGAACGTCGCGTGATGGTTGGTTCGCGGGTTACACACCGAATCTTGTTTGCGCAGTTTGGGTCGGATTTGACGACGGTTCACAGCTCGGTTTGACGGGAGCAAATTCCGCGTTGCCGATCTGGACTGACTTCATGCAGGTCGCGTTGGCCCAGCATCCCGAATGGGAAGGGGACTGGGAGATGCCGGCAGGGGTCGAACAAGTCGAGATAAATCCCAAAACCGGTGAACTCGCAGCCGCTGACGACGTTGAGAAGCGGGTTGAGTTGTTTATAAATGGGACTGGTCCAAACAACGCCAACGAGGCGCCGGTGGAAGAGGCGACACCGGTTGAACTTCCTTCGCCATCACCACTCGAACAACCGTATCCGGAAGATCCGATCCCAACATCGTCGCCATCACCCTCGCCACGCAAAGCACCGTCATTGCCTGACAGTGGATTGGAGGGATCGATCACGCTTGATATTGATCCGCAAACCGGATTAATTGCGGTTGAATCCTGCCCGGTCGTTCGGACGAGGACATTCGTTCTGGGAACCGAACCCAAGAAGTATTGCGGTCCCGAATACCACCGGCGCAACACCATTGAACCCGTTCGCCCACGCGTCGTCGGCACCCCCCAACCGCGATAGAACCGTTGGATAGGATTTAAAAGATGTTTCAGGATTTACAGGCTCTATCTTGTTTATCCTGAAAATCTTGTACCTCTTTATCTAAATTGCGACAGCGCGGAATTGAGTGTTTCGATTGCAAGAGAAGCGGCGTGGTGTTTGCGCGAGGGCAGGCCGCCGATTGCGTCGAGTAACTCTGAGCGTGTTAGGTTTGCGGCTTCGGTTGTCGTCTTTCCGATGATCAACTCCGTCAAGACCGATCCGCAGACGAGTGTCGGCGGACAGCCATACGCAAGGTAACGCGCCGTTTCAATTCGATCGTCTTTGACAATTAACGACAAACGTAACCGATCGCCGCAAATCGGATTCGTTTCATCGGCGACGGCGTTGGCGTCAGGCAGTTCACCGGCGTTGCGTGGATTGCTGAGATGATCCTTGAATGTTGAAGAGTAAGCCACAGATTACACGATCAAAACTAAGTAACTGGTGAAAGTCTTTCTATTTGATCCGCGTCAATCCGTGGCTTATTTAACGGCGACAACTCCCTTAACCTCTCGACCGCCCGCGCGAGCACCTCGACCGCATAATCAACGTCGGACTCAGAATTATCCTTCCCAAAACTAAACCGAATCGAACCGCGCGCGAGTTCATCGTTAACGCCAAGTGCGCGAATCACGGGTGAAGGCTCGAGCGTTCCGGAAGAGCAAGCCGATCCGGTTGAAACCGCAACGCCTTCAAGATCCAGATTGATTAAGAGTCCTTCGCCTTCGATAAATCGAAACGAAATGTTGGAAAGATGGCCCAGACGTTTTTCACGATCGCCATTCATCACCACGTCAGCGATCCTCTCCTTCACGGCATCTTCGAAACGGTCGCGCAACGCGCGATCGTGAAGCGATCGTTGTTCGATCTCTTCGCGCGCGAGTTTTGCCGCCTCGCCAAACGCCACAATGCCCGGAAGGTTTTCGGTGCCCGCTCGTCGCTCGCGCTCCTGATGTCCACCGACATTCTGAACGTGCAATCGCACCCCACGTCGAACGTAAAGCGCGCCAACTCCCTTTGGCGCATAAAGTTTGTGCCCTGATATCGTCAACAGATCGCAGCCAAGCTCATCGACACTCAACGACACTCGACCAGCAGCCTGGACCGCATCAGTGTGTAACCACAACTGTCGCTGTCCGGCAGTTCCCCGTTCGCGAACAAGCGATCCGATTTCAGCGATTGGCTGGATCGTCCCAATTTCATTATTTGCGAGCATGATCGAAATCAGAACCGTATCCGGTCGGATTGCTGCGGCGACATCTTCAACTCTGACAATCCCATTCTCATAAACAGGCAGCGGCGAAACTTCCCAACCTCGTTTCTCCAGTTCCGCACAAACACCAGCCACCGACGGATGCTCAATCGCTGAAGTTATGAGGTGACGCCCCTGAACCATCTCGCAAACACCTTTGATAGCCAGGTTGTTTGCTTCAGTACCGCCCGAGGTAAAGACGATCTCGTTCTGTTTGGCGCCGATAAAAGCGGCAACTTCACGCCGAGCCCTATCGATAGCCGCACGCGCCTGCTGTCCGAAACCGTGAACGCTCGACGCATTGCCAAACGTATCGGTGACGGCCTTAACCATCACCGCCGCGACCCGTGAGTCGACCGGCGTGGTAGCGCTATTGTCTAAATAAACTCGGCGTGCAGGCATAAAATTCAGCTCCAATTGCCGCAACCCCCGGCGCGTTCCCACGCATCTGAACGGGCAGTTTCGGCGGCGTTCCGAGTCTAGGTGGCACACACGGGAGCGTCAAGCACCATCCACAGATTACACAGAGCTGTGTAGACCTGAGTTTTTTGTGCTTTTTTGCAACAGTTGGTGATAGCATTCGTTCGCTACAAGGTTGGCTCTCCCGAGACGCTACGGCTGTTCCCGCAGTCGTAAATTCTTTGGAAGGACAAAATATGAATTATCTCAAGCTTCCCCTGGTGGTTTTATTGAGCATCTGCATTAGTGGTTTGCTCGCCATTGTTCCTGCGGCTGCGCAGGGCACGACCGCGCTCGAACGCGGTTATCGCACTGGTTATTCCGACGGTTACACGGCCGGCTTCAAAGATGTTTCCGACGGCGCCCCTCGTAACTTTAGAGACAAAGAAGACTATCAGCGCGGCGACCGTTCTTTTAACGACGTTTGGGGACCGATCGAGGACTATCGCGATGGTTACCAGCAGGGTTTCGAAGCCGGGTACACCGCCGGTTTCGAACGCCAGCAGTTTAACTCAACACTCCCAACAGGCTTACGCAGGCGAGGGAACGTAGCCAATGTTCCAGTTGAAACGAATGCACCTGCGAACGTTGAACCTGAACCGAACGCCGACACGACTGTGGCTCCAAGCGGTTCGCTCGCGATTGCGCGTAACACCATCATGGCGCTCGAGCTCTTAACTCCAGTCTCCACTGACGCGAGCCAGCGTGGCGATCGAATTCAGGCACGCGTGATTGAACCTGCGCAGTTTGCCGGATACATCGTCGAAGGACGTGTGGCGCAAGTGAAGCGTCCGGGCAAAGTTAAAGGTGTGGCTGAACTGCAGCTTGCCTTTGACCAGATCCGCTCGAGTGACAATCGCACTGCGACACTGCGCGCCGAACTCATCGAAGTGGTTCCGATGAGCGGCGATGATTCGGAAGTGGATTCGGAAGGTGGCGTTAAAGGACGTGATTCCACCAAGGACGACATGGCTAAAGTTGGCGCCGCTTCGGGCATCGGCGCAATCATCGGCGCCATTGCCGGCGGCGGTAAAGGCGCAGCGATTGGCGCAATCATTGGCGGCGGTGCAGGTACTGCCGGAGTGATGACGCAACGCGGCAAAGACATTCGCATCGAACGTGGTCAGCATTTAAAGATTCGCACCTCAACTGACACGACCGTTTTGTGAAACCTGAAAACAGCGATCGAAAAACGGGGAGAAAGGGCAGCGTTAAGCCCGATCTCCCCGTTTTTACTTTACTCACCGATTTCGGAACTGCTGACTACTTCGTCGGCGCGGTAAAAGGCGCGATTCTGTCAGTCAATCCGCGTGCATTTATAGTTGATATCACTCACGAGATTCCTGCCCACGATGTTGAGACTGGGGCGTTCACACTGCACGTTACTTACGATACTTTCCCAGCCGGGACGATTCACGTCGCGGTGGTTGATCCGGGTGTGGGATCGAAGCGACGGCCGATCATTGTAGTCGCCAACGATCAGTTTTTTGTTGGACCAGACAATGGGATCTTTACTTATATCTACGATCGAGATCCATCACATCAAACGTTTCATATAACTTCTGAGAAATACTTTCGATCGAATGTGAGCACGACGTTTCATGGACGCGATATCTTCGCGCCGGTTGCCGCAGCGCTGTCGAATGGCGTGAAGCCGAGCGAATTTGGTCCGTCGATCGATGACGAAGTTCGCCTGCCGCAGCCGCTTGCGCCATCGCTGCAAAAGAACGGGAAGGTGCGGGGAAGGATTATTCAGATTGATCGTTTTGGAAATTGCGTGACGAACATCACACGCGACTTCTTTGATTCCCGAAAACACACGGCGGTGTTTGTTAACGGCAAAACGATACGCAAAGTGAATGAATTCTATGGTGAGGACGGCGTCACCAAGGGGCTGTTCGTGATTTGGGGAAGTGCCGGGTTCCTGGAAATTTCGGTTAATGGTGGCTCGGCGGCTGAAGCGTTGCGAGCGAAGCGAGGCGATGCCGTTGTTCTCACATGATTAACAGGATTCACATGATTAACAGGATTCCACACGAGAAGCAGGATGCCCGTGAAATCACGAACATCCTGTTAATCCTGTTTCATCTTGTTAATCTTTATCTATCTACTGCGCCCGAGCAGCTTCCTTCGGCACAGTGGACGACATGTAATACCCCTGCCGCGAACTAACCTGCAGCTTTCGGCTCTTCCCCTTCTCATCCTTCGCCTGCACACGTACTTCGAGATTGTGCATCCGGCCATCATCAATCTCGCTTTCGGCCAACGCAAAACCAAGACTGTAACGCGCCGTCAAGTTTCCGATGATCCTCGACAAACCTGCGCCGTAGTCTTTAACGCGTCCAACCTTCACCGCTTCACCACCGGAACGCTGCGCGAGATACTTGGCGCTGCCATACAAACTCAATCCCAGCCAACCGGCCATAGGTTTCGCGACCGGCACGAGAAACTTAAACAACGTTCGCATCTCGACAGTCAACGAATTAAAGATGACGTTCCTGCGAATGAGGATCTGTTCAGTCGCATCGCGATCTTCAAAGAAGATGGGCGCAATACCGTCAGATATCCAAACAATCGACGCCTGCGAGTTGGGTCTCATCTCCTCCGCTTTCCGCGCCGCGTCTCTAACTGCCGCAGCCATGTCGTAGATATCAGTCATCTCGACCGTGACATCGCCTTTCTTATTGGTTCGCTTGACGTTGACACCACCATCACGCCGCGTACTGCGCGTAACAGTTCCGCCATTGCGACCACGAATCGTCTCGGTTTCGATAATGTCGTCAGGCTTGCCTTCAGTTTTTTCGACAGGTTTTTGTTCAGACGATGCTTTAGCAACCGATTCACCATCATGCTTTTCGCACATCGCGCGCACACGAGCCAACGCTTCCGCCAGTTTCGCGCGGTCGTTGGTAAACTCCGTTAGCCAAAGCCGTTCTTCACCATCGAAGTTATCCGTCGCCATGATCGCGACTTCATCACCCGGCGGTAGTTTAGCCAACTCGTCTTCCATGGCTTTGAGAATTTCGGGACGCTTGAGAAACCGTCCGGCGCCATCGGCCCGCAAATCGAGAATCAGGACCAGTGCGAGCGGCTTACGCGCCTGGCCTTCGCGCGTGAAGTAAGCGATGTCGCGCGGCTTGCCGTCGTCAAGCACGGCGAAGTTTTCGGTTGTTAGATTCGAGATCGGGAGATTGGTCTTCTTGTCTTTAACTAAAGCATCAAGAAACACGACGCGCGTTTTGATCTTGATGGTGTCTTCAACTTCCTGCGCAGTCACTGTGAAAACAGGCGCAGCAAGAACGAGAATGAGGAAAAGTTTCAAGTAGTGTCGGTGCATAAGCTACTCCTGATCGTTGATGGTTGCTTCCTGTGTGATGGCTTTGCCGGTGCCTTCGGGATCTTTAATCAGGAGAGCTAAATTCCGGGGAGAGAGCGTGACCTGGACCACTGTGGCATCGCGCTCGTCAATTGTGATTACCAGCACGTTGTACTTCGTGCCGGCTTCGCGAAGAAAAATGTACGTTTGTTCCGCGTCGGTGGCGGAAAAGGTTTGGATCAACGGCATCCAGGTAACGCTCAAAGCCTGGTTGAGCAAACTTCGAAACTTCGTGAAGTCGCCGCCGAAATCCTTATCTTCAAACACCGCGAGCTTTATGCTCCCGGCTTCGGCAATGCGTCTTGCCTCACCGCCTTTAATGCGAGCCGCGGTGGTTGCGACTTTCATCCCTGCCTTTGCGAGAAACGGGATGCTCTGATGCTTGACCTTGTAAAACTCTTCGATCATTTTGACGACCGATTTGAAGTCGTCGTCATTTGCCTTGGCCAGACCGGCGCTCGCATAGACCACTACGACGATGGCAATGATGAGTTTGAGGGAAATCGCTTTCATCGCACACCTCACTTCTCGTCGTTCTTTGTCTTTGGTTTCTGTTTCTCGATTCCCAATTCGGGAACGCCAAGCTGACCTTCGAGTTGGGCCAGCTTGTCGAGATCTACCGGGCCAACGATGTTAACGACCGTGATCTCTTTATCCTCGACATGCAGCACGGCCAAACCACCAATCAGGTCGCCGTTCATGAGCAGGTAAACTTCAACGTCACCTTCTTTCTTGCTGACGACATTGACTACTCTGGTCCAGCCGGGACCGCGAAGTTGTGTCCGGATAGTGCTGAGATCGGCGGCCGTGTATTGCCCGGCCGTTTCAAACTCGAAACTTCGAACGTAAATACCTTTGAGCCCGGCAATCAACTTCTTTATCTGTTTTTCCTCCGCGTCATTATCCGAAAAGATCCCTGACGCGAGACGCATCAACCGTCCATCAAGATTGACGTCGACAGACTGGCTGGCCTTGGCTGCAAGATGATCGAGACTGGCGAGCTGGAGTCGCGAATCCTGCTGAGCTTGAGCCACGAACGCCGGCACTATCAGTAGTAACAGGGCAATTAGCGGCGTTCTGATATTGATGTGTATAAGTGATTTCATGACTACTCCGTTCATCCGGTTTTGTGTTGATTCTTGATCTGATTAGCAGGCGTTGGGCCTTGAGTCTTGCGTTGGACCAGATGCAGTTTTTCACTGGTCAGTCGCAGGGCAAGCATTACTTGCTCCTTGGCCATCAACGCTTCGTGGTTTTCGCGTTTAGTAAACTTTGGTGCTGCTGGTTTGGGCTTGTGTATCGCGATCCGTTCTTCACGTGGAGCAGGCTTGTTCTCCGGAGTTTTTACTTCCACCGGTGTCGAGCTTGGTGAAGGTGCAGGTTCCGTTTGCGCCTGGAATTGCGGCGCTTCGTTTCCCGACCGTAATCGCAGCCAAATTCCACCAGCGACGAGCGCTACTAACACTGACGCGGCGATGAGCATCCAGGGAACGTAATTCCGGCGTTGCGGCAACCTCTGATCTATCGGCAACTCCAGCGGTCTCGGCTGATAACGCAAGGGGCCAAGGATCTCTTCGAGTTCCTGAATCTGTGGATCCGGTTCGCCTGATTTGTCCCACAAATAATCGTCGTTCATATTTCCCTCTACTAAAGCTGTTCGCGGAGCAACTTCATTCCGCGATGCAGGTTGACGCGAACGGACGCGGCGGTTAGCCCGGTTCGGACAGCGATCTCGGGGCCTGTCATTCCTTCCACGAGTCGTAGCACAAGTGTTTCGCGGTACGCTTCCGGTAAATTTCTGATCAATTCCAAAATCTCATTTGCTCTCGGACTCGGTGCGTCACTGCCCCGTATTTCGTCGTTGATCTCAACTGTCTCTTTCGAGCGGCGGTGGAAATCAACCGCACGGTTGCGAGCGATCATCGCGATCCATGGTCCAAACGAAGCGCTTTCACGCAGGGTATGCAACTTCTTAAAAGCATGCAGAAAAATGTCCTGCACGAGATCGTCAACTTCCGCGCGTGGCACGCGAGCCAGCAGAATGCCGTGCACCAGCGGCGCATAAAGATCGTAAAGACGAGCGAAGCCTTCGCGATCGCCTTCGAGCACAGCTTTGACCAGCACGACCTCAACGGCCGTTTCCGGGGCTGGCTCAGCGGCAGATGCCTGACTTGTCAGAAGCATGTCGGCGGTGGCGTACATGGTGCTGTCTTGCGTTGCCGGCCTTCGGATCTTTGGTCTTGAGTTTTTGGTTTTGAGAGAGCGGTGTCGCTTTCCAAAGACCCAAGTCCAAAGACCGGAGACCTATGTCCCAACAACACCGATTAAGACGGGAGAGAATCAGAGACCGTTAACAGCATTTGCCACGGATTCACGGATGAACACGGATAAATGATTTCTTAATCAGTGTAATCCGTGTTTACCAGTGGCTGATCAACTGAACGAATGGATAATACGGCGTTTGAGGTAGCCGGGTTTTCTTCCGAAGTCAACTTCACGAGCTCCGGCGTAGCCGAAACCCAATGCGTGCGCCATAGAAAGATCGTCGACCATGCCATCGCGGCTGTGCACGCTAAACCACCCTCGATCCCATAACTACCGCCGGTTAACCACCATGGCCCGGTGTCAATACCGGTCAGAAGTGGGTTTGAAACCAGCTTCAGACCGCTTACGGGCAATCCGAAAAACCAGCCAAGCCCCCAGTTCCAGGCCCAGTGAACGCCGAGCGGCAACCACAGGCTGCGCGTACGCAGATAAGCAACTGCGAGCCAGAGTCCGGCAAGTGAGGTATTACCGAAAGCGATCCATGAGTTTGCATTCGGATTGGCCAGGTGCGCGATACCGAAAAGGATCAGAGTGCACAAAACTCCGACCCAGGCGAGCTTTGCTCGCGCCAGAGTTTGCAGCGGGTAACCTCTGAACATTGCCTCTTCCGCCAGCGCAGCGAGGATCAAAAGTGCGGCAGACCCAACCATCGATCTAACAATGGACGCCGGACTGGCATCGTTCAACGAAGGGTTTAATCCACCTCCCGCCATGGCCACGAAAACTGCCACCACGATCGTGATAAAGCCAATAAATGAACCGATGGCAAGATCCTTAAACCAATCTCGGTGAAGTGTTAATCCCAGAGAGCGCCAGGGCAGATCCTCGAGCCCGCGGGCGGACAGATAACCCAAACCGAGCGCAATAACCAACAGGCCGCCTCGGAAAACAAATTCCACCAGACGAGGAAGTCCAAGCGTCGCGGCGAGCCCGGAGATGACCCACGTGATCGTCCCCCAAACCAGGTAGGCTGCGATAAAGGCTGCGATGTAGAGAGACGCTCGCCAACCACTACGAAGCCGGCCGTAATCGTTGAAGAAGATTTTGCGCATGTGGGTGACGCATTCTAACAGGAATCGGGCAAATGCCGATCGGTCCAATCCGTGTTCGTCCAAAGCGGTATGCTAAACTTTCGACCGGGTATTAATGGTCGACAATCGTGAAAATATGACACCGGAACGCCGCGAGCGTATTCGACGCCGGCGCCGCATTTTATTGTGGGTTCTGGGCGGGACGGTGCTGTTGCTGCTGGCGAACATCGTTTCGCAGCAACTCTGGCTATGGACCGTGGTCCGGCCTGACACCGCAGCCGACGCACTTGTTCTTTACGCCCTCTCGACGCTGAACTTCGTCTCGTTTGTCGTCTTTCTTTTCATCTTCGTTCGCAATCTCATCAAGTTGCGTCGCGAACGAAGAGAGCGCCAACTCGGTTCTAAAGTCAAAACGCGTCTTCTCATCTACTTCATCTCGATCAGCTTTTTGCCGATCACCGCGATGGCGGTCTTCTCTTATCTGTTTCTAAATCGTTCGCTCGAAAAGTGGTTCAATCCGTTTCCGGATGAAATCGTGCAGCAGGCAACTGAAGTCAAACGGCTGGCGTTGTCGAGTCAGGATCAAACGTTGCGCGACACGGCGGCGTTGTTGGTGATGTTGCTGAACCAACAGACTCCTGATGAACGGCGCGCCACCATGGACCAGATTGTTGCGTCAGGCCAACTGGTGGGCATTGAAATCGTGGGCAATGACGGCACAGTCACGACTCAAAGTCGCGCCGGCTTGTCGCCAACAGATGCTGAGCAACTGGAAATACTCTTCAGCGAAGCGCGGAAGTCTCGCGAACCAAGTGGTAGTGCGCTGGCGGATGGAAAGGAATTTGACGCGCTCGCGGTGCCGTTGAATCATTCCGAAATGCTGATCATCGCGCCGCAGAAACGTGCTTCAAACGACCTTACCGATCTCGTAACCGCGTCCGAACGTGGCTATCAGGATCTGGTAATCAAACAACGTCGCGTGCGCTTGTTAGGTCTTTCAACCTTAGGGTTGATGACGTTGATCCTGCTGTTTGTTTCGAGCTGGGTGGCGATTTACCTCGCGCGTGGAATCGCAACTCCGATCAAGGCCCTTGCCGAGGCTTCAAAAGAGGTCGCACGCGGCAATCTGGCACATCGCGTTACCACAGTCGCAGACGATGAATTGGCGTTGCTGGCCGAGTCGTTCAACCAGATGACAGCGCAACTCGAGGAGAATCGCAGCCGTATCGAAGCCGGCGCGGCGGAGTTGCGCGACAAGAATATGGCGCTGCGCGAACGCCGCAATTACATCGAAACGGTGTTGCAGTCGTTATCGACCGGAGTTGTTTCCATTGACGAAAATGATTGCGTGACGACGTTGAATGCGTCGGCGACGCGTATGCTCGCGTCAGCGGATCGAACTGAAGAGAATCAGGCGTTGAGTAGTCTCATCGGCAGTGAAGACTGGCTGGTAGTGGACAGACTATTGCGCCGCGCGCGACGCACCGGTCACGCCACGGAACAGACGCAGCTGGAATCAAACGGACATGGACCACTGCCGGTATCGATGACCGCTATCGCTCTGAGCGATTCGAAAGGACCGCGACGCGGAGTAGTGCTGGTGATCGAGGATCTCTCGGAGTTGCTGGCTGCGCAGCGTGCGGCTGCCTGGAGCGAAGTCGCGCGCCGAATGGCTCATGAGATCAAAAATCCACTGACGCCTATTCAGCTATCGGCGGAGCGAATCGCGAAGAGTTATGGACGCGCTACAGCCAACGGCAACGGTTCGGCATTGCGAACCGATGATCGTTCAGACGACAAACGCGTGGCGGCGGTGATTACCGAGTGCACCGAAACCATCACGCGTGAAGTCGCGGGGTTAAAGGCAATGGTCGATGAGTTCTCGCGTTTTGCGAGGCTACCGGCGATGCGGCTTGAAATGGCGAGTCTAAATGATGTAGTCACGCAGGCTGCCGGGCTGTATGAAGAGCGACTTGATGGAGTTTCGTTACAGTTGGATCTTGATCACGAACTTCCGTCATCAATGCTCGACGTCGAACAGATCAAACGAGTTTTTGTTAATTTGATCGATAACGCGTTAGAGGCGCTCACGTCGGTGTCGGGTGAGAAGCAGATCAAGATCGTCACGAGTCATGATGCGGAGCGAAGTTTGATTCGAGCGGAGGTTGTTGATACAGGGCAGGGAATCGAGCCAGGCGATTTTCGACGTCTATTTGAACCCTATTTTTCGCGTCGCGACAGTGGCACCGGTCTCGGATTAGCAATCGTGCACCGCACCATCCTGGACCACGGCGGCCACATCAGCGCCGAAAACAACCACCCGCGCGGGGCTCGGTTTTTAATTGAACTGCCGGCAGTCTGAAGCCCGCGAAGCGGGCGATAGCATAAAGCCTGGGGCGTAAGCCCCAGGTGGGGTAGAAAGAAAGACAAAAGAACCCGCGCAGCGGGTGGCAGTTCAGGCGCATGGGCTGTCGCCCGCTTCGCGGGCTCAGACGCTATACAATGAAATGATCCTGGGGCTTACGCCCCAGGCTTTATGCTTTCACCCGCTTCGCGGGTTCGATCATGGATTCGATTCTTATATTCGATCATGGATTCGATTCTCATAGTTGACGACGAACGCGGTATTCGCGACACGTTGCGCGCGGTGATGGAAGATGAAGGCTTTGCCGCCGACGCCGTCGCCACCGGCGAAGAGTGTTTGAAAGCGCTCGGGCGACGCGCCTACGGTTGCATTCTGCTCGACGTGTGGCTGCCAGGCATCGATGGTCTCGAAACGTTGAAACAACTGCGTGAAGCCGGCTCGGACGCTGCCGTAGTGATCATCTCGGGTCACGGAAATATCGAAACCGCGGTACGCGCCACTAAACTCGGCGCCTACGACTTCATCGAAAAACCGCTTTCGATCGAGAAGACCGTCCTGACTGTTCGCAACGCCCTCCGCCAACAACGTCTCGAACTGATCAACGCCGACATGGCCGCCGCGCTCGCGCGCGAATACACGATGGTCGGCGAGTCAGTCGCGATGCGCGCTTTGCGAAAGCAGATCTCCGTGGTTGCTCCTACAGACGGGCGCGTCCTGATCTACGGTGAATCGGGCACGGGTAAAGAACTGGTTGCGCACGCGATTCATGCCGAATCTCGCCGTGCCGCAGCGCCATTTGTTGAAGTCAATTCAGCCGCCATCCCCGAAGAACTCATCGAATCGGAGCTGTTTGGCCACATAAAAGGTGCGTTTACCGGCGCGACTGCCGCGAAGAAAGGCAAGTTTGAACTCGCCGACGGCGCGACGATATTTCTCGACGAAGTCGGCGACATGAGCCCGAAAGTTCAGGCGAAAGTTCTGCGAGTGCTCGAAGAGCAACGCTTCGAACCCGTTGGCAGTGGAACGTCAATCAACGTCGATGTGCGCGTGATCGCGGCTACAAATAAGCGACTTGACGCGGAGATTGAGCAGGGAAACTTTCGCGCGGATCTGTTTTATCGTCTCAACGTAATCCCATTTGAATTGCCGCCGTTGCGCGAACGTCTCGAAGACGTCCCCTTGCTGATTGATTACTTCAATCAGAACTTCTCCAAGGCTTACGGCAAGAAACTTAAACAATTTCTGCCGGAATCGATCGAAGCGATGCAATCGTATTCCTGGCCCGGCAACGTCCGCGAACTACGAAACACGATCGAGCGTGTTGTAATCATGCATCGCAGCACGAAGGTCTCAGCCGGAGATCTTCCCCCGCAAGGCAAGGAAGAACCACCCATAGCCTCTTTCCGTTTTCCGTCCTTTAAAGAAGCCACCGAGGCCTATCATCGCGAGTTTATTCAGCGAAAGCTCGAAGAAGCTGATGGGAACGTCTCTCGCGCCGCGGAATTAATGGGCGTCGATCGCAGCCATCTCTATCGCCGCATGCGCGCTCTCGGGATTCAAAATCGCGGCGAACGCCCTTAATCACCTCTTCAAACAAATCCGCAATTATCCGCGAAGATCTGCATCTAAACTCTCATTGACAAGGCTTTGCAAATACCTTATCAAAGGATTGAGGTTTAAATGGATTTTACGACTAAAGAGTTATTGAAGCGGTACGCCAAACTGGCGCTTGGCCAGCCATTCTCCCCGGTGTTACTGAACATTCTGGTGACGTCGGTCTGCGACATGCGCTGTACCCACTGTTTCTTCACGGACGAACTCGACGATCGTCCGCGCAAGAAACTACAGATGAAGACACATGAGATCGAGCGCATTTCAGAGACTCTCGGCGGTAATCTTGGCGTGCTGATCCTCGCTGGTGGCGAGCCGTTCACGCGGAAAGATCTGCCTGAGATCGCGCGCGCTTTTTATACCAACAACAAGCTCGAATCGATTTACATCATGTCAAACGGGCAGATTCAAAAACGAATCTTCCCCGACGTCACGCGAGTACTGCAGGAGTGTCCGAATCTTAATGTGACGATTGCACTCGGCATTGATGGTCCAAAGTCTGAACACGAGAAGATCCGGCAGAAACCCGGCTCGTGGGACATCGCGATCGACACGGCCCGGCAGCTCCAGACGATCAAAAAGGAATACCCGCGACTGGATGTGCAAACGTGTACCTGTTTCATGAACTCAAACCAGGACACGATCTTCGAGTGGTACGATTTCTTGAAGTACGACCTGAAGCCTGACAAAGTTAACTTCAACTACATTCGTCCGCCTTCAGCCGATCCGAAAGAATTGGATATCGATCACTCGCGTTACGCGAAACTCGCGCAGATGATCGACGACGATTCGCGCCACGCCGCGATCAAAAATAACTACGGCGGCAGTGCGGGCTACTTCAAAGCAGCGATCGACATCTACATGCACGGCCTGATCGCAAAGACGCAGGAAACGCAGACGGCGCAGATGACGTGTTACGCCGGTACCGCCGGCGGCGTGATCTACGATGAAGGCACAGTTTCGTCGTGTGAGAATCTCGATCCGATCGCAAACCTGCGCGATTTTGACTGGGACTTTCAGAAGCTTTGGCTTTCGCCTGCGATGCAGGCGCGTCGTCAGAAAGCGGCGGACGGCTGTTTCTGTACGCACGAGTCAAATAGTTATTACCCATCGCTGCCGTTTAATCCGGGTCACTTGATCCAGATTAAGAAACTGGAGCGGGAGATGAAGAAGGCTCGCAAGGCGGTCGAGAAAGCCGAAGCATTGCCGGAAGGAAAGCGGTTGCCGATTTGAACAATCTAATGTCGCAGCAGCAACGCATTCCGAAAATTCTGATCATCTCCTCTGATACCGGTGGCGGACACCGTTCCGCGGCCGCCGCTATCGTTGCCGGAGTGCAGAAATTTTTCGAGGGTGAGTCGTATGCGGTCAGGGTCGTTCGCGCGGTCGAAGAGTCGCATCATCTCACCGCGAAGCTGGTGCGGCTTTATAACTGGATTCTGCGCAACCGCCAGCACTGGATGAAGTATTTCTACTGGTGCATGAACCACATTCGCCCGGAGACGCGCGAGTTTTTCCATAAACGTTGCATCGGCTACGTAGCGGAACTCTTTGAGCGCTGGTGTCCGCACATCGTGGTCAGCGTGCACCCGCTGACGCAACACATCTTTGGACGAGTGTTGAGAGAGTTGAACCTCGCCGGACGTGTGCCTTTCGTGTCAGTGGTGACAGATCCCTGCTACGGTTTTTGGAAAGGTTGGGCCTGCGACGCCGTGACGCTCTACCTTGTTGCGAGTGACGAAGCGCGGCGGCAGTTGATCGACTACGGAGTAGCGCCGGAGCGAATCAAGATCTCCGGCATGCCTGTGCATCCGAAGTTTGCTTATCCGGGTGAAGAAGCCGCGCAGGCGGCGCGTCGGGCGCTTGGTTTGGATCCGGAGAAGTTCACTGTATTCGTGAATGCTGGTTGGATTGGCGGCGGCAACATTCCGCAGATCTTCCGAGAACTCGTTCGCGGTGAACTCGATATGCAGGCGATCTTTTTAGCCGGCAAGAATGAAGATTTGCGAGCGGTGGCGGAATCGATTGCGCTTGATGCGCCCTTTCCGATTAAGGTCATCGGTTATTCTGACGAGATCGAAAAGCTGATGAGCGCGGCGAATGTGATGATTTCGAAACTGGGTGGTCTGACGACGTTTGAAGCGCTCGCTTGTCGCGTGCCGATCATTGCCGACGTCATCACTGAGCCGATGCCACAGGAAAAAGGCACGGCAAACATGATTGCCGAGCGAGGCGCGGGCGTGATGCTCAAGCGTTCGATTGATGTCGTTCCCGTGGTGCGACGCATGATGGAAGACGAACTGCATTACTCACGCATGCGGGCGGCGACTGTTGGTCTTGCGAATTCCAATGCGACACGTCAGATCGTCGAAGAGATCGCTGCGCTCATTCCCAAACCGGAACCCGCAGTAATCAGTGAAGTAGCCTCAGCATAAGATTCTCTGTGCAATTTCTGTGTTCTCTGTGTCTCTGTGGTTAACTAAACCGTGAGATGAATCAACCACAGAGACACAGAGAACACAGAGGTTGCACAGAGAAAACCGAAGGGCTTTGCCTCAAAAGTCATCTTGAAGGCCACAAGAGGCACACAAAGCACAAAATGAATTCTTAGCGGCGGAGGTAATCCTTAATGTTTTAATCATTTGCGCTTTTTGTGCTGTTTTGTGGCTTACTCTCTGTCATTGAAAAAGGACTTTTGAGGCAAAGCCAAACCGAAGTAGACTTCCTCCCCCTCATGTAACTCGTGAACGATCAACCCTGGATCCTCGGAATCAGCGCCTCGCACAACGGTTCGGCGTGCTTATTGAAAGGCGATAAGATCGTTGTCGCAATTCAGGAAGAACGTCTTTCCCGGTTCAAACGCCATCGCATTTACGGCGCCGGACCATCGCAGGCAGTTACTTACTGTCTCAACTACGCCGGCATCGAACCGAAGGATCTGAGTCTCGTCGTGCTTTGTATTCAAGGGCGAGCGACTGACGAGAAGCACGACCTGTCGCGAGATCCCTTCTTGAAAGTGCTGACACATCAGATCCCCACGCTCACGATTCCCCATCACTACGGCCACGCGGTAAGTGTTTTCGCCACGTCGGGCTTCGCGGAATCAGCCGTCCTGATTGTAGATGGCGCCGGTTCGCCCATTAACGATCTCATGCCCTCGGAGTTGAAAGTTCTAAACGGAAACTCAACCGACAGTTGGGAAACAATCTCGCTTTACTATGCTTCGGGCACTTCAATTGTTCCGCTTGAAAAGCATGCGGCTGATCGTGGCGCCTGGCTCATGATGCGCGATGGAAACATGCCTTTATTCGGCAGTTTGGGCGGAATGTTTTCGGCAACTGCGCAACAGATCTTCGGCGAAGTTACAGAGGCAGGCAAAGTCATGGGCCTTGCCCCTTACGGGCAACCTAACTTTTCGACGAGCGATTTTTTCGAGATCGCAAATGGTAGTTTTCACTTCCGCGATACGGTCCCACGGCAGTTTAGCCATCACGAACGCTGGCCTAATCGTTCCGTTGAATACGAATCCCTCGCGGCTTCCGTCCAATCAGCGCTCGAAGATGCTTTGCTGTATCTGGTCCAACACCTACGCGAGCTTTGTGGCAGCGAAAATCTCTGTTACGCCGGTGGCGTGGCATTGAACAGTGTCGCGAACGAACGAATCCTGCGCGAGTCGGGTTTTAAGCACGCCTACATCATGGCCGCAGCCGAAGATAGTGGTACGGCCATCGGTGCTGCATATCACGGACTCTGGCATCTCACCGGAAACAACACACAGCGCCAATTACTACACGACGCTCCGGGACGTGTTTACTCAAACGCCGAAGTCGCGTCGGCTATCGATGAAAGAGTCAACGTGGTTCATTCCACTGACGTGCTCTCCGATGCGGTTGAACTGCTTTGTGATGGGAAGATAATCGGCTGGTTCGATGGCGGCTCCGAACTTGGCCCGCGTGCTTTGGGACAACGCAGCATCCTTTGCGATCCACGCCATCCTGACGCGAAAGACATTCTGAACCGGCGCGTGAAGATGCGCGAGTCGTTTCGTCCATTTGCACCGGCGGTGCTGCTCGAAGAAGCACCAAACTGGTTTGAATTCGGGCCGACGTCGCCGGAAAGTCCATTTATGCTTCGAGTGGTCGAAGTGAAACCTGAAAAGAGCAGGGAAGTTCCGGCCATCGTCCATGTTGACGGCACCGGACGTTTGCAAACACTCACGTCAGAGAACAACGGCAGGTTTTACGAACTGGTCCGTAGGTTCTTCGCAAAGACCGGTGTTCCGATTCTGCTCAACACTTCGTTCAATCGCATGGGCGAGCCGATCGTCGAAACTCCGGCAGACGCGATCGCCTGTTTACTGAACACCGGACTTGATTGTTGTGTCTTCGAGGATAGAATCGTTTTTAAAAAATAGCGCGAGATCGAGATGTCTCAGCCAGTTGCAGCCACACATTTCAACTTGTTTTTGCTTCGGAACTTTCTCGATGCTGAAAGCTGCGCGAAGTTAAAGAAAGAGCTGCTTGAATCACCTACAACACAAGCTCCCGTTTACATCCAGGGCACTGAAGGAACCATTCACGAAGACATTCGCAAGACGACCAGTCTGCATCCCTCAGCCGAAACTATCAATCAACTTCACGCTCGTTTGTTTCAACAAAAGTCGGCGTTAGAACAGCATTTTGGCGAGACTTTGTATGATTGCGAGCCGCCACAGTTTCTTCGTTATTTAGAAGGCGATTTCTTTGTAAGGCATCAGGACGGCAACACAAGGCAACTTGATTTTGATCACCTGCGCGTCCGGCGTATTTCGATTGTCGTGTTTCTGAATGATTTTTCGGATGACCCAAAACCAAATTGCTACAGCGGTGGTCTCTTGAACTTCTACGATTCCACAAACACCGACGACCCGAAAACTTTTGGTTTGGGAGGCGAAACCGGACTGCTCGTTGCTTTCACTGCCGAAACACTTCACGAAGTCGTCCCAGTTACTAGTGGTGAGCGTTTCACGCTCATCACCTGGTTCAAATAAAATCAGCCACGGATTTCACGGATAAAAAACGGATTTAATTTGAACGCAACAGCAGAAACATTTTGTGTCTCTTTGTGGCTTAGCATTTCATTTTTGTTGACAGGGCCACGGATTCGCATTACGCTGCGCGGGTTCCCTCGTAAACCGAAACCTTTTAACCGCCGCACACGGTCTATCCCGCTGTCGGCCTCACTTGAAACTCAACGCTCCAACGATCCGGTGCTTTGTGTTTACACGCCAAAATGGCGGTCATTAAAACGGACTGAAGATTTTTTCTGAGCCTGGGCGGATGATTAGGAGCGGCTTTTTCGTTATGCGCGAGATGCCATAACCCTGGGAGATTATCTATGAAAGAAAAATCAGATGCGGGTAAACCCGATGTTCGGCCAGAAATAGCTCCAGAACCAAAGATCGCGCCAGAGATTCGACCAATACCCGAAGTAGCGCCGGAAATTAGACCAATCCCTGAAATCGCTCCAGAGATCAGACCAATACCCGAAATAGCGCCGGAGATTAGACCAATCCCCGAAGTCGCACCAGAAATCAGACCGATACCGGAAATCGCACCGGAAATCCGACCGATTCCGGAAGTAGCTCCTGAGATACGGCCGATTCCTGAAGTTGCACCTGAAATCCAGCCCGAGATTGCTCCTGAAGTAAAAGCGCCAATCAGACCGATTCCTGAAGTAGCACCGATGCCCGAAATTGCGCCGGATAAAGCTCCACGGCCGATTCCGGAGGTTGCTCCTGATACATATCGTCCGATACCGGAAGTAGCGCCGCAGAAGTCGCCACGGCCCATTCCGGAAGTCGCACCCGACTCACCCCAGAAGAAGAAGTACTAAACCGCAAGCTCTGATCATCCACAGACTGCACGGATTAGCGGTGCAGTCTGTGGACGATCTTTCATTCTCATGTGCAAGCGATGACAACAGACCTCAAACCAGTTGCACTCATCAGCATGCCGACACTTTCGGCACGTTTCCCATCGTTTCAGCTTGCCTTGCTCAAACCAACGTTGGAGCAGGCCGGAATTCCGGTACAGCCGTTTTCATTGTTCATGTACTTCGGAACTTTCGTCGGTTGGCGCGTTAACGAAACGTTTGCCGACGTCTATGCCTCGATGGTGGGAGAATGGCTCTGGACCAAGGCCGCCTTCGGCGACTTTGCCAACGACGATGAGTATTTCGATATCTATCACAACAATCTCGAAGCGATCTGTCATCGAGCTGGCTGCACAATGGACGATCTGCGGCGGTTGAAGGAAACCGCGGCTCCGGCCTTCATCGATTTTTGTGTAGACCGGATCGACTGGAGTCGTTTCGGCGTGATCGGTTTTTCGGTAGTGTTTCAACAAACTTTGGCCAGCATCGCTTTGGCGCGTGCGTTGAAACAGCGTTACCCGCACATTCCGATCATGATGGGCGGCGCGACGTTCGAGGACGATATCGCCGAAGAGATCATGAAAGGCTGTCCGCAAGTGGATTACATCCACTGCGGCGATGCCGACGAAACTTTGCCGAAGCTTGTGCGTCGGATTTACAGCGGAGAGTCAATGACCGGTATGCCCGGCGTCTTCTGGCGCAACGAGGAGCGCGTGGTCTTCAACGGTCGCGCTCCCAATCTCGCCGACATGAACAAGACCCCCGTGCCGGATTTTGATGAATACTTCTACGCCCGCAAGGAAGGGCAGTATCAGCAATACGAGAATGTTCAGGAAGTGCTGTTGCCGATTGAAACCGCGCGCGGTTGCTGGTGGGGCATGAAGAATCATTGCACTTTCTGCGGTCTGAATCGCGCCGGCATGGAATTCCGATCGAAACGCGTCGACAACGTTATCCAGCAGCTCGATGAACTCTCGCGTCGCTACAACATTCTCGACTTCAACGCCATCGACAACATCATCGAGCCGGAATACATCGGCAATCTCTTCGGGCAACTTAAAGAGGCCAACACTGACATCCGAATCCACTATGAAGTGCGGCCGAGCTTGTCGCGCATTCAGCTAAAACACATGCGGCAGGGCGGGTTGTTTTCAATTCAGCCCGGGGTTGAGAGTTTTTCGACGCACATTCTGAAGCTCATGAAAAAGCATACGACGGGTGTGCGTAACCTGGAATTGATCAAGTGGTCCACCTACTACGGCATTAACAACCTCTACAACATTCTGTTGCGTTTTCCGGGTGAAACTGCCGACGACTATAAAACGCAGTGTGATGTGATCTCCAAGATTCATCACCTTCAGGCTCCCTGGGCGATTGCGAAAGCGCGTGCCGATCGCGGCTCGCCGATGTACAACGATCCCGAATCGCAGTCGATTAGCCGGCTGGTTCCGTCTGCTTGTTACAACTATCTCTACCCAAAAGATCGGTTCAACCTGAATCGTGTTTCCTATTACTTTGAGCACGAGATGGGCGACACACTCGCGGATGATGGGTACAACGAGATCTTTGAGGCTGTCGACGTTTGGCAGCATCGCTGGCGCCAGCGACCACGGCCATATCTGCGTTATCGAAAAGGATGGGCCACGATCCTGATCGATGATGGGCGCAATTGCTCACCGCATTCGACCACTTACGCTGACAATCACGCACAGCTTTATGAGTATTGTGCTGATGCGCGTAGTCGTAAAGAGATCGCGGCGAAGTTCGAAGATGCGCCGTGGGTTGAGGGTGCGTTGGAAGAGTTTGTCAGCCGCGATTTCATGGTCCATTTGGATAATCGCTACCTGAGCCTCGCGCTCCCCGAAAATCCATATTTCTAAACTCTTTGTAGACAAGATTTACAAGATTCACAGGATAAGCAAGCTGCAATCCTGTTAATCATGTGAATCTTGTTAATCCTGTCTAACTCATGCTTCGCGAAGCACATTCAATAACGATCAACTCACTGCCTGACAGCTTTCAGGCGGCCCGTGCTGAGCTGCTTGAGATACTCCAGCGCCGCGCGATTCTTTATCAATCGGAAACGCAACCGGTGCTCTCACGCGATGGCACATCAGCGCGTTGGATGCTCGACTCGCTCGCCGTAACGCTCTCACCGCGAGGCGCGCAACTGGCCGGCCGGTGTGTGCTCGAACTGTTGAAACGATTCGACGGAAAGCAAATCGCTACTTACGGCTTAACCGGTGTTCCAGTCCTTCAGTCATGCATTCTTCAGGACGATAGTTATCGCGCTCTGCTCGTGCGCAAGGAACGTAAAGAGCACGGATCGAGGAAACTGATCGAAGGCGAGATCGATCCCCATGAACCAGTGATTCTGATCGACGATTCAGTGAGCTCCGGAACCTGTATGAATGAAGCCACCGAACGATTGGAAGCGGCCGGACTTCGTGTCGAAGGCGGAATCTGTCTCGTGCGTTTCGGCTGGCATCATGGCTACGCGCTCATGCAGCAGCGTGGCTATCACATGGAAACGGTTTTCGACATCTGGAACGACTTCATCGCTTACATGGACGATGAAGAGAAGCCGCTCGCAAATCCATCGAAGTGGTTTCCGCAGTTTGAATGGGATACAACGCAAGCTCCAGAGTCTTTGCACCCAACCGAACTCGCGCGCTTGGTGATCGCTGAATACTTGTCGTCAGGACGACTGCTGCGGCCACCGAAACATCTCGACGCGCACTACGATTCAGCCGGCGGCGCGTGGGTAAGCCTTCGTTCGCGAACGAGCGTCTATAAACGATTTGCTCGTGGCGGCTTCTGGCATTTTCCCGGTGAAGAGTCGAAGTCAGCCGCCGACGATGTGGTGATGGCATCGTTGAGTACCGCCGCGAGTCTGGCGCGTGGTGAGGAAGGACTGAAGACAGTCGATCAGAGCGCGTTTGCGGTTACGTTCTTCAGCGCGCTTGAACGCTGCACGCCGGGTCAACTCGATAACGATCGCTATGGAATCGTGGTGCGAAGTTTGGAGCGACCTGAACGGATGGGAGGCGCGTTGCCACGAATGCCTGGCATCCTCAACGAGTGGGCGCAATTTCATCACGCACGTATCAAGAACGGAAAGTTGTACTCGATCGAACCGTATGAAATCTTCCGGCATGAAGTGACGAAAGCGATCGAACCGGGTGCCACGTGGCAGCCTACCGGTGTGCCGGCGCCGGAGCAAACCCCGTGGCATAAAGACAGCAAGGTTTGCGCGCAAGTAGTTGAGCGCGCAAGAGATCTGGTGCTGGTCCAATTGCTTAATCGGGCTGAAATTACCGAGCCTTTGCAAGACGAGTTGCTGCCGCCGAATGTCGAATCGATCTACGTCACGATTTATATCGAAGGCCACTTGCGCGGCTGCATGGGCCATAAGGTACGGACGCTCGACGACGATTTAAAAAAGACTGTCTCGGCAGCTTTGCGTGATGAAAGATTCACGGAAAGAGATGCGGTGAATGCGGATGCGCTAGCGGTAACAGTTTCATTTCTCTTCGACCCGCTCCAGCTTGGCGAGGCATCACCTCAGGAAGTAGTGAACTACTTCAAACACGGTGAGCAGACCTTGATGGTCTACCAGGGAGATCGCGTGGGATTGTTGCTGCCGTTTGTCGCGAGCTTCTGGAATCTCGATGCAGTCAGTTTCGCACAGAATGTAATCGACAAAGCAGGGTTAACTGAGCCGCCGTATTACTGGGTCCGGCTCGATTGCTCCACGTGGTTTGGAAACAGCGATGGTGTTTGGCCCACAATTGGTGGATTCGCTGTACACCAACACGACTTGCCACCGCTCGAGCAACTGGTAACGAAGCACAGCAAGCTGCATCTGCAATATCTGCTCAAGCACTTGCGCGAGGACGGAACGTTCTATTCCGGCTATCAACCTTTTCATAATCGTCTGTTTGCATCCGATGATCCGGCAAGGCAGTCACATGGCGCCTGGGTGCTGGCGCGCGCCTCGAAGATTTTCGGTGATGACGATATCAAGAGTGGCGCGCAGAAGGTGATTGACTCATTGCTCGCGAGAGCGAAGCAGGAAGCCGAAGAAATCTGGTTACAACGCGAGGGTGAAGTTTCTACTGTGGCTGAGCTTTCGTTCCTGCTGCTCGCATTGACGAATTTACCGGCTGACGATCCACGTCGGTCATTCATTAAATCTCTCGCCAATACGCTTTGGCGTCGCATCGAACTGCCACACGGACGAATTTCCACTCACGCAAACGCTGATGATCCATCACCGGAAGCTTTCCAGGATTATTTTGCTGGCCAGGTGCTGCTAGCTCTCGCCGTTGCTTGTGAAGAGAATGTTTGCGAAATAGACCGTGAGCGGCTACAGCGCAGTTTCGAATACTACCGGCATCGTTTTCGTCACAAACGACATTTCGGGCAAGTAACGTGGCTCCTGCAATCGTTTAGCAGTTGGTGGCGCGTAACGAAAGAACAGCAGTTTGCTGACATGGTTTTCGAGATTGCCGACTGGTTGTTGGGATATCAACAGGATAAAACCGGCGGGTTTATCAACGACCATGCAACGGCAACGCCTGGATACACCACGGCAGTTTATCTCGAAGGTGTTGCCGCGGCTTTGACCGTAACCGTTGCTGACGACACACGCCGCCAAAAGTACTTCGATTCGTTCGCACGCGGTGTTGCTTTTCTCGATCGACTGATAATTCAAGACCGTGATCGTTCCATACTTCCAAATATCGATTTCGCCCTCGGCGGTCTACGGCAGGGGATTTATTACAGCGAAATCCGCACCGATTTCGTTCAGCATTCCTTATCGGCCCTGCTCGAGTTTAGCCGCAGATAAACGCGGATAAAGGCGCCCTCCATTGACTGGGCGGCGCTTTCACGGTTTAATCTGCCGCGGCATTGAAACTAATCCTCGGTCATTTCAGGAGAAACATAGCTAAGTGAGTCTGTTGCTTGAGGGAAAGCGCGCGTTCATAACTGGCGGAACGCGAGGCATAGGTGCGGCAATTTGCGAAATATTTGCGCGTGAAGGCGCCGATGTGGCGTTTAGTTACAATTCGCGCGACGATCTCGCCGCCGACATCAGTCAAAAAATCGAAGGCTACGGACGCAAAGCGTTCAGTGCCAAAGTCTCTGTAGTCGACCGCATCGGCATGAAGAAGCTGACCCGTGAGCTGGTTGAGAAGTGGGGCGGCATTGACATCCTGGTCAATAACGCGGCCATCAACCGCGGCGACAACTTCGCCACGACAACCGATCGTGCGTGGGACGAAGTGATCCACACGAATGTCGATAGTCTCTTTGCGGTCACCAAGCCGATGTACAAACAGATGATCCGGCAACGGAAGGGAATCATCCTCAACATCACCTCGATTGGCGCGATGCGCGCACTACCAACCGCCGTGCATTACGCGACCTCGAAAGCCGCGATGATTGGTTTCACGAAGTGCCTGTCCCGCGAGGCTGCTACTTTTGGCGTTAGAGTCAACGCGATTGCGGCGGGTATCTTCGACACGGATCTTGCTCAAGCACTGCCGGACCGTTTGCTGCAAATGCACGATTTCTGGACCTCGGCCGGGCGTCTCGGACGACCCGAAGAACTTGCCGAGTACGCTGCGTTCATGGTGAGTGAACGAAATAGTTTCATGAACGGTGAAGTAGTGATCGTTGACGGTGGAGCAATTACGTAACCCGGATTACACGGATCAAAGCCACGGATTTTTTTCTATGAGTTGATCCGTCTTAATCCGGCTTTTTAATCCGTTTTATCCGTGGCCGCCTTTAGTCTTCGTTCCAAATCCCGAAGTGTCCTTTGCATCTCGCCTAAGCGTCTGAACGCCGCTGTCGATCTCAACCAATCTTTATTATCAAACGCGGGAATGCCGGAGATTATTTTGCCGGCGGGAATATCGTGGCTGGTTGCGCTCTTCGCGGTGAGCACGACGTCGTCGCCGATCGTTAAGTGACCAGCGACGCCGGCTTGGCCCGCCAGAATCACGCGACTGCCGATGTTCGAACTCCCTGCTAGTCCGACCTGCGCGCAAAGCAACGTGTCTTCGCCGATCGTGCATGAATGACCAACCTGCACGAGATTATCCAGTTTTGATCCTCGTCCGATGCGACTCTCGCCCACCGAAGCGCGATCGATAGTCGTGGCCGCGCCAATCTCAACATCGTCTTCGATCACGACGCGACCTGTTTGCGGAATTTTCAACCAGCGTTTCTCTTCGTCTTTTGCGTAACCAAAGCCGTCACAACCGATCACGGAGTTGTTGTGGATGATCACTCGTTCGCCAATCACCGTGCGTTCGCGAACGGCGACACCGGAATGAATAACCGAGCCCCGCCCGATCGTGACATCGTCGTAGATCGTTACGTTCGGATGAATGTGAACATCGTCGCCGATAAAGACGTTTCGTCCAATCACTGAGTTTGCGCCGATGGCAACGCGCTTCGCCAAGCGAGCCGTTGGATCGATGGCTGCTGCAGGATGGATGAAAGGTTCGAGTTCGGCTTCCGGATGAAAAATTCTGAGAGCACGCGTGTAAGCGAGATAGGGATCTTTCACGCGTAAGATCGCGATCTGCTTGTCTGTCTGCGCGTCTTCGCTCAGAAAGATTGCTGAAGCGCTGGTGGTGTTAACACGTGGCGTATATCGCGGATTGGCCAGAAACGTAACCTCCCCCTCGCCGGCCCTGTCCAATCCCGCCGCACCACTTATCTCCAGGTCATCGGCAACGCCCTCAACCCGCGCGCCCGTTCGTTCCGCCAACTCCGAAAGTTTCATAACTCCATCCTGTAAATCTTGTTTTTTATCTTGTAAATCTTGTTCCCATCTACCTCACATAACCGAGACCGGATCAATTTCGAGATTGATCGATCGCAAGTTAATCCCGCCCGCTGCCGCAGCCTTCAACGCCGCATCTGCAGCTTCGCGCAAATGCTTTCTACTCCGCGACTTGATCAAAAGCTGAAAACGATGCTCGCCTTTCAGTCGCGAAAGGGGCGCCGGCGCCGGACCAAGTACCCGACACTTCCGCTCCTGGTTCATCAAATCGAGCTGCTTGCGAAGTTCAAGACTATCAGAACGCACCTTCCCCAGATCTGGCCCATGGACCAGCAAACTGGCGAGCGCCACAAACGGCGGATACGAATGATTTTGCCGGTAGCGTAACTCTTCCTGGAAAAAGCCTTCGTAATCCTGTGCGCAAGCATGACGCAAAGCGTAGTGATACGGATGATACGTTTGGATTAAAACTCTCCCCGGTCGATCACCGCGCCCGGCGCGCCCGGCAACCTGCGTGATCAGTTGAAACGTTCGCTCCGCGGATCGGAAATCAGGCAACGCCAAACCCGCATCCACCGAGACAACGCCCACGAGTGTCACGTTCGGAAAGTCGTGGCCCTTGGCGAGCATTTGTGTTCCGACAAGCGTATCAATCCGTCCGGCGCTGAAATCGGCGAGTGATTGCTCGAAAACTTTCCGGCGCGTCGTGGTGTCGCGATCGATGCGAGCCAGACGCAGTGTCGGAAACAGCAACTTAAGCATCTCCTCGAGCTGTTCCGTGCCTTCGCCCACATAGTAGATATATTTCTTGCCGCACGACGGGCACACGTGTGGCACCGCTTCGCGATGATTGCAGTAATGACAAACGATCACTCGTTCGCTGCGATGATAGGTTAGGGTGACATCGCAGTTTGGACATTGAATGGTTTCGCCACAGGAACGACAGAGAATAAAACTTGAATAGCCGCGCCGGTTGAGCAGGATAATTGACTGTTCGCCGCGTTCATGCGTTTCGCGAATGGCTTCCAGTAACTCATCGGAAAAAACGCGCGGCTTGCCATGCCGCACGAAGACGTTTCGCATGTCGACGAGCTTGGCTTCAGCCATCGGCCGGGCGCCGATGCGTTCGGGCAGGGCGACAAGGTTGTACTTGCCTTTGCGCGCGTTGTGAAACGATTCGAGCGACGGAGTCGCCGAACCCAGAACAACCGTGGCTGACTCCTGTTGCGCGCGCACAATCGCCACGTCGCGCGCGTTGTAATACGGCGACTCCTGCTGTCGGTATGACGACTCGTGCTCTTCGTCGACAACGATCAAGCCCAGGTTTTTGACCGGAGCGAATACCGCGGAGCGTGTGCCGATCACCACGCGTGCTTCGCCGTTACGGACGCGAGTCCACTCGTCAAAACGTTCACCCTTTTGAAGCGATGAATGAAAGATGGCCACCTGATCGCCAAAGCGCGCGCGCAGGCGTTGGGAAAAAACCGGCGTTAATGCGATCTCAGGAACCAGCATCATCGCCGATCGGCCCAGGCTTAGCGCCGTATTCATCGCGCGCATGTAGACTTCAGTTTTGCCGCTGCCGGTTACGCCGTGAAGCAGAAACGCTGAATAGTCGCCATGGTTCATTTGGTCTTCGATCTGAGTCAGGACGGCTGATTGAGCGTTGGTTAGCTTGTGCGGTGCGGAACTGATATCGAAGTGTTGGCTCAAGGGATCGCGGCGAATCGCTTCGGTATAGATCTCAACCCGTTGCTTTTTCTCGAGCGATGAGATCGTCGATGCACTGACGGCCGCATCCGCGATCAAGGCTTGCAGCGACATTGGTCCGCTGTTTTCGAGTGTTGATAAAACCCGTCGCTGGGCATCGGTGAATTTTTGCTCTTCCGAATTTGTGGTCTGTGTGAGTCGAACGAAGCGGCGCAGCTTTGGTTTGATGAAAGCGCGTTTCTTGCTTATCGACGGTGACATGCCGGGCGGCAACGCTGCCTTGATGACTTCACCAAGCGGACACCCGTAGTAATCAGAAACCCATCGCGCTAGTTTCAATATCTCTGGGTTGCAGACAGGAGCGACATCAACCAGGCTGTGCGCATCTTTTATGTCAGCTTCTGTAACTTGTGATTCCGGCGGAAGTTCGTCAAGTAAAGCGACTATGTAACCGGTGACGAGAGTGCGGCCCAGCGGGATTACCAGACGCGCGCCGACTTCCGCGGCTGAATGTTCGGGTTGCAGGCGATAAGTGAAGGTTTGAAACACGTGCAGCGGTACTGCCACCTCAGCGTATCGCGGGAGGGAAGTTGCTGTGTTGTGAGGATCAAGTTGTAATGAGGCTTCGGTTCCGGTGCTGTTAGACACGCGCACAAGTTAGCGCAAGTTGAAGGGCATTACAAAGCATACTCACGCGGCGACGCAACGAAAGCCGCAAGGAATTGGGTGGTGCGTTTGGCGCCGCGTCGTTGCGCCGACACGTGAGAAATCCTTTTCACTTCTTCGCGGTGCGCGGCTTTGCCTCAAAAGTCATGTTGAAGGCCACAACGAGGCACACAAAGCACAAATGAATTCTTAGCAGTAGAGGTAATCCTTAAGGTTTTAATCATTTGCGCTTTTTGTGCTGTTTTGTGGCCTACTCTCTGTCTTTGAAAGCGGACTTTTGAGGCAAACCCGCGGTGCTCTCGAGATGATCACGCACCATCTTCAAATCTTCCCACGTCTCGCGTTTCTTCGAGGGATCTCGTAACAAGTACGCCGGATGGAAAGTCGGCATCACTTTAATCCCCTTGTAGTCCTGGAAACGTCCACGCAGCCGGGTGATTCCTTCACGCGTATCGAGCAAATTTTTCATTGCCGTATTACCAAGCACCACGATCACCTCGGGTTGAACCACGGCGATTTCGCGTAACAAATACGGTTTACACATCGATGCTTCTTCTGTCGTCGGGGCTCGGTTTCCGGGTGGCCGGCAACGGTTGACGTTGCCAATCAACACCTCTTCGCGTTTTAGGCCGATTGCTTCGATGATCTTCGTTAGTAGCTGTCCGGCACGACCGACAAATGGACGCGCCTGCGCATCTTCGTCTGCACCAGGTGCTTCGCCGACAAACATCAAACGCGCTTTTCGATTTCCCTCGGTATGGACCACGTGGGTGCGTTCGAGATGCAGTGGGCAGCGAGTGCAGTCTCCGATTTCAGCGTGAATCTGTTCGAAGGTTTCGGTTGAGGGGATCAGTTTTGCAGGTGGAGGTGTCAGGTCGCCGAAAAGGGAATTGCCTGTTGGTGCTGAGACAGGTTCGATTGGAGGCGGAGGCGGCAACGGTTTCTTGATCGGTTCCGGTGGCGCGACTTTGATTACCGGTGCAACCGTTGTCGACGGCCGAATGCCTTCAACACCTAAAAGACGAAGGTGCTCAACCTGTTTTTTAGTTTCAGCCAGAAGATCTAGCAGTTCTTTGTTCATCGTTGCGGGATCGCAGGCGTACTATAACATCCAAAATTCGATCTGCGGCTTCGCGTTTGGATAAAACAGGAAGTTCAATTGGATCCGCGCCATCGCGAGTGATGATGGTGATCGCGTTCGTTGCCGTATCGAATCCGGAATCCTCGCGGCTAACATCATTCGCGACGATCGCGTCGAGATTTTTATCGATCAGTTTTGCTTTCGCGTGCTCGATTAAGTTTTCCGTTTCCGCGGCGAAGCCGATCACGAGCATTCCATTCGTCCGCGAAGCCGCCACTTGCGACAAGACATCCGGCGTCCGTTCCAACGTTAACGTGATCGAATCATTTGATTTCTTAATCTTTTGATCGGCACGTTGCGCAGGACGATAATCCGCGATTGCCGCAGTGCCGATAAAGACGGAAGCGCCGTTACTCTCCTGGGCTACCGCTCGCGACATCTCATCCGCGGAGAGCGCGTTCACAATGCGAACCCCTTGAGGCGGCGTTACAGTTGTGACGCCCACAACAGCCGTAACCTCAGCGCCACGCTTGCGGGCCGCTTCACCAAGTGCAAATCCCATCCGGCCTGACGATCGATTTGAAATAAACCGCACGGGATCGATCTCTTCACGAGTCGCGCCAACAGTGATGAGGAATCGTTCACCGGCCAGATCTTTTGACACTGGAGCTTCCGCACGTGCGAGGATCCGGAGCGCGGCCGCTACAATCTGATCCGGTTCACTCAAACGTCCGGGGCCGATCGTGCCGCATGCCATTTCGCCCGCATCCGGATCGACGAAGTGCACCCCATCAGCTCGCAACTGCTCCAAGTTACGCTGGGTCGCAGGATGCGCCAACATCGTCGTATTCATCGCGGGCGCGATCAAAATCGGAGCGGTGCAAGCCAGGTAAGTGGAGCTGAGAAAATCGTCAGCCACTCCATTCGCAAATTTCGCGATCATGTTGGCCGTCGCCGGCGCCACGATCAGAAGATCGGTTGTTTGTGAAAAAGTGATGTGCGCGATTGGATCGGGATTGTCCGGAGCGTAATCATCTACGACTACATGACTACCCGAAATGGCACGGAACGTAAGCGGTTGAACAAACTCGCAGGCCCTCTTGGTCATTGCAACTCTGACCGTGCAGCCTGCTTTTTGCAATCCACGGAGGATTTCGACTGCTTTGTAGGCCGCGATCCCGCCGCAAACGCCCAGCGCTACTCTCCGGCCTGATGAAGCTTGAGGATCAGAAGACATGCCGCTTAACGGAAAACGAAGATCAATGTAACATTGGCGAAAGACGGGCGCAATTTAGTTAATCCGGTTGCTGGTATAATCGCGTGGTCACAATAAAAAAACAGGATTACCCTCCCGCCAGGAGCAAAGTCATGGCAACTATCAAGGGAAGTTTTTCCGCCGTTTTGGCAATCGCTCTCTGTGCGCTCACGTCGGTTCAGGCCAGCCAAACCCTTCAGTACTCTGACGAAGAATTTGGACCAGTGGTTCGCGCCTATCTGGGATATTTGAAAAGCGAGCAGGAAGTGGTCGACGATCGGGCCAGTCGCAGGGAGGTAAGTGCCACCTATTATCGGCATAACTCCAATCGGATAAAGGCGTTACGTCAAATGGCCATACGGCTGGCGCGGGAAAGTCACAACGACTATCTGCCGGAGCTGGAAGCAGTTTCAGCTACAGAATTGCGTATGCTTTTCGGCTCCAATCCGCCACAACCCGCCCAATTGCGAGCCGGGGAAGTGGTGTGCAACACCTTCCGATTCCTGGGTACAGTCCGGATGGGAGACACGTTTTACGTTTTTGCTCGTCTCGATCCTTACGAGCAAGCTGAGCTGGCCGAGAAGGCGTCGGCGGTCAGCCGGCCGTAGGAGGGTACGCTTTGGGTGGTTCGTTTTGGCTCACGACATGGTCCATAAACGTCGCCTCGTGGCCGACACAGTTTTGTGGCAAAGTTAAGCCAAATGATTGTTGACAGAGGGCTTGTATTAGTGTAATAAATCCCAGTGTTAGTGGCCGACGCGCCATTAAACCCCAAGCATTAGTAAATTTGCGGGTTACTAACACCCATTGTTTTTCCCACGACTGTTTAGCCGTCGCGGTTCGCAATTAAGACCTTTGTGTTTCACTATACGGGAGGAAAGTTAATGATCAGCAAAACTTGGAGCCGCAAGTCCATCGCGACTGCTGTGGCGGTTGCCGTTTTGAGTGTTTACTCAATGGTGGTATTGGCCGCGCCAGGCGCCAAGGCGTCAGGCGAGCTATCAGTTACCGGACAAGTTACGGTTAACGGCCAGAAGATGATTTCCGGTGGCACGGTTTTCACTGATTCGACAATCAGCACCGCGGCTCAAAGCAGCGCTTCAGTAAGCATTAGCAAGGTCGGTCGAGTTGAACTCGCACCCAACAGCAATCTTCGCCTCAGTTTTGCGGAAAACAGCATCACGGCGATGCTTGAAACCGGCAGTGCTCAGGTGTCGACGTTGGCAGGGACCACGGTTAACCTGACGACCAAAGATGGTGCAGTTGTTGTTGATGGTACCCAGGCAACCACGTTTACCGTCAGCGCTTCACGTGGACGCACTTCAGTGGCGACTCTTTCAGGTATCGCGCAGTTCAAAACTGGTGGCAGCATGAAGCAAGTTGCCGCCGGCGAGAGTGCAACCGCTGGAACTCCGAATCCGCAGACTGATGACGATGACGACGATATGAGCGGTGGTGCGTTGGCCGTGTTGTTGCTGGCCATCGGTGGCGCCGTAGCCGGTGTTCTTTACGCCGCGTTCCATAACAACGACCTTAACTTCGGTGGCGACATTACTGTAGTCAGCCCGACTAAGTAGTCAGTTTTATTAGTCTCGCTGGAGTTGAGTAAAAACACTGTGGCACTGGTAACCAGCGCTGCGGTCAGCCAGATTCACCTTGCGGGTCACGCGAATCACACGCGTGACCCGCAAGGTTTTGATTGTCAGGACTCGCCATACGCTTCCTAGTCAGGGAAACTAGTTAATGCATATTGCTGTTATTGGTACCGGTTATGTAGGACTTGTGACCGGCGCCTGCTTTGCCGAATTCGGTGTCGATGTCACGTGTGTGGACGTTGACGAAGATAAGATCCAACGATTGCTCCAGGGCATCATGCCGATTTATGAACCGGGCCTCGAGCAACTCGTTTTGAAAAACACTCAGGCCGGACGACTCAGGTTTACCACCGATGTCCGTCAGGCCGTTGAGCAAGCCCTGGTTATCTTTCTTGCCGTTGGTACTCCGCCGCTTCCGGATGGATCGCCCGATCTGAGCTTTGTCGAAGCAGCAGCTTCATCGATTGCTGAGTATATGAATGGCTATAAAGTCATCGTTACAAAATCGACGGTACCGATTGGCACTGGCGAGCGCATTCGTTCGTGGGTTAATGAACAGAAGAAGACGAAGGCGAACTTCGGCGTGGTTTCAAATCCGGAATTTTTGCGGGAAGGCGCGGCCATCAACGACTTCATGAGACCCGATCGAGTGGTGATTGGCAGTCGTGATGAAGAAGCGATCGCGATCATGAGGGATCTATATCGCCCACTCTATTTGATCGAAGCTCCATTTGTTATTACCTCGCTGGAGGCTGCCGAACTGACCAAGTATGCGGCAAATGCTTTTCTCGCCACTAAAGTTTCATTCATCAATGAGATCGCGAACCTGTGCGACAAGATTGGTTGCGACGTTCATGATGTGGCCCGCGGCATCGGTATGGATAAACGAATCGGCAGCAAGTTTTTACATCCTGGTCCTGGCTTTGGCGGCTCCTGTTTTCCGAAGGACACGCGAGCACTCGCATCAGTAGCCCGGCAGTTTGATTCGGCGTCGATGATCGTTGATGCGGTAATCGAAGTAAATCAGCGGCAAGGCGATGCGATGCTGACCAAGATTCGTAAGTTAGTTGGAACACTGAAGGGAAAAACGATCGCCGTGCTCGGTCTGGCCTTTAAGCCTGAAACGGACGATATGCGAGAGGCGCCGGCGGTTGGAATCATACGCAGCATGCTCCAGGATGGCGCCAAGGTCCGCGCTTACGATCCGGTTGCAAAACACGAAGCCATGAAACTGCTTCCTGAAATCGATTATGCTGACGACGAGTACACGACGGTAAAAGGCGCTGATGCGCTCGTCTTTGTCACCGAGTGGAATCAGTTTCGCGCGCTTGATATGACCCGCATTCGTGATCTGATGACCACGCCAAAAATCGCAGACCTCCGCAATATCTACGAACCCGAAGACATGCGTGAACTCGGTTTCGAATACGTTGGCGTCGGACGGTAGGAAAAACGCATGGCACTGACAGGAGTAGTTCTTGTAACTGGTGGCGCCGGATTTATCGGCTCGCATATCGCCGCGGCGTTAATGGCTGATGGAGCACGTGTTCGCGTGCTCGATGATTTGTCGACCGGACATCGCGAGAACCTCGAGGAGATCGGCGGTGATCTCGACTTTGTCGAGGGTAGCGTCGCCGATGAGAAGCTTTTGCAGAAGGCGCTTGACGGTGTCGAGCTCGTGTTTCATGAGGCTGCGATTCCTTCCGTGCCGCGTTCGGTTGAGTCGCCACAACAAACTCACGTCGCTTCCGTTGATGGAACTTTTTCGCTCCTTCTCGCCGCGCGTGATGCTCGCGTGAGGCGCGTGGTCTATGCCGCATCAAGTTCCGCGTACGGCGATCAACCAACGTTGCCAAAGTCAGAGCAGATGTTGCCGGATCCTTTGTCGCCGTATGCGGTAGCGAAGCTCGTTGGTGAATATTATTGTCAGGTGTTTACGCGCGTTTACGGCTTGGAGACAGTTTCGCTGCGCTACTTCAACGTCTTTGGACCACGGCAGGATCCGGGTTCGCAGTATTCTGGCGTGGTTTCGCGATTTATCAGCGTGTTGTTGTCGGGCGAGCAACCGGTGATTTATGGCGATGGTGAACAGTCGCGCGACTTTACCTACATCGATAACGTTGTCTTTGCAAACATGAAAGCCGCTAGTTCGAAAGATGCCTCAGGTAAAGTGATTAACGTTGCGAATGGACAGCGAATCACCTTGAATGAACTTTTGCGCGAGATACAGCAGTTAACGGGAACACAAGACGTGGCTGCGGAGTATCGCGAGCCGCGCGTTGGCGACGTCCGACATAGTTTGGCTGACATCACGCTCGCGCAGCAGTTCCTCGGCTATGAATCGCAGGTGGACCTCAAAGAAGGTCTTCAGCGAACTATCGAATGGTGGAAATCAAGCCGGTTTAGCCACAGATGAACATGGATCTTAAAACTGGGTTTAATCCGTGTTGGTCTGAGGTTCAAAAAATTTCTTCAAACTCTTCGTATAGGGCGGTCTCGCCACGCCTTTATCCGTAATAATCGCTGTGATGAATTGATGGGGCGTGACATCAAACGCCGGATTGTGGACGTTGACGCCGTCGGGTCCGAGTTGATGTTCGCGGATGTGCGTTATTTCCATCGAGTCGCGCTCTTCGATCGGAATTTCCTCCCCGGTTGCGAGTGATAGATCGAGTGTAGTTAATGGCGCGGCGACGTAGAACGGAATGCCATGTTCACGCGCCAAAACCGCGACCATGTAAGTTCCAATCTTGTTTGCCGTATCGCCGTTTGCCGCAATGCGATCGGCGCCCACTACCACCGCATCAACCTTGCCGTTTTTCATCACGTGTCCGGCCATGTTGTCAGTGATCACTGTCACCGGGATGTCATCCTTCGCCAACTCCCAGGCAGTGAGTCTCAGGCCCTGTAGGAACGGGCGTGTCTCGTCAGCAATCACTGCAATTTTCTTTCCGGCATCGCGCGCACCGCGAATGACGCCGAGTGCCGTGCCGTAGTCTCCGGCCGTGGCGAGAGCGCCCGCGTTGCAATGCGTGAGCACGGTGGCGCCGTCAGGAATCAGTGGTCCACCATAAGCACCGATAGCACGATTGGCGGCGAGGTCTTCGTCGAATATCGCGAGAGCTTCGTCGACGAGTGCTTTCTTAACTTTCTCAACATCTCCGAGGCTTTTGTGTTTCTGAAACGCACCACGCATTCGTTCGATGGCCCAGAAAAGATTTACTGCCGTGGGACGTGTCTTGCTCATCACCTCGCAAATGTATTGCAGGTCGTCATCAAGATCGGCGACGGACGTGCCGACCGATTGGCTGGCGCCGAGTGCGATTCCCATCGCTGCTGAGACTCCAATTGCCGGTGCGCCGCGAACCACCATCTTGCGAATTGCTTCGGCCACCTCATCATATGACCGCAGCATCAAGTAAGTTTCTTCGGAGGGCAAAACGCGCTGGTCCAGCATGCGCACGCCGTCTTTTGTCCATTCCACAGTTTTGATCATGGCTGTGTACTTTCCCATAAACCGGCAGCAAAAAACAATTGGCCACAGAATGACACAGATAAAACGCGGATCAGAAAAACAAATTCTGATCTGTGTTCATCCGCGTTCATCTGTGGCTAACCTGTAGGTTTGACACTCATGTGCGTGCGTGTTAGTGTCCGCGCGGTTTCGACGATCTTTTTCAATTAACGTCCGGGTGCCCCGGTTGGGGAGAATAGGGAAGCGGGTGTGAATCCCGCGCGGTCGCGCCACTGTGATGAGTAACTTCGAGTTGCTCTGAGCCAGGAGACCTGCCCGAGACGTTTGCAGCCTTCCAGACACTCGCGCAAAGGTGTTCAGGCCGCCACGGGTTTACCTGAGTCCCGCTGATGCCTGGTTTTCATTTTGCCGAAGACAGGAGGTCAGTGGGATTTGTGTTTTCCGGCTATTTATTAAAACAAACCATTCGCGGAATCTGCGTCGCGGCTTTGCTCTCGCTCTTGTTAGTTGCGTCGGCATGCACGGCCGGTTCCAAGCCTGCGCCTGAAGGTCCGGTGACGCGAGTGATGACAGACGACGCCGGTCGGACTGTCTCCTTGCCGGCTCGTGTGACGAGAGTAATCTCCCTCGCTCCTAATCTAACTGAGATCGTTTTTGCTGTTGGCGCTGGTGACAGGCTCGTGGGTCGCACCACGTATTGTGACTTTCCTGCCGAAGCCAAGGCTATTACCGAAGTCGGCGACACTCTGCAACCCAGTCTCGAACGAATCATCGCGTTGAAGCCGCAGGTCGTGTTGATCTCAACGGCGTCGCAACTCGAAGTCTTCACCCGACAACTTCAAAATCAGAACATCGCCGTCTTTGTTACCGATCCGCGTGATCTCGAAGGTGTATTGCGGACAATCAGTCAGGTCGGCGAGATGCTGGGCCAAAAACAGCAGGCGGAAGTTGTTGTCAACAAACTGCGCGAACGAGCAAACTCAGTAGAGCAAGCGGTTAAGCAAAAGCCGCCGGTGCGCGTCTTTTTCCAGTTATCAGCAGAACCACTCTACACCGCAGGTCACGACGCCTTTGTCACCGATTTGATACGACGTGCGGGTGGCGTTTCGGTCACGGCAGATGTTCCCGGGGCCTGGCCCAAGTACAGCAACGAATCTGCCCTCGCTGCAAATCCGGATGCAATCATTTTGCCGGTCGGCGGTTCGATGGGGACAGGGAATCTGAATGTTACAGAGGCTTTGAGTCGTTCGCGAGCAGTGCTCGAAGGCCGTGTTTATAAGGTCAACGACGATCATCTGATGCGACCTGGTCCAAGAGCGATTGACGGGCTCGAGGCGATGGCGCGCGCGTTACATCCTGACGCTTTCAAGCAATGAGCAGCACCGCTTCCGACATTGTTGCCTCTCCAGCGAAACAGAATCGCGTCACATTACGCAAGACGTTGATTTCGTGCGCCGTGTTGGCAGGCGGGTTGCTGTTTGCGATTGTGTTGATGTCGCTTATCGGAAGCGAATCGTTGCCGGCACGCGCTTCGTTATGTGCGCTCGCTTCGTTGGGCACGAACGCCTGTGGATTAACGCAAGACCAGTTTGACATTCTGTTTCAGATTCGATTGCCACGAATCCTTTTGGCTGCTGCTGTTGGTGGTTCGCTCGCAACCGCCGGGGCCGGTTATCAGGCTTTGTTGCGGAACCCGTTGGCCGAACCCTACCTGCTTGGTATTTCAAACGGCGCGGCGGTTGGAACGATGATCGCTCTGGTCTTTTTTGGCACGGCGGAATGGACCAGACCGTTGCTGGCATTTACCGGAGCGCTCGTCGCAACGCTGGCAGTGTACCGGCTGGCACGCGGGCGCGCCGGGGCGACACCGGAGCGTTTGATACTCGCCGGAGTGATCGTCACGACTTTTCTTTCGTCGGTAATCGTGTTCGTTACGACGTTGATGGACGCTACCCGGATTCGTTCGTTTACGTTTTGGTTGTTGGGAGATCTTTCGGGGACGAGTAAGACGCTGCTTCCAGTCACGATTGCAATTGCGGTCGCAGGAACGCTGGCGCTGACGTTGAATGCACGCTCGTTGAATCTCTTGATGCTCGGTGAACGAGACGCTTTCGATCTCGGGGTTGAAGTTGGGAGAGTAAAGATCACGGTTTTTCTGGTGGCCAGTTTGTTGGTGGGAAGTTCGGTGGCGGCAAGCGGATCGGTTGGATACGTCGGTCTAGTGGTGCCGCACCTGTCGAGGCTTTCACTTGGAAGTGATAACCGCATCAGCATTCCGACGGCGGCGCTCGGTGGGGCGTTGTTTGTGATTGTGGCTGACACCGTAGCGCGCACGATCATTGCGCCGCGGGAGTTGCCGGTTGGTGCGATCACAGCGCTGATTGGAGCGCCGTTGTTTATCTATCTGCTGAGGAGAGCGTAAGTCGAATAAAACCTCTCACGCGGTGGCGCAGCGGCGCCACGACAGAACGCAACGGTTTTGTTTTTATCTCTCGCTGCGGCGTTGCGCCGCCGCGTGAGAAATCCTCTTTTGAGTCTTTGCATCGTATGCTCGAAGCACAGGATGTAACAATTAATTACGATCACCGCATCGCGGTGGCGAATCTCAGTCTGTCGCTTCGGGCCGGCGAGATTACTGCGATTCTTGGTCCCAATGGCGCCGGCAAATCAACGCTATTGCGCGCCTTGAATGGCCAGCTACCTCGTTCATCGGGCCGGATTGTATTGGATGGTCAAGCACTGGAACGTCTTAATCGTCGCACCATCTCAAAACATATCGCCGTGGTCGCCCAGGAAGCCGAACTTCGCTTTCCCGTCACCGTGCTGGAGTTTGTACTCGGCGGGCGCTTTGCCTGGGCCACACATTCGGGTTGGGGCTGGGAAACTGAACACGATCTGCAAGTCGCGAATGCCGTGCTTCAGGAAACAGAACTAAGCGATCTGAGTGCCCGCCTGATGAATGAACTGTCCGGTGGCGAAAGACAACGAGCCTTGATGGCTCGGGCACTCGCAACCGAAGCTCCGATTCTCTTGTTGGATGAGCCAACGGCCAATCTAGATCTTTCGCATCAGGCGACTCTATTGATGCTCGTGCGCAATCGTTGTGACCAACGACGGGCAGCAGCACTCGTCGTAACTCACGACATCAATCTCGCGGCGCAGTTTGCCGACAATATTCTGTTGATGAAACAGGGACGAGCAGTTCATTCCGGCAAGCCGGCAGAAGTGCTCACGCCTGAGATATTGCGAGAAGTTTTCGAAGTAAAAGTTTTAGTTGATACACACCCTGTTACGGGTGGACCACGGGTTACGCCGGTGCATGAATCGCACCGGCTTATTTGAAACCACGAGCGAAGTGCAGCAGGGAAGGCGGTGCAAAGCCGCCACTGCCCGCGCAACTGTAAGCAGTAACGCAACGCCTCAAAGTTTTAGTCACTGGAATTCCGGGAAGACGAGGGGCTGCGGCGATTCATGCGAATCATAACTGCGAGTCAGGAAACCTCTGCTTTCGCTCCTTTCAGCTCGCACTGCGACGGGCAGGAGAAGCTAACGATGAATATCAAATTTCGATTGTGCGCATTGCTGTTTGCGCTCAGTTTTTCGCTAAATGTTTTTGCGCAGAACTCCACCGGAATAAGTGGCAGCGTCACTGACGAAAAAGGCGCGAAACTTCCAGGCGCGCAGGTAGTTTTGAACTCCAGCGCCGGACTACAACTGAACACCACCACCGATCAATCCGGCGCTTTTAATTTTGAGAACGTCCCCTCCGGTTCATATTTCGTGGAAGTGAAAGCCAGCGGGTTTTCCGTATTCACCTCCGAAGAAATTCAATTCAACCGCGGAGAGAGTAAACAACTACCGATCCAACTCAAGGTTGCCGCGATCAATGCGAGTGTTGTGATTACCGCCACCGGTACCGCGCAACGGGCGGATGAAGTGTCGAAAGTTGTCTCGACACTTGATTCGCAGGAGATCGAAGCGAAGCATGAATTAAGCCTGAGTGAAGCCTTGCGCGGGATTCCCGGCGTTCGTGTACAGCAACAAGGATCGCCCGGTTCATTAACAACCCTGCGCCTGCGAGGTCAAAGAAATTTCGACACGGCATTGCTTTTTGACGGTCTGCGGGTGCGCGACGCGGGCGACATCAATGGCTCAGCGCTTTCGCTATTTGCGGATCTCGTTCCGGTCGCACTCGATCGCGTAGAGGTATTGCGCGGTGCGGGTTCTTCGATCTACGGAACGCACGCGATAGGCGGCGTTTTGAACATGATCCCTGAGGTTGGTGCGTCAGGTTTTCACCTCACTGCTGGCTTTGATGGCGGTGGCCTTGCGACTTACCGCGAACGTTTGCAAGCTTCCGGAGGTGGCGAACGATTTGGATTTGCGATCGGCGTCAACCGTGTGGACGTTCGAAACGGCATCGATGGCGATGATGAATACGGCAATACCGGTTTTGCCGGTCGTCTGCAATTCAACCCCACTCAATCGATCACGATCAGCGGAAATCTATTCGGGAACATCGCCAACGCTCGTGTAAACGATAGCCCGATCGCATTGCCGGCTGCGTTTGGGACGGGCCAACGCTTTCCGAATGCCGTTGCGGGCGTGAATTTTCAGCCTGATTTCAATAACCCGGATCAGGGCCGGCGCAATCGCGTGTGGCTCGGTTCCGGCAGGTTTTCGCAAGTCGTCAACGACACGGTTTCCTATTCGGTCGCGTATCAAAGAGTTTCGAGTGATCGACGGAATTACAATGGACCAGCAGTCGATCCGCGATTTGCTGTCTTTGTTCCTTTTGGTGATTTTGAGTTTCTCAATATCAATAACGGCGACGTCGATACGGTTCATGGGCGTGTGAATTTTCGTTTCTCGCGATCCAATCTGCTGACTGCGGGTTTCGAGTTTGAGCGGGAATCGTTATTTCAGAGTTCGCAGCCGTCGTTTGCGACTTTCAACAACACGACCGATCGACAACGAACGTTTGCGATCTTCGGACAGGACCAGCTTTCGTTGCTCGAAGATCGTTTGCGTGTGTCGTTGGGAGTGCGCGGGCAGTGGTATCGAATCCGCAGCGCGGATCGACCTGGCGATCTCGAGTCGCGACAGGCAGAGAATTCGGTAACTGGGGACGCGGCTGTGGCTTATTTCTTCCGCAGCAGCGGCACAAAGCTGCGAGCACACGTGGGCAACGGCTTTCGCGCGCCTTCGCTCTTCGAACGCTTTGGTGAAGGAAGTTTTGGATCTGCAGGGGTAATGCGGTTTGGCGATCCAACTCTCAAAGCCGAGCAGTCGATCAGCGTCGATGGTGGTTTCGATCAACGAGTTGCGGGTGATCGACTTTTATTCGGCGCGACTTATTTTTACACGAGATTACAACGCCAGATTGCGTTTACGGGATTTGCGGTCGATCCGCTGGGGTTGGGAAGGTTTAGTGGATTTGAGAATCGTCCCGGTGGACTTTCGCGCGGTATTGAAACTTATTTCGATGCCGCACCCGCAAAAGGTTTGGACCTGCGCGCCTCGTACACGTTCACTAATAGTGATCGTGCGTTAACCGCTCAGGGTTTACAGCCGGAGTATGTAATCCCGCAACACTTGTTTGGTCTAACGCTGACTCAGCGATATCGTTCGCTGCTGTTCAGTTTCGATCTGAATCATACCGGTTCGTATCTCGCGCCAGTCTTTGAAAACAATTTTCCGTTTCGGATGGCCGAATTGACTTTTGATGGCTACACAAAGGGAGACTTTTTTGCGAGTTATGAACGGCGGCAGACGGAGCGGGTAACGATTGTTTTGTTTGGTGGCGTGGAGAACGTCTTCAATCAGACGTACTACGAGAACGGGTTCCTCGCGCCAAAAGCGGTCGGACGCGGCGGTATTCAAGTCAAATTTTAATCCACAGATTACACAGATTGATCTGTGGCTCAGGTTGCAAGGGGTTGGAGCTCGGGGACGCAAGTGCGCCACTTACGCGAACTCTCCCCTTGCAACCTGAAATCGAAACTAATTCTTCGTAAACAACCCGCCGGCAAGAAATACAATGCCCAGCAGGACGTGAATGGCGTGATCCACTGTCCCCAGATGAAGTGGACCGACCATCCACATTCGTTCAGCACCTGCGCCAAGCGTTAGTCCAAGAATTCCCAGCGCCAGGTAAACGACTCCGAAAACAAGTGAAAAGGCTTTTGCCGCCGATAAAGATCCGGCGAAGCCCAAATACAGGGCAATCGCGCCCGAGATTATGTGGACCGCGTTATGTGCGGCTGAAAGGTGGGCGCCGAGTAGTGTTGGCGCTGCAAATCCAGCCAGACCCACCAGCAGAAAAACGACTCCCAAAATCTTGCAAACCGTCTTTGCCATTCACTCGCTCCTGTTGAAGAGGTTTGGAACCGAGCGGCGCTGCTCCAGGCTCGGCCTGGCATCCGCGTTTCAATGACCACGCGTGGTTTCTGTTTGGTGCGCCGCATGTATATCAGAGAGGGTGGCCAGTTGCAAAGTTTTTTGCGTCACAAGGAGATACAAATGCGACAGAGCCCGAGGTATACTATTTGCCAACTCCCGTACAATTAAGCTTTTTCCAAACGTGAGGTTGAACAATGGGTACAAGGAAACTTTTTCTCAGCGTCTTGTTAGTGATTCTGACGGCCACCGCAGCCAGCGCTTACACTGTAGTTATGCGCGATGGAAGGCGGGTGGAAATTCCAAACGAATTCACCGTCACAGATTCAACTCTGACTTACGGAGTGGGATCGGGCATGCAGGTCACCATTCAACTTAACACCGTCGATATTCGCGCCACCGAGCGAGCCAATGGCGAAACTCCAGGGGCGTTAATGAGGAAAGCAAACACGCCGGCCGAACAGGTTGAAGTCGCATCGCAACGCCCTCGCGGCAATGCGGCGCGTTCAATCACAAATAACGATCTCGAGAAATACCGGCGCACGCGGCTCGAGAGTGAAAAGGAGTACGAAGCGAACCGCAAGGAGCGTGGTCTACCATCGAAAGAAGAACGCCGCCAGGAAGCCGCTGCGATTCAGGATCGAACAGTGGAACAGGTGCGACACATGCGTGAGCAGGAAGAAGCGCTTTGGCGAAGCCGCGCCGAGGTATGGCGGGCTCAGATGGTGGTGAACAGTGCGCAGTCTGAATCGTCACGTCAATCCCCGGATCCGTTTGCATATTCGTTCGGTTCCTTCCCCGGATTTTTTCCGTTTGAGAGTTTTGGTCTTGGAGTCTCAGCAGGACGGTTCGGACGTTTCAGGCAAGATACGATATCGCCGTTTTCACCGTTTCTGGCGACGCCGATAACACCCTTTCCAACTTTTCCGGCGTTTAGGGGCCGCCGGCCGGTATTCAGAAGCCCGGGAGTAGTTATCAATCCCAGGCCCGTTCACAGACACGGATCACGCAGATGACCTGGGAAACAATTATTGGGCTTGAAATACATGCGCAACTGAGCACTGAGTCGAAAATCTTCTGTGGCTGTGCGACGCGTTTTGGAGATGAACCAAACGCCAACACGTGTCCTACTTGTCTTGGTTTGCCGGGAGCGCTCCCGGTATTAAATAGACGGGTTATCGAACTTGGTGCTCGCGCGGCGCTCGCCCTGGGTCTACAGATAAATCCTCAATCAATCTTCGCGCGCAAAAACTATTTCTATCCCGATTTGCCCAAGGGCTACCAGATCTCGCAATTCGATCAACCGTTTTCGGCGAACGGTGAACTCGAGATCATGACGGCCGAGCGTGACGAAGCCGGTCATCCGATGGAGTGGCGCCCGAAGAAGATCAAAATCACGCGACTGCATCTGGAAGAGGATGCCGGCAAGAACGTTCACGAAGGTCTGCCGGATGTCGATCGTTATTCATATATAGATCTCAATCGCGCTGGAGTTCCGCTTGCCGAGATCGTTACTGATCCGGATTTCCGTTCGTCGTGGGAAGCTTACGACTACGTCAATCACGTGCGTCGGTCGTTGCAGTGGGTAGGTGCGTCAGAAGCCGACATGGAGAAAGGCAATCTGCGTTGTGAAGCAAACGTTTCCGTGCGCCGGGTGGGCGAGGAGAAGTTTGGCACGAAGGTCGAATTGAAAAACTTAAACTCGGTCCGTTTTATGCAGCGCGCGATCGAGTATGAGGTTGCGCGTCATATCAAAGTGCTGGAAGAGGGTGGCACGCTCACGCAGGAAACGCGGCTCTGGGATGATCGAGCACTTGCGACGCGTGTGATGCGTTCGAAAGAAGATGCGCACGATTATCGCTACTTTCCCGAGCCTGATCTGGCGCCGTTGATCGTGTCGGAACAGTTCATCGACGAAGTGAAGCAGTCGATGCCGGAACTGCCTGAGAATAGGCGAAAGCGTTTCGGCGAGCAGTACGGTTTGAGTTATGCGGACGCTTCGCAACTCGTTTCAGATCGCGCGCTGGCTGACTACTACGAAGCGGCTGCGGAAGCTTCCGGGAATCCGCGTGGGACGGCTAATTGGATTAGATCAGAGTTGTTGCGCGAACTCGAGACTAAAGGTATCTCGGCGGCAGATTCGCCGGTACCGCCGCAGGACCTGGGCGCACTGGTTCGTTTGATCGATGAGGCGAAGATCAGTGGTAAGCAAGGTAAAGAAGTTCTGATTGAGATGTTCAAGACTGGAAAGCCGGCGCAGACGATCATCGAAGAGCAGGGACTGGTCCAGGTGACCGACACGGGCGAGATCGACGGGTTGATCGATACGGTGATGGCTGCGAATCCTGATCAAGTCGCCAATTATCGATCCGGTAAGGAAGCGTTGATTGGTTTCTTCGTAGGCCAGGTGATCAAGGCGTCGAAAGGGAAGGCGAATCCGAAAATCGTCAACGAGCGGTTGCGCGAAAAACTTGGATCGTCGTAGGGGCGGCCCTCCGTGGCCGCCCTAGTGTGGAACTAAGCGCCTCAGAATTCGAGTTCAGGGATCTTGAGTTCAAGACTAGGGCGGCCACGGAGGGCCGCCCCTACAGTCGCTGTTATGCAAAGCGAACTTACAGGAAAAGTTGCCGTTGTGACCGGCGCCACGAAGGGAATCGGTCGCGCTATTGCTACCGCGCTCGTAACTGCCGGTGCGCGTGTCGCAATCACTGCGCGACATGAAAAAGAGGTTGCGCAAGCAGTTAAAGATCTGAATGCGATCGGTCGCGGGGTGGCTGCGGGTTACGTTTGCGATGTGCGTGATTACGAACAAGTGCAGTCAGTCTTTGCCAACGTGGCAAGCGAGCTCGGTGGCGTTGATATCCTGATCAACAATGCCGGTATCGGAGTGTTCGCGACGTCAGTTGAGTCGATGAATGTCGAAGACTTTCGCGCCGTTCTCGAGACGAATGTTTTTGGCGTTTTCTACTGCTGTCACGAAGCGATTCCGCTCATGAAGCAACGTGGCGGCGGGTACATCATCAATATCTCGTCGCTCGCCGGCGCAAATGCTCATCCCAACATGGCTGCTTACAACGCTTCTAAGTTTGGCTTGAACGGCTTCAGCGAAGCGTTGATGCAGGAAGTCAGGCACGATCGGATCAAGGTGAGCTACATCATGCCGGGTTCGGTAAACACGGAGTTTGGTGGTGACGAGCCGAGCGATCAGAAGAGCTGGCAGTTACAACCGGATGACGTGGCGCGTGTGGTTATGGATCTATTGGAGTTTCCTGAGCGTGCGTTGCCAAGTCGCGTCGAGATTCGACCATCTCGACCTCCGAGAAAATGATGGATAAAGATTTACAAGATTTTACAAGATGAACCAGATTTCAGCATGAGAGCGGTTGTGCAACGAGTGACGCGAGCGAGTGTCACGATTGATGGAAAGATTGTCGGCGAGATTGGAAACGGTCTCGTCGTTTTGCTGGGTATTGCGCGCGATGATACGCGTGCTGACGCCGACTATCTGGCGCCGAAAATTGCCGCGCTGCGAATCTTTGAAGACCCGGAAGAGAAGATGAATCTTTCGGTGAAGGATATCGAGGGCGGGTTATTGGTAGTTTCTCAATTTACGTTGTATGGCGACGTGCGACGCGGTTTGCGCCCTTCGTGGAGCGACGCCGCTGCACCGGAGATTGCAGAACCGCTATATGACTACTTTGTAGAGAGCAGCCGGAAGCTGTTGAGGCGCGTGGCAACGGGCAGCTTCCGCAAGCTGATGCAGGTGGAACTGGTCAACGATGGACCAGTAACTATATTGCTCGACAGCCGCAAAGTGTTTTAGATCATGTTGTCCGAAGCTTTTGAGTTCTCATCGAGTTCGTATCTTTCACGATCCCGCTTTTCGATCTTGTCGATAAACTCCAGCTCCTCATTGTCTTCAAAACTGACACCCATCGCGGAAGCGTTCTCTTCGACCAGTGATTGATCTGGTGTGGGATTGTCGCCCGCAACTGTCTCGGAACCGCTATCGTTGACGTCTTCCCATGCGGCATCAAGATCGCCACCGGCATCGCGTGGCGACGCGGCGGTGTTGTTGCGTAATCGTTGGGCCAGCAGTTCCGGATCCTTTGGCGCACGCGAGATCTCGAGTTCCATAAACTCCTCGATCTCCGGGTCAGGGACGTAATTGGGATCATTCGCGAGATACTCAAAATCGTCACCACGTTTTTTAGCCATATAGGATCTCCTTGCCTTGTTCTCAGGCAAACTATACTCAATCCCGGCAACGCCGCATAGACAGCGAAAACTTTAGGCACAAAAAGGCACAAAAAGCACAAATGTTTATTCTGAATGAGAAGGGCTAAAGTAAATTGACACCTTCAGCGGTCAGACAGTAATTCTGTGCGTTTGGTGCCTTTTTGTGATCGCTGGTACACTGCAATTTGAACCAAAACATCCGAAAAACCTAACTTCTCAGGAAAGAGTTTGAGCACCACTATGCCAGACAGTCCGTTTGATTCTTTGCAAACTTTCAGTTCCGATGCCGGTCCGGTTGGACAGTTCTATTCGCTCCCACAACTCGAAAAGAACGGAGTTGGTCCTGTTTCCCGGCTCCCCCACAGCCTCCGCGTGGTTCTCGAATCCGTTCTGCGAAATTGTGACGGCGAGAAGATCACCGCAGACGACATCCGAGAAATTGCCAACTGGCAACCTAACGGCAAACGTGTTGAAGAAATTCCTTTCGTGGTCGCGCGCGTGTTGCTGCAGGATTTTACCGGGGTGCCGTTGCTCGTCGATCTCGCTGCGATGCGTTCCGCGGTGGGGCGTTTAGGTAAAAACTCAGGCATCATCGAACCTCTCGTGCCGGTTGATCTCGTTATCGATCACTCGGTCCAGGTTGATTTCTCGAGCACGCGCGACGCGTTTGAGAAAAACATGGAGATCGAATTCCGGCGTAATCGATCGCGTTACCAGTTTTTGAAGTGGGGCACACAGGCTTTTGATGGTTTCCGCGTCATTCCTCCCGGCATCGGTATCTGTCACCAGGTGAATCTTGAATACCTCGCAAAGAATGTTTGGGAAAAGAATGTTTACTTTCCGGATTCACTGGTAGGCACTGATTCGCATACGACGATGATCAACGGTCTCGGAATCGTTGGCTGGGGGGTTGGTGGTATCGAAGCCGAAGCGGCGATGTTGGGCCAACCGGTTTATTTCCTGACGCCCGACGTTGTCGGTGTTCATCTTAGCGGCAGTTTGCGTGAGGGCGTTACGGCAACTGATCTTGTGCTGCGCGTTACCGAGATGATGCGCAAAGCGAAGGTAGTCGGAAAGTTTGTCGAGTTTCACGGCGAAGGCGCGGCGAGTTTATCGGTTGTCGATCGCGCGACCATCGCCAACATGGCCCCGGAGTACGGCGCCACGATGGGCTTTTTCCCGGTTGACGAAGCGACCTGTGCTTACCTGCTCGCGACCGGGCGCGCGAAAGAGCACGTCGACGTCGTGAGAGATTATTACAAGGCCCAGGAAATGTTTGGCATTCCGCGCCAGGGTGAATGCGATTACAGCGTGGTGCTCGATCTCGATCTGGAGTCGATTGGACCAAGCGTGGCCGGGCCCAAGCGCCCACAGGATCGCATCGAGTTGTCAGCTCTCAAGTCGCAGTTTAACGAGTTGATGGTGAGACCGGTTGGCGAAGGTGGTTACGGCAAATCGGAAGACGAGCTTTGGACCAGGTATCACGTAAAGATCGGCGCCGATCGTCAGCGGGTTGTCGCCGGTGGTGGTGAACAAAGATCTGAAACCGTGCCTGCCGTCGGAGTTAAGGATCAAACTGAGGCTAATACCAACGTTTGGACGGAAACCGAAATGGTCAACAACCGCCCGACTCCCGACATCGTCGCCGAAATTCCCGAGGACGAGTTTCCGACGGGTGATGAATTATTGGGCCACGGCGATGTATTGATTGCCGCTATTACCTCGTGCACCAACACTTCAAATCCTAGCGTCATGCTGGCCGCCGGCTTGCTGGCGAAAAAAGCAGTTGAAAAGGGTCTGACGGTAAGTCCGAAAGTGAAGAACTCGTTAGCGCCGGGTTCGAGAGTTGTCACCGAGTATCTGGAACGAACCGGGCTGCAAACTTATCTCAACGAATTGGGTTTCAATCTCGTCGGTTACGGTTGCACAACCTGCATCGGAAATTCCGGACCACTCGATCCGGCAATCGAGCAGGTTGTGAACGAGCGCGACGTGATTGCCGCGTCGGTTCTATCAGGCAATCGAAACTTCGAGGCGCGGGTACATCAGAGTATTAAGGCAAACTTCCTGATGAGCCCGCCGCTGGTTGTTGCTTTTGCGATCGCCGGGCGTGTCGATCTCGACTTGTCAACGGAGCCGCTCGCAACCGGAAACAACGGAGAAGACGTTTACCTGCGAGATATTTGGCCCACGATGGAAGAGATAAACAGCCTGATGCACGCAGCTTTTGATCCGGATACATATCGGACTCTCTACGGCAATTTCGCTGAACACAACCCACTCTGGAACGATATCCCCAGCACTTCCGGCGACATCTATCAATGGGAAACGGAATCGACTTACATTCGCGAGCCTCCTTACTTCGAGGATTTCCACAGCACGTTGTTGCCATTGGGGGAAGTGAAAGGCGCGAGACCACTGGCGATCTTCGGCGATTCAGTCACCACGGATCACATCAGTCCTGCCGGCGCGATTAAGCCTTCGTCACCGGCCGGTCTGTATCTTCAGGAGCGCGGTGTTGATATCAAAGACTTCAACAGCTATGGCGCACGACGCGGCAATCACGAGGTTATGGTTCGCGGCACGTTTGCGAATGTGCGGATTAAGAATCAGATGGTGCCGGGTGTCGAAGGTGGTGTAACGATCTACCAGCCGGACGGCGAGCGCATGAGCATTTACAATGCGGCGATGCGCTATCAGTCGGAAGGTGTGCCGCTCGTGATCATTGCTGGTCAGGAGTACGGCACGGGAAGTTCGCGCGACTGGGCTGCGAAAGGAACGCGGCTGCTTGGAGTTAAAGCCGTGATTGCGCAAAGCTTCGAGCGTATCCATCGCAGTAACCTCGTGGGTATGGGTGTGTTACCCTGCCAGTTTCAGGAAGATATGAGTGCTGCGTCACTGGGACTCGACGGCACCGAGAGATTTGATTTACTGGGTATCGAATCCGGCATCGAACCACGGCAGGATGTGACGCTCGTAATTCATCGGGCGAGTGGTGCGATTGATGAGGTGCCGATCACGCTCAGAATCGATACACCGATCGAGGTTGATTACTACAAGCACGGCGGGATTTTGCCTTACGTGCTACGTCAGTTGCTCATGGGTACCACGGATTTTTAGTTGCGGTTAAAGAACTAATAAGGAGAAGTATGTCATCTGCAGAATTAGCTGAAAGCACTCCAAAGAAATACCAATTGTTCATCGATGGCCAGTGGGTCGATTCCGAATCGGGTAAGACTTTCAAAACACCCAATCCGGCGACTGGCGAAACGCTTGCGGAAATCGCCGAGGCGGATAAAGCCGACATCGACAAGGCTGTTGCTGCCGCGCGGCGCGCGTTTGAAGGAAAGTGGTCCAAACTCAGTGCACGCGACCGTGGTCGGTTGTTGTACAAACTTTCGCAGTTGATCGAGCAACGTTCCGGCGACTTGGCGGCGCTGGAAACGGCCGACAACGGTAAGCCGATCAAAGAATCGCTCTACGTGGATCTGCCGCAGGTGGTCGAAAATTTTGAGTACTTCGCCGGCTGGGCCACCAAGATCGAGGGTGAGACGATTCCCGTGCCCGGCAAGATGTTTAATTACACGTTGCGCGAGCCGATCGGCGTTTGCGGTCAGATCATCCCCTGGAATTTTCCACTCCTGATGGCCGCCTGGAAACTCGCTCCGGCACTCGCGGCGGGCAACACAATCGTTCTCAAACCAGCCGAGCAAACTCCGGTCGGCGCAATGGAACTCGCGAGTTTGATTCAAGAGGCGGGATTTCCCGACGGAGTAGTCAACATTGTTCCGGGTTACGGTGAAACTGCCGGAGCCGCGCTTGCTTCACATCCGGGAATCGACAAGATCGCTTTCACCGGATCGACTGAAGTTGGAAAGTTGATTGCGAAGTCTGCGGCTGAAAACCTGACGAAAGTTTCACTCGAACTCGGCGGCAAAGCTCCAAACATCGTTTTTGCTGACTCCGATCTCGAGCAAGCCGTTGCCGGCGCGATGATGGGAATTTTCTACAACCAGGGACAGGTTTGCTGCGCTGGTTCACGTCTTTTCGTGGAAGAGTCAGTGAAAGATCAGTTTCTCGAAAAGCTCTCCGACAAAGCGAGCAAGATTGCCGTCGGCGACCCGATGAATAAGGCGACGCAGATGGGTCCGCAGGTCTCGGAAGAGCAACTGAACCGGATTAAAGGTTATGTCGACATCGCTCGCAGCGAAGGCGCGACAGTCCTGACCGGAGGCGAGTCGCCGAAGCTGGAAGGCGGATTTGAGAAGGGTTATTTCTTCACCCCGACGATCTTCTCCGAAGTTAACAACGGTATGCGCGTGGCGCAGGAAGAGATCTTTGGACCAGTGGTCTCGGTGATCAGTTTCAAGGACGAAGACGATCTGATCAAACAGGCAAACGACACGATCTACGGTCTCTCCGCCGGAATCTGGACCAACAACCTCACGCGCGCGCATCGTTTCGCGAAAGAGATTAAAGCGGGAGTTGTTTGGATCAATACTTACAACATGTTCAATGCAGCGTCTCCCTTTGGCGGTTATAAACAATCAGGCTACGGGCGCGAGATGGGCCGCCACGCGTTGGATCTGTACACGCAGGTGAAGAGCGTTTGGGTCGATCTCTCCGGCCGCCCGATTGGTTGGTTCAAGTAAATGCCAATTGCCGATTGCCAAATGCCGATTTTGCCGGGTCTGTTCGTAGATTCAGCAAATCGGCAATCGGCATTTGGCATTTGGCAATGTTATGATTTTCACCTCTCCCGAGATGAACACCACATTTAAGGAGACACCATGTTGTTGAAAAAGTCCGCTGCTTTCCTGGTTTTGCTGAGCGCCGCGCTGTTATTCACCGCCTGCGAAAAAACAAACATCGCAAAGATCACTGCCGACCCGGACCGTTATCGAGGTAAGGAAGTTGGGATCACTGGTCGCGTGACTGACAGCTACGGTGTGCTGGGGGCAGGCGCTTACGAAATTGACGACGGCACGGGCCGGATCTGGGTCGCAACCAGGCGCGGTGTTCCTTCCAAAGGTTCGCGGGTTGGCGCCAAGGGTTACGTGCACAACGGATTCAATTTCGCTGGTCGCAGCTTTGGAACGGTGATGGAAGAAACAGATCGACGTACCCAATGAATGTAGATCTGTCAGCGTAAATCTGTGGCAAAAACTACCGAACGCGAGATCGTTCAAAAGGTCGATCAGGAGTTCACCCGGTTGATCGATAGTTTGAAGGATCTCGTGCGATCGGTTCCTCCCAACGACCTTTACCGGCAGCTCGCGGCAGCAAGCATTGGCGAGAACATTCTTCGTAGCGCCGCAGTCGTGGAACAAACCTGTGGCGGGCTGACTGCTAACCTGTGGGATGATCCTTTCGAGTGGACGCTTCCTGAAACCCTTTCAAATCCGGATCGAATCGTCGAATACTTATCGGAAGTTAATCGTGCTCGCGAACAAGCGTTTAGATCTATGGTAGACGACGACGCCCTGATCAAGTACATTTCAACGCCCTCGGGAGAGTCCAGATTGCTCATCAGTTTGCTGCTGGAAACGCTTGTCAAAGCATGTGATTACCGTGGCCGGGCCGTGGCGGCTATGAAAATGCTTTCCGGCAAAGGCACTTCTGGGTTTATTATCTAGAGCGACATAGCACCCCCGTTTGACGAGGAACAAATCCCAATGTTTTGTCCGCAATGCGGTCAGCAACAAGCTAATGGCGTAATTCGCTTCTGCTCTCGGTGTGGCTTTCCGCTCGATGGCGTGATTCAGTTGCTGAGTAATGGCGGTATGGTGCCGGTTTATCGCACGCCCGATGAACCGGTAGTGGTCTCTGCGCGCCGCAAGGGAGTTAAACAGGGTGGAATGTTACTGTTGTCGGGTGCCGTGCTTGTCCCGGTTTTGGCATTGTTCGCCGATTTTGTCCCGGGTGCGTTTCCCGAAATGCTGGCTGCTCTCGCGGCAATCATTTGTTTTATAGGCGGACCGTTGCGAATGCTGTACGCGGCGATATTTGAAGAAGGCGCACCGAAGCCCATTCGCGTTTATGGATCACCTGGGCCAGTACACATGGCGCCGCAGCAATTTGCGCCGCATGCGCAAGCGCCTGCTGCGCTGCCACCGCAACCTGTGCGTCCGCAACCTGCCTGGCGGTCGCGTCCGAACACGGCCGAGTTGGTAACTCCACCCAGTGTCACCGAGAATACGACCCGCTTGCTCGAAAAAGAGGATCGAAACGATCGCTAGTTCCACTTTCAGGTAAATCTCTGCTTGCCGTTTTCGCTGGCCGAACGACTGCGACAACAAATTCGACGTGAAGGTGCTATCACGTTTCACGATTGGATGAAGGCCGCGCTTTACGATGCGGACGGCGGTTATTATCAACAGCCCGGTCGCGAACGTTGGGGCAGGGAAGGCGACTATCGTACGAGTCCCGAGCGAAGCGAACTGTTTGCCGCTACGTTTGCCGGTTACTTTGCGCAACTCTCTGCCGAGTTGGATGGGCTGACGATTGTTGAATGCGGTGCCGGCGCCGGCCATTTCGCTGCGGGGGTGTTGGGAACGTTGAGAGATCAGTTTCCCTCTGTTTTCCTTCAGACGCGATATGTTATTTGCGAGTTGAGCGACGATGCGCGCCGTCGTACACGCGAGCGCCTGGTTGAGTTTGGCAATCGGGTCGAGATTTATGAGCAGTTGGTTGCGATCGACTCCGGGATCTACTTCGCCAACGAGTTGCTCGATGCGTTTCCGGTTCATCGGGTCGAGCAGACTGATGCGGGTTTGATGGAGTTGTACGTTACGGTTGACGCGAACGGCGAGTTTCAGTGGACCACCGGACCGTTATCAACGCCTCGACTGGCTGAGTTTTGCAACCAGCACTCAATTGAACTTGAGCCAGAACAGATTATTGAGATCAATCTGGAAATTGACGACTGGTTGGCGGCAGTTGCTGGGAAGCTGCGTCAGGGATTTTTGATCACGATTGATTATGGGGCCGACCCTCGTGACCTTTACGACAAATGGATGCGCCCTGACGGGACGTTGAGAGGTTTTTCCCGGCATAGTTTTGTCGAGAATGTTTTAGCCCAGCCCGGCGAGTACGATCTTACGACGACCGTCAACTGGGCTCAGGTGATCAGGACCAGCGAACAGCTTGGTTTTCAGTTGGTTGAGTTTGCTTCGCAGGACAAGTTTCTTTTGAGGGCAGGATTGCTCGGGCAGTTGGAAAAGCGATTGAGCAAAGCTGAGAGTGATGCAGACCGCGTCGCGTTGACGACCGGCGCGCGCGAGATGATTCTGATCGGCGGTATGGCCTCGAGTTTCCAGGTTTTCGTACAGAGACGGGCATCGTTGTAGGGGCGGCCCTCCGTGGCCGCCCTTGTCTGGAACTCAAAATCGTCTCACCTGGAGCGATCCGATAGGAGCGTCCTTCCGTGGCTCTTATCTGGAGACAAAGAAGTTCGTACGCTAGGGCGGCCACGGAGGGCCGCCCCTACAAGTCGTATTGGAGTTTATGATGGCGCGTGGTTTTGAGTTGATTGACGTTTCGCACACGGTTGAGCACGGCATGATTACCTACAAGGGGCTGCCGGCGCCGGTTATCAGCGACTATCTCAGCCGTGCTGATTCCCAAACGCGTTACGCGCCCGGCACGGAGTTTCAAATCGGCAAGATCGAAATGGTTGCCAACACCGGGACCTACCTCGATAGTCCTTTTCATCGTTACGCACGCGGTAAGGATCTGGCCCATCTCGACCTCTATTCGCTTGCCAATCTTGATGCGATCGTCGTGCGATGTACAAACCGTGATGCGGCTGCGATTGATGAAGATGTTTTTCACGATCTCGATCTGAAAGACAAGGCTGTGTTGGTCCATACAGGTTGGGACCGGCACTGGCGTACCGAAGAGTATTCGAGTGGTAATCATCCGTTTCTCACTGAAGCGGCCGCAACTTATCTCGCCAAACAGGCGGCGGTGCTGGTGGGTATCGACTCCTTTAACATTGACGCGACGACTGACGGCAATCGTCCGGCGCATTCAGTGCTGCTCGGACACGATATTCCGATCGTCGAACATCTCCGCGGTTTGGGTGAGCTTCCGGATCGCGGTTTTAGATTCTTCGCAGTGCCGGTGAAGGTCCGGCAGTTTGGCACGTTTCCGGTTCGCGCGTTTGCAATAGTTGACACGGAATAACGCGGATTGAAAGACGGATTTACTTGGAGGCCCCGGCGATGTCGAGATTTGCAAGATTATTAATTGTGATAGCAATTACTGCTGTCAATGCGTTTGCGCAAACAAATTCACGGCCATACTTCACGGAGCCTTCGCTATCTCCGGACCGCAAAGAGATCGCATTCGTTTCCGGTAGCGATATCTGGACTGTGCCTGCCGACGGTGGCGTAGCTTCGCTGCTGGTATCGCATACGGCAAACGAAGCTCGTCCGCTCTATTCGCCTGACGGCCGCTACATCGCCTTTATCTCGTCGCGAACCGGTGGCGGCGATATCTATCTTTTGACACTCGCGACCGGCGATCTCAAACGTCTCACTTTCGACGACGGTTTCGATCAACTCGACGGCTGGTCACGCGACGGCCGTTGGATTTACTTCTCTTCAACCAGCCGGGATATTGGCGGGCTCAACGATCTGTATCGCATCGGCGTAAACGGCGGCACACCGCAAATGATCAGTGCCGATCGTTACACGAACGAATTTTTCTGCGCTCCCTCGCCGGACGGCAAAACAGTGGCTTTTTCAGCGCGCGGAATCGCGTCAGGACAGTGGTGGCGTAAAGGTCATAGCCACATCGACGAAGCGGAAATCTGGTTACTGCGATCGTTCGATGAGGGGCCAGGCGTTTATGAACGCGTCACTGCCGCGGGCGGCGCCAAAGAAATGTGGCCCATGTGGAGCGCGGATGGAAAGAACCTGTTCTTCGTTTCAGACCGCAGTGATTCGGGAAACAAGAATGGCGCGCAGAATATCTGGATCGCGACGCCCGGGCGCTCCGATGCTCGGCGTCTTTCAAACTTTACGGACGGCCGCGTGTTATGGCCCAACATCTCCTACGACGGTCGTGAAGTCGTTTTCGAACATAACTTTGCGATCTGGAAACTCGATACCGAAAACGGCAAAGCAGCGGAAGTAGCGATCACGCGTCGTGGCGCGTCGGCTGGACCGGGTATCGAACGCCAGCGCCTCAGCGATCAGATCAGCGAGTTGCAGTTATCGCCAGACGGTAAAAAGGTGGCATTCGTGGTCCGTGGAGAAGTATTTGCCGCGTCCGCAACTGACGGCGGTGACGCCGCTCGAGTCTCAAATAGTCACGCTGAGGAATATCAGCTCGCATGGGCTCCTGATAGCCGTCGACTGGCCTATGTTTCAGATCGCGACGGCGCGCCGCACCTGTTTTTGTACGACTTCACTAACAACTCCGAGACGCAACTCACCCGCGACGCTGCCGATGACTCCACGCCCCGCTTTTCGCCTGACGGTAAATTGTTGGCCTTCATCAGAGGGGCGAAAGAGCTGCGCGTTCTCGATGTGGCGACGAAGACGGATCGCCTCGTGAAAAGTGCGTTTTTTGAACGGCCGCCATTGATTGCGAATCGACCGTTTGTCTGGTCGCCTGACGGAAAATGGCTGGCGTTTGTACCGGTCAGTGACAATGCGTTCAAGAACGTCAACGTTGTTGCGCTCGATGGTACAGGTGGACCAGCGAGTTTTCTCGCCAACGTTTTTAGCAACACGGTTTCCTGGAGTCCGGATGGCGCCTTCATTCTGTTTGATTCCGGTCAGCGAACGGAAGGCACGCAACTGGCGCGCGTCGATCTGATACCGCGCACGCCACGCTTTCGTGAGGATCAGTTTCGCGACCTGTTTCGTGAAGAGTCACCGCGCCCTAATAATCGTCCGGAGCCGCGTCCCAGTGAAACACCGGCTGCTACGCCGTTGCCGGCGGCATCTCCGTCTCCGGCCGAAGAAAAGCGTGGCGCGAAACCAGTGCAGGTTGTGCTCGAAGACATTCGCCGGCGCCTGAGTCTGGTGCCGGTCGGTCTCGACGTCAACTATCAAACGATCAGTCCCGACGGAAAATGGGTGGCCTTCGTCGCGAGTGCTGCTAATCAGGCCAACGTTTATCTTTACTCGCTCGATGAACTGTCGCGCGAACCGGCTGTTGCCAAGCAGTTGACGTCAACGCCCGGTTTTAAGAGCTGGGCCCAGTTTTCGCCGGACAGCAAGGAGATTTTCTATCTCGAGAATGGTCGCATCGGTGTGGTTAATCTTGAAGGTCGAACACGACCGCTCGGCGTTACCGCGGAGTTGGATATCGATTTCTCTCGCGAAAAGATGGAAGTGTTTCGACAGGGTTGGTCCTATTTGCGCGACTTCTTCTACGACCCCGGTTTTCACGGCGCAAACTGGGACAGCGTGCGGGCCGAATATGAACCATTAATCGCTGGTTCACGAACGCCTGACGAGATGCGACGGTTGTTGCAGTTGATGGTGGGCGAACTTAATGCGTCACATCTCGGCGCAAACTCGCCGCCCGGAGGCAATCAGCCGGCGACTGGCCGCATTGGATTGCGTTTTGACCGGCGCGAGTACGAAACCACCGGCCGTTTACGAATCACTGAAGTGATTGGTTTGAGTCCGGCGGCTATCGCGGGGAATGTTAAAGCCGGCGACTACCTGTTGGCAGTCGATGGACGTGCGCTCGATCAAACCACGAATCTCGATGAAGCGCTGAACTACAAGATCGGACGCCGCGTTAGTTTGACGATTGCCTCGAGCGCCGATGGCGCCGGAAAACGCGAAGTCGTAGTTCGTCCAGTGAATGGTGGAACTGAACGCGGCCTGCTCTACCGGCAATGGGTCGAGCGAAATCGACAGTACGTGTCGAAGGTGAGTAATGGCCGACTTGGTTACGCACACATGTTTGACATGTCGTCGGCTTCGCTGGCGCAGTTGTATATCGATCTCGATGCTGAAAACTACGGCAAAGACGGAGTCGTGATCGATATCCGAAATAACAGCGGTGGATTCGTGAATGTTTATGCCATCGACGTGTTAGCGCGTCGTGGTTATTTGACGATGACGCCGCGCGGTTTCAGTTCGACACCGGCGCGAACCGTGTTGGGCCAACGCGCACTTCACCGTCCCACTATTCTGGTAACGAACCAGCATTCTCTATCTGACGCTGAAGATTTCAGCGAAGGTTATCGCACGTTGAAGCTGGGCCAGGTTGTGGGTGAACCAACGGCGGGCTGGATTATTTACACCTGGAATCAATCACTGATTGACGGTACGACTTTCCGCCTGCCGCGGATGAAAATTACGGGGAATGATGGGACAAACATGGAACGCAATCCGCGTCCGGTCGATATCGAAGTCACGCGTCCGATAGGCGAAACGCTTACCGATCGTGATTCGCAGTTGGATGTGGCCGTGCGGGAGCTATTAAAACAACTGGGCGCGGCGCGATCTACGCCCCGCTAACCTTCTACGTCGCGTTCTTCTTGTGAGTCGCTAAAATTCCGAGCGGCGTCTCGCGTGACAACCACCGTGCCGGCGAGAATGTCTCCGAGTCGTTGTTTTTGCGCTGAGGATGCGGCGATTATACCAGCAGGAATTCCGCCAAAAAGAATCGGGTTTGCTTCAAAAATTCTCGCGAGTGTGCGAATCAGTATCTGTTTCGCATTCGATGGACCGCCATTAATATCACGCACAACGAGGCCCTGAAGAATCTTGCCCGGCGTGCGCGCCAACGACAGTTCGAAAACAAAAAAGTAGGAAAGATAGGTGATTGAAAGTACCGATCCGCTGAGGACTGGACTCTCGGAGTTGAGCTGAGCAACCAGCAGCATCGATAAGAGACCGGCGATTAGGTTGTCGATGATGTAAGCAAAAATTCTTTCCTTACTCGCGTCGCCAATTAGGTGGGGCATTGTCGACCTCCGATCTGTGATTTGATTGCGTCACAAAGTGGCGAGCATAATGCGAAAGGCGCAATGGAACAGGATTAACAAGATGAAACAAGATTAGCAGGATAAAGCCGAGTTGCGTGATTAATCTCGTCAACGCTTATCTTGTAAATCTTGTTCATCCTGTAAATCTTGTTAACTAGAATAACTCGAATTTGATTGTCAAATATTTCTTCGGGTTTTGACGGAAGTCGTAGAGCATCTTTACGCCTTCCGAAGATAATTGGTTGACGTTTGTGTATAGCGTGTCGTCGTTGAGGAGTTTGCCGACGGTGCCTTCGCCTCGTTGCGCGGCGGCCACCATGTTATCGATACGCTCGGCGGTGGTGTTGAAGCGCGCGATGGCGGCGCGAGCGTCGTTGTAGATTTGCTCGTCACGGATCAACTTGCCGAGTGTGCCGCGGCCCGAATTGATTTCGGCGATCATCAGGTTGATTGAATCCACTGATTTGTCGAGTCGCTCGGCAGTGCGATTGATGCGCACGTAAAATTCATCATCAGTTAACAACTTGCCGGCGGTGCCCCGCCCGGCACGCAGATCGTCAGCGATCGCTTTAAGTGAAACCGAGATTTCGTTGGCGTTGTTATAAAGCGCGGGATCGTTAATAAACCGTGACGCGGAGCCTTTGCCCCCTCGGAGTTCCTTCATCACGTCTTCGGTTTCGAGAATCGTCGCGTTCAGGTTGTTATAGAGCGTTTCATCGCTGAACAGACGTCCGACAGTTCCTTTGCCGTCCTTTACATCCCTCACGATGCCATTGATTTCATCGGAAAGTTTGCTCAGGCGTTGGGCCAGATCCGTTCCGGAAGTAGCAAAGTCGTTGACCGTGTTTGAGGACGAAGAGGGAAGTAGCGCTCCATCTGCAACCGGTTGGCCCACAGCGGTTCCCGGGGTGATGTTGATCAGCATTTCATTGCCGAGCAAACTCGGAGATCCTTGCTGGGCCTGTGAATCCGAACGAATGCGCTCATTCGCCGGACGCCCGTCGATCGTTGAATCCACCGTGATCTGTGCTTCGACGCGCGGCGCACCGGGAACCGGTGACGGTTCCAGCAACACGATGCGTTCCACTTTGCCCACGCGTACGCCGGCGAGACGAACTTCAGATCCTTCGCGCAATCCATTCGCATCGACAAAGCGGGCTTTCAGGTGCAGTTTTCTGGTGAAGGGATTGATGTCGCCCGAAGCATTGAGCACAAGGAAGACCAGTACGACGATGGCAAACAGCACGAAGATACCAACGCGTATCTGACTCAGGCTGACACTGGCTTTTGATCGAGGCATGGAGTGGTCCTCACGCTTTCTTTAATGTCCCCGCAGAAACTTCTGAATGTATGGATCCGGGCAGCGGCGCAGCGCTTCGTCGGTGCCACTGAAGATGACTTTGCCTTCGCGCATCATCATCACCTTACTGTTGATAAGACAAAGACGTTCGCCTTCACGTTCGAACACTACTTTGCCGTCGTCACCAACTACTGCGTACTCAGAACAGATGTAATGGAGGTTGTTCATTTCGTGAGTCACGAAGATTGACGAGACGTCTTCGAGATCGCGAAGTTTCATTGCCAGTTCGCAGATCGTACGCGCAGTGGGCGGATCGAGACCCGCGGTAGGTTCGTCAAACAGAACGATCTTCGGATCGCCGACGAGCGCGCGTGCGATACCGACGCGCCGGCGCATGCCGCCTGAAAGTTCTATCGGCATTTTATCGATGGCGTCTTCGAGATTCACGAAGCGCAACATGCGACGCACTTCCGGTTCGACTTCATCCTCGGGCACACCTTGTTCGTGCAGGCGATAGGCAACGTTGTCATAAACAGAAAGCGAGTCGAAAAGCGCGCCTTCCTGAAAAACCATCCCGATCTTCTTGCGCACTGACATCATCTGATCTTCGCTGTAGTCAGTGATGTCTTCGCCGTCTACCAGCACTTGACCCTCATCAGGTTTCAGCAGTCCTAAAACAAGTTTGATGACGGTTGATTTTCCACCGCCCGAGCCGCCCAGGATGATTTTGGTCTCACCTTTCATTACCTTGAAACTGAGGTTGTTGAGGATCACTCGGTCGTCGAAAGCGAGCAGAACGTTGCGGAATTCGATCGCGGGAATAATGCGCTCGCGATCGTCAATTTCCTGAAACGTTGATTCCGCGGCGTTTTCGCTGATCGTAGGTGATGTTGTATGAATTTCTGCTGACATCTGAATCGGGATCGAAGGCAACTATTGAGTGCCTAGAATAACCTGAAGCGCTTTCGCGAGAAAATAGTCGGCAATAATGACAATAATGGAAGCGAGCACTACGGCACGTGTCGTCGAACGGCCGACGCCCACCGTGCCTCCCTCAGTGCTGAGGCCCTGCCTGCAGGCAATGGTGCCTATGATAAGCGAAAAGACCAGCGGCTTAACGATGCCGCCGATGAGGTCGTCAGTGGTGATACCGTCACGCACCGCCGAGATGAAGACACTCGAGGAAACGGAATAGAGCGCCACAGCCGTTACCCAGCCGCCGAAGATACCGAGCACGTCAGCCAGCACCGTTAACAGCGGCAAACTCACGAGTAGCGCAAACATGCGCGGGGCTACCAGCTTGCGAATCGGATCCGTGCCGAGCGCGCGCATCGCGTCGATCTGTTGCGAAACAACCATTGAGCCGAGTTCGGCGGAGATTGCTGAGCCGACTCTTCCTGTCACCATCAAGGCACACAAAACCGGTCCGAGTTCACGCACTAACGATACGGCGACTAAGTATCCGGTTTGTGATTGTGCGCCGTAGGCTTTCAGCGTCGGAAATGTTTGAACCGTTAGTACGCCGCCGGTAAAGAATCCTGTCAGGATGATGATGGCGAGCGAGCCGACGCCGATAGCGTCCATCTGCGCGATGGTTTCGGGAATGTAGCGAGGTCGCTTGAAGATACCCCGAAAAGCGCGAGCAGCCATGAGAACGATCTCCTGGAGCTCGAGAAGGGCGCGCGTGGCGAAGTTCATGGAGAGCTTATCAGACTCGATCTTTCGGTTGCGCCAAAAGCGCTAAGTAGTTTAAGGACTGCGCGTTTAGAAGAGCGGCCTATCATGCGCAAATTGTATGCAGGGCGTCAAGTAACAAGTTCAGTGGGCGCTGGTCTGGTCTGAAGGTTTTATCTCTGCGGCCCTCTGCGTAACTCTGCGATCTGCGCTAAAAGAATCATTTAACACAGAGGGCCGCAGAGATACGCAGAGGGCCGCAGAGATAAATGAAGATTGCCCTAGGGCCGGTTGATGTTTCGGCGGGGCACAGGGGCGAGTCCATTTTGTTGATTCGGGCGCCGTCGCTGGTTGGCAGGCCGTTGATTGGGTCGCTGTGCGTCGGCGAAGTCCTGGAGTTGCAGGCGAAGCCTTCGCCAGGCGGCTAACTGTTCGGGACGCAGTTCCCGGCGGATCTTGAGTTCCATTTGAATCCGCATTCGCAACTGTGCTCCCTGCGCCGTCGTCAGCTCGTTAATCCTTTGATCAATCTGGGCTTCATTTACCGTTTCGGCGTCCAGGGCGAGGTCAAGTGCGGCCCGCGCTTCACGCAGCCGCCGATTAGCCATCTGGCGCTCGTCTTTGTTTTCCGCGAAGATCAGGCGAACTCTTTGGCGTTGTTCGGGTGTTAGCCGAAGCTGTTCGATCGGGTCTCCTAACGGCGGTTCCGTTTCCTGGCCGTAACTAGGGTTCGTTACCGTGAGTAGTAAAACCGCCGTCACTGTGAGTAATAAGAATCTGGTCAATGTCATCTTGGCCTCAAACATAAATTACTGATTGATTCGATCTCCGAGCAGTTGCAGCGGCGAGTCGTCGTCGGCTGCCAGTAAGCGCAAGTCGGCCGCCAGTTGTTCACGCTCAGACCTGGAGAGTGGACGGCGACTACGGACACTCTGATTTGATTGAGAGCTCGGAAACTTCTTTACCTTTGGCGGCTTAACTGCAACATTAACTGCCACGGCCTCAGAACTCGTTTCGTTCTGCTGTGCCTGTTGTTGTTGCTTCGCGAGCGCTTCTTTAACTATCCGATCCACATCCTGCGCCGTGTAAGTTTCTGCCGGCTGGGACGTCACGGCAGTACCGTTATCTCTGAAAACCGCCCAACCCGTGAGCACACACAATGCGAGCCCTGCGAAACCTGCCGCTCCTTTTAACCACAACGGCGAAAGATCGAAGAACTGCCGCAACGCCTCCATCGCGGATTTCTTTCGAACCTGCGTGGTCACTGTCGACGGCACAAAATGCGGCAACGCTTCATCGCGCCACGCCACAATCGACTCACGTACTACGCCAAACGAAGCCGCTTCATCTCGACAAATGCCGCACTGATTCAGATGGCTCTGAAACTCGCGTGCTTCGCCTTCGTCGACTTCGTTATACAGGAACGCGATCAAATCCGATGCGCGCTCACAACCGGGAGAGTTGTTTCTATCGTTCATCTCGAGTCCTGCCTTCAAACTTCTGCAGACGCATTTCCAATTGCTTCAACGCGGTATACAACCGGCTCTTAACTGTACTCAACGGGAGATCGAGGACATCCGAAATCTCGCGAAATGTCAGTTCCTCAAACTCCTTCATCACAATTACCTGTCGCAGGTCGAGGGGCAAACTGTTTACAGCCCGCCGCACCGCCGCGGTTTGCTGGCGTCCTTCGGCCACTCGCGCCGGAGAATAGCTGAGAGGCGCCGCAAAGCTGGTTGAGTTTCCCTCCATTTCATCATCGAGCGCCGATTCGCTTCTGACCTTCGCCCGTCGCTGCCGCGAAATACATTGATTCACTGCGATCCGGTGCAGCCAGGAGGAGACTTTTGCCTCACCGCGGAAATTACGCAGGTTGCGAAAAGCAGCGAGAAAAGTCTCCTGAGTAACGTCGCGCGCGTCTTCCTCACGGCCGAGCATGCCGTAAGTAAGCGCAAAAATACGTCGCTCCCAGCGCCTTACAATCTCGCCGAAAGCCTCCGCATCGCCTGTTAAAGCTCGCTCAACTATGAGCTCGTCGGTACTCAAAGGGTCCATTCCCTACGCCAATTGGCTGATTGTTTAGACGCCTTGGCGTGAAAAAAGCCGAAAAAATTGATCTCTAACTAACCGATGCCTCCTTGGAGTGCGGCGTCTTGACGCCGCTTTGGTCTGATCGCGCCAATCGATGACCAAAGCGGTGCCAAGGCACCGCACTCCAAGGCGACGCCATTGCTAACTACTGTTAAAACTCGTTGACACTGCTATGCACGCTCGACAATAATAGCCGGGACGCCGAGAACGATTGACTCGGCCGACTCTAGAGCCTGCCAAAACCCGACGACCTGCCGTCGAATTGTACCGCCAGAGTTTACGAATGCTCGAGAAAATCGGACGAATCCGTCTCCTTTACATAGTTCTGGGTGTGCTGCTGCTGGTCGGGCTGCTGCCGCTGGCTTTCGCCGGTTTTCTGCTTTCCGGCCGCAGTGCGGACGAGCTACGTTCGATCGAAGGGCGTTATCAAGCTCAGCTAGTACAGGACAAAGCACGCCAAATCGAACTCTACGGACAGCGATATCGAGACGTCGTGACCGGCCTTGCCAGGGCCTTTGAAATCTCAGGCGGCATCCAGCACCTTGATAACCTCGGCTACGACCAGCGTTTGCAATCCACCCTTCAGGAAGATCCTAACCTCATCGCCCTCGCTCTTTGGCCGGTTGACGGCACCCTCCATCGCGCCTTCCAGCCCGATGTAATCAGGCTCGAAGAAGTTGACGCGCGCGTGAGCGAAGTACTGGCGCGAATGAATGGACGTGGCATGGTCGTCAGCCGGCCGCAGATCATTCGTTCCGGGCAGGAAATGGCGCTCACGATTGCGGAACCTGTGCTTGGCGGCCCGAATAATCAGGACGTTGAAGCAGCGGTAATTGCGATCGTCTCTTTTCAGGAAGTGTTCACTGCCGTGCAACAACCGACTTCGAAGAGCGAGCGCGAACTGCTTGATGCCGGGCTTCCGGTGGTTTTCGTAGTTGACCAGAATGGTCGTGCGGTCGCGCATCCTGAAGCGAGTGTCGCGTTTTCTGAAAAGCCGATGACGGATCTTAAGGTCGTCCAGGATTGGCAGGAATCCGGCGCGCAGGTTCAGTCGGCACTTGCGCCATTCTCAGCCACGCGCGATGGACGCACCGTGGAAATGCTTGGCTCATACGCCACCGCCGAACTCGATAAAAACTCGCGTCTCGGCGTGATAGCAATTCAGGATGAAACTGCTGCTCTTGCTTCCGTGTCTGACATGCGTTGGCAAACGCTCTGGATCAGTTTGATCGCGGCTCTGCTGACGATCATGATCGGAATCTTTTTCGCGAACAAGCTGACTTATCCGGTTCGCGAACTGGCCGGCGGTGCTCATCGAATCGCATCAGGCGACTTTTCCAAGCGCATCGAAGTCACGAGTCACACCGAACTGGGCGATCTCGGCAACTCATTTAATCTGATGACCGATCAGGTCGAACGTTTTATCGGCGACCTGCAGAAGTCGTCTCAAGAAAATCGCGAACTCTTTATCGGAACCGTCAAAGGCCTGGCGGCTGCGATCGACGGCAAAGATCCTTACACACGTGGTCACTCCGAGCGCGTCTCCCGTTTCTCAATGGCGATCGCGCAACGTCTTGGTTTGCCGAATGACGAGATAGAAAAGATCCGCATCAGTGCTTTGTTGCATGATGTCGGCAAGATCGCGATCGACGACGCGATTCTCAAAAAGCCCGCGGCGCTGACCGAAGATGAGTACGAGATCATGAAGAAGCACCCGCAGAAGGGCTATAAGATCATGTCGCAGATTCCGGCGATGAAGGAGTTTCTGCCGGGAATGTACATGCATCACGAGATGGTCAACGGCATGGGTTATCCGCAGGGTTTGAAAGGCGACGAGATCCCGTTGATGGGCAAGATCGTTGCGGTTGCGGACACTTTTGACGCGATGACCACCGATCGTCCTTATCAAAAGGCGATGGCGTTTGAAGAGGCCCTTTCAAGAATCGAGACTTTTGTAGGCACCCGTTATGACCCGGTGGTTGTTGCCGCTCTCTCGGACGCGTGCAAGGAAGGCCAGATCCGACCCGGACAGGTTAGGTTGAAAAAGCCCAATACGCCGGTCAATCCACAGATTACGCAGATTCCGACCATGAATGACTCATTGCCGGTGTCTTGAACTGAAAAGTAATCTCTGCGGTCCTCTGCGTACCTCGGCGATCTCTGCGTCAAAGTAGTATTTATTCGCAGAGATCGCCGAGGTACGCAGAGGACCGCAGAGAAGAACCGTAAGTAAGACACCACCTTTCGGAGGGTGTTCTGTGTAATCTGTGGATTTCTGTTTATAATCGCCCGTACATGGGACTTTTTTGGAGACGAAAAAAGGATGAGTTTGTCTCACTCCGTTTAAATGAACCTGCCGAAGCCGTCGCGGAAACGCCGGCTGCGACTGTTGAGCCTCCGACGGAGGCGCCGAAAGTAGAGCCTCCTCTCGAAACTGTAAAAGAAAAACCAGTCGCGCCGACCAGATCTGCGTTTACCACTTCTACGCTGGGCCTGAACCTTTCGATGGAAGAGCTGCAGGCTCAGGAGGCAGCGCTCGAACAGGAGTTCTCGGCGCGATTCCGGCGCGCGGTGGCGGCTACCCGTGAGTCGTTATCTGATCGACTCGATACGGTCTTTTCGGGACGCAAGCAGATCGATGAAGAGTTGTTGGACCAACTCGAGGAAGTTTTGATCGCGGCTGACATCGGCGTTCCGACGACGTTGGACATTCTGGAAAAAGTTCGACGCGGGGTTGCGCGAAAACAGATCAACGATCTGGATGCGCTGAAGCTTGCAATCAAAACTGAGTTGCTGAATATCCTTCAGGCTTCGGAACGTGAGGGAGTTGCTTCCGAGTTGACCGTCCCCGAAACCGTTGCACCGTACGTAATGATGATCGTGGGCGTTAACGGTGTCGGCAAAACGACGACGATTGGAAAACTCGCGCAACGGATCAAGGCTGAAGGAAACGACGTTTTGATCTGTGCGGCAGATACTTTTCGCGCCGCGGCGTCGGACCAGCTTGCAATCTGGGCCGAGCGCACAGGGGTTCCTTTGATTCAACAGAAGCAGGGAACTGATCCGGCGGCGGTTTTGTTTGACTCCTTGAAAGCCGCGAAAGCACGTGGCTCAGAAGTTTTGATAGTTGATACGGCTGGACGACTGCACAACAAATCTAACCTGATGGCGGAGTTGGAAAAGATGAAGCGCGTGGCGGCGCGTGAAGTGGAAGGAGCGCCGCATGAAACGTTGCTCGTAGTGGATGCCGTGACCGGGCAAAACGGGTTGGAGCAGGCGCGGCAGTTTTTGAAAGTTGCGGGTGTGACCGGAATCGTTCTGACCAAGCTCGATGGAACGGCGAAAGGTGGGATCGCGGTGGCGATTGCGAAAGAGTTAAACTTGCCGATTCGGTATGCGGGTATTGGGGAGAAGGTTGACGATCTGGTCGTGTTCGACCCGAAGCAGTATGTGAATAGTTTGTTTGGAAACTAAGCCAGGTTTTGCCACGCAAAGACGCAAAGGCGCAAAGAATCGCCAAGAATAAACTTTGCGTCTTTGCGTCTTAGCGTGGCAAAATTTCTTTGATGACAACAACGACGCTTTCTAATCCGACAGCAACCTGGACTGACACCGACCGCCGCATGATGGCGCGCGCGCTCGAACTGGCCCAACGCGGCGTGGGACAGGTGAGCCCTGGACCATTGGTCGGTTGTGTGATCGCGAGTGCATCAGGCGAGGTTGTCGGCGAAGGCTTCTACCTCTTCGAAGCAATCAAGCACGCCGAAACGATTGCCCTCGATTTCGCGGGTGAGAAAGCGCGTGGTGGCACCGCTTACGTTTCTCTTGAACCGCATGCGCATCACGGTCGCACGCCACCGTGCACCGATGCGTTGATCGGCTCCGGCATCAAACGCGTCGTTGCCCCAATCGAAGATCTCAATCCGAAAGTCTCCGGAAAAGGATTTGCCCACCTGCGTGCGGCCGGTATCACGGTTGAAACCGGCTTAATGAGTGCAGAGGCAACGCAATTAAATGAAGCGTACCTGCACTACATGACAACTGGGCTGCCATTTGTGCATTTGAAACTCGCGGTTTCACTTGATGGAAAGATTGCGACGCGCACCGGCGACTCGCGTTGGATCACCGGTCCCGAAGCACGTGCGCGTGCCCACGAACTGCGTCACGAGTACGATGCGATACTGATCGGCGCTGGAACCGCCGTAACCGACAATCCGTCGTTAAGCGATCGTTCCGGATTACCACGACGCCGGCCACTCGTACGCGTTGTGCTTGACGATGAGATTCGACTCTCACCGCAGTCGCAGCTCGCAACCACTACTTTTGAAGCGCCGGTCGTTGTATTTGGCGGTACCGATTCACCTTCAGTCGCCGCACTACGAACTCAAGGTGTGGAGATCGTGAACTCAAATCGCGGAGATTTGAGTCGAGTGTTGCATGAACTGAGCAGCCGTTCGCTGCAAAGCGTTTTGGTTGAGGGCGGCGCGAGAATCGCAGGCGAGTTTATCGACGCCGGTCTCGTGAATAAGGTGACGTTCTTCATCGCGCCCAAGATCATCGGTGGTGCGGCGGCTCCGGGTGCGGTTGGCGGCGCCGGCGTCGAATTGATGTCTGAAGCGCTCGATCTCGATCGGATCAGTGTCGTGCAGCGCGGCAGGGATCTCGAAGTCACCGGCTATCCGCGCGCCGCAAAAGGAAACTCCGTCGGATGAAGGGTGAAGGTGCTGAGCCTTATCCCTCCAAGCGCCTGGGCCAACACTTTCTCCGTGACCAGCGCACCATTCAACGCATAATCGAAGCCCTCGCCCCCAAAGCCGAAGAAACGATCGTCGAGATTGGACCAGGCACCGGCGCGCTCACGTCTGTCCTGGTAGAGAGTGGCAGTCGTGTAATCGCAGTTGAGTTTGATAACAAGCTCGTCCCGCATTTGAACGAACGCTTTGGTGAGTACGCGAATTTCAAACTCGTGCATGCTGATGCGTTGACGACGGATTTCTGCGCTGAGATTCTGCCGGCGCGTTCCGCTCGACTCGTGGCCAATCTTCCCTACAACATCTCCACCGCAATTCTGCAAAGATTAATCTTGCAACGATCGTGTTTGGAGGAGTTGGTCCTGATGCTTCAGCGTGAGGTGGTCGAGCGCGTGCTGGCGCCGGCAGGGACCACGGATCGTGGTTTCATCTCGGTTCTGGTTGAGGCTTATTGCGAGACGGAAAAACTGTTTGACGTCGCGCCTGGTGCTTTTCGTCCGCCTCCAAAAGTCTGGAGCAGCGTGATGCGCCTTAAGTTTCGTCCTCAAATCGCGGTTGAAGTACAGGACGAGAAATTGTTGTGGGCAACAGTCAGTGCGGGGTTCGCACAAAAGCGAAAGACAATCCTAAATAACCTCCGCAACACTTCCGGACGATTGCAGGAAGTCCTGAAACGCAACGGAGGCGCGAGCATCGTCTTGTGCAAAGCTGAAGTTGAACTCCAACGCCGCGCGGAAACTCTCACAATCGACGAATGGGGTCGAATTGTAAGAGCGATGGAATAAAGCCACGGATGACACGATCAGCAGATTAATTCTTATCCGTGTTAATCCGTGGCTCAATAATCACCTTGATTCCATCTTTCGGACGTAGCGACAGAACCGGTAAGACTTCAACCTTGTGATCAGGCTGAAGTGTGAAGCGAAAGCGCTGACCGATAGTAGCGAGCAGCATTACCACTTCCATCATCGCAAAATAATTTCCAATGCATTGTCTGGGACCAGCGCCGAAAGGGAAGTAAGCATACTTCGGAACCTGTTCACTGACTTCGGCACTCCAGCGTTCCGGTTTGAAACTATCCGGATCATCGAAGAAGCGCGGATCGCGATGCGTCACCCACTGAAACGCAAACAACTGCGTGCCTTTCGGAACCCGGTAACCACCAATCTCGGTTTCTTCGATCGCCTCTCTGCCGACTGCATACGCCGGCGGATATAAACGCAGCGTCTCTTTGGCGATCATTTCCGTGTATTTTAATTTCGGCAGATCCTCAACCGTGGGTACTCTGCCGCCAAGCACTTCGGCCAGTTCTGCGTGAAACTTCTGTTCCGCCTCCGGATGATTCGCCAGCAGGTACCAGGTCCATGACAACGCGAGGGCCGTTGTTTCGTGGCCGGCAAGAAACAATGTCATGACCTCGTCACGCAATTGTGCGTCGGTCATCTGGCTGCCGTCTTCGTCCTGCGCCTGAAGCAGCATCGACAACAGATCGCCTTCGTCATAACCACTAGCGCGTCGTTCGGCAATCATGCGAAAGACAATGCGATCGATCTCGCTGACGGCGTTAAAGTAACGACGATGCCCCGGTGTCGGTAAACGATTGTCGAGGATCCATTTCAGGGTCGCCTGCGAAGCAAACGGTTTCACCAGACTTGTCAGAATGTTGCCCACGTGATCGGCGTCGTTTGAAACGTCGGAATTGAAGAGCGTCTTGACTACAATTTCAAGCGTGAGCCGCGTCATGTCGCGCGCCAGATCGCGCTTTTCACCATCTTTCCAACCGGCTATCGCGCGTTGCGCATACTGGACCATCACGTCGCCGTATGAGCTGATCCGTTGCCGGTGAAACGCTGGTTGGGCGAGGCGTCGCTGGCGTCTCCAGAAGTCGCCTTCGCTGGTCACGAGGCCATTACCCACGAGACGGTGGAAAAACGGCGAACGAAGTGATTGGGCTTTGCGATAACTCTTCGCATTCGTTGTTAACAGCGACTCAATGTCGTCCGGGTGGTAAAGGAAGAATGCATGAACGTACAAGAACCTGGTGTGAACGACGTCGCCGTAATCTCGACAACGGGTAACGAAGCCGAGCGTGTCGCGGTTGAAATCGCGCATCACGCCCATGATCAATGATCCTTTGGGTCCGGGAGGAGTTTCGTTGCGTGTGGTGGGTTTCTTTGCAGGAATTGCTTCGGCGGTATTCATTGCGTTTCAGTCTTCAAAAAATCTGTATAAATGCCGGGTTCGCTGTCGGGAATAATAATCGCACCGACAGTCTTCTGATAAAAGCGCACCGGGCCTACGGCGCCGATAATTGCGTAAACGTAGCCCATCTCGCGCAAGCCCCATAGTGAAGCAAGTAAGAGCGCTTTTCCAATACCCTTGCCCTGCGCTTCGGGAACGACACCGGTTGGACCAAAGAAGCTGCGACGCGTGCATTCGTAAGCGGCGAAGCCAACGAGCCGGTGTTCGATCGTGGCGATGTAGACCGAGATCGGTTGACGCGCGAATCCGACCGAGATCTCATCGGCCCAGCTTTGCGAGAAGTTTGTGGCGACGAAGCTACGCACGGGTGTGATTTCAAACGGTTGTGCGCGTCGCACGTTGAATTCCGCCGCCGACGTTTCGATCGGAGGTAGCTTAAGTAGATTTACCAGCAGATCAGGCATCGTTAAACGGGACCGTGGATCGCGTCCTTTCTTGGAGTGCGGTGCCTTGGCACCGCTTTGGTCATTCGTTTTGGCGCCATCAAGACCAAAGCGCGTCAAGCCGCCGCACTCCAAGGCGGCGCTCATTCGGTCTGAATCATTAACGAAATTACTTCGTTCCGATTTCGCCGAGGCGCAGGCCTTTTTCGGAACTCTCGATCAATTGTTTGAGTCGTTTGAGTTGTGTCTCTTCTTTCTTCGCACTCATCACCCAGAAAATGATCGTGCGTTTGTGTGAAGGAGGCAGTTTCTCGAAGAACTCCCACGCCTTCTTATTGCGTCGAAGCACCTTCTCATAGTCAGGCGCAAGCTCCTTCGGTCTGTTTTCAAACGCATAGATCCCGGTCCGTTTCGGATCTCGTTTCGCATAGGCGTCAAGACCTGCCGCGTGCATCCGTCCAGCTTTAGTAAGTCTTTCGACGTGCTTGACGTTGATCAGACTCCAGATACTCCTTGGCTTTCGCGGTGTGAATCGGATCGTGTAGCTGGTTTCGTCGAGACTTTTGCGTACGCCATCGATCCAGCCGAAACAAAGGACCTCATCCAAAGCTTCGGGGTAAGTGATACTTTTCTTACCCGAGTCTTTCTTGTGAAAACCGACGAGCAACTCGCTCGTGCTGTCGTGATTGCGTTCGAGCCAATCGCGAAACTGCTGTTGGGTACTGAAGAACTTTGGTTTCATGGTTGACGAGGAACCGGAGCCTGACCTGGCAACCATGCCGGTTTGAAGTTTGAGTTGACGAGCCATTGGATCGGCTTCACCAGGGAATTGAGAGAACGCGTCATGAAAGGAAAGTCGATCTTCGACACCTCGTCGGTCACACGGTGGTAATCCGTGTGCATGCCATAGCTCGAAACTGTGTGCGCAATCACACCGCGCAGTGCAAACGGATAGTTGTCAGAACGCCTGAAGAAATTCTGCTCCGGACGCGGATCCGCAACGAGGGCAGCGCCCTGTTTCGACAGCTCCGGTCCAAGTGTCGATCGTTCAAATCCCGTTAACCAAAGCGTCCCTTCCGCGACTTTTGAATCCGGGCGGCCAAGCATTTCAAACTGCACCTGAGCCACGATCTGCGTCAAAGGAACCGGCGGATTGGCGATGAAATGTCGTGAACCGTATCCGCGACGCTCTTCGCTGCCGAAGCAAACAAAGTAGACAGTGCGGCGTGGTCGTTTTCCGGCTGCGAGCACGCGCGCGAGTTCCAGTACGGCCACGCAACCTGAGGCATCGTCGTCAGCGCCGTTGAAGATCTTGTCGCCGGTGAGCGATTCGTTAACGCCAATGTGGTCCAGGTGCGCACTAAGCATGATCACTTCAGCGGCTGCGCGTGGGTCCGAGCCACGCAACACGCCGATCACATTCCACGTGGCGTTCGTCCCGGTTTGGTCAGTGGCGACTCGCTGCACGAATCCCTTGTTACCGGAAGCGTCAGTGTCTCCCGCCGGTTCGAGTCCAAATTGACGAAATTGAGAGGCGATGTATTCAGCGGCGATGCGTTCGAAGTTGGTGCCGCTGCCGCGTCCCTGCATGGCGTCGCTGGCGAGAAATTCGAGTTGCGCGCGAACGTTCGGTTCCTTTATCGGCGCATTTTTCTGCGCCTGAACGATGCCGGTGAAAGTGAATAAAATCAGAAGTGTAAGCGTGGTTCGGGAAAGGGGATGGTTCATAGTGAGGTAAGTATCCCGTTAATCTTGTTCATCTTGCAAATCCTGATATCAAGATTTACCTGATGAACAGGATTTACAAGATGAGGACCGAGTCGCCGAATTCGTGCGTGCGATAGCCGTGCGCATCCAATTCGTTTGTGGCCCGGTCGAGGGTCGTATCTTCGAGAAACGCTCGCAGTAGTTCGTAGTGACTGGTGCCGCGTTCGTGCGTCCCTGAGAGAATCGCGTCCACCAACCGTAGGTGAGTCGCTGGTCCAATCCGCCCCTTCGCTACACCTTCGCCGCAACGCAAGCGGCCATCCAAAGTAGCAGCGTCTTCCAGTGCACGGACGACTGACGTCCCTACCGCAATTACACGACCACGGTGGCGACGGGTGTGTGCTACTGCTTTCGCGGTTGACACGGGAATGCGATAAGGCTCGTCGAATGGCAACAAGCGATCGAGTTCGTCGTCGCCGGTTGAAGATATACCGGCGGCATGTGTGATCGTGGCAAAGCCGGCTCCGCGTTGTTGGATCGTGGAAACTAACTGCCAATCGAGTATGAAACCAGCCGAAGGTGGTTCGAAAGCTACCGGGAGACCTGCGATCCTGGTCCAAACATCCCACAACTCAAGCGCAGTGTGCATGTGGGCATACTGAATCGGGCGGCCGTGTCGCGCGAGCCCGGCCCAGATCTCATCCGGCGAACCGTCAATATGAAGCGATACCAGTCGTGGATGTCCTAACAGTGCTTCAACGGTGGCAGACAGTGGTCCAAGTAACAACTTATCGCCAGTCTCCAGGGTTGGCGGCAATGGGCGATCTTCGGTGCGTACGTGGTAGTCGCCTTCTCCGAAGACGATGGCGTTGAAACGGCTCACGTCAAAAGCGTTTAGTGAATGGCGGGCGGCGAGTCTGACCTCGATTGGCTTTCCAGTTTGTGCGTGCACACCTTGCAAACTGGCGGGAAGCGTGGCGGCGTCGTTGGCGATCACCAGATCGTTTGGACGCAGGAACTCGACAAATTTCGAGCGCGGCACGTGGATGATGTTTCGCTGTGCATCAACTACCAGGAGTTTTGCATCCGCGGGACGCTGGACTGGTATGGTGGCGGCTAACATTTTCTCGCTCCTCAATTCACGACGAGTTGAATCGATCTCTCGCTCAACTGATTCGCAATCGCTTCTGCAAACTCATGCGCTGATTGTTCCGGCCGCTTTAAAGTCGAGGGATCGGCATCAGGTATGGCGGCGGCGTGCATCGGCGTATCCATATCGCCAGGGTCGAGAGAAAGGAAGCGCACGCCCGAGCCGGCATGTTCTTCGTTCCAAATCCGGCTCATGTGATGCAACGCGGCTTTGCTTGATCCGTATGCTCCCCAGTTTGAGTACGCGCTTACAGCCGCATCGCTCGAAACATTGAGCACGACCGCGCCACGACCTTCACGCGCGGAAGCGGATAACGCGCCCATCAGTGCTTTGGTCAAACGAAATGGACCAAACACATTCGTTGCAAATACTTGTTCGAGATCCTCGCACTCGGTGTCGGAAAGCAGCGGCAGCGGCATAGGGCCAAGGTCTGAGGCGTTGTTGATAAGCACGTCGAGCCCGCCAAGTTCACCGGTAATCTGAATCGCGATCGGATAAATGTCTTCCTTACGCGAAACATCGGCGACGATGCCGTGCGCTTCGGGTATTTCTTTGACTACTTCCGCGACGCGTTCAGGTGTGCGGGCAACAAAAGCGACGCGGGCGCCGCGACGAGTCAGTTCACGAACAAGCGCCAGGCCAAGACCGGATGTGCCTCCGGTGATGGCTACTCGGAGACCATTAAACGGATCGTTTGCAACCGCCGGCAGCGGCGTATTTGTTACTTTTCTTGCTGAAGAAACGCTCATTTTTATCCTCGCACCTTTCTAAAGAATTATCTTTACTAAGTCGAAGTTTAGTGCTAAGCCTTGACTTTGTAAAGTGAATTCTTTAGAAAGTATTGGCATGAGTGCTGAGGTGCGAGGGGCAGGCGAAAGGAAGACGCGCCGCGCCATTACCAAACTACTGAAAACCGAAGGGCCGATTGATTCCGCTCAACTGGCTGAACGGCTTAATCTGACCGCGATGGCGGTGCGGCAACATCTCTATGCGTTGCAACGTGAAGGGCTGGTCAAAGCGGAAGAGCGACCGGTGCCGATTGGTCGTCCGGCTAAATTCTGGAGTCTTACGCGTGAGGCGGATCATCTCTTTCCCGAGGCGTATGCGGAATTGAGCGTCGCGTTGATCGATTCGGTCAAGGATGCGTTTGGTGAAGAGGGACTGGAGCGCGTACTGACGTCTCGTTGTGCACGACAGCGTGCTGATTACACTCGGCGGATACAGACAAAAGATTCGCTGCCGAAAAAACTCCAAGAACTGGCAAAGGTCAGAAGCGAAGAAGGTTACATGGCGGAGGTCAGAAGGGAAGCCGACGGCAGTTTCCTTCTGGTTGAGAATCACTGCCCGATCTGCGCCGCGGCGAATGCCTGCCAGGGATTTTGTTCAACTGAACTCGATCTATTTCGTTCGGTGCTTGGACCAGGTGTGACGGTTGAACGCGGCGAGCACATCATCAAAGGCGATCAGCGGTGCGTCTATGTTGTTAGATCACAAAAAAGCACAAAAAGCACAAATTGAAATCTCCTGTGCTTTTTGTGCCTTAGTGTGGTGAACTCTATCGGGCGCGAGCGAAGCCGAGGCGTCGTTGGACGAGCCGTTCTACCTCCAGCGGCACACCCTCAGCTTTTGCGGCGCGAATAAACTGGCTGTCGATCTTGAAGATGCGCAATTTTACGAGATCTTCAATCTCGATATTATTCAAACCCTCGTTGCGCATTTCCGTCACAAACTCCGGCGTCACTTTGAAAATCTGCATCTTGACGAGCGTTTCAAACGGCTCTTTGTCGAAACCCATCTGGCTTACCTGACGCACAAACTCCGCATCGATCTTGAAAATCCTCGCTTTGACGAGTTCTTCCATGCCGAGATTTTGATAACCCGTCGCTTTCATCTCACGCATGAAGTTGGAATTGATCTTGAAAATCGCGGCTTTGAAGAGATCCTCGACCTTGAGTTTACCGAAGCCGGCCGAGTTTAGATCATCGGCAAGTGCCGTGGTGATGTTGAGAGTGGCGGCGGAAAAGAGCCGGTTCTCCCAATCGCGGTCATCGTCGTCGTTGTTCTGCTCGAAGTCGAAACCGCGGAGCTTCATCGCCGAGACAAAATTCGGGTCCGAAGTAAAACGAAATGTTCCGGAGCCTTTGCCATTCTGGAAACTGCCCTGTAAATCGATTCTTCCGGCTTCGCGCACGAGGCTAAAGCTTACCGGGCCGTTGCCGAGAGCCTGCGCCTGAGTCAACCCTTGAAAATCTGAAAACTCATAGGTCTGTCCCATTTGGTTTCGGTGGCCTTTTTCGTTGCGCTTGCGTTCGAGATTCAAATGAATCTTCGTGTTGTCTTTCGCGGAGATGGTGGCGGTCCAGTCGCCGGTATAAGTCTGTTGCGCAACGGCACTCGTGCTCGTAATCCACACCAGTAGCGCGATGGTTGTAATCAGAGCCATACCGATGAAGAAGCGATTCCATACAGTTCGTGACATTAACGGCCTCCGGAGTTTCGAGATTTCACTTTCAAAGGAATAACACCCACCACGCCGACTTTGTGACGGAAATCTGACACCGTGGCACGGCTTATGCCACCTGCCCGGTGGCAGCACGAAAGTGCCGCGTTCCGCTCCTGAAATGGGGCAAGAGGCCATGGCCAGTCACCTACTTGTCCCACGACGCCCCAGCCAGCTCTCAGTCAGGATTCAAAAGATGCCCCGAAGAAGTAGACACATTTCCGCTTCCCTTACGCTCGCGGTGCTGCTCCTGGCCTCCATTCAACTGGCGCACACGCAACAATCCGTTTTGGAAATTGAACCGCCGGCGATGACTCTGCGCACTCCCGCGTCGATCGTCGAATCGTTTCAAAAAGTTGAAACCCAAACCCGCGAATCGCTCAAGCAACACACCTTTAGACGCGACGTAGTGCTGCAAACAATCGGTCCGAATGGTGAGGTCACCGGCCAATATGTTCGCAACTCACAGTTTCTGTTTGACGATAAAGGCAATCGTATCGAGCAGGTTACCTATCATCCGCCTTCAACTATTCGCGAAATGCGGATCACTCGCGAAGACATTCAGGATCTGGCCGGAGCACAACTCCTGGGCGTCGATATTCTCGAGTCGGCAAAGTATCAGATGACATTTGAGGGAGAGGAAGTTCTACTCGGCAAACGCCTATATCGCCTGGCAGTTGAGCCGGCTTTGAAGCCGAATCCATATCGCATGCGTGAGCGTTTCTTTCGTGGTGTGGTTTGGATCGATGCCGCGACCTTTCAAGTCGTGAAGGTGCGTGGAATCGTAGAGCCACAGGGTAAACAACGTTTCCCCACCTTTGAGACCTGGCGCGAACCGATCAACTCCAGTTTTCACTTTCCGGCACGTACCGAAGCCGACGACGTGCTCCACTTTCCAAATCGCAACGTTAACTATCGCATCCGCGTCAGGTATTACGACTACAAACTGTTTGCCAGCACGGTGACGGTGAAGGATGTTGAAGGAACCCCAATCTCCGATAAGCGGTGAAACCCATGCGACTCATCTTTCTCCTTACCATTGTCCTGTTCATCGTAGTAGTTGAAGCGATCGCACAGGGACCAAAGGCCGAAACCTGCGTTACGAATCGCAATGCTCCGCCGGTCAACTCTTACTACTGGCCTCCGGACACGGAAGTCAGGGTCTATTTTGTGCGCGGCATGTTTACCGACGAGCAACGCCTCACGCTGTTGGAAGCGATGGAAACGTGGACCAGCTCGGCCACGCACACGGGAGCGGGCGTCAGTTATTCCTACGGAGGCGAAGTCGATCGGCTGGCGAGTTGCTATGGTTGCCTGACTGTTACGCGACGTGAAGTACACAAGCACGATCGCAAACACTATGCGTTTTTCAATCCTCTCAAACAGGATAGCGATGGTCTGTTGATTTCGGCCTGGATCGATTTTGATTTCGCGACCACCAGGCTGCCGGCGCTACAGGGATTCATGGCCCATGAACTCGGACACGGCATGGGGTTGTGGGATTGCACGACCTGCAAAAAGAAGAAGACGATCATGAACGGCTTTCCGGGGATTAATGATGACAACGGATTGATCGCTCCCTCGGCTTGTGATTTGGAAGTAGTGCGCAAAGTTTATCAACTTCAGCGACGCGTCGATCGCAACATTGTGGCGGAGAAAAACCGGTGACCGTCAAAGAGTTTTTGCTGGTAGGTATTGGATTGCTGTTGCCGATCATGTCGGCATCTCTGATGGCACAAAAGCCGCAGTGTAAAGTCGGGGTTGACACCGCGCCGGTCGGGTTCTGGACGTGGGCTCCTGCAAGCAAGATTGAAGTTTATGTGGTAGACGCCGATTTCGAAGAGAAAGAAATTCCTTACTTACTGACTCCGCTAACTAACTGGAACCGCGTGTCTGAAGTCACCGGATCCAACGTCAAATTTGATTACAAGGGAACAACCACCACGCCATTGCACTGTCAAAACTGCTTAACGATCGTGAGAGGGAAAGTTTTCGACAAGACGAAACGTCACTTGACGGAACTGAGGACCTATAGTGCCGGGCGCGACCGCATCATGACGTGGGCCACGATCGTCGTCGACCCGTTGCTTGCCAATCCAAAAACGCTAACGAATGCCCTGGCTCATGAACTGGGCCACAGTTTCGGTTTACTCGATTGTTATTCATGCAAGCCCAATAGCTCCGTGATGATCCAATTCAAGGAGGTAAATGTTCCGAACGAAATGGCTGGTCCTTCAAGCTGCGATGTAGCTCAGGTCAGGAATGTCTACCAGGCGGTAGCGCTGCAACTCAAACGCGCGCCAAAACAGAAACCGGTAATTGTCGATGAGGGTGAAGAACCGGTTGATGACGACACGCCAATCGTAGTTCCGAAGCCATAAGCCCCAAAATGCTTGCCGTATTTCAACCTCCGGTGATTGACGACAACGGATCTGCCGCGATTGGGCTGTTTGGTTCGCAGGCGATGCAGCGGATTCTGATCGTTGACGACGAATCAATCGTCCGAGAACTGTTCGCTTCTTTTCTGGGCGAGAAGCACCTCTGTGACACTGCTTCGTCATGCGACGAGGCGTTGGCGTTCCTCGCAACGAACACTTACGCGGTCGTGATGTCAGACATTCAGATGCCGGGTCGAAACGGCGTCGAGTTGTTACGAGAGATTCGCAGCCGTTACCCCGATACGGCGGTGATTATGGTTTCAGGGATCGATCGGCCACAGCGTATTCGCGACGCGCTGCACATCGGCGCGATCGATTATTTAACCAAACCATGCGAACTCGAGGTGCTTGGATTTTCTGTTGATCGTGCGCTTGAGCGACGCGAGCTGATGTTAACCGCGCGCCAGTATCGCGCGGATCTCGAGCGCCAGAATCTTCAGCTCGCGGCCCGCAAAGCGCAACTGGAGCGTTTGCAGGCACAGATTATTCACAGCGAGAAGATGGCCGGCCTGGGCCAACTCGCCGCTGGTGTGGCGCACGAGCTAAACAATCCGGCGGGTTTTATCTACGGCAACATGGACTTGATTCGCGGCTATCTCGGCCGGCTGGAACTGATCATGTCGATTTACGAACGCGTCAAGTTGCCCGCGGCGGAAGCCGAAGAACTCGCCTTGACGAAGAAGGAGATTGGCTACGACGGTCTGTTGCCGGATTTGCGCTCGATGATTGCCGATTGCGTTGAAGGAGCCGAGCGTATTCGCGACGTTGTTAAGAATCTACGACTCTTCTCGCGGCTTGATGATTGTGAGTTTCGCCGGATCGATCTGCATGAAAGTCTCGACTCAACCATTCGTTTGTTATCCGGTTATTACGGCGCGGGTCGGATCCGGCTGGTGCGAGAGTATGGTGAGTTGCCCCTCGTTAATTGTTCCGGTCAGGTGAACCAGGTTTGGACCAACCTCCTCGTCAACGCGGCCCAGGCAATCAAGGGCAAGGGCGAAGTGAAAATTTCCACCAGAGTTGAAGGTGGGTCAGCCGTGATCGTGATCAGCGATACCGGAAGCGGGATTGAGCCTGAGTATTTGCTCAAAATCTTCGATCCCTTCTTTACGACGAAACCGGTTGGTGAAGGCACCGGCCTTGGTTTGTCAATCACCTACGGGATCATCGAAAAACATGGCGGCACGATTCGCGCTGAAAGTGCGCCCGGCGCCGGCACGAAATTCCGCGTTTCAATTCCGATTGATTCATCGCTTTCTTTTCAATCGCCAGATACCAAATCCAGCCATGCGCCCTAAGTAACGGAGGATCCATACTCAACCATGACTTACAAACTTCTAATTGTTGATGATGAAATGCCAAACATTCGACTGCTGGAGAGATTGTTCCAACAGGACTACTACTGTTTGACAGCATCGTCAGGTGAAGAGGCAATTGCGCTGTTGGAAAAGCATGAAGTGGCGGTCATTATTTCGGATCAACGCATGCCACAGATGACGGGTATCGAGCTGCTCAAGCGCAGTGCCGATCGACGTCCACACATGGTGCGAATTCTTCTGACGGGTTACATGGATCTTGAAGCTCTGGTTGAGGCGGTCAACTGCGGACTTGTTTACATGTACGTGAGCAAGCCCTGGAACAACGACGATCTGAAACTGCGCGTCGGTCGAGCAGTGGAACTGTACGAGAACAACAAACGGCAGCACTCGCTCGCCGCCAACAATGAGCGACTCGTGAGTCGCATTAGAGAAATGCGGCTGGGTTTCGTCCGCGCGATGGCCGGCATCCTGCAAATGCGCGATCCGTATCTGTGCCAGCATGCGGTGCGGGTCAGTAGATGTGCCGGTCTGCTCGGTGAACAGTTGGGTTTGAGTGAGCAATTGCTTTTAGACATGACGGCGGCGGCGTTTCTGCACGACCTGGGCACGGTGGGCAGTTCTACGCCGATCTATTCGCGAGTTAATGGAAACGGGTTCATACCCGAGCAGCACACGGCGGCGTCGGCTGAGGTGATTTCGTGCGTAAACGAATTGAAAGACACGGCGGATATCGTGCGTTATCACTACGAGAATTTCGACGGCAGTGGCGCACCGCTCGGTCTCATCGGCGATCAGATTCCGTTAACTGTGCGAATTTTGCGGGTGGTGAAAGAATTTGATCTGTTAACCAACCCGCGCGACGAAGATCAGTCAGTTACCTATGAAGCTGCTTTGGAGCGATTGAAGCGAGGATCGGGCCGGGAGTTTGATCCTGTAGTCATCGAGACATTCTGCGAAGTTGGTCCTGAGGTTTTAGAGCTCGTGCCCGCTGGATTTAGTGAGATGCCGCTTCATCGACAGATAGCGCACATACAGTAGGGGCGGCCCTCTGTGGCCGCCCTAGTCTGGAACTCAAAATCGTCTCACCTGGAGCGATACGATAGGGACGTCCTTCCGTAGTTCTCTGATCGCCGAAATCAAGAAGTTCGTGCGCTAGGGCGGCCACGGAGGGCCGCCCCTACAGTGGGCTAGAGTGTTTTTTTAGTCTTTGAAGCTTGTGCGCCCCGAGGGTTCGGGATTAGAATCCCGTTTCAGAAGCTTTCAATGGTGAGTGCTCGGCACGATCGCCCCGTTCCCACGCACGTCTTTAATCGGTACCCTTCTCGCCCGGGACTATTTTTAAAGCCCAGATCACTTGGGCGAGGATTAGCTGTTCTCTTAACGGATGCCTTAACTCCTGGAGGTTCCCCAGCATGAGAGACAGACGAAGTACTCTGAGCTCACTCGGTTCGCTCGAAGTCACGTCTCATCCCAACGGAAATCATGGGCCCACGGATGCCCGTGTGGTTGACTCCACGATCGCTGAAGCCGATCAGGCTTTACGCGAAAGCGAGGAGCGTTATCGCGAGTTGTTTGAAAACTCGAAGGACGCCCTTTACGTGCACGACATGAGGGGTTTTTACACGTCGGTCAATCGAGCCGCGGAAAGGCTCTCCGGTTACACCCGAGACGAACTCATTGGAAAACATTTCTCGGCGTTTCTTAACCCCGCTTATGAAGGTCACGTGCATAGCCAGTTAAGTAAAAAACTGGCAGACGCAAGTGAGACGACTTACGAAGTTGAAATCATCACCAAAGATGGTCGTCACGTTCCGGTGGAGGTCAGCAGTCGTTTGATTTTTGCAAACGGCGTGGCCATAGGCGTGCAGGGATGTGTGCTCGATGTTTCCGAACGACGGAGAGCTCAGGCTGAGGCGCGCGTTTATTCACGGCGTTTGATCGAGGCCCAGGAAGCTGAGCGGCGACGCATGTCGCGAGAGTTGCACGATCAGGTGGGACAGATTCTGACCGCGGTAAAAATGAATCTCTACTCACTAAAGCGGCAATCGACAGATCCTGAGATCTTATCGTCCATTGAAGAGAACCTGATGGTTATCGACGCAGCCGTGGACCAGGTCAGAGACCTCTCGGTGGACTTGCGTCCGTTACTGCTGGATGATTTTGGTTTAGTGGTTGCTCTACGCTGGTATCTCGATCGACAGGTCAAGAAACATGGCCTCAACGCGGAGTTCATCAGTCGAACCGTATCGGAAGATGCGCGCTTTGCCTGCGAACTGGAAACGGCATGTTTTCGAATTGTGCAGGAAGCGGTAACCAACGTAGTGCTACATGCTAAAGCCTCGCGAATCAAAGTGGCGCTGGAGAAGTCGGGTTCAGATCTGATCATGTGGATTCAAGATAATGGCACTGGCTTTGATCTGAATATTTCTGACTAACGGCACTGCGACACTAGGTTTGCGGGGGATGGAAGAACGCACTCAAGCGCTTGGCGGATCGATCACGATCGACTCTACCCCTCAACTCGGAACGGAGATTTGCGTGCGTTTCCCGATGGTCCAACAACAGGGACGCGTTTATTCCACAGCCGTATCTGCGGCGATAAGTTGATCTTCATTATCCCGTCTCTCCAATTAGTGAGGTATGGGCTTTGCTTCGCGCAAGGCTCTTTCTCGTCAGGCTCGAAGTGCGGCGAAGAAGCGCTCCGCCGCGGCGCGTTCTCGTTCTGCGAAGAAAGCCGCCGCGACGCGTAAGAAATAGGCCACCGTCTTCTCTGTGCAACCTCTGTGTTCTCTGTGCCTCTGTGGTTGTTGTATCGTGCATCCCGTTAACCACAGAGGCACAAAGAACACGGAGGTTGCACAGAGAAAACCAAACAGATCGGCATGCTGTGGCTGATTCGTTGACAGTCTTCGGGCTGCAAGCTATGCTGTTGGCCCGTGAATCACACGGTCGCCATTGTCCCCGCCCGGCTAGCATCGACCCGACTCCCTGGAAAAGCCTTAATCGAAATTGCAGGTAAACCAATGGTCTGCTGGGTTGCAGAACGCGCCAAAGCCGCACGCAACCTCGATCGCGTCATTGTTGCCACAGATAGCCAGGAGATCGTTGCCGCGGTTCAGTCGCGAGGCATTGAGGCGGTGCTGACGTCGGCCGATCACACCAGTGGAACCGATCGAGTCGCTGAAGTTGCTGCGACCTTGCCGGAAGCCGAGATCATCGTGAACGTCCAGGGTGATGAACCGCTCATTTCCCCGGAAACCATCGAACGAGCAATCGATACGATGGTGGCGGAAATGTCCAACGAAAACGGCGCCGGTATAGTAACTACCTGGGAACCAATCGAATCCAACGACGATCTCTTGAATCCCGATCTCGTCAAAGTAGTTTTAGACGACGACGATAACGCCGTTTACTTTTCACGTTCACCGATTCCATTCCCACGCGATGCCGTAAAACGACACGGCTCGCCTGACGTGGCGCTGGCAAAAGAACCGGAACTCCTGAAACTTTTTCGCAAGCACACCGGATTATATGTTTATCGACGTGAGGTGCTGCTCGAGTTTACTCGTTGGCCGCAGTCTCATCTCGAGCGTATCGAAGCACTCGAACAATTGCGTGCTTTGGCTCATGGAGTGAAGATAAAGGTGGTGCAGGCGTGCACTGCTTCAACCGGCGTTGACACTATTGAAGATCTCGAACGTGTAAGAGAGTTGGTATTACGATCATGAACGACTGGATTGGATTAGGAATTATCGCGTTTCTGGTTTTGTGCGGCATTTTTGGTTTGTCGCAGCTCACCAAGCCGTACGATGTATCTAACGAAGAATTCGAACGGCGTGCGCAGGAAGGGCCTGGCCTGCTCGGCGCCGGTTTAATCGGAATACAGAAAGCGCTTGACCCGGCAGCGGAAAAGGCGGCCGTCGTGCAGGAAGATTTTCGGCAGGGACGTTACGATGGAGAACAGGGATCCGGAGAACCTCCGGAGGCCGGCAGCGACAATGATGAAAAGGTGACCAACGGAGAAGCAGATGCCTAAATATATCTTCGTTACTGGTGGTGTGGTTTCCAGTCTTGGCAAGGGACTGGCCGCGTCGTCTATCGGATGTTTGCTCGAGAGTCGCGGCTTGCGGGTAGCGCTGATCAAACTCGATCCTTACATCAACGTCGATCCCGGAACCATGTCGCCTTTTCAACACGGCGAAGTGTTTGTTACCGACGATGGCGCCGAGACGGATCTCGACCTGGGCCACTACGAACGTTTTACTCACGCGCATCTCTCGCAGGCGAATAACTGGACCACCGGACGAATCTATCTTTCGGTGATCGAAAAAGAGCGTCGCGGCGATTACCTGGGCAAGACGATTCAGGTCATTCCGCACATCACCAACGAGATCAAGGACGCGGTTCGTAAAGTTGCTGAGAACGATAAACCTGACGTGATCATCGTCGAAATCGGCGGCACGGTCGGCGACATTGAATCACTCCCTTTTCTCGAAGCCATTCGCCAGATGGGCAACGAAGAAGGCGCCGGTAACGCTTTGTTTATTCACGTCACCCTCGTGCCTTACATCGCTGCCGCAGGTGAACTGAAAACAAAACCGACGCAACACTCGGTTCGCGATCTGCGCGAGATTGGTATCGCACCTGACATCCTGCTGTGTCGTTCCGAAAAACCTTTGTCGCGTGAACTGCGTGGGAAGATTGCTCTGTTCTGTAACGTGAAAGAACCCGCAGTGATCAGCGCGCAGGACGTGGATACGATTTACGATGTGCCACTCGCGTTTCACGAACAAGGTTTGGATGATTTGATCGTCCAACAATTAGGTCTCGACACCCAAGCGCCGCAGGTGGATTTGGCTGAGTGGCGCAATCTGGTGTCGACGATTCGCGAACCTTCCGGCGGTGAAGCATCGATCGCGATCGTGGGCAAGTATGTTGAGTTGGAAGATTCATACAAGTCGCTGCGTGAAGCTTTGACGCATGGCGGCGTCGCCAACAATCTGCGCGTGGACGTTAAATGGATCGAGTCGGAAGAGTTGATGGACGACGACTATGAAGATCGCCTGCGCGACTTCGATGCGATTCTGGTGCCCGGCGGATTTGGCAAACGCGGAGTCGCGGGAATGATCCGCGCGATCTATTACGCGCGCAAAAGTCGTACGCCGTTTTTCGGTATCTGTTTGGGAATGCAAACGGCTTGTATCGAGTATGCGCGTAATGTTTTAGAGCTGAAAGATGCCGATTCAACCGAATTCGATCTGGAGACGCCGCATCCGGTGATCTTCAAGTTGAGAGATCTGGTTGATGTTGAGGAATTAGGCGGTACAATGCGACTGGGCGCGTGGCCTTGTCGACTCGCCTCCGGCTCTCTGGTCCAGGACGTTTATAGTGGCGTTGATCAGATCAGCGAACGTCACCGGCACCGTTATGAATTCAATCCGGAGTTCAGGCAACGGCTTGAACAGGAGGGGCTGGTTTTCAGTGGAGTGTCACCCGACGGCAAGTTTGTGGAGATGATCGAGCTCTCGCGTGACGTCCATCCATGGTTTATCGGCTGCCAGTTTCACCCGGAATACAAATCGCAGCCGCTTAATGCTCATCCGCTGTTTGCGGCATTTGTTCGCGCCGCGCACGAAAATCGTTTGCACTCAGAGACCTCAATGGAGAAGAATGGGGAGGTCGACTTGGTGGTGCACGAACGATTGACGGCCACCAGCGGCGATTAACACTCGGTCCATCTTGTTAATCTTGCTAATTCTGTAAATCCTGTTAACAAGATTTACAGGATGAACAGGATTAACAAGATTAAGCTATTGAGCTGCCCAGAAGTACCTCACTTCAAGTAATGATAGAAGTGTCAACCACATTACCAGCCACAGATCCGTTTGTCGGCCGGATACTCGACGAGAAGTATTGCATTGAAGAACGTCTCGGCGCCGGCGGAATGGGCGACGTCTATCGTGCGCGGCATCTGGAAATGGATCGCCCAGTGGCGATCAAGCTTCTACAGCAACGATTCATAGAAGACGAAGCGGCACGAGGTCGCTTTCACAAAGAAGCACGAGCCGCCGTGAAGCTACGCCACGCAAATGCCGTTGCGGTAAATGATTTTGGGCAAACGCCAGAAGGTTGCGTTTACATCGTGATGGAACTGCTCGAGGGACGCACCCTGCGAGAGATCCTCAAAAGGGAAGCGCCGCTTGAAACCGCACGCGCAATCTCGATCACGCTCCAAGCGGCCGATGCCGTTGCTGCGGCACACAACGCCGGCATCATTCATCGCGATCTAAAACCATCGAATATTCTCGTCACGCAGAGTGCCGAACAACCGGCTGTAGTCAAAGTTCTCGATTTTGGCATCGCGCAATTTACGCCTGATGACGACGATGAGGACGAAAGCGCAGTTGTTCCCGCAAACTCCGTGATTGGAACGCCTCGCTACATGTCGCCGGAACAGCACAATGGTTTTGAGTTAACTCCGGCGGCCGACGTTTACAGTCTCGGGGTGATCCTTTATGAAATGTTGACCGGCATGGTTCCTTTCTCCGGCGCGACGCCCGCGGAAATTGCCCTGAAACATGCCAATCTTCCACCGCACTCGCCGCGCCAGATTGTTCCCACCATTCCGCCTGAAATTGAAAAGATTGTTTTGCACGCATTGGAGAAAGATCCTGCCGCGCGACCTGTAGACGCTGCTACTTTTCACCGTGAATTATTGGAGACGACGGAACGTTTAGGTTTGGAACATCATGCGATGAAGAGTTCGCCCGATATTGCAGTGCTGCGCGATGCGGGCGTTGAGTCTCCTTCCGGACGGCTCGTGGTCGACATTTCGCGTTTGCGTGAGAAGCGCGCGCTCAGTTCCGGGTCAAATGAGATAAAAGTTATGGGCACAAATCCGGTTGAGAGAACACCGGAGCCCGTTCCATCCCTCGATTCCCCTCAGTCCAGTTCATTTCTAGCCAAGGTCAAGCGTATACTCGGCTTGTGATTTATAGGATTTTTCAGGGTTTACAGGACTATCCTGTTCATCTTGTATCATCTTGTGAATCTTTACGAAGCTGACCTATGACTAAATCCTTTTCCGTTGGCAAAGCCACCTTTGGTGACGGGCGGCTCACTATCATCGCCGGCCCTTGCGTTGTAGAAACTCCCGAACATGCCTTGATGATGGCGCGCGAGTGCCGCGACCGCGCTAACGCTGCCGGTCTCGACTATGTTTTCAAGGCGTCATTCGACAAAGCAAACAGATCTTCAATCCAGAGCTTTCGCGGTCATGGCATGGAAGCTGGGCTCAAAGTTCTAGAGAGAGTTAAGAGCGAGCTCGATCTTCCCGTACTGACAGACGTGCACGATGTTGCGCAGGTCGAACCTGTTGCTGCTGTTGTTGACATACTTCAGATCCCGGCTTTCCTTTCGCGACAAACTGATCTAATTGTCGCCGCCGCAAAATCGGGCAAAGCAGTTAACGTCAAGAAGGGTCAATTTCTAGCGCCGCAGGATGCGCGCAATATCGTCGATAAAGCTCGGGAAGCCGGTTGTGAGAAGTTTCTGCTCACCGAGCGCGGCGCGAGTTTTGGTTATAACAACCTGGTAGTTGATATGCGTTCGTTTCCGATCATGCGAGGGTTTGGCGTGCCGGTAGTTTTTGATGTCACGCACTCGCTACAATTGCCCGGCGGACTTGGTCATGCAACTGGCGGACAATCGGAATACATCGAACCGCTTGCGCGTGCCGGAGTTGCCTGTGGCGTGGACGCCGTTTTCATGGAAGTTCACGATTGCCCGGAGCGAGCATTGTCAGATGGACCGAATGCGTTGCCGCTGGATCGACTCGCGTCGTTGCTGTTAACGCTGCGCGATATTCACCAGTTGGTTCGCGATTCAAAGTCCGGCAATCATTTATAGTTTTCCATTCATCCGTAATCATGAGAATACTTCTTTTATTTACGCTTTCACTCTGTCTGTTGGTCCAGGTCGAGGCTCAAACTTCGTCGCCGATATGGCAGGTTACGAACTTTGAGGTTTCCGCCAACGTGCAACAAAACGAGCGTTTGCTCAGTTCGGTGGCGACAATCTCGGCAACGAACGTTGGCGGACCAGGCCGGACAATGACAGTTCGTATCAACTCGAAAGCGAGTGTGAAGTCGGTATCGGTTGGAGGGGCGGTCGCAAACTTCCGCCCAGGTCAGGAACCGCGCCCGGATCTACAGCGCATCGAGATCCAATTGCCGTCGTCGGTGGCGGCAAACGGCACTGTTACGGCAGCGGTGACCTACACGTACCCAGTTGAGAGCAACTCCGGGTTGGTCGCGATCAGCCCGATTGCCACACAGTTTTTACCGCTCTCATTCTGGTATCCGATGCCCAACAGTCCTTACTCCGTGCGTGGGGCTGATTCCGCACCGTTCCGGCTCACAGTCAACATACCAAATGTTATTTCGTCTGGAGTTGAAAAGACCGCTGCCGGCGGTTCTGTCTCGTTCGAACAGCCGCTCAATGGACAGCCCTTCTTTGTGCAGGGGGATTGGGACAAACTTGAAGGTGCTGCCGACGGCAAAGGCGTGATCGTTTTGCTTGAAAAAGGCGCGGGTGCTGAGGAGCGTAAACGAGGCGAAGCGCTGATTGCTTTTGCGGCTGCCGCTCGTGCCTTCTACACCGCTGCGTTTGGTCCAGCTCCTGACGTTCCGATCAGGTTGGTTTCCGTGCGCCGCGGCGCTGGGTTTAGCGACGGCGGAACAGTTCTTATCGACGCCGATTCGTTGCGCCTGTCGAAGATTGATGCGGCGACTGCGCTTTCGGTAGCGGAAACAGTGGGCAGGCTCTGGGTTGGTGGACAAACGGCTGTGCGTGGCGAGGGTGGAGGCGTATTGCGTGATGCTCTCGTGCGTTTTCTGTCAACGGAGTTTCTGGAAAAACAGTTTGGCGCAGATGCGGTGAAGTCTGAGTTGTATCGTCAGCGTTTAGCTTACATGACGGTGGCGCAGCGAGATGGTCCACTTTCCAAGACCAGCCAGTTTGATGGTGCTTACTACAACTCGGTGCCGAATCGTGGCGCGATGATCTGGCGACTGATTGATCGTCGCCTCGGTCGAGATGCATTGCTCGGCGTGTTGCGAACAGCGATGCAAACGGCGAAGACCGATGTGAATGGGTTAAATCTTCCGGCAGTGCGAGCAGGTTTGGCAGCACGCGGTGGCGCGGCTTTAAAAACCACTATGGACCAGGAGTTAGATCAAGTGGTTGATACCGATTTGATGGTCGGATTGCCACAACAACGCGGCGCTGACTGGGTTTCAGCGTTGCGTAATCTTGGTTCGATAGACGTCACCGTCGCCGTGGTTGCAACTACGGAGAACGGTCAAGTAGTGCGCGCCGAAGCAACTGTGCCGGCGAAGGAATTCGGCGAAGCAGTTTTCAAAACGACGTCGAAGGTAGTTCGCGTTGAGGTCGATCCGGAGAAGCTTTATCCGCAGCTCGATTACGGCAACGACGTTATGCCGCGAACCAAGGACCTTTCACAGGCGTTGCAGGAAGCTTACGCCCTACTCGGCGCGCAGGACTTCGTCAAGGCTGAGGCCGCTGCCCGCGCGATGCTGGCAACTGCGCCGCGTTTTCAAGACGCGCAGATGGTTCTCGCGCGTGCTTTGTTGGGGCAGAACAAGATCGAGGATGCGGAGAAGTTGTTTCGATCCGCGCTGGAAGAGCCGCTTCCATTTACTGCGACACTCGCGTGGGCCAACATCGGATTGGGTGAGGTCGCGATGAAGCGTAACCAGCCGGCCGAAGCGGTAAAGAGATTTTCCGAGGCAGTGATCGCCAGTCGCGATTATCCTTCGTCTCTGGCCGCACGCCTCGCACGAATCCGCGCTGAAGCAGCGGCGAATAGTGCGCCTCCGGTTGATGAAACTGTCAGGACGTTTGTGACGCAACTCTCGGCGGCAGTTATCAGTAATAAAAAAGCAGAACTGGAGTCGCGGATTGTTTCCGGCGAACTGGTGAAGTTCATTAATGCCAGCATCGGCACGGAAGCGTGGGAAACCAAAGTCGTGCGTACCGAGCAACTCAACGCGAATCTCATAGCTGCTGATGTTCAGATTCGGGCCAGTAAGCTCGGCACCGTTGGTTCGGGAACGGCAGTCTTGATGCTCGCGCGAACACCGACGGGCTGGAAGCTTTCCAGCATCGAACTCTTCGAGGTGCGATGAGCGCGGAAGTTGAACAACGTGCGTCGCGGATCAAGTTGCTTTTGATGGACTGTGATGGCGTTCTGACCGACGGTCGCATTTGGTTGTTTGACAACGGGGAAGAGCAGAAAGGTTTTCACACCCGTGACGGGCTTGGACTCAATCTCTGGCATCGAGCTGGAATGAGATCGGGAATCATCTCCGGAAGGCGATCTAGTGCAGTCGAACGTCGAGCTCAGTCGCTTGGCATAGGCTTTGTGATCCAGGGCTGCGAGGAAAAGCAGCAGGCGTTTGCCGACACGCTCTCACACGCCGGAGTTTCCAGTACCGAAGTGGCCTACATCGGCGACGATCTCAACGACATTCCTTTGATACTGCAATCCGGCCTCGGCATCGCCGTCGCGGATGCTGCTCTCGAAACACGTGAACACGCGCACTACGTCACAAAAGCAGTTGGTGGCTATGGTGCTGTACGTGAAGTAATCGAATTGCTTCTGAAAGCGCAGGGCCGCTGGGATCAATTAATCGAACACTATCTCAAACCGCGGATTGCTACGGATCAACTGCACTGATCTGTGTTCATCACGTAAATCTGCGGCACAATACCCATCCTTGTCCTGGTTGTTTCAGATCGTTCTTGACATTCCTAATTAACGAGTATAGAAAGACACCTGTTTACGGTGTCTGTTCTCACGAGCCTCGCGCCCGTTAGATCCACCCTCACGTTGACGAGAGTCTCACTTGCTCGCAAAGAGTTCTACTCCCGCCAGCCTTGGGTGAAATTTCCCAAACGATCAAATCGTTAAGATTGTGACACGCTGTCGATCGCGAATATTCCCCCTATGCCGTTAGCAACCTCATTAGCGCGCAGCTTGCAACAAGTTGTGAACCGGGAGTTAAACAATGCCTCAGAACCTCTTCACCTCAAAAATCATCAGGCTAACTATTTCTTTAACGCTTTCATACGCGCTGCTGATCTGCCAGTTGGCGCCACTTGCACTCGCATCTAATAAACCCAACCATCGTGAAGACCTCTCCCAAACCCAGGCGACGACGATCAAAAAACCTGGCAATAAAAGCAGCGAACTTGAAAACTCATTCGCTCCCGTGCCGGTGCCGTTAAGACACTCGCCGGCGGTGCTGGCGCCAGTCGTCACGGCTACAAAAACCGATTCATATCCGAGCGCTCCGGGCGGTGCGCTTCCCGGCGAAAACATCACTTACAGCATCACCATCAGCAACACGGGCACGAACCCTGCCACCGATGTCGCGTTCTCCGACTCTATTGACCCGCACACCACTCTCGTTCCGGGTTCGTTGAACTCGAGTCCGCTGGCGTTTGATGATGCCTTTAGTGTCCTTGGCAATGTTCGCATTCAGGTACCCGATGGGTCTCAGGATCTGCTCGCGAATGACCACGACCCAGATACGAATGGAAATGCTGATCTGCTCATCACGACTCTCGCCGGCGACAATAACGCGCCCTTCTCCGGCTCCAGCGTAAACGGCGGACAAGTGACGGCTACAACCGGAAACGGCAGCTTCGAGTACAACCCGGCGCCCGGGTTTACGGGTAGTGATAGCTTCACTTATACCGTTACTGATTCATGCGGAGAAATCTCGACCGCAACCGTTACGCTCAACGTCAGCAGTATGATTTGGTTCGTCGACGACTCAGCGGCGGTCAGTGGCGATGGCCGTCTCACAAGCCCTTTCAATTGTTACACCGGAACCAGCAACGGTGCGCAGACCTGTTTCTCGGATATAGCGACCGACGATCCCGGCGATAACATTTTCTTGTACAGCGGCAACTACACTGGCGGCTTCCAGCTACTGGCTAACCAACGCTTAATCGGACAGGGTGCAACAGATGCGCTAACCAATATCGGTAGCCTCAACGTTCCCACACACAGCGACGCGTTGCCGGCCACCGGTGGACTCAACCCAATCATAACGACCACTACCTCGACCATAAACGCCATTTCGCTCGGCTCAAACAACACGTTGCGCGGCTTCACTGTGGGTAACACAACCGGCGCTAAAATTTCGGGTAACGGCTTCGGCACCCTTATCGCCGGCAACAACACCTCGCCTGATGTGATCCTGAACGGCACGGGCCAGGCTTTTGGCCTCGTTAACGGTAGCTTTGCTCCCACTTCCGGCTTCGTCAGCGTTACCACGAACAGCAGCGCAGCTCAAGGCATTCTGCTCAATCAAGTTGCCGGCAGCGTCTCGTTTGGTTCGACGACTGTCTCGGGTTCCATCAGTGAGGGCATTTTCGTCAACCAGTCAACAGTAAATGTTAATTTCGGCAACACCACTGTCGGCACCGGCACCACTGGTAGTGGCGGCTCGAAGTCTGTCTTGCTTCAGAGTAACTCGTCAGGCATACGCACCTTTTCCACACTGACGATCCAAAACAACACTGGACCGGCGAATTCCGCCTTCCAATCTGTGGCTGGTGGTGGTAACACGGTTGCCGGAACTACCAACATCTCCGGAGCCACAGGGCACGGAATTGACATTCAAAGTTTGGCCGTAGGCACATCGGTTACGTTCGGCAGTACAACTGTGAACAAGACTTCACCAGGGGCGCTTGTTAATCTCGGCGGCAATGCCGGCGTGATGACGTTTCTTTCCCTGGGTGGGACAAACACAAATGGCGGCGGCTTGGTTGCAGCGGAGAACACTGGCGCCATCACCGTCACCAACGCCGGCGCGGTCGATCTTGTGGCCACCAACGGCCCGGCAATCAATATTACAAAGGCGGCTGGGCCACTAACCTTGATTGATATTGACTTCGCCAACGTGATTTCCGGTGGTGCGGCGAACGCTATCAACCTATCGAACGTTGGCGGCAGCTTAACTTCAACCGGCGGCACACTCACCGCTACAGGCGCAGTCTTCAACCTATCGGGCGGCAATGTCTCAGTCGCTTACAACGGGAGCATTACGCAAACGAACAACGCGTCGCTGGTGTCAATCGGAAATGGCCATAGCACCGGAACGATTACTTTTGGGAGCGGCACACTCTCAGCCACTAACGGCACTGGGCTTCAGTTCAACAACGCTGACGGCGTGTACAACTTTAACGGCGTTACGATCCTGAACGGTGGCGATGCAGGAATCGATATCGTAAATGGATCGAATGGCACGTTCGTCTTCGGCGCCAATACATCTATCAGCCACAATGCAGCGGGTACGGCCTTCAGTCTCAACGCCAGTAACGCCAACGTCAGCTACAGCGGCTCGATCAACGACGATAACGGCCGGGTGGTGGACATAGACAATCACGACGCCGGCACGGTGACTTTTCAGACGGGTTTGATCACCGCCGGCGGCCCCTCAGCCACAGGCATACGAGTCGCAAACTGCAATGGCGGTACGATTAACTTAAACAGTCAGACAACGCTGAACACTCAGGCCAACACCGCCGTCGATCTCAGCGTTAACAACGGCGCCGGTACCATTAACTTCAACGCGGCAGGCAATGGCCTCGACATTACGACTACATCCGGCACGGGACTGCTTGTCACCGGGGGCGGAACCGTCGCCGTTCAAGGTCTGGACAACAGTATTGCTTCCACTACAGGCACCGCGCTGAACGTCGCCAATACGAGCATCGGCGGGAGCGGCTTCAATTTCGTAAGCATTTCGTCAGATGGCGGCAGTAACGCCGGCATTGTCATCAATAACTCCGGCACGCTTGGTGGATTGACTATCACCGGTGATGTAGGTTCAGCCAATAATTTTTCCGGTGGCACAATTCAGAACAAGACTGGAGTGGGAATCTCGCTCACCAACACACGCGATGTGGTTCTGGATCAGATGCACATTGTGAGTACCGGCAGCACTGGAATCAATGGTGCACAAGTCACCAACTTCACATTTACTAACGGTACGATTGCTGATACTGGGGATACCGGCTTCGAATCCGCGATCGGGTTCAACGGCGTGGGTGTAAGTCCTGGATTGGGCAACAATATCAACGGTTCGTTGACGGTCACAGGTAGCGTCTTCACGAATGCGTTCTACAGCGGGGTCGATCTTCAATCCAATAATGGGGCTGTCGTCAATGCCAATGTTTCGAACAATACCTTCACCAATCCCGGATTCAGCGGCGTCAATTTCGTGGGCACCGGAACTGCCTCGACGGCTTTTAGTCTCGAAAACGCAACTATCGCGAACAACAGCATCACCGGCACCGGCGGCGCGGGTATTCAGGTTGTTATTGGAAACTCAAATACTTCCGGACCCGGCGCGCATGCGGGGCTTGTCACGATTGACGGGTTAGGACGTCCGCTAAGTGATCCCAGCAACGTAATTTCGATCACCGGTAATGCCATCTCAGTGGACGACACCGGCACGCAGGCGATTGCGGTTGCCAATTCGGGCGGTAATCCTGCCTCACGGACGCAAACGAATTTCCTTATTCAAAACAATGGCACGGCCGGCAGCCCGCTATTGGGAAGCGATCTTGGTACCGTCATCCTTATTGGAAATAACGGTTATTCGGACATGGCTGGTCTGGTAGACAATAACTTTATCGATGCTAACCATATACCCGCCGGCGTTGGCGGTAATGGAATCGGTGGTGGCAACGGTATCGCTGGTGCCGGCAACGCGTGGACGCCGCGTCTTAATCTGGTCGTTACCAGTAATGTCATCACTGACGTGAATGGCAACGGCATTCTGCTCGTCGGGCGGGGGACTTCCGGTGAGGCTTACCTGAAGATCGCCAACAACAACGTGGCTACGCCGAACAACACCAGCGGAGCGGGTCGACAGAGTATCCGCGTGGATGCGGGTAACGCCTCGAGCGCGGATGACGAGGTTTATCTGAACATCTTCGGCAACACTTGCCCTGGCGGCGGCACGAACGTATGTGCCGGCAGCATCGGCGCACAATTCATCGGCGTCAGGAAGCAGGGAACTGTCTTGAATACCCACGACTTTGCCATCTTCGACGCCGCCGGTGGTCCAACTTTGACCGATCCACCATCGAACGCCAATGTGCGGAACTTCATTGACGCGCTGAATCCGCACGGCGCCGGATTACCCGAAATCATCACTGGGAGCAACTTCAAACGAGACACGACTCTGGCACCACCGTTGCTCGCCGGACACGGAGGCGTTGAGCCCGCCCAACCAGGAAAGATATCTGTGCTGACACGGGCTCAACTCGACACTCTGTTAGTTGTGGCCATCGAACGCTGGAAAGAAACGGGTCTGACAGCCGAACAACTTGCCGCCATGCGGAGCATGACGTTCGAGCTTGCCGATTTGCCCGAAGTGTATCTAGCGGAGGTTTCCGGCAATCACGTCAGGATTGATCGAGACGCAGGAGGTTATGGATGGTTTGTTGACTCTACACCGATGGACGACGCTGAGTTTGGCAACACTGTTTCCAACTTGCGCCGTTACACCAATCCGGGAGACGCGCCCGCCGGTCGGATGGATTTGCTGACGGCTATCATGCATGAGATGGGACATCGCGTCGGTTTATGTGATTCATATTCATCAACTGCGCGCGACAGTCTGATGTATGGCTACCTGACCAGAGGGGAGCGCCGGCTTCCGCTCAAAGCTCAGGCCTTGGATGCAATCCCAACTGGCGACTTGGGAACCCATTTCCTTGCAGTGGATCCGGAGACCGTAAACGTGAATATCGGTACGCTGCCGGCGGGTAAATCGGTCACTATTACTTTCCGGGTCACGGTAAACAATCCACCCAACCTTTCGCTGCTCAATCCGCCGCGTGTCACCAACCAGGGCATCGTTTCAGGCTCGAACTTCGCGACCGTGCCAACTGACGACCCCGCAGTCGGTGGCGCGACCGATCCAACCGTTACACCGGTTGCTCTGTTCGATACTACCACTACGTTGGTGTCTGACGTGAACCCATCCGATGTTAATGAGATGGTGACCTTTACGGCCTCAGTTGCGGAAATTCCGGCACAGCCTTCGGTTGATCCAACGGGCACGGTCGACTTCATCGATACGTCCAACGGCAATACCGTGATCTGCGACGACGTGGCACTTACCGGCGGGTCCGTTCAATGTCAGACTTCAACATTAACTGCCGGCACGCACAATATCCGCGCCGATTACTCGGGTGATGGCAACTTCGATCCATCGCAGAGCAACATCGTGTCGCAGGTTGTCAACGCCTGTACGCCTAACCTGGTCGTGACCAGCACCGCAGACAACGGCGCCGGAACGCTCCGCGATGCTCTGGCCAACGTCTGTAACGGCGACACGATCACGTTTAACCTGCCTGGCTTTGGTCCGCACACGATTACGCTCACCAGTGGCGAACTGCAGGTGGACCAGAACGCGACCATAATCAACAACAGTGGTGAGAGCATCACTCTCAGCGGCAACAACGCCGGCCGAGTGTTTAATATCAACGCCGGCAAAACAGCGAGCATCATCGGCCTGACTATCTCCGGCGGCAACTCCCCCAACGATGGCGGCGCGATCATCAATGACGGTACGCTCACTATCGTTAATTCAACTCTGTCTGGTAACACCACCTCAAGCGACGGCGGCGCGATCAGCACAACCGCCACGGGCGCCGGCTTGACGCTCATCAACGCAACCATCAGCGGCAACTCCGCAGGTGGAAGCGGTGGTGGCGTAATTGTGCTGGACGGAACAATGACCAGCATCAACAGCACCATTACCAATAACGTCGCCGACTCCGACAACAATGCTCTTGGCGATGGTGGCGGTATTCGTGCGCACGCGGGAACAACCACGCTGAAGAACACCATTGTTGCGGGCAACTTAAACGAGGACGGCGTGTCAGATGCTGCTGACGACATCAGCGGCACGGTTGACGCGGCCGGCTCCTTCAACCTAATCGGTGATGGCACCGGCATGACTGGCATAACTCACGGAACCAACGGTAACCAGGTTGGCAGTGTCGGCTCACCAATCGATGCGCAGTTGGCGCCACTTGCCAATAACGGTGGCACAACGCTGACGCACATGCTTCTGGCGGGCAGCCCGGCGATTGAGACTGGCGGCAACGCCAACCTGCCCGTCGATACTTTCGATCTTGACGGCGATGCCAATACGATTGAAACGCTCCCCGTTGATCAGCGTGGCACGAGCTTCCCGCGCACTGCTGACTCGCAGGATGTTGACGTCATTCAAAGGGTCGACATTGGTGGGGTTGAATTACACCCCTCGATTGAAGACATTCCCGACAAGAGCGTGGCCGAGGACAACGTGCTCAGCTTCAGCTTCAATCTCGGCGATGGCACCGGCTCTCTTATTGCCTCGGTAACGGGCACATCCCACAACACAACCCTGATAGCAAACGCGAACATCATCATCACCGGCGCCGGCTCGACGAGGAACATCCAGATCACGCCGGTGTCGAATGCCAACAGCCCGGCTAATGGCCTGGCTGCAATTACAGTAACTGTGACCAGCACCAACGGTCGGACTGCGACTGACACGTTCATCGTCACTGTGACGGAAATCAACGACAACCCGGACGCCGTTAATGACTCGTTGACGGCGATAAACGAAGACGCAGGAACCCAGATCATTCCCTTTGCTAACCTGTTGGCAAACGATACGAAGGGGCCGGCAAACGAGAATGGGCAATCGCTCACTCTCATCAGCGTTAGCAATGCGGTTGGCGGCACCGTGGCAATCAACGGCACTAATGTCGAGTTCACGCCCGCGGCTAACTTCTCTGGCACAGCCGGCTTCGACTACACGATCACCGACAACGGCACGACCAACGGAGTGCCGGATCCGAAGTCAGACACAGCGACAGCCAGCTTCACGATCAATGCCGTCAACGACCCGCCTGTGAACACCGTGCCGGGTCCACAAAGCACTAACCAAAACACTCCGCTGACTTTTTCGAGCGGTAACGGCAACCAGCTTTCGGTTGCGGATTCCGATGCGGGCACGAACGCTATCCAAATAACGCTGACCGCGACCAACGGTACGGTGACACTCAACGGCACCTCCGGGCTGAACTTTATTTTTAGCGACATTAACGGTACCGGCGCCGGTGATGGCGCCAACGACGCTATGATGAGGTTCCGCGGCTCGCTGACCGCCGTCAACACTGCCTTGAACGGCATGATCTTCACACCGGCGACGGGCTTCAGTGGTGCTGCCGGCCTGACCATTATTTCAAATGATCTGGGCAACACGGGTTCGGGTGGACCACAAGTAGATACCGATGTCGTGAATATTCAAGTCTCTACAAACATCAGTATTCAGGATGGACAGGTAGTTGAGCCTGCGTCAGGGTCAGTCAACATGATCTTCACGGTGACCTTGGGTGTGCCGGCGCCTGCCGCTGGTGTGTCGGTAAACTTCACCACGGTGCAACAACCGCCGGCTATTAACCACGCAACGGCCGGAAGCGATTACACCACCACGTCTGGGGTTGTCAGTTTCGCGATGGGCGAGCAACTCAAATTGGTGTCAGTGCCGGTGTTAACTGATCTAAACGGGAGTGAGCAGAACGAGACGTTCCAGGTCGTGTTGTCGAGTCCAGTGAACGGTACCATCGTTGATGGCACTGCGACTGGTACGATACTGATTGGCGGCGATCCGTCCGGCACGATCCTAATCAGCGAGTTGCGAACGAGTGGGCCAGGAGGTGCGGGTGACGACTTCGTCGAGATTTACAACAATTCGGATTCACCGCATGTGGTCACAGCTACGGATGGTTCTCCTGGTTACGGGTTGTTCAAGATGGGAGCTGATTGCAATGCAACACCGGTACTCATTGGAACAATTCCGAACGGCACAGTGCTGCCGGCTCGTGGCCACTACCTGTTTGTCGGGTCGGCATACAGTCTCAGCAACCACGGCGGAACCGGAGCGGCGGCTGGGGATCAAACGTTGGCGGTGGACATTGAGAGTGATCGGAACCTCGCGATATTCAGCACGTCATCACAGTTGAATATCTCGTCGGTTACGAAATTTGACGCAGTTGGTTTTGGCGCCAATACCGGCGGAAACTGCGCTCTATTATTTGAAAGCACAACGTTGCCACCGCTTAGTGGCAGTGTTCTCGAACACAGCTTTGTGCGTGACTCCTGCGGCAAAGGCGGTTCTACCACGACCTTCGGTGTCTGCCCTACTGACGGAGCGATTGTGGATACGAACAACAATGCCGTTGACTTTTTCTTTGTCGAAACGAGTGGCGCCGCCACCGCAGCGGGTCAACGGTTGGGCGCACCTGGTCCGGAAAATCTGGGCTCGCCAATCAAACGCAACGCGCAGTTCCCAACGCTGTTGTTGGATTCGACAATATCGGTTGCCGCTCCGCCCAATCGCGTTCGTGATCTTACGAGCGACCCGGCAAACAACTCGACCCTCGGCACCCTCGACTTCCGCCGCCGGGTGGTCAATAACACAGGTGGCCCGGTCACAAGGTTGCGCTATCGGATCATCGATATCACCACCTTCCCGGTGCCTTCAGGGGTCGCCGACCTGCGCGCACGCACATCAACAACGATTGTGGTTTCGGGAATCAATGACGCGGCGACCTGCCTGGCCTCCAACGGCGTAGCGACAACGCCTTGTACGGTCACCGTACTGGGAACGACGCTGGAACAACCGCCATCGCAACCCAACGGTGGCGCGTTCAACTCCACTTTGTCGTCCGGCACAATCACGCTGGGCACACCGCTGGCTAACGGAGCTTCCATTAACATTAGGTTGCTCTTTGGTGTTCAACAGAGCGGCAGTTTCAAGCAGTTTATCAACATCGAAGCGCTGCCCTAAAACTGCAAGATCAAAACAAGCTTGGCCCGTTCGTCGAATATTGACGATGGGCCAAGCTTGTTGACGTAAGACCATCAAGGGCTGGGGCCCCAGACTGGACGAGGGATAAAAAAGGGGGTAAATTCTTTCCCGCCTCTTTGAACCTACAATTTTCTTAGCGAGCGGGTGTGGCGCAACGGTAGCGCATCAGCTTCCCAAGCTGAGGGTTGCGGGTTCGAATCCCGTCGCCCGCTCCAGATTTCCTTCGGAAAAAAACGCGCAACGCGTTCCCTCAGTAAATCCTGTCCCATGTCCTGTCCCATAAAAATGATCTTTTGTACGCGTGGTCCACTGTGAGTGGAACATGAAGTGCAAAATTTGAGATTGGGAAAGGAGTCCCTTAGATGAGGTACTGCACGTATATTCGTAAGCGTAAAAGTCGGGGTCGGCAAGAGTGGCTTGCGCGCCTGATATGGGAAGATGTGGCGACTCAAGAGAGCGGAGAGATGTGTAGAAGTGCTGACTCCAAGGTCGGAAGCACAGCGCAAGCTTAAGTCACTGGAGAATAAGTTTCTGGCAGGGGGCAAGGCGGTAGTCCAAGCCCCGGGGTCTGACCATCGGAGCGTTATTGGCACCTATGACGCAGCGATTGAGGGATGTCTTATTTGATCTGAAGGAAAACCAGCCAAAGAGACGGGCATTTCGATTGCGAAGAATCGATGAGTGAGATGGTCTATTAAAACAGCTAGCGGGCGGGCAGCAGTGAACAATTTCGAAAAACTCTAACGGCAACCTTATATGTCCGGCAAGTTCAAGTCGTCATCGACTAACGTTTCCATCGGCACGCCTGCGAGTCTGGCGTACCGCAGCAGAGTCAGCAAATCCGGTTCGCGTGTACCCAGTTCATAGCTGGAAACGGCTGAGTAATGCACCTTCAATTTGAGCGCGCCAGCCATTTGCGTTTGACTCATATTTAGATAGTTCCTGATCGTCAACAGCTTCTGGTTCAGCTTCTTCGGCTTGTTTCGACGCACGCGCCCCATCAGACCAGCTCTCCTGATGATGATGCGCTGTTGTAGCTATGTGTATTTACACTTACGCTGTGCGACGACTTGGAGGATGTCCGAATTGCCCGAATTAATCGGGCGAGCTTCACTAGCGGATTCGTCCTCGCGCCATACTCAAATCCGGATCCTTTTCAGTTCGATATAGATTCGGAACACTATGTCTAACGCAATTTTGTGAAGGTGCCTGTGCGTTCCGATGAGAGCAGTGGTTCAGCTTCAGAATCGGCTGCGCCCTCCCTTAGGCGATTAGTTGTTCCCGCACATTCTCGCACATGACCCCTTGGCCCCGCATTAGCTGGCGATGTTTATCACCATCTTCGCAATGAATTGAGGTTTTTTAGTGGCAGGATTTCCTCTTCGCACGTTCCCTTTGTGCTAAAGAGACACTCAACCTTCGTGAGATCGAAGATCCACCTGTTTGGCTTTGCTTCAAAAAGTAACGCCTGCCCCAGAGTGATCTGAGTTTGTCACTACTTACTACCTGAGGTTTTTGTTTGCATAATGCGATGCAACAATGTGGACACACATCCATTGTCCTGCCCAAAAAGGCAGTTCCTTGATCTGGCAAACTAAGTCAATCCCTAGCGAACGATACTGAGAATCGTCAGGATAATCGTCAACACCGTACTTGACTCCACTGGTGCAGGAGCACCAGTGGTAGGAATTTCACCGGTCGCTACTACTGAACTTGACGTTTGTGGCGCAGGGGCACCGGTGGTAGGAATTTCACCGGCCCAAACTGTACCCGAAAATACGCAGGCGAGGACGACTGCTAATGCCAAGTTTCTCATTCTCTCTGTTTCTCCTTTTGAGGATGCCAGTCTACTGGCAAGAAAGCAGCATAGTGTAAATACATATATGGCTATTGACACAGCGTCCAGGGTTGCGGCTACTATCCGTGACGCAAGCAAGAGTTCTTACACTCACCGTCAAAGGTTTATCTTTCGTGAAGATAGCCTCACCCAAGCTCAAAACTGCCAATCCAAGCGCGAATGATGAAGCTCTGCTCAGGTGTCGCACTGCCTTAGAACAAAAGGACAGAGGCGATTACGCGGGTGCGCAGAAAACAATACTTCCTTTATGGAATCGCGTGGGAGCACTTCCAAAAACAGCCGGACTTGATCACATAGTCACCGCTGAAGTCTTGTTCTGCGTAGGTATTCTGACGAGTTGGATCGGAAGTAAGAATCAAATTTCCGACGCGCAAGAGATTGCCAAAAATCTTCTCACTCAGAGCATTACTTACTTCGAGTCAATGAAAGATGTAACGAAGATCGCGGTGGCTCAATCAGAGATCGCTTACTGCTATTGGCGAGAAGGCGCATTGAACGAGGCGCGGATCATGCTGCACGAGGCATTGAAAACGCTGACGTTTGAAGGGCGGCCAGAGCAAGAGCACTGCTAAAGTTAACCACCGTTGAGTGGACATCTGCGCGATTTCGCGAAGCATTAGAACTGCTTGACAAGAATGAATCGTTATTCCGCAAGATCACCAATCCAACGATTAAAGGCGGCTATCATACTGAACTTGCAATCATCCATCGAAATCTAGCCACTATGGAAAACAGGCTCGAATACTTCCGGCTAGCCATCAACGAATATAGGGAAGCGGAAAGGCAATTCAGATTAGCGCACAACCAGGTCTTTCGAGCCGATGTAATCAACAATGTCGGTTTCCTGCTGTTCAAGTTAGGCCGCTACAAAGAAGCACACAAATATCTTGACGAGGCTCGCCGTCTTACACTCAAGTTCAAAGACAAAACTCACACCGCACAAATTGACGAAAGCCGAGCACAGGTATTGATTGCGGAAAGGAGACTGACCGAGGCTGAACGTACCGCGCGTCGAGCGGTGTCTGTCTTGCGAAAAAGTGGCCGGTTCTGCCTCATGGCTGAGACTCTCATAACACAAGGAGTAGCCCTCGCTCGGTTGGGCCGGTGCGACTATGCTCATTTTATCTTTCGACAAGCGATTGAAGCTGCCCACCAAGTAAATGCTTTGAATATTGCGGGACTGGCAACCCTCGCATTGATAGAGGAAGTTCAGGAGCTATCGCCGGAGATATTACAGGCCTCTTATCGACAAGCACGCGACTGGCTTGCGAACTCTCAAAGTCCTGATATCAAGTTAAGATTGGCTGATGTTTCTGACAGGGTTGTTGCCAGTATACAGATTGAATTGAGAGCAGACGAAGCAACAGAAATTCTATTGACTGAACTAGGCGGACTTCAAGCACAGCTTGATAAATATGAGGGAGTAATTATCAAGCGAGCGTTGGCCCAAGTTGACGGAAAGGTGACTCATGCGGCTTCTCTCCTGGAGCTAAGATATCAGTCGCTGGCATATAAGATCGAACACCAACACCCTGAATTGCTCAATTACCGGACTCCAGTCCGCCACCGCCAACGGAAACATCAATCGAAATCAAGCCAACGCAGATCCTAATCAAAGCAAAGCGTGCAAGGCATGCAAGGCATGCAATGGCGAAAACCTTAGGGAAATGCTAAGTGTTGGTAGACAAGGACCACGGGATTAGCTTCCCAAGTTGAGGGTTGCGGTTTCGAATCCCGTCGCCCGCTCCAGATTTCCTTCGGAAAAACGCGGCATCGCGTTCCCTCAGAGACTCAACCTACATGCAAAGCGAATCTAATACTGGTGGTGGCTTCGGTTGGAATACGCCTTTGGCGTTCTTCAACCCTCGCTACCTGATCAATAGTCTCTTGCTCTCAAACTAAGCCACCCTAATACTGTCAAAGTTGACAGTGACGTATCTCTCTTGACGCTCGCTAGACTCACCACGCAGAAGCGAGTCTGAAGAAAGTAACTCCACTTATCAGTTTTTACCCGCGGCTCCTGTTAAAAGTGACAGTAACGACCCGGTCTGCAGGTCGATACACTCCGTCGGATTGCAACTGGAAAGGGAGGACGCACACATGATTCGGATTTCGAACAAGCAGATCATTGTCGCGACGCTGCTGGTGGTTGTGGTCGCCGGTAATTTTGACGTCTTGCTTGCGCAAAAGAAGAGTGCGAGGAAGAAGCCGGTTTACTACACCGTCAAGACCGGTCATGTCCTGCGAGTTCGGCTAAACGAGGATCTCTATTCAGAACATGCGCGTGTCGGCGATGTATTTACCACAACGCTCGTCGACTCAGTCTATTCGAGCGGTGGTGTGCTGGTAGCGCCGGAAGGAAGCTCGGTAAGTGGCCAGGTAACAGCAGTACAGCGAGCAGCCAAGAAGGGACAGCCCGCGACTCTGGACGTGCAATTCACTTCCATAACGTTGCCAAACGGCATTCAACGGCAGCTCAATGGCTCTTTGACAGACTTATCCGAGTCTGGCGGAACAAGCGATAACGAAGGCACCGTTACCGCTAAGAAGACCAGCCATAGAAAGGCCAAGTTTATTGGCGGCGGCGCAGGCGGCGGTGCAGTGATCGGAGCCATCGCAGGTGGTGGCAAAGGTTTGGCCATCGGCGCCGGTGTCGGAGCGATCACGGGCGCTGTGGCCGGACGGCTGAAGAAAGGTAGTGAGGTAAAGGTCAAATCCGGAACTGAGTTTGGCGTCATACTCAATCAAAACCTCACGCTGACTAAATACGCAGCCAGGTAGAGTGCAATTCTATGACTCTCCCAATTACACAGATCTTCAAATCGTCCACAGCGGTATTGGTTTTATTTATTATCGTAGGAACCTCCGTCCTAACGAATGCACAACAACTGCGTGATTCCTTCCGTCGTGTAAAACCATCGGTAGTAATCGTCCATGCAGAAGGAGCAAGACGATCCGGTCCCAACCGTACCGGCGACGTTGATGATTCCGGGTTGGGTTCAGGCGTGCTGATTTCCGCTGATGGAAAAATTCTTACTGCCGCCCATGTGATTGAGGGCGAAGGACGTTTGCTAATAGAGTTTGCAAATGAAGAACGAATACCGGCGCGAATCATAGCCTCATCCGCCTCGGCCGACGTGGCCCTGATCCAGTGCGATCGAGTTCCAGGATCTGCGATTGCAGCGAAGCTGGGTGATTCGGATCTGGTTGAAACCGGTGACGATATTTTCATCGTTGGAGCACCGTATGGTCTGAGCAACACACTCACTGTCGGCCGGATAAGCGCGCGCCGGCCAGACCAGGGGCGCAACGGAATTCTCAGCTCGGTGGAATTCCTACAGACCGATGCCGCGATTAATGCAGGAAACTCCGGCAGTCCCGTATTCAACAAGGACGGAGAAGTGATTGGCATAGTAAGCAGCATCCTGACTGACTCCGGCGAATTTCAGGGAGTTGGGTTTGCAGCTACGGTTAATGCCGCCCGAGCGAAGTTGTTTGATGGCGCATCATCTCAGTCTGGAATCGAAGGAGTTTTGATCTTCGGCCCATTTGCAAGAGCTCTGAATCTGCCGCAACCGGCCGGCTTCCTTGTCTCAACTGTGGAAAGGGAATCACTCGCCGAACGTCTGGGTCTAAAAGGCGGAGAGCTGGGTGCTGTGATCGACACGCAAACCATATTGCTTGGAGGCGATGTGATTCTGGAAGTTAACGGAGTTGTCGTCGAAGGTAGTCGACAAAGTTATCTCAACGTGCTCTCCAAAATTGGCAGGCCCGACTCAAAAACTCCCTTGCGGGCCAAGATCCTGCGCGGCTCAAAGATCGTCGAGTTATCCACCAGGTAAACGATCAACGCTGGGACCATGCGACACTTGTTCATCTGCACGCTGCTTTGTATTCTGCCGACACCAGTACTCGCTCAAACTACGCGTTCACTCTCTCAGCCGCGCCCTTCCAGGAACTCCGCCCTGGTGCTTGACTGGGCAAATCGCGTGATGTCCAACGATCCAAAGGTCCGGGCAATGGCCGAAGCCACCCTGGTCCAGGGTGCGGGGCGTTCGCTGCCTTTGCTGAGACGATTCCTCAACCGTCGCAATGAAGACCTGCATCGTCAGACTTTTGAAATCATCCGGCGGATCGGTCCACCGGCTATTCCGTTGCTGGTGGACTTGCTTCGGCATGAACGGCCCTCCTTACGGCGCTTCGCCGCTGATGCCTTCATTGACCTGGCACCCGATATCGAGTCGATTCAACCAGCGTTGAGACGGGCACTGAGAGACGAGGATTCGCTGGTCGCGCGCGATGCCGCACGTGCGCTGGGCGCTTTGGGCCAGAGAGCCAGTCCTTCGGTAGGCGCTCTAGTCAAGGCTCTCTCGCATGAGGAACCACACGTTCGCATCTACGCGGCGGAGGCCCTGGCGTCCATCGGTCCGAAAGCGGGTGCGGCGACCAAGGCCCTCGCCGGAGCCGTGGGCGATCCGATTCCCGGTGTTCGCTGGGCAGCGGCTGAGGCCCTCGCGAGTATCGGCCCGGTCGCGGAGTCCGCAGTGCCGCAGTTGATCGAAGCTCTGAAGGATGAATTCCTCTATGTGCGCATCTTCGCGGCCGGGGCGCTCGGAAGCATTGGGCCAAAGGCACAGGCGGCCACGGAGGCGCTGAGAGCGGCCGCAAACGATCCCGCACTGCGTAACGAAGCGCAGTGGGCGTTGAATCGAATCGCCGGCGTCGAGTCTGGAGAGCCTCGCGTCTCACCCCTTGTACCCGCGCCTTCCGTCGCGCCCGAAGCCCAGACGACGGTGGCTCAAACGGGCAATCCTCCGGTTGACTGGAACACGACCACTGGGTGGAACATCGTCTGGAGTGTCGAGTTGGGAAACGAAACGTTTGGCCGTCCCGTGGTTGCCGGCGATGCAGTCTATGTGGGCACCAACAACGCGAGGCAAATGAACCCCGCCTACCAGGAAGAATGCGGTGTGCTCATGGCCTTTCGCACAACCGATGGCAAGTTCCTTTGGCAGGATGTGGCTCCGCGAGTGGAGCGAGGCCTGAGGGAGTTCCTGCTGCCTTCTACGACCAGTGCGCCGTATGTGGCAGGGAACCGGTTGTACTATGTCACCGCCGAGTGCCAACTCCGTTCCCTCGACACACAGGGTCTCCGCGATGGCGAAAACAGTGGTCCATATCGGGAAGAGGTCTTCCGAAACAACGCTGCGGCCGACATCGTCTGGGAGTTGGACATGTGCGCCCGCTTGGGTGTCTTTCCGCATGAAGCCTCCAACAGCGAAGTGTTGCCCGTGGGTGATCTGCTGATAGTCAGTACGTCCAACGGACAGAATGAAGGCCATACGCGCGTCCCCTCGCCGCGCGCCCCAAGTCTGATCGCGGTTGACAAGCACTCGGGTGAAGTGGTCTGGCGTGCCATCGGCGCTGGCGGTCAGGTGTTACACGGCCAGTGGTCCAACCCGGTGGCGGCCAATGTAAACGGGCGCATGCAGGTGCTGTTCGGCGGAGGAGATGGCTGGTTGCGCGCTTACGATGCGGCGTCGGGTCACGAAGTTTGGCGATTTGACGGCAACCCGAAAGATGCCCGCTGGCTTCCGCGCCCCGGCGTCCTTTCGCGCAGCTCTATCATCGCTGCACCGGTCTTCGCCGACGGCCGCGTCTTTGTTGCCATGGGCCAGGATCCTACGCACGGCGACGGACCTTCGTTGATTCATGCGATCAGTCCCAACGGCCAGGGAGACGTCACCGAGAGCAGACTCCTCTGGACTTCTCGCGAGGTTGGCCGCGTGGTGGGAACGCCCATTGTGAAGGATGGTCTGCTATACGTTGGGGATCTGGGTGGAACTATTCACTGTCTCGACGCGGCGACCGGCGCAACGGTCTGGAAGCACGATACCCTCGAAGCAATTTGGGGATGCCTGCTGCCGGCCGGCGACCGGCTTTACGTTGGGAACGTTGCAGGCAGCATGACTGTGCTTCGTGCCGGACGGCGAAAGGAAGTGCTGGCGCAGATCGAGATGGATGCTCCGCTCTATTCACCTCCGGCGCTGATCGGAGATGCGCTATACCTGGCCACGGCGCGCCGGTTGTACCTCATCGCGGCAAAGCCTCGATCGTAAAACGGCAGTAACACAGAGCGTCCAACCCCACAGCCAGAACACCTGTCAATGGCTTTGCCTCAAAAGTCCTTTTTCAATGACAGAGAGTAAGCCACAAAACAGCACAAAAAGCGCAAATGGATTAAAACATTAAGGATTACTTCCGCCGCTAAGAATTCATTTTGTGCTTTGTGCCTCTTGTGGCCTTCAAGATGACTTTTGAGGCAAAGCCCCTGTCAATAATGACAGGTACCTACTCTAAGGTCTCACCCTAGAATAAAACCTAACTCTGCCGCGGCTGAAACTGTTCGTTTGCAGTGAGGGAGAAAAATGAAATCTGTTATGGCCGTAATAGGTGTCGTTGTTCTAGCGAGCACGCTTTTATGCACGGTGGTCCAGGCGCAAAAGACGTCGGCTGCTCACGACAAGAATGTCGATTTCTCAAACTTCAAGACCTTCACGTTTGATGAAGGCAAAGCGCGCAATCCGTTCGTGAACGCGATGATCGTCAAAGCGGTGGAACGCGAACTCACCTCCAGAGGGCTCACGAAGGTAGAGACCGATCCAGACCTGAAGGTAGTTTATCTGGCGGCGACGGGTCCCACTCTACAGGTTGCCAATGTTCCCTTTTATCATGTCGTCAATCCCGCCTACAGCGGAATGGTGGGTAGCTCCGCGATGCAAATGTGGGATGTTACGACGGGCACGCTGGTGATCGATTTGTTTGATCGCAAAACAGACCGGGTGGTTTTTCGCGGCACGATAACGGAGGTACTGCAACGTGCTCCCAGCGCTGATTTGCAAGCAGATGCCAATACAGTTTCCAAGCCCATCAATAAAGGCATCGCGAAAATTTTCAAGAAGTATCCGGTCAAAGGCAGGTAAGTACAGCGCTGGAGTTCAATCTGGCGGCAGGAGTCTAATTGGTGTCAATGGTGGCGCTCTACAACACTGGTCGTTTTCAGTGCTCGCCAGGATCTAATGTTCAAAAGGAGAGTTGGTCATGGCAATCATTGAGATTAAGAAATACGACGTGGCCTACTATGCCGGCGCAAAGAACATCATCGCTTATCCGTACCAGGCCATAATTGGTTTGCGAAATGATAATAATGACCTCATTGGCGCCGCGTACTTTCATCACAGCACGACGACGATGCCAACGGCCGATACCATGAAAGGTTCGGGCTACATCTCATGCCACTACCTCGCCGAACATTACTCACACGTGCTTGATATCCTCCGAAACGAGAAACCGGTATTCGTGGAGTTTGAAGTGCGTCCTGGAAATATTGCCAACATCAGAACCAGCGCGGAACCAGTCGGCGAAGGTGAGATAGGCGAGTCGTCCGGCATCCGAAATTGAAAACGACGAATTTAGGCAGGCTCACGGCCGTCACCGTCACATCAAGTCTTGCCTTAAAACCGACATCCCTACAATTTCATCTCTGACCGGCTTTGCACAAAAACTAAATACGAAAAAGATCTGCTACGCAAAGACGCAAAGACGCAAAGACGCAAAGACGCAAAGACGCAAAGACGCAAAGACGCAAAGACGCAAAGCGTTATCTAAACACTTTCTTCTTTGCGCCTTTGCGTCTTTGCGTGGGAAATTTCTTACTCTAGCGATCCGAGACAGGATGTAACGACTTTTTGTGCAACGCCTCTCTTACCTGCGACGCGCTATCCAGCCTTGATCGAAAGGGGCCGGAGAGTGTTGGCTCTCTCCGGCCCCGGTTGAGGTGTGCAAGTGTTTCCTCCTGGGCCAACCTGCTCACCTCGATTTAAATCCACGCTTCCCAACTCGGCCTCACCAGGAGCACTCTTATAAAAATGCGCGTGACAGGATCCGCTCAACGTCGGCGGCGCAGACTTCCTGGCTAATTTCCCGTATTTGCGATTCCCTTGTTTTGCAGAATCCTGATCTCAACGCGCCGATTCTTCTTGCGCCCTTCCGCGGTATTGTTATCGGCGACGGGTTTGGATTCACCAAAGCCAAAGGGTTGGACCAGGCGGCGCAGATCCAAACTATGCACGCCCACCAGGTATTGAATTACTGCCTTCGCGCGTCGTTCGCTGAGTGCGTTGTTTTTAGCGGTGTTACCAGTGGTATCCGCAAATCCGACGACCTCAACGAGCCAACCATTCGCGTTTCCCTTGGCTTTCTCGCCCTTGGCCCAAGCGGCCGCTTCATCGATCGTTTGTTTTGCGATCGCGTCAATAGTGCTGCTGTTTAGCTTGAAGAGAACCGGGATGGTGCGAATGGTTTCGTAATCATCGAGTCCGTTGATCCGGTTGTTGGCCAACGCGGCCGCCTTGAACGCATCATCAGCGGTCTTCTGCGCTGCATCAGCCCTGGCTCGGGCGTCATTGGCTAGCGCAGTATTTTCCGCAATTTGTCCGGCCATGCGTTCCGCATTCGCCGCCGCCTCTCGAGCCGCCTGTTCGGCAGCCGCAATCCGCGCCTCGTTGTCCTGGGCGAGCTCAGCGGTCTGCTCGAGCGCCTGGGCAGAGCGCAGATCCTGCTCATCAAACCTGACCCAATCAGCTACCAGGTTGCCGTCAGCATCTCCTCTACCTTCAGCTTGCACACGCAGACCGCGCATGATGTAGGTCACCGGGTAATCCTTTTTACCTCTAAGGCCTCTGCTGTGCGAAGTGACGTCAGTGTCGCCCGTCAGGAGCACGGTCGTTTCGCTACCGCCAGGATCTCGGACTGTAAAATGATCGCCCTTGCGGATACTGACGACGCCCTGAATCTTCTGTTTTTGATCTTGTGGCACCTGAACGGAACGGGCACTACTTGCACTTTGCGCCAAGGCCCCAACTGCAGTCATCAGCGTTGTAAGAAACGCCAGTGCCGCTAGCGCTGCGATTGATTTCCTGTCTCTCATGACAATGGTCTCCTTCTTTAGAAACTTGTGTTCACCTGAATCAGTTAGCTACTTAGGTTTCGTGAGTCCGGAGTCCGTTAAGCAAGGGCATTCCTTGCATCATGATGCCGGTTCCGAGCCCGACTGTTTATCTATCAGTCGAGAGTCATGGTAAGGACTTTCGAGGGTGTTCATACTGGTAGTTTTGCCAGTGTAGTTAAGGTACGTTGCCGGAAGGGTGAGGGCTCTGTGGGGTGACCACACGGCGGAAGAAGTTGTCGATGTCAGAAAGCGATGATCGTCTGAAGCATGGGCACCCAGCCATTCAAACCTGCATTATATGGAGTAAAGGCTCCGGTGTAAGGAACTTTGTGAACCCGCATCACCTCGGCGTTCAGCCATAAACGTTCCGTCGGAAGGAAGTGCCATTTGAGGCCGCCGGCGTACTCCCACGAATTTCCAAACTGTCCATAGACCTTGGACCCACGGCCATACACAATCAGCTTCCGAGGAATGACAAAATAACTCGCCGACAGTTCACCGCCGTGGTCGAATGTCGAGGCGAGCGGAAGCGGCCCATCAGCTTCGAAGTCGTTTAGCCAGCGAAAGAAGTATTGCCCGTTGACCGCCAGCCCGTTCCATTTGAGGCCGCCGTCGATCGCGTACATGCGGTAGGTAGCCTTGTCGACGGTCACACCCGGCGCAAACGCTCCGGTTGAGAAAGTAAGCACGCCGTCGGAGTTGAACAATGAAGTATTCTCAGGGCTCGATTGATCTAAATTCGAAAAGCGGTCTTCCCGGGATCTCGTAAACGAAGTACCAATTCGAATGCGAGTTTTTTTGGAAGCGAAATAATCATCGTACATGTTTCGTGCTTTGCCGGGTTCTCCGTAGGCTCCCAGCGGTTCCCACCAGACACTGCCGGAAACCAGGAGACTCGTGTCGATCTTGTTTGCCGAGATATTAATGGTGTTGAGGCCGTTGCCGACGAACACCATATAGTTCAGCCCCTTTGCGGGTTCCCCGTTTGCCCAGATTCCCTGCGTGAAGCCGGGGCGGAAGAAGTTGTCTGCCATGCTCCTATCAGTTGAGGTAAAAAATGGAAACGTGTTAACAAGTGATCGACTGCCTGGCACACCGTTGTAACCTCCAGTGATCGTGAGAGCTTTGTTGAATTGCCAACCAATGTTCCCAGCCACGACGATTGACGCGGCGCCGGCGGAAGTCCAGACGGTGCTGCTATAACGCAGCCGCTTGTCGAATATGTAGCCGCCCAGAATGAACATCGTACGATTTACGGTAATGTCATTGCGTTTTTGAACTTGGCGGACAACGCCCAGGTGGTCGGTGAAAGTGTCGTCGGATGAAACTGAATTGAGATATCGGATCTGGGTATTGACGTTGAACTTCAGCAGGAAAGGCACCTCAGCGTCCTCGGAGGTTTGCCAGAGAACAATTCCATCCCGGTAACGTTCTTCCTCCGGTTTCGTCGGTTTCGGGGGGGCCGGTGGCTCAGGCGCTAAAGCCGTTGCCGTCGATGGCGTTGAAGTCTCTGCTGCCGGCATCGAGCCTGGTTCAGTCCCAGTCACCACAGCGTTGCCATCAAGCCGTCGCTGCAAATGATCTACTAATTCCAGTAGCGCCTTCTGCTGTTCCTCCATCTTGCGAAGTTGTTCTCGAACAGCGGCGTTGTCAGCCTTCATCGCCGCGACGTCACTCTCGAGATCGTTAGTTCGCGATGCCGGCGGCACTTTATTGTCTGAGTTACTTGGTTGGCTTGCGCGAGTCGCACCGACTACTCTTTCCTGACTACCAGGCTGTGATCCTGGAGCTTGTCCATTTGCAAAACTCACGAGCAACGTTACTGACAGAAATACCAATGCGACTGCGAGTCTGGCGTATGTAAACATCTAAAGCCTCTTTCAGGCAGACGAGATCGGAATCAGCTTTGCACGAAAAGTCTCTTGCTCAACTTCTTCTCTGTGCAACCTCTGTGTTCTCTGTGCCTCTGTGGTTAACTATTGCTTAGAAAAAACAACCACAGAGACACAGAGGTTGCACAGGAGAGGAGCGTGCACAACTACTTTTCATGCAAAGCCGCGCTGCATATCGACTCATAGGACCTGAGGTTCAGCAGAGGACCACAGAGAGAGCAAGACCCGCCTCGCTCGTTTCCTTGTACTTACTGTTCATGTCTTTTGCCGTCTGTGCCAGGGCCTGTACGGTTTCGTCGAGGGTCACGCGGTGACTGCTTGCGACCTCATTGCTTGCGATCGCATAGGCTGTCCAGGCTTTGACGGCGCCGAACGCACATCTTTCAATGCACGGGACCTGCACGTACCCGGCGACCGGGTCGCAGGTCATGCCCAGGTGATGCTCCAGGGCCGATTCCGCGGCGTTCTCAACCACACGCGACTCAGCTCCACTCGCCGTGGCAACCAATGCCGCAGCCATGGCGGAAGCCACACCGATCTCGGCCTGGCAGCCACCCTCGGCGGCGGCCAACGTCGCATGATGCTTGCAGAGATAGCCAACCGCGAGGGCGGCGAGCATGCCTTCACGGATTTTTTCCCGCGAGATCTTGCGTCCTTCCATCAGACCGTAGACGAGGGATGGCATGACTCCGGCAGAGCCGCCCGTCGGAGCGGTTATGACCAAATGGCCGCGAGCGTTTTCCTCAGAAGCGGCTATCGCACATGCGGACAGTAGGCCGATTCCGCGATCTGCCAAATTCTTCTCGTCCATCGCGCGTTTATAAACCGTCGCTGCTTTGCTGTGCAGTTTGATCGGGCCTGGAAGTACATCATCCGGCATGCTCAGCCCTGACTTTACCGTCGCGAGCATCGCATTGATGATTTTGTCGATGAACGCATTTATTTCCGCCTCAGTCTTGCCCGCGATCGACATTTCATTCGCCAGCATTACCTGTCCGATGGTCAACTTGTTCTTGTCCGCATGAGCACGAAGCTCCTTCATTGTTTCGAACGGGTACTTCGGGGCATTCTTCTGCGGAGGCGTGTAGCCCTTCCACTCAATGAATCCGCCGCCAACGGAGTAGTACTCCAGCGAGAGCAGATCTTTGTCGCCGGCCAGAAGATGGCAGACCATGGTGTTTTGGTGATGGAATTCGCCCTTCGGAGCGTCGTAGATGACGTCCTTGAGCGTCACCGGGATCTCTTTTCCGCCAAGCTTAACTTTGAACGACTGGTCAGGCTTGTCGCGCAGGCCATCAAGAAACAGCGGGTCGACAGTGGCTGGTTCCATACCGATCAAACCTGCCAGAGTAGCTCGTTCCGTGCCGTGTCCTTTCCCTGTGGCACTGAGACTGCCAAACAGGTTGACTCTAAGCGCAGTTGCCTGCGCGAGTTTGTCTGCCGGCAGCTTCGTGCAGCGCTGGTAGAAATCGTAGGTAATGCGCATCGGGCCGATCGTGTGCGAGCTTGATGGCCCGGGCCCCACTTTGTAGAACTCGTCAGCCGTTATCACGATGGGCCCCTTCGCTGCCAAATGGAGATACAGACCGCTAGAGAGCGGGCGCATCACTGGCATCGATTTGACTGCCTCGGATGTTCTGTCCGCAGCTAAGAGACTCTTGCCCGTCATGATTGCGGCAGCGCCACCCACAGCGCTTCTCATCAGGAACTTCCGGCGATCTACGCCCGCGGGAATCTTCTGCGAGACCAACCGCTTCGTGCTGCCAAGCAGATCGTCCCCGTCGCCCTCAGGCGGTAGCTCTGTCGAGCTGGGCTTACTGTCATGCATATCATTTTCCTTTTCCGACATGTTGCTTCTCCTTTTAAGAAAGCGGGATGGTCGCTGGACGGTCCCGTCACAAACTGTGCAGCCGCGATTCGCTCAACGTCGATGAGGGAATCAACTACTGGTTAGTTCCCGTATTTGCGATTCCCTTGTTTTGCAGAATCCTGACCTCAACTCGCCGATTCTTCGCGCGCCCGGCTGCGGTTTTGTTAGTGGCGACGGGTTTGGACTCACCATAACCAAAGGGTTGGACCAAGCGGCGCAGATCCAAACCATGCACGCCGACCAGGTATTGAATAACGGCCTTCGAGCGTCGTTCGCTTAGAGCGCGATTTTTCGCGGTGTTGCCGGTAGTATCCGCAAACCCCACCACCTCAACGAGCCAACCATTCGCGTTTCCCTTGGCCTTCTCGCCCTTGGCCCAAGTTGCCGCTTCATCGATCGTTTGTTTTGCGGTCGCGTTGATAGTGCTGCTGTTCACTTTGAAGAGAACCGGAATGATGCGAATGGTTTCGTAATCATCCAGCCCGTTGATCCGGTTGTTAGCCAACGCAGCCGCCTTGAACGCATCGTCGGCCTGCTTTTGCGCCGCATCAGCCCTGGCTCGGGCGTCATTGGCTAGCGCAGTATTTTCCGCAATTTGTCCGGCCATGCGTTCCGCGTTCGCCGCCGCCTCGAGAGCAGCCTTTTCCGCAGCTTCAAGCCTCGCCTGATTTTCCTGGGCGAGTTCGTCGGTCTGCTCGAGCGCCTGGGCGGAGCGCAGATCCTGCTCATCAAACCTGACCCACTCGGCTACCAGATTTCCGTCGGTATCACCGACGCCCTGAGCCTGCAAGCGCAGCCCGCGCATGATGTAGGTCACCGGGTAGTCTTTTTTGCCCCTGAGACCTCTGCTGTGTGAAGTCACGTCCGTGTTGCCCGTCAGGAGCACGGTAGTTTCGTTACCGCCAGGATCTCGGACTGTAAAATGATCGCCTTTACGATCGCCGACAACGCCCTGGACCTTTTGTTTCTGACCTTGTGGAACCTGGACGGAACGGGCATTACCTGCGCTTTGCGCCATGGCTCCGACTGCGGTCATCAGCGTTGCAAGAAACGCCAGTGCCGCTAGCGCTGCGATTGATTTCCTGTCTCTCATGACAATGGTCTCCTTCCTTTAGAACTGTATTTCACCTGAATCAATTAGCTTTTTTGGTTTCCTGAGTCCGGAGTCCGTTAAGCAAGGGATTTCCTCGCATCATGATGCCGGTTCCGAGCCCGACTGTTATTCATCAGTCGAGAGCCATGGTAGGAGCTTTCAGGGGCGCTCATACTGTCAATTTTGCTAGTACGAGTTATGGCGGGTGTGACTACGATTGGCTTGACGTTGGATACTTTATTGGAGGTCGGTCCTCATGTCTGTAAGCGATAAGTCGATCAAGATCATCAAGCGCGAGCACCGAGAGTCTCTTGTCCCAAGAGAAATGGATCACTCTCGATTGAGGACGGAGAAACAAACAAGACGCGACTTAATCCGCACTGTGACTTCATGGATTGAGGAGCGAAGAGAAACAACGGAGAGAGAACTAGTATGGCCCGGAGCCGGCGGATGAACCGTGCATCGCCGCATCGTTCAATGCCTCGCCTGCCAAACGCACCCTCCGGTTCCACCAGAAATTAGCGACGCCTTTGGCGTAAAACTTCGGGAGGCTTTGCCTCAAAAGTCCTTTTTCAATGACAGAGAGCAAGCCACAAAACAGCACAAAAAGCGCAAATGATTAAAACATTTAAGGATTACCTCCGCCGCTAAGAATTCATTTTGTGCTTTGTGTGCCTCTTGTGGCCTTCAAGATGACTTTTGAGGCACTGGGAACTCATTAGAGCCCTGGACTTTCGTCATGCAGACCTCAAGCGCTCGTTTGTGCCCGATGAGCAAGAGCCGAAGCGACGAATAACGACGGTGATGTTATCTACGCCACCTCCCGAAAGCGCCAAATCAATGAGAGTCTCACAAGCCGTCTGAGCAGACTTTGCTTCGAACATCGCCTCAGCCAGGATTTTATCCTCGACCATTTCGGTGAGTCCGTCCGTGCAAAGAAGTAGCTGATCGCCCTGGCGCACCTTCAAGTGTTGAACTTGAGGCTCAATTCGCTTGCCGAGGGAGCCAAGCGCAGCCGTTAGCACGTGCCGCATTGAACGTGGCGCCGGATCGTCGCGGGCCGCAATGCCGGCGTCGATCAGCGATTGGGCTAAGGTATGGTCCGTCGTTAACTGTTTCAGCGTGCCCTCGCGCAGCAGGTACGCGCGTGAATCGCCCACGTGACCAATTACCAAATCGTTCCCCAGCGTACAAGCAACCGTCAAAGTGGTTCCCATGCCGCGCAGAGTAGCGTCCCATTTAGCTTTCTCTTTCAAAGTCTCATCGATTTTCAGAAAGCGTTGAGTCATTCGCTGCAGGATGATTGTGACATCCTCCGTCCGCTCCAGCTTCATGATCCAGTCTGGCGTTTCCACGAGGAGTTCAACGAGCTTAGTGAGAGCCCAGTGACTCGCCACCTCGCCCGCAGCCATGCCGCCAATGCCATCCGCCACCAACATTCCGTACCCGGTCGAAGTGTAGCTGGGCTCAAGAACTTTTTCGTCCAGATTCGTCAGTAGATTATTTAGTGAGCGCCCGAAGCTCATGACAAGGTAGTGATCTTCGTTCTTCGCCCTGACATGTCCCTGGTGCGAAGCCGCACCGAGCTCAACCTCAAACGCCTTCGGAACCTCGACTTGACGATCGTCAGCGTCAGACGCCGGTCGCCATCCCGGCAGGTTTCGACCCGATGGATCCTCAGTGTTCATTGACCTACGCCTCACGCTTTGAGAAATATCCCAGCCGCAGTTCGATCCGCGTTTTGCGCCTCCTGAAAACGAAACGCGGCTGGGATTACATGATGCTCTCAAACCCCTTTTTCGAAAGCACCATTCAACCAACCTCACTTGTTGCTGTCCTGTCCACAGCTTCGGGTGTGGACGCTTGTCGAGCGAGTTGGTCAAGTGTGCACCAGAGAGATTCGAGACCCTACCTTGACTTTTCTCCAGAACACAACCGTTAAGTGCTTGCTCTATCTAACCGAGCGAGACACCTCGAATCCTATGGTCCTGCGCTAGTTTAACCACTAGTAAAATTTACAGGTCGAGTTACTCCACATCATCTCTAAATTTGGAGACGTCAAGATTTCTAAAGAAAGAGATGGTGGTGCAAATGATAAAGAAGAGAATGAATACTTTCAGGATTGCAATCGCCGGTTGCCTGCTGCTGTTTGTGCAGACGGCAGCATCGGCGCAGGATATTCGTTATAACTCACTTCCGGGAACAGACTTCTCGCAGTACAAAACCTATAAGTGGGTCAGAGTCCCTAACGCTCAATATCCCAATCAGATACTCGACAAGCAGATCATGCAGGCGATCGATACGCAGCTGGCTACAAAGGGATTGAGCCGGACCGAAGGAGACACCCCGGACCTCTACGTCACCTATCAAGCTGCTGTCAGTCAGGAGAAGCAGTGGAACTCCTACAGCACCGGCGGAGACATGTGGGGTTATGGGCGTTGGGGTGGCTGGGGCGGCTACGGTGGTATGGGAGGAACAACAACCACTACCAGTTCAACCATCAACATCGGCACGCTCAACGTTGATCTGTATGACGTGGTGAAGAAGGAGCAAGTATGGCGCGGGGCCGCAAGCAAGACTCTGGGTTCGGGAAAAGATCCGCAGAAGGTGGAGAAGAATCTGAACAAGGCGATGGTTAAGTTGTTCAAGAAATATCCGCCACCGGTGAAAAAGTGAAGGCTCAGTCTTTGGGCCACAAAGAAGCGCAAAGCACATTCAATCAGCTATGACATTTGTGCTTTGTGTGCTTCTTGTGAACTGGCCATTCTCGCTTCAGCAGATGCCGCAGCTTTCGCCGGGCTTTGTGTAGTTGCGACTTGGAGTTTCCGACCGAGCAACCAAAGAGTTTCGCAATCTCAGCGTGTTTATAACCTTCGACATCGTATTTTAGAAACACAGCCCGGCAACCGGCGGGCAATTGGGTCAGTGCCGCATACAAAACAGTTCGTTCAACTAGCGGTGACTTCAACTCAGGTATGGAAGTTCTCGACAGTCGCTCGAGTTCGATCTCGCCGGGCAGGTGTTCTGGACGATGCTTTCTCATTCGGAAGTGCATCAGGACCTGGTTCACCGTGAGGCGATGCAACCACGTGGTGAACTTGCTTTCACCACGGAACGAGTCGATCTTACGGATGAGCTGAATAAATACTTCCTGAGTGAGATCTTCTGCTTCCGCTGCGTTTCCCGTCATTCGTAAACACAACGAATAAACTCGCCGGCTGTGTCGTTCATACAGGCTCCCGATATCAGCCATAACGGCTGGCTGGTCCATCACGTCTCTCATTCCTCTCACCCTAAGCTGTCGCGAAAATCCAGGACCGCGGTCGTAAACCAAGCCCTTCTGATTCTTACTAATCCGCAAGTCTCCGCCCCTGTAACTTTTGCTAGGTTCACATCTTTAGGTCCATCACTAGGATGCGATTGAGCCAACGAATACTCGAACTGTCGGCTAAATGGAGGAGGGTCATGAAGAGAAACAATCGAACCAACTCGAAAGGTGTTGCAGGTTCTATGCTGTCGTTGATCGTGCTGATCGCGGTTCAAGCCGGCCTGGTTGCGGGACAGACTCAGGAGCCGCCGAAGCAGAAAACAGAAGTCGAACAACTAAAGGAACGCCTTCAACAACTGGAGCAGACAGTGCGAGACCTAAAGGGACATCTCAACGCAGTTGAGGAAGCGCAAAAAAATCCCACGCCGAAAATTATCGAGGCGGTCTATTCACCAGCACCAGTACCTGAAACCGCTGCGGCTCCAAAGCCAAAACAGGACGATCAAAAAGGAGAGAGCACTTTTCAGATCTATGGTTTTGCGATGCTCGACATGGGCTACCAATTCAAGCAGGCCGACCCTAACTGGTTCGATACGGTTCGCCCGGTGAAGCTGCCCGCGTTCAGGGATCAATTCGCGCCAAACGGTAATTGGTTTTCCAGCGTGAGACAGTCACGATTCGGTGTTAAGTCAACAACGCCGACCAAGTACGGGGAGCTAAAGACCATATTTGAATTTGAATTGTTCGGCACTGGTGTCGATGCCGGTCAAACCACTTTTCGCTTGCGACATGCTTACGGCGAATTGGGCCAGTTCGGGGCCGGGCAGAATTGGAGCGTCTTCGTCGATCCCGATGTATTTCCGAATACCAACGAATACTGGGGCCCAAACGGAATTCCATGGTTCCGCAATGTGCAGTTTCGCTGGATGCCGCTTAAGGGTAAGAACTCAATCACAATCGGGGCAGAACGTCCGGGCGCAAGCGCCGACCTGGGCCGCGCTTCGGATCGCATCGAGTTGCAGGGCGTCAGGCCAAAATTCCCGCTACCCGATCTCACTGGGAACGTACGTTTCGACAGAGACTGGGGTCATTTCCAGGCATCCGGCCTGGTTCGAAAAATCCAATGGGAAGACACCAACGACGACGCGTTCGACTTGAGTGGTAGTGCTGTCGGCGCGGGCGTGAGCCTGAACTCAGCCCTGAACTTTGGCCAGAACGACGTCGGTAAATTCTCCTTCACATACGGTCACGGCATTCAGAACTACATGAACGATGCGCCGGTTGACGTGGGTATCGCATTGACGAACACCGGGAATCCGCGCACGCCCATAAAGGGTGTCGCACTTCCTTTGACGGCTTTCATGGCCTATCTCGATCACACGTGGAACAAGCGCTTCGCCAGCTCGATTGGGTACTCGATGCTCGACATCTCAAACTCTGAGGGGCAATTACCGGATGCTTTCCGGCGCGGTCACTACGCGTCAGGCAACCTGCTGTTTTACCCGGTACCTAACGCGATGATTGGCGCCGAGGTGATTTGGGGCAGACGCGAAAACTTCCTGGATGGCTTCTCGTCTGAGGACGTTCATGTTCAGTTTTCGTTCAAATACAACTTCAAGAAGGAACTCAAGTTTTGAATCAAACGACTCTCATGTCGCCGCCGGCGAAAATGGGTTCGAGCGTGGGCAACGAGTCAAGAGGAGGCTGTAATGAAACATGATTTTAGTTGTAAGCGACATTCATACACGTTGGCCCAGTGTTGCGCGGTGCTTACCTGCCTGGCATTGCTGATACCCGCAAACGCAATTGCGTTTACGCGCCCTACTGCTGCGCCAGTGGTGCAAGATGCTGTCAAAGTTCCGATGGAACAGCTTGATTCTCTGGTAGCGCCGATTGCGCTTTATCCCGACAACCTGCTTAGCCAAACGCTCGTTGCCACCACTTATCCACTGGAGATTATTCAACTGCAACAGTGGTTGGAAAAAAACCAGAATCTTGCAAAGGACCAGAAGAAGCTAGCGGAAGCTGTCAAGAAAGAATCCTGGGATCCGAGCATTCAGGCAATGGCTGCCTTGCCCGACGTAGTGAAGCGTCTGGCGGATGATATTCAGTGGACCACGGATCTCGGCAATGCGTTTCTGGCGCAACAAAGCGATGTAATGGACGCCATTCAACGCATGCGCAACAAGGCCAAGGGGACCGGGGCGTTGGCCGACAACCAACAACAAAACGTCGAAACACAGGTTGTGGAGAACAGGGAGGTGATCGTGATCGAACAGTCGAATCCCGAAGTCATCTATGTGCCTTCTTACAACCCGACGGTTGTTTACGGAGCTCCAGTTTATCCGTATCCGCCAATCTATTACCCGCCTTATCCGGCCGGCGGTGTGATCGCGGCGAGTGCAATTTCATTCGGCGTCGGATTGGCGATGGGCGCGGCGTGGGGCGGCGGCTGGGGCTGGGGAGCCGGCTGGGGTGGCAACGACATCAACATCAACAACAATAACAACTTCAATCGCAATACGAACATTAGCGGCGGCAATCGTGTCAACAACATTCAGGGTGGCAATCGCGTTAACGGCGGCAACAAGTGGCAACACAATCCTGCGCACCGCGGTGGTGCTCCGTACGGCGATCGAAATACCGCAAACAGATTTGGCGGCACTTCCAGAGGTGACTCACTACAGAACCGCCAACGAGCTGCGCAAAGAGACATCGGCAGGCAAGGCGGCAATCTCGGTAGCGCCAATCGTGATCGCAACGGAATAGGTGATCGCGGCGGTGTTGGCGGCCGGGATGGAATAGGTGATCGCGGCGGTGTTGGCGGCCGAGATGGAGTAGGCGATCGCGGCGGTGTTGGTGGCCGAGATGGAGTAGGCGATCGCGGCAACGCTGGAAATCGTGATCGGGGGAGCGTAGGTGATCGCGGTAGCGCCAGTAATCGTGGTGGCGGTATTAGCGATCGAAGTGGTCCTGGATCGGGCAGCAACCGTGCAAGTGGCGACCGCGTTGGCAACCGCGGTGGATCAAGCAGTTCAGGAAGTCGTGGTGGATTCGGAAGTTCAGGAGGCTTCAGCGGCGCGAGCACCAGAGCCAGCAGCAACCGCGGCTCTTCCAGCATGGGAGGTTTCGGTGGTGGTGGTAGCCGTGGTGGCGGCGGCGGATTTGGAGGTGGCGGCGGACGCGGCGGCGGCGGTGGTGGTCGCGGCGGCGGTGGTGGTGGTCGTGGCGGCGGCGGCGGAAGGAGGTAACGAGTTATGAAGCGGAGCAAAACTATGACATTCAACACACGTGTATCGGCACTCGTCTTTGCCGGAGGTTTGATAACAATTGCTGCACTGTTGGTGATAGCAAGTGCCCGAGTGACGGCCGGGCAGACCGTGTCCAGGGGAAAGACTTTTGCGACTGCGGAAGAGGCTGCAAATGCTCTCATCGCGGCGGCTGAGAAAGTCGATGAGCTGGCACTAGCAGAGATTCTTGGTCCTGATAGTTACGACATCATCCATACGGGTGAACCAGCGCGCGAGCGGGAAGTACTGAAAGAGTTTGCCGCACAGGCACGGGCAAAAACCAGGATCGCGTTGCAAGCCAAAAATTCGCGACGCGCCATACTTCAGATAGGTGAAGAAAATTGGCCGTTTGCCGTTCCAATCGTCAAGGTTGGTGCGACCTGGTCATTTGATACGCGGGCCGGGCGAGAGGAACTTCTCTACCGTAGAATCGGCGGCAATGAAATTACGGCCATTCATGTTTGTCGTGGTTACGTTGAAGCACAACACGAGTACGCCCTGCTTAAGCATGGCACTTCGGGAGTGAACCAATACGCTCAACGCATCATCAGCACTCCAGGAATGCAGGACGGATTGGCGTGGCAAAACACTGATGGAACCTGGGGCGGCCCGATCGGTGAAGAAATTGCCGAGGCGATCGCCCGGGGATACTCAAGCAAAACTGAACCCTATCACGGTTACTTCTTCAGGGTCTTAAAAGGACAAGGACCAGCAGCGCCACTGGGCCAGTTGGATTTCGTCGTGAAGGACGTAATGATTGGCGGCTTTGCGCTGATCGCATTTCCTGCCCAATACCGTCTCACCGGAGTTCAGACATTCATGGTCAGTCATGACGGCGTGGTCTACCAGAAGGATCTTGGTCCTAAGACCCTGGAACTGGCTCCAGCCATCGATAGATTCAATCCTGATAAAACCTGGTCTCCGGTGTTGGAGGATAAATGAAGGCCTCGGGCCCGGGGCCAAACCCTGGACTCCTGGGTGCGGTGACATCATGAAAAAGCTACTGATCTATTTCACGCTCACCTGTTTGGTGCTTGTACCAGTAGCGAACGCGCAACCGACACGCACCGAACGAGATCTGCTCGGCGAGAAAGAGATTCCCGCGGATGCCTACTACGGCGTGCAAACCGCCCGGGCGCTCGAGAATTTCAAGCTATCCGGCGTATTGATCAATCACTATCCCGGATTCGTCGAAGCCTGGGCCATCGTCAAACTCGCCGCCGCGCGGGCCAACGCTGACGTCGGCGCAATGAAAAAGGAACGGCTGGCGGCGATCGAAAAAGCGACTGCAGCCGTTCGTAGAGGCAAGTATCACGATCAGTTTCTCGTCGATTGGTACCAGGGCGGCGCCGGCACTTCAACCAACATGAACGCGAACGAGGTGCTCGCCAATATCGGCCTGGAGCTGACGGGACATAAAAAAGGCGAATACCAGTTTCTCGATCCGCACGACGATCTCAACATGTCGCAGTCGACAAACGATTCGTATCCGACTGCGATCAAGGTCGCCTTTCTGCTTCGCAACGACAAACTGATCTCCGAGTTACAAAAGCTCGTCGCTTCTTTTCGTCTGAAAGGTGATGCCTTCCTCGAGATCGTCAAGATGGGGCGCACCGAGATGCAGGATGCGGTACCGATGACCGTTGGTCAGGAGTTTCACGCGTTCGCCGCCAGTCTTGAAGACGAAATTAAATTGCTGGGCGATGCAGAGAAGTATTTGTACGCAGTCAACATGGGCGCCACTGCGATCGGTACCGGGCTAAACGCACCAAAGGGCTACGCGGAGAAATGCGCGGAGCATCTGGCGAGGTTAACGGGTAAGCCGATTGTTCCGGCGAAGGACATGTTGTCGGCAACCTGGGATCAGCAAGGCTTTGTGGTCTATTCCTCGGCCCTAAAAAGCCTGGCGATAAAACTGTCAAAGATCTCGGGCGATCTCATCTTGTTGACTTCCGGTCCGCGCGCTGGTTTGGGTGAAATCAATCTGCCCGCGTTGCAGCCCGGATCTTCAATCATGCCCGGCAAGGTTAACCCGGTGGTTCCGGAAGTAATGAACATCGTCGCGTTTCGCGTGATGGGAAACGACTTCAGCGTGACGCTCGCTGCCCACAGCGGACAGTTGCAACTCAATGCTTACGAACCGCTCGCTGGTCTGGCTGTAATGGAGTCGCAGAGTTTGCTCTACAACACCTCGAGCCTGTTTCGCACGAAGTGCATAGACGGCATCACGGTGAATGAGCGAGTGCTCTCACGTTACATGGAAACCACCGTGGGCATCGTGACGGCACTTAATCCGGTTCTGGGATATGAGAAGGCGACGGAGTTGGCAGGTGAAGCTTACAAATCCGGCAAAGGAATACTGGAGATCATTCGCGATAAAAAGATCTTGAGCGAGGCTCAAATCAAAGAGTTGCTTGATCCGGTGAAGCTTACGGGACTGGACCGGAGCAAGTATCCGAAAGAGTAGGTAGTGCCCCAATTTGAAGTCTTCGCTGTCTCACAGAGAAATCCGAGTCCAGCCTGAGGATGTATGGCACAAGCAGCAACATACTCGTTAGTTAAAACCGAAACTCACCACCACGTGAGAATGGTAATCGTCGCCTGGATACTGACGGCGGTTTACTACTTCTATCAGTATGCACTGCGCTCGGCGCCGGCCGTGATGATGCCCGAGCTCAGTAGTGCCTTCAATATCAGCACCCTCGCTGTCGCTTCCATGGTTGGTCTTTTCTATTACGGATACTCGCCGTTCAGTTTGGTTGCTGGAGCGGCGATGGACAGGATTGGTCCGCGCCGGCTGCTGCCCGGCGCAGCCGCAATAGTTGGTATCGGGGCCTTGTTGTTTGCGACCGGTAATAAAGAGCTCGCCAGTGTCGGTAGATTTATGCAGGGCGCCGGTGGTGTCTTTGCGCTCGTCGGTGCGATCTATATCGCGACCAAGAATTTCGCCCCCTCGAAAGCGGCCACGCTGATTGGCGCAACGCAGATGTTTGGGATGGCCGGTGGTTCTGCAGGGCAGTTTGTTGTTGGTCCACTTATTGGTCGAGGGCTGGAGTGGAAGACTTTCTGGTTAGCAATGGGAGTGGCCGGCATTTTAATTGGCGTACTTCTATTCATGTTGATTCCGGCGGACGAACGGGCAGAAAGTTCAGCCGGTGGGTTAAGGACAGTTGTTTCCGCTTTCAAAACAGTGTTCATGAATCCGCAGTCGATCTTGTGCGGCCTGATTGCGGGCTTAATGTTCATACCAACAACAATCTTCGACATGATCTGGGGTGTCCGTTATTTGCAGGAAGGGCATGGCCTCGACTACGGCTCGGCGGTAATGCGCTCGGCCACAGTTCCATTCGGGTGGATCATCGGCTGCCCCCTTCTGGGTTTGGTTTCGGATCGTATAGGCAGAAGGAAACCAGTGATCGCCGGCGCCGGTGTGGTGCTTTTTATTTGCCTCGCATGGATCCTCTACGGCACGCCCGGAGTTTTCCCTCCTTACGTTGTGGGTCTGGTCGCCGGCATTGCTTCGGGCGCGGCGATGCTGCCCTACACGGTAATCAAAGAAGCTAACCCACCACAGTTCGGTGGCACCGCAACTGGTGTCGTCAACTTTCTAAACTTCACATTTAGCGCGCTACTCGGTCCGGTATTCGGCTGGATTTTACAACGCGCTTCGGGCGGAGCCGCACAAATGGAATTGCAACATTACCAATCCACGTTTGTACCCCTGCTGTATGGCGTGGCCATCGCAATTCTGCTCACCCTGCTTTTGAAGGAGACTGGGCCGGCAGTTCGCGCAGCTTCAGCGAACCCGTAAGGAGAATCCAAGGAATGCAACCAGCAACTGGATCAGGGAAATATGAACGACTTCTGGCCCGGTGCCAGGGTCTGGCGCCGGTTCCAACTGCAGTGGCACATCCGTGTGAGGCGACGGCTTTGACTGGGGCTGTTGAGGCTGCGCAGCGCGGGTTGATTAGACCTCTGCTGGTTGGACCGGCTGCCAGGATTAAGGAAACAGCAACCGCTGCCGGGATCGATCTCGGCGACCTGCAAATCATCGATGTTCCGCACAGCAACGGGTCAGCAGCAAAAGCCGTTGAGCTGATCAGGGAAGGGAAAGCCGAAATTCTAATGAAGGGCAGCCTGCACACAGACGAGTTGATGTCGGCGATCGTCGCGCGCGACGGTGGGTTGCGTACGGCACGTCGCATCAGCCATGTGTTTGTGATGGACGTGCCAACCTATCACAAAGTTCTGATCGTTACTGATGGCGCAATCAATATCGCTCCCACCCTGGAGGATAAAGTTGACATCTGTCAGAACGCGATCGACCTTGCGATTTCACTCGGTCTGGAAGTGCCAAAGGTCGCCATTCTCGCTGCAGTCGAAACGGTCACCTCAAAAATGCCGGCCACGATCGACGCCGCTGCACTCTGCAAGATGGCTGAACGCGGACAGATCAAGGGCGGGATCCTGGATGGCCCACTCGCGTTTGACAATGCGATCAGCAGGGAAGCGGCGAAGACAAAGGGCATTCGTTCAGGCGTCGCCGGCGATCCTGACATTCTTTTGGCGCCGGATCTCGAAGCCGGCAACATCCTCGCCAAGCAACTTACCTTTCTCGCAAACGCAGACAGTGCAGGCATGGTCCTGGGAGCAAGGGTTCCCGTGATTCTCACCAGTCGCGCCGACAGTGTGCGGTCAAGAATTGCCAGTTGCGCGATTGCGATGCTGGTTGCTCATGCACGGCGAGCGAAGCTGTAGGAGTGTGCAATGGATAACTATGCACTGGTGCTGAATGCAGGTTCATCGAGTCTGAAGTTTTGTGTTTTCCAACGTCCGGGGGGTCAGAACTGGCGCCTTGAGGCGCGGGGGCAAATCGAAGGTATCGGAACCTCACCTCGTCTAACCGTTAAGGCCGCAAACGGAGAAAGCCTCGCTAAGCAAGACGTCAAGGTTAGTGATGGACGCGAGGCTGTTGAGATCCTGGCCGCGTGGCTGCGTTCCAACTACGGCGGATCGGAAGTTCTTGGCGTTGGACATCGCGTAGTGCACGGCGGTGCTCGTTTCAAAGGTCCGGCAATACTGAACCAGCAAGTGCTCGAAGAGTTACGTGAGTTGATACCACTGGCGCCGCTTCATCAACCCTACAATCTCGCGGCTATCGAAGCAGTTTTTGAACGATTACCAGGCGTACCGCAGGTCGCTTGCTTCGACACCAGTTTTCATCGTGGACAACCGGCTGTTGCCGAACTCATTCCGCTCCCGCGTGCACTTCGCCAGACAGGATTGCAGCGATACGGCTTTCACGGGCTCTCTTATGAATATATCGCTTCAGTCTTGCCGGAAGTTGCTCCTGCGATTGCTAAGCGTCGCGTCATCGTCGCTCATCTCGGAAGCGGCGCGAGCATGTGTGCGTTGCAAGAAGGAAAGAGCATCGATAGCACACTCGGGTTCACCGCACTCGATGGCCTATGTATGGGCACGCGGCCCGGCGCTCTCGATCCTGGTGTTGTGTTGCATCTCTTTCAAGGTTTGAACCTCTCAGCCAAAGACGTAGAGACGCTGCTCTACAAAAAATCCGGACTGTTCGGAATCTCAGGTATCAGCAACGACATGCGCGACTTGCTGGGGCGACGTGAACCTGAAGCTCGTCTCGCAGTGGACTACTTCGTTTATTGCGTTGCCAAGGAGATTGGTGCGCTCACGGCAGTGCTCGGTGGGCTCGACGGACTCGTTTTCACGGCCGGTATTGGCGAAAACTCTCCGGAGATCCGCGAACGAATCTGTGATTCCTCGTCGTGGTTAGGCATTGAACTCGATGACGCTGCCAACACTGATCACAGTTCCAGGATCTCCACTAACCGCAGCAAGGTTTCCGTGTGGGTGATTCCGACAAACGAAGAACTGATGATTGCGCGACATACCGGGTCATTACTTGGATTGGCGAAAGCCGCTGGATGAACGATCGAATAGGACAAATTTTCCGATGTCAACAACTGCGGTTAAGGAACCTGTAAAAGATAAATCTGAGATGGGGTGGGAGGGATTCAACATTGGTCTCTGGCAAAGCGAAATCAATGTGCGTGACTTCATCCAGCAAAACTACGACGAGTATGAAGGCGGCGACTCGTTCCTTGCTTCGGCGACGGAACGAACGAAGAAGATCTGGAATCAACTGAGTGAGCTCTTTGTCGAAGAGCGACGAAAAGGCGTACTCGATATTTCACAGATCCCCAGCTCCATCACTGCTCACGGTCCAGGGTATATCGATAAAGACAACGAAGTGATAGTGGGTTTGCAGACTGAGGCGCCACTCAAGCGAGCCATCATGCCAAATGGCGGCTTTCGCATGGTCCTGACCTCACTGAAGACTTACGGTCATGAACCAGACCCGCATGTAGTCGAAGCGTTTACGAAATACCGAAAGACTCATAACGAAGGCGTCTTCGACGCTTATACCGCAGACATCCGGCGCTGTCGGAGTTCTCACATCCTCACCGGCCTTCCTGATGCTTACGGGCGCGGTCGCATCATCGGTGATTACCGGCGCGTAGCGCTTTACGGAGTGAATCGCCTGATCGAACAGAAGGAGGTGGAAAAACGCAGTCTCGATTCAGCCATGTCAACGGATGCCGTTATTCGCGATCGCGAAGAGCTCGGCGAACAGATCCGCTCGCTCAAAGAACTGCTACAGATGGCAGCGAGCTATGGATTCGATATCTCAAAGCCGGCCGGGAACGCGCGCGAGGCAGTGCAATGGCTCTATTTTGCCTATCTTGGGGCGGTCAAGGAACAGAATGGCGCAGCGATGTCGCTGGGTCGCACTTCAACCTTTCTGGACATCTACTTCCAACGCGATTTGAAGTCGGGAGCTTTGACCGAGGAGCAGGCGCAGGAGATTATCGACGACTTCGTCATCAAACTTCGTATCGTCCGCTTTCTGCGCACTCCAGAATATGACGAACTCTTTGCCGGCGATCCCACCTGGATTACTGAATCGATTGGCGGGATGGGTGACGATGGTCGCTCGCTCGTAACCAAAACGAGTTTCCGTTTTCTGCACACGCTTTAAAACCTTGGGCCGGCGCCGGAACCGAATCTCACGATCTGGTACTCGCCTCGTATGCCTGAAGGGTTTCGCAGTTTCTCGTCAAAGGTGGCGATCGAGACCAGCTCTATTCAATTTGAAAGCGACGAAATCATGCGTCGCAGTCTGGGTGATGACGGCGCGATCGCGTGTTGTGTTTCACCAATGCTCACCGGCAAACAAATGCAGTTTTTTGGGGCCCGCGCAAACCTGGCGAAGTGTTTGCTGTACGCGATCAACGGCGGCAGAGACGAACTCACCGGCAAACAGGTCGGGCCGAAAGCCGGCGCCGTCGAGGGAGAGTATCTTGAGTTTGACGATGTCAGAATGAAGTACGAAGGAATGATGGAGTGGCTTGCCCGCGTCTACGTCAATGCGATGAATGTGATCCATTACATGCATGACAAGTATTCCTACGAGCGACTCGAAATGGCACTGCACGACTATCCGGTTCTCAGAACCATTGCGTTCGGCATCGCTGGTCTATCTGTAGTGGCCGACAGTTTGTCGGCAATCCGTTACGCGAGAGTTCGCGTTATCCGCGATGAGACTGGTTTGGTCAACGACTATCAAATCGAAGGTGACTTCCCAAAGTTTGGCAACAACGACAATCGTGTTGACCAACTGGCTTCCTGGCTTGTTAGTACTTTCATGGGCAAGCTGAGAAAGCACCCAACTTATCGCGACGCTCTACATACGCAATCAGTCCTGACGATCACTTCGAATGTTGTTTACGGCAAGAGCACGGGCAACACGCCTGATGGAAGACGTCAGGGCGAGCCTTTTGCTCCCGGCGCAAATCCGATGCATGGCCGAGATTCGCACGGCATTCACGCCTCCGCCGCGTCAGTTGCGAAGATTCCTTTTCGTGATGCTGCTGATGGAATTTCACTCACCGCGTCATTGGTCCCGGAAGGCCTGGGAAGAATCACTGAGGATCGCGTCGTCAATCTGCGCGGCATGCTCGACGCCTTCTTCAGTTCAACCGGGTTTCACATGAATGTAAATGTCCTGAACCGCGAGATGCTGGTCGACGCAATGGACCACCCGGAAAACTATCCGCACTTGACGATACGTGTTTCAGGCTACGCAGTGAACTTTGTGCGGCTGACCCGCGATCAGCAAATGGATGTGATCAACCGGACGTTCCATGGAGGTCAGTCGTCATGAGTGCCGAAAAAGTCTCGGAACAGGTTCAGCTCGAGGCGCAAAGTCCGTTCGAACTTCGCGTGAACCTCAGCGTCGAGGTCGAGGAATCGGCAGTAAAGAAGGCGCTCAAAACCGGAGACATTGGTTTTCTGCATTCGTTTACCACCGGCTCTACCGTCGATGGGCCAGGTGTCCGCATCGTTGCCTGGACCGCCGGCTGTCAATGGCGTTGCTTGTACTGTCATAACCCCGATACGTGGAGCATGATCAACGGCATGCCTGTCACTCTCGATCATGCAATAGAAAGGCTCGCCAGGTATCGTCACGGCTTGAAAATCATGGCGGGTGGTTTGACGCTGAGCGGTGGTGAGCCACTGATGCAGGACCGGTTTGCAATCAGACTTCTTACCGCAGCGAAGGCAATGGGAGTGCACACGGCGATTGAAACCAATGGGCATTTGGGCGACCGTCTGACCGATGAGGAAATTGAGCAGATCGACCTGGTGTTGTTGGGTCTAAAAACCACTCCGGAGCGCCACCGCAACTTGACCGGAAAAGACATGATCCCAACGTTGGACTTTGCGCTCCGGCTCTCGCGTCTTAGAAGAAAAATCTGGATTCGATTTGTATTGGTGCCCGGCTTAACTGATGACCCAAAGGACATCGAGCAGATCGCAAAGTTCACCGCAAGGCTCGACGTGGTTGAAAGAGTTGAGGTGCTCCCCTTTCATCAGATGGGGCGCTTCAAATGGGACGCGCTGGGAATCGATTACACGCTGGGCGATATTCCGGCACCCCCGCCGGAAATGGTCGAGCGTGTTTGTGAACAGTTTCGGGCCGTTGGACTGAAGGCGTATTGATGAGGAGTCCGTCATGAAGACACAACACACAACCCGCCTACTGCTACTGATCGTTGTTGGTGTTCTCAGTTGGCAGGTGGCGGTTGCACAGCAGAAGAAACCAAACATCGTCATCCTTGCTACCGGCGGAACGATTGCAGGGGCCGCCGCCACCGGCACGCAAGCAGGCTACACCTCCGGAGCGGTCACCATCGATGCGATGATCGCCGCGGTCCCGGGAATCAGGGACCTGGCCAACATCAAAGGTGAGCAAATCTCCAACGTCGGATCTCAAGACATGTCGTTTGAGATCATGCTCAACGTCGCCAAACGTATCAATGCACTCATGCCCGGCAGCGACGTCGATGGCTTTGTCGTTACCCACGGTACGGACACCATGGAAGAAACCGCTTTCTTTCTGAACCTCGTGGTCAAGGGAGATAAGCCGGTAGTCCTCGTCGGTTCGATGCGGCCTTCAACAGCGGTAAGCGCAGATGGCCCGCTCAACTTGTACAACGCAGTAGGAGTGGCAGTTGATCCGCTGGCAAGAGGTCGGGGCGTCCTGGTAGTTATGAACGATTGGATCCATGCGGCGCACTCGTTGACAAAGACGAGCACCACCGCAATTCAAACATTCATGTCGCCGGCCCGTGGCCTTGTCGGCGTTGCCATCTACGGCAAGAACGACTTCTACAACACACCTGAATGGAAGCATACCAGCGGCAGCGAATTCGATGTCGCAAACGTCAGCAAACTTCCGCGCGTGGATATCATCTTTGCCTGTGCTGATATGTCACCCGACTTGATCGATGCTTCGGTGACCAATGGCGCCAAAGGGATCGTAATTGCGGGTGTCGGCAACGGCAACATGAATAAAGCGTCGGTTGACGCTGCTGCAAACGCAGTAAAGAAAGGCGTCGTGGTGGTCCGAAGCACTCGCGTCGCAACGGGTTCGGTCGGCCGAAACGTGGAAGTTAACGACGACGAGTTGGGGTTTATCGCGTCTGACGAACTCAATCCGCAGAAATCGCGAATTCTCTTGTCGCTGGCATTGCTGAAGACGCGGACCAAGGGTGACGTTCAGAAGTTGTTCATTAGTTATTGAGGTTTTGGGCTTTGTACTTGGTGCTTTGTGCTTGGTGCTTAGTACTTAGTGCTTTGTACTTGGTACTTGGTGCTTAGTACTTAGTGCTTTGTACTTAGTGCTTAGTGCTTGGTGTTTGTGTTTGTGTTTGTCTCTCGTCTTCGGACTTAGGTCCTGACAGAGACCGAAGCCAAAGCACCAAATACAAAGCACCAAGCACCAAGCACCAAGCACCAAGTACAAAGTACAAAGTACAAAGCCCAAAGCCCAAAGCACGAGGTCCTATCCCATGATCTGGATCGAACTCCTCATCCTGCTGGCCTGCATCATCGTAGGCGCACGCCGTGGTGGAATTGCACTCGGTACTGTCGCCGGCATCGGTCTCTTCGTTTTCGTCTTTTGCTTTGGTTTGCCTCCAGGTGGTCCACCGCAAACAGTTCTCGGCATGATCATCGCCGTCATCACCGCATTGGCGACAATGCAGGCGGCAGGCGGACTCGATTATCTCGTATCGGTCGCGGAAAAGATCATGCGGCGGCGACCGCAATACATCACCTTTGTCGCTCCGGTGGTGACTTATGTGTTGGTGCTGGCTTCAGGCACGACACACGTCATCTACGCCCTTCTGCCGGTGATCGCCGAGGTTTCGCGCAATGGCAAGATCAGACCTGAGCGCCCACTCTCGATCAGTGTGATCGCCGGGTTTCAGGGCGTAATCGCATCGCCTATTTCAGCAGCGACGGTGGCGATGCTGGGATTTCTCTTGTTGCAGGGAGTTTCGCTTCCGCGTGTGCTGGCGATCACTATTCCTTCGACATTTCTGGGCGTAGTGCTGGGGTCTTTATCGGTAGCCTGGCGAGGAAAAGACTTAGACAAAGATCCCGAATACCAGATACGGCTCGCCGGAGGTGAGGTCAATGAGCCACAACCGGTGCCCGTATTGCGCGGCAAGGATCTGTTTCGTGCCCGCGGTTCAATGCTGGTCTTTCTGTTCGGTATCGTGCTGGTGGTTTTAATTGGCATGTTCCCAAATCTGAGGCCCGCTTATGAAGTTGTGGGCAGCGGCGTTGCGGAAACCGATCAGGTAGGCATGGGCATGGCGATCATGATCGTAATGATAGCTATAGCTGGATTGATCATGATTGTCTTCAAAGCCTCACCGGAAGTCGCTCTCAAGGGCACGATAATGCGCAGCGGGATCACGGCGATCATTTGCATCCTGGGAATTTCCTGGTTGGGCTCTTCCTTCTTCGAAGGAAATCGCGGGTTCATTGTTAGCGGCATTTCAAATCTTCTACAAACATATCCGTGGACATTTGCGGTTGGCATGTTCGTCCTGTCGTCGATGCTTTTTAGCCAGGCTGCGACGGTTGCGATATTGATGCCGGTGGGAGTCGCGCTGAAGTTACCGGCGTTAACGCTCGTGGCCTTGTATCCGGCTGCCAATGGGATCTTCTTCCTGCCAACGTACGGCACTCTGCTCGCCGCCGTCTCATTTGATCAGACAGGGTCGACGAAGATTGGAAAGTACTTGCTCAATCACAGTTTCATGTTGCCTGGTCTCGTTACCATTATTTCGACGATCGTCATTGGATTGTTGTTAAGCAGCATTCTGAAATGAGGTACGTTTTCATGTCTACTACAACAGACGCACTCAAACTAAGCGAGGTTCGGTCAACGCTGCCACGTACACCGTTCAGCCAATTCATCCGGAGTCCAATAAACTGGTTCTTACTGTTCATCCCACTCACTGTTGGTCTGGAACATCTCGCTCACGTCCGAGCACCCGTCCTGTTTTTCATGGCAGCGGTGGCCATTATTCCAATCGCTGCCCAGATCGTGGGTGCTACTGAGCAGATCGCATCGCGTACGGGAGATGCTGTCGGCGGATTGCTGAATGCAACTTTTGGCAACGCGCCGGAATTGATCATCGCGCTGGTCGCGTTAAAGGCGGGTTATCTGGACATGGTGCGCGCGTCACTGGTTGGCGCCATACTCGCCAATTTGCTGCTGGCGCTTGGCGTTGCCTTTCTAACCGGGGGGCTTCGGTTTCACGAGCAGAAATTTAATCCGGCAGCGGCGCGCGCGTACAGCTCAATGATGTTTCTCGCCGCCGTCAGCTTGACGGTGCCGAGTGCCTTTAGTCGCGTCTTTGCGCCGACTGGAGTGATCAGGGCTGAGGCACAGTTGAATGTTGGTATCGCTATCCTGTTACTCCTCGCCTACGGGCTCTACATTTTGTATTCGCTGAAAACGCACACCAGCGCATTTGCCGGTTCAGGCAGCGCGCATCAGCCGGATCACCACGAACAGTGGAGCGTGTCACGTGCCGTAGTCACTTTGCTCGCCGCGTCTGCTCTGGCTGCATGGATGAGCGAGATTCTCGTTGGTGCTGCTGAAGAAACGGGCAAAGCACTGGGCATGTCGCAAGTGTTCATTGGCATCGTGTTTGTGGCCATCGTGGGTGGCGCTGCGGAGAGTGGCTCAGCCGTAGCGATGGCTCGCAAGAACAAGATGGATTTATCGGTAGGAATTGCACTCGGAAGTTGTATACAGATCGCATTGTTTGTCGCCCCGTTGCTGGTGCTCGCAAGTTATTTTATCGCCCCGCAACCACTTGAGCTCGCATTCGGCCGGGCGGAAATCGGCTCGTTATTGATGGCCGTTTTGATCGGCGCACTGGTTTGCGGCGATGGTCAGTCAAATTGGTTCAAGGGCGTGCAACTGATCACGGTTTACACCATCGTTGCACTGATGTTTTACCTGATGCCTGCGGCAGGTTAATTAGTAAAGTCGACCGGCTATCCACGGAATCCAACCGGCTTTTCACGAAAGTGGGTTATCCACGCTCTTCTCTGTGCAACCTCGGTGTTCTCTGTGTCTCTGTGGTTGTTTTTCCTAAGCAATAGTTAACCACAGAGACACAGAGAACACCGAGGTTGCACAGAGAAGAGCCTGAGACTTTTCGTGCATGCATCCAACCTAAGCCTCATCCTTCATAGCGAACCTGTCAATTTTGCGAGTATGGAGAATCTCGCCGCCGCGTAAAAATCCTTAAGTTAAATGATAGTGACCCGAAAAAGAAGAGGAGCGTAGATTATGGAGATCAAGCCTCAGGCAATGGCAATACCCCAGGAGACTAAACATCTTGAACAGGGTAAATATGGTCCCATCTACCAGAAGACTCCTGCCTGCCATGGATTCACGATTGTCGCGAAAATAATCCCTGGCCGTGAGCCGGTCTTTCACCAGTATGCCCAGAACATCGAGGCGGCGGTGGCGGGCCAACCCAACTGCCTTGCTCCTCTAAAACTGCATTATCTCCGCTGGGTGCTTTTCCCTATCAAGGGTGAGACCTATTTCATGTACCAGGGAATTTTCGACACCGATTTCGACAAGTACACCGAGGACGCTGTCGCTCTTTTCACGAACCTGGGAGTAAAGACCGTTTTCGAAAACCTCGAAGGCTTTCCTGAAGATTGGCAGACCAACCCCGAGGCGTTCAGCAAGTTCGTTCGCGACCATCAGTGCCCGAGTTTTCTGGAATACGGCGAGTACCCATATTTCAGTGCCGACGAGATCAAGAAATCGTTGCAGGTCAAAGCGGCCTTATCAAACCTGCTGGATCAAATGCAGTAACAAGTTGTCCAAAACGGTCCAGTGAAAGGTTCACGCTATGGGCGAAGCTAGACAACCGGCACGCACCTACAACCAAAATCACATCCCGCGCAAATACACACCGGGTAAACGCCGTGTGAGCATCTACTGGTCGTGGAGCTACCCATGGGAAACGCAACGCGATCCAGCCGCGATGGAGAACCGTTTCTCCACCATGACTGAAGTTCGCAATGTGCTCTGGCCGGCCTACGAGACGCCGGAGTGGATTGCAGACCAGTTTCTCCAGGGCATCGCCGGCACGCTCGAGTTGTTTCACCGCTCCGCCCTCGCATTCCAGGAAGTTGCCGGTGAAGTCACTGGCCATCCGGTCGCGGTCTTCCAGCGCGTTGATCAGGCGGGATACAAACTGCCGATTGATGAACGCATCCTCGCAGATACTGACACACTGCTGGTGTTTGGCCTGGACCACCTACTCTCAGAACAGGAAGCGGAGCCGGAAGAGATCGAAGCACTGCATGAGTGGCTTAAACGCGAAGGTACCTGCCTGATGATCGGACCGCATCACGACGTCGGCTTCACTGATGATTTTGAACAGCGTCAGGTGGAGTACAAACATCATGGCGACGCACTGGTCCCGCGCCAACAGCGATTCAGTCAATACACGCGCTCACTCCTGAAAGCGTTCGACGTTCCAGTAATTAACCAGTGGGGTCTTCGTCCCGCGCTCGTCAAAGGCACACGAGACATCGCGCCGCTAACTGCCTTTCGCGATCTGGACAAACTCGGACTGCTTGAGAATGTTCCGACGCTCAACTTTCATCCACACCTGCCGCACTACGCGCTGACCAACGGCAACGGCAAGACTGTCCAAGTGCTCGCGCGTCAACCAATCGATCCTGATCGCCCACATCCATTCACCGCTGCAGGCAATACAGAATTCAATTGCTTGCTGTGGCTGCCGCCGAACGAAAAACGTGCGGGCGACATCGTGATGGTTGATTCAACGAACTTCACCACGCTCTTCGGCGGCACGGAGAGCCTGAAAAACTTCTGGAAGAATATCGCCACGGCGTAGTAGCGGATATCGCAAAGCGAGGACCCTTTGACCGAAGAAACAAGCGTCACGCTGGAACTCACTGACATTCAAAGCGGCGTGCTGCGTCCTCGGCCTGCTCCGTATGTGGCTACTTACATAGCGCTTCGCATCGCTGATCGCACGGCCGGTCGGGAGTTGATGGATAGAGTAGCAAGGGTTGTAACTTCGGCTGCGCATCCCAGCAGTCCGTTAGCAGACACCTGGGTGAGCGTTGCGTTGACGTGTGAAGGACTAAAGGCGCTTGGTGTGCCCCAACAATCAATCGACAGCTTCTCCTGGGAGTTTCGGCAGGGCATGGCGTCACGGGCTAAAGAGTTGGGCGATAGTGGCGAGAGTAGTCCGGAGAATTGGGAGGAACCACTCGGAACAGCGGCTGTTCACGTTGTAATCGTGGCGGTGTCGCCCGATCCTGAGCGGCTTGAAGCGGCTCTTGCACGCGCGCGAGCGACATATCGGAGCATGAAAGGAATTGAGGCAATCTGGCGCCAGAATTGTCACGCGTTGCCGGATGAAAAGGAGCCATTTGGATTCAGGGACGGCATCAGTCACCCGGCTATTGAAGGAAGCGGAATTCCAGGGAGCAATCCAAAGGAACGACCACTTAAAGCAGGCGAGTTTGTGCTGGGCTACCCTGATGAACTGGGTGGGATTCAGAAGACTGAACCTGAACTGCTCGGGCGAAACGGTACTTACGTTGTTTTCCGCAAGCTGCATCAACGAGTGGCGGACTTCCGGCGATACTTGAACGCAAACTCAAACAGTCCGCAGGAAGAGGAATTGATGGCGGCCAAGATGATGGGTCGCTGGCGTAGCGGTGCGCCGCTCGCTCTCTGCCCGCTTCATGATGATCCACAACTTGGCGCTGATTCCAGACGCAATAATGATTTTCTTTTTGAAGCGGACGATCCGGCAGGATTCAAGACTCCGGGTGGCTCACACATTCGTCGCACGAATCCGCGCGATGCTGCGATAGCTGGGGTAGCCCGAATTCATCGAATGATTCGCCGTGGAACTGCGTATGGTCCACTACTCCCCGAAGGTGTTCTCGATGACGACGGCGCCGAACGAGGATTGATGTTCGCGTTTGTCGGCGCACATATTGGGAGGCAGTTTGAATTCGTTCAATCACAGTGGGTGAATGATGGAATATTCTTTGGAGGCGGCAACGATAGGGATCCAATAATCGGCTCAAACGGTGGCGGTGGGAAGCTAACGGTTCCGCGCAGACCCGTGCGCAGACGTTGCCAGGGAATACCGCAGTTCGTGGTGACCCGTGGCGGTGAATACTGCTTCATGCCCGGCTTGCGCGCGCTGCGTTGGCTGGCCGAACTTGAAGGATAGAAAGCGCGCTTATGGAAGACTTCCTTACTCGAATCTGGGACGGCCTCTTAGGACGCGCGGGCGGTCCAATGACGTTCCGGGTAATTCTCCAGCCGATAATGGCGACGCTGCTGGCATTCCGTGCCGGTTTGAAAGATGCGCGAGAAGGTCGACCGCCTTACCTTTGGACCATACTGAGCGATCCTGAGCAACGCGCCGGGCTGATCCGAGATGGATGGAAGTCGATTGCCAGAGTCTTTGGCCTGGCCGTGATCATGGACATCATTTACCAGTGGATTGTCCAGCACTGGATCTATCCCGGAGAAGTTGTAATCGTTGCGATTCTGCTGGCCATCGTGCCCTATCTCTTAATTAGAGGTCCGGTGACGCGCCTTGCACAACGATGGCGTCGCACATCTGAGTAGATAAACCGCGTAATCTGTGGATGGATTTCTATGACATCTGAGATTTCACACAACATGTTTGACGTCATCGTGATTGGATCTGGTCCTGCCGGCGTGCTGGCCGCACTTCGTGCCGGAGATATGGGCGCGATAACAGCGCTGGTCACTCGTGATTGGTTTGGCGGCATGGCTGCTAATGACGGGCCGGTTCCAGTTCGAACACTGGCGCACGCAGCGCGCCTGATGCGAGATGCACGCCAGTTGGGGCGTTATGGTATTAGAGTCTGCGAGCCCGTTCTTGATTATGCACTCTTACTCGAGCGCGTGCGCGAAGTAACAAATGACGTCCGTGAGCATTCGGCGCTTCGCAGACAAATCGATGACGCAGGAGTAACGGTCTGCGAGCATGCCGGCGTTGTGCGCTTTGTCGATGAACACACGATCATAACCGCTTATGGATTACAGCTTCAGGGAAGAAACATCATCGTTTGTACCGGTGGGGCAAGTCGCAAGTTGTCGGTCCCGGGATTTGAACTCACGGCAACTCACAGCGATGCATGGCAACTCGAGACCGTTCCACCGTCCATGCTGGTGATTGGAGGTGGAGCGACTGGCGCTCAGGTGGCTTCGATCTTCAACGCCTTCGGTTCCAAAGTTCAACTCTTCCATACAGGACGGCGAATTCTTCCCCAGGAAGACGAAGCTGTGTCTGATGAGGTAGCCACTGCGTTTCGCAGATCCGGAATCGAAGTCAGAGAGGATTTCGGAGTCATAGAGAAGTTTGAAAAGACGCCGACGGGTGTGCGGATGGTTTTCTCTAAAGACGGGAAGAGGCAAAGCACGGAGGCGACACTTGCAATAACCGCAATCGGCTGGGTCGCAAATACAGCAGGGTTGGATCTTCACAATGCCGCTATCGAAACCGACACCAGGGGATTCATTCGTGTCAATGAGTTTCTCCGAACCTCTGCGCCAAATGTCTTTGCCGCCGGTGACGTTACCGGTCGATTGATGCTTGTTCCTCAGGCTATTCACGACGGCTTCATCGCAGCCACTAATGCAGTCCGTGGAGACACCATGAAGGTTCCCGATCAGAGTGCGGCTCCGATCGGAAGTTTTACCGATCCGGAATACGCCCAGGTTGGATTAACTGAGGCAAAGGCACGCGCGATACACGATGTGGTAGTGGCCAGTATTCGCTTCGACGCAACCACCCGCACGATCATCGACGGTCGCACCGGTGGCTTTTGTAAACTAATTGTTGACCTTCAGACGCGATTGATGCTGGGTTGCCACGTTGTTGGTGAACGCGCGGTTGAGATTACTCAAGTTGCCGCAGTCGCCATGGCTGCGGGAATGCGAGTTGATGAGCTTGCGCAAGTGCCACTCTCGTTTCCCACCTATGCGGGCGTACTGGGCCGGGTCGCAGCCAGCGCCACTCGACAGCTCAACCTTAACGTGGATTGGCAGGTGAGTCAGGTAGAAGATAGGAGTGTCGCAGATCCAATCAACTCTTTCGCTTCAACACAATGGCAGTCAGATCGTCTTTCTGTTCTGTTCCCTGACAAAAACTCTCCACTGACAAACGCAGACTGACGATTACTCCCTCAGCCGGCTGGTCGCGAGCTTCGCGAATAGTTTGTTCCAGTCTCTCCAGACCAAACTCTTCTCCTTGCGGATTCTCCCATTCATAAAAACCATCGGTGACCAACACAATCATGTCGCCCGGAGCGAGTCGCCTGGCTTCAGCTTTTTCATACTTGACTCCCGCAATCATCCCGAGCGGAATCCCCTGAGCCGCCAGGCTTTCAAAGTCGTTTGTGGCTGACCGGTACCAGAGTATTGGTCCATGACCGGCGGAAAGCACCTCGACTGCTGAATTTGGCGGATCAAGGAACACGACTGCAAAAGTCACAAAACGATTTGCAGATAAATCCTCTGCCAGCAAACTGTTCATACGCCCAAGGAACTGACCCTGTGAGCCGTTCGCGGCGAAACTGGCTCGCGCATAAGCACGACACGACGAGCTAACAAGAGCCGGACCTATGCCATGACCGGTCGCATCTCCAAGACTGATCGCGAGACGACCGTCAGGGAGCGATTGCCAGTCGAAGTAATCGCCTCCGGTTTGGTCGGCCGGCTGGTTCCAACCGGCGATATCGAAAGCGTCCAGCTTGGGGGACGTGGCGGGTAGCAGTCCCTGTTGTATTGATTGCGCGATCTCGAGGTCGTGATTCATTGCTTTTAGTTCGTTTTCTAAGTGGGCTTCGCGGAGTGCTGCCTCGACGTAACCTCCAATCTGCGCTGCCACGACTCCAGCAATGATCCCTGCGGTCAATATTAAGCCGGCATAGACAACGTAGATGCTGAGCGGAAACGCGCCCAACTCAACCCGCGAAACCCGAAACTTTTCATCGATGTAAAGGGCAACGCAGAGGTAGCCCAGGGCAGACAGTATGCCTGTCAAAACCGTCAGGCTCGGACTCAAACGCAACGTTGAGAGGATAATGATCAGAAAGTAGACCAGCACTGCCGGGGCGACCAGTACCTGGTAGGGATTCATCCATTCACTTGTCAACAATAGGAAAAGCCCAAAGGTAGGCAACTGGCTCTCGAGAAAAACGTTAATGGCCCAGATGACGGCTGGTATGTCTTTCCTGGTCCGCAGCGCTTGTGTTACTACGCGCAAGAGGTGAATCTCGTGCGCAATAACCACTGCCAGCACAGCGGTCTGAACCCACAGCAGTTGAAACCCGCCAACCTTGATGCCGCGGGCTACGGTGTAGACCATCAAGGCGGCCAACACTCCCAAAATGCCGACAATTCGATACCACTCGCTGTTGAGGGTAGCGCGATAAAAGGCATCGGACTCGGTGTGTTCGACACTCATGCTGAATTTAAGATTGCTTATCCACAGATTGCGCAGATTCCAGAACCAACCGGTGTAATCTGTGGATAAGCAATCTGTGTAATCTGTGGATCCTTAACGCCGGCGTCGCTTGACTTTCAGTTGGGCCAGTGAACGGGCGAGGGAAGCATTGACGGAAGCCAGTTCCTCGTCAGAGATCTTGTCGCGAAGCCGTGCTGCGGCTCGTTGACGCGCTTCTTCAGCCTTTGCTTCATCGATGCCGGCAGCGGCAATGGCCATGTCGGTTGCTATCGACACGTGGTCTCCTGTGACTTCAACTAAGCCCTCGCCGACAGCCAGGAACTCATCACGGCCGTCTTTACGGACCATCAATTCGCCCGGCAGCATTTGGGTCATCAGGTGGACATGATGCGGGAGAATTCCGATCCGCCCGTCCACTCCTCGCAAGCCGACCATTTCCACGTCTTCCGAGTAAGCAATGCCCTCCGGCGTGACGATTTGCAGTTTTAGAGTGTTCGCCATGGCTGGTCTCTGCTCACTAAGAAACTAGTCTCTGATCTCTTCAATGGCACCCTTCATGTAGAAGTTTCCTTCCGTCACATCGTCGTGCTTGCCTTCAAGGATCTCCTTGAAACCACGAACGGTGTCACCCACGGGAACCTGCTTACCCTCACGTCCGGTAAAGACCTGGGCCACGCTGAACGGCTGACTCAGAAAACGTTGAATCTTCCGCGCCCGTAACACAGTCAACTTGTCCTCGGGCGAAAGCTCGTCCATACCCAAAATCGCAATGATGTCCTGCAGGTCTTTGTAGCGTTGCAACACTGACTGGACGCGACGCGCTACGTCATAGTGCTCCTGGCCCACAATTTCAGGCTCGAGTGCGCGCGAGGTTGAAGCTAGTGGATCCACTGCCGGATAGATGCCTAACTCGGCAATCGCCCGGTCCAGCACGATGGTTGCGTCGAGGTGCGCGAAAGTTGTAGCGGGCGCCGGATCGGTCAAGTCGTCGGCTGGTACGTACACTGCCTGGAAGGAAGTGATCGAACCTTTTTTGGTTGAGGTAATGCGCTCCTGCAGGGCGCCCATTTCCGCAGCGAGCGTCGGCTGATAACCCACCGCGCTGGCCGTCCGGCCGAGCAGCGATGACACTTCCGAACCCGCCTGAGAAAACCGAAAAATGTTGTCGATGAAGAGCAATACGTCCTGGTTTTTCTCGTCGCGAAAGTACTCGGTGATGGCCAGGCCCGAAAGGGCCACGCGCAGGCGCGCGCCTGGCGGTTCATTCATCTGGCCATAAACCAAAGCGATTTTTGAAGCCTTCAGATCCTTTTGATTGATGACGCCTGCTTCCGACATTTCGTTGTAAAGATCATTTCCTTCTCGCGTGCGCTCCCCGACGCCGGCGAAGACTGAGACGCCACCGTGCAGCTTGGCAATATTATTTATCAGCTCCATGATGACCACGGTCTTGCCTACTCCGGCGCCTCCGAAAGCACCTACCTTGCCGCCTTTTAAGAACGGACAGATCAAATCAATGACCTTGATTCCGGTAGTCAGCACCTGCGGAGAAGTCGATTGGTCCACCAGCGATGGCGCCGCCCGATGGATCGGGTAGTATTTCTCAGCCTCAACTGGACCACGCTCATCCACCGGGTTTCCGACTACGTCAAAAACCCTGCCCATTACTCCCTCGCCGACCGGCATGGTTATTGGTCCACCTGTATCAAGAACCTCAAAGCCACGTTTGAGACCTTCGGTGCCGGACATGGAAATCGTGCGTACCCACTTGTCGCCAAGATGCTGTTGTACCTCGAGCGTCAGCTTAACGGGTTGATCTTCGACTTTGTATTCAACCGACAACGCGTTGTAGATCCCCGGAAGTGAGCCTGAGAACTCCACGTCTACAACTGGTCCGGCGACCTGGACGACTTTGCCTGTACTCATATTCAAACCTGCTTTCAATTTCTTCTCTGTGCAACCTCTGTGTTCTCTGTGTCTCTGTGGTTAACTATTGCTTTAGAAAAAAACAACCACAGAGACACAGAGAACACAGAGGTTGCACAGGGAAGAGCATGTGCGCCACTTTTCGTGCAAGGCCGGTTTAGCCGTTTAGCCTGCCTGTCCACCGGCGATTTCCAGCAACTCCTTAGTAATGTTTCCCTGCCGCAGCTTGTTGTATTCGAGAGTCAAATCTTCGATCAGGCCCTCCGCGTTATCGGTTGCGTTTTTCATCGACACCATCCGCGCGCTTTGCTCACTGGCCTTAGCATTCAGCAAGACCTGATAGATATAGACATTGAGATAAATCGAGAGCAGGTAGCCCAGAAACGCCTCCGAGCTTGGCTCAAACAAGGACTCTTGAGCGGCCGCCAGGTCCTCTTCGGGTTCGACGTTTGCGATCTTCAACCCTTTGATTTCACCCACCGGAAGATATTCAAGTGAAACAGGACGCTGCGTGAGCGTGTTGACAAACTGGGTGGCCAGGATTCGAACTTCGTCAACCTCCTTTTTCAAAAAGAGGTCGCGCGCCAACGCGGCAATTGCCCTGGCTTCGGGAAATCGCGGCGAGTCGCCATAAGTGAACTCAGCAATTAACTGCCGGTGAGTGCCGGCCACGAATTGAGCGGCTTTACGTCCGGCCGTGATGAAGACTGTTGACTGGGGATCAAATTGTGTGGCGAGGCGAAACAGGTTGCTATTGAGCGCTCCACATAGACCCTTGTCCGCCGCAACTAAGATGACTGCTCGTTTCTGGATCGGGCGGACTTCGAGCAACGGATGGGTGAAGTCGTGTATTCGGGTGGTGGCTGCTCGTTGGAAACGATAAATCTGGTGCGCAAATGCACGTCCATCGAGAGCTGCCTGCTGTGCCTTGCGCATTTTTGACGCAGCCACCATCTGCATCGCTTTCGTGATCTGCGAAGTGCTTCCGACTGAACGGATACGTCTGCGGATGTCGCGGGTACTAGCCATACACTTATTTCCAGGTCTGTTTGAAAGTGTCGGCGGCAGTCTTCAACTCGACAGCCAATGCGTCGCTGAGAGTTTTTTCGCCCGCGATTTTTTGTAGCAGCGCGGCATTATGTAATTGCAGAAACTCCGTCAGCCTGGCTTGGAAACCTTTGATCCGTTCGACGGGCACATCATCCAGATATCCGTTTTGGACCGCCCAGAGCAGCGCCACCTGCATCTCTACAGGGATCGGGCTGTACTGGGCCTGCTTGAAGATTTCGACAATGCGTTTGCCACGATCGATCTGCGCTTGCGTTTTGGCATCCAGCTCCGAGCCGAATTGCGCGAAAGCAGCGAGCTCACGGAATTGCGCAAGGTCGCCTTTGAGTTGCCCGGCAACTTGTTTCATGGCTTTGAGCTGCGCCGCTGAACCAACGCGGGAAACCGACAGCCCGACGGAAATGGCCGGGCGCACTCCCTGGTAGAACAAATCAGTTTCCAGGTAGATTTGCCCGTCAGTGATCGAGATTACGTTCGTGGGAATGTAAGCAGAGACGTCGCCCGCTTGCGTTTCAATGATGGGCAAGGCAGTGAGCGAACCGTCGCCATACTGCTCTCCAACCCGCGCGGCGCGTTCGAGCAAGCGGCTGTGAAGATAAAAGACGTCGCCGGGATATGCTTCGCGACCGGACGGCCGCTTCAGCACCAAACACACCTGCCGGTAGGCGACCGCATGCTTTGACAAGTCGTCAAAGATAATCAACGCGTCCATGCCGTTGTCCATAAACCACTCGCCCATCGCCGCTCCGGCGAATGGCGCCAGGTACTGGTTTGTTGCCGAGTCAGAAGCCGGGGAAGCAACAATGATCGTGTAGGGCATCGCGCCTGCTTCTTCCAGCACGCTGATGATTCGGGCAATGCTGGATTGCTTTTGTCCAATCGCGACGTAGATGCAATACAGTGGACGAAATTCTTGGTCGCCGGCATCCGCTGCCGCCTGGTTTAGTCGCGCCTGGTTGATGATCGTGTCGATGCAGATGGTCGTCTTGCCGGTCGAACGATCTCCGATGATCAGCTCGCGCTGTCCGCGGCCAATCGGAATCATGGCATCGATTGCCATGATGCCCGTTTGCACTGGCTGCCTGACCGGGCGTCGCCTGATTATCCCCGGAGCGAGTTTCTCGACCGGGTATGAGACTTCACTCTTGACCGGTCCCTTACCGTCCAATGGTCCACCCAGGGTATTCACGACTCGACCGAGCAGGCCCTTGCCTACCGGCACTTGCAGCAGTTTGCCTGTCGTGCGAACCTCGTCGCCCTCCTCGAGCTGAGTGTAGTCACCCAGGATCACTACTCCGACTTCTGTCTCGTCGAGATTCAATGCCAGTCCGGTGATGCCTTTGCCAAGGTCGATCATTTCGTTGAGCATGGCGTCGCTAAGGCCTTCAATTCGAGCCACTCCGTCACCAACTTCGCGAATGACACCAACGTTTTGTTTGTTAGCGTTTGTTCTGGCGCCGGCGATTTGAGTTTCGATTTCGATTAGTAGGTTCGCCATCTTTACCTCACTTCACCACGCGCGATGATCAGGTCTGTACATACGACTTTCTGCGTTATCAGTTTGCGCCGTTGGTTGAAAAGCTTCTTTCCAGTGCAGCCAACCCGGCTTTAATGCTGCCGTCGTAAACATCACTGCCTACTTTGACGCGCACGCCGCCGATCAAAGCAGGGCTCTCGGTGAAGGACGTACTTATTCCTGGACCATACAAACGGGTTAAGCTCGCCTCGATGTTTGTTTGCAAGTCTTGCGACAACGGCGTAGCGCTTTCTACGTTGGCTGTATGCTGCAGCCGTTCCAGTCTTACCAGGCGCTCAAATTCCGTTGCCAGAGCCAGGTGGCCACGGCGTTTAACTCCAAGCACGCCTTTCACCACCTGGAGCGCACGAGCCTCATCCAGAGATCCATTGATCAGACATAGTCGAAACAGATGTTTGGCGTCGCGCTTGATTTGCCGGATCGTTTTCATCCTGATTACTTTCGCTATCGCAGTGTTAATTCTCTTGCGGTTTCCTCGGCGATGCGTTGATGATCTGTCGCACTAAGAATTTTGCCGGTGACAGCAGTGGTCGTGTGCACGACCAACCGGCCCACTTCCTGTTTGAGTTGGGCGAGCATGCGCGTGTGGTCCTGAGCGGCGGCTTCACGCGCCCTGACCATGATTTGTTCGGCGGCAGCGATCGCCTTCTGAGTTTCCTGCTCTCGCAGACGTGCGGCTGCACCGCGCGCTGCTTCTATGAACTTGGCTGCCTCAGCATCTGCCCGCGCGATCACCTCCTGGCGTTGGGCCTCGGTCTTTGCCAACTCGGCTTCTATTTTCCGGCTATTCGCCAGACCCTGAGCGATGAGCTGACGCCGCTCCGCAAGCATCTTGAGGATGGGTTTATAAGCAAACAGATAAAGAAGAACGCAAACGATCGAGAAGCTGATTATCTGTGCGATCAGATGCGACCAGTCCACGCCGAAAGTTCTGGCGATCTGTTGGATCTGCCCGCCACCTTCTGCTTCCATAAACAAGATCAGAGCAATCATAAGCACACTCCCTGAAGTTGGAGGCTCGCAGACATTGAGCGCTGCGTTCCGTACTGCACCTACTTCACCAGGAACAACGTGTAGAAAACGATCGCTTCAGCAAAAGCAATGGCCAGGATCGACTGAACCAGGACCTTGGTGGAAGCCTCCGGATTACGACCAACTGCTTCCGACGCTTTCATGCCGATGATACCCACGGCGATAGCTGCTCCAATCGCTGCCAAACCTACGTGCAAGTTTCCACTCATAAACATTGTTCCTTTCTCAGTCATCAATTCATGCGTGCGCGCCCTTAGGCGCCTCTTCGTGTTGGCAAATCAACAGCGTAAAGACAGCCGTCAGTAACATGAAGACCAGGGCCTGGACCACACCGACAAGCAACTCCAAAAAATAAAACGGAACCGGTATCAGCCAACCTAAACCAGGGACCAGGTTGGCCATCGTTTCCAACATGTTCTCCCCGGCGAAAGTATTGCCGTAGAGTCGAAAGCTAAGAGAGATCGGCCGGAATAAGATCGAAATGACCTCCAGGCAACCGACTATAAAGAACACCACCGCCAGAACGAGCTTGAGCACTCCGGTGCTCTCACCTTTAGGCGCAAACAATTCCTTGAGAAAACCCAATGGTCCAATTTCCCGAATGGCCCAGAAGATCCAGCAGGCGAAGAAGACCAGGGCCATGGCTAGCGTCAAGTTGACGTCAGCATTAGCGCCGCGCAGGAGTGGTTGATCGATCTTGAAACCATGCGGAGTCACGTGCCCCCAGCCGATCACACCAACACCGGGAAGAAGACTCAGCCAATTGGCGGCAAGTATGAAGATGAATACCGTCGCAAAAAACCAAAAAGTTCGGGCGGCCAGGTGCTTGCCGAGAAGTCCTTCGAGAAAGCCGTAGAGACTCTCAATGAGCCACTCCAGAAAATTCTGCGCTCCACCGGGAACCTGTTTCATGTTCCGCGTGGCAACTTGCGCAAAAACGATCAGGCCCAGCGCAACTATCCAACTGACGAACATTGAATTGGTGACTGGAAAGCCGAAAACGCTGGCAATCTCGACAGCCTTCTGCGACAAGCCGTGTTTCTCCGGTTCAGAGTTCACGACCAGTCCACCCGCTGATCCAGGAACTGTGGCTGACATTTCGGGAGTCGCCTGGGGGTTCGCCTTTACTACGAAGCTCGCGGATGCGCTCGCGCCCGCGAGCACGACAATCAAGAGCACGATTGATCTCGTGCGGGTGAAGCGCCGTATTTCCTGCCACAGTGTATGCCTTGAAGGTTTCATCGAAACTTCCCAGTCCACCAATTTCGGAGATCCACGTCTGACTGCAGTAAAAGTCAGTCGTGTAAGAACGCTTATTGAGTTTGAAATCCTATTTCGGGAGGGAGGTGCGCTGTACTGTCAAAAATACTAGTTCGAGGATGCAGCAACGGTTCTAAGAAAAACTGATTGAGGGGCCGTCAACTTTGGTGGCTTAGGTTATAGAAATCCGAGAGAGCACAGCCTTGCACAAAAAATCCTGTCTAATCTTGTAAATCATGTGAAGCGGTGTTTCGGATTCAGGCGCGCAGAGCATTTTTACAGAATTTACAAGATTCACCTGATTCACAAGATTTTCAATCGCGTGGCAGATCTTTTTGGCAACCGCTCCGCCGCGTCGTACTGGCAAAATTAACAGTACCCCACCCAAATGTTCCCTTTCATTATTCTCATTGCGATCAATGAATGTCCTCGGATCCGCTCTGTTCGAACTTAGCAGAGGAGAGTCACGGATGAAATCGAGTATGAAGAATAGACGCGCCTTCAATGCAATCAGCTTGAGTATGATTGGGTTGCTCATCAGCTCATGTGGCGGAAAGAAAGAGGCGGTGCACTCCGCAGCCGCCGCAACTGCTCAGCCTCCGACTGTCGTAGTCATCCAGATTACTCAAAAGACGGTTCCCATCTACAGCGAGTTCGTGGGCCAGACTGCGGCCAGCCATACTGTCGAGGTTCGCGCGCGAGCCCAGGGCATGCTGGAGAAGGTTTTGTTTACCGAGGGAACTCCGGTAAGGAAAGGGCAGCTCCTTTTCCAGATTCAAAAGAATGAGTATGAGGCCAGGGTATTGGCAGCGAGAGCGGCTCTGTCGAAAGCCCAGGCTGATCTGGCTCAGGCCAAAGAACGCACCGATGTGATTCAGGCCGAAGAGTTATTGGCACGGGCTAAAACCTCGCTCAGCCTGGCGAACTCAAACCTGGCCCGATACGAACCTCTCGCTAAAGAGAATGCCGTCACGCAAATAGATTTGGACTCTGCTCGCGCAGCGCAGGAATCAGCAAAATCTGAAGTGGCTGCCGCACAAGCCACTTTGAAGAATCGTATCGACGCGGTTAAGTACAACATCGACAAAGCATCTGGAGCGGTGGCGGCGGCGAATGCCGATCTAATACTGGCCCAGATAAACCTGACCTATTGCAAGATCTATTCTCCTATCAGCGGCATCATTGGTCTCCAGGAGGTCAACGTGGGCAACCTGGTTGGCAAGAATGACGCCACGTTGCTCGCGACTATCTCGTCGTCAAGTTCGCTTGACGTTGACTTCAGCATCAGTGAAGCCTACCTGCTCCAACTACAAAAGACAGGCCAGCCCGGTTCGAGAACGAGCGTGGGATTTCAGTTACTCCTGTCCGACAACAGCGTTTACGACCAGGAAGGACGTTTCTCTGTAGTTGATCGAACCGTCGACCCCAGGACGGGTACTCTCAAGGTCCGAGCTTCGTTTCCTAACGCTGCCAATCAGCTTCGTCCTGGCCAATTCGCGCGCGTGCGCGTTGCGGCCGATGAGCGATCAGATGCGATCCTCGTCCCACAAGTCGCAGTTCAAGAGTTGCAGAGCTCCAAGTATGTAATGGTCGTTGGGCCAGATAACAAGGTGTCTCAACGAACCATAAAAGTTGGCGACCGTTACGAAGACTCATTCATCGTGCTCGAGGGGCTCAAAGCGGGTGAACGCGTAGTGACGGAAGGTGTTCAGAAAGTTCGCCCCGACATGTTGGTCAAGCCGACTACAGCTACTGGAGGTGCGTAAGCGATGGGGAAATTCTTTATCAATCGGCCCATCGTTGCCATCGTAATCTCGATCCTGATTGTCATGATCGGGGTGGCCACGATCTTTTCGCTATCGGTCGAGCAGTATCCGTTCCTGGCCCCACCGAACATTCGTGTGACTGCTAACTATCCCGGCGCATCAGCCGAGGCCGTGGAGGGATCGGTGGCCACACCAATCGAGCAGGAGGTCAACGGCGTCGATGCCTTGATCTACATGAAGTCGTCGAACACCAGCGACGGTCGCATGCTGCTTGACGTCAACTTTGAGGTTGGAACTGACCAGGACACAGCCAACGTCCTCACCCAGAACCGGGTCTCGACGGCGGAATCTCGCCTGCCGGCCACGGTCACACAACAGGGCGTCACCGTCAAGAAGCAGAGCCCCAGCATACTGATGCTGATCTCGCTCTACTCTCCAAAGGATTCGTATGACGCCAACTTTCTCATCAACTACTCCAGCATCAACATCCGTGATCAGTTGCTGCGCATTCCCGGGATTGCCCAGGTCGATCTCTTCGGAGGCGCTGACTACGGCATGCGGGTGTGGATGGAGCCGGACAAGCTGGGCAAGCTCGGGATCACTCCGTCGGATGTCATTTCGGCCATCAACGAGCAGAACATCCAGGCGCCGGCCGGGAAGATCGGAGGCGCGCCTGCGCCCAAGGATCAGGAGTTCACTATACAGTCAGCGCTCCGGGTCGCCTGATCACGGCTGAGGAGTTCGAAAACATCATCGTCCGTCAGGATGCCAGTGGCGCTGTGGTCCGGATCAAGGACGTCGGGCACGCTGAGCTCGGCTCGCAGGATTACAACTCCTTCGGCAGGTTAAACGGCAAGCCAGGCGGTTCACTGGCAGTCTATCTCTTGCCCGGAGCGAACCAGCTCAAGGCCTCCGAAGCGATTTACGAAACACTGGAACATGCCAAAAGTTTGTTCCCGCCCGATCTCGATTACAAGATTGTCTATGACACGACGCCCGCGGTTGAGGCCTCGATCCACGAGATCGAGAAGACCTTCGTCGAGGCGCTGATCCTCGTGACGATAGTGGTCTTCATCTTTCTCCAGAACATTCGGGCCACAATCATCCCGCTGATAACTGTTCCTGTTTCGCTTATCGGAACTTTCATCTTCTTTCCGCTGCTCGGCTTCTCGCTCAACACTCTCTCAATGTTTGGTCTCGTGCTGGCCATCGGTATCGTTGTGGACGATGCGATCGTGGTGGTCGAGGCAGTCATTCACCACATCGAACACGGATTGGCGCCGAGAGAAGCCACCATCAAAGCCATCGAGGAAGTGACCCAACCGGTCATCGGAATCGCCCTGATTCTTTGTGCGGTGTTTGTGCCCGTGGCTTTCGTTGGCGGCCTGACCGGACGGATGTATAAGCAATTCGCCCTCACCATTGCGATCTCGGTTCTGATCTCGGCATTCAACGCGCTGTCACTCACGCCTGCGCTCTGCGCCATGTTACTTAAGCCCTCCAAGCCCATGAGGGGACCCCTGGGCGTTTTCTTCCGTGGCTTCAACAAGGTGTTCGACGTTGCGACCAGGGGCTATGTGAAGACCTCGGGAATCCTGGTACGAAAGGCGATCCTCTCGCTCGTCGTGGTGGGCGTGGTGGTAGTGGGTGCGGGCCTCCTTGGCAGCCGGATCCCTGCCGGATTTGTACCTGAGGAAGATCAGGGAATCGTAGGTGTCGGAGTTCAACTCCCACCGGGTGCTTCGCTTGAGCGCACGGACGAGGTGATGAAAAAGGTGGAAGCGATCGTTGCTAAAACCGAGGGTATGGATTCCTACCAGACAATTGTGGGCTTAGGTATTGTCACCAATACCTACCAACCAAACTACGGCACGATCTTCATGCGGTTAAAGCCATGGGAAGAGCGTAAAGATCCAAAAGAGAAGTTAAAGGGAATCATGGCGTCGTTGCAGAGTCAGTTTACTTCCATACCGGAGGCAGTCGTCTTTCCCTTCAACATTCCGACCTTATCGGGTTTTGGCGCCTCAGCGGGGTTCAATTTCCTGCTGCAGGATCGTAGCGGAGCGATGACGATCCAGCAGATGGGCGAGCAGACGCAAAAGTTCATTGCAGCGGGACGGCAGCGACCGGAACTGGCCAATCTATTCACTTCTTTTGATCCAAACTATCCACAGATAAAGGTAACCCTCGATCGCGAGAAGGCGCGTACGCTGGGTGTCCCGGTAAACGACGTCTTCCAGTCAATGTCCTCCTTTCTGGGAGGAGCGTTCGTCAACGACTTCAATCGTTTCGGGCGTTTATACCGCGTCTACGTCCAGGCTGACGCAGATGCGCGGCTGAAGCCGGCGGACATCGGCCAGATCTACGTCCGGTCGAAGACTACCAGCCAAATGATCCCTCTCTCTACTTTGGTGACCGTCACTGAAGTTCCGGGAACAGAGATCACCACCCGGTTCAACCTGCTACGCTCTGTTGAGATCAGTGGCGTGCCGGGCCGTGGATATACGTCCGGGCAGGCGCTGAAGACGCTCGAAGATGTCTTCGCCGAGACGATGCCAAAAGAGATGAGCTTTGCTTACACCCAGTTGTCCTATCAGGAGAAGGTGGCGCCACCGGCTGCGCCGACGCTGGTCCTGGCAATCGTGGCCGTCTTCCTGCTGCTGGCTGCGTTGTACGAAAGCTGGAAGTTGCCATGGGCGGTACTGTTGGGCTCGCCTTTAGTCGCACTGGGCGCATTCTTCGGGGTCTGGCTGATGGGCTATGACAACAACGTCTATGTGCAGGTCGGACTGATCATGTTGATCGGGCTCGCGGCCAAGAACGCAATTCTGATCGTGGAGTTTGCCAAGGCGAAGCAAGATCAGGGCATGGCCATTGAGGACGCCGCTCTCGAATCGGCCCGGCTGCGATTCCGTCCTATTTTGATGACCGCATTTGCGTTCATCCTGGGCGTGGTACCGCTGATGCTCTCCAGCGGCGCCGGCTCAGGAGCGCAAAACGTCATGGGCACCGCCGTATTCTGGGGCATGTTGGTCGCCACTTTCCTGGGCGTGTTCATCATTCCCGGCAACTTCACGTTCATGCAAAAGCTCAACCTGCGTTTTTGGGCGAAAAAGCCGTTAGTTGCCAAAGTGGTTCCCGAACCAGTGGGAGAACCGGGAGGTGCACACTAGTGAAACGTCCACTTTCGGTTTCGGCACTCATCATCGTCCTGCTCGGCAATCCTGTACTGGGCCAAAAGAAGATCGATCAGCAGGCGCCAATGCAAAAGCCAGATGTCTATCGCGCCGCCGAAACAACTCCTTCGCCCGGCGAGAAGTCTTTCGGTGACCTGCAATGGTTCGAAGTCTTCCAGGATGATCAGTTGCAGCGGTTGATTCGTACGGCGGTTGCTCAGAACTATGACGTCCGTCAGGCCGTGGCGAGGATCAATGCCGCGCGCGCCCAACTTGGCCTGGCCCGTGCCGATCAGTTTCCAAATTTTGTTGGTTCCGCCGGTGTGGTCACCCAACGAGTGCCAAAGGATGGTTCGCTTGGCGAACTGACCAACGGAACTCAGCGCAATACCAGCTTCGGCCAGGTACTGCTAAACCTGCTTAACTTTGAGATCGATATCTGGGGGCGAGTACGCAAGATAAAGAACGCTCGCAACGCTGACCTGAAGGCGGCTGAAGAAGACCGGTACGACGTGTTGGCTACAGTCGTAAGCACGGTTGCGATTGCCTACTTTCAGCTACGAGAGTTAGACCTTGAATTAGAAATCTCTAAACGAACACTGGTAACGCGTCAGGAATCGCTGAGAATCATGAAGCTGCGTGCGGACAAAGGGGTGGCAACAGAGCTGGAGCTTCGCGAGGCTGAACAGCTTGTTTATGCAGCGACTGCCACAATTCCGGATCTGGAACGCGCTATCGAACAACAGGAGAACCTGATCAATTTATTGCTGGGCCGGAATCCTGCCGCAGTTCCGCGTGGTAGAGAGTTGATTGCTCAGGGACTCATTCCGAGCGTCCCTCCGGGGCTGCCGTCCGACTTGTTAAATCGTCGACCCGACATTCGCTCCGCCGAACAGACTCTGGTAGCGACGAACTTCAGCGTTGAAGCAGCCCGGGCAGCCTACTTTCCGCGTATCTCGCTGAGTGGTTTTTTAGGAGGCGATAGCACCGCACTATCAAGTTTGTTTACCGGCGCCGGAAGTGTTTGGGGATTTGGTGCACAGGTAACGCAGCCGATCTTTACCGCGGGAAGGCTGAAGTCAAATGTGAAGTTGAATAAGGCGCAACAGGAATCAGCCATAGTTAACTATCAAAGCACAGTACAAGGTGCCTTTCGTGAAGTCTCGGATGCTCTCATCGGTTATCGCAAAAACGTTGAAGTGCGCGCACAACAGGAACTGCTCGTGAAAGCGCTTCAAGAGCGCTCGCGTCTTGCCTATCTCCGGTATCAAGGTGGTGTGGACACGCTGCTCAACGCGCTGGACGCCGACCGCGATCTGTTTGAGGCGGAGATTACGCTCGCCCAGATCAAGCTTAATGAGCTAACTGCCGTGGTCCAACTATACCGGGCACTTGGCGGTGGCTGGCAACTGTAAAGGGCACTGACTGAGACCGGAATTCTCGGTGCAATCTCTCTGTCTCTGTGGTTGTTTTTTTCAGCAACAGTTAACCACAGAGACACAGAGAACACGGAGGTTGCACAGAGAAGAGACAAGCTCGTACGGATATGAGAACTCAATGGCCCGTGAACTATTTTTTGCATTCATAATCGTGGCTATCTGTGTAGTTATCCACACCACGGGAATGGTCGTCTTTGTTGATTGGTTGCTCAAGCAGCGGCCATTCATTGAACAACGTTCGAGCATCCTGCTCTTTACGCTATTACTCATCCTGGTTTTTACCGTCGTCATCCTCCTGCATCTGACCGCGACAGGTATCTGGGCCGCTTTTTATCATTGGCGCGGTCTCTTCCCGGATTACGAAACTGCTTTCTACTTTTCGCTCGGAAGCTATACAACGATCGGTTACGGAGATGTTGTGCTCCCACAACGCTGGCGGCTGCTTGGGGGACTTGAAGGAGTTTCAGGCGTTCTGCTCTGTGGACTTTCAACTGCTTTCATTTTTGCCATTGTTAACGCGCTCTTTCAAATCCGAACGCATAAAAGCGATCCGGAGTTGGTCAGTGGGTAAGCCGGTGTAGCTATGTTTGAATTCCTTTTCGATCTTCCGTTGCTGATAGTCGGGGCAGCGATAATTGTAACGCTCTGCCTTTTCGCTACGGTTGGGTTGATGCTGGTCCGCCGCCTCGTACTGCCACGGCTGACGGTTCACGCGGCTGATTCCGAATTCACAGGCGCCATGTTGCAGTCGGTAATGGTGTTCTACGGTCTGGCAGTAGCACTCATCGCCGTGAGTGTCTGGCAAACCTATTCGGATGTTTCCAAAGTTGTATCCGAGGAGGCTACTGCCCTGGCAGCGCTTTACCGTGATGTAGGCGGTTATCCCGATTCTGTTCGTCCAACACTGCAGGCCGAACTACGCGACTATACTCATCAAATAATTTACGGAGCCTGGCCGGCGCAACAGCGGCGGGAGGTGCCGAAAGCTGGTGTTTCCCTCATGAACACCTTCCAGGCGACGCTGTTCACATTTGAACCGACCACCGAGAATCAGAAACTTTTACACTTAGAAACCCTCAGAGCTTACAACCATCTGATTCTGGCTCGTAATCTGCGACTTGATGCGGTGCAGACTGGTTTGCCCGCCGTAATGTGGACCGTGATCATCCTGGGAGCGTTTATTGGGTTGAGCGCTTCATTCTTTTTTAGAGTGCAGGATGCGCGCCTGCAAATAATCGAGGTGCTCCTCCTCGCGATCTTCATCGGGCTCATAATTTTTATGATCCTGGCCCTCGACCGTCCGTTCCGAGGTGATCTCGGAATACCTTCAGACTCCTATCAACTGATTTACGATCAGTTGATGAAACCTTAAATCCAGGTTAGCGAGATGCTTCTATCCGCGTTTTTTCCAGCGCGGCAACTCCATCGTCGGCAAACTGATCGGCGGGCGCCGCGTACCACTTGTCCTTCGGAACAAGTGCGGGAGCATCGCGGTCACCTTCGTAGTTCGGCGTCATGATCTGGACCTGATACTCATTGAAGTTATCAAGAATATGCTTGTGCAGATCGGAGTAGGTCGCGGGCATTTGCTGAGCATTGTCTGTGTAAGCATTCAGCTCATAGGTTATGCAAAAATCTCCCAGGGATTTCTGAAACACAAACGGGGCTGGTTGTTTCAACACTCCGGGCGTCTCATCCGCTGCCAGTAGCAACATTGCCCGCACTTGTCTCCAGGGCGTGTCATAACCAATTCCGACAGTCGTATGAAGGATCAGTCCTTTGTCACGCGCGATCGCACTGTAGTTAATTACATGACTGTTGATGATCTTCGAATTTGGCACGCTGATGATTTCGTTCTTAGGCGTCTTGAGATGTGTTACCTGAAGGCTCGTCTCCAGTACGTCACCGGTGAAGTCGTCAATCTTTACCCGATCACCGATCTTAAAGGCTCTCATGTAAGTCATCATAAGACCGGCAATGACGTTGCCTACAAACGAACTTGAGCCCAGCGAAACCAGCAGCCCGAGGAATAGCGACGCTCCTTTAAAAGCCTCAGAGCCGGATCCGGGTATGTACGGGTAGGCAATCGTAAGCGCAAACAGAATCACCAGAATCTTGACCAGCTTGTAAGTGGGCATGGCCCAGTCAGGATAGAACCCGGAAATCTCGATCGTCCCGGCTTCGATACCTCGAAAGAGCACGTGCAGCAGCTTTATTGCGTACCTGGCCACCACAATAAGAATCAAGATAAAGAAGAGTTTTGGGACTTCCAGACGTACTGCTTGCCACATCAGGCTTAGCGGACTGGTGACATAATTCATTAACTGGCCGGCAACATTTCGAGTGCCGGGAAAAAAGCTGAACACGATACCCACGTAAAAATAGAGCACGACCAGCATGACTCCCGACTTCACCAGCTTTAAGAAACTGAGCATTGCCGCTTTGATTTGCCGGGAATGAAGCATTTCGTATTTCGTGAGGAGCGCGCCTGAGTCTTTGTCGATCCACTGTATCAGGCGACCTTTGGAAAACCGGTGCACTCTTTGAATGAGAAAGAGAAGCGCCAGAAAAACGATGGTGGTTAGCAGTGCAAAACCAGCCGCCTGCAAGATGTTTCGCGTACTGTGGTCCAGGCGATACTGGTTGATGGCGGCCTTGATCTGTCCGACACGCTCCGCCGCGAGTTCCTGGCGCCCGCGATTCTCAGCCTGGGCGTCGGCGTCAAATATTAATGTGATGATGTTGTCACCCGCCACGATATCGCTGCTGATATCCGTCTCAATGACAGCGATCGTGTTGGGGTCAAAGTAATGATCCGATGCAAGTCTTTGCATCCGCTCGGCAATGCCCGTGGCCCGTGCTGCAGGGGTGAACTGCTTAACGGTGGTGCGAACGTAAAAAACTGTTCGTCCATCGAGTTGGACCGGCACAGGTTGTTCAGACGGGATTGACTGAGCGAAAACTATGGCCGTGCCGAGCAGGAAAATAGCTGCCACGGCCAACCGTCGTTCGATGATCTTTGACACAATTCGTGAATTCTACGGAAAAGACGACTCGCTCGCCCTGTCAATTCTGACAGTGCTGAGAATCATCACCATTCTCTAGAATGCCCGGCACAGTGACCATTAGAGAAACAGTTCTTGCCACAGGTAGTCAGATGTGGTTTTGAGACGAGATACCGTTACGGCAAAAATACTTAAGACGAGCTGGATCCATTTCACCGCTCTTGGGCTGATTGCGGTTGTTCGATCTGTTGCGTTGAGTCAGGAGATGGAACCGCGAGCCTATTCACGTGCTCCGGTGGGCGCTCAATTCGTTCTATTCTCTTATACCCATCAGACCGGCGACGTTCTTCTGGATTCGTCGCTCCCCTTGAATGATGTTAGCGTCAAGTTGAATGGGCTTACGTTCGCCTATGGGCGCACCTTTGCTCTCGCTGGAAAACAAACTAATGTGGCCGTCGCTGTTCCTTACATCGTGGGTCGTGCGAAGGGCACGGTTTTTGAAACCCAACAGGAAGTAAGACGTTCGGGCCTCGGAGACGCGCGACTCAGGTTCTCAACTAATTTGATCGGTGGTCCTGCGCTCAATCCTCGAGAATTTGGCGCCTACCGGCCGCGGGCGCTGTTGGGCGCAAGCCTATCTATCGTGGCTCCGACCGGCCAGTACGATCCTCGTCGCCTGATTAATCCTGGTTCAAATCGCTGGGCATTTAAGCCTGAGATGGGACTATCGAAACCCTTCGGACGTTGGACCGTCGAACTGGTTGGCGGTGTCTGGCTCTTTAAGAGCAACAACGATTTTTTTGGTGGTTCAAAACGAGAGCAAAAGCCTCTCACTTCGTTACAGGCGCATGTCCTCTACACGCTGCGTCCCAGGATGTGGCTGTCGGCGAACGCAACCTATTATGCCGGCGGCCGCACAGTTATCAATGGAGTGCTTAATGCAGACGCGCAGAGAAACTCACGCATTGGCGCGACGTTCTCGCTGCCGGTAAGTCAGCGCCAATCGATCAAAGTTGTCTGGGCCAATGGTCTCACCACACGGTTTGGCGGCAAGCTGACTACTGTCGGGATCGCCTGGCAATATGCGTGGGTCAAGTAAGCTCTGGCTTTGCACGAAGAGTCGTTACATCCTGTTCGAAAATTTAGCCGCGATTGAAAATCTTGTGAATCATGTGAATCTTGTAAATTCTGTAAGAATGCTCTTCGCGCCTGAATCGGAAACACCGCTTCACATGATTTACAAGATTAGACAGGATTAACAGGATTTTTTGTGCAAGGCTACGCAAAGACGCAAAGGCGCAAAGCAGAAAGCCTTTAGAAACGCGATAGCGCTTTGCGCCTTTGCGTGGCAGATCTTTTTCGTATTTAGTTTTGTGCAAAGGGCGTAAGCTCTCACTTCCTCACTGGCTGTTAAAACTACCAGTTACTGCTCGCATTCGACGTCAATAGACTGGAGTAGATTTTGAGAAAACTCCAATGAATTGGCTCTTGCGATACCGCATCAGGTTCTACGTGAATAATTCGATCTGGCTCTTCCCGGTGCTGAGCATTGTTGCGGCACTGTTGATGGTGCGGTTCCTGAACCAACACCAGGGGATCCTCGGTTGGCAGCTTGAGATGAGTCCTGAAACCGGGCGGATTCTCATGGGAACAATCGCGGCGTCGCTGTTCACTCTGGTGGTCGTAAGTTTGTCCGCCCTACTACTCGCCGTCCAGCTTGCAAGCGCACAACTGACGCCACGAATTATTACGTTTGTTTATCGAAGCCGAATCCGAAAATTCTCTCTCGCAGCATTTGTTTTTACCTTCACGTTTTCGATGGCCGTCCTGATTCGGATCGAAGACTCAGTACCCTGGTTGATGAGCTACGCCGCCGCCTATGGTTTTCTGTTCTCGTTGGCTTTGTTTCTTTACTTCATCGATGGCATGGGCAAGACGCTCCGACCGAGCACCGCCTTGAGAGCTGTGGCCCTGGCCGGCCGTCATGTCATCCAGACTGTTTATCCCAAGCCGTTTGACAATGAGCATGCGCCTCCCAAAGTGGTAAAGCGTCTTGCTGGAATTCCACGACGCATAGTCCTCAACCACGAGGATGGCGTGGTGTTGGCTTTTGATTTGAAAGGACTGGTTTCACTCGGCGAGCGATGGAGCTGTGTCATTGAGCTGGTGCCGGAAGTGGGTGACTTCATTGCTGCCGGCGATCCTTTGTTCCGGGTCTTCGAAGGAGGAGACGATCTACCGAGCGATGCGCTGCGAAACTCGGTGGCTTTGGGTCAGGAGCGTACCCTCGAGCAGGATCCCATGTTTGCGTTCCGCATTATTGTGGACATAGCTTCCAAAGCGCTGTCGCCCGCCGTCAACGATCCCACTACGGCTGTGCTGGCGATAGACCAGATCCACCACCTGCTTCGAGACGTCGGCAGTCGCTACCTCGCCGAAGGTCGTGAAGTAGACCGGGCCGGCAAACTGCGGCTGGCGTATCGCACCCCGAATTGGGAAGACTTCGTGAATCTGGCCGTCACCGAAGTGCGACAGTATGGGCGCGATAGCATTCAGGTTATGCGCCGTTCGCGCGCTATGTTGGAGAACCTGAGCGAGACGTTGCCCGATCGACGCAGACCATTGCTTAGCAAAGAATTGAGTTTACTTGCGTCTTCGGTGAAGCGGATGTTTCCTGACCGGAACGACCAAACTCTAGCGCAAATAGGCGACTTACAAGGCATCGGCGGTACACAGATTGACGACGCTCACGTGGATCGCGCCGAACCCGAAGTGGCCGGCTCGATCATCACGTGAAGAATTTCTCGCTACTTACTTCCTGTTAAAACTACCAGTTCTGCCCGCCTCCTGGTACCGATAGACTCAGTTATTGCAATCGAAACATGGAACTCGATCGTTGCTACGCGATAGGAACTTCCCGGCTGCACCGGGACAAATGGAGGATAAAGTGAAAGCGACTCTGAATCGGATCTCTACTGCTTTTTTCATTTTTTTGGTTTTGCTGGTAACGGTTGATGTGGCCATCCCGCAGGAGCGCGGCACTCGACAGATGATCGCCGACGGCCGGGGCACGATCGAGGTCGGTCGGGAAAAAATGGATTTGCATTCAGTAGTAGTAAAGCTGATGGAAGATGGCCAGGCAGAGTTCATTCTGGTATCAGACATCACTTTCTTCCTTAAGGGAACGTGGGTCGCAAATGACAAAGGGCATCAAGAGATCGACGTAAAGATCACAGGGGGCGCCACTGGAGGCGGCGTGCAAGGTAATGGAAAAATTGTTCTCCGCGACGACGTCAAGTCAATTTCAAGTTTGACACTCGAAGGCGCTACCAACACGAGCCAGCGAAAGGTCAAGGTCACGTTTGTGGCTCAGTAAAATTCCCCCTGTCAAAACTGACAGGTAAATCCTCCCAGGTAGTTGACTACGATTGCGTCCGAACAAGTCCAGGTGGCGGCAGGAGATATCGATATGCGGCGGAGTATAGTTTCGACGGTGCTTGTCTTACTGGTAAGTCTGTCAGTAGTCGTACCTGCTTCTGCCCTCGCACAGCCAGGAGTAGCCGGAACCAGCCCGTCGGCCCAGCCCCAATCAGCGCCGGAACCCGGAGATAGAGGCTGGCCGCGTGGTTACAGTCTGCCGAGTGAGGCCCAGGTCATACTTTTCCAACCTCAAGTTGCGAGTTGGGAGGATCAGAAGCATATGGTCGCGCTGGCCGCGGTTTCATATGTGGCGAAGGGTGAGAAGAAGTCGACGTTGGGCATCATTAAGATCGAGGCCGACACGCTGGTCTCATTAGAGAAACGGTTGGTGAAGTTCTCTACGCTCAAAATCAGCGAGGCAAATTTTCAAACGCTCTCAAAGGACCAGGCACGCGAGATCACCAGCGAGATTGAAAAGACGATTCCTGATGCAGATCGAATGATTGCTCTTGACCGCGTACTGGTCCAGGTAGACAAGAGCCGGATCATTCCAAAGAACGTTGCAGACCTCAAGAGTGATCCGCCGGGAATATTTCTCAGCCGGACACCAGCCATACTGCTGAGCTTTGATGGAGATCCGATCTGGAGTCCCATCAAGGAAAATGAGCTGAAGTTTGCCGTCAATACCAACTGGGATCTATTTCAGCATGGTCCAACCGGCCTTTATTACTTGCGCAACGACACGACCTGGCTGAGAGCTACCGATCTAAAAGGACCATGGTCCTATGCGGCCAAACTGCCGGACAGCTTCAATAAACTCCCGGCGGACGACAACTGGAAGGATGTGACGGCCAACTTGCCGGGCAAACCTGTATCTCAAGCGCCGACGGTTTACTTCAGCAGCACACCCGCAGAACTCATCCTGATTGAAGGCAAGCCGAAGTTTGTTCCGGTTCCGGGCACTCGACTGCTTTGGGTAAGCAACACGGAGAGTGACCTGTTTGCCATGGGGCCCGACGGCCCACTTTATTATCTCGTGGCGGGCCGATGGTTCAGGGCTCCCAATTTCAATGGTAACTGGACCTTCGCTACGCCAACATTGCCGGAGGACTTCAGAAAGATCTCGCTCGAGCATCCGCGTTCACGCGTGTTGGCTTCAGTTCCGGGCACTCAGCAGGCGGCGGAAGCGGTGGTGCTGGCCCAGGTACCACAGATCGCGCGCGTTAATAGAGAGCAGATCAAAGCCCCCGAGGTGATCTATCAGGGCGAACCGCAGTACGAAAACATTCAGGGGACTCAACTGCAACGCGCCGTAAACACTGACAAGGACATCGTCAAGGTCGGCGACGCTTATTACATGTGCTTTCAGGGAATTTGGTTTATGTCAGGCAGTGCGAATGGCCCATGGACCATTGCCGGTTCAGTTCCGAAGGAGATCTACCAAATCCCCGCCAGTTCTCCGTCCCACAACGTGACGTATGTGACGGTGGAGGAAGATGACGATAGTAACGACGACTGGGTGACGTATGCAGCAGTCGCGGGCTACTCGGGAATGATGATTGGATGGGGTTGCGCCGTCTGGGGCACGGGTTGGTATTACCCGCCCTACTACTGGGGCGGCGGTTATTACCCGATTTATTACCCGTACTGGCGAACCTACGGATACGGCTCATGGTACAACGCGTATACCGGAGTATATGGCACCGCAGGCAGGATCTATGGTCCATACGGTGGAGTTGGCTTCGGCGCCAGATACAACCCGAGCACCGGCACGTATGCACGCGGCGCTTTTGCGTATGGACCATACGGCGCACGCGGAGCGGCGCAGGCTTACAACCCGCGGACCGGAACTTACGCTGCGACTCGTCAGGGTAGTGGAGTCTATGGAAGCTGGGGCTCCAGTTATGTTCAGCGTGGAGACGACTGGGCCAGCAGTAAGCGATTCACTAATCGCAATACCGGCAACACGACCCGGGTTACGCGTGGGGATCAAGGAGGAATGATCACTCGACGCGGGCCCGATGGCAGTGGCGGGATCGGCACACGCAATGACAACGTATATGCCGGACGAGACGGCAACGTTTACAAGCGCGACCCGAACGGAAATTGGAACAAGTGGGACAGTGGTAGTTGGAACCCGGTTCAAAGACCCGATGGCAGTGTCTCGACGCGGGAGAGCATGTTGAATGAAGGCGCCAGACAGCGCGAGAGACAAATGGATCGGTCGACGTTTGGCACTCTTGAGCGCGATCGGTCTAACCGCGCACAGGGTGCGCAGCGCACGCGAGATTCGGGTAGTTACAATCGGGGAGGTGGAGGTAATCTCGGAGGCTATCGCTCTCCCGGAGTGTCGAGAGGTGGCGGCGGTGGAGGTTTCTCGAGAGGTGGCGGTGGCAGAGGAGGAGGGCGGCGCTGATGATTGTCCTCCACGTCTTCTCGTGTAGGCGCACCGGCTCAGAGTCGTTGCACCTTCAAAAATAAGTAGAGGTTCTCCGTAATTTTACTGTGTGCGCATTGGACACAGGGGTATATACTAACCGAAATACTGGTTGATTGATGTCAGCCATTACTCACGACTCCCCCACTTCCCGACGTGTTTCCCCCGACACAAAACGGTTGAGGGAGGGTCAATTTTAAGGGCTCAATACTGGTTGATTGCTGTCAGCCACATTACTCACGACTCCCCACTTCCCGACGTGTTTCCCCTGACACAAAACAGTTGAGGGAGGGTCGATTTTTAAGGGCTCGCGTGCTTTGGAGCCATGAGACTCTCCTTTCGACCCGATAAAAAGTTGGAGCCTGCCCGGCATTATTGTCGGCTTGATAATCTCTTAGTGCCGCCAGCGGTTGTCGGGTGGGGTGCTGTCAAACAAGTTCTACTCTCGGCATTGCTGATCACCTCACCCCCGGTTCTCTGCCTCCCACTCTGCAGTCTCGCACAAGCTCAATCCACAGCCGCGCTGGAGGGACGAGTCAACGATCCGGTAGGTGCAACTCTACCCGCAGTTGAGATCACTGCGGTTAGCTTGGAGTTCGGCATCAGGCGCGTAGCACGTACTGACGATGACGGCAGATATCAAATTGCCGCTCTGCCGGTTGGGACTTATCGGATCGAGATTAGAGCTACGGGGTTCCAAACACAGATCGTAGAGAGTCTGACACTCGATGTGGGTCGCAGCGCCACGCAAAATTTTCAGCTTCAGGTAGGTGATATTTCGCAGGTAGTTCTGGTGACTACTAACTATGATTTGATCGAACCATCAAATGTTTCCATCGATCACATGGTTAATCAGCGCATGGTTCAGGAGACGCCTCTCAACGGACGCTACTTTTTGGATCTGGCATTGAGAGTACCGGGATCGGTCACTCCTCCCCAGGGTGCGTTTTCTGCGGCGCCAATGCGAGGGTTAGGCGCCCTCGCCATCAACACCGGCGGAAATCGTGAAGAAACTGTCAACTACCTGGTTAACGGCATCACGCTCAACAACCTGACCTTTAGCTCGATAAGTTTCCAGCTCTCGATCAATACCATCCATGAATTTAAGGTCGACAACTCAACTTTCAGCGCCGAATACGGTCAAAGCGCGGGCGCGATAGTCAACGTTGCCACGCGCTCCGGCTCCAATGAATTTCATGGCGAAGTGTTTGAGTTCTTTCGGAACGATGCGCTGGATGCTCGTAACTTCTTCGAACTAACTTCCCGTCGCCCGTCGCCCTTTAAGCGTAATCAGTTCGGCGGCGACCTCGGCGGTCCGATTATCAGGAAGAAGTTATTCTTTTTCTTTTCTTACGAGGGCCTGCGTCAGCGCCAGGGACTCGACGTCAACAGTGTGGTCCTAAGTGATACCCAGCGCGCGTCCGTTACCGATCCGGTGATTGCAAAACTGGCAGGCTTGATCCCGCGAGCGAACTTCGTCGACTCATCGGGCACGCCGCGCTTCATCAGCTCGGCGAGCGCCCCAGTCAACGTCGATCAATGGACAACTGATATCAATCTTAATTTGAATGACCGAGACCGGTTGCACGGTTACTACGCGATTCAACGTGCAGAGACCAGGGAGCCAATTCGGACCGGTAGCACCATACCCGGCTTTGGTAACACCAGCCGGGCACTGCGGCAGATCTTTACCTTGAATGAGACACACACTTTCGGTCCGAACATAGTCAACGAGGCGCGTGCGGGCTTCAACCGTTTCTCTTCGAGCAGTACGCCGAATGCGCAACTAAATCCCGCGGAGTTTGGCATCCTCAATGGAATTACCACGCCCATTGGTCTGCCTCAGATCAACGTTGCCGGCGGCAGTCTCAACTTCGGCGGTCCGGCTGCTCAGCCATCGGGCCGGGGCGATACCACCTTCGTTGTGGCTGACAACCTAACGTGGCTCTACGGCCGGCATTCGCTGAAATTCGGTGGCGAGTATCGACAGTTTCTAAACAACAACTTCCGGCAAGGCACCGGCTCGTTTAACTTTCCGACCATCGCGGCCTTCCTGGCCGGCACGGCAAACTCCTTCAGTGTGACGCTGGGTAGCCAGTCAAGTAGCATCGCCCAGGGCGCGCTGGGTTTCTTCCTCCGCGACAACTACAAACTGCGTCCGAACCTTACGCTGGACCTTGGTATTCGCTACGAATGGAACATGACCCCGAGCGAGCGCTACGATCGGTTCGTAGTGTTCGATCCGCAGAGCCGATCCCTCTTGCGCGTGGGAACAAACATCGATGCCATTTATCAGGAGAATAATAAGAACTTTCAACCGCGAGTGGGCTTTGCCTGGTCGCCCAACGGAACTGACAAAACCGTCATCCGTGCTGCGTACGGACTCTATGTGGACCAACCCATGACCAGCGTGGTGTTGGGAACAAGCGGAAATCCGCCCCTGGCAATTCCACTCACGTTCACCGGAAGCGTCCGTCTCGACAATGCCATCAACGTAGCTGGACCAGCAGGCCTGGCCCCGCAATCGGTGGACCATGGATTCAATAACGCGTATGTGCAGTCGTGGAACATAAACGTGCAGCATCAGTTCAAACCGTTTGCTTTGATGGCCGGCTATGTTGGATCCAAGGGTACTAACCTCATCACTCGACGCAATATCAACCAGCCGGTTAACGGCGTGCGTCCTTACCCAACGTTATCCAGCTCAAGCCCGATATTGCCCGGTACACCGCTCGGCAATGTCACCCAGGCGGAAAGCTCAGGCAATTCAAGTTACAACGCTCTCTGGGTGACGGGTACGCGCCGGTTAACCCGTCAGCTCCAATTCGACGCTTCCTACACCTGGTCCAAGTCGCTCGATTACAGCTCATTCAGTAGCCAGGGAATCGTGGTCCAGAACAGTTACGACCTGGACGGGAGTCGCGGGCTTTCAGACTTCGATGCGCGCCGGCGCTTTGTTGCCAGCGCCATCTACGAATTGCCGTTTCACGGTAATCGCCTGATCGATGGATGGCAGCTTGCCGCGATCGTACAGTCCCAAAGCGGCAACGCCCTCAATGTCGTCACGACGAACAGCACGGTAAACGGTGTAGCAGGCACTCTTAGGCCCGATGTAAATGGTCCAATTGAAATCTTCAATCGGGTTGACGCGTGGTTTGACACTTCGGTATTTACGCCGGTCGAACGCCCTGGCAACCTCGGTCGAAACGTGATCATCGGCCCCGCGTTCAATAACACTGATTTTTCGATCACCAAGACCACCAAACTTGATGAGGACATTCGGTTGGAATTGCGCGCCGAAGTTTTCGACTTGTTTAATCAGGTGAACTTTGGGCAGCCCGGCAATGTCGTCGGTAGCCCACCTTTTGGGCGAATCACGAACACGCGATTTCCCACCGGTGAATCCGGGTCGTCTCGTCAGATACAGTTCGGATTGAGACTAATGATGTAGTAATGAGGTCTCCCCTCTCTCCCAAGTCAAACAGTAAGGTCCCTGACCTTGTCGGGTCCCACTCCCTGCGCTCGAAGGACCTGCCAGCTCGACGTCTCCCGCGCCTGCTATTATTTCAGCTATTAGCACTTGCACTCTTTTCCTTGCCCCTGATTGCCGCCGCCCAGGAACCTACCAGGAAAGTTCTGGTGCTCACCAGTTCCGACCCAAATCATCCTGGCTTTTCGGTAATTACCCGGAACTTACAGTCAACCTTGCGAGAAACTTCACCGGCTCGCGTAGAGTTACTTTACGAGCTTCAGCGTGGCCTGACCGAGGAACCGGCTTCACCAGCTGACGATGATGAGCTGGCCGCATACCTCAAACGAAAATACGCCGATAAGCAGATCGATCTCGTACTGGTGATGGTAGCTCGACGTTTTCGACTAATTCAGCAGAAGGATCCCGAGCTCTTCCGAGAGGTCCCGAAGATCTTCTATGAGTTCGATAGCGAACGCGACGAGACGAATCGGGCTCTCGGGCCGAACATAACCGGAGTGTGGGCCAGCCTGGATCTATATAAAACACTGGACCTGGCGTTGGCATTACAGCCTGACACACGGAAAGTCGTGGTCGTAACCGGCAATGGTCCATCGGACCAGGTTATTAGGGAAAGAGCCCAATCCCAGTTTCGCAAATATGAAAGCAGAGCAGAATTTTCCTACTTATCGGCTGACAGTATCGAAGAGGTGCGAAGCCATCTAGCCGCTCTACCTAAAGAGTCGCTCGTGATCTTTCTGACTTTTACGAGAGACAAAGCGGGGAATCTGTATTCTTTGCCCGAAGCTTTCACTCGGATAAGAACTGCTTCCAGCGCCCCGATATTTGGTTTTTCAGATTCACTCATGGGACTCGGGATTGCCGGCGGCAACTTGCTCGACTTTGAAGGGATCGGGAAGCGAATTGCAGCAATGAGTCTGCGTGTGCTTAACGGTGAAAGTCCGGGACAAATTCCACAGGAAACTGCGCCCAGGGTTATGACTGTTGACTGGCGCGAACTCAAGCGTTGGGGACTCAGTGAGCAAGCGCTTCCGCCAGGTACCATCATCAGGTTCAAAGAGCCTTCGTTCTGGGAGTTGTACAAGTGGCACGTTATCGGTCTCATCGCTGCGGTAATCATTGAGGCAATGCTCATCGCCTGGCTCTTGTTCACAATGATTAGACGGAGGCAGGCCGAAAGAGAACGTAAACGACTCTCGCTGGTTCTCGCTGATGAGCACAAACGTTTGAACGAGGTGGTCTCAAACGTGCCGGGCATCGTGTGGGAATCGCGCATAGACCCCGCCACTGGGAAGCGCAGAGCAACCTTCCTTAGTGAATACGTTGAAAAGATGTTGGGCTACACCGAGGAGCAGTTTTTATCGAACTGGGAGTTTGCGTTTAAGATTGTCCATGAAGGAGATCGTGAAAGGGTGGTGCGTGAATTTGACGCCGCGCTTGCCAATGGTGGCGGGTCAATTCAATTTCGATGGGTGGCAAAAGACGGGCACATAGTTTGGGCTGAGGCACATGTGATCCCGATTCTTAACCAGGAAGGGGAGGTCGTCGGCCTCCGTGGCGTTACCCTCGACACGACCGAGCAAAAACTCGCGGAACACGCACGCAGGCAAAGCGAAGAAAGGAACCGCGCGATCTTCCAGGCAATTCCTGACCAAATGTTTCTGCAAACTCGCGACGGTTTATTTCTCGACTATCGTGGGGATCTACTCCCTCACTCGGAAATGCTTCTTGGCAAAAACATACGCGACGTCTTTCCGCCGGAATTAGCCGAGGATTTCCTGCAACGCTTTGAACGCGCGGGCAAAGATGACCCGCAGGTCTTCGAGTATCAGCATCAACTCAACGGAAGTGCGAAATGGTTTGAAGCGCGGGTTGTGCAGAGCGGAGAAGACGTCTTAACAGTGGTTCGCGACGTTACCGAGCGCAGGGGCGCCGAGGAGGCATTGCGCCAGAGCGAAGCGCAATTTAGGGAAATGGCAGATACCGCTCCAGTCATGGTCTGGGTCTCGGATGCGGACAGGCTCTGCACCTACTTCAATCAAAATTGGTTGAAGTTTTCAGGTCGGAGTATGGAGAAAGAATTAGGCACAGGTTGGTCTGAAGGCATTTACAAGGACGACTACATTAAGTGTCTGCAGGCCTATGAATCGGCTTTCGACCGGCGCCAGATCTTCGCCCTGGAATATCGCATGCGTCGGGCAGACGGCGAATATCGCTGGGTGTTAGACCATGGCGCACCTCGATTCTCGTCAGACGGAGAGTTCCTCGGCTTTATTGGATCCTGTGTCGACATTACCGAACGGAAGCAGTCGGAAGAAACTTTGCAAAAAGCGTTGGAGGAAGTTGCCAAACTGAAGAACCACCTGGAAGTGGAGAACATTTACCTTCAGGAAACGCTCCGGCGGGACCACCTGTCAGGAGAGATCGTGGGCCAGAGCGATGCCATAAAATATGTGTTGTTCAAGATCAGCCAGGTGGCGCCAACAGATTCGACTGTCTTGATCATGGGGGAAACAGGCACCGGAAAGGAACTGGTGGCCCACGCCGTTTACGAGGGCAGTACACGAAAAAACCGGCCACTGATAAAAGTAAATTGCGCAGCTCTATCGGCAAGCTTGATCGAAAGCGAATTGTTCGGTCACGAGAAGGGTGCTTTTACCGGCGCTACGAGCCGCAAGCTCGGCCGGTTCGAGTTGGCTAACTCCGGCACGATTTTCCTGGATGAGATTGGCGAACTTCCCTTGCCACTCCAGGTGAAGCTACTGAGAGTGATTCAGGAAGGTGAGTTTGAGAGGCTTGGTGGTACGAAGACCATTAAGGTTGATGTTCGTATCATCGCCGCTACCAACCGGGATCTGAAAGCTGAAGTTGACAAAGGAAATTTCCGTCAGGATCTCTGGTATCGCCTGAATGTTTTCCCGGTCACCACTCCGCCGCTCACCCAGCGTAAGGAAGACATCCCGTTGTTGGTGGAACACCTGGTCGCCAAATGTTCGAAGAAGTTTGGCAAAGGAATAACCTCAGTATCGGCAAATGCCATGCGGAGCCTGCAGGAACACTCGTGGCCCGGCAATGTCAGAGAATTAGCAAATGTGATCGAGCGAGCAGTCATTTACAGCCAGGGCAGTGTCCTTCAAGTGGTGGATCGCTTTGAACCGGTTTTGAATGAGGAAGTGCCTTCCGCAGTCAAGAGCCTGGAAGAAATGGAGCGAGAGCATATTACCCATACGCTAGAGCTTACCGGGTGGCGAATCGAGGGATTTCATGGAGCGGCAAAAATCCTGGGATTGAATGCCAGCACACTCCGCGCTCGAATGAACAAGCTTCAAATACAAAGGCCTCATCAGTTATTTGAGAGTGTCAAAACGCCTCGTTGATATTCCCACCATCGTCTATCACGGATTCCGCAAAATATGGTGGCCGATCCTGATCAAGAATCCTCCTCTGATCCTTGATGTGGTCCACATTAAACCTCTGAAAATAAGGAGATTAGCTGCAGAATTTTAGCATCCCTGGTTTTGTGCACACCGCTTGCTCTACACACACATACGCATGAAAGTGTCCGGCTTAGGTTGATTCGAAGGCAGGTTATGGAAAGCCGTAATGGAAGCCCTGATTGCAGGTATCCAAAGGGTGGATCAGATGATAGTTAACACTTCTAGAATCTCCCTGCGACCGGAAAAGCGCCATGAGTTTTTTCAAACAGTCAGAAGATTGGTCGACCCGATCAAGAGAACGAAAGGTTGCTTGACCTTTCGCTGTTACGTTGACTCAAGCGACGAGAACTCCTCGTTACTAATGGGAGAATGGGAAACGGAATCAGACTTCAACAGTTTTCTTCATTCGGAGGACTTTGCGATTCTACAGGGCGCGATCACGATCCTTAGTACAGAGACCACTGATTACAGGGCGCTCATCACCCAGGTATTTGGTCGTCACACTGCGACAGGCAAGACAGGAAACACTTGCTAAATGAGAAATGTAGCAATGTCGACCTTGAATGATGTTCAAGTTAAGGATCTAGCTAGGCTTTGCACAAAAAGCTTTGCACAAAAAGTCGGCTGGTCGAAAATCCAGCGGGATTGAAAATCTTGTGAATCATGTGAATCTTGTAAATTCTGTAAAAAATGCTCTTCGCGCCTGAATCCGAAAACACCGCTTCACATGATTTACAAGATTAGACAGGATTAACAGATTTTTGTGCAAGGCTGATCTGGCTATATCCAGTTGGTTACGTTTTGCTTTCCCAGATCAGGAGGGAAGTTATGACCTCAGCCCCACTCATAAAATTTCCGCGAGAAAGCCGGAAGCTATTTCCTACCGGACCCCGGTGGTCTGGCGGGATGTTAGCTGTTCCGGAGAAAGAGCTCGCCCAAAACCTCGCTTCAGAACCCGCCGAGGATTCTGACAATTTTTTGCAAGCGGTTGTAGATGCCTGCGCTTCAAACGTCGCCGTGCTCGACGAATCGGGAAACATGCTTTACGCAAGCAAGGCCTGGCACTTATTTGAAAAGGCTAACAGCCTGGGTAGCCGGCAGCACCACCGGTCGCTGACTTATTTCGAGAATTACACGAGGTCTGACGAGCCTGCAACGAGCGATAATGCAACCGCCACTCTTAGCGATGACATTCAGCGCATCCTGGTTGGCGACGAAACGGAATTTCACCGGAGGTATTGTTACGATAAGCTTAACGCGCCGCGCTATCTTTTTACACACGCTGCGCGGCTTGACCTCCGAGGTTCCGCATTCAGAGTTCTGGTAAATCATGACGAGGTCATCGTCGCCAGAGAAGCACTCCAGAAGAGTGAGGAGCGTCTCAGTCAGCTCCTCGAAACGACGAAGATATTAGTTTGGGAAGCTGAGCCTGCTAGCTGGAGGTTCACTTCCGTAAGTAAACAAGCAGTTGAAATGCTTGGTTACACGATTGCGCAGTGGTATAAGCCAGGCTTTCTGTTTTCACACATTCACCACAGTGACGAACAGCGGGTACTATCATTTTGCCGGAAACATCCTCATCCGGCCGACCACCACGATTTAACATTTCGCATGCTGGCCCGGGACGGGCGGGTTGTGTGGGTACAAAATATCATCAGCGTAACGCATGAAAACGGGAAGCCCACCAGAATGCACGGTTTCATGATTGACATCTCTGAGCGCAAGCGAACAGAGGAAGCTCTGCAGGAACTCACTGGGCGATTAGTCGCTGCTCAGGAAGAGGAACGTAGTCGCGTCGCCCGGGAACTTCACGATGACTTGAGCCAGAAGGTAGCGCTGGCGTCGATCGAACTGGGAAAACTGGCACAGGAAACCCACCAGACGGTTAGCCTGCGTTCACGTTTCCGGAAGCTAACGAAGCAAGTGAATGAAATCTCCAACGACATTCACCAGCTCTCATATACGCTCCATCCGGCAAAGCTGGACCACCTGGGCCTGGCAGCGGCGGTCAAGGGCTTATGTAAGCAACCTTCCGAGCACCCGAATCTCAACATCGAACTCAAGCAAACAGGTTTTCCGGCAACTCTTTCAAATGAGGTTACGTTGTGCGCCTTCAGAGTTGTGCAGGAATCGTTGCGGAATTGCGTCAAGCATAGCGGCGCACAGACAGTTCAAGTTGTACTGGAGAAGACTGACGATGTGCTTCGCCTCTCTATTTCAGATGACGGTTGCGGCTTTGATACGAAGTCTGACGCGATGAAGAAGGGGTTGGGTTTCGTCAGCATGAAAGAACGGCTGCACCTGGTAGGCGGAGAAATTCAGATTCACTCGCGCCCGTTGCGAGGCACATCCCTTAACGTCTCGATACCGCTCGTTCGCGAATCTGATCCCAGTAAAGTGTCAACGGTTACTCTTTCCGGCTTAGCGCAACAAGATCCCCTTGCGCTCGGTTTTGAACGATAGGAGAAACTATGAAACGCCCCCGCGTTATACTCGCAGATGACCATACGATGATATTGGAAGCCTTGAAGAGCCTGCTCGAGCCCGAGTTCGAAGTCGTCGGTATGTTTGGTGACGGACTCTCGCTCATCGAGACCGCGCCCGCGCTTCAACCAAACGTCATAGTGCTCGACATCGGCATGCCTAAGATGAACGGCCTGAACGCCGGCCAACGGCTCAAGCAACTAATGCCGTTAGTGAAGCTCGTTTATCTGACAATGAATGCGGATCCGGATATGACCGGGGAGGCTTTTCGATTAGGAGCATCAGCTTATCTGCTCAAGAACTCCGCCGCCTCGGAACTACTTCACGCCGTGCGCCAGGTCATGAGAGGCGGCTTCTACGTGACTTCGCTGATGACCAAGGACATGGATGGATCATTTGTTCAGAATTTCAAACGGCGCAAGCGGACGAATCATCTGACACCGCGTCAAAAAGAGGTCCTGCAACTGCTGGCCGAAGGCTCATCAATGAAAGAAGCCGCTTTTATTCTTAACGTCTCTCCTCGCACCGTCGCTTACCACAAATACGTGATGATGCAGAATCTTAGTATCAGGAGCAGCGCTGAACTCATTGAATATGCAATGATGAATTCGCTCGCCCCAAGCGTCACGCCGTTTGTTCTCAACACCGCTTAGCTCTGCTCCCAACCGACCACAGATTACACAGAAAAAGCCGTGTAATCTGTGGATCCGCGGGACTGTTTTTAGTGAATCACTATACCGATGCTGAGACGGAGGTTGTCTTGTCGTATACCTGGAATAACGAAGGGCTGACCTACCGTTTGTAACGGCGTTGGCACTAACACTATCCCCAACTGCTGGTCGCCACGTTTAATGATGTTCCAGTCTACCTGAACGGCCCGAATATCAATGCGCTCGTTTAGCTTGATGTCAAGGCCGCCACCAAACGCCATCGCAAAACTGGTTTCGTTGACGTGGAAATCACTGATACCCAGAACCAGCGGTAGTTGAGGACTATCGAGGTCGAGCTTTTGATTGGCCACTCCGAACAGTGCGTGGGCGAAGGGTTTGAAGCGCGGTCCGTCCTCGGAATTATTCTTGACTTGAAGACCGCCAAGAAAATTCTGCACTGTTGTATCCACAGTGCCATTGCCCAGGGGTCGCGAGAAATCGTCCTCACGCAGGTGGAGCGAATAATCAAACTTAGCGCCCACGTATTTATGAAAGTTGCGTGTAATAGCCAACTCGAACCCGCGCAGTGTGTTCTTTTCGCTCAGCAGGTCGTTGACTGCTGCGTTGTCAGTGTCGTCTCCGAGGTTGTCGAAGGTTAAGGCGGAATAGCCGCCAAAGAACTCCCATTTCTTGTAATCGTCTGACTGCGCAAACGCGGCGGTTGTGCAGATCAGAAGGACTGTTGAGAGAGTCAATATTCGTTTCATCGGTTCCATAGTTCTTCCTTTCCAAGTCATTCATTGCTCGTGTAAGGCACGACCGGGAAATGTAGCTGGAGGGAAAAGGATTCCGACCTGTAAGTTCTACTAGCCAGTGTCCTGTAAAAAATGACAGGTAGTGGAGACCTTCATCCTGTCTAAGATTCTTACTCGCACATTCTGAAATTAGAGCGACGACCGCACGAGAAGAGACAAAAGTGAGTAACAACAAGATCACTATCGATGCCAACGAGGCGGCCGCTTCCGTTGCTTTTCGCGTGAGCGAGGTGGTCGCGATCTTTCCGATCACACCCAGTTCGCCAATGGCTGAACTATGTGACGAATGGGCGAGCCGCGGTAAGACAAACCTCTGGGGCGTAATTCCTGAGATTGCCGAGATGCAATCAGAAGGTGGGGCAGCGGGCGCGCTCCATGGCGCGTTGCAGGCGGGCGCGCTCTCCACCACCTTTACTGCCTCTCAGGGCCTGCTGCTGATGATCCCCAACATGTACAAGATCGCCGGCGAACTCTCGGCCTTCACGATGCACGTCACTGCTCGAACGCTGGCGACACATGCGCTGTCGATCTTTGGTGATCACTCAGACGTCATGGCCTGCCGTCAAACCGGTTTTGCCTTGCTCTGCTCAAACTCTGTGCAGGAGGTGCATGATTTTGCCTTGATTGCTCATGCGGCCAGCCTCGAGTCTCGCATTCCGTTTCTGCATTTCTTTGATGGCTTTCGCACCTCACATGAGGTGGCGAAGATCGAGCAACTAAGCGATGACGATCTGCGCAGTTTAATTTCTGAATCTGCTATCGACGCGCATCAACAGCGCGCCCTTACTCCCGACAAACCGGTTATTCGTGGCACGGCCCAAAACCCGGATGTGTTCTTCCAGGCGCGCGAAGCAGCGAATCCCTTTTATGACGCTTGCGCTGACACAGTTGCACGACTGATGCGCAGCTTCGCCGAGCGAACAGGTCGCCAATATGGCTTGTTCGATTATGAAGGAGATCCTGAGGCCGAACGCGTCATCGTGATCATGGGTTCGGGTGCGGAAACTGTTCAGGAAACAGTCGACGAACTGGTTGGCAGGGGCGAGAAAGTGGGTGTGCTCAAAGTGCGGCTTTACCGGCCCTTTGCTAAGTCAGCTTTCGTTGCGATGCTGCCTAAAAGCACACGCCGGATCGCCGTACTCGATCGCACTAAAGAACCGGGAGCGCCCGGTGATCCGTTATACCTTGATGTAATGACCGCGTTAGTAGAGATGCGTGAAGAATCTCACTTCCTCGTGGAGCCAGGAGTAATCGCCGGGCGCTACGGATTGTCGTCGAAGGAATTTACTCCCGCGATGGTCAAGTCAGTTTTTGATGAGTTGAAAACAGAGCATCCACGCCGGCACTTTACCGTCGGAATTATTGATGACGTTACTCATTTGTCACTCGCGTGGGATCCATCCTTCCGAACCAAAGCGGACGACGTTTCGACATCTTTGTTCTACGGTCTGGGAGCCGATGGCACTGTAGGCGCCAATAAGAACTCAATCAAAATTATCGGTCAGGAAACCGAACAGTTTGTGCAGGGTTACTTTGTTTACGACTCCAAGAAATCCGGAGCAATCACGGTTTCACACCTGCGTTCAAGCCCGCGTCCGATACGTTCAGCTTATCTCATCGATCAAGCCGGTTTCGTAGCCTGCCATCAGTTCGATTTTATCGACAAGATCGATGTGCTCGAGTACGCCGCCAAGGGCGCTGTTTTTCTGTTGAACGCGCCGGGTGACGGTGGTCTGGTTTGGGATCGGCTGCCACAGGAGATGCAACAGCAGATCGTTGAGAAAGAAATTCGCTTCTTCGCCATCGATGCCTACGCGCTGGCAAAGCAAGTCGGAATGGGCGGGCGCATCAACACCATCATGCAGACCTGCTTTTTTGGGATCAGCGGAATCCTGCCCCGCGACGAGGCAATTTCACATATCAAGAAATCGATCGAGAAGACCTATGGTAAGCGGGGGCCGGAGGTAGTGCGCCGAAACTGCGAGGTTGTGGATCTCGCTTTGGCTCACCTGCACGAGATTCAGGTGCCTGCTGCTGTGAGCGCCACCCGCAGGCGCCCGCCGATCGTCTCTGCACTGGCGCCTGACTTTGTACAAAAAGTCACGGCGGTCATGCTGGCTGGCAAAGGCGACTTGCTTCCCGTCAGCGCGTTCACGGTTGACGGCACGTGGCCCGTCGGAACCGCCAAATGGGAGAAGCGCAATCTCGCGCTCGAGATTCCTGTATGGGATTCGAAGATTTGCATTCAGTGTAACCAGTGCGCGCTGGTCTGCCCGCACTCAGCGATCCGGGCGAAGGTTTACGACGAGCCATCACTTGCTTCGTCACCGTCAACTTTTAAGTCAACCGCTTATCGCGCGCCTGAGTACAAAGGAAAACTCTTTACGATCCAGGTGGCGCCGGAAGACTGTACCGGATGCAACCTGTGCGTGAACGTTTGCCCGGCTAAAGATCGAACGAATCCAAAACACAAAGCGATCAACATGGAACCGCTTGCTCCGCTGCGTGATAACGAGCGGGCAAACTACGATTTCTTTCTCAACCTGCCGGAGCTGGATCGGGCTGAGGTGGTCCGCCTCGATCACAAAGGTTCACAGTTTCTCGAGCCGCTATTTGAATACTCCGGCGCTTGTGCCGGCTGTGGTGAGACGCCATACCTGAAGCTGTTGACTCAATTGTTCGGCGACCGGCTTCTGATCGCCAATGCCACCGGCTGTTCGTCAATTTATGGCGGCAATCTTCCGACCACTCCATACACCACGAATCGCGAAGGCAGAGGCCCGGCATGGTCCAACTCATTGTTCGAAGACAATGCCGAGTTTGGATTTGGTTTTCGCCTCGCGCTGGATGCTCATCAGAACGCTGTACGCACACTCGTTGAACACCTTGCTTCTGACATCGGCGACGACCTGGTAACGGAATTACTGAATGCGAATCAGGACAACGAAGCAGGGATATTCGCGCAACGCGAGCGAGTTAGAGCATTGCGTGAAAAGTTGACCGCTTTGAACTCCGCGGAAGCGCGCAAGCTCGGCCAGTTGGCTGACTATCTCGTGAAGAAAAGCGTTTGGCTGGTTGGAGGCGATGGTTGGGCCTATGACATTGGCTACGGCGGGTTGGACCACGTCCTCGCGAACAGACGGAATGTCAACATACTCGTGTTGGACACCGAGGTCTATTCTAATACGGGAGGCCAGCAATCGAAGGCCACCCCGCTCGGCGCCTCCGCAAAATTTGCCGCCGGCGGAAAAACGGTTGGCAAGAAAGATCTCGGATTACTGGCGAACATGTACGGGCACGTTTATGTTGCGCGGGTCGCCTTCGGGGCCAAGATGCTCCAGACCGCCCAGGCTTTTCAGGAGGCGGAATCCTACGACGGTCCCTCATTGATCATTGCTTATAGCCACTGTATTGCGCACGGTTACGACATGGCCCAGGGTGCGGCACAACAAAAACTGGCGGTGGAATCAGGAGTCTGGCCTCTTTATCGATTCGACCCACGACGGTTGGTCAAAGGTGAGGCGCCGCTCAGCCTCGACTATGGACCACCCAAACCCAAAGTTGCGGAGTACATGCGCAACGAGTCACGCTTCCGGGTGATTGAACGCGCTGACCCGGTGCGCTTCAAACACTTTCTCGAGGAAGCGCAGGCCGCCGCGGAGAGGCGTTATTCAGGTTACCAACAACTCGCAACGATCAAGTTGCCGTCTCGTGAGCCCAGCGACGAAGAGCCGCCGTCAAGCAATGGCGATGGTTTGGAAACAAAATGAATCTCAACACTAAGTATCTGGGAATTCCGTTGCCTCATCCTCTAATCGTTGGGTCGAGCTCGCTCACGAATGATCTCGATACTGTCAGACAACTCGAAGATGAGGGGGCGGCTGCCCTGGTGTTGCGTTCGTTCCACGAAGAAGAGATTACCGGCGAACAGATGGATGGGTTTTTTAACAGTGAAAACTCCGGTGAATCCTCTGCTGAAGCGGTCAGTTATTTTCCCGAACCCGAGTTGGCCCTGGGTCCGGATGAATATCTCGAACATTTGCGACGCGTCAAGCAAGCAGTTGCAGTTCCGGTGATCGCTTCACTCTGCGGCCGGAGCACGTGTGGGTGGATCTCCTACGCGCGTCTCCTCGAACAAGCCGGAGCTGACGCCCTGGAACTGGATCTCTACCATTCGGCAAGTGACGTCCTGACAAGCGCTGCCGAGGTAGAAGCTCAGATGATTGAAGTGGTGCGAGAAGTAAAGCAGGGGATCAACATTCCAGTGTCGGCAAAACTTTCACCACTGTTTACTGCGTTCGCCAACTTCGCCCACCAGCTCGATGCCGTAGGGGTCGACGGACTGGTGCTTTTCACTCGGTTTCATAAGGTGGATATTGACGTGGTTGAGCTTGAGGTCCTGCGCTCACTGCAATTGTCTGACTCTTCTGAGTTGCAGTTGCGACTCAGAGCTGCGGCGGTTCTGTCCGGCAGAGTCGGCGCGTCAATTGCAATCGGAGGCGGCGTTCACACGGCTCTCGATGTGATTAAGGCCACCATGGCAGGCGCGAGTGTCACGCAATTGGTCTCGGCGATCTTAAAAAACGGTCCGCGTTACCTGCGGACACTGCGCACTGAATTGAGAGCCTGGATGATAGCGTACGAGTGGAGTTCACTTGAGGAAATGCGTGGCAACATGAGTTTCGAGCGGATCCCGGATCCTTCGGCGTATGAAAGAGCCGCCTATAGAATGTTTCGTTAATGCTGCAACCCTCGATTTGTGAGTAATGTCTCAAATTGAAGAGGTGTCTCTGCGGCCCTCTGCGTATCTCCGCGATCTCTGCGTTTAAACCACTACTCTCAAGATTGCCGAGGTACGCAGAGGGCCACAAAACAGCACAAAAAGCGCAAATGATTAAAACATTAAGGATTACCTCCGCCGCTAAGAATTCATTTTGTGCTTTGTGTGCCTCTTGTGGCCCAAGATGACTTTTGAGGCAAAGCCACCGCAAAGTAAGACACCACCGATTTGTGCGCCCGCCTGAACCCATTCCTGATCGACCTGTATAAATTACTAGGCCGTCTGATCCACTCACTGTCGGAGAATTAGCCGCTACCAATCGGGCATTTTCGCAGTGAGGAGGCTTGTGTTGAAACTGGCCGGACAGATCAAGACACTGGTTGTCTGCGGGTCAGTAGTGACGGCGATATGGTGGTTCGCGTCAGCGAGCCGTTCGCCCGTCGCCGCTTCCGTCGATCCTGTCGCCCGGACCCCATTTTTTGTCGATGTTGGCTACGTCGGCAGTGATGCCTGCAAAGACTGCCACGAGGATCAGTTCAAGGCATTTTCTCATACCTCGCACTCGCAGCTCTCAACCGTCGGCAGTTGGAAGGGAAAGTAACCGGTTGCGAGTCCTGCCATGGTCCAGGCAAGGACCATCTTGAAGAAGGCGATCCGGCGAAGATCATTTCATTCAAGAACAAATCAGCGAAAGAAATATCGGAAACATGTCTGACGTGCCATGCCGGAAAGGAAGAACGTAATAATTTCCGGCGCGGTGAACACTGGCGCAACGACATCGGATGTACGGATTGTCATTCATCGCACTCCTTCCCGGGTAATAAACAGGTTTCGAAATCGATTACTTTCGTAGGTCCTGCTAATGCCCAAAAGCCCGACTTCTCAACGCTTCATCTCCTGAAGCTCGGCGAGCCTCAGTTGTGCGTGAGCTGCCATGCCGAGGTGAAGCCTGACTTCAACAAGCCGTTTCATCACAAAGTGCTCGAAGGAGTAATGAAGTGTAGTGATTGTCATAATCCTCATGGCGGCTTCGAACTGAAGCAAACAAGATTGGCCACGGGCGCTGACGCCGCGTGCATCAAGTGCCACGCAGACAAGCAAGGTCCGTTTACCTATGAACACGCGCCACTCAAGACCGAAGGGTGTGTCGCGTGTCACACACCGCACGGATCGTCGAACCCAAGATTATTGAAATTCAGCGCGGTGAATCAACTCTGTCTGACCTGTCACAGCGTGGACCACGGCGTTGGGGCAGACGAACCGGCAGGTCCAACGCACAACCAAAACGCACAGTATGCCAGTTGCACGAATTGTCACGTGAAGATTCACGGGTCGCGTTCAAGTAAGGTCTTTTTCCGTTGAGTTGGCGCAGTAGCAAGAGGCTTGTATGAAACGTAACACCAAAAGTTCATTACGCCTACTGTCAGGAATAACAATGCTGTTGTTGTTCCTGGCTGCTGTCAAAGCGCAGCCGCCATCGACAACCCCAAGTCCTCAGAAGTCGAGCACCAGCACCGATGCCACTCCCGTCGAAGCAGGAGAAAATGGCGCTAACTATTCCTTCATCTCTACTATCGAGTTTGGCTATCGCGGACTTCAGGTCGTTGGCGATCTCAACAAGTACGAGAGTGATCTGAACTATAGAACAGGACCACGTCTATTTGATTCGACTTTTTTGATGCGCTCTCAAAATGGGGACGGCGTTTTGTTTGATACGCTGCTTTTGACGACCACCGGCTGGGGCGCGGACCCCGGTGGACACTTTCGGATAAGTGTCGAGAAACCCAAGTGGTATCGTTTTGAGGGAACGTATCGACGCTTCAAGTACTTCAGGTCTCTTAACAACTTCGCAAACCCAAACTGGGTCTTTTCGCCTTCCAACTTCAGCGTGCCGCCCAAGTCGCTTACCGGCGAACATGGGACTAACTCCGAAACAAAGTTGGGCGACTTCGATCTTACTATCTTTCCCAAAAGCAAAACGATCAGATTCAACGTAGGTTACTCACCCGAGCGATTTAACGGTTCTGCTTTTACCAACTATCACGTTGGTGGAAACGACTTCAACTTTCCCTCGAATCTCCGATCGCGGGCGGACGATTTCCGTGTTGGAGCCGATGGCCAGGTTGGACCAATAGATTATTCAATCCTGCAGGGCTTTCGTCGTTTTCGTGACGATAGCTTTTCGGATCTTGGGCCAACCCCGGGCATCAACCTGGATCCTGCTAAGGGGCAACTCACCAGTTTCCACCGGCACGAACCGTCACGAGGCAGTGTCAATTTCACTCGTTTTAGCGCACACACGCTGGTGGCAAAGAAACTGGATGTCACCGGGAGGATTGTTTACAGCAGCTCCGACTCGAACTTTTCATTTCTCGAGAACTTCAGCGGCACAAACTGGAATGCGAGGGTCTCCGGCTGGCCTCCGGGTCCGCTTCCTTCAACTCCAAACACTCTCAATCTCGGGCAATACCACATCACGGGTGAGAGCAGGCGTCCCAATACGCTTGGCGACATCGGTCTAACCTATCTAGTGACCGATAAGCTGCGAATCTCAAACACCTTTCGAGTTGAGGACTTCAAAATCTTTGCCGATGCAGTGTTTGCTGATTTCTTCTCAATTACACGTCCTTCAGGCGCTTCATCAGTGACTGACACGATCGGCTTCAGCAATTTGGATGCTCATCGTACTACGAAGTATCGCAAGTATCAGAACATCGTCGAGGTTGATTACCAGTTTAGCTCCAATTACTCGATCCATCTTGGATATCGTTATGGGGACCGGAACATTACCGAGAGTTTTGAAGGATTCGACCTCGACTCTAACGGTTCGATTCCTCCGCCAACTCGGTCGGCCGAAAGCTCCACCGACCAAAACCAAACTCATGTCATTTTTGGCGGATTCAAAGCGCGGCCCGCGCGTAATCTGACCTTCTACTTCGATGGTGAGCGGGGCACGGCAGATAACGTCTTTAGTCGTATCGGAAACTACGACTACACAAACATTCGCGCCAAAACCAGGTATTCTCCTACTAAACAGTTCTCGCTCAATTTGGCCTTCATCAGCAGAGACAACGCCAATCCATCAGAAATAGCGGGTGTCTCTCTCGCAGATTTCGGAGTGAGTACAAAATCCCGCGTCTTTACTTCGTCGGTCGACTGGACGCCAAACTCACGACTCTCATTCAACACCGGATACAACTACAACTGGATTAACAGCAACTCCATTATCGAATATTTTTTCAACGGCGTTCGCCATCCCCAGGGCCACAGTCTCTATTACGTTCGAAATAAATTTTTCTTTGTCGATGCGACGGCCCAGCTCGCTCCTCGACTCACGCTTTTTACGTCGTATCGAATCAACCATGACAACGGCCAGGGTAATCGGGTGGCTGATCCAATCGGGTCGCCGGGAACTCTAATCTCGTCATACCCGATGAGCTTTCAATCGCCGGAGGCCCGGCTCGCGTTCAAAATCAATCGACGCCTGGATTGGAATTTTGGCTATCAGTACTACAACTACAAAGAGAGCGCGATAGTTGGACCACGGCCCCAGAACTATCACGCGCATCTGCCTTACACGTCGTTGCGCATCTACATTGGACGCAAGGAGTAGGAGTTCGCGATCAAAGCGTGATCAAACGAATGAAATTCCTGGTTGCACCGTTTGCTCTCTCTCTGCTGTCGAATATGGTGGGCTCGTCCATCGTGTTCAGCGAAGGGCAACGTCGTGGGCCACCGAAGCGAGTCCAACAGCCGGGCATCGACTACACACGTTTTTCTCATATTACTCACGTCACGCAACAGAAACAGAGCTGTGACTCGTGCCACAAGTTTCCCACCGCGAATTGGAACGAAGTACGCAAGGGCGACGCTGCCTTCGCCGATGTAGCCGAATTTCCGGAACACGGCGCCTGTCTCAATTGCCACAGACAACAGTTCTTTGCGCGTGAAAGACCAGTGCCACGGATTTGTTCCAACTGCCATGTGAAAGCTATGCCGGCCGACACTTCTCGATATCCGTTTCCAAGTCTTGGTGAAGCGTTTCTTTCAACAGCGAAGGGGCGAGACTTTGTCTCGGATTTCCGTGTTCTTTTCCCACACGACAAACATCCCGATGCTGGTTGTGCGGATTGTCATCAAACCTACCAGCCGCAAGGGAAGTCTGATGATGAATTTTTCAGTAAACCTCCGAAAGATATTGGCGACGGCTTTTGGTTGAAGAAGGGAACATTCAAGACGCGTCCGCTGACTCACGCTCAGTGCTTCACCTGTCACAACCAGGAGAGCGAACTCGCGCCTTTACCGCCCAACTGCGATGCGTGTCACAAGCCCCCAGCCTCCGAAAAACGCGCGGCGGATTTTGATGAAAAACAGGCGGGCCTGATGGGCGGGCTGGACTGGTGGACGCTGACTGCCTGGCGCAGTCGAAAGGCAGCAGGTGCGTTTAGACATGAGGTTCATCCGGATCTCGATTGCAAACAGTGTCACCAGCCGTTGGCGAATGCAGTTCCGGTGAAGAGCTGTGGCGGCGCTGAAGGATGCCACGTCACGGCGACGCTGGACGAGGGAGGCATACTCAATTACGAGATCGATCAGAAGAAAACAAACGCGAGTTTTGTTTGCACTAAATGCCACCTCAGTTTTGGCAGCGTGGCGGCGCCGTCGAGCCACCTGGAAGTGATTTCGAAAGTGAAGAAATGAAGACTGTGGTAGTTGCGGTCACAATTGGTCTGGCGTTAACCGCCGTCGCGCAGAGTCCGCAAACTGGCGGCGGCAGGATGAAAGTGCCTGACGGCGGCGACTATTCGAAGTTTCAACATACAACCGACTATCACGCGCGTTTACCGTGTTTGTTGTGCCATCGACGTGAGACCAATGCCGCAGTGCCGGCGATTCCTGCGAGTGGGAACCACTTGCCTTGCGCCGGTTGCCACGCGAAACAGTTTGCCGATTCGTCCAACGCGATCTGCACCATTTGTCATGACAAGCCGCCGGCCGCAACGTTGAAAGTGTTTCCACGGCTGAGCAGTTTCAACCTGAAATTCGATCACGCCAGCCACACGTCCGGCTGTGGTGGCTGTCATCAACCTTCGCGTGGTGGGGTTGCGTTGACGATCCCGGCCGGCTCTCGGGCGCATGTTACGTGCTTTCAGTGTCACGGGCCTCAGGCGAAGTCAGGTGAGCGTGACATTTCCTCGTGTGGTGTTTGCCACGAGGCTGGTCCTTATCGTCGTAGCAGTCAGACGGCGCGGGCTTTCAAGGTTGGCTTTAGTCATGAAGAGCACAACCGCAACCAGGGTTTGAGTTGCAATGATTGTCACCGGGTACGCCGGGGCGGTCGGAGTAATGGGGTAACAGCGCCGCAACCGCTCAATCATCACGCCACTCCAGGCGCTTTCAGTTGTCTGTCTTGTCATAACGGCAAGCGAGCTTTTGGAGGCGATGACTTTTCGGTTTGCAAGCGTTGTCATCAGGGGTCTACCTGGCGTTTTTTGGCCTCATTTTCTAAGGGAGCAAAATCGCATGATTAGCAAATTGCAGAAGATATTTTTCCTGAGCGCGATACCCATCACGCTCGTGTCAATCGGACTCGTTTCGGCAGGAGCACGCACGAGCCGCTCGACCGAATTCGATGCGGCTGCGACGTACAAGAAGTGCGTTGCCTGTCATGGAGCGAAAGCTGAGAAAAAGTTTGACGTCGCCAAGTCAGACGACGAACACATCCAGATCATTCTGAAGGGAAAGAAGGTCGAGAAACCGCCGCACATGCCGGGTTACGAAGCCAAAGGCGTCACGGCTGAGCAGGCGAAGGTGTTGCTGGACTACATGAAGTCGTTAAGACAGTAGCCAACAGCAATGAGTGAAGCGCTCGAGCCGGCAAACAAGTCTCCGCGTCTTTATCAGAACTACGTCAGTTTCCTGGGCGCGGTGCTGGTCCTGGCTTGCCTCGCCAGCATCCTGCTCCTGTTGTTGATCGAGACGACGGGCCGGCGAAGTACTCCGTACATCGGAATCTTCGCCTGGGTGATTCTTCCGGCAATCATGGTGTTTGGGCCGGGAGTTATTGTGCTTGGGATGGTGTTGGAACGGCGCCGGCGGCGGACTAAATCCACATCAAAATTCGCCGCTTATCCAGTCATCGATCTCAACGATCCGCAGCGGCGGAGATTTTTTCTGGTATTCCTGGCCTTCACCTTTGTGTTTGTTTCAATCAGTGTTTTTGGGAGTTATCGCGCCTATGAGCACACTGAGTCAGTGGCCTTCTGCGGTCAAACTTGTCACACCGTAATGAAGCCTGAATTCGTGGCCTTTCAAAACTCTCCGCACGCGCGTTTGCACTGTGTCGATTGTCACGTTGGATCGGGGGCCAAGTGGTACGTGCGATCGAAACTCAATGGAGTTCATCAACTCTATTCCGTCGTCTTCGGCACCTATGACAAACCGATCAAGACGCCGGTACATAACATGCGCCCGGCGCGCGACACTTGCGCGCAATGCCACTGGCCGGAAAAGTTCCTGGGCAATCAACTCAAAGTATTCAACCGTTATGCCTACGATGAGAAAAACACGCTCCGGGAGATTCGCATGCTGCTCAACGTTGGCGGCGGCAGTCCTGAGTCAGGCCCGGTGAGTGGCGTTCACTGGCACATGAATCTCGCCAACGAGATCACTTTCGTTGCCGCCGACGAGCAACGACAAATCATCCCTTGGGTCCAGGCGAAAGATAAAGACGGCAATATTACTGTTTATGAAGCAGTCAATTCTCGTCTCACGCCGGCACAGATTACCGCCGCTGAGAAGCGTCGCATGGACTGTATCGATTGTCATAATCGGCCGGCGCACATTTACAACCCGCCGGACGTCGCGCTCGACAGTTCGTTTGCCGCGAACCGGCTCGATGTTTCCTTGCCATATCTGAAGCGCCAGGCGGTGGAGGCACTCTCCAGTCCTTATGCCACCAACGATGAAGCAGTGAAGTCGATTGCTTCAACTCTCGACGGTTTTTATCGCGCCAACTACGCACAGCTCTACTCAGAAAAGCGCGCGTCAATTGATGGTGCGATCACGGAGGTCCAGAGGATCTATCAGGTCAACTTCTTTCCCGAGATGAAGACTGACTGGCAGGCTCATCCGGATAACATCGGCCATTTGAGATCGAATGGATGTTTTCGTTGTCACGATGGCGAGCATCGCAGCGATACCGGCAAAGTGATCAGAAACGATTGCCATATCTGCCACACAGTAATTCTTGATTCCGCCGCTCCACCTGAGAAAAACGCGCGCATAGGCTCGTTCAAACACCCGGTCATGCTAGGCGCGCTCGCCGACCGGAAGTGTGAGAGTTGTCACCAGGCAAACAAACCTTTTCAGCATCCGCTCAATCTTGGAGACATCTCGATGTTTCAGTGCGTTGAGTGTCATCCGCGGCAATGAACCAGCAAACCAGGAAGAGAAGACTTCCATGATGCCGGCGAAGTCAATAGTCAACGAGTTCAGGTAGTGCCCTATTTGGATTTCTCTGTGCAAGCTCTGTGTTCTCTGTGTCTCTGTGGTTATAGGAATGTGCGACACGACAACCACAGAGACACAGAGAACACAGAGCTTGCACAGAGAAGAAATTGAATTAGGGCACTACCCGAGTTCAATCAGAGGTGACGCACGCTCCGCCGCCGCGCTATGCTAGCTGAGTGGACCGGGACGAAATCATGAATGTGCTGCGAGCATTTCAGGCGGCGGGACTCGAATACGTACTGATCGGCGCAGCGGCGATGGGATTCCATGGTGTGGTGAGAGCAACTGAGGATCTCGATTTCTTCATTCGAGGCACACCAGAAAACGTTGAACGGCTACGCGATGCGCTACGAGCCGTATATGCTGGTGACCCCCACATTAGTGAAATCTCATCGGCGGATCTGCTCGGCGATTATCCAGCCGTGCGCTACTATCCACCGAGCGGCGATATATACTTCGATGTGCTCACACGGATTGGCGACGTGGCAAGTTTTGAAACGGTCGAAGCTGAAATCAAAGAAATTGACGGTACGCAAGTGAGAGTGGCGACACCTTCGGCGCTTTATCGTTTGAAGAAGAACACTATCCGATTAAAAGACCATGCTGACGCCGCAGAGTTGCGCGAACGATTCAATTTGAAAGATGAAGATTGAAGATGCCTGTTCAAAAGTTTCGCTCAATTGAGGAAATGAACAAAGCCCCGGTGCCCGAGTCAAGAGGCTCGGACTTCGAACGTTTCCTGCGGCACTGTGCTCGCTACTGGGCCATCGCACCAAAGCGTTACCCACGCGGCGTCTTCAAATTCCGCACCATTGAAGAAGCTCAAAAGGCGCGCGAAAAGCACGTTCTTCTGCCACGGTGATCACTCTTCCATCGTACCCACCACAATTGCTCCTCCTGCAAAAGTAGTAGAGTCATAATTCGGCGTCGGGAACCTGGCGGAGGAAGCCGAGCTCAATCGCAATGGGTAGCCACATCGCGACGTCGGCGAGCGCTTGACCCGGATCTCGCCCACTCTCAAGCGCCGCAACTCGCACGGCTGGGTAGCTTGACGTCGGGCGCTCGCAGGTCCGCAAGAAAGCGAACTGCCAGTGTGATATCTCTTCCACGTGGAGGCGATAGTTTGAGCGTCCCACCGCGACGAACGATGCTTGTGGCTCGGGCGGCTCAGGGTGTTCACCGAGGTCCGAACGTCGCAGAAATTCCACGAGCGGAAACTTCATTTCCAACAAACGCAGACACGGAGTTGCTTGTAGCGTCAGCCCCTCGCCGAAGACAGCGACGGGTGAAAGTGATTCGACCGCCGGCGGGTCGTCCTCCGTGCCGCGCGCACGCATGACTTCCGCGCGCGCACGCTCGATACGCGCAAGCTCCGGCGGGAGATCGAGCATGGCGCCGGTCTCCGCGTCGAAACGTTCACGGACCGGCTTCGTCTCCTCCAAGAATTTCGGGAAGTCTGCGCCGAGGTCATAAAGGCTGGGCGAACTTGGCGGCCGAGTGATCAGGTAGGCTTTGGCAAAGGCGTCGAAGACCGTGTCGCCGACGAAGCCATGCAGAACGGGGAAGTCCGCGCGCATGCACTCGAGCAACCGAAGCACGTAGCCGCTGGTGTAGACGGCGAGACGTTCGCGCGCTGAGAGACCGCGGCTTTCGGTCACCACGTCCTCGGCGCGCAGCCCGTGTTGTCGTGCCGCCGCGTTCAACTTCTCGTCGAGACCACCGCGCTCGGTGACGACGGTCGTCATCCAATGCTCCAGGAGACTGAGTGACTGTTCAGACATCGCTCGTTGACAGTTGGAATCCGACCGGGTTAGAGACCGCAGATACCGCACCGGATTTAAAGACGGAGGCGCCGGGGTTCTCACCCCGCAGCGCTGCCTCGGCCTTGCGCAGCTCAGCGACCAACTCGGGGAAGTCGGGGATGTTGGCGTCCCACTCAAGCAGTGTCGACACGCCACCGGTTAACTCCTGCGCGAGCCGGTACAACTCCCACACGCGCGCCGGCACAGGCTGGTCGTGCGTGTCCACGAGGTAGCGACCCGAGTCCGTTGGTCCCGCGAGATGAATCTGCACGACGGCGTCGTGCGCGATGTTCCGGATGTAGTGCTCAGGATCAAAGCCGTGGTTGTGACCCGAGACGTAGACGTTGTTTACGTCGAGCAGCAACCCGCAACCCGTGTCACGCGCGAGCTCTGAGAGGAAGTCCCACTCGGTGATGGTCGATTCCTTGAACTCCAGATAGCTCGAAGGGTTCTCCAGCACCAGCGGTCTTTCGAGGAAGTCCTGCACCTGCCGGACGCGTTCGGCTACGTGACTCAAGCTTTCCTCGTTAAGCGGCACCGGCAGGAGGTCGTGCGTGTTGATGCCCGCGACGCCCGTCCAGCAAAGATGGTCTGAGATCCATGCAGGGTGGACGAACTCGGCGAGCACCTTCAGTTTCTTCAGGTAGTTGAAATCAAGCGGATCGGTGCTTCCGATTGAGAGCGAAACACCGTGCATCACGATGGGACGAATGGACGCCAAGCGTTCAAGCACATGACGCGCGTAGCCATAGTTGTCGATGAAGTTTTCACTGATGATCTCGAACCAGTCCACTTCGGGTGCGTGACTCATCAGGTAGGAGAAGTGCTGATTGCGTAAGCCGACTCCCAATCCAAGGTTCGGAAAACCTCGTCGCGGGAGTCGGCCTACTTCAGCGGTCGAGTCCTGAATCATGTTGAAGGCGGGAAGGCAAGGCGCAACTCGCTGTCCTTTGGCTTTTCGGGGATAGGTTGCTTGCGGTGCGTGAGCACCTTGACGTAAGCGTCCCAGGCAATGTCGTAGACGCGATCGCCCACCTCGTATCTTTGCAGCACCTTTCGCATCCCGTCCTTAATCACCTGCGGCTCGGACGTCTCGCCGACGAAGTCGTATAGTTCCATCCAACCGACCGGCTCGTCGGGGTGGTTCGAGTCGGGGATGGGATAGAGTTGTGATGCCGAGATGGGGACGGCGCAACCGCCGAAGCTGGCACACTTGTTGTCCGAAGGCGCGCTGTAAAGTTTCCCCGTGGCCTGCAGTTGTCCTTGTAACGGTCGAGTCGGGTTCAGGTGATCGAGCAAGACTTTGTGGCCGCATTGCGCGCTCTGTCCCTGCACCTGGACGAAGCCACAGCCCCCCTCGGCCTTGCAGGTGTTTGAGCCGCGACAGGAGTGGAAGACCTCGACCTGCGCGCACGTGTCGCCACGCGTGCCGCTGAGTTCCATCCCCTGGCAAGCGTGGTACAACTCTCCTACCGTCTTGGCAGCGATCCCGGCAGTGATGTCGGGGTGGCGGCCGAAGACGGCCCAACATATCGAGACGCGATCGCCCGAGCCGTACATCGATGGACTTGGGAAGCCGGTCGTCTCTGCCGTCCAGAAGCTCCCGAGTACGCGCGTGATACCGGCGATCGAGCCGGCCGCCGCCTGGCTGAAAACTTTGTAGTTAGCGTCATCCGCTTTCAGGTTGTTGAGCGCGGCCGCGATATCCTCTGCCGGTGGAAGGTTCCACGTGTTCGCTTTATAGTCCTCCTCATTCGTCATCAGCATTTCGGCGGTCCACTTATTCCCGGCCGCATGCCACTGATCCCACGTGACTACGCCCCCTGCTTTCAGCAGAGCGTCGATGGCGACGAAACGATCCTGGTGATCGAGCGCGCCGTTCTGGCTGCGCGCGACTTTATTCCCTGAAGGATCGTTCTGAACTCCTTTATCTGTATAGTTCGGATAGTCGAAGTTTAGCGCTTCTTCGTCTGGCTGGAACTGCCCCTCGACCGGTGCATACTGGAGTAGCCCGCGCATCTTTCTGATCCATTCGGCGACGCCCGCGCCCTCACCCTGGTCCGTGATGGCATTGATCATGTTCAGCATGTTTTCCATCGCGGAGGGTACGCTGATTTCACCCGATGCCATCGTAGGCATCTTGGGATATTCAGGCTTGTGGTAACTGCTGCTGGCGTTGAAGAGATCTCGCTCCAGCGTGCCGCGGTTGAAGACAGTCTCGAAGAGACTGGTGTCGTCGTCGTAGACGATCTCGATGTACTGCCAGAGACACTTATACATCCAACCGATGGTGCCGAACATCGGGAGGTCGTCGCCTGCCTCCCAGTTCTCGAACGGGGCGACAGGGAAGTATTTGCCGACCTTGGTTGGGTCGATCATTTTCTTCGCATCCTCTTCGTTCTGCTCGATGGCGAGGAAGAGACGATTCTGCTCCACGGTCAGCGCGTCGAGTTTGACCTTGATGTCGTTGTAGCCTGTGACAGTGTCCTGGAAGTCGAGGATGTGCGGGAGTACGGTATTGTCAGGTCCGTAACAAACCCAGCCGTAGTTATCATCTACTAGTCCCTTGCTGGTGTAGCTTGGCATCACGCCAAGCGCCTTGGCGATGTTCGAGGCCAATTGCAGGTGCAGCATCTCGTCAATGAAGACACTGAAGAAGTGGTTGAACGCCGCCGCGTTCGGGCTGCTCGCGGGATCGCGTGCGGGTGACGCGCCTGGCCACAGCCGTCCGCGGTAAAAGTCGTTTCCCTTGCTGGTGATCTGATGCATTCCCTGTATGGAGTACATCGAGACCATGTAGAGCGGTAGGGTAAATAGTTCAACGTCGATGGCGGCTTGTGCGATGGCCTGCAATGCGGCCTTATCGTTGTCGATGTTTTTGACCGGGCGTTCCTTTAGCTCCGGGCGTTGAAAAGTATCCAAGTTTGGACCTCCGACTGATGTGAGAACAGGTGGTGTTAGATTGCTTCGGCGGGCCGTGACTTCAGACCCAGTTTAGGACCGCGGACGGGTATGACGGGCGGATGATACTTCCGCAACTTCTTAAAGGCAAGTAGTTTGTCTGCGCTGCTTTTGCATTTGATCAGAAGTAGTTTTTGAGGCGACATGTTTGTATAGTGCTCATGTTTGCGCGTCCTGGTGATGTGAGGTGAAATGTCGTATTTATCGCACAACGTGGCTGGTGCTCTGATGTTAGGGCTCCTCTGCCTGAGTATGGCTCCACTTCCGGCTTCAACGGTTGAGCCGATCTATTTTTACGCAACCCAAACCGGGAAGTTGACGCTCGATCAAGGGGAAGGCGGAGGCAATCCATTCGCGAGTGCGCTCGTCGAGTTATTGGCCCGCGACAACCTCACATTCAAGGCGTTTCGTACAGAGTTAGTAGAGCTGACAGAAGTTAAGAGCAGGAAATTTCAGCGGCCCGAAGTGACTGCGCGCGCTGACCTCGGGACATGGCAACTCTTGCCGAAGCCTCCGGCTGAAAAACGGGTCGCGCTTGTGGTCGCGTTCTCTGATTACTCAGCCTCCAGTGGCGCACCGTCGCTCCCGGGTGTAAAACACGATCTGCAACGTGTCGCAGCAGCTTTTGCTAAAGCGGGATTTCAAGTACAAAGCATTCTTGATCCTGATCTCGCAAAACTCGAAATCGCACTAAAAGAATTTGCAGACCGTTCCGCAGCTTCAGAGGTGGCAGTGCTCTACACCACCGGCCACGGTGTGGAGGTAGAAGGGACGATCTATTTGTTACCGGGTGATTACCCTCTCGATCAGGGAAGTGCGATGTTGAAGGATTGGGCCATACCGCTCACGACCATGGGGTCTGCCTTACATGCCAGCCGCGCCAATCTGGTGTTCTATGGCGGCTGTCGAAACAATCCCTTTGGTAAACAATAACCACCTCGTTGCGTTTAGTCGTGGTTAGAATAATTTTACTTTCGCAGGTCAGTCCTTCCAGCCCTACGGTGCTTCCGGAACTGTGACCGCCGTTTTCAGATCCAACTTAATGCTGAAATATTTTCGGAACCCGGGAACCATTGCACGGTTATCCCTCAGGATCGAGAACCTCGCGAACTCAATTTTTATCTGCAACGTGCACCACTCCGTGCTGACACTCACTAGCACTGGAGTAAATGGAGTTAATAAGCGTTTGGGCGCAGGCATTGTGGTTTCGTCGACAGCGAAGCTCACTGCAAACCTGACGACACCGTCCGGGGCTTCAACAGTCTTTTTCTGATTGGTTATTTAGCGCCTGAGGAATAGAAAGTTCGTGTAGCGTGAGCAGCAGAGGCCAGGCCCGACGCTGACCTCAGTAATTTTGAGCCACGTGGTTACTGTCCTTGTATTTGCCGAAAGAGACACCTCGCCTAGGGCGAAACTGAGTCGAGACAGTATCTCTGCGGCTTGACATGGGGTTGTACTGATGCCAGCGAGTGCATTTTGTTTTTGATAATTGCGCGAATATTCTTGACGCTTTAAACTGCTCAATCCGCAACCGCCGGACGAGAATGGCTAAATTCGAAGGGTTGTTCGCTATGCATGCGGGGCTACGCGTCACAGGTTAGAAGAGTACTTATAGGTTCCGTAGAGCCCTGCTCGTTACTTTACAAACGCCGACTCCAAGACGAATGCACATTTCTAAGTTCCAACTCCACAATTACAAAAGTTACCTCTCTTCTGCAGAGATAGATTTAGCTGACGGCTTTAATCTCATAGTGGGGCCAAACAATGTAGGAAAGACTGCGCTTCTTGAAGCGTTGAGGTTGAACTTTGAGGGCACTGCCAAGCCGCATAGAAGTCTGCAAACCGCTCCGTCTCCCGACACGATACTCGAACCCAGCTCCTGGGCAGATGTTTCAATACTGATCAGTCGCGAAGAACTTTCGGATATCCATCGCAATCACCTTCGAAGGTTCGCCATACCAATTCCTATTTCACACGAAGGTCTGCCATTTGATAGTTCCCAAGGAATCCATGATACGAATTATCACCGAAGCCTCTCAGATTGGGTGTTGTCGCACGAAACTCTATCGATATGCTTTCGCGTGAACCCTAACAGTTGGTCCATTCCAGGTAACACCTCGTTTGGGCTTTATGATGCGCCCTCAGGTAAGGGGTCCACTCGACACTTTGTTATTCATGAAGTCAATTCTGACGGAACTATCAGCATAAACGGTCCTGGGAATGCCGTGGACCAACAGAGTGATTTTGGCTTTCAGCTAATTTCATACTTTGTAGACCGTATTTATACCTTTAGAGCGGAGAGGGTCGTCGGACGTTGTCGAGCGGGTCTAAGTGAAAAGCTTCTTCCTAATGCTTCGAACCTGGCAGAAGTATTAGACAATCTCCAAAAGAATCATCACAAGTTTCAAAGGTTTACCAAGCTGGTACAAAGCGTATTACCGCAAATTAAGCACCTCAGTGTTCACGCTCCTGATGTGGAAACGCGCGAAGTCGTGATTTGGCCAGTGGATCCCGAAACGGAATGTATTGATTTAGCTGTCTCTCTAGGTGAAAGCGGAACGGGTGTCAGCCAGGTTCTCGCCATTCTATTTGTAGTTTTCACTTCACAGTTCTCACGCACAATCCTAATCGATGAACCTCAAACTTTCTTACACCCTGGAGCAGTCAGAAAGCTCATTGAATTATTTAAGGTAAAGTATCCTCAGCACCAGTACATTATGGCGACTCATTCACCAACGGTTATAACCGCAGCAAATCCATCTAACATTATTCTAGTTACGCAGTCAGATTCGGTCAGTAGTTTTCAGACAATCGATGCGACTAAAACGGAGGAACTACGTAATGTTTTGGCTGAGCTTGGAACTCGACTTTCGGATGTTTTTGGCGCAGACAACATCTTGTGGGTAGAAGGTCAAACCGAAGAAATATGTTTCCCAATTATCATTCAGAAGCTCTTGAAGATTCCTTTGATGGGCACGAGCGTGGTGGGGGTAAAGAGCACGGGGGATCTGGAGGGAAAACATGCCAGAAGAATCTATGAAATCTATAACAAACTCAGTCGGGCTTCGTCACTTATTCCACCCGCTATCGGATTCATTTTTGATCGGGAGAGCCGAAGTGAACAGGAACGGGCGGACCTTCATCGGATGAGTGATGGTTTAGTGGCATTCTTACCTCGTCGCCATTATGAGAATTACCTTCTAAGTCCTCACGCAATCGCTGCGGTAGTGAATGGAATAGAGGATTTTTGTGAAACACCGGTTCAAGTCGAGGAAATACAAGCATGGTTCGACACCTACGGAAGAACCGAGAAATACCTTAAATCGAGAAAAACAAAAGAATCAATCTCACAGGAAGCATGGCTGATTGAGGTTCATGGTGCAAACCTGCTTAGCGATCTTTTTAGTTCCTTTTCTGAGGCCAGAGTGGCTTATGTCAAAACCGAGCATTCTGTAAATATTACAGAGTGGATAATAGAAAACGCACCGGAAGAATTGAAAGAGATTGCTGATTTGATAAGGAACAGGATTAATGTTCCGTCGTAACTATGCGATCACATCCCTCCCCTCGGATAATGAGCCCTGTGATGCACAGAATATACGCAAATTTCCTGGGGATTTAGGACGCGGGCAGCCAAGGATCCTTATTTGGTTTGCGCCGTAGCACAGTTGAATTTCGCGCGCCGGTGGTGGGACCGGCCTACGAAAATGATCACGACATTGGAGTGTTGCCGGCTAGCAACTCGCTTTCAAATGCTGCAACCTGCGTGTCGACCATGCTGTATAAGTTCGACTCGCCGCAGCGAGTGAATGCGAGGTGTTTCGCGGTGTTCGCGAGGGCTTTTGGGTGAGACGAGTTTTCGAGGGTTGAGAGCAGGACGAGCAACGCGGCTGAAGGTTCGTCGCCGGCGCGGCAGATTAGATCAGTCAATGTTTCGATCTTTTCTTCGCTTGAGTGAACGTACAGGTTGTCGATGATGTTTTCACCCGCGTCGACGCAGCGTACGAGTTCAGGCAGCCACGGGTCGTTGATTTCCAAACCGTAACGGATAATGACTCGCGTCTGTGAGTTGATCGATGTGTCGTTGATGATTGATTGAGCGCGTCGTTTAAGAGCGTCGCTGATTTGAGGTGTTTCTTCGCGCAGTCGTGCGCTGTTAAGATTAGACATGATCTTCATCCTTTCGTTAGAAGGTTGAGGGTCAAGGGTCGGTGTTGTGTTGTCTGCACAAGCCGGCCCGCTTCTTTTTTGATGGGTATCCGCACTCTAGCTACGCGATTTTCGGTTGTCAACGAGTATGTTACACTTCGTGCAAAATTCAGTGCAGATTTAGCAATGGGAGTTAGCTCGATGAAACTTACACGCGATATTCAAAGCCTTAGCACATTCAAACGCGACACTGCGAAGATCGTGCGGCAATTGAAGAAGACGGGACAGCCGGTAGTGTTAACAGTCAACGGTAAAGCCGAGTTGATCATTCAAGACGCGGCGAGTTATCAGAAACTCCTGGAAGCGCAGGATAGGATGGAAACAATCGAGGGCATTAAGCGTGGATTGGAAAGTATGAAACAGAACAGGGGCAAGCCCGCAGAAAAGTTCTTCAGGGAGTTTTTCGCTGAGAAAGGCATCTCTGATCGCGAATGAAGCGCTACGATGTTGTCTTCGAGGAGTCGGCCCAGGAAGAGGTGCGTGAATCTTACGATTGGGGTTGCCGTGTCTGGGGTCACAAAGAGGCAAAACGATGGGCCCGCGAATTACGGACCGCAGTTTCCAGACAGCTTAGCCTCATCCCTAAAGCTTTCGCGCTTGCGCCGGAGAACGACGAGTTCACCGTAGAGATCCGCCAGATGATTTTGGGCCGTTACCGTGTGCTCTTCACCATCAAAGGGCTTCGCGTCCACGTGCTCCATGTTAGAGGATCCTACTTTGGAGGTGATCCGAATGATGAGTCTTAGCAGCAGATGTGCCTTCACTCTAAATCGGCGGCCTGCCGGGCGAAAGGATCATCATGCAAGTTCAACGCAGACTCGGGTTTTGCTTCGCTCTTTTGATCACTCTTACCACGAATGCGCTGGCTAGCTGTCCGCGGATGTTGCAGGGGCCGCCGTGCGCCGAATATTGGCGAGCCGACGCTGTCTTTATGGGTGTGGCGAGCTACCTCCGCACCTCAGTCTCGAAAAGCGAACAATTAAGATCACTGGTCGCGGGTGCCTGCCGCTCGATTTTTCTGCATGGAGCAAGATACGAATTGCGGGAACTATATTAGACGTGAATGGAAAGCCGCTCGTCGGTGTTCCGGTTTCGCTTGTTCCAGCGAACATAAGCACTGATGAGATGTTTGCGGAAAGCAAAGACAAGGTGGTCTGGCCGGTCGGCTTCGCTAACGAGGACGGACGCTTCTCGGTCGCACAACTGCCGCCCGGACGATATCTGCTGATTATCAATCGCACCGAGTTTGAGAGATCACGAGCACGAGAAACTTCCCGACACCTGCCGCGCTTGTTTTATCCCGGCGTGAGTGACGTAAGTGGAGCGACGGTCATCGTCGTGAGTAAGGACGATGAAGCGCAAGAGTATGACTTTCGCTTACCGTGAATTAAGCCACTCATCAATCGTCAAGTTTTACTGCCAGCACATCGACGTTTTCGATCACCGGCGGCTGCGATAAAAGGTCCGGTGCTTTCGCCATTAAAGCTGCGGCGACTTTGCCGGAGAGATGCGCTAACCGTCCTGAATCACTCGGGAATGCGTCAAAAATGCCGAACGTCGACTGGCCCATGCGTATCGCAAACCAAACCGTCGTCTCCGGTTCGTCCTCAACGAGCGCCAGGCCACTCTTCAAAAACTCTTCCACCTCTGCTTCTTTTCCAGACTTAGCTTCGAGTCGCACAAGCAAACCTACCTTAACCATGATTGGTCTCCTCCTCTAACATCGCAACGTCTAAAAAGCTCACCACTCCCAGCTTACAATCCAGAGCATGACTCAGCAATCGATTACACGCGGGGCTGTTCGGGTGGCCCTACTACCGGCTGTTCGTAACCAAGCGACAGGCGGAGCACAATGCGGTAGACTGTGGTGCCGCTCGGCCTCCCTAACAACCTTAACTGGTCCAACCCTTTAGCAAAAGGAGTAACTCTCGATGTTCCGAATTCAAAACTCAACCACTCGTCAGGCCGTGTCGGCTCTGTTCATACTCATCCTCGTCACGTTCTTTGTCACTACCATCGATAACCCTGTTCATTCTGCACCATCAAATCCTAAGACAATTTCAATCGCCGAAGCGCGCAGCTTGCCGTTGGGAACTGTGGTGACAATTGACGGCTCCGTTACAGTGCCCTCAGGCGCATTCAACTCGAGCACGTTTGAGCAGGGCTTTGCCATTCAAGATCGCACCGGCGGCATCTATGTCAGCACGGATGACAATCTTGGTTTTGGGTTAAGACAACAAGTTCGTGTCACGGGCACACTTGCCGATGCGGTCCAACCCGGGTTACTCGCGCTGGTTAATGTAACTGCGGTCAAGGCTCATGGAACTGGACCGAAAGTACACCCGCTTCCGGTCGAGACCGGAGCTGTCGGCGAAGACACTGAAGGCAAGCTGGTCACGATCACAGGAACGATCACGCAGCCAGTCTTTAATGATCTGCCCTTCGGATTCATCGTTTTTATTGATGACGGGTCCGGCGAAGCTCATGCATTTGTCAGCGCCTCAACCGGCATCGACGTGAGTGGCTTGAGCCCGGGCCAGACAATCGAGGTGACCGGCTTCAGCAGCCAGTTCGCTGCTTCCTTTGAAGTTGATCCCCGCATGCAAAGCGATATTCGGATTATAACGAACTAACTGCGGGCATAAATTGCCTTCTAAAGCTTTCGGAAAGGCAAATGACATCATCAAGTTTGAGGTCCTAAGATCGCCTCATGCTGATCACTACGGGGAAAAGTAAACAACGGCAGGATCGAAGTCGACAGCAACGAGTTACCTGATGGCACCACCGTCACGCTTCTTGCTCATGAAGGTGACGAGGTGTTTGAGCTTGACGATACGCAAGAGAAGATGCTGTTAGCGGCTAGCGCCGAAGCTGAGCGAGGTGAGGTAACTAGCGCGACGGAGATCCTGCAAAAACTTCGGTCGTCATAACTAATCGTTCTACTTCTAAACTCTAAGACTCGATCCGCCGATGTGATAGATTGTCAATCTCGAACATTAATTCCGCGGAGCGTGTCATTCATGATCAAAGCGAAACCAGCCTTCGTCTTATTATTTCTCTGTCTGTTCTCCAATTTAATCATCGACGTAGACGCACAAACCAAACGCCGTAGAACTCCGAGAAGTCCGGCTGCCGCAATCACGACGCCTTCCGGTCTGACTTATCTGATCACAAAGAAGGGAACGGGACGACTACCCACGAAAGGTGAAACGGTGGTCCTTCATTACACCGGAATGCTGACTAATGGAGCGAAGTTTGACAGTTCGTATGATCGGGGCGTGCCTCTTTCATTCAAACTTGGCGGCGGACGGGTGATTAAGGGATTTGACGAGGGTTTCTCGAAGCTAAGAGTAGGGGACCATGCAATCCTGATCATCCCCCCAGATCTTGCGTACGGATCCAAAGGTGCGGGCGAAGTCATTCCTCCCGATTCGAAGTTGATCTTTGTCGTTGAGGTCGTCGACGTCAGGTTCTGACCTGACTGCTGATCATGGACCACGACAGAGTGAATCATGCTTCGGCAAATCAGCCACGCTATTACTGCAGTTAAGGAAGGGCTTTGCCTCAAAAGTCCTTTTTCAATGACAGAGAGTAAGCCACAAAACAGCACAAAAAGCGCAAATGATTAAAACATTAAGGATTACCTCCGCCGCTAAGAATTCATTTTGTGCTTTGTGTGCCGCTTGTGGCCTTCAAGATGACTTTTGAGGCAAAGCCTTAGGGAAGTGAAAGCTTTAACGGATAACCTCGACCGAACAATCCGCGCGTGCCGCGACGGCCGCGGAAACACTTCCCAGGATCAAACGTTCGAGGCGGTTGCTGAAACCCGTTGCGCCTGTGAAGATGCAGTCGGCGCCAAACTCTTCTGCCTGGCTTACAAGCACACGTTTCGGATCGCCCGCATCAACCACAGACGATACAGTTACGCTCTTGTCTAACGCCTCGCGCAACTGGCTTACTGCTGCGGCCGCAAATTGTTCCGCTTGAGTGCGCTCCGCTTCAACTAACTCGCTGATATCCGGCGGCATGAAAGGAATGCCAACACTCATTACCGGATCGTGCGCCACGACCACTCGCACTTCGCTTCCCGGAGACCAGCGACGCGCCGCAACCACACCCACCGCAACCTGCGAACCAGGCGAACCATCAACTCCCACCACGATCCGTTCTGCTGATGCTCCCGAACCGGTCGGGCGACGTCCAACGTGAACTGAAGTCTCTGCTTCAGTCAAAACTTTCTGCGACACACTTCCCAACACAAATCTTCCGAGGGCCGAGTGACCGCGCGATCCGACGACGATTAGATCAGGCTTCCACTCCGAAGCGCGATTCAGCAACTCAAACGCAGGCGAGCCGCTCATCGCTTCGTAACTTACTTTCCAGCCTGGAAAGATCCGTTGCACAAGTTCACTGCCGCGCTTTGCCAACGCTTCCGTCTCTTCCATCAGGTGTTGCGCACGTTGATGGGCCAACTGCACAGCCACCGGAACATTAGGGGGAAACATATCTTCACGCGCCCCGCTGGGAGGCGGAAGCCACACCTCAGCAACAGAGGCGACCAACGCCTCAGCTTCAACCGGCAGACCCGCTCGTTGCAACGCGTCAATCGCCATGTCCGATCCCTCGGACCCATCGTAGGTAATCAGCAATTTCACGTAGTCATCTACCTCCTGGCGCTAGTTAAAGTGATGTTGCATCGAAACGGTAGCGACGCGCAATCAGCTTGCTCAATTCGTGCAGCCATATCTAACACGAGCAATGTCCCACGGCCAGGGAAACTTCGAAACCCTAAATCGTGCGAGCGGAAGATCACTCAATCGAGTAGTAGGGGCGGCCCTCCGTGGCGGCCCTAGTCTGGAACTCAAAATCGTAACGCCTAAAGACATACGATAGGGGCGCTCTTCCGAGTTTTCCTATCGTGAGACAAAGAAGTTCGTGCGCCAGGGCGGCCACGGAGGGCCGCCCCTACAGTTCTCGCTAACGATCGAGCCGGCGAAGATGTAGAATCAGAAGCGGTATGACAAGGGATAAGTCAACGCGAACGATCATGGTGGTTGAGGATTACGACGATACGAGGTTGCTCCTCAAAAAAGGGCTCGAAGGCATGGGTTACAGCGTGCTCGAAGCCAGCAACGGCCAGGAGGCGGTGGATATTGCCGGTCGTGAACGTCCCGACCTGATCCTCATGGATCTCGACCTGCCGATTCTCGACGGCATCGCCGCGACCCAGCGCATTCGCCAACAAACCGAGATGGAAAACGTGCCGATCGTTGCCGTGACTGCGTATCCAATGTCATACACACACGTTAAAGCCTTCGCGAAAGGCTGCAACGAGTACATGCCAAAGCCGATCGATATGAGCGAACTGGAAAATCTGGTAAATCGCTATCTCAGCAGTTAGTACGGCAAAAACATTTCGACCTCAAGCGGAAAGGCAACTTCACTATGCTTTCCTTAGCCCGGATCCTTGGCGGGGAAGTGACGAATGTCACGTTGACCTTAACCGCACCATAAAAACTTAGCCACGGATAACGCTGATAAAATCCGGATTTTTATCTGTGTTCATCTGTGGCTAAAACCAACCATGCTTATTAAATCTGCAATCGTGTTGTTGGCGTTGGTGATCGGCGTTGCCGCGGGGATGACGGAGATTGAATTGAAGCCTTGCCAGAACGTGACATCGTTTGAGTTAAAACCAAAAACCATGGAACAAGATTAACAAGATTTACAAGACTAACTGGATGGCCCTGTTTTCAAGTTCATCCAGTTCATCTTGTTCTTACTTGTTAATCTTTATCAGAGGGCGGCGAACGAATGCCGCCCTCCTCGTTGTCATCAAACTACTTTCGCCGACGTGTATTTCGCAGTTGGCGAACCTGTCGTTTCAACTCGACGATCTCTTTCTGTTGCTCTTTGATCGCATTGAGCATGGCCCAGAGGATGGGATCGTTGTTGACCATCATGTAACCCTCGCTGTTGGTTGTAACAGCTTCAGGAATTACCTGTTGCACTGCCTGCGCGCCGAATCCGATGTGTTCGCCCTGCGACTTGATGCCCAAAGCGTTGGTCGGTTTGTACTCGTAACGCAGCGGTTGCAGACGCATCACCGCGTTTAGCCCGCTGGTGAAGTTGCCTTTGATGTTCTTCAGGCGCTCGTCAGAGAACACTGCCCACGCGCCGCCACCGGGCTTGCTGGCGGTTCCGTTTACTGAAAGCGTGTCAGTCGGAGCAATTGTTCCGATACCAACGTTGCCGCCATTTGGATTGATCAGGAAAGCGAAATTGGTCGCGAGATTCGTGCTGGAAGTCGACTGCAACCAGCCTGCTCCTGATGCGCCACCAAATCCAAAATCAATTACGCCGGCGCCTCCTGCCTGGCTGAAGCGAGCGATACCCGTCGGCGCTGTGCCTGAGTTGACCGGCAGGCCGGCAACACCCAGCACTTCAGCCTGCAGGTTTGGACTGGCCGTTCCCAGGCCCACATTACCGTTGGAAGCGATGTCCAACGAACTGGTCGGCGCACCTGGTCGAATGCGGAATGAAAGCAGCGAACCACCCGTCACGTCACGCACGAAGAAGTTTGCTTCGTTGGCGCCGATGTCCCAGGTTTGCGCGGTGAAGCCACCTGCGTTGTTCTGTTCAAGACGAATCGCGGGGGTATCGCTGGTGTTTGCATGAACATCGAGCACCGGCGCGGCAGTTCTCAAACCAACCTTACTGTTGCTTCCGACTCTTAACGAATTCGCAAGCGCGCCGGAACTCACGGCAAACACGATCGTGCCGGTGTCGGAGTTTGCGGTAGCACCTTGATCAACGAATCCGAGGAAGCTTGCGCCACCGCTGGCGGAGTCGTTCGCGCGGATCTGCCAGTTGGTAGTGGCGAAGCCGGCACTGCTGCTGGTGTCATCAAATTGTATACGTGTGTTGTTCTCTTTGAGTCTGATCGTGTCGAAGCCGAAATTTTCATTGTTAACACAGTCAAGACCGACACAGGCGCTTCCCTGAACAATAAGATCGTCGGGGATAACCTGATCAAAAAACATAAAACGTGGATGATGTCGTTGGACTTTGAAATTGGTCCGTCCGGTTGAAGAGACGGCTACCGCGGGCGTCGCTGGCGCGTTCATGGCGCGAGCAGTCTTAACTCCTTCTTCGCTGGCTCCGGCAGTAATCACTGAACCATTCACAATCTGGAAACTACCTGACTGGACCAGTGGCTGTGCTGGTAACGATCCGCGCTTACGCAGTTCGCGCTGCACTTCGGCGCCATTGCCCTTCGCACGCGCCGCTCTAAGCGCTTCTTTTGTTTCGGCGGAGATGTTAGGAGTTACGCGCAGTTCGTAAGTGTATTCGCCGTCAGGCAAGCGCTCGCCTTTAGTTTGATTGAAGCTGAATTCGGGAACATTACCCGACTGAAATTCTTTAGAGAACGCCACGCCGTCTGGTCCGATAACCGTCAGGGTTACGGCTGCGTGCGGCGCGCTGACGTCAAATCTAAGACTCGATCCCAGACCAGTGAGGGTAGCGAAATTCTTGTCGTCCCTTGACTGGCCCAGCACTAAAACATTGAAACAAGCAAGAGCTAACGCAATGCTCAGCATCGTGGGTAAATGCTTACCAAAATTTTTCATGGAAATCCCTTCCTTATCGGCAAGGAGGCCGACAGATCAATAAGGTAGATTAAGGACTCTCCAAAAGCAGGGTGGAGAGATGCCTCAGGTGCGCGAGGTTTGCAGCAGACCAGCGCGTATAAAACGATCTTCGGCAGGCGAAAGTCAAGAGTTAAGTTTCTAACAATTGCGGTCTCGAAAAGCCATTTTGGATTTCTCTGTGCAACCTTGTGTTCTCTGTGTCTCTGTGGTTGTTGTATCGTGCGTTTCCATAACCACAGAGGCACAGAGAACATAGAGGTTGCACAGAGAAGAAGTTACACAGACATTCAATTTGCTTTATTAGTTGAATCAATGGAACAACTGGCGCATACTGCGGGCGTCGGGGGATTGTCCCCCTCCTCCCATCGAATCTAAGAGCAGCATATGAATGGGCCACGCATGTGGCGGAGGCACTATGAAAACGTTCTTGCTCCTTTCGCTTCTCTTTAGTTTCTCGTTACAAACTCCGGTGGCGACAAATGCACCCATGACCGTTTCGAGTTTTAAATGGTCGCGCGCACGTCGAACAGTCGAGACACCTGAAGTTCAAGGCAACGCTCCAGCGAGCGCGATGATTCCACAGAATAAAAACTTTGCGCGTAATTCTCGCGTCAACGATTCGCGCGGCGCGAGAGATCCAAATGCGGATACGCTCGATGGTAGAAGTGCGGCACTGGAGAAAAGCATTGCCGAATCTCGCACACCGAAGCCAGAGCCGAAAGATGGTTACGCGTATCGCATTAAGGTTCAGAATGCTTACACCAAGGAAGTAGAAGCTGTGTTTTGGGAATACCAGGTTCACGATCCCGCAAATCCGGACCAGGTGTCCCGCCGGCAGTTCCTGTGTGGCGTGAATATTTCTTCAGGCAAGTCAAAGGAGTTGGAAGGATTTAGTCTTCTGGGCCCGACCAATGTGGTTGATGTAAAGACGCTTAATGGCAGCACCGGTCTAAAAGAGGATGTGGTGATCAATCGGGTGGAATACACCGATGGCACCGTCTGGCAACGCAAGTCATGGAAACTTGACGACGTGAGGACCAGTTACGAGCGTGTTTTACGTGAACCGTGGCTCCCCGGTATGTGTAAGGGGCTTTAGGCAATGGAAGCGGCTGAACAACAGAAGCCAAGAGTTCTCATTATCGATGATGAGGAACAGATCAGAAATCTGTTAATCGATGTCCTCGGGAGTACTTACGATTGTTCAGACGCGGGATCGGCAGAAGAAGCCCTGACCGCCCTTTCAGAAAACACCTTCGACCTCGTCATCAGCGACATTGATATGGGTGGAATGAGTGGTCTCGAACTCGTTCCCCGCGTGCACTCGCTTTCACCCGACACCGTGGTGGTGATGGTCAGCGGAAATCAGGACATCGAGTTTGCCATCAACGCGCTGCGTGTCGGAGCGTTTGATTACATCACCAAACCCATCGATCTGCGCCACGTTGAAGCCTCTGTCGAGCGTGCACTCACCCACGCAAACTTGCTCAAGGAAAAACGCCGTTACAAGGAACAGATCGAAACGTTGCTGGAACAGCGCACGGCACAAGTCGATTGGCTTGCTTATTACGACACCGTCACGCAACTTCCGAATCGGGCCTTGTTTGAAGATCGAGTAACTCAGGCCGTCGCGATTGCCAAATCTACGCAGCAGGCGTTAGGCATCCTTTTCATTTCTCTCGATCAGTTCAAGAAGGTGAACGACTCGCTGGGCCATGGACCAGGCGATATGCTGCTGCGCGAATTTGCGGAGCGGTTGAAGAGTTGCACCAGTAAGTCAGACACGGTGGCGCGTTTCGGAAACGATGAGTTTGCCCTCCTGCGCACCCAGATTGATGGCACCAAAGACATGATCGAAACCATCGGATCGTTGTCGCAGGTGTTGAAGTTTTCGTTTGATCTTCCCGGTCATGAGTTGTTTGCGACGGCGAGTGTCGGAATCAGTTTGTTTCCGATGGATGGTGAGGATTGTAATACGTTATTGAAGAACGCAGGTGCGGCGCTCTACAAGGCGAAGCGCTCAGGTGGCGCGAACTATCAGTTTTTCACCGCCGACATGCATGAGCTCGCCAGCAAACGGTTAGCGCTCGAAAGCGATCTGCGCCGCGCGATCAAGAACGAAGAGTTTCTGATTCACTATCAACCGCGCGTGTCGGTCGATTCGCTCGTGATTACCGGCGTTGAGGCGCTGGTGCGCTGGCAACATCCTCAGCTTGGTCTTATTTCGCCATCCGAGTTTATTCCGCTCGCAGAGGATACGGGTTTGATTGGTCCGATTGGTGAATGGGTTTTGCGCGAGTCGTGCCTGCAAGGCAAACGCTGGCGCGATCAGGGCTTTGCGCCGATTCAGATCGCCGTGAATATCTCAGCACGACAATTTCACGATCACGATCTGGCGCAAACTGTAATTGCAATTGTCGAAGAGACCGGCCTGTCGCCGAAATATCTCGAACTGGAACTGACGGAAAGTTCCATCATGCAGAACGCTGAATTCGCTGCTGGAATGTTGAACCAGTTGAAGAGCATGGGTATCAATATTTCCATCGACGATTTTGGTACCGGCTTTTCTTCGCTGGCTTCGCTAAAACGCCTGCCAATCGACGCTCTGAAGATCGATCAGTCGTTTGTCAGAGACGCGACCAGCGATCCGGACGATGCCGCCCTCGTGATGGCTATCATCACTCTTGCGCATAATCTGCGATTGAGGGTGGTTGCGGAGGGCGTGGAAACTGAGAACCAATTGCGGTTTTTACAACTGCTGCGTTGTGATGAGATTCAGGGTTACCTGTTCAGTAAACCGGTTCCTGCTGAGACTCTAGTCAGGCTGTTTGAGACACAAATAAACGCGGAACACACAGATCAAACGACGGTTTGACTAGTATGTTCCGCGTTGAAAATTACGCGTTATATTCAAACCGCGCTACATCCGACTCGCCAAGAATCACCACGTCGCCCGAGTTCAACGTTGTTTCCGTGACACGAGCCGACTTCGGATCGTTTATAAACGTTCCGTTGCGTGAATTCTGATCGGCAATCACCACTCGTCCCTGCTTAACGCCAATCCAGATGTGCCGTTTTGAGATTCTCGGATCGGCAAGCACGATCTGCGATGAGCCGCCGTCGCGTCCAATAAAGTCGCCGTCAGCGTTAACCTTAAACTCCTGTCCGCTTAGTGGACCGGAAACGAATGTGATCGATCCGTAACTCGGCGGAAAAGCGTTTTCGTCAGCCGTGAGCGCAATCGTACGCGAGAGATCAACCGTCATGCCCTGGTCGCCCGGAGAAACGTGCGGCATTGGCGGTGGTGGCGGCGGAGGCGGTGGTGGCGCGGCCTTTGCCGGAGCAGGTGGCGGCGGTGCCGGCGCCGGCGTGTGATGTGGCTTGTCGCTTGACGAAGGAGACGGGCTTGGTGTCGTTGTCTTCTTCTTGCCGCGCTTCTTCGCAACGACGATGCCGACGATGATGATGATGATCAGCAACCCGATCGCCAGCACCACAATTACAATCACGACTACGAGCCAGACCGGAAAACTTGATTTCTCCTTGCCCTCCGCTTTCATCTGCTGACTGCTCTGAATCAGCCGATCGACTTCGGAGTGCTGTGGGAAGAGTCGTTTTACTTCTTCAAACTTCGGAATCGCTGAGGAGTAGTACTGGTCCCAGTAAAGCCCCAGTCCTTCGCGGAAACTGGTGTCAGTTGGGCCTTCTTTGTTTTCAGCACCCGCGCTCTTGACGTACTCCGTCACCGTGTTGGATGGAACGATAAAGGCGAATCCGGATACTTCCTGACCATTCACCGTGTCACCACGGAAGGTGAGCAGGCCTACTACTTCATTTGCATCATTCAGGACTGGACCACCGGAGTTTCCGTGGGTTGCAGGTGCGCTCGTTTGAAGAATCGGAGCACCACTCGAAGCTTGTTTCCTCGCAGAGATTTTGCCGTCGTTGATGGTTGCTTCGAGGGCTGAACGGCTGCTCAGCAGTCCGGAGTTAAACGTGTCGGCAGCACCGGGATACCCGATAACCGTGACGTGGTCTTGCAATTGAACTCGGTCAGAATCAGCGAGCTTCAGAATGGGAGCGTTCCTCACCTCGATCTTGATGATCGCAACGTCCTTACCCTGGTCACTACCTTCGCCGGTCGGTGCACCGTATTGCTTAATCTCGAACGGGTAGGAGCTGCCGTCAGGAATGATCACATGGTGGAAAAGGTTAAAACTCTGGAGCGTGCTGTATTGGTCGATAAAATTTATCTGTGCTTGAGTCAAAGTGCGCGGATCTTTGTTGTACGCTCTAGCCACTTGTTGGACCAATTGCGCGAATAGTGCTTGTTTCGCTTTCTCCTCGCCGTCCTTCGTCATCGTGACGACGTGGGCATTAGTGGCGATATAGCCGTTGGGACTGATGAAGAAACCGGAGCCGAGGCCGACGGCCGAAACGTTGTAGCTTTGTCCCTGGGTGTTTGGTGGTTGAAACCAGATCTGACCCTGGGCGCCATCGATTATGCGCACCACTGCCGGCTTGCTGTACATTGCGAGGCGTTCGCCCTCTGACACAGCGCGCACTACGAATCGGGGTTGCGTCGGTAGCAGCGTAACGACCACAAAAAAAGCGCCTGTTGCAATAAAAAGCAGTCTGCGCATAAAGAAGGCTCCTTGGGGATGATGATTAGCGGTCAACGATGTCAGGTCTCATTTACTGAACGCCTTGAAGAAGATCCGGCGGCTTATTCTGATCTGAAGTAAGTGTGCTTCTAAAGGAATTCCAAACGAAAGTCAATGAAAAAGCGGAGATGGGGAAGCCACGAAGAGGGACACAAAGCACAAAACCGATTGATTCATTGTGAGTAGCTTGATTAGTGGTGTGCAGCCCTAAGTTAACGTATTGTTAGTGAACGCTGGCGTTTTTACATTGTGGTTTTTCGAGGAAAAACGAACTGGCACGTTGCTTGCTCAATTGAGAGTAGTTTTGCTCAGTCAGGAGGTTTAGAAAGCGTAAATGAAGAAGATTAGCCTTTTTATGATTCCGTTGATGGCGGCTCTTTGTGTTGGTTGCAGCACCAACCAAGCCGCGAATGTAAACTCCGCTGTTGCCGTCCAAAGTCCAGCCCAGCCGGCGACGACGCCTGGTCCAGACAATTCAGAGATCTCAACCACGGTCGATGCCAGCGGCACACGTACTGAAACCAGAACGTTTCGTGAGCATCCACGCGTGCAGAAAGTGGTTGTAACTACGAAAGACGGAGTAAGAACCGTCAAAGCTACTTCGCGCAGCGGCGAAGAGAAGGTGGTTGACACCACTGAAAACGTGCTTGAAGCCACCGGCGATGCGGTTGCAAACGCAGCCGGATTTGTGGCGGACAAAAGCGAAGACGTAGCCGGTGAGGTTAAAGACAAAGGTGAGAACATCGGCGAAAAAGCTGTTGATAAGTCCAAGCAGGTTGGGGAAAAAGCCGTCGATGTCAGCAAGGATGTAGGCGAGAAGACAGTTGAAGGTGCCAAAAAGGTAGGCAGCAAAACCGTCTCCGGCGCCAAGAAAGCCGGTAGCGCCGTGAAGAAAGTAATTCCGTAACTTTCTCGGCGACGGTCTTCAAATTAAAAGGCACAGGTGATCTAAAGATCACTTGTGCCTTTTGTATCTTTTTGCGGCTATACTAAGCGCGGCGAGGAGGATTTTTCATGGCAGACACTTCGAGGTTTACGATCCTTTGTCCCTGCTGCGAGGCAACACTGACAATCGATGCGCAAACCGGCGCCATCCTCATGCATGAGGAAAAGGCAAAACCTCTGGCTTCCTTCGACGAGATGGTTAAAGGTCTCGACAAGCAGAAGCAGATGCGCGAACAGATCTTCGCCCAGGAATTGAGCTCCATGAAAGATCGCGATCGCATTCTCGAAGAGAAGTTTCAGGAAGCACTAAAACGGGCCGATAAAGATAAAGACAAGCCCTACCGAAATCCCCTGGACCTCGATTAGTTACCGGAGAACACTTGATGGTTCGTCTTGCAAGCCGCCTTTTTCTCAGCACCTGTCTCCTCGCAACAATTTACTTAACCGGGTTTGCACAAGCCCGGATGCCGCAACTCAAATTCACCGATCGCACGTTGGCAAATGGCATGCGCGTATTGAGTGCGGTTGACAATTCCAGTCCTACGGTTGCGATTCACGTTTGGTATCACGTTGGCTCAAAGGACGATCCGCAAAGCCGTAGCGGCTTCGCGCATCTCTTCGAACACATCATGTTCAAGAGCACGAGGAACATGAAGTCGGAGATGATGGATCGATTAACTGAGGACGTCGGCGGTTTCAATAACGCATTCACGTCTGACGATGTGACGGCTTATTACGAGGTGGTACCGTCAAACTATCTCGAGACGCTCCTTTGGGCCGAAGCCGAACGACTTTCCGGTCTCAACGTTGACGATCCAAACTTCAAATCGGAACGCGACGTCGTCAAAGAGGAGTTTCGGCAGGGAGTGCTGGCGCCGCCATACGGCCGTTTCTTTTACCTGATGCAGCAGATGTCGTTTTTAGAACATCCGTACAAGCGTCCGACGATTGGCAGTATCGAAGATCTCGATGCCGCATCGCTAAAGGACGTTCAGGAATTCCACACAACTTACTATCGCCCCGATAACGCCACGCTCGTAGTCGTTGGTGATTTCGATCAAAAACAATTTGACGCGTGGGTCGATAAGTATTTTGTTCCGATCGCCAAACCTGCCCGCCCGCTGCCACGTGTTCAGGTGAAGGAACCGGCGCGCAAAGGCGAGATTCGTTTGACCGAGTATGGCAGCAACGATCTGCCCGCGATTGGTTTCACTTTTCTGACTCCTGGTCAGGCTGATCCGGATTCGGACGCCCTGCGTGTTGCCGATGTGATTCTCTCAGGCGGTGAATCTTCGAGACTTTACAACTCGCTCGTTTACACACAGCAACTGGCGGCGGAAGTTGATTCACTTGCCGAAGCACGCGAAGATGCCGGCTTGTTTCTGATGTTTGGAGTTTTATCGACCGGAAAGAAGATCGAGGACGTCGAAAAAGCCATGCTGGCCGAGGTCAAGAAACTCCAGGACGCGCCGGTTGCCGCGGCCGAGTTGGATAAAGCGAAGAATCAACTAATCACCGAGCAATTGCGAGCACGCGAAACGAGTAACGGCAAGGCACAGGCATTAGGTGAAGCGGCGGTGCTGCTTGGTGATCCAAATCGTGTCAACACCGATCTCGCTCGTTTGCAGGCGGTTACCGCGGCTGACATACAACGCGTGATGAAGAAGTATTTTACGGATACTAATCGGCTCGTTATGTACTATCTCCCGGAAGCCTCGAAGCCGAAGAAGGAGGGACAGTAAACGATGATCCGGATAACATCCTTCTTCGCGATACTAATTCTTAGTGCCGTTTGTGTTCAGGCACAAACTCCGCAAGCTACTCCGCCGCCACCCGCGACACCGCGTTCCGTTACGCTACCCAAGCCGGTTGAAGAAACTCTTCCGAATGGGTTGCGCCTGATCATTATCGAACGTCGTGAGTCGCCATTGATCGCAGCGCAATTGTTAATCAAAAATGGTGGTGAAGTTGATCCGGCAGAACTATCAGGTTTGGCAGACATGACTGCAAACCTGCTCACCAAAGGCACACAAACCCGAGACGCCACGAAGATCGCGCAGGAAATTGAGAGTCTCGGCGGATCGCTCGAATCGGGTGCGCGCTGGGACGCATCATTTGCGACAGTCGGTGTGATGTCGTCAAAGATCTCGCCGGCGATGGAGATTCTTGCCGACGTTGTGCGTCGTCCGACTTTCAAGAGTGAAGAAGTCGAACGCCTGCGACAACAGTATCTCGACAACTTCACGCTTTCGCTCGGAGATCCGGGCACAATCGGTCGCTTTGTTTCTGCACGCGTGGTGTTTGGCGATAGCCCATACGGTCATCCGGTAAGCGGCACCGCCGAGTCGCTCACGCGCATCACGGCAGCCGACATCACCAAGATGCATTCGCGTTATTACCGCCCGGACAATGCAATCCTCGTTATCGGCGGTGATATTACCGCCAAAGACGCGGTTGCACTCGCCACGAAGCATTTCGGTGATTGGCAAAAACCGACGACGCCTTTAGCAACTCTGTCGACAGCGACAACTGCGGCGCCAAAGGCAGGCCGCGTAGTGGTAATCGATAAGCCCGACGCGGGTCAGGCTGCTGTTTTTCTGGCACGCACCGGCATCAATCGAAAAGATCCGGATTACTTTCGCGGTATCGTCTCCAATTCGGTGCTCAGTGGATATTCAGGACGACTGAATCAGGAGATTCGCATCAAGCGTGGTCTAAGTTATGGTGCGGGAAGTTCGCTTGATACGCGCCGGGACGTTGGCCCATTCGTGGCGTCGGCACAGACGAAGAATGAATCGGGTGCGCAGGTTGCGGATCTATTGTTAGGGGAAATCAGTCGTTTGTCGTCCGCGCCGCCGGCTGACGCGGAACTAACGCCGCGTAAAGCAGTATTGATTGGCGGCTTCTCGCGCAATCTCGAAACAGTCAGCGGACTAGTCGGGCAGATCGGCTCGCTCGCGCTCTACGGACTCGGTCTCGATGAGATCAATCGCTACATCAATAGTGTGCAGGCAATCACCACCGCCGACATTCAGAAATTCGCCGGCACGAGACTCGATGCGAAGACGAGCAACATCATCATTGTCGGCAACGCGAAAGCATTTTTGCCTGAGTTACAGAAGAAGTATCCGAATGTCGAGGTGATTTCGATCGACGAACTCGATCTCAACTCGGCCTTGTTGAAAAAGAAACAAGCTGCTGGACAGGATTAACAAGATTTACAGGATTCACAGGATGATCTCTCGATGACAACGGATCGTCCCCAACGAGCGCCATCTGTAATCCTGTTTCATCTTGTAAATCTTTATCCCATTGACTTCACGCATTAAGTAGTCATGAATAAATTTGTAACCATCATCATTACGCTCTTTCTACTCTCCATCAACTCGCCAGCTCAGGAGCAGCAGCCCCTCGACGGCGTTGACGCCCGATCGAATCCGGCCGAATTCGCGAAGCAGCTTGGCAGCACCGATCCGCTCGTCCGCCAACGCAGCGCCGAAGCCCTCGCGCGACTGGCAGCCACCGATCAACGGAAAATGGTCGAAGGCTATCACTTTCAGGAGAAGAACAAGGAAGTGCGTCTCGCCCTCGACTGGGCGCTCTATCGCATGGGACGCACCGAAACGCTTTATCGCATCGTCGACGAACTTGACTCCGGCCGCCAGCAGCAAGCCATCGGTTATCTATCTGAACTCGACAGCCCCGATCTGCTTTATCCGTTTTTGAAGCGCTCGAACAGCGCACCACGAATCACCGCCGGGTTATTGAAAGCGCTCGCGCGTATCGGCGACGCTCAAACTCTGGAACTGGTTAAGCCTTTCCGGGAATCGCACCAACCATACGTCGCCGAAGCCGCTGAAACCGCGCACGACGAGATTGAAAAGCGACTCGGCGAACCGGCATCAACCACCCGAACACGGCCCAGGAGTGTCGAAAAGCCATAGCTGAGCTTTGTGCTTTGTTCCTGGATAACCCAACAAAGCGCCAAGCACCAAGCACAAAGTTCGATTCTGAATGCATCCGAGCCTGCGCACATTTCTCGATTTACTCAACAGAGAAAACGAAATCATCACCATCGACGCCGAGGTTGATCCAAGCCTCGAGTTAGCCGAGATCCATCGACGCGTAATTGCGGCAGGTGGACCAGCGTTGTTGTTCAGCCGCGTTAAAGGCAGTCGATATCCGGTCGTGACGAACATGTTTGGTACCGATCGCCGCATCGAGCTGGCGTTTGGCCCCAAGCCTGAAGCCTTCGTGCGCGAGATGGTCCACATAGCGGAATCGATCCTGCCGCCGAAGTTTGCCGAACTCTGGAATCATCGCTCGGTGGCGCTTGATCTGCTGAAACTCGGCACCACCAACACCGCGCGCGCGCCAATAAAGCAGGTTGTCGATCGTCCCGCACGATTGGACCAGCTTCCGGTTCTGACCACCTGGCAGGAAGACGGTGGCCCATTTATTACGCTTCCCCTCGTCTACACTGAGAATCCGATAACGAAAAAACACAACCTCGGCGTCTATCGCATTCAGATCCACGATTCGGGCACCACGGGACTGCACTGGCAGATACAGAAGGGCGGTGGCTTTCACTATCACGAAGCGGAGCAAATGGGACAACCGCTCCCGGTGTCTATTTTTCTTGGTGGTCCACCGGCATTAATTCTTGCCGCGATTGCTCCATTGCCTGAGGACGTTCCGGAACTCGTACTCGCTTCATTACTGGCCGGCCAGAAACTGAAGATGACAAGCAATCCGCTTGGCGGTCACCGTTTGCCGGCGGAAGCAGAGTTTGCGCTTGTCGGACATGCGCCACCGCATGAGCGACGACCGGAAGGTCCGTTTGGCGATCACTACGGCTATTACTCATTGCTTCACGATTATCCGGTCTTCAATGTCGAAGCTGTTTTTCATCGCCGCGACGCGATCTACCCGGCAACGGTAGTCGGCAAGCCACGCCAGGAAGATTTCTTTATCGGCGACTATTTACAGAAACTCTTATCGCCACTCTTTCCCCTCGTGATGCCCTCGGTTAGAGATCTTTGGACTTATGGTGAAACGGGCTTCCACTCACTGTGTGCGGCGGTTGTGCGCGAGCGTTACGGCCGCGAGGCACTGGTTTCCGGTTTCAGAATTCTCGGTGAAGGTCAGTTATCGCTGACGAAGTTTCTGTTACTCACTGACACGCCGCAGGATCTCAGCGATTTTCCGCGTTTGCTCGAACATGTGCTGGAACGCTTTCGTCCGGAAACAGATCTCTTCGTGTTTTCAAATGTGTCGATGGATACGCTCGACTACACGAGTGGCAAAGTAAACGAAGGCAGCAAAGCGATCATGCTTGGTCTGGGTGATCCGGTTCGCAAACTGCCGCGACAATTCGAAGGACAGCTACCGAATTGGCTCTCGCGTGCTGAGGTATTTTGTGGCGGTTGTTTGGTATTGCAGGGAGGTTCGTTTACCGAAGATGAATCGCTGCCGGAGCGGGTCGCAAACGATCCCGCATTTGCTGGTTGGCCAATGATTGTGTTGCACGACGACGCGCGCGTGGCGCGTTCATCACCCGATTTTCTTTGGGCCACCTGGACACGATTCGAACCGGCCTCAGACATCTACGCTTCGCAAACCACGGTGCAGCGACATCACCTGGTTTACAAGGCGCCCATCGTGATCGATGCTCGCACCAAACCCGGTTTCCCGGATGAGTTGATCGTGCGAGACGATATTGCAGCGTTAGTGGATCGTCGTTGGGATGAATACTTCCCACGAGGATTTAGCCACAGATAACACGGATAAAAATCCGGATTTTAAATCCGTGTTAATCCGTGGCCAATGTGATCGTAAACATCGCGCCCCCGTCGGGTGAATTAGCTGCGGTTAGCGTGCCACCGTGTTGGGTGATGATGCGGTGAGTAAGGGCCAGGCCGATGCCGTGGCCTTTTGCTTTTGTAGTAAAGAAGGGAATGAAGATCTTCTGCAGATCCGCTGGAGCGATTCCTGGACCAGTATCTTTGATCTCGATCACAGCACCGTTTACGTTCACCGAAACAACGCGTGATGTGGCGTCTTCCGGGATTGCTTCCGCGCCGTTCCGGATCAGATTGAGCAATGCCAGTCGCAACATTCTTTCATCGGCATGAATCACCAACGATTCGTCTGCCTCTATTACTAGTTCAACTCTAAGTTCCCGAAGCACCGGTTCCAATTCAGTTGCGCAATCGGAGATCAGTTCGGCGAGCGACACCTCTTCTAATTGCAACGGTTGCGGACGCGCGAAGTTGAGAAACGCCGTCACCATCCCGGAAAGATTGCGCACTTCGTTGACCAGCGAACCGGCTGCGACTTGTGCTTTATCGTTCAACTCCAAACTCTGTAACAGTTGAGCGTAACCCTGAAGCGTGGCGATCGCGTTTTTGAATTCATGGGCCAGCCCGGCCGACATTTCACCAAGGCTTTCGAGGTTGTTCTTGAGCGCCACCTGTTCACGCAGCTCGGTCACTTCCGTTATATCCGTTAACAGACAAAGAGCGCCCCTTGGACCACGCTCCGGCGGTAAATCGATAGGCGCAATGGTTGCGCCGAGGCGTCGCAACTTTCCATCAGTACTTTTGGCTTCGATCTCGGTGCGACGATAAATGGTTCCGGTTTCGAGGCAATCGCCGACCATCCGGGCCAGTTCTTCCTGAGTTCCGAGGATGTCTTTGTACGACTCGCCGATAGCGTTGCCGTTAACCTGCAAGAGGATGTGTCCGGGTGTGTTGATGGCCATCGAACGACCGGCGGCGTCGAAAGCGATCAAGCCCGAAGGCAAACTGGCGAGTATGTGTTCGCTGAATTTTTCCGCGGAAGTAGCCCGCTCGCGGGCTTTGGCGCTGAGTTGCTCGAGTTCCTTGCGTTGATCCTGCAATTGCGCCACGACAGACTGAAATGTTTCCAGTACAAACTCCGCTTCGTCCTGCGACTTCAGCATTTGATCGTTGTCGGTGGCGCGCTGAGCTTCGCCGACAAGCTTGTGATACGGCTGCAGCAGCCAGCGCAACAAAAACAGGATGCACAGCATGCTGCCAATCAGAATAGCGATGAACGAAGCGAGGAGAATTGGACCACGCGCGACGTGTGTTTCCGGAGTGATCGCGTAAAGCACAATTGCAAACAGTGCAGCGAGCAGAGACAGGCCCGTCAGCAATGTCAGTCCAAATTGAAATCGATTCCGGTGTTTCATCGAAATTGGCCCGCGTACCATTCGACGAGTGGGGCGCCGAAGAGTAAGGCGGCAATGGCGCCGATGCCGAGAAAGACGCCGAACGGTAACAGCATCTGCATGTTTCGCTGGCCCTGCTTGGCCATCAACAGGATGCCGATCACTGAACCGCCCAAAACACCAACAAAGATTGTCAGGATGGTTAATCGCCAGCCGAGATACGCGCCGACCATGAACATCATCTTCACATCGCCGAGACCCATTGCCTCGATGCCGCGAAGTTTTTCCCACGTCCAGCCCATTAGCCAGAGTGAGCCACCGCCGATCAACGCACCAAGCACCGCTCCGGTTAGCGACACCACACCGACCGGCATATTTGCGAGCGCGCCCTGCGAAAGGGAAGGCACGTCGTCGAAGTGTGGTGTGCCCGTAAGGTAGGGAATCGCGACGCGAGCCACGACGGCAAATATCATCCCTGGATAAGTAATGACATTCGGCAGGATCATGTTTTCAGCGTCGATAAAAATGAGCGCGAGCAATGCGGAAGCAAAAACCAGATCAAACGGCAACGCCGCCGTCAGTCCGGCATGCCAGGCCACGCCGATAAACAACGCCGCCGTAAGTAATTCAACGGCAGGATAACGAAACGAGATATGCGCCTTGCAGCGCCGGCACTTTGCGCCCAGTGCGAGGTAGCTTACGACGGGAATGTTGTCGTAGAACGCGATCGCCGCACCACAGGTAGGACAACGTGAGTTAGGAAAGACGATCGATTCTTCGTTCGGCACGCGATGAATGACAACGTTGAGAAAACTGCCTATGAGCGCGCCAAAAACTCCTGCGATCACATAACCAAAAACTGGTGGGACTAAGCTTAGATCAGGCATGTTTATCTGTGTAAATCCGTATTTTCCGTTTTATCCGCGGCCTGTTTTTCCCAGAGCATCAAGTGTTTCAGAAAGGCATGATGTGCGGCGAAGGTCGCAATCGTGAAACCGGCGAAGCCGTCACGCAACCCGCCTTTCAAAATCAAACTACGAATAAACGCCGCTGGTCCAGCCGAAGCGACGGCGAGGACTGAGGTGCGTCGTCCTTCCTCAAACATCTGCCGCGCGGCGAGTGGTGCGTATCGTTCACCGATCATGCGGTGGTGGTGCGCGGCGTTTGTTGAAGTGTAATGCAATAGGTCTCCCGTGAGTCGTTCGACGCGTGTTCCGGGCGCCATCATTACCGATTCGTGAATGTGCCGCTGTTTCCAATGTCCTTTGCTCTTCCTGAAAAGACGTAGCTGGCGATCAGGATACCAGCCGCCGCCGCGAATCCAACGTTGTTGATAAAAAGTGCGACGGGGTATTTCGTAACCATCCGCGAGCGCGGATTCGGGCATTGTTCGCAATGAATCGATCGCTTGTTTGAGTTCAGCGGAAACACGCTCGTCAGCGTCGAGACTGAAGATCCAATCATGTTGCGCGTGGTCGACGGCAAACTGCTTTTGTGCGCCGAAGCCGGGCCACGCGTTGATTAAGACGCGCGCGCCACAGGCTGCGGCGATCTCGCGTGTGGCATCAGTCGAATTTGAATCGACCACCAGGATCTCATCAGCCCAGGCCACCGATTCACATGCGGCTTTGATATTCGGCTCTTCGTTGAAGGTGATGATGGTGGCGCTGATCTTCATCCGGCTTGCCTTAGCCTACCGTACTCGCCCTTAACTGAAAATACAGTCTCACGCGGCGGCGCAGCGGCGCAACGAAAAAACGCAAAGAAGTTGCCTCCTCTGCGTCTTCCGTTGCGTCGCTGCGCCACCGCGTGAGCTGTTTGCTAAGGCTGCACGGGCGTGTCGACCACCACGTTGTTGGCTCGCAAGGTTGTTGATGTAGCCCGTTGCAAGTCAGCCAACGCTTTGTTGTAGTCCGTTTCTGCTCTCAACTCTGACGCGCGTGCGTTCGCCAGCGCGTTTTCACGTTGAAACAGCAGGAACGTCGTCGACCGTCCTACCTGGTACAAACGCTGCTCGCCTTCGAGCTGCGTTTCAGCGTTCGTTCGTGCTTCACGCGCGGAGAGAACTCGCTGACGCGATGATTCAACCGCCTGAGCAGAATTGCGAACATCCACCTCGATAGTTTGCTGCTGGGATCTCGTTGAAGCCTGCAATTGCTCTTGCTGAATCCTGGCGCCTGCGAGATTCGCTTCTGCGGTCTTGTTCTTGAATGGAAACTGAATCGTTACGCCCACTCTGATGTTGCGTGTATCGCCGCTGAACAGGTTCCTAAGATTCTGGCCATAGCCGCCAATCAGAGTTGGGTTGAGTTGGCTGCCTTCTTCCGCTGGGACAAGTGGTGAAACAGCTACCGGAAGGCCTTGAGCCAGTTGAATAGCGCGAATCTGCTCGAATAAAAACGCTGATGGATTCAACAGCGGATCGCCGCCGATTAATGGTACCAAGGTTCCCGGAGGCAGAGGAGGAAGAACAGGGTTGATGGCAGTTCCCGCAAGACCCGTGAGGGCGACAGTGCCGACCAGGTCGACGCGTGGCTTCGTTTGGTTTTTGAAGAACGAGATATCTATGTCGTTGATCTCGCCTTGCAGGCGCAATCTTCGCAACTCAGGACGATTGTCACGAGCAGCTTTGAGTGCATCTTCAAGATTTACCGGTGTGGAATCAAACTTCGGCGTCTCAGTTGGAGTAAGTTGCGCCGACCATTCAGGACTGGTCGGTTCCTTAAAGACCAGGAGCTTTAAATTGTTTTCAGCAATGGCCACTGTCTGGATTGCAGTCAATAGTGCAGTTTCGCGATTAGCAACTTCTGTTAGAACCTCAGCTCTTTCCAGCGGAGCCCTTGCGCCGGCCGCGATCTGCGCCTCGATGTTGCGCAAACTCTCACGCGACAAGTTTAGGTTCGAGAGCTGGTTCTGCTGATCGCGCAACGCGAACACGAGCTCCCAGTAAGACTGCTGTACCCGAGTGATCACCTCGATCGTACGCTGACGAAAGTCGGCGTCTGATTGGTCCAATCGTTTGCGTTGAACCCGAATCTGCCTGCGATTGTTGTCGATCGAACGATTGCGAACCAGTGGTTGGGTAAACTGCAACGCCAGGTTCGATGAATAAAACGGATTCAGCTGACTGAAACTGTTGTTGGTATTCGTGCGGTCGGTAATAAACGATAACACGTAGTTTCCGCCACCTCGCCCAAACTGTTTCACGACTGAAGGATCGGCTGTCCAGACTGTAGTACTGGTTACTGAACCACCGCCAAGAGAACTCTGTTGCGGCGAGATGCGCTTGTCGTACGTTGGAGTGATGGCAAACACGGGATCGAAAATTCCCTCGAGCGCGCGCAATTGTGTCTCAGCAATGCGAACGTCATCACGTGCGACTTCGATGTCGTTGTTGTTTTCGAGCGCGCGCTTGATCGCGTCGTTCAGTGACAATGCCAACGTATCGGTACCCACGCCTAAGCGATTGAGACTTGGTATCGGCGGCAAAGGCTTTGGCTGAAACTGTGGAATGACCGGATCGCGCAAAGGCTCCTGTGGCAACGGTTCACCAGTCGGCGAAGTCGGCACGGGTGTCTGGCCTGGCGTCTGCCCGGGACGCGGCGCGGGTGTTTGCGCCGGAATTGCTCCTGGAGGTGCGGCAGGATTTGTCTGCGGTGTACCCGGAGCCGCTGCCGGGTTTGGCGTCGGCGTGGTCCCGGGAACCGGTTGCTGTCCCGGCGGTCTACTCGGATCGCCCGGAGGCGGTGTTGGACGCGGTGTTGACTGCGGAACTTGTGCGAGCGCCGCACTCGTTCCGCCAAACAAGATGCATGCGAGAACGGCCGGCCTAACAAAAGTGCGACATATAGAATTGAACATCAGACGAAGAGCTCCTTAAACGTGTTTCCTTCCGGTTTAGACTGCTTTGACTAGGAAGAGACCACGACATTCTGGCAAACGAAGGTCCGCGGCATCAAGCGGTTACTACGTTATCACCTAAAAGCCAGTTTCAAAAAGTTGTGTAAAGTAATGTAATGGTTTGAGTTTTTCTCTGCGGTCCGCTGCGTATCCTCTGTGTTCTCTGCGTTGATAGACGCTATAACGCAGCAAACGTAGAGATACGCAGAGGACCGCAGAGAAGTGCTCGCTTGACACGCTGAAACGCGCCGAATACTCTTGCCAGTTATTTTTACAGGCAGTTTAAAAACATTTCGGGCCCTGATCTGTCCCACATTTGCGACAGCTCTTGTCCCACTATCGAGACAAAAATCATTTTAAGTTTGGAGGACTTTAGCAATGGCGGTGAAGGTTGGAATCAATGGTTTCGGTCGTATCGGACGAAATATTTTTCGCACTTCTCTCGGTGATCCGGACATCGATTTTGTAGCCGTTAACGATCTGACCGACACTAAAACGCTCGCTCACCTGCTGAAGTACGACTCCGTGCTTGGAAATCTGGAGCATCGGATAACTGCTACGGAAAACGGGATCAAAGTTGAGGACGAAGAGTTTCGCGTCTTCTCGCAACGCGATCCCGCCGCGATTGATTGGGAATCGGTCGGCGCTGAAATCGTTATTGAGTCAACCGGAATATTTACCAAGGCCGAGGATGCGAAGAAGCACCTGCGAGGCTCAGTGAAGAAAGTGATCATCTCGGCGCCGGCAAAGAACGAAGACATCACGATCGTGCTCGGCGTGAATGAAGAGAACTACGATCCGGCAACGCATCACATCATTTCGAATGCGTCGTGCACAACCAACTGCCTCGCGCCGGTTGCGAAGGTGGTCCATGAAAAGTTTGGTATTCGTTCCGCGCAGATGACCACCATTCACTCCTACACAAACGATCAGCAGCTTCTCGATCTGCCGCACAAAGATGTGCGACGCGCGCGAGCAGCGGCGTTGTCGATGATTCCGACTTCAACGGGCGCGGCAAAGGCCGTGGCGCTTGTGTTGCCGGAGTTGAAAGGAAGGTTTGACGGTATTTCGGTTCGCGTTCCGACTCCGAACGTCTCGCTCGTCGACGTAGTGATGGATCTCGAAAAAGAGACGACCGCCGAGGAAGTGAATCGCGCGTTCAAGGATGCAGCGAACGAAGAGCTGCGCGGCATTCTTGCCTTCTGCGAAGAGCCACTCGTCTCAGTGGACTTCAAACGCAACCCAAATTCGTCAATCGTCGATGCCGAATACACGAAAGTGATCGGCGGAAAGCTGTTAAAAGTACTTTCCTGGTACGACAACGAGTGGGGCTACTCCTGCCGCGTTCGCGACCTAATCAAATACATCGCCTCAAAGGGTTTATAAATCAAACAGTAACTGTAGGGGCGGGTAACTGTAGGGGCGGCCCTCTGTGGCCGCCCTAGTCTTGAACTAAACCCCTTAGCTTTAAACCTCTCGTATAAGATCCTTTAGCTGCATGCCAAAACTATCCATCAAAGATCTCTCTCTTCGCGGCCAACGACTCTTCATCCGCGTCGACTTCAACGTTCCGCTCAAAGACGGCAAGGTTGACGACGACTCACGCATCACCGCGGCACTACCAACGATCCAGTACGCAATCGATCAAGGCGCGCGCGTGATCCTCGCCTCGCACCTGGGCAGACCAAAAGGCCAACGCGTCGACAAATACTCCCTTCGCCCCGTCGCGGAACATCTTTCATCACTCCTTGGAAAACCGGTCGCCTTCGCTGACGACTGCATCGGCGAAGCCGCGGAGTCGAAAGTCAACACCCTAAACGACGGCGACATCCTGCTCCTCGAAAACCTTCGCTTCCACCCCGAAGAAGAAAAGAACGACGACAATTTCGCGAAGCAGCTCGCAAACCTGTGCGACGTTTACGTCAACGACGCCTTCGGCACCGCGCATCGTGCGCACGCCTCAACCGCCGGCATCACTAAACACGTCCCGCAAGCTGCGGCAGGTCTGTTGATGGAGAAAGAGCTCGATTACCTGGGAAGGGCAATCAACAACCCCGAGCACCCGTTCGTCGCAATACTCGGCGGCGCAAAAGTCTCTGACAAAATTCCCGTCATCAACGCCCTCATCGATCGCGGCATTGACAAGATCCTGATCGGCGGTGCGATGGCGTATACGTTTTTGAAAGCAGAAGGCTTCACTGTCGGCAAGTCGCTGGTTGAAGACAGCATGATGCCCACCGCGCTCGAGATCAGGAAACGCGCAGAAGAAAAGGGAATCGCATTTCTACTACCGACCGATCATCAGGTGGTTGATAGTTACGAGCCAGTCAAAGGCGAGAAGATCGTTTCAAAAACGATCCCGATTGAGTTTACGAACCTTGGTCTTGCGGGTATGGATATCGGCGTCGAGACCGTTGCGCATTTCGCTGCTGCGCTCCAGGACGCGCGCATGATCATCTGGAATGGTCCAATGGGTGTGTTTGAAGAGCCGCCGTTTGATCAGGGCACGATTGGTGTTGCAAAGGCAGTCGCGGAAGCGGCCGAACGTGGTGCAGTAGCGATCGTCGGTGGCGGTGATTCAGTCTCCGCTGTAACCCGCGCCGGTGTGGCGGACCAGATCACGCACATTTCAACCGGCGGTGGCGCCACCCTCGAATTTCTCTCCGGCGACGAACTCCCCGGCGTCGCCGCACTAACTGATAAACCGTCCTAACACCGTCGTAGGGGCGGCACTCCGTGGCCACCCGTCTATCCCAACACGAAATATTCGTCGCTTGAACGACCTGGAAATCCTTCCCTATAACGTTAGCCAACCTTCAACTTGCTCAACACTTCCGCCTCTCGATCAGGCGGCAATTTTCCTTTCCACACATTAATCGCCACACCGTTCTCATCGACCAGCACAATCGTCGGCGTTCCCCCTACCCGAATATCACCAGGCGAAATCTGTCTTATATCCGCTATGCTCACTCCGATCTCATCGAGATACTGTTTACCTTCCGCCACCGGCTGCGGAAGCACCGCGATGACTTTCACGTCACTGCGATTCGCCGTCTCCTTTATTAGCCGCTGATAAAACGGCGCACTCTCGGTGCAATACCGACAACCTTTTTGCAGCACCAACAGAACGGTCTGCCCGCCCTTCACCCACTCCATTCCCACCGGCACCTTATCTCCGGCTGCGAGTTGATTAGCCGCCTGCCGTGGTCCGGGATCGGGTTTGTCGAGGACAAATCGTTTGACCAGCACTACGCACAGGACAACGGCGACGACGACGATAGCGATATTAGCCGCGACTTCTGCTCGTTTTTGTAGATTGCTCATGAGATTGACTTTGGTTTTTGCGTTGGCGATTGAGAACGCAGCACCGAAGCCCTGCGCTCTCGTTTTGATAAGACGTAAGTTGTTTTAACAGGGCTGCTCCCAGCAATTCCAATCGGCGCAGCACCGCAGAATGCATGATCCCTATTTCTTTTCTCATCGAGAATTACTCTCGAGTAATTTGAACGTTGTGGGACTAACGCATTGATGATGCGCTGATGTGACGAATGGGCGAGCGGCTGGCTTAGAGTAGCGATGCACGGGCAGGGATGTCAACGAAGTTGTAATGTCTAAATGGAAGAGTTGACTCTGCGGTTCTCTGCGTGCCTCGGCGATCTCTGCGTTTAAACCACTACTATCACGCAGAGGTACGCAGAGGGCCGCAGAGAAGCACCGCAAAGTAAGACATCTATGAAGCGTCGTTCGAAGTCAAGAACTTTTTTGGCAGACTTCGACAATGACGCCACGGCGCCTCGGGTACGTGTAGTTCGTTAGATTGCTCTTTGACATGAGACTGTTAGTTTTTTGTTCTACCGCAGTTAGCGGTCCTCAACTGATCAAGGCTTACGAGCCACGATCAATCATCTATGCGGTTATCCTCCATGAGGTTTGCTCCGCACTCGACTGAGGTCAAAAGTGACTTGGGAAACGCGGAGCGCGTGTCCCGAAGTCCTCACTTCCGCGATTACTAATCGTGGAACTGAATAGGCTTCTGACGCTCAAGTAGAGGCTGGCTGCCCAATCACTACCGCAGGCACATTAGGCCTATGTCTCAAACGGGCAAGCCGAGCTGCGACGGCTCGACGGCGGAACTCCGCATAGTCGATCTCATCCCGCAACATGATGTAGGCACGGATGAGAAGTTTTCTGGCCACCGCCACCTTGGCCTTTGGCCGGCCGCGACGGGCTGCCACTCGTTGATAGAAACGCTTTAGCTCCTCGTCTTTTCTGACCGCTATGTTGGCGGCTTCCACCATCAGGTGGCGCAGTAAGCGCGAGCCGGCTTTACTGATCCCAAGGAAACGTTTGTGTTCCGCCGAGGAACGTTCGACCGGATCAAAACCCGCATAGGCAGCCACCTTGCGAGTGTTGCGAAAGCGAGCGACCGGTTGCAGCGTGTGCACCAGACAAAGCGAGCTCAGTAAGCCGATGCCTGGGTGCGTGCGCAGCCGGGCGATGCAAACATCGTCTTTGCTTTGGGCCTTTAACCAGGCCATCGCTTCCAGCACTTGTTGATCGAGCGGCTGCAGCAGTTGCAACCAGTGTTCTCGTTGCCACTGCATTGCTGGTGACATGAGCGCAGCATCAAGTTCTTGTTTTCCCGCGCGGGTAAACAAGCCACTGCGCTTAGCTACTCCAGCTTGCAGCGCCAAGGCCTGCAAACTGTTTTTGCTCATGGTGCGAATCTTGATCAGTTTGTGCCGGTAGCGCAGCATCCGCATTACTTCGCGACTCTGCAGGGCTGGTCGATGCAAACGGGGAAACTCATTATGAAGCATTAAATCCAAAATGAGTTCAGCGTCGCGCCGATCGTTCTTCTGCCGCCAACGAGCGCGGCGCCGGATCTCGGTCGCATGGCCTAACCAGATTTCATAGCCCAGTTCCTCGAGCAGTCGTTCAAACCAGGGACTATAACCACTGGCTTCCAGGCCCACGATCACTTGGCCGCGGAAAGCAGCGTAAAAAGCTCGCACCGCTTCTTTGTCCTGGTGTTTCAGTTCGCAGGTGACGAGTTCACCTGTTTCAGTTGTCAAATAACAGATCGTTTGTTGTCGTGCATGAAAGTCAACGCCAATATATATTGTCTGCATAGCGCCTCCTTTCAGTCTCATGTTCAAGAACTGCCGTGAGTCTAGCACTCACGGAGGAGGCGCTTGCTTCATAACATCACTACCAACGAAGTTGTGAATTATGTTCGACAATTAAATCTTGCTAATATCTCGGCTGCTCGTCCGAGTAAATATTCAGGTCAAACATCCAACTATGCGCAAACCTGTAATCGCCGGAAACTGGAAGATGTACAAAACGCTCAGCCAGGCAGTTGACACTGCGCTCGCGCTGAAGCCGCTCGTTGCAAACGCAAACCACTGCGAAGTGGTGATCGCACCGGTGTTCACCGCTCTTAAGACAGTGGCCGATCGGCTTGAAGGTTCAAATGTTCGTGTCTCCGGGCAGGATTGTTCGACCGAGAACGAAGAAGGTGCGCATACTGGGGAAGTGTTGGCGTCGATGCTGAAAGACGTCGGCGCGCGATACGTGATTGTCGGTCATTCAGAGCGCCGGCAGTTCTATGGCGAGACGGATGTTCAGGTAAATCGGAAGGTGCAGGCAGGGCTGAAGGCGGGGTTGACGGTGATCATGTGCGTCGGTGAAATGCTTGAGCAGCGTGAGCAGGGAAGCGCGGAAACCGTTGTTTCTCAGCAGTTGACGGCCGGACTCGGCGGGTTGACAGCATCAGATCTCGCCCGTATTATCGTCGCTTACGAGCCGGTCTGGGCCATTGGCACTGGACGCACAGCGACGCCGGAGCAAGCGCAGGAAATGCATGCGTTTATCCGGCGCGTTTTCGCGGAAAGGCACTCTAGTGAGGCTGGCGAAGCGCTGCGAATCCTCTACGGCGGTTCAGTAAAACCCGACAACATCGCAGGGCTGATGAGCCAGGCGGATATCGATGGCGCGTTGGTCGGCGGTGCGAGTTTGAAAGCCGAGAGTTTTGCGGAGATCGTAAATTACAAGCGCTGAATTTTAGGGTTTGTTTGGCGGTTGGTACTTACTATAACGGAGTTTGGATTTGTTAACTTATATCCTCTACACGCTTTTTGTTCTGGCTTGTTTGGTGCTGATCGTCGTGATCCTTTTGCAACCGGGCAAGGCAGATGCCGGCGCACTTTTTTCTAACACGTTATCGAGCACCGCTTTTGGACCACGTGGCACCGCGAGTCTGTTGGCGAAGATCACGATCGGCGCCGCCGCCGCGTTCTTTTTGATCGCGTTGACGCTCGGATTACCGATCCTGACGGGTTCACGATCAGTGTTGGAAGGACAAACGGAAAGCGCCCCAGTGGCAACCCCGACTCCAGCGCCAACCCAACAAGCATCACCGGCGACGCCAGCCGCATCACCGGCCGCGAGTCAGTAGTTGATTGTTAGTTCAGTTCCGGCAACCGGCCTGAACTGGTCTTGAAAACTTTCCGGCTATAATAGCCGCAGCCTTCTAAACTCACTTCATGCCGAAGTGGCGGAACTGGCAGACGCGCACGTTTGAGGGGCGTGTGAGGAAACTCGTGGGGGTTCGAGTCCCCCCTTCGGCACCAATACCTTCCTTAAGTTTTTGTTTGCAATCACTTACCTTTTGTAATATCCTCTTGGTGTCTATAAAAACCACAAAATAGACACCAAGGAGGTTCCCGTGCATACGCGTTTTTCGAGCCAGCCAGAAACTTCTCCCGCATCTCAGCTTCCCGCTTCGCGGTCTTTCAAAAAACAAGTTCGCATCACCAAGAAGATTCGCACAGCGCAGGGTGTTTGGAAGTTCATTTCCTTGCAGCGTGTTAATAACCGCTACGTGTGGGACAAGCGCGAGGGGTATTACTTTATCGAATGGTGGGAGGGTAAACGGCGTTGCCGTGAGCTGGCTGGACAAACACCTAGTCAAGCAACCGAAGCTCAACGAAGAAAGCGAAACGAACTCATCGGTGAAATGGCAACCGGCGGCAGGCAACGGCTCAGTCCGACGACTCACGTAGAGGAGGAGTTTACCCGGATTCCGGATGCAGTAGAGTTCTTTACCTCGCACATACAGACGCACTCTCCTGCCAAGCCTCGGACTCTTGAACGCTATAAGGAAGTGCTCAGCCACTTCGAACGTCTCGTCGGCAAGAAAAAATATGTCGAGGCGGTCAGCCGGTTGGACATTGACGACTATAAGATCGCGCGGAGCAAAGAAAACGCAGGCAAGGTGAGGATCACTCGTTGTGTCGCGGCTAGTACGATTAACTTCGAGGTAACAGTCTTACGCGCGTTTTTTTATTACCTGATCCGCGAGCGGGGCATCAAAGCGGAGAATCCGTGCGCCCACTTTAAGATGCTGCGATCTGCGAAAGAGCGTCTCAAGAGTAAACCGCAAACATATACTCAGGATGAGATCAATCGTCTATTGGCCGCCTGCAACCCGGCCAGCCATGCGATGTACGCGACCCTTCTATTGACTGGCCTTCGGAAAGAGGAACTGGCCCACTTGTCGTGGGACGATGTGGATTTTCACCTTGGGTTAATCCGCGTCCGGGCCAAAGCGGATTTCGTACCGAAAGACTACGAGGAGCGGGATATTCCCATGCCGCCGGATCTGATACCGCTTCTCAAGAATTTGCCGAGATCGGCAGAATGGGTGTTTCCGGTTCTGAATGGAAATCGCTTCGGGCGCAATGAAATGCTCCGTCGATTGAAGCGCATAGCAACACACGCCAAGGTGAACAACGCGACCTTGCATAAGTTTCGTCACACTTATGCAACCCGACTTCTTGAGCAAGGCGCTGACATTGTTACGGTCCAACACCTTCTTGGTCACTCCGATATAGACACGACCCGGAGGTATCTGAGTCCTGGTAATGACCTCCAGCGACAAGCTGCGAGCCGCATATCTCTCAAGGGTTAGCGTTTGCTTTGGTTCGTAGGGACTTGTGAGTTTGGTCTGAAGTTCTGCTCTTCAATCCAGCCGACGATTTGTTGCTTCACGAAGCGGATGTTTGACTGAATGCGAACGTAAGGAATTAACCCCAGGGATACATATCGGTAAATTGTTTTCTGGTCAATCTTCAGAAACGCCTCCAGTTCCTTTACGTTCAGCATTGCAAAGTCTGGCGCTCCGGCAGCAACAAATTCCTTCTTCTTTTCCTTGTTACTCATATCAAACCGTGGTTGAGATTTTCGAAATCTCAACCGAACCTGCGCTGATTAAGTTCTTGACGGTCAGTGTGCAACACAAGTGCCACTCGCTCTGACTCACCTGATTGTGAAGTCCGAGAGCGGCACCTGTCTTGCAGCATAGTGAAGAGAATTTGTTTATGGAGTAACCAGGACGAAAAACAAGGAATGTTCAGCAGGCTGGTAACGTCGCCAGCAGATATTTCCGCGTAAGGACCAACGGTCGACGGTTGGAATACTCCAATAACAGCGCTCAAATCATAATGGTGGATCGGATATTCAAATACGAATCATAGGTTCAAATACGAATCACTTGATTCGCATACGAATCACCGCAGTGATGTATTGGCGCTTATGGGTTCCAAGAATAAAGCGCACGGAGCGTGCCAAGGACTAAGAAAATGCCCTCCGTTGAAGAAGGAGCGTTTGACTCTCTACAGATGCCACGGTCCCGAGTCAGGACCGTCAGAACATTACGGCCTGTGCGCATTCAAGGCACCGACCATCGAGTAGCTGATCTGGACGCAAGGCTAATTGGCGAATCACAAGCCATGCTGGCTCTTAAGAAGTCGATCATTACCGCAGCAAGCTGTAGCTCTACCGTATTAATCACCGGGGAATCCGGCACAGGCAAAGAGTTGATCGCGCGCTCGATCCATGACCTCAGTGCCCGCCGTGATGAACCGTTCCTCGCCATCAATTGCGGCGCCTTAACGGAATCGCTTCTCGAGTCTGAATTGTTTGGCCATATCAAAGGAGCGTTCACAGGTGCGACTGGTTACAAGAAAGGGATGTTTGAATCAGCGTCTCGCGGAACGATCTTTTTAGATGAATTCGCGGAAATGTCAGCAGCCATGCAAGTGAAACTACTGCGGGTTCTCCAGGAACGCAGAGTTCGCCCCGTAGGCTTGTCAGATTCGAAAGAAATCGAATTGAACGCGCGAGTGGTAGTGGCCACAAATCGTGACTTAAGGCGGGACGTTTCAGAGGGGAAATTCCGTCAGGATCTGTATTACCGAGTTAATGTGTTTCCGATCCGCTCACCCGCGTTGCGTGATCGGATAGATGACCTGCCACTTCTTATCAACATCCTAATCAGGAGACCCACCGATGAATCAAAGCTCAAATGCCCACTCCGGTTTGATTCAGACGCGCTGAGGTTATTGCGCAATCACCATTGGCCAGGGAACGTCCGAGAACTTGAAAACGTTATCGAAAGACTGGCACTCACGGTTGGAGAGAAGGGAATCATATCCGGTGCAGACGTGCGCTCTGATCTTGAATTTAACGGCCTAGCTGACACCACACATTGTCCCGAAGCAGAACCAGCAGCGCTTAACGAGCTGAAAGAGGTTCTCATTTCCAGACGGCTGAAATCTCTCAATGGGAACGTCGCGTCTGGAGACCAAGGTGAACGTCAAGTGCTAGAGATGTATCTTCGGCAAGTTGCAGAGGTCGGAGGCAATCTGGCTGAGGCCGCGCGACGATTAAAGGTTAAGCGGACCACTCTTCACATGCGAATCAAAAGACTTCGGAGGAAGGTGATCAAGATCGGAATAAAGGACGAAGTGAATGGTTTGAAGCTCGTGTAGTTAAACCCCGCATGCTCCCAGGTAACGGATTTTAAGATCAATTGGATAGAGCATCACCTAATCTGACCCAACCACAACCAGTATTTGCGGGCCTGGGTTCAAAGTACCTCACGACTGGCTTCGTTCAACACTTACGCTACCAAACTCGCCCCCAGCTATCTGACTCTCTGGGCGTGATTGATTTCAACAAGCTACGAGCAAGCTGAAGCCCTGAATACTCTAGCCGAGAGAAGTCACAACCCCTCGCGCCAGTCGAGGGTGGTCAACGTAACTCTCCCAAAGCCTATTCCTCCGGAAGGCTTAGTAAATCTGGCACCAAGGAGTTATCGAGACTAAATAATACAGGTATAGCGTGTTAATAAGTTGACTTAGTAACACCATATCTCTATATTATGCCGAGAAGGGAGCCACTATGGTAATCTGTTTTACTTGCGACCCCAAAACAAAGAGGTTACTCGATAGCCTCATTGCGAATGGATCTTACAGCGAATACTCGGAGGTTATCGGTGCAGCAGTCCACAATCTAGCAGTGCTTGAAAGCGCCGCCATTGGTACCGGCTCTCTCGTACTGAATATAGATTCCGGTACCTCCGTTTCCTGATGCCAGCGTCGGGCGCACTCTTCAGTCGATGTCTGGTAACGGCACCATGGGGGCAAAGCAAGACGCCTCGGACCTGCCTCCGTTCGAAGTAGGAACGATAGCAGACGCGTTCAGACTTTCGACTTTGGACCCCAACCCTCCAGAATGGTTGCCGGCGACGTCGTTGCCTGATATTCAAAATGTTGGTGATGTTCCGTTAGACAAGTGGGTGTTCGGCCAGTTCAGCAAGTTCTTCCTGCCAAAGCATCTTGCCGAGCCCTCGCTAACCTTGCGACTGAGCAACCCGAGGGATTCGATCTGGTCAAGATTTCAACGAAAGTGGCAGCGCTCACATCGTCGGTTGCTAATTACCTTGGTTTGATAGATCGACGGGAAGGCTTGGTTCGGGACGAAGCGCTCGTGCTTGGGTTTCCGTCCAACGGAGACAATGCAGATCGAAGCAGATTGCGCTATGCGACGCAGTACGTAGGCACTCTCACAAATGGAGGTCTAACGGGGATGCTGTTCGAGTTCAGATTGGCAGGTTTGGCGCCAGGTTCAAAATTTAACCTGACCAGTGCCGGATGGCGATTTGCGGCTGTTTTAACCCCGCACTCGATAAAAATCTCGGCGAGCGATTGAGTGAAGACGAAACGGCTTTCCTTCTAAACCATATTCAACAGCAAGTTCCAGCGGAACACTTCGCCTACGAAACAATCCTAGGTGCCATTCAAGCTGGCCACGACAATCCGGGAAAACTCGATGAGATTTGCAAGAAACATGTTCCTAAGAACCGCGAAAATCGTTTAAGCGATGCTTTCATCACCACTCAACGAACGGGCGTCGTGTCCCGACTTAACGAACTAGGCTTAATCGGGCGGCATCGTGACGGGATTCGCGTGAGTTACTTTGTAACCGAGCAAGGCAATGCCTACGTTGACGGCAAAATAAGATCTTAGAGCTGAGGACAGAACTATGAAGGATGACATACTACTGGACGAACTTCTTAACGCCGAGGACGAAATATCGGTTCTTGAGTCTCTTAAACGGCGCGGACTGATGACTGACGAAACTCGCTGGAAATATCTTGGGAATATGCCCAACAATCAATCAGTTGTTCATAACCAACAAAGCACTGCCGCCGCCGCATTAGTCGAAAAGTTTACAAACGGCGTGGATGCCATTCTGCTTCGACATTGTAAGGCTAAGGGTATTGATCCTCGCGGACCGCTAGCTCCCGCCAATATGACAAAGGCGATCCATGAATTCTTTGGCGAACTCGCGGAAAGAGATCTTCAAGAGATTCGCAGGGTTGCTGAGGAAAATCTGATACTTTACGCCACAGGGTCAAAGCAACGTCCCTGCATATCCCTCTACGACAACGGCGAGGGACAACTAGCCGAAGACTTTCCAAGTACGTTTTGCTCTCTAATATACGGAAGCAGCGATGGCTCATATAAGGGTGCAATCCCGTTTGTGCAGGGTCGCTTCAACATGGGTGGGACTGGTGTTTTACCTTTTTGTAGCGAAGAGCGGAAACTGCAATTGATTGTGTCGCGAGTCCCGGATGATGTCGCCAAGTCTGCCGATCATGAGTGGGCATTTACGGTTTTTTGTTTCTTTGGTTCAAAACAGAATCCATCTTGGAGATACCTTGTTGGTTCCGATGGAAAAATAATGACTGCCGGTCGCGACCCGCTCCGACTGGTTCCGAAGCTGGGCGCTAAGTCTGGCGAAGTATGTCTTCCTCGTGAACGCGAGGTAGCGAGTGGCACGTTGATCAAGATGTACGACTATAAGGCCCCGAAAAGTAACGTATGTGGTGAGCTTTTCAAGAAGCTGGAAGACTATCTACTCCGTCCTGCTTTGCCGATGCGCATTATCGAGTGCCGATCCGAGTATGGTGCGAAGGTCATGGGAGTCAATGTTTGGGACAGGCTTGAACGTATCGGTAAGAATAAATTAGAGGAAGGTTTTGAAGATGGCGCCAGCATCCAGATTAAATTGAGTACCGGCGAAACAATCCCTGCAGATGTTCGCGTGTTTAAGACGGTAAAGGGTAGCGATAGTGATGAAGATCAGCCTCAAACGGGATTGAGGGCCCTAATCAATGGTCAGTCTCACGCCAGACGCGACGCCCAATTCTTCCGCACAAAGGCGGTAGATAAGGAGCATATCGCAGGTAGTCTCCTGGTCACGCTCGATTGCACCGATCTGGGCCAAGCCTCGCGCAATGCGTTGTTCATGAGTAACCGTGAGCTCTTTCGGGACGACCCCCTTTTGCATGAGTTGTTCAAAAAGCTCCAGAAGGAGCTACACGATCACGAGGGCTTAAAGGAGCTTAATCTCAAGCGTTATGAGGAAAAAATTGCGGCCGCTGTTGACGACGAGGAAGGCATCAGCGCACTCGAGGATCTCCTTTCCACTGATCCCACGCTAGCTGATCTTTTCGGCAGTATTGTTGCCGGAAAAATCGCTGCGAAAACCGCAACGAATGGCAATGGCGGGAAAATCAAAAGCAAGCCGCAGCCGTTCGACGGAAAGGATTTCCCGTCATTCTTCAAGCGAGCCGATGGCTCGACTTCTATCCAAATCGAGTTGCCACGCGGGGATGCTACGCGGATTTCTTTCCAAACGGACGTGAAGAACAACTATTTTATTCGGCGGAAGCACCGGGGCAGTTGTGAGTTCAAGAATGGCTTCGAGCCCACGTTTCATCTCTTTAATGGCCGTATGACTTTTACCTGCCACGTGGATCGGACGGTTCCAGAGGGGACAACGTTGGTGACCGAAGCCGTTATCACCGATAACACCGGTAGCGGTCCGTTTACAATATCGATCATTGGTGACGTCGTTGCTCCGCGAGAGAAGACCACTCGGGACATTACTCCGAAACCGAAGCCTGAACCCACGGTACACGCGGGTCCGAGCCGTCCTGATGTGAAAGAAGTTGAGAATGGTCCTGATGATCCACCGCTGACGATCGAGAAGGTCCCGGACACTGAGCGGCTTCAGCTAGTTGTTAATAAAGGTTCACGATTATTGACGGACGCCAAAAGTATGCGACCCCTTGAAGAAGAGGCGGCTGTTGAGTTCGTATTCAAATACGGCCTCGCCCTTACAGCAATGGGATTACTAGACGCTATGAAGAGAACGCCCGAGTGGAAGACGGAGGAGGCAACTTGTCGACAACGCATCGAAGCAAGCACGGCTGGCATCGCACGCGTTATCGTTCCGCTCTGTTTGTCGTTACCCAAGAAGTTGCCGAAGCCGGCCTACGTCTAATTCGTAAGCTTGTGGAGGAGTACTACCTCGCGGGCCGCGCCTTGTTGACCGCGTTTTGACGCATACCACTTCCTGTTCGGAACCATGCGCCAGAGTCGGCCATCCGATGCAGTTGCAAGCTGTTGAAGACGTATCTCGGACAGACCCGCCGACGACATAGTCTTAAGATACGCGGGCAGTTGCCATGAGGGTTCGGAAAAGGCGACCATCTGGACAAATATTGTTCCTTCGTCTGCCAACCGTTTGATTGATTTGAAGCTGGCGCCAGCCGTCTTAAAGTAAGTCTTCAAACCGGGATTGTGACGGTCACCAAACGTGTAATAGCTAAGGCCATTTCCGTCAAGTGCGTTAGCAATCCAAAACGGAGCTGGTGTTTCCTTACGACCGAGTACTTGCCATCTGTGATACATCACGTGTACGCCTGGATAAGGTGGCGACGTAAGAATCAATCGCGGGACACCAAACTTTCGAATCCGGCGGCACTGATCTATTCCCTCGGCAGAGCGCTGCATGAGTAAAATCCGTGAATCGTGTGGATAAGGCGATCGAGACCCTTCCACCGCCACGCGGTATGCCCTCGCGCCGTCAATCATCTCATCAACGTAGTGCAATAGCTGCTGACGAAATCGCGTTGCGCTTGGGATATCCGAACGGCAATCAAGAGCCCACTGAGCCGTACGAAGCAACACAGCGCGCGCGAAGGTCCTCTGTGCCTCAGGCTTTAGTCTCCCTGCACTATTGACGCCAAGTTCCAGAATCTTTCGCATCGGCCATGTTTGAGGACCCTGAATGTTTCGCTGATATCCAAGCTCCTCCCACTCCGTTGCGCGGACAGAGGGTTGATGTAGGTTCATTTCTCGGTCGGTTGCCCGTTTTGCCCAGTTTGCAACGGCCGCTAAATCGCGCTCGCTAACGGGGATCGCTTTGGCTTTAGCTAAAAACAGAGACAACGCACTGATATCGAGGCCAACAGCTCGTCGACCGAGAGCACTTGCCTCAACAATCGTTGTGGCACCACCCATGAAGGGATCCATGACGATATCGCCTGGCTGGGTGAACGCCCGGATTGCTGTTCGCACGAACAAGGGTGAGAAACGCGCTGGATACCGATAAAATGTGTGTGTTAATCCTCCGACCGGTTCCAGTGAGCAAGCAGCCTCACGGAATTTCTGAAGGATCTGATCTGACAACTGCAACTGAGGAATCTCACTCATAATCTACGAACAAATAGTCATCATCCCGAGGCGGTGGTTCTGCATATTGTGGTCGTTATCTGCAAGGCTACAAATTATAGTACTTTCGCCACAACTGCAATTGGGATTCTAGAAACGTGCCCTGCCGTGCTCTCTTCAGTTACGCTTCGGCTCCCGCTTAGCTAAACCTGGTGGTCTGAGTCTTACTCCCTTTTTTTCCAGCCAGGCCTGGATTGCGCGACGAATCTGTTCGCTGGGAAGGATACCGTCGCGTTCATAAATCGCGGTTAGACCTTTGCGGAGTTCAAGGTCAATCCAGAAGTTATATCTACTTCGTTGCGCCATAACTACGTGCGTTAGTATACATACGTTGCTATACCTTCACAAGAGCCATGAACATTGTCATTTGTAGGACAATGTATCACACACAGCACGGCTAAAGCTTCCTCTAGCTGTTTTCGCTCGGTTTGTTCGACATCGTGATTTCGCAGACTTGAAAACCGAAGGGAGTGTTGCAACCGTCGGAAGCTTTGAATCTGAGTCTGGAAGAGGTGCTCATCAAGGTCTTAGCAGCCCTGCGCTATTCAAAGAAGGGAATCGCCGACCGATGAAAGTGCTAGACGAGAAGAAAGACTTCTCAGTCTGAAAAGGGAAGACCGGCACGTTGGGAGGCCGTGCCGGTCTCTACGCCGCGTCGTCCTCTTACGCGGCGTTTTCGCGGCACCATTCGCTCCCCGCATTATTGAATGTGCCGGCGACCGAATCTTGTCTCAGTCATTCTTTCGTGAACGACGGCGAACCGCACTTCGCTTCTTGAACAAAACTCTATTACTCAGTTCGATAATCAACGTTCCTTCAGAAGTAACGATTTGCTCGTGCAAGCTGGGGCGTCTGGCAAGAAGTATTTCGAGCGCCCTGTCAGCGTCCATTTCTCCCCGAAAACTAGCCATCACTTTCTTTGCGGCACCAATTACTCGCCACTGTAGTTTCCGGTTACGCATCTTTGCCATCCCGACGCTAGCTTGCTCGTAGGCGTTCAACAGACTTTCGCGAGAAAGCTGCTCCAGCTCTTCAATCATTGTCAAAGCGCCCAAACCCGCTTTGTCGGCCGCGCCCGCTTCTTGCGCCACGGCGATCGCGCGTTCCAAGGTTGCCTGGGCTGCTTCCAACTTCTTTAATCGGGCCAGCGAAATGCCGTGCGCAATTAAGGCATCAGCCAAAAGATTTAATTGGGCGTTGTTCTGGGCGGGTGAATTCTGTTCGTCGAAGCCTATGCCTTCACCCGTGGCGGCATCATCTTTCTCCAGATCCGAAACCGCCTTGTGCGCCATCGCTTCAGCCTCTTCCACTCTCCCTTCGGCGAGCAGCGCATACGTTGGAGTTTGCGGCGTAGGGTCCGCGTCCCATTCTCTTTGATCAGCTAAGACTTGTTGTAAGAATTCGTCGATTTCAGCCACTGCCGTTTCTTCTGGATCAGGTTTAGGATGCTGACTGGTTTTCGGTGGCTTTTTTGCGAGCGCGAGTTCGCACCGGCGAACGCTCTTTTAGTAACTTCGGATGCCTCCGCTGAATTATGTAAGCTAGACCCTGGTAACTGAGTCCCATGTGTTGGGCAGCACGAGTAATTCTTCCGTTCACTTCCGAAAGTGTATTGCGAATGAGCATTTCCTCAAGCCTGTGTACTTCTTCATGAAGCTTGAACGGCTTGATCGTGAGCGCTTGGGTATCTACTTCAGTACCCACTTCCCCATGCAGCCGAGCAAAAACCTTTCTCGCAGCCGCGTTAAGTCTGGGCCATAACTCTTCGCTTTCCGGGCCCGGCAACCACTCGCTAGCTCGATCAAAAGCAAACGACACGGTTTCTGTCGGAGCCTCGTCGAGTTCTTCGATTATTGTTAGGGCGGCCATGCCGGCTTTGTTTAGGGTTCCCGCCTCCTGCGCTATCGCGAATGCCCTTTGGAGAGTGAACAGGGCGTGATCACTTTTGCCGAGACGCGCCAGGGCAATGCCGTGTGTGATCAACGCTTCTGCCAAATGGCCCTGATGATCACTCTTGTCCAAGACGCGCACAGCATGACGGGCCACTTGTTCCGCTGCTTTGAACTTTCTTTCGGCAATAAACACTTGTGCACGACTTTCGTCGATTACTGCCACCTGCACTTTGTTTTTTGTACTCACTGAGAGGCGGCGCGCCTCTTCAAGGTTTTTATGGGCATCCTTGAACCGGCCCAGGTTAAGAAGGATGAGCGCCACATTGTTTTTCACGCACGCGGCAAAGACTTTATTCTTTGCTAACCGAAAATGATTACCAGCAGTCTTAAATTCTTTTACTGCCTGTTCTAAAAGCTTCTCGCGGTTGAGTGGCTCCCACTCGGCCAGGTGTCTAAGCACAATCGCGAATTCGTTATGGTAACAACCCCTGATGACATGGTTACTGATCCTCGTAAAAAGAGAAGCGTTGTTAGTGAGAATCTCCAAGGCCACGTTGTATTGCGAGGCTGACCACTCAACAACTACCAATTTAAGCAGTGCCCGCGCTTTTGTAATTCCTTGAGGCGTTAACTTTTGCATCGCCTCAGTGAGCATGATCCTCGCTTCATCTAAACCGCCCTCACGAAAATAACAATAAGCAATTTCTGCCCGTGATTCCGCCACCTTTAATGAATCTCCGAGCGCTTCGAAGATTGAAATTGCTTTGCCGATCAAGTTCTTGGCAGTCTCTTGAGATTTCTCTATTCCTTCTCTGCTGCCGATCCAACTTGTGAAGATTCCAACGCATAGCAACACCTCGGCAGCGACGGCAGGTTCTAGACCCTTAACCTCCGGAACGTCCCCTACCTGCTTCCACAAGGGAAGCATTACTTGGCGAACGCCCTCGTAGTCACTCTTGTCCCGAAGGTCTAGCGCCATCCGACAGCGTTCCAGTGCTTCGTGATTCGGCGACAGGTCAGATGTGTCCAACTTCGGCGAACCTATCTTCATGAGAGGATGACCTTTCTATTGAATGTAAGGAAACTGGCGAAGTAACGAGCCGAATACTAACTGCCTCCTAAGACCTTGCCAAGAGCTTCCGGATACTGTTGTATTCACAATCGATGTAACAAATCTTGCATCGTCAACTCTAAATTTCAGGAGACCACCCATGAAACGATTACTATCGGCGATAGCTTTGACTTGCTTACTGGCAGTCTCAGCTTTGGCAGGCGACTTACCAACCGCAGGATTAACGTCGCCAGGCGACTTACCCACTGCCGGGATTTCGTCGCCCGCGACGGGAACAACTTCGCCCGGCGATTTACCAACTGCTGGCTTGGCTGAGCAGCTATCAGAGACTGCGCTGTCTGCCTTACTAGCCGCGCTCGGCTTGCTAACTGTCTAGATGGTCCAACTAGGGAACCTACTTGATTTGGTGCCACCTAGCGAGTGAGCGTCGAGGCTACGTTTCTCGACAGTTACTTCGACACTATCTTCAAGTAGCCCTTACAACGAATACAAAAAAGCGGCCTCACGGCAGCTCGGTCCATAGTGTGCTCAAAGATGCTGAAGAACTCATTCATTGCGATACACCTGTTGAACTGGCATCGCGTGAAGCGTCCCGCCGATGCTTCCTCGGCTACCTAGTCCTTTGGTATCTTACCTACGCTGAATCTTTGACAATGCAAGGCGTCGCTCTACAAGAGAATTGATGAGCATCGCCGCTGAGCAAAAAAGACTACGGCTCACGGCGATACTCACCTCTACCAATAGAGTAGCTGCAATTGCAGCTAACCTCAAGCCTTATGTTGCGGATTTCCCGTCAGGAGGAGCTGACTGATATGGGAAAATATCCGCGACAGAAGCAGATCCGTCTTCCTGAAAAGCTTCTCAAGATCCGCTTAGCGCTCGGTCTATCGCAGAACGAGATGCTTAGACAATTGAAACTCGAAGGAAAGTTTTCTCGCACGAGTATCTCCAATTACGAAACTGGAGATCGCGAACCACCTCTGCACGTTCTGTTGAGATATGCACGGACCGCAGGAATCTGTTTGGATGTGATTGTTGACGACGAATTGGATTTACCCGCCAGACTACCAACCATCGCCAAGCACACAAAGCTGAGAACCACCCATTCGATACAGAAGAAAAAGCGGTAAGGAGCACTTCTCCTGATTGTCTGGAATGCTAGGAATCGTGCGTGAACTAGTGCAGAATATGCCTTCCGCAGACGGCCCGCCGCACGAAATGGTTTTGCTCTGAAAGTGCGCTTCAAACCACGGCCATCGTACAATCCGTCTCGTTTCTGTTTCAGCGTATTCATGGACCAAGCTACCCACAACAAAATAGTCTCCTTCATTTGGGGCATTGCTGATGACGTGCTTCGTGATCTCTTCAAGCGGGGCAAGTACGCGGACGTGATTCTGCCCATGTGTGTGCTGCGGCGACTGGATGCGGTGCTTGAACCGACCAAGCAAAGGGTTCTCGAAGCTAGGAAAATGCTCGACACTGCCGGCATCACTGAACAGCGGGCCGCATTGTGCGACGCGTCAGGTGAGGCCTTTTACAATACCTCCCAATTCACACTCAAAGACCTCAGAGCCCGCGCGAGCCAACAGCAACTCCTTGCCGATTTCAACGATTACCTCGATGGCTTCTCAGAGAATGTCCAAGACATTCTCGAAAACTTCAAATTCCGTAACCAACTATCCACGCTCTCAAAGGCCGACGCCATTGGCACTTTGATAGAAAAGTTTCTAGACCCGGATATTAATCTCAGCCCAAAGCCGGTGCTTAACGAGGATGGCTCGGTGAAACTTCCCAGGATGGACAACCACTCGATGGGCACCGTCTTCGAGGAACTTGTCCGCAAGTTTAACGAGGATAACAACGAAGAGGCAGGGGAACACTGGACGCCGCGCGACGCAGTGAAATTGATGGCCAACCTCGTCTTCTTGCCAACCGCAGAGGCTATTCAGTCGGGCTCTTACTTGCTCTATGACGGCGCCTGCGGAACAGGTGGAATGCTGACCGTCGCTGAGGAGACGCTTCTTGGCCTTGCGACCGCGCGCGGAAAGCAGGTGATACCGCATCTCTATGGACAGGAAATCAACCCCGAGACTTACGCCATTTGCAAAGCCGACATGTTGCTGAAAGGTGAGGGCGAAAACGCTGACCACATTGTCGGCGGCGCGGAATGGTCCACGCTCGCGCACGATGCTTTTCCGGCTCAGGAATTCGATTTCATGCTCTCTAATCCGCCTTACGGCAAAAGCTGGAAGAAAGATTTGGAGACGTTGGGCGGCAAGGAAGGTATGCGTGACCGGCGGTTCAAGGTGATGCATGAAGGGGAAGAACTCTCGCTCGTCACCCGCTCAAGCGATGGGCAGCTGCTCTTCCTTGCAAACATGGCCTCGAAGATGAACCACGACACGCCGCTGGGTAGCCGCATCGCTGAAGTCCACAACGGCTCGTCACTATTCACTGGCGATGCTGGCCAGGGCGAAAGCAACATCCGGCGCTGGCTCATGGAAAACGACTGGCTCGAAGCAATCGTCGCACTACCACTCAATCTTTTTTACAACACTGGCATTGCGACCTACATCTGGGTGCTTTCGAATCGGAAACTGGAAAAGCGTCGGGGCAAAGTGCAGCTCATTGATGCGACGCAATGGTTCAAACCGTTGCGCAAGAATCTCGGCAAGAAAAACTGCGAACTCTCTGAAGCTGACATCCGCCGCATCTGCGACGCCTATCTCGCATTTGAGGAAACCGAGCAGTCGAAGATTTTCCCGAATGAAGCATTCGGTTATTGGAAAGTCACAGTGGAGCGCCCGCTACGTCTCCACAGCCAGCTAACCGTGAAAGCCGTCGAGTCGCTCCGGTTCGCTTCCGGCGACGAAGAACTCCGCAGCGAGTTTTACGAACAAGTCGGGGAACGACTGTTTGAAGACTTCGCGAGTGTGCAGGGCGAGCTTGAAAAGCTGGTCAGGGAATGGGGCGCCGATGATAACGAGGAAGAATCGGAAGAGAGCGAAACAGCGAAGAAAAGCTTGTCCGAGAAGAGAAAGAAGAAACTCCTTGACGCCAAATCTTGGCAGCGCGATGCGAAGCTAGTGAAAACAGGGGACGCCTTGCGGTATGAACTTGGCGACGCAGTCTTTGAGGATCATAACCTGTTCCGCGATCAGGTAGACACGGCGCTCGACAAGTTGGAGATTAAACTCAGCGCTGCTGAACGAAAGGTAATTCTGCGCGCGGTAAGTTGGCGCGTCGAGACGGCGCCGCCGGTGATTGGAAGGATTCATAAGCCCCGGAAGACCGTCGCTGACCCGTTGCACGGATTATATGAAGTCTCCGTCGATGGAAAGAAGGCTGTCATGGAGTATGAAACAGACACTGACCTGCGTGACACGGAGCAAGTGCCGCTGTTGGAGAAAGGTGGCATTGAAGCCTTCTTTCGCCGCGAAGTGCTGCCCTACACGCCTGACGCTTGGATAGACGAATCCCCCACCAAGATTGGCTACGAAGTCTCCTTCACGCGCCACTTTTACAAACCGCAGCCCCTCCGCACGCTCGAAGAGATCAGCGCCGACATTGTCGCGCTGGAAAAAGACACGGAAGGCTTGCTCGATGGCATTTTGAAGGGAGTCCCGAAATGATCGAGAACCTCAAGCCTTACGCGGACTACAGGAGTTCCCATCACTTGTGGCTAGGCGCGATCCCTTCTCACTGGCGTCAACTGAGGGCTAAATTTTTGTTTCGTGAAGTTGACGAACGTTCGTCGACGGGAAAAGAGGAACTTCTCTCGGTATCGCATTTAACTGGCGTGACACCCCGGAGTCAGAAGACGATAACCATGTTCCTCGCGAAGTCTAATGTCGGGCACAAGATATGTCAGCCCGACGACGTTGTGATCAATACAATGTGGGCCTGGATGGGGGCTTTGGGTGTCGCTCGACACTTAGGCATTGTCAGCCCTGCCTATGGCGTTTATCGTCCTATAACTGCTGGGTGCATATTGCCACGGTACGCGGACAACCTGTTAAGAACCCCGTTGTACGCGGCGGAGTACCAGCGCCATTCGACTGGGGTGAATAGTTCAAGGTTGCGTCTATACCCAGAGCATTTTCTGCGGATACCGGTGGTCATTCCCCCGCCCGACGAGCAAGCCGCCATCGTGCGCTTTCTTGACCACGCCAGCGAACGAATTGAGCGAGCGATTCGGGCGAAAAGAAAGTTGATTGCTCTGTTGAACGAGCAGAAGCAGGCCATCATCCACCGAGCCGTCACCCGCGGCCTCGACGACACCATCCCTCTCAAACCTTCCGCTATTCCCTGGCTTGGCGACATCCCGCAGCATTGGGACGTGTGGCGGTTAAAACATCTCGCTCACATCAAGACGGGCGGGCGAGATACCGTTAATCGGATTGATGACGGCGTTTATCCATTTTTTGTTCGATCGCAAACAGTCGAGCGAATCAACACGTTTTCTTTCGATGGCGAGGCTGTTCTGACTGCCGGTGATGGTGCAGGTGTGGCGAAGGTTTTTCACTATGTGAATGGGAAATTTGATTACCATCAACGCGTGTACAAGTTTAGCAATTTTCGCAGGATCATGGGAAAGTTCTTCTTTCATTATCTGAAAACAACTCTTCGCTTTGAAGCCTTAGATGCGTCAGCCAAATCGACGGTAGATTCACTGAGGCTGCCGTTGCTTCAGAACTTTGCGACAGTGGTGCCGCCGATTAACGAGCAACATGCCATTGTGAATTGGATAGAAGGGGAATCTGCGCCTCTCGACACTGCCATTTCCCGTACTGTCCGAGAAATTAGCTTGCTGCGCGAATACCACGCGCGACTGGTGGCGGACTTAGTGACGGGCAAGGTGGACGTGCGCGAGGCCGCCAGCGGACTTTCGGACACACCTGAGGAAGCAGCCGTTGCAGTCGACGATGAAGAAGTTGAAGAGGAAGACGTCGCATGAAAACTGATACCAGTGAACGAGGACTCGAAGACCTGATCGTCACGACGATGACAGGACGGGCCACGCTTGCGTCAATGGGAGAGGATGATGCGGCGGCGGCGCGCGGCACGGGTTGGCTGCTTGGCGATCCGCGCGATTACGATCGCGAATACTGCGTTGACATAGTGCATCTCCGTGCATTTCTTGAGACCACGCAACCTGAAGTTGCGATGGCGCTCGAGCTTGGCAGCGACACGCCCGTGCGCCGCAAGTTTCTCGCTCGGCTGCTGTTGGAGATTTCGCGGAAGGGCGTCATCCATGTGCTGCGTCACGGACTCAAGCATGAGAAACACTCGCTCGAATTGTTCTACGGCACACCTACGCCGGGTAATGAAAAGGCTACCGCGCTATTTGCGGCCAATCGATTCAGCGTCACTCGCCAACTTTGCTATAGCCGCGACGAAACCAAGCGCGCGCTCGATCTCGGACTATTCATTAATGGATTGCCTGTAGCCACGTTCGAACTCAAAAACAGCCTAACCAAGCAGACAGTCGCGGACGCCCAGGAGCAATACAAGAGGGATCGCGATCCGCGCGAACGGCTCTTCGACTTTGGCCAGTGCGTGGTTCATTTTGCCGTGGACGATCACGAGGTAAGGTTCTGCACGGAGTTGAAGGGAAAGGCCTCCTGGTTTCTGCCGTTCAATCAGGGCTGGGAGGACCGCGCCGGCAATCCGCCAAATCCCGACGGTCTCAAGACGGACTATCTTTGGAAACGCATTCTCACGCCGCATGGGTTAACGAACATTCTGGAGAACTACGCGCAGGTCGTTGAGACCAAAAACGAGAAGACCGGAAAGAAGAAGTCGTCGCAGATTTTTCCACGTTACCACCAACTTGATGTGGTGCGGGCACTCCTGAACGATGTTCAACGTCACGGCGCTGGTCGCAGGTATCTCATTCAGCACTCGGCAGGCAGCGGCAAGTCAAACTCCATCGCCTGGCTAGCACATCAACTGATCGGGTTGAGTAAAGACGGCAAAGATGTCTTCGACTCGATCATTGTAGTAACTGATCGGCGCATCCTCGATAAACAACTCCGCGACACCATCAAGCAGTTCGCCCAAGTGGGGGCGACGATGGGTGCAGTCACCGCAGGTTCAAAGCAACTCCGCGAGTTCATCGAAAGCGGGAAGAAAATCATCATTTCCACGGTGCAGAAGTTCCCGCACATTCTCGACGAAATTGGTTCGGCACAGCGGAGCCGGACGTTTGCCTTGATCATTGACGAAGCACATTCCGGTCAGGGCGGCAAAGCCTCTTCGGCCATCAGTGGCGTGTTGGGTGAAGCTGGCGAGAAAGACGAAGAGGAGACAACTGAGGACAAGATCAACCGCGTGATGGAGTCGCGCAAGCTCCTGACCAACGCCAGCTACTTCGCTTTCACTGCGACGCCGAAGAACAAAACGTTGGAGTTGTTTGGTGAGCCACTTCCGCCGGACGCGGAAGGCAAGGTGAAGCATCGACCATTTCACAGCTATACCATGAAGCAGGCGATTCAGGAAGGTTTCATCCTAGATGTGCTAAAGAGCTACACACCCGTGGACAGCTACTACAAATTGGTAAAGACGGTCGAAAGCGATCCGGAGTTTGACATCAAGCGGGCAAAGAAGAAATTGCGGCGCTACGTCGAAAGCCATGATAAAGCGATTGAACGAAAAGCCGAGATCATGATCGACCACTTTCATGAGCAGGTGATGGATCTGAACAAGATCGGCGGTCGGGCGCGCGCGATGGTTGTGTGTAACGGAGTCGAACGAGCCATTCAATACTTTCACGCCTTTCGTGAGTATCTCGGAGAGCGCAAGAGTCCTTATCAAGCCATCGTCGCGTTTTCCGGTGACTACGAATATGGCGGCGCGAAGGTGACAGAGTCGTCGCTGAACGGATTTCCGAGCAACGATATTCCGGAAAGGATTCAGGAAGACCCGTACAGGTTTCTCATTTGCGCGGACAAATTTCAAACCGGCTACGATGAGCCGCTGCTGCATACGATGTACGTGGACAAGACTCTATCCGGTATTAAGGCCGTGCAAACTCTCTCGCGACTTAACCGGGCGCATCCGAAGAAACATGATGTGTTTGTGCTCGATTTCTTGAACGACACGAAGACGATCACGGAGTCATTTGCACCTTACTATCGAACTACGGTACTCAGCGACGAAACCGATCCAAACAAACTGCATGATCTAAAGGCTTCTCTCGATGCGCGTCAGGTGTATTCCCAAGACCAGGTGGATTCGTTGGTTGGGCTTTATCTGAACGGAGCTGAGCGAGATAAGTTGGATCCAATCCTGGACGATTGTGTCGCTATCTACATAACGGAACTCGACGAAGATGGACAGGTCGAGTTTAAGGGAAACGCCAAGAGTTTCACGCGCACTTACGATTTTCTTGCTTCAATCCTGCCGTACACGAATGCTGATTGGGAGAAGCTGTCCATCTTCCTGAATCTGCTAGTTCCTAAGCTTCCGGCGCCAGTGGAGGAAGACTTGTCAAAGGGAATTCTCGAAGCAATCGACATGGACAGCTACCGAACCGAGAAGCGCGCCGCGATGAAGATCTTACTGCCGGACGAGAACCCCGAGATTGAACCGGTGCCTATAGGTGGGGGTGGTTTCAAACGAGAGCCTGAGTTGGACTTCCTCAGCAACATCCTCAAAATATTTAACGAGCAATTCGGAACTCTATTTTCGGACGCCGATCGCGTCGCAAAGCGCATTACGGAAGACATTGCGCCAAAGGTTGCGGCGGACCAGGCTTATGTAAATGCAAAGATGAACACGCCGAACACTGCTCGGATTGAGTTGGATGCTGCACTAAGGCGAGTCATTGGCCCGCTGCTAAAAGACGACACGGAGTTTTACAAACAGTTCGTGCAGAACGATTCGTTTAGACGGTTCGTTACGGATGTGGTTCAGAACCTCACGACTTAGGATGATTGTGACATGAGCGAGAAAAGCTGGGTCACGAACTCGTGCTCCGTCTCGGAAGGGAACTTAAGCGTTTTGACTCGCCCGAGATTAAGCTAGCCGTCAGCGATGGAAGCAAACTAGCTTACGCACCGCTTCGACGGCGTGGTGCCGTCCCGTATCACCAACCAACAAGAGTCGCGCCACTGGACCAGCACGACACTCGTGCTGTGGTAGTACTACAGCTTGGACCAACTGCGTGATAGCAATCCTCAGAGGACGGCAAAGCTAAATCCACATCAGGACGGCGCTATAGTAAGCACCCTTAAGAACCGAAAGCCCGGCTTTTGACCGGGCTCTCAAGGTTGGCGCGAGACTTTCAGCCCCACAGTTACTGTCCTCACCCCAGCAACCAACGCCTTTGGCTGAACATTCTATTCAGTTCTCCCCCGCAGTCAACCAGTCAGGGATTAAGGGGTCTGGAAGAGAAATACAAGACTTTTTGCATCTTCCTATCGGCACACCCACGGTACTTTGAGTAAGGCCTCGCGCTGATGTACTCAGAGACTTGCAGAGAATTTGGACCATACCGTTCAAACATATTTCTTCAACTAAATCAGAGTAAGGCACGGAGTCGCTGCTTTAATACTGCCTCCTTAGGCGTTCTCACGCCACGCTGCAACCACTCTCGAACCTTGGTCACTGTCAGCGTGTGCTTCACCGAGCTGCGCACTTCAACTTCCAATTGAGTTAGACCACCAGGCTGAAGCTCGTGCTTGCGAAACGCGCACAGCCCTAAAACTGACGCTTCGTACAACCCTTCAGCCTCAACTTCGACCGAATGGCGGATACCGTCCAAGTCCACAAATGACACGATGCAGGCTGCCATGAGGCGGAGAATAGCATTTTCGCTAATTTTCGCCAATCGGACAACGTGTCATTTACGGCACAAGCATTCAACCTGGGGGTCAGGCCTTTCGATTCTGCGATTCTCAGATCCTCGATGCCTCTTACTCAGAGTTAAGTCAGACAGGATTCTGAGAGCGAACGACTGACCGCGAGAATCGCAGAATCTAAGACTTGGCCCCTATTTCAGCCCAATAATCCTTAATCCGTTTTCGCCTCCTCTCAGTTAGTCGCGACCCGTGTACTCGGGTCCGTAAAAGGCTCTTTGCGTTAGGTCTCCCAATGGTTCTCCGATTGGTTTGTCTGGCGCGCTCGTTTCAATAAGAACTGCCTTCTTTTCACGGTCTACGATAGCGTACTTCTGTTCACAGTCTTTGCACCGCACTCCCATTTCCCACCAATATGCACCCGGCGACCAGCCGTGGTCTGGCATACAGTGGTCAACCCACAACTCACCCTTACCACAAGGACACGGCTGTCTGAGATATTCAGTTCGGTCAGTACCCATGACGTTATCGTAACTGATTCAAAACGGACGTTCGAGCGCGCTCTTCCCTCCTCAGCCCATTCCCACATTAGCATCTAGGGCGGTATCCTTACGTGGAGGTATATGTGGAATTTTGTTAATAGACAATGCATTTAACATCTACACGGACGGATCGTCCTACTCGCATCCTCGCGTAGGAGGCATCGGAATACGGTTTGTAACAATAGACGCCGCAGGTGAAGAAGTCGTTGAGGATGTCCCACTTCCCGGTTTCAAAGCGGCCACAAATAATCAAATGGAACTGTATGCATGCGTCGTCGCGTTAAAGGAGGCTTCGAAATATCAGGACTTAACGCCCTATCAGAAAATTGCGCTTCATACTGATTCGCGCTATATCGTCGATAATTACAAAAGAGCCCTGTTCGAGTGGTCAGCCAATCGATGGCGGAATCGTGACGGGAGACCGATATTAAATGCGGATTTATGGAAACAGCTAATAAAGTTGGTGTGGAAATGCCAACCGCGGCGTGTAGAGTTCCACTGGGTCAAAGGACATTCCAGAGATTTGCATAATCGCGCTGCTGACAAGTTGGCAAAGAAGTCGGCGAAAAACCCTCTGAATCGCCCTCTGTCTATCGTGAACGTGCGCCGAAACACTGCAGGAAAGTCGGAGGAGCGCGGAAGCGTTGAAATGCACGGACAGCGGCTACGGGTTAGAGTAATCACGGATGAGTTTTTGACAACGCAGCGTATCTATAAATACAAGTACGAGGTGATTTCGAAAGGAAGTCGATACTTTGGTAGAGTGGATGTAATTTTTTCCAGCGAACTACTAAAGGCGGGTCATCACTACGAGGTGCGCGTGAATAAGCAAACCGGAAACCCAAACATCGTAACGGTAATTCGGGAATTGGAGAGATGAAATGACGACGCAAAACAATTTCGTGCTCCAAGCCGTTCTCGAGTAAAGAACTCAATCTCGAAGAAGCCAGACAACAACAGTGGCGAAAGGAGTTCCTTACACTGGGTGAAATCTTAAAGGCCTATGACTACCTTGCGACTACTGACTGGCAGCAACGCGTGTTACACGGGAGATAGAAACGCGTCGTAGAACGGTTAAGTATCGAGTCAACACGTTATTGAACAAAGGGCAAGCCTTCAATCCTCATGTTCGGCCAGACACACGCTTGCGCGGATTTTTCCGGGCCGGAACGACTGCTCGATCATTGACTTTGCGAAACGTTACCGAGATGCGCCGATGCCGCTGTAACCCGCCGGGCTCAGTAAGTCGGGAGGGAATCTCATGGGTCCAGTGATAGCGGACCTCTCCAGCCATGATTGTGACGCTCCGTTGTTCGAGTACCTTATTCACTTTGATAGTTGAGCCCCTTCGACTGTCTCGGAAGATCATTTCCCAAGACTCCAACAAGCTCAGCATCGCGATTCCGTCGTCGAAACAGGGAGTGCAATCCGTATGTCTACTGATTCCTTGTTTGCCCACGTATTCATTGACGATCACCTGATCCGGGAGGTGCGGTAGGTATCCTTCGGAATTGAGTCTTTTCGCAAGGAGCATGGCCCATGCTGGCAATGGACCCAAACGCATCGACATATCAATCTCTCGGGCCTTGTAGTCGTAACGCCATCCGTAATGTTGCACTCGCCGTTTAAGATCGGTTCTCCAGGGACCATCGTCAATTGCGGCGACAATCTGCCTCTCCTGAGTCTCACTGAGGAAATCAGGAACATAGATCAATCCTGGGACTCGTTCGGCACTTACCTTCTCCATTCCACGATGTATTTCGGTCCGGAGCATCTCCGGTGGCGAAAAGACGTCTGCTCCTTCAGTTGCTATACATCGGCGGAACTCTTCGGCATCAAGCAACGACTCGGACTTCGCATCCGGTGGGAGAAGAATCTCTATGTCGCTCAGCGCGAGGAGAACTTTTTGTGCGTCGTTGATTACATTAATCTCCCCCGTGAACGGAATGCTCCCTCCAGTCGAGACCGTGATCCGCGTTTTGGTTGAAGGCCAATTATTGGCTTTGCTGAGTGTTACGGCCTCGTTCTTGGTAGAGGGAACGGCCAGATCCGCTGTGAACCATTTTCCCCGCGCATTCAGGGGTTTTCGTGCGAACACCGTCCCAGACCAAGAAAGCACGATGTCGTTACCTTCTCGCCGCCATTTCGGCTTCTCATCCGCGACTGCCCTCCAATTCTTCGCATCGGGAAGGACACTGAACACACGCAAAGCATGAATCGCTAAAATGCGTTGCTGCTCTGCGTCTCCTTTAAGGAAAGTCGGCAGACGTCGATAACCGTGCAAAAGGCCGCACAGTATCGCCGCGAACCACCAGACCGACGGCGCCAGCAATGGTAGGTCATCTGACCATTTTCTGAACACCGAGGGATCTGGCCTAGCCAGAACTAACTGGATCGCTTTGCCAATCGGATTCTCCTTCCAGTCACTAAGCTCCAGGCGCTCTTTTCCGCGAAGAATTCGCGTCGTCTGAGCGGACCAGCTTCGCAACTGATTCGAGAAATCCGGGCTGAAGTGTACGGAGATTCGGTCCAGCAGTTCCGCGGGGTTTCCTAGCCCTTCACTTGACGCGGTGCGGAAAGCGGAGATTGCGGCAATCCACCATCGTGTCTGTGAGTTTGCGGCTGACTGAGGAGGCGGCGCTTCGACCCATGGCAGACACGTACCCCACGGCACACCTAGGTATGCAGCACGTATTGGCATCTCAGATGTCGGCTCGGGGCCTAGGCTCTCGCAAAGAAGGTCCAACCAAGGATCGATTCGGGGGATGGCCCATAGGGCCATTGCCACTGAGCCCCTGACTCTGTCCATTTCTTCAGGTAATTCGATTCCTGAAAGATCGTGGTCGGACGGTAAACTCTCGCGAATAATTGTTTCCTCATCAGATCTCACAAGACGAGGTAAAGCAGGAAGCGTGAGGTTAGATACTTGACGGACCATACCATTCAATCGTGCACTCTCCTCCGAGTTGGACACGAGCACTTCTGAGATAGCAAAAGTTGGGAGCGCGCCCGGCCAGAACATGACCTTGCCACTGTTCTCTTGAGAGACCGGTAAGGAGACTACCCACTCATTGTCAACGCGTCGCAATACAGGGATTTCCGGGAGGCGTGCAGGATCAAACTTAAGACGCACGAAGATAGGATGCTCGCTCTGTGATTGCGAGGCTGATTCTGCAAATGCACCCACTCCAAGCAAGTATCCTGGCTGATCTCCACGCGGTCGGAGCCAATTGTCTTGGAGGGCTCCTAACAGAGTCCGGTGGTCAATCGAAAGACCGAACCAGAACGCCACGGTTGGATTGTGTGGACGATCGGTTTCTTCTCGACCTGAAACGAACCCCATCGGTATCTGTCCGGTACTCATTCGCGCTCCAAGATATTGGGTCCCGGCAAAGCAGCATCAGCGGCCCTCGAAAGTGACGCGCTATGCATCAAGAACAGGTAATCACGTGCACGGGCGCACATCATGTACATTGTTCGCCTCATCGCGTCGCTGACGCAAGGGATGAACCGCTCCAACTGCAATATGAAGAGGGTATCGAACTCCTGTCCCTTAACAGACTCACTGTTCAAGATTGTGACGCCTTCATCGAGCAGGGCAATTGTGTCCTCGTTATTGAGCTGGTTAGTGTATATATCGATCCGCCTATTCGGGAACCGGCGCCACAATTCGCCGTGAATACGTTCACCCACGTCATTGCGATTAACGACGATACCAACGGTTCCGCCGCGGGTTTCAAACCAGGTGCTGATGAACTCCACTGTGGCTTGCTCGCTAGTTCTCATCAAACGTGGCCGTTGACCAATCGGCGCACGTCGGGTCATTGTGGCTGGTAGCAGTCCACGATGAAAATGATGCGCCAGTGCCGCGATCTCCGGACAATTCCGGTGGTTTTCCCTCAGCAATATTGGTTGAGGTAAAGCTGCGGCGGCTTGGATTTCACTTAAGGTCGTCTTGCGCCTTCCCAACGCCTGCTCTTCATCAGCGAACACGCTTAAAACGACCGCAGCATGTTGGTTCAGGTATTGGAAAAAGCCTTCTGGAAGATCTTGTCCCTCATCGACAACTACATGGTCCCAGCGCGCTTTGGAATTCCGAGCTTCGAGGCTCTCGATCATCTTAACCCAAAGGTAGCGGTAGGGATCGTACACTGGACATTCCGGTTCCTTTCCCGTGCGACCCAAATAGTCATGCCAGACAAACTTCTGCATTGTTCCATGGACCGGACCATCCTCGCTTAAGAGCGTGGCTAGCCTCCTTAACATTCTGTTGAAGGTCACCAACGCTACAGCTTTGTTCGCTTCTGAAGCAGCACCGGCACGCCGAACGGCGAGTACCGTTTTGCCTGAACCCGGTGGACCTGCCACAAAGAGGGTTTGGTCCAGAGGGTAATCCATGACATTCAACTGTTCAGGTATGAGTTCTTCGTATGCTGGCAACCTCATCTCATGAAATTTCCTACAGGTTCAGGATCGTTTGAGCATCTCGGTGAAACAAAGCATATCTTAGCTGACGCGTCTGCGGTCCCTTGTACCTATCAACCGAAATCTCGCCCTGATCATCGGCGATGATTCTGAAACCGACGTCTAGGAGGCCATTCCGAAATAGGGTAAGACTCCGATTCGCCCACGGGCTTGGCGAGTTGGTGTACAAAACTGTTACCTGCCCACGGCCAAAGGACTTGCAAACTCCGTCGATGTTTCGCACGAGAGAGGCCACATCCAAAGTAGGGCTCGCGAGCAGGTACGAAGCAATGACCAGAATCGGTCTCCAGTCCGGTGGCCGTTGCCACTCAATGCTATCGAAATCTGCAACCCACTGTCGTTCGGAACAGTTGAGAGCTCCCAAATCCTGCGCAGAACTAGCCAGCCGCTCTCCCAGATCTCGCATTGAAACAGACCGATCGATTCCGATGTAACTAAACGGTGTATCAATAACTGCCGAGAGGGCCAGCCCGCCAGTGAACGGCCCGCACCCTGCGTCCACGACAATTAGTGGATCTTGAGGGGGCCTATTCCTAAAAAGTTGACTAAAGGCCTCGATGAGTTCCTCCAGATGACCAAGCTGATTGAAGTAGGCGTAAAGAAGCGCCCGCTCGGCTCCGCTCAAATGGAGATAGGGTTTATCAAAGTCGGCCTGGCCCCCGCCAATGACCTGCTTGAAAATCTCGTCTTTGGATAGGTCTAGGACAAGGTTGTCGCAAGTGGTCGGATGGTTATAGACAACATCGATTATCTCCTGACGACGCAACCGATCCAACCAATTTGGAATTGCCATCTGCCGCTCCTGATTGGAAGGCATTCATACACTTCGGCTTCCAGTTTTGCAAGGATTGGTCGCTGTGAATATTGCTTGAAATCGGCAATCAATACCAAATCTGAATGCGACCAGCCGCTCTGGGAAATGCGCACAGACCGCACAGGCTAATTCAACAAGGCTCTCAGCTTCATTCCTCTTCGTTCCATTCCAGCCGAGATTCTTTACTTTAGTTTCCCCCTCTTCGTTCTCATTGTCCACGACAGCCCGCCCGCGCAACTCTGCGCTTCGCTTCAAGTGCTCCACTCCGTTGCGCCACAGGTGTGCGCGGTCAAGCGCCCAGTCGTAGCCAACGTCTCTACGAGGGGGAAAACCTGTTTTTAAGGCCAAGACCCCAAACCACAACGACCACCGAGAAGGAGCAACGACAATGGAGAACCAAAGACAATCAGCAGACATTCCGAAGTGGGCAGCTTTACTCGTTGAAGCAGTCAATAAACCCGGCCTGATCATGGAGGCCTATTCCGCATTCCATAACTACAGCATCGGCAATCAAATCCTCGCACTTGTGCAATGTCATCTGCGCGGACTACAGCCAGGGCCAATCAATACGTTTCCGAAGTGGCAGACATTAGGCCGAGTTGTAAAGCGTGGCGAGCGGGCTTTGACGCTTTGCATGCCGATCACGCGCAAGCAACGTGAGGAAGAATCCGACGAGGAACACACATTCACCAGCTTTGCTTATAAGCCGAGATGGTTTGTCGTTAGCCAGACGCAGGGACGAGAACTTGAACCTACAACGATTCCAGAGTGGGATTCTGAGAAAGCAATTGCAGCGCTCAGCGTTGAACGCGTCGAATTCGATAAGACTGACGGCAACTGTCAGGGCTTTGCTCGCAAGCGCCAAATAGCAATTAACCCGGTCGCTCAACTCCCATACAAAACCCTTTTCCACGAACTAGCACACGTCATTCTCGGCCACACCACCGAAGCCGACTTCGCTGACACCGAAACCACACCAAGGAACTTGCGGGAAGTAGAAGCCGAAGCGGTTGCGCTTTTGTGTTGCGAATCGTTGGGCCTTGAAGGTGCCGATTATTGTCGCGGGTATATCCAAAACTGGCTTTATCAGGGAATCGGTTTCAACGCCGATGCGATCCCCGAAAAGAGCGCACAGAAAATCTTTCGCGCAGCCGATCAAATCATTCGCGCAGGTAGACCAACCAGAGAGCGAGCAACGGAATACGCAAACTGAAATCTGTTGCGTCAAGCAAAAGGGTCAGGTGAGCGCGCGAACGCTCCCTGACCCACGACACCAACACTTCATCCCGTCAGGAGAAAGATTGATGCTAAGCCAGAACTTTATACCCACGCGCACACGACAGGCAACTGAGCTTGTCGCGGGAACTCACGAGCTTGTAGCCGAATTACAAGGACGCTTACATGCTGGAGAGTCTTTTGACAATCCGAAACTAACGGAGATCGCCGATAAGAGTTTTGGCGGCACACGCGCCCAAGGTAGGTACACATCACGCGACGCCTACGACGCGTTAGAAATCGCGGTCAACAAATATCTCGACAGCCAGGCGCGAGAGCTAATGCAGATGGACGTAGCCGATGCGCTTGCATCCGTACTGCGTCCGTTGACGAAGCGCCTAGCGCGACAATGCGACCGCACGTTAGAGCAAACCGAGCTACAACAATTCTCGACACCGCCGACGCTCGCATACCTCGCAGCCCGAATTCTGAACCCACAGAGCAACGACATAGTTTTAGAGCCATCAGCCGGAACGGGAAGCCTCGCGATCTGGCCGCGTTCTATTGGCGCACAAAGTATCTGCAACGAGATCAACCCGCGCCGTAATGCGCTACTCAAGCAGGAGCTAGGTTGTGAAACCTACCAGCTTGACGCCGAGATCATTGACGACCTCTTACCCGCCGAGATTCAGCCCACCGCGATATTGATGAATCCACCGTTCAGCGCGACAGGCGGGAGAGTAGCGAAGCATTCAGCGCACTACGGAGCGCGACACATCGAGAGCGCACTTAGACGGTTGCAGCAGGGCGGGCGCTTAGTTGCCATCAGCGGCGAAGGAATGCGCTTTCAGGTAAGCGCCTTTAGCGAATGGTGGCAGCGTATCGCGAATGCCTACAACGTCCGCGCCAATCTTCATTTGAACGGCAACGAATATGGAAAGTACGGAACGACCTTCGATCTGCAAATTCTCGTCATTGATAAGACCGGAAAGACGCCCGGCGACAACTGGAAAGAACAGCTTGAGAACATAGTTTGGAGCGATGCCGCAACCATAGAGGATGCGTGGAAAGCATTGAGCAACATCGCCGACCGGCCCGACACGACGACAGATCAGAACATCGACGGAGAGACAGAAGAAGCGATCCAAACTCTATTCGTCTCTTACTCACCAGCAAAGTTGAGAGGCGGCAAACCGCATCCGGCCGTCATCGTTGAATCATCATCAATGGCGGCAGTCGTACCGCCTGATATTACCTACAGGCCGCACCTTGCAGCAGAGATCATCACAGAAGGCCGACTATCCGACGTTCAACTAGAGCGAGTTATCTATGCCGGCCAGCGACACGAGCAGCAATTAGCAGACAACTCGCGAGCGGGTTTCTTTGTTGGCGACGGAACGGGAGTTGGCAAGGGACGAATACTTGCGGGCATCATCGCCGATAATTTCAATCAGGGGCGTAAGCGTGCGTTGTGGCTTTCAGTCAATAATGACTTACTAGAAGCGACGAGACGCGACCTCACTGACTTGGGACTTGAGAGCATCCCGCTTGGCCGTATCAATGACTATCCCGCAGCCGCAGAGATCACGCTACCTCAAGGCGTAATCTTTAGCTCTTATTCTTCGCTTATCGCCGCAGCCAAAACAGGCGAGCGCCGAATTGATCAGATTCAGAAATGGTTAGGCACAGACGCCGTAGTCATATTTGACGAGGCGCACAAAGCGAAGAATGCTCTTGCAAGCGGTTTCGGCGAACCAACACTCACCGGCCAAGCAGTTATTGATCTACAAGACCCGGAGCGCAGTCCAGACTATCGAGTCGTTTATTCGTCAGCGACAGGAGCGACCGACGTTCGCAACATGGCCTATATGATCCGGCTTGGATTGTGGGGCATCGGTACGAGCTTCCCAGGCGGCTTTCAAGAGTTTATGCAGGAGATCGAATCGGGCGGCGTTGGCGCAATGGAAATGGTCAGCCGCGATATGAAAGCGCTTGGAATGTACCTGTCAGGATCGATCTCTTTCGGCCTTTGCCCTGTAAGCAGAAAAGCGGTTGAGTATCGCGAAAGGATTCACATTCTCACACCTGAGCAAAGGGAAATGTACAACCGCGCAGCCGCAGCGTGGCAAGCAGTCTTGCGCAACATAGACGAAGCGTTACTAATCACAAACGGTGGACGCCGCGCCCGCGCAACGGCGCTCAATAAGTTTTGGGGAGATCATCAGCGATTCTTTAGGCAAGTGATCTGCGCTTTCAAAGTGCCGAGTGTAATTGCAGAGAGTGAGGCAGCGTTGAGCGAGGGTAAGTCAATCGTGATCTCGCTTGTGGGAACGGGAGAAGCCAGGACACGCGAACAGGTAGCGAAGGCCACCGCTAACGGTGGAATGCTTGAAGACTTGGACTTCTCGCCGCGCGAAGTAATTGCCGCGATGGTTGATCGCGGTTTCCCGACAACGCTCTATCAAGACGTCACAGACCCAGGCACCGGCAAAACCATTCAAGTGCCCGTAAGGGATGCACAAGGCAACACTGTACAGAGCAAGGAAGCCTTGCGGATGAAACAGGAGTTGATTGACGGACTTTCCGCTTTAGAGCTTCCCGAAAATCCGCTTGACCAGCTTGTCAATCACTTTGGAGAAAGCAACGTTGCAGAACTCACAGGGAGAACACGCCGCCTTATCCGAGATTCGCGCACTGGACAGATGCAGTACAAGAAGCGAGCACCCGAAGGCGTAGCGATGGATCGAACCAACGTCTACGAAATGGAACAGTTTCAATGCGCCAAGAAGCGGATCGCGATCATTAGCGACGCAGCATCAACTGGAATTTCGCTTCACGCGTCCAATCGAGCCGAGAATCGCCAGCGCCGGGTACATATCACGCTTGAGCTTGGTTGGAGTGCAGATAAGCAAATGCAGACCTTTGGCCGGACGCACAGATCAGATCAGGCAGTACCGCCAGAATATGTTTTGCTTTCCACCGAGCTTGGCGGGGAAAAGCGTTTTAGTTCCACGATTGCGCGTAGGCTTGGCAGTCTTGGAGCATTAACCAAAGGCGACCGAGGCGCAGCCGATAACGGCGACCTCGCAAAGTACAACTTTGAAACGGAAGAAGGCCGAGCCGCATTGAGTTTGTCATTGCGCCGCATCATGAAAGGTGAGAACGTCCCAGGACTCGACAACCCAAGGCAGACCCTGCGAGATATAGGCTTGTTAGTGCGAGATCGAGATGGCGGCGAGAACATACGCAAAGAAGATGAATACAACGTGCCGAGGTTTCTTAACCGAGTGCTCGCGCTAGAAGTTGAGCAGCAGAACGCACTGTTTGACTACTTCGCTGACTTGTTCGATCAGACGGTACGTTATGCCAAAGCGAACGGAACGTTTGACGAAGGAGTCACAGACATTAAGGCGCTTGCCGTAAGAGTCGCAAAGCCGCCGAGCGTGGTTCACACGGACGAGATCACCCAAGCACAGACGACTCATTACACACTTGAGGTTGACGTTCCTTCCAAGGCAGTCAGCTTCGAAGAAGCAGAGGCAGCAAGGCAACGTAAGAGCGGCGCTTTCCTGCGCCACCGAAAGAACGGCCAATTTATCTTGGCGGTTGAATCAGGACGCCACACCGATCCGGCAACGGGCAACAGCTATCGCACTTTCGCAGTCTGGAAACCCGAAGCAGCACACGCAGCCTACATTCACGATAGCGAACTTAACGAGAAGTACAAAGCAGTCTCACCGGAACGAGCGCGTAACTGGTGGACAGAGAAACATGCCAGCATCCCGCCGATTGAAACGCTCGAAACTCACATTATCAGCGGGGCAATCATTCCGCTTTGGCAGCGCCTAAAAACGAATGAGGATGCCCGCTTGCGAGTGGTACGGGTGATCACAGAGGATCAGCAAAGGATCGTTGGCATTCAGATACCGCCTGATCATGTAGGAACAGTTTTGCGGTCGATCGGCCTAATGCGCGATCTTCGAGAGCCGGACGAAATCTTTTACGCTGTGCTTGATGAAGGCGACGAAATAACCCTTGCTTCTAACCTCAAGCTTCGCCGAGGATCGATTCACTCCGAGCCAGCCATTGAATTAAGCGGAGCCGACCCCTACAAGTTCGCCGAGCTTCGCGAGCTTGGACTTATCAATGAGCAGATCAATTGGAAGCAGCGCTTTTTCGTTCCTAGCGATGAGACGAACGGAATTGGAATCCTTACTTCGTTGCTTGACCGTTACCCCGTGATTGCTACCGCCGAAGCGGAAAGTGAGATTCCGTCCGACACTTCGGATACGGTCTTAGAGTCAGGAATCGTCAGGGCGAACATTGTTGACCTTGAACAATGGATCGTTGCGATTGAAAAGGGAGTCTCAGCTAACGAAACGGCTAATCATGTTAGCCCACGACTTCACGCAGAAGAGCCTTCGCAAGCGGTCGGAGCGGAAGAGGGTTCCGCAGAAACAGCGATCTTTCACTTAGGGCAAGAGGTCGTTTCGATTCCTTGGCTAAAGCAGCCCGTTTTTGAAACGCAGTTAGCTTTTGATTTTGCTTGAAAGCAGGTGTCTTGCAAAATACTTCCGGGTTATGCCGCAACTGTACGGCATACTACAGTTAGGTTTCTTCTGCTGTAGGGCAGGCGAAGGAAGAAGGACAAAGTTATGGAGTGTTCACGTTGCGGCTCGCAAAACATGAAAACATTTGAGATGGCCCACGCCTCCTACAACATCGGCATTAGCTCGTGGGGTCGCTTTGTCAAATTAATGATCTTCGGTCCTCTAGGTTTGTTCATAAGACCCAAGCGAAACAGTGTGGTTAATACTACCTCACCACCGGAAAAGCCTTTTCCTGTTTTCGCGATCCTATTTAGTTTTCTTTTCCTTTCAACTTTGCTATGGCTCTTGAGTATCTATCTGAGAAAGGGGTCAGATTATGGCGAAACCCAAATTGCTTTGCTTGTGAATGCCATAATGCTTGTCATGTTTTCTGCGATTGTCAGTTGGGATCTTGTCCGATGTACGAAAGCTAGAAAGAAATATCCGGAAAGACTCGATAAATGGACTCATTCATGGATATGTCTACAGTGTGGGACAACGTCTGAAGTTCGCGATCTGCCGCGCGCGTAATCTTTGTTTTGACCGCGAGTGAGCCCACGATCTGATGGGGCTTCAAAATCAGAGATTTTTCCGAACTCCGTTCTGCGGAACGGAGTTCGGATGATCTCACGGAATACCGGGAGCGCTGAGCAATCTTGGATATTCCCTTCGATGATTGAGCCTAAGTCAATAGCGCATCTCCATGCCCCTCTCGATGTCCTGGGCCAGCTTGGCCCCCATGCGGCTGACTATCATAGAGATGGCCTGCAGCTTGGCAGAATCAACAGCCGCTGTGTGAGTTATCCCGGCACTGTTCATCCGGCCCGTGAAATCAATCTGAGTGGCCTGGTTATTGATGCCTAGCGCCGTTCTATGCCCCGCGATGGAGGTGCCAGCGGCAGCGTAAGCAGCTCCGGCGGATTCTCTGCCTTGTTGCATGGAGATAGCGGCCATCCGATCACCCGTTTGGCGGTCAACTTTTTGTGCCTCGGTAAAGTTTTGAGTGGCGTTGGCGTTCATGCCAGCGGTGGACTCTATTCTCGCAGCGTCGTAACCGCGTTGATGCAGCGTGAGCGGCAATGCACCATATTTACCGCCTGAAGCGGAAGAGACAGTCCCGGAGACGCCTTCACGGACGAGATCAATAGGACCACCAACCAATGGGATGCTATTCAAGCCTCTTGACCACTCTTGTTTGCGACCGACTTGCGAGTCTGTGTTGGCTTCGCGCGCTTGCCGAGTGCTGAGCGTATTGTTGTCTCTAATGGATCGCTGAGTGCCTACCTGCGACATATTCTCGTTGTAACCAGCGAGGCCACGGTTGGCACTGCCGAACATGGTATAGGCCTGACTAGCGCCGCCCCGAGCAGCAGCCATGGCTGCGCCGGCGGTGGCTTGTGCCGTAGACCACGCGGCAGCTTTGCCCTGGACGAAGGCTGCCTGATTGCGCAACATCCCAGATTCCTTGTTGGCCCTAGCTTCAGTTGTCTGTGAATCGTATGTGCCTTGGGCCTGAGTGTTCTGGGCTGCCTGATTTATGGAGGCCGCAGCGGTCGTGCTGTAAGCTTCTACCCCGGTTCCGATGATCATCGCCGCGAACTGCGACATCGCAGCCGAGACTCCCTCATAGAGTTGGCCCATCGAGAAGCGATAAGCCAGATAGGGCGAGATCCATAAACAAGCCCCGGCAATCGTCATCATGAAAGCGGCAATTGCCACCGTATGCACGGGCGAAGCGAAGTTGCTCTTGATCGCGTACATCGTGGAGTAGTCCCAGTTGTAAAGCGGTTCCGAATCGCCGAGGGCCATAGCCATGTTGCCGAAAAGATAAGCGAGCGCGCGAATGAAGTAACTCACCGCAGGCCAGATCAAAGTCAAGACGCCCGCGCCCCAGACGAACGGATACGAGACTTTGTGTGCGAGCTTCTGATCGATGGCGACGGCCATCATTAGAGGAGCGGCAGCTTTGAAGACCAGAACAAGCACGCCGCCCAACAGGAGCAGCCAGAAATCGCCCGCTTCGAGAATGGTACGGGAAGCGTTTAGCCAGTTAAAGAGAGTGGGCAAAGTGTAGGAAGAGTCGTTTAGCTTCTTATCGAGGTCTTTGATCGTACCCTCGTTATCATAGAGCACTCCGACGAACGTTCCGGTCGTCGCAGTGTTGGGTCTGACCGTGAAATCCCGCCCATCAACCTTGACCGTAAAAGTGCCCATCGTCATCTTCTCGTAAGATTCGTTGAAGCTGTCCCGCTGCGCTTTGTAAAACTCGAAGAGCAGTGAGCGACCAGCACTACCGTTCATTTCATTACCTTCGGCTATCTCTCTTCCAGTGGCGGCCATCTGGCCGATGATCCAGACGCTTGAGCCTACTAACCCGAAGAAGAAAAGCGAGCGGAGGAAGAAGAAAACCAGGTTGGAGTTCGCCCCGGAATTTTCGCGCCAGAGGCGCAGGAAGCTGAACAGAAGCACCAGCACCGCAACTGCCACCGCAATCCCGTACACCCAATCCTGAATATGGCTAAGAACCTCGTGCTGAAGATAGGGAAGAAGTTCAGAAGCTTTAAGGCTGAGACGTGCGATGTGATCCGAAAGCGTAGGCCCGCTGGGCGCAGGCGTCTGTGCATGAGCAGTAATCCCGCCGCATAAGAGGACCATGACTGAATACAGCGAACGAGATATGCGTTGTTGATAGTTTGTATTCGACATCGGTTTCTTGCCTTCATCGTTACGGGTGCGGTCTGGGTTGAGCGTCGATGATTAGATCAGTTAGCGTGCGTTCGATCTGATCTTTTGTCTGCTGCAAGGTGAGCCAGCCGTCGTTGACGGTCATAATCGAGAAGGCGAAGTTCTCCATGTCCTGCAATCGCAGACCGTACTTAGCGGCGCGCTCCGTGATCTTGCCCTGCAAGTCGGCATGCTCCTTTTCAAGTTCGGAGATGAGCTTCTGTTGCTGGAGAATGACATCGTTGAGGTGGGCCACGTTGGACTGATCAACATCAGGCTTGTTCTTTTCGGTTTCCAGTTGTTGCTCGGCTTGCTTCAAGGTCTCACGAGCGACTGCCAGGTCCTTCTGGACTTGCGTGCGGCGCACGCACCAGCTTTCGAGCTGACTGTCATTGCGGGCCAGCTTATCCAAGCGCGCGACCGTCTCGTCAGCAGAGCGCCCGATCGTGAATTTCAAATAGTTCTCCAGATCATTGAGATCCTGCTGCGGGTCGAAGATGCCGTTCCGCAACCGATCATCAATACTCTTGAGCATTGCGATGCGGTAACGGATCATCCCTTCAAGCTGTCGCTTGAGTTGGTATGAGCCGCGTACTATCTGGCCCACACTGCTGACGAATCGCACCAGTCGCACATTGCGCGCCAGTTGCTCATCGACGTTGCGGAGCACACCCTGCATGGTGGTGAGCTGTTGCACCGTTTTATCAATCATCGTGGTGTAGTGCCGAACAGTTTCAAGCCAGCGGTTCGCCTCTTCGATCTTCTTGGCGAGTTGCAAGGCATAGTTTGTCGGGTCCCAGACCGTAAACTGCGCCTGCACCGGGGCCGCCGGTATGATCAACATTCCGAGCAGCAGCCCGACAACCAAGTAGCGCGATAGATGATTTCGCATCATCGTGACCTCACTTTCATAACTGCAGACTCAAGTGTCAACAGAGATTCATCAACATAAAGCCGGAA